>CAVSCN010000013.1:0-145040 GCA_963726425.1 uncultured Actinomycetota bacterium | reverse complement strand
TCTCATCGCTCGCTCTGATCGACGCTCATGAGCTGGGCAAAGCTGCTCGTCCTCTACTGCGACGAATGCGAGGATGTGATGAAGTGCAGTGTGAGGGGCGCGACGCGACAGTGCTCGAAAGTGGTTGCTCGTGCTCGTCATCTCGGCTGGTACGTCACTCGTGATCGTCAGACAGCTCTCTGCCCTCGCTGTCGACGAGAGCGCCCGCCGCAATCTGCAGCGGGCGCGTCTCGTGCCAAGAGGTCGTGCTGGGTCAGCTGGGCGGTGAGCGTGCGTTCACCATCGTCGAGAAGTACGACCGACGCTGCGCTCTCTGCGCTTGCGATTCGAGATCAGCGCACCGCCGTGACTGTTGCACTGCACGCAAGCAGCACGCAGGTTCCAGCGCTCATGCGTGCCGCCCTCGTCGAGTGAGACGACGTGATCGACAGTGGTCGCGATCCCCGTGCACTTGGGGCCGCGGATCTGACAGCGCCCGCTCGCCTCTTCGAGCACGACTCGTCGCAGACGCTGATACTGCGCTGCGCGGTAGGGATTGCGCACTGCGCATCAGTCTCGCGGGGGCGGCAGGCTTCCGCGAGATGGGCGTGCGTCCAGAACGTCAGCTCTTCGAGCGCAGTCAGTGCGAGTGACTTCTCACGAGTCTCGCCACCGGGCAGAGCGTTAATGGTCGCAGCGTATGCACGCTCATCGGCTCGACACAGCTCGTGCAGGCTTCGTGTCTCATCGTCGGGCGGGTGGTACGTGAAGCGTCGGTCCATCTCGTCAGGCGTTGGCATGAGCATCAGTCTGCCATGACGATGACGCACGGCATCGCTGACCCGCTGCTGCAGCTCGCCGTGCCTGTCGTGAACCTGACTGAGCTGCCGGGCAACCCGCGTCAGGGCGACGTCGCAGCGATCGCTCGCAGCTTTCGAGTGTTCGGCCAGCGCAAGCCGCTGTGGTCGGCCCGTGTCGGTACAGACGCAGCATGGCGAGCCGACAGGGATCATCACAGCTGGGAATCACGGTCTGAGAGCAGCTCGTGACGAGCTGGGCTGGTCGCACGTCGCTGTCATGTTCGTCGACGAAGATGAGACGACAGCAGCTGCGTATGCGCTCGCAGACAATCACACCGCAGAGCTGGGCACGACTGACGACGAGCTGCTCGCTGAGATGCTGCGCGAACATCGCTGCGTTTGATCAAGAGCTGCTCGAAGCGACGGCGTACACGCAAGAGCAGCTCGAAGCTGCGATCCTCGACGACGAGCAGACTGAAGTGCTCACTGACGCTGTCGTCTGGGGCCCCTACGATCTCGACACAGTCGTCGCAACCGCTTTCGAGCACTATCGAGCAGTCGGCGTGCCGTATCGCTCTCTGAGCGTCTCTGAGTGCATGCAGGAGATCAATGCGCTGTCGTCGCTCGATGCAGTGCGACTCGAACACTCAGTGCTGGGGTACGGCGTTGCTGACACGTATCACCCGCACCGCTTCGCAGCGAAGATCGCAGGCAAAGCGACGCTGCTCGACGTCTTTGCGTCTGACGTCAAGCTCGAACAGGAGGTCAGACTCATCTGCGCTCAGAGCAAGCCGATCACTGACGCATCGCTCATGAATACGCTCGGCTTCGTGCGTGGCGCGGAAGCAGCGTCGAACTTTCGACCGGGCTACGCGTGCGAGCATGCTGCGACGCTTCGCTTTCGACGACGCAGTCGTGCTCGACACTTCGACGGGGTACGGCGGGCGTCTCGTCGCATTCCTCGTGTCGACGTGCTCTCGATATGTAGGCATCGACCCGAACACGCAGACGCACGAAGCGAATGTGCGCATGAGTCACGATCTGCTCGCTGCTGATCGAGTCGAGCTGATCTGTGCGCCTGCAGAAGATGTCGACGAGATCGAGCCCAATCTTGTGACTTCGCATTGACGAGCCCGCCGTACTTCAGCAAAGAGCGCTACAGCGACGAAGAGACGCAGAGCTGTAATCGCTTCAGAGACGCTGAGAGCTGGCGTGACGGCTTTCTGCGACCGATGCTCGCACTGCAGCACAGATCGCTGAAGAGCGGCTCTCACGCTGTCGTGAACGTCTCTGACGTCAAGCTGGGCGCGAACACGTACCCGCTCGTCGCTTGGACCGTCGAAGCGGGCACAGATGCAGGCTTCGAGCTGCTGCGTGAAGAGCGCTTCCCGCTCTCACGAGTGCCGGGGCAGGGCGACAAGCTGCAAGCGTTCGAGCCCGTCTTGATCTTCGTCAAGCGCTGAGTAGACGCGAAAGAGCCCCGCATCTCTGCGGGGCTCTCGTCGTAGTGCTCTGAGACGTCTGTCAGCTCATGCGATCTCCCATCCTGACGCAAGCCCGCACTCTGCGTGCACGAAGCCGCCGACGTCGTCGAGCGTCGAGTCGCTGCTCAGCTCTGCGAGATACAGCTGATTCGGGTCGTACATCTCAGCGAGATCGCGGCCGGTCTGATGCGCTCACGACAGATGACGCAGCGCTCGATCGCATTCCACGGGCATTCTTGATTCATCTGCATGTGAGCGTCATGCAGTGTTAGCGCCCCCTGAGCAGTCGTTCGCAGTGTGCTGCTGCAGCGCGCTCACTTGACGAGCATCTTCTGCACAGCGCTGCGCGTGACATTCATCGCTTCAGCGATCTCAGCGAGCGAGAAGCCGAAGTCTCGCAGCGCTTGCACGCTCTGACGACGAAGCTCAGCAGTCTCACGCATCTGCACGCTCAGCGACAGCAGCTCAGACGTGAGTCGCTTCGCTTCGCTGAGCATGCTCGTGCGCTTGCGCTCAGTCGTCGACTGCATCGTGCAGTCGCTGACAGCGTGCGCACGTGACGAGTCGCTCAGAGCGTGTGCGGATCTCTGCGCTCTTGCTCTTGCAGAGCGGCGCTTCAGGCTGACTCGATGCGAAGTGAACGATGCGAGCGCTCATCGTGCGCTCCACGGCGTCTCGATCTTGCGCAGCGCAGTGACTGTGTGACGTGCTGACGTGACGAGGTTCAGAGCGTCACGTCCCATGCTCTGACGCAGCTCGTGATAGAAGCTCGGGTCGGCGTAATACTCAGCATCGCTCAGCAGCTCGTCGAACGCTGCGAGATCGAGACTGACTTCATACTGCTTGCGATGCTCAGCGATGAGCGCACCAGCATCGAGATCACGTGCGACGTGATCGTCGTAAAAGCGCTTGGGCAGCATCGCTGTGACAGTCGCTGCTTTCGGCGTGGGTGCTGCTGAGACGCAGTCATCGCAGACGTCTCTGAAGAGATCGCAGTCTGCGATGTCGCAGTCGAAGCTGCGCTCGCAAACGTCGCACTTGTGCGAGTGCGCTCGTGTCGTCGTGATCATGATGCTCCTTGTGTCGTCGCAGCGCCTCGTGCGCTGCAGCGCACACTGTATACCCCAGCGATACAGCATGCACGTCAGCACTCGAAGATCGCTGCTGCAGGATTGGAGCGACCGTTCCTGTTCGAGTCATCACTGCAATGGGTGCTGCAGGATCAGAGCACGATCTCAGTCGAGTCAGACGTGCTGAGTGCAGCGCTCAGATGCGCTGTGAGTCGCTCAGTCGCTTCGACGACAGACTCGTGCGCTCTCAGGGTCAGCGGCGCTCTCAGGCGATCAGAGCGTGCTCTCGTGGGCAGCGAGGGGCATCGTCGAGACGCTCGATCTGAGGACGTCAGGGGCCCCGACGACGAGCTGCTCGCAGAGCGCTGCGCTGAGCTGGGCAGACGCTGCTGCAGCGAGAGCGGGCAGGCACTGACGACGTCGTCGACGTCGCTGCTGTCGCCCTGTCGTGGCGGCGGAGGCGGACGAGCGTGGTGTTGTGACTTCGCTGAGCGCATCAGTGCCCATCGTGCCGACGCTCGTCGAGACGTCGCACCCCGCCGCCCGTTTCTGATGCGAAGCCGTCAGGTCACCTCGTGCGCATCTTTTTTTACGCGGGCGCGAATCTGACGACGAAACATGAAATGACCCAGCGTGCAGCTGCGAGAGCTTGTCAAGCGCTTGCGCAAGTCTGCAGAGCTGTCACAGCGTCGTGCCACCCTGCGAGCGTCGAGCTGCAGCCGTAATCCGATATGACGTTCGCGAGGTCAAGCGTCTGCAGCTCGACAGCTTGCGGCAGACTCGTGAGCGTGACCGCCCCCGACTGGCTCAGCGACGACGCTCGTGCTGTCTGGGGCTCGCTGCGTCGCTCTCGTCGAGCGCAGCGATCCTACCTGCTCGGCGCATACTGCGCAGCAGTCGCTGACTACAGACGAGCGCAGTCGCGAGCTCGATCGCACAGCGGCAGCTCATCAGAGGCGTCGACGGTCAGCTCGTGCGCAACCCGCTGAACGCAGTCAAGCGTGACAATGTCGCAGCAGCTCGTCAGCTCGCTCGTCAGCTCGGCATCACAAGCAGCGAAGCGGGGCTCGAGGATCGCTCTCGCAAGAGACGCAATACGTCAGCGACTGAGCGCACGATCGCTGCGCTGAAGAGCGGCGGTCGTCTCGAACCTGTCGACGAAGCTGCAGTCGCTCTCTCGCTCGACATCTCGCAGCAGCGCTCGACGAGATCGACGCAGCACGCTTCCCAGCGCAGACAGCGTCTCTCGTGCGAGCACAGACGAATGTGCTTCGCACCCTGAGAGAACTCGATGACGCTGACCACGAAGAGCCTGCAGTCGTCAGCGACTTGCTCGCGTTCTTGTCAGCCCCGTTGGGCGACACAGCGCAGCCCTGAGCGACCGAACGTTCGCCCGCGTCTCGCTCGACTCGCGAGCGTCATCGGGCAGCCGCTCATGCCGTGGCAGTCGCTCGTCTCAGACGTCGCATGCGAGCTGCTCCCTGACGGCCTGCCTGCGTATCGAGAAGTGCGAGTCACTGTGCCCGTCAGAGCGGCAAGACGACGCTGATCCTCGTCGTCGAAGTCGACCGCTGCATCGCATGGGGTGACTCTAGCGCGTGCTGTACGCCGCGCAAGATCGCAATAACAGTCGTGCGAAGTGGGAAGAGCAAGGCGAGCTGCTCGCACGCTCGCCGCTGCGACACGCATTCAAGATGCGACGTCAGACCGGCCTCGAACGCATGCTCTTCCCGAGCACTGCAAGCTCAGTCGGTATCACAGCGTCAGGCGAGTCGAGCGGGCACGGTCAGACGCTCGATCTCGGCGTGATCGACGAAGCATTCGCACAGAAAGATGAGCGACTCGTGCAAGCGTTCAGACCGGCGATGATGACGCGGCCGTCTGCGCAGCTGTGGATCGTGAGCACGATGGGTCACGAAGATTCGCTCTTCTTTCACGACAGAGTCGACGACGGTCGTGCTCGTGTCGAAGCAGGCGAGCGCAGCGGTGTCGCATTCTTCGAGTGGTCAGCTCATGACGACGACGACCCTGACGAAGCATCGACGTGGTGGTCGTGCATGCCTGCGCTCGGCTACACAGTGAATGAAGCGACGATCAGAGCAGATCATGACGGCATGCCGCCTGACGAGTTTGCTCGTGCGTATCTGAATCGTCGTACCGCGGCAGCCCTGTCATCTCGATCGAGCAGTGGTCGAGAGCGTGCGACGTCAGCTCGCAGCTCGCAGGCATCCCATGCTTCAGCATCGACATCACGCCGAATCGTGCGTTCGGTACGATCGCAGTCGCAGGCTGGCGAGCTGATCATCGAGTGCACGTCGAAGTCGTCGATCATCGACCCGGCACTGAGTGGATCGTCGATCGAGTCGCAGAGCTTGAACGTCGCTGGCACCCTTGGCCTGTCGTCGTCGACCCTGCGAGCCCTGCCGGCTCGCTGCTCGTCGATCTCGCAGCGCTCGGCGTGCGCACTGAGACGATCTCGACGAGGGACTATTGCGCTGCATGTGCGCAGCTTTACGATGCAGTGGTGATCGACGACGAGAGCGTGCCGAAGATTGCGCATCGTGATCAGCCTGTGCTGAACATCGCACTTGCGTCAGCGCGAGCGTGTCGTCGGCGACGCATGGGCATGGGCGCGCAAGATCGGCGGCGACGTCAGCCCGCTCTGCGCAGTCACGCTCGCTCGATACGGCCTCGTCAAAGCAGGCGACGCACGACCGCAGATCCTGTGAAGCCTGTCGGCTGGTTGCGCAAGCGTCGAGCGATCGGCTTGCAAGCGATCGGCGTTATCGCAGTCTCAGTCGGCTTCGGTCTGATCGACGCAGCAGAACGGGCTCGATCGCAGGCGGTCTGCTGCTCGTCGCAGGCGGCATCGCAGCTGAGCTGACTGACAGCAGCGAGGAGGATCGCTGTCGTTCACGTCGACGACGTGGGAGGCTTGCAGCGTGACTGACACGCAGACGATCGTGCTTCTGATCGAGGTCGGCGTGCTCGCTCTCGCAGCGCTGCTGCGCATTCTTGGGCTCAGAGGCTGAGTCGTGGGTCTTGCGTCACTTCTGCTGCAGCGCTCGAACGCAGCGACGCCGCCTGTCGTGCCCAGCGCAGCGCCGACAGCGAACATGCTCACGACGACTGACACTGTGCCCGGTGGGTGGATGGGGCCGACACGAGTGCTGCCGCCACCGTCAGAGACGACAGCGCTCAGCGTCCCTGCGTTCTGGCGCGGTCACGCGTATGTCTGCGCATCGCTCGGCATGCTGCCTGTGTCTGCGTGGCGAGATAACGATGAGCTTGAGCAGCAACCTGCGATCATTCGACAGCCCGACCCGAATCAGACGCCGATGTCGTTCTGGTCGTCGATCGCATCAGCGCTCGTGCTGTACGGCAACGCAGTCTGTGTCATCACTGGCGTCGATCGTCTCGGCTACCCGACGAGTGTCTACCCCGTGCACCCGTTGTACGCAGCAGTGAAGTTCGCAGGCAACCCGTCTGCCCCGCTCATCGCAGGCTGGTATCTCGCAGGGCACTTCTACGACCCGAGTCAAGTGTGGCACGTGAAGTCGCATCTGAGTCGCTCAGGCTGGCCGCCGGGCGCGGTCTGCTCGACGCAGTCAGTGACGGCATCGCATCAGCGCAAGCGTTGCAAGACTACGGCGCGAACTACTTTGCAGGCGGCGGTATGCCGACAGGCATCCTGAAGATTCATCGACCCGAAGTGACGCAAGAGCAAGCTGACTCTGCAAAGTCGTCATGGTCAGCAAAGCGAGCTGCTGCGCCGAACACGCCTGCAGTGCTGAACGAGATGACTGACTTCACGCCGATCGGGATCGCCCTGTCGACTCGCAGATGATCGAGTCGAGACTGCAGTCGCTCGTCGAAGTCGCTCTCATGTTCGGCTTGCCGCCGACGAAGCTCGGCGCGAACAGCGGCAGCACGTATCGCAATGCAGAGATGGAAGAGATACAAGCTCGCAATGACGCTGTCATGCCGTGGGCTGCGCTGCTCGAACAAGCGATCTCTCTGCAGTGGCTGCCGCGTGGACAGCACGCAGTCTGGAACACGGATGCGAAGCTGCGCACTGACTCGCTCACTCGCTTTCAGGGCTATCAGTACGCAATGGTGGCCCGCCCGCAGTCGCAGTGGCTGCTCGCAGACGAAGTCAGAGGCTGGAAGCATCTCGATCCGCTCGCTGACACAGTCGCTGATATGCAAGCTGCTGCTGCAGAGAACGCTGCGCTTGAATCAGCAGAGGGCACGAGCACGACGACACCGATCTCAGGCGGCACTGCGACGCCGAACACGACGACACCTGTCGCACCGCAGACGACGAATGGCTCGACGACAGCTGCGTACTACCCCGCGCCAGTGGCGGCATGCCGCTGGGAGTGACAGGTGAGGCCGAGCATGACTGAGTGGATGCTGCATACGTGAACGACTTGCCTGACTCAGCATTCTTGCTGATCGAGCCGGGTGGGCATCGAGACGCACAGCGCATGACTGTGCCGCGCACGCTTCGTCACTTCCCTGTCGCGTAACGCTGCAGGCGTCGTCGTCAGATCGCAAGTCACGAGAGAGCTGTCGCTGATCTCGCATGCGACTGTCCCGGCGAAGACGACGCCGTTCTCGACCGCCACCCCGTTCGGTCCCGGACCGGTCTTCTCCGGCGTGTTGGCGTGGTACTCCCACCTGAGCTTGCCGCTCGCCAGCGCGATCGCGTACACGTTGCAGTACATGTCCTGCAGGTACACGACGCCGTCCTGGACCACCGGCGGCGCGACCAGCGACCCGGCGCCAGCGACCCCGGACGCTGCCGCGCCGGTGATCGGGAACGACCAGGCCTGCCGCAGCTTCGACACGTTGGCCGCGGTGATCAGCGAGTCCGGGGCGACCCGCGTGTTACTCAGATCGGCGTTCGGGTCCGGCCACGAGCCGGACGCGTCGGGCCGGGCCGCGGGCGGCCCCGGCTTGGGCGCGCTACTGCAAGCGGCGGCTAGTAAGACGGCCGCGGCGATCAGGGCGAAGCCGACTCGGCTGCGTGCAAACAAGCGTGATCTCATCTGACTTACCTCCGCGAGGCCGTGCTGCTGCTCTCGGGTCCGGACGCGCGGGCTGCAAGCCGCCACCCGGGCGGCTATAGCAGTCTCTTAAATTTGATATCACAATGCTAAACCAGTGGTATCAAGAGGTCAAGACCCGGCCGCGCCCGGCTCGGCGGATCGCCCCCGACCGTGCGCCCGCGCCACGCGTCCCGGCGGCGCGCCCGATCGGTACGATCATCGGTAACTCCGGTACAGCCGGGCGCGTCAGGAGGCTCGGTCGCCGTGCTGCTCGCTTTCGGCATCGCCTGGGCTTGCCTGGCCACGACGTGGGGCGTTCGCGCCTTGTGGCCGGTGCGCCGCGCGCTCGGCAAGCTGCGCCGGGCCGAGCTGGCGTCAGGACTGACCGGCCTGGTGGTGCTGGCCGCCGTTGGCCAGCACGGGCCGGCCGGGTACGTGGCCACAGGCTGCTTCATCGGCGCGCTGCTCTGCGCGATTCTGGCCGGATTCATCGCCGCTCGGAGCCGCCGGTCGCTATTCCGCTACCGGCGCGGCCGCCTGCCCGGCAGCCATCTTTATCTCTGGGTCGATGCCCTCGCCGCGGCCGTCACGGCCGGCGCCGTCGGGCACGCGGCGGGGGACGCGATGCCCATTTGCCTGCTGGTCCCGGTCACCCTCGCGGTCGTCACCGCGGCCGGGCAGAGCTTCAAGCTGGAGCGGCGGAAAGAGGCCGGGCTCTGCGCGTCCGCCCGCGCGCCGCGGCGCCCGCTGGCGGGCGTGCCAGAGCGCGCGGCCGCCGGTGGCCCGTCCGAGCCGTCAGCTTCGCCCTGATGCCCGGGTAGGCGAAGGGGCGGGTAAACCGGCTGGCCTTACGGGCCCGGACCTGCTTACCTGGGCCGGTGAGCGAGCCAGTACCTGCGATGTCATCGGACTACGACAGGGACCCCGGCCGCTTCCTGACCGCCAGCGACCTGCCGCAAGACGACGTGCACCCGTATGTGGCGGCCCGGCTGGCCGGACTGGGAGCCCGGACGGTTCTCGACGTCGGCGGCGGGAACGGCCGGCTCGCCCGGCTGCTTCCCGGCCTGGGCATGCGCTGCGTGCTTCTCGACATCTCCCCCACCATGCTCGCGCTGGCGCCGCGCCCGGCCGTTCGTGCTGACGGCGCCCGGCTGCCCGTCGCCGCCGGCTCCGCCGACGCCGTAGCGGCGCTGTACACGCTGTACCACTATGCCGACCCGAGACTCCCCATCGCCGAGGCCCGCCGGGTGCTGCGGCCGGGCGGCACGTTCGTGGCCTGTGCCCCGAACCGGGACAGCGCCCCGGAGATCGCGCACCTCGTCCCGGACTGGGGCAGCGCATCCCCATTCGACGGCGAGGCGGCAGCCGGCGTCGTGGCCTCGGTCTTCACGGCGGCGGCGGGCGACTCGGTCACTGTCGAGCGCTGGGACGGCCCGCTCGTCACGCTCGCCGACGCCAAGCACGCGGCCGGCTTCCTGCGCGTGCACGGCCTCACCGCCGAGGCGGCCAGCGCCGGCGCGGCCACCCTGGACCTGCCGCTGCCGCTGACGATGCGCGGCTGCTTCGTTTATGCCGTCAAAGCGCACGCCTGACCAGCTGGGGCCGGCCGGTCACCTGGCCGGCCGCCGCCTGCCATGATGGCTCGGTGACCATGTCCGTCGATTTCGCCGCGGTGCCCGCCAGCGAGCGCGAGGCCGCCGTCGAGAAGCTCTTTGACGCGATGGAAGCGGCCGCCGCGGCGGGCTGCTATCCGCGGCTGACGGTCGAGCGCCCCTGGTCCGACCACAATCCCGTGCTTGAGGGCGAGTTCGCGGCGCCGCGCGCGATCCGCTGGTACCTGGAACGCGAACTCGGCCAGCTCGCCGCCGCCGGCGCCACGATCGCGGTCAGCGACGGCAGGAAAGCGGTCGACCTGCATGATCCGGGTCTCGGCCCGGCCCTGGACGAGACCACCTGGGACCTGCGCCGCAAGAAGCTGTTCCTGTTCGGCCCGGAGCGGATGGCGCTGTCCATCGACCGGCTGCAGCACTACACCGGCACCCGGGCCGAGGACTTCCAGCGCTACGTCCTGCTCACCAACTACTCCTGGCACATCGAGGAGTTCCGGCGGGCCCTGCCCGACTGCATCGGGCCGTCGGCCGAAGGCCGCCAGATGCCCGCTTATCACTACCCGCTGCCGGGGCGGGCCGGGCTGACGATGATCAATATCGGCGTCGGGCCGTCGAACGCGAAGACCATCACCGATCACCTGGCCGTGCTGCGCCCGGACCTCGTGCTGATGATCGGTCACTGCGGCGGCCTGCGGAATCACCAGGCCATCGGGGATCTGGTGCTGGCCACCGCGTACATGCGCGACGACCGGGTGCTCGATGACGTGCTGCCGCTCAGCGTCCCCGTCGTGTCCAATCACACGCTGAACACGCTGCTGCTGGACGAGATCAGCGCGCGCGGCCTGCGCAGCCGGATGGGCATCGTGTTCACCACCGTGAATCGCAACTGGGAGTTCCAGCTCTCCTCGGTCGACGAGCGGCTCCGGCTCTCCCGCGCGATCGCGGTCGACATGGAGTCCGCGACGGTGGCGGCGAACGGCTTCCGGTACCGGATCCCGACGGCCACGCTGCTCGCCGTCAGCGACAAGCCGCTGCACGCCCGGCCGAAGCTGAACGAGGACGCGCAGGCCTTCTACGCGGCGACCCGGCAGCAGCACGTGCAGATCGCGATAGCCGTCGCCGAGACGGTCAGGAAGCACTATCCGGGCGGCCTGCCCTCGGCCGACATCAGGTCCTCCGACGAACCGCTGCTAGGCCTCACCGACCCCGGCCAGCTCTGAGGTCAGTCAGCCGCCGTGCTGAGCACCATGATGCGGATCTTGCGGCCGGTGATCCGCCGGGCGTAGGCCTCGTAGCCCGCGTAGATCGTCCTGGCGGCCGCCCAGATGACCGGGCGCTCGTCGTCGCCGGCCTCGCGCGCCGCGGCGCGGACGGTGGTTTCCCGGTAGGTGACCTCCGCCCGCGGATCCGCGCGCAAGTTGAAGTACCAGCCGGGCGTGCCCGGCTGGCCGAACCGGGTGCCGATGATCGCGATGTCGTCCCCGTACGGCACGCCCAGCAGCGGCACCGTCCGGGGGACGTTGGTCCGCGCGCCCGTCGTGGTGATCGTCAGCACCGGGATCCCGGCCAGCAGCCCGGCCGAGGTAACCCGGCCCCGGCTCACGGCCAGCACGGCCTTGTCGACGTGGTGCAGCGACCGGGCGAATAGCCACGACCCGGGCCGGGACGCGGAAAGCTTCCAGACCGCGCGTTGGGCCTTATTCGGATTTGGCACCTGATAACTGAGATCCCGGATAATCCCCATGTGGCTATTCTTCGCTGCGCCGTTCGTCCTCGTCCAGCCCCGCCGACCCGTCGGCCTGGATGTTGAGCGCGAACCGCTGGAGCACCTCGAGTTCGGTGCGGCCAGTGAGTCTGCCGAGTTCAGCAGCCCCATAGACGGCGAGCTGCAGGAGCCCGGAGAACGCCTCCATGATCCCCTGCTTACCGCGCTCGTCTTCTATCGCCTCAATTCGCTCAAGTGCGAAATCCACGCTTCGCGGGTCTGAATACATAGCTGTGAGGATTTCGATAGCTACGGCCAGATTCTGCTTGGTGTTTGTCTGAGGCATAAAACCAGCATCGCAAGACCGCTCAGGGTGGCGGCTTTGGGGGCTGTCAGCTCCCAAAGCCGCCACCTTGTCAAGATCGCTGCGATTATGGGCCCATGAGCGGTTCCAGCGGCCCGGTCTTCAAGCAGCTCAACCTCGTCGTCACCGACATGGACGCCGCGCTGGCCTTCTGGCGGCGGCTCGGCCTCGCGCCGCGGCTGACCCCGGACGGCCAGCACGCGGACGCCGAGCTGACCTCCGGCCTCGACATCGAGTGGGACACCGCCGAGTTCGCGCCGCAGTGGGACACCGGCACCCGGGGCGCGAGAGCGGGCAGCCTCATCATCGGCTTCGAGGTCCCCAGCCGCGAGGCCGTCGACGCCCTGTACGACGAGCTGACCGGCGCCGGGTACCACGGTCATCAGCGGCCGTACGACGGTTTCTGGGGCGCCAGGTACGCGATCGTGGACGACCCGGACGGCAACTCGGCCGGCATCATGAGCCCGGTCGAGGCCGACCGGAAGTTCTGGCCGCCCACCCAGGCCCCGCGCTGACCGCGCGGGCCGTCAGCCGCGCGTGTCGCCGCCGAACCGCTCGTCCACCTGCGCGCCAGTGAGACCGAAGTCCGCCAGTGAGTACCGGTGGGCCGGCCGGGCGTCACCCGCGGCCGCGGCCGCGTGCAGCGCCTGCACAGCCGCGGCGGCCGCCGCCGGGTACGGCAGCCCGAAGTGCGCGTACACCGACGACACCGTGCCTACCGGGTCGGCGGTGAAGTCGGCGTAGTCCACGTCGAGGAACTGCGCGTGGTCGTACCGGGCCCGTGCGGCGGCGAACGACTCCAGCCCGCGCGCCCACAGCTCCAGCTGGCCGGCTCCGATCACCGCGCCCGCGGAACACGTTCGACTGCCCGTCGGTGGCGTGCGCCGCGAGGCTGCACATCGACCCGATCACGGTCCGCGGCGCCCGGTGCGTCTGGATGATCAGCGCGTCCGGGTACACCGCCATGATCGCGTCCAGCGAGAACAGGTGGCTCGGGTTCTTCAGCACCCACCGCTTGCCCGGCTCGTTCAGCCCGATCAGCTGCAGGTTGCGCTTGTGCCGCCGGAACGGCCCGGTCCAGTCCTGGCCCTGCAGCCAGGCCGAGTACGCCGGCAGGTGCGGCCAGGCACTCATACGACACCGACCGCAGCGTCTGGCGCAGCAGCTGCCAGCACTCCTCGACCGTGTCCGCGGCGATGTAGTGCACGCCCATGAACTCCGGGTGCTCGACGTGGTGCCGCGCGTACCCGGCCTGGATCGCCTGGAACATCGGATCGTCCGGCCACGTCGCCCGCGGCGGCCGCGGCTGCGGCATCTCGGCCAGCCACAGCTCCAGCCCCTGGTGCGCCGGATCCGCGGTGAGCAGCCGGTGCAGCGCGGTCGTGCCGCTCCTGGGCAGCCCCGTCACGAAGATCGGCTCTTTCGAGGGGAACGGCAGCGTGCTCCGGATGCGCTTTCCAGCCGGCCTCGGCCATCAGCCGCGCACCGAGCGCTCCGCGCAGCCCGACCCTGGCGACCTTGCTGCCGAGCGGAGTGAGATCCGCGTCTCTGGCGTAGGACTCCAGGATCACCGCCAGCCCGTCGCTGTAGTCGTCGGTCCCGAAGTCGGACAGCCCGGTCAGCCGCGACGCGGACTCGCGCAGGTCCTCGACGGTCCCGACGTGCACCCGGTCGGTGGCGCTCATTAGTGGTGGTGGTACTCGCCGCAGTTGACGTCCAGGCACTGGCCGGTGATCGCCCGCGACAGCGGCGAGGCGAGGAACAAGCATCGCGTCGGCTATCTCGTCTGGCTCCGGCAACCGGAGCAGGTCTATGTTCTTCGCCGTCTCCTGGTAGACCTCATCCGGGTCGACGCCGCGCTTGTGCGCCAGGTAGGAGAAGTACCACTTCAGCGACTCGCCCCAGATGTGGCCGGGCGCGACCGAGTTGACCCGGATGCCTTTCGGCCCGAGTTCGGTCGCCAGGCTGGAGGCCATCGCGAGCAGCCCGGACTTGGCCATCTTGTACGGGCCCATGCCGAGCTGGGAATACCGGATCACCATCGAGTTGACGACGACGACGGCGCCCTTGGTCTCGGTCAGCGCCGGGATGAACAGCCGGGTCAGCCGCAGCGCGGAGATCACGTTGTTGCTGAAGCCCGCCTGCACGGCGTCCAGGTCGACGTCGGCCAGGTTCTTGATCGGCGGCATCACCAGCGCGTTGTGCACCAGGGCGTCCACCTTGCCGAACTCGGCGACCGACGCCTCGGCCAGCCGCGCCACGTCTTCCTCGATTGTCATGTCGAACGGCACGACCAGCGCCCGCCGGCCGAGTTCCTTGATCTCGGCCGCAACTTCTTCCAGCCGCGGAACGGTCCGCGCGGCCAGCACCACGTCCGCGCCCGCGGCGGCACCGCGGACCGCGATCTGGCGGCCGAGGTCGGGTCCCACCCCGGAGACGACGATCACCTTGTCCTGCAGGTACATCAGCCCAGCATCCTTTCGGCCACCGCCGCCTGGCGGGCGGCGATCCGCGCCGCGTATTCGCCCGGCGCCAGCCGGGCCTGCTCGTAGTAGGGCAGTGCGTCCGGCAGGCTCACCGCCGGCACGACCTCCACCCGCGGCCCGTGCTCAGGGCCGAGGTCGCGGGCCAGCCGCTGCCAGCGGATCTGCACGTAGCCGCGGCGCCGTCCGGTCAGTTCCAGCCAGTTCGCCAGGCCAGGATCGGCCTGCGTGAGGACGAACCGGAGCTTGCCGTCCGGGTCCCGGCGCGCCTGATCGGCGGTGAGGCTGGTCTGGTGGTTGATGTAATCGAGCGAGACGTACCACATGCTGCCGAGCTGAATGCCCTGGTACGGCGCGAGGTCACGGCCGGCGTCCGGGACCGTCACGATCATCGCCTGGTCCGGCGCCAGGTCGAAGTGCCCGGCCGAGGAGAACTGCGAGGCGAGACCGCCGGGCGTGCGCCGCGGCGCGGTCATCGTGTTGACCGGCTCGTTCAGATAGAACCAATCCGGGAAGGCCAGGAACGTGCGCAGCCGCGACAGCAGGATCTTGCCGGCCACCGTGTACCGCTTCGCCAGCAGCGCCTCGTCCGGGGGATCCGGCGCCTGGCCGATCTTGTCCGCGCGCTGGATCCGCAGGGTGCCGCGCTGTTCTGCCGCCCAGTCGCTGTAGACCTCGCGGACGACCAGCATCGCCGATCCCGGCCCGAGCGCGAAGTAGTTGCGCGGCGCGTCCGGCCGGCCAGTAGCAGCCGTCGGCGGCCCGAACCGCAGCTCGAACGACCCGTCCGCGGCGATATCGATGTCCCGGTCGTCGAACGCGGTCAGGCTGTCGGGCACCTCCACCGGCGAGTAGTCGCCGTTCAGTACCTGGAAGCTCAGGTCCCTGGTGCTGCCGCGGCGGCCGGTGACGACGTACTCGGCGTCTTCGCGCACATAGGAGTGCAGGTAAAGGGCATCCGGGTTATCCAGGCCCATCTTGGTGTACGGCCCGGTGGACTGCACGAAGTAGGGAAAGTCGCGCTGATAGGCCCAGGCCAGGTGCAGCGACGCCTGGATGCTGCCGGCCAGGTAGTCGTAGCCTTCGGCCAGATCCTGCGCGGAGTTGACGTGCGCGGCACCCGCGATGACCTGCTCGGCCGCCAGCACCGCCTCCGTGAACGACTGGGTCAGCATCCGATCCTCTCGACGTCTCGGCAGATCGGCCCGGCCGAACCGGTCGGCCAGGCTGATTCGCGCGGGACCGGCTACCCGAGGCGAGCCAGCCTGGCCGAGCCGGCCAGGCTCAAAGGTAGAACATGTTCTAAAAACTAGTCAATGGGCGGCTGGGAACGGGACCCGTCCCTGGGCGCCAGGACGGGATCGGTCACTCGGCGGCGGGACGCGCAGCTCGGCCCGTCGGCCCACTTGTTCGCGATGAACTTCAGCGACGGGGTGTCGTCCAGCGACTGGATGGTCTCGTAGATGCGGGTGTAGCCGATGCGCTTGATCCGCCACTTGCCGTCGCCGCCGCGCTCGTAAGTGTCCTCATAGAAGGCCGCGCCCTTGATCACGACCCGGAAGGTCGTCGCGATGACGGTGTCCTCGAATGACCAGGTCCCGGTCGCAGTGTCGCCGTCGATCTCGATCTCTGGCTGGCCGCAGCGGTGCACCGTGATGATCTCGGGCCCGAGGTTGTCCCGCAGATAGCCGACGATCGCGTCCCGGCCGTACAGGCTCAGTTCCTCCCGGACCGCGTGCGTGCCGTACTCGGCGCTCGCGTCCGGCGTGAACACATCCTCCATCTCGTCCCACAGCTTCAGGTCCACGCACCGCAGGTAGCGGTACTTCACCCGGCGGATCTCCTCCAGCGCGACAAGGTCCATATCCATCCAGCCCTCGGATCCGACTGACTGCTCACTAGAAGTGGCGCGGCTTACTTCCTCAGCCCGCCCAAGGTAGAACGCGTTCTAAACCGTAGTCAATGGGCCCGAAGGTCCCCGACGCCATCGACCAGCGGTTCGATGCCATCGACCAGCGGCTGGCGACGATGGACGACGCGCTGGCTGCCCAGACGGGGCGGTTCGAGGGGATTGAGGACGCCCTCTCGAGCCAGTCACAGGTCCTGTCCAGCCAGTCCCAGATGGTGCGCGAATCCTGCGGCGACTGCCCGGGTAGCCCGGCCTTGCGCCCCGGCAGGGTTAGCTAGTACATGTTCAAACAAGAACATGTTCTACCTATGCTGGCAAGTCTGCACCCCGTGCGCCGTCGCGACCCCGGAGGACAAGTGCGCTTCTGCTACGCCGAGTCCATGACCGACCCGTCGTTCTACGCCCCGCTGGCCCGGGCCGCCGAGGAAGCCGGGTACGAGTCGATGGTGATCCCGGACAGCATCTGCTACCCGCAGGAGTCCGCGAGCGTCTACCCGTTCAACCCGGACGGGACCCGCGAGTTCCTGGAGGACAAGCCGTTCCTGGAGCCGTTCTCGCTGATCCCGGCCCTCGGCGCGGTCACCGAGCGGCTGCGGTTCGTCACCTTCGTGCTCAAGCTGCCCGTGCGCCACCCTGTGCTGGTCGCCAAGCAGGTGACGTCAACCGCGGTGCTGACGAACAACCGGCTGGTGCTCGGTGTCGGGACCAGCCCGTGGCAGGAGGACTACGAGGTCCTCGGCGTCCCGTGGGAGCGCCGCGGCAAGCGGATGGACGAGTCGCTGGCCGTGCTGCGCGGCCTGTCCGCCGGCGGCTACTTCGAGTTCCATGGCGAGATCTACGACGTGCCCGCGATCAAGCTGGCCCCGATACCGACGCAGCCCGTTCCCATCCTGATCGGCGGGCCACGGCGAGGCCGCGCTCAGGCGGGCCGCGGTGAGCGGGGACGGGTGGCTGCACGGCGGCGGTGACCCCGCGCTGCTGCCCGGCATGCTGGCCCGGCTCGCTGAGCTGCGGGCCGAAGCGGGCACGGACAGCAAGCCGTTCGAGGTCTACGTGATCTCGGTCGATGCGTACACCCCCGACGGGATCCGGCGGCTGGAGGAGCAGGGCGTGACCGACGTGATCGTCGGCTTCCGCTGGCCCTACCACACCGGCCCGGACACCGAGGAGCTGGCGCCCAAACTGGACAAGCTGCGCCGCTACGCGGACGACGTGATCGCCAAGGTCGGCTAGCCGGGCAGAATTGACCTATGGATCCCAAGCCGGTCAACCTGACCGAGGCGCTGGCCTCGTTCGACGACATCTACAGCCCGCGGATCGTCACCCGGATGAACGACTACGACGTCCGGATCGCGCACGCCCAGGGCGAGCACCTGTGGCACACGCACACCGACACCGACGAGTTCTTCCTGGTCCTCGACGGCCAGTTCGACATCGCGCTGCGCGACGCCGCCGGGGCCGAGCGCACCGTGCGGCTGCGCCAGGGCGACGTGTTCGTGGTGCCGAAGGGCACCGAGCACAAGCCGTCCTCGCCCGGCGGCTCGATCCTCATGTTCGAGCCGTCGACGACGCTGACCACCGGCGACCGGCACGAGGGCGAGATCCCCGCCAACGTGGACAGCACGACCGGGCACGAGCTCTAGCCGCGTCAGCTCAGCAGGTCGGTCACCAGCTCGCGCGGCAGCCCGTGCGTCTCGTGCAGGTACCGGTAGTCGGCATCGGTCAGGCGGCCGGCCGGATACAGGCGCGCCAGCACCGACCGGCCGCGGGAGACCAGGTCGCGGAACTTCCGCTCCTCCGTCAGCAGCACGTCGCGAACCTCGCCGGGCTCGCGCTGCTGGCCGAAGTGCTGAAGCGTGTGCTGGATCAGCTGCAGCGGCAGGTCATCGAGGGAACGGGCTGCCATCGTCGCGCCACAGTTCGGTCAGCGCGCGGCGCACCAGGCGGCGCAGCACGTAGCCGCGGCCGGTGCTGGCCGGCCGGATCGCCGTCGCCGATCACGACTATCGCCGACCGCAGGTGGTCGGTCACCAGCCGCGTTGACCGGACGTCGGCTCGGCCAGAGCTTCGGCACCACCCGCTGCCACGGCCCGAACAGATCGGTCTCGAACACCGAGCGCTGGCCCTGCCGGACCATCATCAGCCGCTCCAGCCCCATGCCGGTGTCGACGCTGCACTGCCGCAACGGCCGGAGGCTGCCGTCCTCCTGGCCGGTCGTACCGCATCGTGACGTGGTTCCACAACTCCAGCCAGCGCTCGTCGGTGCCGGGCGTGCCGGACGGCGGCCCGTCCCCGGTCCACACGAAGATCTCCGAGTCGGGACCGCACGGCCCGGTCGGGCCGTTGGACCACCAGTTGTCCTGCGTCGAGCCGCTCGACCGGCAGCCCGAGTTCCAGCCAGGTGCGTTCGGCGTCGCGTGTCCGGCCCGACCTGGTCGTCGCCGCCGAACACGGTCGCGTGCATCAGCCCGGGTTCCAGGCCGAAGCCGTCGGTCAGCAGCTCCAGGCCGCAGCGCTGGCTCTGCGGCCCGTCGTAGTCACCCAGCGACCAGGAGCCGAGCATCTCGAACACGGTCAGGTGAGAGGAGTCGCCGACCTCGTCCAGGTCGCTGGTGCGCAGGCAGCGCTGCAGTCCCGGTCAGCCGCCGGCCGTGCGGATGCGGCTCGCCGAGCAGGTATGGCGTCAGCGGGTGCATGCCCGCGCTGGTGTAGAGCACCGGAGTCGCCGTCCGGCGGGATCAGCGTGCTGCCCGCGATCAGCGCGTGCCCGCGCTCGCGGAAGAAGTCGGTGAAGGTGCGGATCGTGCTGGTGGTGTCCATCTCGGTGTCCCCTGGTGCGGTCAGGGCGCACCGGGAATCAGCCGCGGGCGCCGAGGCCGCGTGCCGATCGAGGCTCAGGACGAGAAGGCGCCGGCGAACCGTTCCCGGTCGCCGGCGGAATGAAGGTCAGGCAGCGGCAACCGGCGAGCGGGTAGCTCGCGCCGCTGCGCCGGTGTGCTGATACAGCGGACCTTCATAACGATCACACTACCCGGCCGCCGTGCTGGCCGGCGAATCGTTAACTTTCGTCTACGCACCGCCAATGGGAGGGAACCTTGATGAACCGGCCATTCAGCGCGTCCGCGGCCGCCGCCGTGCTGGCCGTCATCGGCCTGGTCACCGCCGCCTGCGGGAGCACCCCGGCGCCGGCCACGCGCAAGACCGTCACCGTCACGGTCACGCCGAGCGAGACGATCACGGCGTCGCCGACTCAGGGCAGCGGCCTCACGCCGACACCGGCCGGGCGCCGGCGCCGGGCTGCCTGACCCGGTACCTGAACGGCACGACCGGCCTGAGCCAGGGCACGGCCGGCTCGATCTACGTGAACATCGTCTTCAAGAACCTGAACAACGTGCCGTGCACGCTCTACGGCTTCCCCGGCGTCGCGCTGGCGGCCGGCACCCCCGTCACCGACATCGGCAGCCGTCGGTCGAGAGCAAGTCATCGACCAGGGAGCTGGTGACGCTGCAGCCGGGCGGCTACGCCTACGCGACCCTGCAGATCGTGGACGCCGGGAACTTCCCGGCCGCCGAGTGCAAGATCAAGAACGCGACCTGGCTCGAGGTCATCCCGCCCAACCAGGAAGTGCCATTGAACATCCCGTACAAGTCGCAGGCGTGCCAGGGCAGCGCTCAAGTTGCTCATGGTCACGGCTGTGCGGCCGGGTAAGGGCGGCTCGCAGTAGACGGCGCCACCCAGAACGGCGCTGGGCCCCCCGCCTGACGGCGGGGGGCCCAGCTGTTACCGCTAACTGCTTCCTGGTGATCAGCCCTTGACGTGAGTCAGGCGGGGAATGATCGAGATGAGCGGGAAGCAGGTCTTGTTCGCCGTGTAGGTCGGCGGGCCGACGGTCGGCGGGGTGATGGTCGTGCCGGGTTCGGCGACTCGAACGGCGGCGAGTTGTACGGGTACGCCACCGACGCGGTGCACCAGCCCTGGCTCGGGTTCAGCACTCCGTCGTCCGCCGTCTGCTGGTCGACCTGCAGCGGCGCGAACGGGTCCTCACCGAAGACGCTGCCGCCGGCGGTCAGGATGTAGGGCACGCTCGGGTTCGTGCTGGCCGCGGAGATCAGCTCGTTGCCTGCATAGAACGGCGTGATCGCTGCCTTCGCGGTGTGAGTGGCGTGGTCGGCCGGGAAGATGTTGTTGCCGACGATCCAGATCGTGCGCGGGAAGGAGCCGCACGGCTGCAGGGTCACGGTCTCGCCCTCGTACGCGTTCGTGGCGAGGCCGCGGCACAGGTTGGTCTCGACTCCGTACGGCGTCCACATCACCTCGAACGCGAAGTGCAGCCGGTAGTGCAGCTCGATCGCCGAGCTGACGAACCCGAGGTGGTACAGGTCGAACACGGTGCTCTGCAGCGTGACGCGCCAGTCCTCGCCAGGGTTGTTGGAGTTGGCGTAGGCCAGCGAGATGGGCGTGCCGCCAGTCCAACCAGCGCCCTCCCGAAGCGGTTGCGCATGGGGTAATTCCTTCCTGTCGGATGTACCGGCACCGACTGTCATATTCCGGTGACTTGGGCGGTCAAGCTCGGCGTCGGCACCGACTTAGCCATTGCGCTGGCCTAAGTTGCTTTATAAATTCCCGCCCTGCCAGTCAGTAGAGGCACGTTACCACGCGTAACCGGCTGGCAACGCAGCGCATGACGGAAACGCGGGTCACTACTTTTCTAGCCGCCTTAAACGCGCCCTATTTGTGCGTTCATATCATTAGCTGCATGGCATCGTCGCAGGCCAGCGGCCTAACTGAGCCCCGGTACGCTAGTACCCGCCGGAAACAACAAGTCGCCGGCTGCATTTACTGACTGCAGCCGGCGACCTATTTCTCGCCTAATTCGAGAGTCCGCCGAACACTGGATAAGTCGTGCGGTGGAAAGTAAGTCCGTGCTGATCCGCTGGCGTTATCTGCCGGCTTCGCGATAGTGCGTTACCGTGCGGATCTGGTCCGTGGACTCGATGGCAGTTTGCCCGTTATCCGAGTCGAAGCTCGAGCCCGGCACCGGCGAGGCCCTTCTTCACCGCCTCCAGGATGGTCGAGCCCCTGGCTGACCAGACCCGCCGCGATCTCGCCGAGGCCGTCCGCGCCGTTGAGCACGCTCACGTTGGCACCGGCCAGGCCGGCCGCGGCCTCCTTGACGATCTGCGGCAGCTGATCGATCAGCATCCGGTCCAGCGCGACCCGGTCGTTCGACGCGGCCGCCTTGGCCAGGATCGTCATCCGCTGCGCGTCGGCCTCGGCCAGCACCCGGACCTTCTCCGCCTCCGCCTCGGCCGGCTTGACCACCTCGCCGACCAGCTGGCGCTGGCGCAGCTCCGCCTGCGCGTTCGCCAGGTCGGTCTGCGCGGCGAGCACGCTCATCTGGGCCTGGGCCTGCGCGAGCGGGCCGACCTGGGCGGACTCGGCCTGGGCCTTGTCCACCTCGGCCTTGTACCCGGCCTGCGCGACCGCGGTCTGCCGGGCGTACTCGGCCTGCCTGTCGCTGCGACTCCTGCTGCGCCTCGGCGGCCTGCTGGGTGGCCTGCGCCTGGGCGATCTGGGCCGAACGCTGGATCGCCGCGTTGTGCGGGGCCGCCATCGCGTCGATGTAGCCGCTGTTCATGTCGTCGATGGACTGGATCTGCAGCGCGTCGACGATCAGCCCGATCTTGGCCATCTCTCCCTTGGAGCCGTCGAGCACCTCGGTGGCCAGCTTCTGCCGCTCGGTGACGATCTCCTCGACCGTCATCGAGCCGATGATCGAGCGCAGGTGACCGGCGAAGATCCGGCCGGCCAGGGTCGACATCTGATTCTGGTCGGACAGGAACCGCTGCCCGGCGTTCACGATGCTCTCGGTGTCGTTGCCGACCTTGAAGGCGATGACGGCCCGGACGGTCAGGCTGATGCCCTGCCGGGTCACGCACTGCTCGGACACCTCGGCCTCGAGCATGGCCAGGGTCAGGAAGCGCACCTTGCGGAACAGCGGGACGACGAAGGCGCCGTGCCCGGTCACCACCTTGAACGGCGCGCCCTTGATGCCGTAGCGTCCCCCGGAAATCAGCATCGCCTCGTCTGGCGCAGGAACCCGGTAACCGAACATCCTTCATCTCCCGTATCGCCCAGTGTGTGGTGGATATAACCGCTGATCTGGCACTACCAGCATAATCCCGAGCGTTCTACGTATCGGTCAGCTCGGGAAAGCCGGCCAGCGGATCGTCCCAGCTGCTGACGTCGACCGCGCGATGGCCGCGCGACTCGATGACCAGCACCGACGTGCCTCGCGGCAGTGGCTCGGGCGACCAGGCGATGAAGTGCCTCGGTACCGCCCCGGACCTGCACCCGGACCTCGCCCGGCCCGGCGCTGCCCCTGGTGGCAACGGTCAGCACGCCGGGTCTTGCCGATCACGACCTCATCCCGCACCACGGGCTGCACCTCCGGCGCCCATTATCGCCGGGGCGGCGGCACGCTTGAAGTGGCCGAGGTTTCCTGGCCGGCCGGGAATATCGCGGCCCCCTGGCCGGTTACACATCCCGTCGGTGCGCATGTCCCCCGGGCCGCATCTATCGCCTTCGCGGAATACCGTCCGGCTGGAGCCGCGTCGTGCCACTCGCCGAGAGGCGACTCGCACCGGCCACGGCACGCCCTCGCGAGCTTCTGCTCGGGGGCGGCTCCGCGCTGTCATGTCCGGACCCTGGCCGCCGCTAGCTGCCTGGCCGAGCACGGCAGGCGCCTCCACCAGCGACGGTCCGTACCAGGTCAGGTGCCTGCCGCTGACCAGCGCGGTCGGGCGGCCGGCGAACGCCTCGGGCCGTCGGAGGCGGTGAACCGGTACGGCTCATCCGGCAGCACGACCAGGTCGGCGCCGGCCGCCTGCAGCTCGTCGATCGAGACCCGCGGGTAGCGGTCCGGGTGGCCGGCGTAGACGTTGCTGACGCCGAGACGGCCGAGCAGATCGCCGGCGAACGTGTCGCTGCCCACCACCATCCACGGCCGCCGCCAGATCGGCACGACGGCCGGCCGCGCGGTAGCGGCCGCGCCCCGGCTGCCTGCCAGGCAGCCTCGGCGGCGGCCAGCCAGGCGGGCGCGGGCCGGCGGCACGCGAGCGTGATCATCCGGCGCAGCGACGCCAGGGCCGACGGCAGGTCCCGGATCCTCGTGATCCACACGGCCGCGCCCGCGTCCCGGAGCGCGGCCAGGTCCGGCGCCGCGGTTCTCCTCTTCGTTCGCCAGCACGACATCGGGCGTCAAGCTCGAGTATCTGGCCGACGTCCGGGTTCTTCGTGCCGCCGATCCGGCTGACGGCGAGATCACGCGGATGAGTGCACCACTGCGTCGCGCCGACGAGCAGGCCCGGATCCAGCGACGCCACCGTCTCGGTCAGTGACGGCACCAGCGAGACGATCCGCCGCACGAGCGCGGGCACGGCCACCTCGTGCCCCATGTCGTCACGCGTCAGTCGCGTCGTGATGTCCGGCACTGCGCCGCCCCCAGACCCCTCGATCGCCCCCATTGTGGCTGCAACACCCGCCGCGCACCAGTTCCCGAGCGCCTGGATTGCTGGCATACGCTGGATAGCCGGCCGCCGCGGACTGGCGGCCCGCACTCAGCCAGGAAGGCAGCACCGGATGACCGACGCCCTGCCGCAGGCCGTGATGGCGCAGCTGGATGATCCCGTTCGCGCAGCTCACGGGCAACCTCGCGGGCACCAGGCGACTTCAGTTCGAGGTGGCGGCGAGCAGCCAGCTGAGCCCGCACATGCAGCGGCTCGAGCTCACCGCGCCGAACTCGACGGCTTCGGCTACCGGCCGGGCCAGGACGTGATGCTGCTGGTCGCGGCGGACGGGACGCGGCCGGTGCGGCGCCGCTACACGATCAGGCAGCTCGACCGGGCCACCGCGGCTGCTCACCCTCGACATCGTCCTGCACGGCGACGGGCCGGGCGAGCGCTGGGTGCGCAGCCGCCCGGCCGGGCGACCGGATCGAGGGCATCGGGCCGCGCGGCAAGAGTCTTCCCGTCGCCCGAAGCCGACTGGCACCTGTTCATGGGCGACGAGGCGGCCATGCCCGCGATCCTCGCCATGACCGAGTCGCTGCCAGGCGACAGCGAGGCGACGGTCGTCATCGAGGTCCCCGATCCCGACGACGAGCAGGAGTCTCGGCGCGCGGCCACGAGTCCGGCTGAGCTGGCTGCACCGGCTCGGCCGGCCGGCCGGCGAGGCGCAGCGCTCGCCGCGGAGGCGGCCGAGGTGGAACTGCCGCCCGGCAGCGGGCACGCCTACCTGCTCGGCGAGGCCAAGGTCGTGCTCCGGCTGCGCGAGATCCTGGCCGGCCGCGGGCTGGCGCAGGACCAGATGTCGCCGAAGGCGTACTGGGGCCGGGGCCGCGCCAACGCCGGCCACGGCGAGCCCGCCAGGGACGCGTGAAGCCTGTCCTGGTTCGGCCAGCCCGATTGGCGAACCGGCGGTCAACTGGTAAACCAATGCTGCCGTTCGCTCCCAATTGGCATAAAGGTGCTCCATACTGAAGTGGAAGACGCCGTAGGTCAGCTTCTGCCGAAGGGAGCACTTCGGTGGCATCCGCAGTAGCGGCTGAGGTCTCCGCGGTGCTGTCCAGCACGTCCGCGCGCACGCTCATCCTCGGCATCGACAAGGCCGGGCGGGTGCGTCAGCACGACCGGGTCGCCGGCGACGTCCTCGCCGACTCGCCGGGCACGCTGATCGGCACCGAGCTCGGCAGCCTGCTGGCGGTGCCGCGACGGGGCCGCTGCGGCGACCCTGCAGAACCTGATCGACAGCGCCATCTCCGACCGCGAGAGCACCGCTGTGCTGTCGTTCCGCACGGCCAACGCGCCAGATCGCGGACGCCGTGGTGACCGTGCAGCCGATCCGGTCCGACGACCCCGAGCTCGCCGCGCAGGTGATCATGCGGATCGCGCCGCCGGCCGTCGGAGCGGTTCCTGGACCCGGCCGTGATGCGGCACATCATGCTCGAAGGCGCGGTCCGCCGCATCGGCGGCGCGCTCGACATCGACCAGATGGCACCGGAGCTGATGAGCATCCTGGTGCCGCACTTCTGCAACGCCGGCGAGCTGCTGGTGCTGGAGAGCCTGGTCGGCGACGACGAGTTCCCGTCCGAGAGCCCGGACGCCTCGCACCTGGTCCGGCGGCTGGCGCTCGCGCACGACGACCAGGACGGCGGCTGGGACGCGGCGTTCCCGACCGGGGAGATCCTGCGCTACCCGCCCGACACCCCCTACACCCGGTGCATGGACTCCGGCAGCCCGGTCTGCGAGCTGATGAGCCGGGAGAGCGCGGACAGGACCGCGGCCGCCTGGCTCCGCCGGCCGGTGGCGGAGCTGCTGTCCGGCGTGTCGATGCTGTTGCTGCCGCTCGTGTCTCGCGGCGTCATGCTGGGCTTCTTCGTCTGCGTCCGGCGGGTCGGGTTCCGCCGGTTCGACGCCTACGACATCGAGATCGGGATGGAGTTCGCCGCCAGGGCCGCGATCTTCATGGACAACGCCCAGCGCTACAGCCGGGAGCGCGCCACCGCGCTCACGCTGCAGCGCGCGATGCTGCCGACCGGGCTGTCGGCCCCGTCGTCGGTCGAGGTGCGGCACCGCTATCTGCCGGGCAGCAAGCTGATCGAGGTCGGCGGCGACTGGTACGAGTCGATCGCGCTGCCCGGCGGCCGGGTCGCGCTGGTCGTCGGCGACGTGGCCGGGCACGGTGTGCGCGCCGCCGTCACCATGGGCCGGCTGCGCACCGCGATCCACACGCTGGCGATGCTCGAGCTGCCGCCGGCCGAGTCGCTGCAGCAGCTGAACGAGCTGATGCAGGAGCTCGGGTACCCGCGAGCCGCACTTCGCCACCTGCGTGTACGCGGTGTTCGACGCGGTGGCCGGGCACCTGCGAGGTCGCCTCGGCCGGGCACCTGCCGCCGCTGCTGGTGCGGCCGGACGGCAGCAACGAGCTGCTCGACGTATCCCCGGCGCCGCCGCTCGGCGTCGGCACCGGGCCGATCCAGAGCCGGACGCTGCCGGTCGAGGACGGCAGCCTGCTCGTGCTGTACACCGACGGCCTGGTCGAGAAGCGCACCCAGGACATCGACGAGGGGCTCGAACCGGCTGCGCGACATCTTCACCCCGGCCACCGTGGACCTGCCGCTCGAGGACCTGTGCCGGGCGACGCTGGCCGGGCGTGTACGCCGACCAGCAGCGCGACGACATCGCGGTGCTGATCGCCCGGCTGCGGTCGATTCCCAGGGAGAACATCGCCTCCTGGACGCTGCCGTCCGAGCTGACCTCGGCCCGCCGGGCCCGCGGCCTGATCAAGCGGCCGCTGAAGAAGTGGGGCCTGTCCGACCTGCAGCCGGTCGCCGAGCTGCTGGTGTCCGAGCTGGTCACCAACGCCGTCCGGTACGCGCAGGGCAAGGTCGGGCTGCGGCTGATCCTTGAAGGCGGTCTGGTGTGCGAGGTGCTGGACGACTCGGCCGCCCTGCCCCGGCTGCGGCATCCCGACGAGGACGACGAGCGCGGCCGCGGCCTGCAGGTCGTCAGCCAGGTGGCGCAGCGCTGGGGCGCCCGCCGGTCGCTGACCGGCAAGGTCGTCTGGTGCGAACTGCCGCTGCCGTTTTCCTGAACCGCGCCAGACAGCAACCAGCGGCCAGGCCCCTTCCTGAAGGCCTGGCCGCTGATCTTTCCGGCCGGTCAGGAGGCGGAGGCCGGGAAGTTTGCGACATGAGACGAGCTGCGTCGCCTGTCAGGCAGACGCAGTCGCGTGTCCTGACGGATCGAGATCTTGCCGTTCTGCATGATGCCGACCCGCTGCGCGCGGCGGGCGACGGAACTGTCGTGCGTGACCAGCACCAGGGTCAGCCCGCGGTCCTGCCAGAGCTTCTCCAGCAGGCCGATGATCTCGTCCCTGGTGTCCTCGTCCAGGTTGCCGGTGGGCTCGTCCGCGAGCACCACCTTGGGCTCCTTGACCAGGGCCCTGGCGATGGCGACGCGCTGCTGCTGGCCGCCCGACAGCTCCGACGGCAGGTGCCGGGCCCGGTCGGCCAGCCCGACGTCCGCGAGGGCCTGGGCCGCCCGGGCCCGCCTGCTCGCCGTGCTGACGCCGAGCGGCACGAGGGCCGCCTCCACGTTCTCCTGTGCGCTCAGCGTCGGCACCAGGTTGAACGTCTGGAAGATGAACCCGATGGACTCGGCCCGGATCTTCGTCACCTGCCCCTCCCTGAGCTGGGCCAGGTCGACGCCGTCTGCGCCGCCGAACGTGATGCTGCCCGTTGTCGGGCGGTCGAGCCCGCCCAGCATCTGCAGCAGGGTGGACTTGCCGTGGCCGGTCGGACCCTGGATCGCGAGCCACTCGCCGTCGGAGATCGCGAGGTCGACGCCCTTCAGCGCCCGACGACGCTCCGGCCTTTCTGGTACTCCTTCGTCACGCCGGTCAGGTTGTACATGGCTTGGCTCCCTCGATGGCCGCGATGGGGGATGGTCTGCTGTGCCCGGCCGGCGATCATTCGACCCTCGCCAGCGCCATGGCCGGGCGCAGCCGGGCGGCCCGCCAGCCGCCGAACGCGCCGGCGATCAGGCCGCCGGCGACCGCCAGCAGCACCGCGGCCGCGATCGCGCCGAGCGTGACCGGGCGCGTGAGGTGCACCACGACGTTGTGCGTGTTCGCCGCCGTCAGCGCGCGGAACCTGCCCGCGAACGCCGACCCGTGCCGCCGCCGGGAACCGCGCCGCCGGGGCACCGCCGCCGGGGAACCCGCCGTCGAAAGAGCGGGCGCCGCCCGGCGTAGCCGGTCCCGGTGGTAGCGCCGACCGCCGCGGTCAGCGGCGGCGTGAAATGGCCGACCAGCGTGGAACCGAGGTAACCGAGCCCGACCCCGACGACCCCGCCGATCACACCGATGACCAGCGCCTCGCCGACCACCTGCCCGACCACCCGGCGGCTCGTCCAGCCCAGCGCCTTGAGCGTGCCGAACTCCCTGACCCGCCTGGACACGGCCGACATGGTGAGCAGGCTGGCCAGCAGGAACGCGGCCACCAGCACCGCGATCGCCAGCCACTTGCCCAGGTTGCTGGCCAGGCTCGACGCGCTGGACAGCGAGCCCGTCAGCTGGCTGGCCAGGCTGCTGGAGTTGGTGACCGTCGCCTTGGGCATCGTCGCCGGAGATCGCCTTCGAGACCGTGCTGATGCTCGCGGCGCTGTCAGCTGCGACGTAGATCGTGTTGACCTCGCCCTTGAGGCTCTTGCCCGCCGCGGTGCCGAGCGCCTGCGCCCTGGCCAGCGGGATATAGACGTCCGGCGGGTTGCCCGCGGCCGGCTGGCTGACGAGGCCGACGATCGTGAACTTGGTCTTGGCCAGCGTCACGAGCCGCCGACGGTCAGCTTGTTCGACTTGGCGTAGTTGGAATCCAGCAGGGCGACGTCTGGCGTTGCACGTCCGCTGGCCGCCAGCGTCCGGCCGGCGGCAGCTTGGCGGTGCTCAGCGGGCCGAGCGCCGCGGCGTTCCCGGTCAGGTCCGTGCCGTTGCGCTGAGATCGGGCGTGGGGAGGTTGCCGGAGCCGTGGAACCGTGCCGCCGCCCGTCCGCCGCCGCCGTTGGCCACCGCTGGAAGCCGCCGCCGTTGGCGTCGAAGTTGGGGATCGTGAAGCTCGTCTTGGTGTCCGTCAGCGTCAGGCCGCCCGCAACGGCCGCGACGTTGCCGAGCTTGCTCACGGAGGTGACGTCGCTGTCATGAGCGTGCCGACGCCCGGTGCTGTTCAGGTTGTCGATCGTTGACCTTGGTCCCGGCCTTCGGCGGCCATGCTGCCGTTCCCGAACGTGCCGCGCGAAGTCGAACTGGCCGCCGGCGCCGCCGCTGCCGGCCGTCGGGGCCTGCGTCACCGTGATATCGGTGTCCATGCCCGTACAGCGAGTGCAGCACGCTGCTCTGCGCGTTCTTCACGCCCGACGACAGCGCGGTCACCGTGATGACCAGCCCGATGCCGAGCGCCAGGCCAAGGACGATGATGCTGGACTGCCGGGCGCGCCGGCGCAACTCGCGCCTCAGGTAAGTACCGAACATCCGTACTCCTCGCACCATGTGATTTCCGGGGGCACGAGCTGAAAGACGTCATCGCCGATGGCCCCGCTACGGGCCTTGCGCCCGAGCGGTTCTGATAGTGCCGCCGGATTCTGAGCGGATGCTGAAGGGCAACTACGAGAATGCAGCACGCCGCGCCGTCGGGCTGGCAGGCTGCCCGCAGGTCACCGCGCGGGCCCGCGGTGCCCGGAGGCGTCGTGCACGTACAGCTGGAGCCAGATGTCTGAGGTCTGCCAGGTCGAGGCGAGCCGCATCCGCAGTCCGGTCAGCAGCCTGGCCTCCGGTGTACGGACACTGACCTGGACGATCCACAGTCGCCTCGCCCGGCCGATCCGGGCCCGGATGACCGCGCGCGGCGCCGTGGTGCCGGCCAGCGTGCCGGACGGGATCGCGGCCTGGCCCACCTGGATGTCGGGGAGCCTCGCCAGCCCGTCCGGGTAGGCGGCACCGATCGGCATGAAGACCGGCCAGGTGTACATCATGACGTCGCCGGGCCTGGCCTCGGCCGACATGATCGCGTCGGCGGCGCGGATGTTGTCGGCGTGCCCGGCGGGCTGCCGGTACTCCACCTGCAGGCCGAGCCCGAAGGCAATGACCACGGTCAGCGCCGTCGGCCGGGGCGAGCCGCGCCAGCAGCCGGGGACCGGGCACCCTGGCCAGCGCGGCCAGCGCGACCCCGGTCATGAGGGCCGCGGCCGGCATGCAGAACAGGATGTAGCGCTGGTTGTACAGCGGCGTGATGAGGGCGCTCAGCAGCAACAGCGCCACCGGCGGCGCGGCCAGCCAGGGTACGCAGAGCGCCGCGATCGGTCCTGTTCCGTGCGCGGTCGCGGGCCCGGGCCCGGCTGCCCATCGCTGTGGGCCCGAGCCGGGAGGGCCCGGCTCGGGAGAGCCCGGCTGGCCCGGCGCCGACGCTGACGGCGACCGCGACGGCTGCCAGCGCCGTAACCGCGATGGCCACGGTCATCAGCGGCGGACCGAGTTGATCAAGAGCGTTGCCGGGATCGGCCACGCTGGGTGGCGGCAGCCACTTCACCTGGCCGCGCTGGCTGAAGGCCAGCAGGACCAGCGGGACATTCAGCCCGGACCCGATGGCCGCGGCGATCAGCCAGCTCCGGCCGGGCCGCGATCCGGCCGCGGCCCGGTCCCGGCGCAACAGCCAGACCGTGATCCCGTGCGCCGGGACCAGCAGCAGCGCCGCGATGTTCAGCGCGCCGAGGACGGCCAGGCTCACCGCGTACCAGACCCATCGGGGCGCCCGGCCCGCGTCCGCCAGCGCCCGGACCAAGGCGTAGCTCGCAATCGCCGCGGCCATCGTCACGAGGGCATAGGACCTGGCCATCTGGCCGAACTCGGTGACCGACGGCGCGGCGGCGAAGACCATGCCCGCGATCAGCCCGACCGCCGGCGTGGCCAGCCGCCGGCCGGTCGCGGTGATAGCCCCGGCGGCGATCGCCATGGCCAGCAACGACGGCAGCCGCATGACCAGCTCGCCGCTGCCGAACAACCGGGCCAGCGGCCAGACCAGCAGGTAGTAGGCGCCGTGCACCGCGTCTACGTTGCCGAGCATGCGCACCAGATCGCTGAGCCGGCCGGTGCACGGCGGCCATCGTCGCGGCCTCGTCCCGCCAGTACGAGGGCGTGGTGATCCCGATCGCGACGACGACGCCGGTGACCACGACGGGCAGCAGCCAAAGCCAGGGCTGACCGGTGCCGCTATCTCCGTCTGGGCCGGCCGGAGCCGCAACGGCAACCGCGGGCGCGTCGGCTACTACCCCGGTCATCGCAGCGCTGCCGCCACGGAGTGTCATCCGCTCTCCCATAGCAGGCTGGCCGGAGAAGCCGGCCCGCCGCGCCGCCGGTCATCCGGCAGCCGCGCGACAACGACCGATCTCCCTCGGAGAGCCTGCTTGATCTTCCCCGTACGATGCCGGGCCCGCCGTTGCCCCCAACGGCTCACTAGATGCCAGCGGCGCCATGGATGACCGACCGTCACCACCGGCGCGACGAGGCCAATGCTAGCGCAAATCGGCTCTCATCCGGCGAGATTCTCCACTCGGGACGATTGCCACTGATCACCCAGAGCACGACACTCAGCTTCCCCAGCGCGCGCGGGCCTCAGGAGAGCTGGCGGGCGGCCCGGGATCCGGCCGGGCTCACGACCTCGCTGCCGACTGACTGCGCTCCGTCACGACGCCAGCGTCGTCGGCCTTGTTTGCCATCCGGGCTTGCCGGCGGGCTTTGCGCTTCGATCGCTGCGCAGGCACGCCGGCGGGCGGGCAGTCTGACCCACTCGTGCCGGTGCCCGGCACGGCCGCCAGCGCGCGGCTCGCGGCTGGCTCCCCGGACCGTTCTGGCTTCCCCGAGTCCGCCGGGACAGGATCAGTCGCCGCAGGCGCGGCTGCGCCAGCCCCGGCGATGCCCGCGCCCGCCACGTCCTGTCCAGCCGGCTCGGTGTCGTCAGCCGCGCGGCCGTCGTCAATCGCATCGGATTCGTCCGTCACCAGTGGCCTGCCCGCCGCCTTCTGGCCAGCCCCGGCTTCGCGTTTGCCAGTTGCCGCGGTGCTGTCAGCCGCCACAGTCTCGCCGACCGCCTCGGATCCGCCAGCCGCCACCGGTCCGTCAGCAGACTTCTCGCCAGCTGCCGCTTCGCGTTCGCCAGTCGCCGCGGTGCCTGACCGGCTCGCCTGGCCGGCCTGGTCCGCCCGGCCTGACTCAGCGGCCACGGTCTGGCCTGCGGCCTCCGTCGCGGGAGCGGACTGCGGCGCGGCCTCCGTATCCGCCGCCGCCGCTGCCGCGATCTCAAGCGCGGCATCCTCCAGACTCGCCGCGGCGCTCGAACCCGCCGGAACCTGGTCGGCCATCGCGACTTCTACCGCCACCGTTACTTCTTCCACCGCGACCGTGACCTCGACGGCAATCGCGGCTTCTTCTGCTGCCGGTTCCGCAGCCGGGCCGGGCTCCGCAGCTGTCGCGATCGCTGACGCAGCATCCGCGGGCACGGACTCGGCAGCCACCGACTCCACAGCCACCGCCTCGACAGCCACCGCCTCGACAGCCACCGCCTCGACAGCCACCGGCGCCGCAACCACCGGCGCCGCAACCACGGGCGCCGTCGGCGCCGCTACGGCTGGCCCGGGCTGCGCCGGCCCAGCGGACACCGCCGCAGCGGGCACGGGCTCGACCGCGTCCGGAGCGCGGTCCGGGCCCTGAGCCGGCCGCCCGGCATCGCCGGTGACCTGCGCCCTGGCCCGAGCGCGCACTGTGCCAGCACGCGCCGTCAGGATGGCCTCGGCGGCGAGTTGTCCGCTGCGCACCGCGCCTTCCATGGTGTCCGGCCAGCCGGTGTCCGGTCCACGCGCCGGCCAGCGCCAGGCCGCGCAGCCTGGTCAGCTGGCCGGGCCGCATCATCCTCGTCCCGGGGGCGGGCAGGAACGTCGCGCTCCGCTCCCTCGTGACGAAGAAGTCCTCGACCTTCGCGCCCGCGGCGGCCGGGAACAGCCGCGCTAGTTCGGGCAGCATCCGGGCCCGGAGCGCCGCCGGTGAGTTCGTCCACGATGCTCCCGGCCGCGGGCACGCTCGCAGCCAGGTACTGGCCGGTGTGCAGGCCGCGCCGCGACTGTCTTGTCGGCTATCCAGCGCAGCGGCGAGCCGACCGTCGCGACGAACGGCTGCTCCATGATCGGCCGGTCGTAAAGACGTGGATGCTGACGACCGGCGCCGGCCGCAGCTGACCACGCGGCGCGTCGGCCGGCAGTTCGTCCGCGAGCAGGCCGGCGGCGGTCCACGCCGGGACCGCCAGCACGACGCCGGCGGTCCTGATCTCCAGCTCCGCGTCCTCACCGAGCGCCAGCTGGCCGGGCACCTCGCCGGGCGGCGGTCGCGTCGGGGTCGAGCTGGACCACGAAGCCGCCGCGCGCCTCCCGCGGCGACGGCGGTGACCTGCACGCCCAGCCGGACCTGGACGCCGAGCTGCGCCAGCCGCCGGCCGGCCGGGACCCGCGTGCAGGTCGCGCAGCGGCACCGTCGGCGATGCCGAGGTCCGCCTGATCCCGGTGGCTGAGCAGGGCGGCGTTGATGAACGCCGCCGCCGTGCCCTGATCGGTCGCGGGCGCGGCGGCATTCATGAACGGCACCAGGAACAGCTCCCAGAACCGGCTGATCACCTGTCGTCCTGCCCGTGCCGGCTGAGCCACTGCGCGATGCTGGCCCGTTCGATTCCGGCCCGGTCAGGTCCGCGAGCCACATTGTCATCGCGGCCGGCAGCACCGAGAGCCGCTGCGCCACGGTGAGCGGCCGGTACCGGGCGACCGCACGGTCGCCAGGTGCGTGGGTGCGGGCCACGCCGTGCGCCGCAACCGGACCGGACCCTCGGGCGCGAGCACGGTGAGGTCCAGCCGGTCTTGCACCGGGGCGGAGTCGGCCCACGCCGAGCCGCGCGAGCAGGTCCCGATAGGCGGTGAAGCAGCGCAGGAACACGTGCTGGCCATTGTCGATCGTCAGGCCGCGGCGGCCGAACGACCACGTGGCGCCGCCTAGCCAGGGCCTGCGCTTCCAGCACCGTGACCTGCAGACCTGCCTCGGCAAGGCGGAGCGCCGCGGTGATGCCGGCCAGGCCGCCGCCGATGACGACAACCCGGTCGTCAGCCCCGCTCACCGGGCATCTCCGCGGATCCGGCCCGAACCGAAATAACGGGTGCCTAATACGCGCTGCACGATTCTCCCGACCCAAATTCGTGATTACCGGCATATGCAATAGCGGCGCGCTGCCCGCGTGCCAGCCCAGCTAGTAATCACCCCGTGAGCTGGACACTCAGCTTTTATGCCGGTCATTCCCCCGGCCCGGCGTGTGGCCGGGCGCAGCGAAATTCTAGCCGTTCCAGAATTTCCCGCCCGCCGATCGGACTACTGGCCCCGGCTCAGACACCGGGTTAGCTACGGGTTATCCGATTCGCGCCCGCCGGGGCCGGAGCGCCCGGCCGGCCGCCGGAGCCGCTAAAACCCCCATAGTGTGACTAACGGACTTAACCCGTTATGCCGGTGCACACGTGCAGATAGCGCTTTGCCTCGCAACGCAACTAGCTGCAGAAATGCGGCCGATCATACCGTTTCAACGGCCAACTGCTCAATTGGATGTTACGCTCCGGTATCGCCTGACGGGCTCAGAGAGCCCGTCGGGCGATGGGCGTCCGCTTCTCACACTGGGGCCTCATCTATGGGCTTGCGTCACAGGTCGATCCGGCTGAGGGTCGGCGTCCTCATCATCGTCCCGGTGCTCTGCCTGATCGGATTGTACGCATTCGCGGTCAGCATCACTCTCGGCAACGCACTGAATGAGTCGCACGCCAAATCGCTCCGCGACGCGCTGCTCGTTCCGCTCGGCAACTTTCAGCAGAAGCTCGACAATGAGCAGCGGCTCGCCGTTCTGAGCCTGGCTACACCCGGCTCGGTGGACCTGGCGAGCAAGCTCAGCCAGGCCGAGAACGAGACGCGGCTCGCGCTCGACTCGCTGACCCAGACGCTCTCCTAGCCGTCGGTCATGACCGCGGCGCAGCCGCACGAGCAGCAGGCAATCAAGACACTGCTCGCCGACACCCACAAGCTGAGCTACATCAGGAGCGTCGTCGACGCCTCCGCGATCACCATCCCGCGCGCGATCCAGGCTTACGGCACCATCACCAGCCAGGGCTACCAGGTCCTGGCGGCCGCGATGTACCAGCAGTCCGACGTGCCGCTCGTGACCCAGGCGGTGCAGGTCATCAACCTGGACCAGGTTGCGCAGACCACGCTCGAAGAGAGCGACCTGATCACCGCCGACGTCGCGCGGGTCAGGTTCCCCACTGAAGACCGCGTTCTCTTCGGCCGCTCGCGGGCAACCGCAGCCAGCTGATCGGCGGCCACGCTCCCGCTGCTCGACCCGCAAGTACCGGCAGATGGTGACGTCGAATCTGCCGGCCGCCAGCGGCAGTCAGCTGACCAACCTCGAGGCCGCGATCGAGTCGCACGTCCTGGCACTCCGGTCCCCCGCCAGCCGGGATCCAGGGCGGCCTCGGCGTCTTCGGGAACTACTCGGCCGCCGCTCGGCAAGGCGACCACCCTGGCCACGGCCGAGATGCAGAGCCAGGCGCAGAGCCGGGCCGACAGCGTGTTGACCGAGCTCGCTCTTGCCGCGGGCTTCGGGCTGCTCGGCACCATCGCCTCGGTCGCCCTGTCCTTGTTCATCGGCCGGCGTCTGGTGCGCCAGCTGCGCGGGCTGCGCGAGTCCGCGCTCGGCCTGGCGAACGAGCGGCTCCCCGCCGTGTCATCCGGCAGTTGCGCGACGGCCAGGCGGTGGACCTGGCCGACTACGAGGTCCCGGTCAAGGAGGACTCGAAGGACGAGATCGAGCAGGTGCAGCACGCGTTCAACGTCGTGCAGCAGACCGCCGTCAAGTCCGCCATCGACGAGGCGCGCCTGCGCCGGGGCATCAGCGACGTGTTCCGGAACCTGGCCGGCCGCAGTCAGTCCCTGCTGCACCGGCAGCTGACCCTGCTGGACGGCATGGAGCGCGGGCGACCGAGCCCGAGGAACTCGAGGACCTCTTCCGCATCGACCACCTGACCACCCGCATGCGGCGGCACGCCGAAGGCCTCATCATCCTGTCCGGCGAGACGCCTGCCCGCGGCTGGCGCCAGCCGGTCCCGCTGATCGACGTGCTGCGCGCGGCGGTCGCCGAGGTCGAGGACTACACCAGGATCCGGGTGCTGGCCCGGACCAGGTCCGCGGTCGCCGGGCACGCGGTCGCCGACATCATCCACCTGGTGGCCGAGCTCGCCGAGAACGCGACCGTGTTCTCGCCGCCGAACACGCCCGTCCGGATCCAGGGCGACGTCGTCGGCCGCGGCTTCGCTATCGAGATCGAGGACCGCGGCCTCGGCATTTCGCCAGACCGGCTGGCCGAGATCAACCGCGACCTCGCCGACCCGCCGCAGTTCGACCTGTCCGACAGCGACCGGCTCGGACTGTTCATCGCCGGCCAGCTCGCCCGCGGCACGACAGTCACCATCACGCTGCAGCCGTCCGTCTACGGCGGCACCACCGCGATCGTGCTGATCCCGATGGCGCTCGTCGTGGAGGAAGACTCGTACGTGCCGGACCCGGCGCTCCCGGCCGGTACCGCCGCCCAGGCCGGCCGGCACGCCGCGCTCGTCGGGCTCGGAGCGCGGGCGGCTGACGTCAGGGAACGGCAACACCGCTCAGCCTCGTGCCGGACGCCGCGTCGAGCCTGCCGTCCGGCACGCTCGCCTCCGGCCAGGTACCGGCGACGGCCGACGACCGTTCTACCCGCCAGCGGCCTTCCCCGAGTCCAGCCCGTTCCCGCCCGGTCGCGGTTTTCCCGCCCGCCCCGGAATTCCCGCCGGCCGAGGTGCCCGCCCCCAGCGCGCTCACGGGCACGCCGACTGCCGGGACCGGCGCCGGTGATCCAGCCCGCCGCGGACAGCCGCCGGCCACCCTGCCGGGTCGCGGACTCCGCATCGGCGAGCGTGCCTGGCAGCCGCTGACCTTGCCGGGAACGGGGCGGCGAATACCACCCAGCCGGCGTCAGCTCGCCGACGGAGCCGCGCCGCTGTCTGTGGTGCCGCCAGCGGACCCGATCGTGCCGGCCCCCCGCACTCCAGTTGCTCCCTTGCCTGCCCGGCCGGGCAGCCGAGCCGATGAGCCCGCCGAGGACGACCGGCGGGTGGCGGCCGACAGCACGATGACTGACGTCTTCGCCATCCGGCAGCCCGCACCCGGCGTTGATCCGGGCCCGGCGCGGTCCGGGCACCGGCGCGCCGTTCAGCCAGGATCGCCCGGGCGGTCAGGATCGTCCCGGCACCGCCCGACGGGGCCGGTGCACAGCGGCCGCGCGGGACGCATCAGCACCGAGGAACTCGCCGAACTCGGATTGCCGGTACGCGTGCGGCAGGCAAGCCTGGCGCCGCAGCTGCGCGACAGCAGGCCAGCACAGGTACCGCCGCAGCCCCAGCCCCAGCCCCAGCCGCCGCGCCCCCGGCCCCCGCTGCCGGACCCGAGGGCGCCTCGCCCGAGGAGGCGCCGCAGCACGATGAGCGCCCTACAGCGCGGCTGGCAGCTGGGCCGGGCGGAAGCAGGCGGCTGGCCGGCCGCGACGATGACGGCGCCGGCGACGACGCCGACCTGCGGACGAGAGCCGCCGCGGACCCGACGGCGGCGATGAGCGCACGGCCGACTAAGCCCACCCGAGAAGCGAATAGACCAGCAGGGGAGGCCACACATGAGCAGGACTGGGGCACTGGACTGGCTGCTCGACGACCTGGTGGCTCGGGTCGCCCAGATCGATAGGGCGGTGATCCTGTCCAGGGACGGGCTCGCGATCGGCGCGTCCGCCGGGATGAGCCGAGAGGATTCCGAGCATCTGTCGGCCGTCGCAGCCGGGCTTCCAGAGCCTCGCCCGGGGCGTCGGCCAGCACTTCGGCGGCGGTGCGCCGCGGCAGACCATTGTGGAGCTGGATACGGCGTTCCTGTTCGTCACCGCGGCCGGTGAGGGGAGTTGCCTGGCCGTGCTGGCGGCCGCGGACGCGGACGCCGCGGGCCACATCGCGTACGAGATGGCGGTGCTGGTGCGTCGGGTCGGCGAGCACATGGCGGTGAACACCCGGCCGCCGATCAGTACCGCTGAGGCAGTGTGACCCCCAGTGGCTGACGAGCTGGCTCGATCGCGAAGCGGGGCCCGTCGTCCGGCCGTACGCGTTGACCGGCGGCCGCACCCGGCCGCGCGGCGAGACCGTCGACCTGCTCGCGATCGTGGCATCCGACGGTGGACGGGCGATCGCTTGAGCGGATGCTCCTTGAACCCGAGCATCTGCGCGTACTGCAGCTGTGCCGGCACCCGGTGCCGGTCGCCGACCTGGCGTCCGATATAGACTTGCCGCTTGGCGTTGTCCGGATCCTGCTCTCGGACATGCGCGAACGCGGCCTGATCACCATTGGCAAACCGGCGCGGACTGGCCTGACCGACCCGCGGATTCTCAAGGATGTCGCTGATGCCCTCCGCAGGCTCTGACGACGACAGCAGCCCGTCGCCGATCGCGATCAAGATCCTGATCGCCGGCGGCTTCGGCGCCGGCAAGACGACGCTGGTCGCGTCGATCAGTGAGATCCGGCCGCTGCGCACCGAGGAGTCGCTGAGCGAGCCGAGCCTGCTGGTCGACGACCTCGCCGGCGTGGAGCAGAAGTCGACCACGACCGTCGCGATGGACTTCGGCCGCATCACGATCCGGGACGACCTGGTCGTCTACCTGTTCGGGACGCCTGGCCAGCACCGGTTCTGGTTCATGTGGGACGAGCTGGCGCTGGGCGCGCTCGGCGCGGTCGTCATGGCCGACACCCGCAGGCTCGCCGACAGCTTCCCGTCCATCGACTACTTCGAGCGCGCGCAAGATGCCCTTCGTCGTCGCGGTGAACTGCTTTCGACGGCGCACAGCGAGTTCCAGTCGGAGATGGTGCGCGCGGCGCTCGACCTCGACCCGGACGTGCCGATCGTGCTGTGCGACGCGCGCCAGCGCGCGTCCAGTCGGGACGTGCTCGTCACGCTCGTCGAGTACGCGATCCGGCAGCTGACCGAGGCCGGCGCGCTGAACGCGGGCTGAGCCCGGCCGGCTCAGCTGCCCGAGCGCAACACCGGCCGGGGTCACGACCGCCAGATCAGCGCGAGCGCGCAATCGTCGGAGTGCGGCCCCGGCGTCTGCATGTTCTGCACGAGCTTGGCCGCGCCCCGCCCGAACCCGCTCGCGATGAGCCGGTCCGCCTGACCGAGCAGCCGGTCGATGCCGGCGTCGATGTCCTGGCCCGGCACCTCGACCAGTCCGTCGGTGTACAGCATGAGCGCGTCGCCCGGCCGCAACTGCCCGCGCTCGGGCCTGATCCGCAGGTCCGGCACGACGCCGAGCACGATCCCGCGCGCCGCGGTGAGCCGCCACCGGCCGCTGCCCGCCTCGAACTGCGCCGCGGGCGGGTGCCCGGCGGACGCGATGACGAACTCGCCGTTCGCCAGGTCCAGCGCCAAGTGCACCGCGGTGACGAACCCCTCCGGCGTCGCGCCCCGCTGCAGGTAGGCGTTGCAGGCCTCCAGGAACTCCGACTGCGGCACCGACCCGAGCAGGCTGCCGAACGCGCCGGACAGCAGCAGCGCCCGGGTGCCGGCGTCGATACCCTTGCCCGGCCACGTCGACCAGGGCCACCTCGAGCACCTTGCCGTCGCACGCGGACACCAGGAAGTCGCCGCCGAACGAGGACCCGCCAGCCGGCCTGAGCACCGACACCGAGTGCCAGCCCTCGGGCAGGTCCGGGATCGTGCTCTGGACCCGGATGCGGTCGCGCAGTTCGACCAGCATCTGATCGCCGCGCAGTCCCTGCAGGCCCACCTTGGCTCGCGTACGCGCGAACACGTACGCGAAGGCCGCCGTGATGACGATCGTCGCGGCGATGCCGGGCCCGGCGTTGCCCTCGGCCCAGTCGTATCCGAGCATGGCGGCCACGATGACGAACAAGATCAGCAGGGCGCGCGGCCACAGCAGCAGCCCGCCGGCCAGGATCGGCAGGATCAGGACGCCCGGCGACACCCAGTCGCTGTCGCTGCGGGCGGCCGCGATGCCGATGGCCAGGACGAGCGCGGCGAGCCCGAGCGCCATCCTGCGATTCCTGGTGATCAGCTGCCGCCGCACCCGCGCGCGCGTCCGCACCGCGAATCCGAGAACCGCGGACCAGAGCGGGCGAACGCAAGCTGGCAACCATCTTCTCCGCACTGTATCGGTCCGCGCCGGACCGCGACATCGAGGTAAGCGCGTCCGAAGCTTGTGTGCAGGCAATTCCCGGGACCGGCTCACGAACCAGAAAATGCGTGGCCCCCGAGCCGCACGGACGGTAGGAACGTCACCATGAACCAGAGCTATCCGATCCGCGCGATCGGCGCCGACGAGTTCGCGGCGCTGGCGGACGTCGACGCGCAGGCCTTCCTCGAACCCTGGACGGCCGAAGCGCTGCAGCACGAGCAGATCACTGCCGAGTTCGACCGCACATTCGCCGCCTTCGACGGCGACCAGATGGTCGGCACCGGCGCCAACTACAGCTTCCAGCTGACGGTCCCTGGCGACATCGTGCCGGCCGCCGGCGTCACCCGGATCGCGGTATTGCCCTCGCATCGCCGCCGCGGAATTCTCACCGCGATGATGGCCCGCCTCTTCGCCGACGCGGCCGGCCAGGGCGGAGCCGGTGGCCATACTGTTCGCGTCCGAGTCAGCCATCTACGGCCGCTTCGGCTTCGGCCTGGCCTCGATGGCATACGACCTCACGATCCGCCGGGGCGAAGGCCGCCTGGCGATCGGCAGCATCAGCGGCCGGCCAAGCCGGCGCCGGTGCGGCTGCGCGCGGCCGAGCCGCTTGCCGCGAAGGCGGAACTGGCCGCGGTCTTCGACGCCGAGCGGGCCCGCCGTCCCGGCATGCTGGCCAGGGACGAGCGCTGGTGGACCAGCAGGCTGACCGACGTGCCAGCCCTGCGCCCTGCGGGCACCTCACCACTTCGCTGCCTGCTCGCCGAGGATGACAACGGGCCGCGCGGCTACGCTCTGTACCGGACAAAACCCAACTGGGACTCCGCCCACCTCGCGGAGGGCCTGCTGCAGGTCCGCGAGATGCACGCGACTCGATCCGGCCGCGACCGCCGCGCTGTGGTCCGATCTGCTGTCCCGGGACCTGGTCGGCGAGGTATACGCCTGGATGCGGCCGCTGGACGAGCCGCTGCTCGCCCTGCTCGCCGACCCGCGGCGGGCCCGGCCGACTCTCGGCGACGGACTCTGGCTGCGGCTCATCGACCTGCCGGACGCGATGCGGCGACGCCGCTTTGCGGCGGCCGCCGACCTGGTGCTCGAGGTCAGCGACCCGCTCATCGCCGGCAACGACGGGCGCTGGCGGCTGCAGACCCGCGGACCGGCGGGCGGCGCCCGCCAGCTGCGAGCGGACCGGGGCGGCGGCGGACGTCCGGCTCACCGTCGCGGCGCTCGCGCGCCGGCTACCTGGGCGGCGCGCACCTCAGCCAGCTGGCCGGCGCGGGCCACGTCGCCGAGCTGACCCCCGGCGCGCTGGCCGCGCTGGGGACTGCGCTGTCGTGGGACCGGCCGCCGTTCAGCGGGATGCTGTTCTGACCAGCGCAGCAGGGCCCACACTGGAGACATGGCAGGCCTGAAGGTAACGCTGGACGCCGCCCTGCGGGCGCGCGACGTGTCGCGGCCCACCCCGGCGGACGAGGAAACGGCCGAGCGCGCGCTGCCCGAGCAGCTCGCGATGCGACGACGGCCGGGCGGAGCACCGGACGCGCAGGGTGCCGCCGCCGACAGCCGGCCGCCTCGTCCGGGCGGCCGGGTCCCGCAGCCGGACCCGGGGCGGCCGCCCAAGCCTGGTCCGCCCGGCCAGGGCAGGGATGATCGCGGCCAGGATCATGGCGGCACGGGCGGCGACGGAGGCAAGCGACCCGAGCAGCAGGACAACCGCTCAGCCGCGCCAGCCGCGCACGCGCCGCCGGCAATATCCCGGCTGGCGGCGCGGATCACGGCAGCGGCGGCAGCTCGCCGGACTTCTCGTAGTCGGCGATCATCTCCAGCCGGCGCACGTGCCGCGGCGCGCCGGAGAACGCGGTCTCCACGAACACCTTCGCGAAGCCGACCGCGTCCTGGACCGAGTACATGCGTGCGCCCAGGCTCAGCACGTTGGCGTCGTTGTGCAAGCGCGCGAGCTGCGCCGTCTCATCGGTCCAGGCGAGCGCCGCCCGGACGCCGCGGATCTTGTTCGCCGCCATCTGCTCACCGTTGCCGGACCCGCCGATGACGATGCCGAGGCTGCCGGGATCGGCCACCGCCCTGGCCGCGGCCCGCATCACGTAAGGCGGGTAGTCATCGTCCGGGACGCAGGCTCTCCGGCCCGCAGTCCACCGGCTCATGGCCGGCCTGCGTCAGCCACTCGATCAGCGCTGACTTGAGCTCGAACCCCGCGTGATCTGATCCCAGGTATACGCGCACAGGCTCAGCCTCTCATGGTCGCGCTGCCGGTCAGCCGCACGGCACGCGACGCGCAGCGCGACCTCACGGAGCGTATCGATACCAACCAGTCCGATATCGGCCCAGAGCGCGCACGGCTTGGTCTGGCTCGATCCTTCGGCGCACGTCCTCAGTGGCGCCGCATGCCTGGTCCTAACTGGCAAAACTCTGGTAACGACCGGGCGCCACTGCATCTCGTGATACAACCCTCTCCGAGAGTAACGGCCCGTATTAGTAACTCTCGGTAACGAGAGCGTCGGACAACGGATCGAGGAAATGCGGACCGCCTATCACGACTTCGATGGCTGGCTCAGTCGGGGGTGGCAGGCCACGGGACCACGTCCCTCGGCGCGGGCGCCCGGGCCCGCCACCTGATCGTGATTTCCACTTGCTCCTGGACCATGAAGGTGACGCAGCAGCGATGAGCGCTCTGACTTCGGCCGCTGAGCTGGCCGGCCTGACCCTGTTAGCCCTGGCGGTCGCGGTCGCGATCCGCCGCCGGCCCGGCCGTCGGCCGGCCGGCGGCCCGCCTTCGTGCTAGTCGAAGATCGGGTCCCTCGTCCGGCTGCGCTTGAGCTCGAAGAAGCCGTCGGTGCCGGCGACGAGCAGCACGCCGTCCCACAGCCGCGCGGCGTCCTCGCCACGCGGGATCGGTGAGACGACCGGGCCGAAGAACGACGCGCCCTGCACCGAGATGACCGGCGTGCCGACCTCGTAGCCGACCCGGTCCATCCCGTCCCGGTGTGACACGCGCAGCGCGTCGTCGTACTCGGTGGACTCCATCGCGTCCGCCAGCTCGACCGGCAGCCCGACGTCGGCCAGCGCCGCCTCGATCGTGGCCCGGTTGCGCTCCGCCTTCTGGTCATGGAAGCGCGTGCCGATCGCCGTGTACAGCGGACCGAGCACGTCCTCGCCGAACTTCTGGGCGGCGGCGGTGCATACCCGGACGGGACCCCACGCGTGCTTCAGCCGCTCCTTGTACTCCAGCGGGGATGTCCTCCTTGCTGGAGTTCAGCTCGGCCAGGCTCATGACGTGCCAGCGGGTGACGACCGGGCGCACCTTCTCGACCTCGACCATCCACCGGCTGGTGATCCACGCCCACGGACATAGCGGATCAAACCAAAAGTCGACTTAGTAGGCTCGGGCTCAGGCATGCGTGCTCCTCGGGGCGATGTCGTGTCTTCGGGGCAACCCGGGAATTCGCTTGCGCATTCCGCCGCGGGCCTGAACCATGCATGCGGCAGGGCGTGCCAGACAGGAAGGGCGGAGTCACGTGGCCGGCAATCTCACCCGGGACGAGGCACGAGAGCGAGCCGACCTGCTGAAAGTCGACTCCTACCAGGTCGAGCTGGACCTGACCAGCGGCGAGCAGACGTTCCGGTCGGTGACGACGGTCGCCGTTCAGCTGCGCGCGGCCCGGCAGCGCGACGTTCATCGAGCTGGTCGCCCCGGCGGTGACCGAGATCACGCTGAACGGCTCGCCGGTCGCGCTGGACGCCTTCGACGGCGAGCGCATCGCCCTGACCGGGCTGGCCGCCGAGAACGAGCTGCAGGGTCGCCGCGGACTGCGCCTACTCGCACACCGGCGAGGGACTGCACCGGTTCACCGATCCGGCCGACGGCGGCGTCTACCTGTACTCCGACCTGGAGACGGCCGACGCGCACCGCATCTACGCGTGCTTCGACCAGCCCGACCTCAAGGCCACCTTCGAGTTCATCGATCACCGCGGCCGCGGACTGGAAGGTGATCTCGAACATGGCCGCCGCCCGGCCCGCCGAGCCGGCCGGCACCGGCGCCGTCCGCTGGCATTTCCTGCCGACGCCGGTCATGTCGACCTACATCACCGCGATGGCGGCCGGGCCGTACCACGAGGTGACCAGCGAGCACGACGGGATCCCGCTCGGCATCTACTGCCGGCAGTCGCTGGCGGCCTACCTGGACCCGGACGAGATCCTCGCAGGTCACCCGGCAGGGCTTCGACTTCTACCATCGGGCGTTCGGCATCCGGTACCCGTTCGGCAAGTACGACCAGCTGTTCGTGCCCGAGTACAAGGCCGGCGCGATGGAGAACGCCGGCTGCGTGACGTTCCTGGAGGACTACGTCTTCCGGTCCAGGGTGACCGACGCCGAGCGCGAGGAACGGGCCGACACGATCCTGCACGAGATGGCGCACATGTGGTTCGGCGACATGGTCACCATGCGGTGGTGGGATGACCTGTGGCTGAACGAGTCGTTCGCCACCTGGGCAGCCATGACGTCGATGACCGAGGCCACCCGGTGGCCCGATGCGTGGACCACGTTCGCGAACGGCCCCAAGGCGTATGCCTACCGGCAGGACCAGCTGCCCTCGACCCACCCGATCGCGGCCGACATCCCCGACATCGACGCGGTCGAGGTGAACTTCGACGGCATCACCTACGAGAAGGGCGCCTCGGTCCTCAAGCAGCTCGTCGCCTACGTCGGCCAGGACAACTTCCTGGCCGGGCGTGCGCGACTACTTCGGCAAGCACGCCTGGGGCAACGCCACCCTCACCGACCTGCTCGCCTCCCTGGAGCAGGCCTCCGGTCGCGACCTCGCGGCCTGGTCGAAGTCGTGGCTGGAGACCGCCGGGCGTGAACACGCTGCGGGCCGCTACGAGGTCGGCGACGACGGCACGTTCAGCCGCCTTCGAGGTGCACCAGGACGCACCGGCCAGCCATCCCGAGCTGCGGCCGCACCGGATCGCGATCGGCCTGTACGACCGGGCCGGACGGGGTGCTCAGCCGGCGCACCGGGTCGAGCTCGACGTCACCGGGGCGGTCACCGAAGTACCCGGAGCTCGTCGGACAGCCGCGGCCCGACCTGGTGCTGGTCAACGACGACGACCTGACCTACGCCAAGATCCGGCTGGACGAGCACTCACTGCGCACCGCTGGTCAGCCAGCATCGGCGCGTTCGACGCCTCGCTGCCGGCGACGCTGTGCTGGGCCGCGGCCTGGGACATGACCCGCGACGCGGAGATGAGCACGCAGGACTTCCTCGCGCTCGTGCGCGCTGGCGCGCCGTCCATCGACCAGATCTCGGTGCTGGAGCGGGTGCTGCTCCAGGTCAGCGTCGCCGTGCGCAGGTACGCCGCGACCCGACGTGGCGCGCCGCCGCGCTGGCCGAGCTGGACGAGACCCTGCGCGGCTGGCTGCTGGCGGCCGAGCCCGGCTCGGACCAGCAGCTCGCCTACGCGCAGGCGCTCGCCCGAGTCGCGGTCACCCCGCCCAGCCTGGACCTGCTCGCCGGGCTGCTGGCCGGCACGCGGCCAGGTACCCGGCCTCGCGATCGACACCGAGCTGCGCTGGCAGCTGCTGCACCGCCTGGTCAGCCGCGGCCTGACCGGACCGGAGGCGATCGACGCGGAGCTGGCCAGGGACGCCACCGACGCGGGCGAGCGGTACGCGCAGATGTGCCGGGCCGCGATCCCGGCGCCCGAGGCGAAGGCCGCGAGCTGGGCGGCGATCGTCAGCGGCACGCTGCCGAACGCCACGTTCCGGGCCAGTGCTGCGCGGCTTCGCCGACCCGGACCAGGACGACCTGCTCGCGCCGTACGCGGAGCGGTACTTTGCCGCGCTGCCGGGCATGTGGCAGGACGGCGCGTCGGACATGGCGCAGTTCTTCGCCCGGGTCGCCTATCCAGCGACCGTGATCAGCGAGCGGCGATCGACGGCACGACTCGGCCTACCTCGAGCAGCAGCGGCCGACGCCCGCGCTGGCGCGGCTGCTCGCGGAAGGACGCGACGACGTGGCCCGCGCGCTGCGCTGCCAGCGGCGGTCGGCCGCGGCGGCGCAGCAGCTAGCCGAGCCGGCCGCCGCGCCGCGCGCCGCGCGACCGTGTCGCGCAGCAGCGCGGACTGGCCCGAGGTCCTCCAGCAGCACCGCCGCCCCGGTGGCGTCGCAGAGCGGGACCTGCCAGTTCGGGTACTCGGTGCTCGTGCCGGGAATGTTCTGCGTCCTGCGATGTCGCCGACCGCGTCGGCCAGCGACACGCCCGGTCAGCACTGCGGGGGTGCGGCTCAGGTACCCGTACATCGCGACCGTGAAGTCGGCCGGTCCCGGCGTGCCGCCCGTCGTCCGGCTAGCAGCCCCTCGGCCGCCAGGGCGCACCTGCCAGCGCGCGAGCGTGGCCGCCGACTCGGCCAGTTCCGCGTCCAGCGGCCTGGTGAGCAGGCCGAGGCCGGCTCGCACCCGGACCTGATCGCCGGTGACGAACCCGGCCACCGGCGGCACGTCGTGCGTGCCGACCGTCGCCATGCAGGCCCGCCGCCAGCGCCGCGGTGGCAGCGGGCTGCCGTCGCGCTGGCGCGCGAACCAGAGCATGGTCGTGCCGAGGATGTGGTGGTCGGCCAGGTGCGTGCGGACCCACGGGTCGACGGTGCCGAGATCCTCGCCGATCGCGAGCGCGTCCGCCGCTGGCCGCCGCGCGCGGCCAGCGCGGCGACCGAGGACTCGTGGTCGTAGCTGACGTAAGCACCCTGGTCGGGCCGCCTTCCGGCCGGTACCCACCACAGCCGGGTGAGGCCCATCACGTGGTCGACCCGCAGCCCGCCGGCGTGCCGGAGTGAGGCGGTGAACAGGTCCGCGAGCGGCCGGTAGCGCGCCGCCGCGAGCCGCTGCGGGTGCCACGGCGGCTGCCCCCAGTCCTGGCCGAGCTGGTTGAAGCTGTCCGGTGGCGCGCCCACGCTCACGCCCGCGACCAGCAGCTCGGGGTGCGCCCAGGCGTCCGCGCCGCCCGCCTGCACGCCGACGGCCAGGTCGGCGATGATGCCGTACCGCATGCCCGCCCGGCGCGCCCGCTGCTGCGCCGCCGCCGAGCTGCTGGTCGCACTGCCACTGGAGCCAGGAATGGAACGTGGCGCGCAGTGCCCAGGGCCGGCTTGGCTGCGACGGCGGCGACGCCCGCGGGCCGGGTCGGCGTACTTGGCCGGCCAGCTCCGCCAGTCCGGGCCGTGCATCTCGGCCAGCGCGCACCAGGCCGCCCAGTGCTCCAGTTCGCCGCCGCGGTCGGCGCGGAACTCGTCGAACTCGGGCCTGCCGTTGCGGGGTGAGCGGCACCTCGCTGAGGAGCTCAAGCGCGGCGCGCTTGGCCCGCCAGACCGCGTCCCGGTCGATGAGGTCGGCGGGCGCCGTTGCGGGCCTGCAGCGGCGCGGCGAGCTCGGCGATCGCCGCCCGGTCCCGCGGCGGCCAGCCGCCCGAACTCCTGGATGTCCTCGACCCGCAGGTACAGCGGGCTGGTGAACATCCGGGTCACCGGCAGGTAGGGTGACGGGCTGACCGGGCGCCGCGGCTCGGCCGCGTGCAGCGGGTTGACCAGCACGAAGTCCGCGCCCAGTCGCACCGGCGCTCCAGGCCGTCAGGTCGGCCAGGTCGTGCAGGTCGCCGTGACCCCACGACTGCCGGGACCGGACGGAGTACAGCTGGACGGTGAAGCCCCAGCTGCGCTGGTCCGGCAGGCGCGGGATGGCGGCCGGCGAACTGCCCGGCCGGCGCGCCGGGCCGCCGGCCCCGCATCGGCCAGCCGCGGACGGCGCGGCTCCGCCCCGCGGCTCCGGTCCAGCGCCGCCAGCAGGTACTCGATCGTGTCCAGCGGCACGTCGACCTGCTCGTGCCGCCAGTTCTCGTAGACCGGCGCTATCCCGGCCGCCCGGGCCCGCCGGATGATCTCGGGGTCCGCCATCAGTCCATGATCTGCCCGGCGAAGCCGCTGCCAGGACCCGGGCCGACCAATCCCGGGGTCGGCCCGACTCAGGCGCCGGACGGCCGCCGGTGCCGCGACCTGGCCATGGTCGCAACTTCCTGAGCCACCGCGCGCGCGGCCCGGTGCACATCCCGCCCGGCGGTCAGCCCGCGGCTGTCGATCCCACCACGGGCGACCCCACCACGGCGATCCCCCACTGGCCGCGTCCGGCGGCCGGGATCAGGCTGACGCACGCGTCGACCAGCCCGGCGGTCAGGTTCTCGTCGTCGGGCAGCACGACGCAGCTGTGCGTCCGCGCGAACGTCTCGGCGTTCACGATCTGGTCGCCGCGGCTGACGCTCAGCGGCAGCGGGATCAGCACCGCGGGCTTGCCGAGCGCGTCCAGCTCGGCCAGCGTCGTCGCGCCCGCGCGGCCGATCACGACGTCGGCCAGCCAGAGCGCGTCCGCCATGTCGTCGTTGAGGTACTCGAACTGGTGGTAACCGGGGATCTGATCGAGCGCCGCGTCGGTGTTGCCCGGCCCGCTGACGTGCACGAGCTGGAAGTCGCCGCGCAGCTTTTCCAGGTTCGCCCGCACCGCCGCGTTGATGCGGAGCGAGCCGCTGCTGCCGCAGAAGACGAGCAGGACGCGGCTCCCGGCGGGGATGCCAGCGCGCCGCGCGGAACCGCTCCGGGTCCGCCCGGTCCAGGTCGTCGCGCACCGGCAGGCCGGTGCAGACCGGCGTGATCTTGCGCAGCGGGACCGAGACCGTCGTGCTCTCGCTGGAGGTGAGCACCTTGGTAGCGAAGACCGCGAGGATCCGGTTAGCCAGCCCGAGCGACTGGTCGGATTCGTGGATCGCGAACGGCACGCGGTTCACCCAGGCGCCGATCGCGGCCGGCACCGAGACATAGCCGCCCTTGCAGAGCAGCACGTTGATCTTCTCCCGCCGCACCGCGATGATCGCGGCGATGATGCCCCAGATCACCACGAACGGCAGCGTCAGGTTCTTCCAGGACCTGTACCGGCGCAGTCCGGCCGCGGGCAGCGCGACGAAATGCAGCCCTGCCTGGCGCGCGAGTCGCTCCTCGATGCTGTCGGCCCGGCCGAAGAAGACCAGATCATGGTCGCCCCGACGGCGGAATTCGGCAGCCACCGCGAGCGCCGGCACAACGTGGCCTGCACTGCCGCCGCCGGTCACGCCTACCCTGAGTGACACCGTGGCGATGCTAGCACCTCGAATCTGAGCGGCAGGGTTTTGTCCGCCAAGTATTCCATTGCCCCGCGCGGCCGGCTCAGCCGAAGGCTCGGCCACGTGACGGCCGCCTTCATACCCGGCCTCGAACTATCCAGGCTCTTCTATGCCGAGCAAGTCCGACCGCTGCTCGACGCGTCGTTTCCCGGCCTGGCGCACTCCGCCGCCCTGATCGGAGCCGGGGTTCGGACGTGCTGGGATTCGACACCGCCCGATCGACCGATCACGACTGGGGCCCGCGGCTCCAGCTGTTCCTGGCTGACGCCGGGCCCACCGCCGAGACCTCAGCTCGATGCTGACGGCGCGGCTGCCGGAGCGAGTTCCGCGGTTTCCCTACCGTGTTCCCCGCCTCCGGCGCCCCGCGCGAATCCGCCACGCCACTGGGTCGGGTGGCGCGCCTCGCGGACTGGCTGCCGGGTACGCTCGGCTTCGACCCGCGGGCCGCGGTGACGGCTGCTGGACTGGCTGGCCACTCCCGCGCAGATGCTGGCCGAGGTGACCGGCGGCGCGGTGTCTTCCACGACGGCCTCGCCGGCAGGCCGCGGCGGCGGTCTGGCGCGGCCAGGGCCGCGCTCGCGCTGGTATCCGCGCGACGTCTGGCTGTACATCCTGGCTTGCCAGTGGCAGCGGATCGACCAGGAGGAGCCGTTCCCGGGCCGGTGCGCAGAAGTCGGCGACGAGCTTGGCTCGGCCATCGTAGCGGCGCGCCTGGTCCGCGACGTCGTCCGGCTGGTCCTGCTGATGCAGCGGCGGTACCCGCCGTACAGCAAGTGGCTCGGCACCGCGTTCGCGCGGACTCCGGCGGCGGCGGCGCTGCTGCCACTGCTGACCGGCGCCCTCTCGGCCACCTCCTGGCCGGCCCGGGAGGACAGCCTGTGCGCGGCCTACGAGGCGGTCGGCCGGCTGCACAACGAACTGGAGCTCACCGCCCGCGTCGATCCCGCGGTGCGGCCGACGTTCTGGGACCGGCCGTTCCGGGTGCTGGGCGCGGCCCGGTTCGCGGCCGCGCTGCGCGCGGCCATCGCCGACCCCGTCATCCGGGCGCTGCCGCCGACCGGTGCCGTGGACCAGTTCACCGACAGCACGGACGCACTCGGCGACCGGCGGCGGCTGCGGGCGACGGCTGCCGTCCAGCTTGGCGCCGCGCAGCTCGGCGCCGCCCGCTAAGCCAGCTCGCCCGCCAGCTGGCGGGCATGCCCGGTGGTCAGTCCCCGGGCCAGGGCGTCACGGCCCGGCCGAGCCAGTACCCGGCCAGCGCCTGGGCAACGGCGACGAGCAGCGTCGCCAGCACCCCGGTCGCGGCGTAGGCGGGCAGCCCGCCGAGGGCGGCGATCACCCGCGCCACGGCCCCGTCGGGCTGGTGATCATCGACCACCTGCCACAGCAGCGCGATCCCCCAGCCGGCCGCGGCCGTCAGCGCCACCGCGGGCAACGCGATCTTGCGGCTGCCAGCCGGCGATGCGGTTGGCGAGGCCCGCCGCGAGGCCGACCGCGAACGGCAGGAACCACCAGCCGAGCGCAGCGCCCCACCAGATCACCAGGGCCCCGGCCAGCAGGCCGAGCAGCCAGGCCGACGCCGGGCCGCGGCGGTGGCTGCGCGCGAACGTCGGCCGGAACGGCGGCGGCGGCCCCGTCGTCTTGATGCCCTGAGCGCGCAGCTTGCCCAGCCGGTACGAGCCGCGCTTGCCCAGTCGCTTGAAGTCCGTCGTCATGGCCGCAACTCCCAGCTGACGGCGCCAGCCGGCCGGGATGCGCTACCAGGCCACGGCATCGGCAGATACTTGCCGTTCCACCACGGCCGACGAGGTTCTCATACCAGGGCGAGGCCGGATTCTCGCTCTGCCCGCCGGAGTAGATGGCCTCCGCATCCGGTCTGCCTGGTGCCCGTCCAGCTCACGATCATGCGCCAGCCAGGGCCGATCTGCGACGCGGTACCGCCTTCGGCCGCGTCGACGGTCCACGGGTCACCGCCCGCGCCGCGCGGGCCGTAGCCGAGCGCCGGCCGGCCCGAGGATCGACGGGAACTGGCGGGTGTGCACCGCGCCCCAGGTCCACGTCGTGGGGTCAGAGCCGAGCGTCTTGGTCAGCGACGCGACGGTCGTCGCCGAACGCGGCGCGCAGCACCTGCTGCGCGGTCCGCCGCGGTCCGCCTGGCGGGCTGAAGGCGGGTTGGCCGGATCATGCAGCGTCCACGTCTCCAGGTCCTCGTCGAGGCTGGCCTGGCCCGGCCCGACCGACAGCCCGCCGTGATCGAGGTGCACCGGTACCTTCGCCGCGTTCCACCAGGGCTGGAACACCGCGGACAGGTAGTCCGACCAGAACGTCCACCACACCACCGCGCTGATCGATGTCGGTGCCATCTGCGTCGTTCCAGCCCGCCAGGTACGCCTCGACCAGCTGCTGGGTCGGGGTCAGCGACGCCTGCGTCAGCGCGGCCGTCAGCTTGGGCACGATGACCGCCGCGAGCTGATCAGTCAGATTGTCCTGCAGTTCGGCGAAGTGCCGCCGCGTGCATGGCCGACCGGTTGCGCAGGAACTGGTACTCGGTCGTCCGCGCGGTAGCCGGGGTCGTAGAAGTTACCCGACGTGCCGACGTAGTAGGGGTAGGCACCGGTGACGGGCCGCTGGTTCGCGGCGGCGATGACGTGCGACGGCGGGTCGTAGACGTGCGGTACGGCCGCGTACGGGATCACGCCGGCCACGTCGTCGGCGCCGGTCCCCGGCATCGGCAGCCGCGGGTCGCCCCGGCGCACCAGCGGGTAGTAGCCGGGCGCGATCGCACCGATGTTGCCGCGGTCGTCGGCGTAGACGAAGCTCAGTGTCGGCGATCGCCAGGTCGCCAGCGCCGACCGGAACTGGGCCCAGTTCCCGGCCCGGTCGAGCGCCAGCATGTCGGCGAGGTCCGGGGAGCCCAGCGCCCCCATCCAGTCCACCGAGACGGTCTGACCGGCCTGGGTCAGGATCGGGCCGTGCACCGTCTGGTCGACGGTCAGCTGCCGGGTCGCGCCGCCGCGGACCGGGATCTGGTAGTGCAGCACCCGCATCCGGCGCCACTGCCCGCGCCAGAAGTACTCCCCTGGCCTGCCCCTGCTGGTCTGCTCGGCGTAGAACAGCGCGGACTGATTCTGCGCGTTCGTGATGGACCACGCGATGTGCGCGTTGTGCCCGATCAAGCACCCCCGGCATGCCGGGCACGCTCACCCCGGAGACCTGCAGCCCGGGCGCGCTGCAGCGCCGACCTCGTACCAGATCGACGGCAGCGTCTGCAGCAGGTGCGGGTCGCCGGCCAGCATGGCGCCGCCGCCGGCGACCTTCGGCCCGTTGACGGCCCAGGCGTTGCTGTCGGCGAGGTGTGGATCTGCCCCGCGGGCAACGCGGCCGTCTCGGCCAGGATCGCGCCGGCCGCCGTGGCGGTACCGGCTGACACAGCGGTGGCGGCGCGGCACCGGAGTACCAGCCGCGGGCTCGCTCGCGCTGGTCAGCGCGGCGGTGCCCAGTCGGTCTTGTACGGGCCGCGATCCCAGGGATGCTGCTGATTGCCCGGCGGCAGCACCCCGAACCACTGGCTGGTCGTGCTGCGCACCGAGCGAACGCGCAGCACCGCGTAGTCCAGCGGCGCGGTGCTGAAGTCCAGCTGCTGGGTGAGCGCACCTCTGCACCAGCAGGCTGTCCGCCGGCGTCCAGTTCGCCGGGTAGACGCCGGCCAGCGCGTACACGGCCGGCCAGTGCCCGCTGGCGCGCACCGAGCCAGGTAGTCGTTGACCCCGCGGGAGTACGCGACCAGCGCCCGCGCGGCCGGGCTGGACTTCGGCATCGCGGCCCACTCCTGCTGCGCGATCCGGGTCAGGCCCGAGCCGCAGCTCGAACTTGTCCGAGGCCACGCCGGACGAGACCCGCGAGCTGCGCCAGCCGCCCCGCCGCGATGCGCCGCTCCAGGTCGAGCTGCGTGAGCCGGAACGACGCGTGCACGTACCCGAGCGCCAGAACGCGTCGGTGTCGGTGGCGGCGGTGACCGATGGCGATGCCCTGCTGGCTGAACGACACCCGCGCGGGCGCGGACAGCCCCGGCAGGGACAGGGTCTGCGCACCTGGCAGCTTCGCCGCCGGCCGCCGACTCCCACGCGCCGTGGCCGGGCACCAGGGCGGGCCCGAGCGCGGGAATCGTCTTCAGACCGGCCCCGAGCAGCCCGAGGACGAGCGATCGAGGCCAGCAACGCTGCTGCCGCGTTCCCGTACCGACGCAGCGGACGCGCATGCCGCCGCTCAGGCATCATCCGATCGTTCCCCCGTGGTGTGCCGCCACATCGCATGCTAGGCGAGCAGCGGCCAGAAGGCCCGCATCTAAGCCGCCGGGTCAGCCGGCTGCGTGCACGAGGTCCAGGAATTTCGCCACGTGCGCCCCGTCGGTCGGGCCGCCTTCGCCGCCGTTGACCACCACCATCGCGAACGCGATGTTGCCGTTGAAGCCCATCAGCCAGGCGTCCTGGGGCAGCGGGTGGCCCGAGCCGTACTGGGCCGTGCCGGTCTTGGCGAACGTCCCGGCCGGCAGGCCCTGTCCGGACGCGGTGCCGGTGGCCACGACCTGCGCCATCATCGTGCGCAGTGCGCTGACGACGGCGGGCGGCAGGCGCTTCGGCGCGACGGCCGCCGCGCGCCCGCCGGCGATCAGCCGGGCGGGCCTGGCCTGGCCGCTGTCGACGGCGGCCGCCACCATCGCCATGTCCAGCGGCGACACCAGCACCTGGCCCTGCCCGATCGCCGTCGCGGCCAGGTCAGCCTCGTCCGCGGGCTTGGGGACCGAGCCGCCGTAGGCGGTAAGGCCGAGGTGCGGCCGGGTGCCGAGCAGGTACTGGGCGGCCGCGGCCGGGAAGTCGGCCGCGGCCAGGTGCCGGGTCGCCAGCCCGATGAACGCGGTGTTGCACGACTCGGCGAACGCGTGCAGCAGGTCGCTGACCGGCGCGGTGCCCTCGGAGTTGTGGAAGACGGCGCCGTCAACCGTCACCTGCTGCGGGCAGCTGGCGGCCGAGCCCGGCCGCAGCCCGTGCTCGATCAGCGCGGTCGACGTGATCACCTTGAACGACGAGCCCGGCGGGAACGCGCCGTCCAGCGCGATGTTGAAGCCGGTCCCGGCCGGGACGGCCGCGGACGCCAGCACCTCGCCGGTGGCGGCGTCGACCGCGACCAGCGCGGCCTGCCGGTGCAGTCCGGCCAGCGCGGCCTCGGCCGCCCGCTGGATCCGCGGGTCGATGCTCGTGTGCACCGCCGTGCCCGGCGTCGCCGGCAGCGTCGCGACGGTCGCGGTCTGCGAGCCGTCCGCGCTGGTGGCGACGACGGTCGCGGCCGGATGGCCGGCCAGCTGCCGCTCGTACTCGCCCTCCAGCGCGGTCTGGCCGACGACGCTGGCCGCGCTGTACGGCGGGCCGAGCTGGTGCAGCTGCTGGGCGGTGACCGGCCCGACGGTGCCGACGATCGCGCCGAGCCCCGCTGTGATCGGCGCGCGCTGGCTGATCGTCTGGAACACGGTGCCGGGCACCGGGTAGATCGTCGGCTTCAGCTGCCGGTACCGGCCGATGCTGATGGTGTAGACGGGCTCGAACCAGGTCGGCTCCGTCTTGGCCGCCGTCAGCGCGCTGGCGACCGCGGCCGCCGGCGCGCCCGCCGCCAGCAGCACCTTCGAGATCGCCTTGGCGTCCTTGACCCGCTGCCCCTCCACCCCGACGGTCACCACCGGCACCTGGGTCGTGAGCGGCTCGTCGTCGCGGCCGAGGATCGGCGCCCGCTTGGGCCAGTCGAGCTGGAGCGACAGCGTGCCGCCTGGCTGGAGCTGCGGCGCGATCGTGGCTGGCGACCAGTTGACGACCCAGATCTTGTCCACCTCGGTCAGGTGCAGGACCGGGTGCAGGGTGATGGTGCCCAGGCCCGCCAGCTGCAGCCGCTCGGTGACCGGCTCGCGCGCCGCCAGGCCGCTGACTTTGACCGGGCCGCCTCGGTAGGTCGCCTGCCGCACGGACAGGTTGGACAGCGCGGCCGCGTTGACGGCGGCGAAGTCGGCCGGCGGGCTGCGCACCAGGTTGCGCATTCCGGCCCAGTCGCGCCGGGCCCAGTCGGCCAGGAAACTGCGGGCCGTCGCCGCCGGGGTCGGCTGGCTGCTGCAGGCCGCGAGCAGCGGCCCGGCCAGCAGCGCGGCGACGCCAGCCGCCACCAAGGACCGCCCCCGGCGGCGGGCTGCCCCCAGCCGCGCCAGCTTCATGCGGATGAGACTACTGAGTCCGGGCGGGCACTCGCCGGCGCGCCAGGAGGACAGGGGCTAATAGCAATAATCGGGATGGGGCCGACCCGGACAAAGGAACCGCAGAGCCGTCGGCCGTCACGCTGCGCCGGGACCTCGACGCGAACACCTTCGTCTGCGATCAGATCGTCATGCAGCCGCCGCCGGCCTGATCGGTCAGCGCCGGCTGCCGCCGCGGGCGGCCGGCCCGGCCGCCCGGCCGGCGCCGACCGGCTCGGGCGGCAGGTCGCCGCCTTCGAGCTGCAGGTGCGGCACGACCGGCTCCAGGAACTTCGGCATCCACCAGGCACTCTTGCCGAGCAGCGTCATCACCGACGGCACCAGGATCATCCGCACGATCGACGCGTCGATCAGCACCGCGAACGCCATCCCGATCGCCAGCATCTTCACCACCGGGTTGGTGCGACAGCACGAAGCTGGTGAACACGACGACCATGATCGCGGCCGCGGTGGTGATGACCCGCGCCGTGCTGCCGATCCCGATCGCCACCGCCCGGTGCGGGTCCCTGGTCTTCAGCCAGGCCTCATGGACCCGGGACAGCAAGAAGACCTCGTAGTCCATGGACAGGCCGAAGACGATCGCGAACACGACCATCGGCACGTAGGCGGGGATCGGCAGGGTGGTGTGCAGCCCGATCAGGCTCTTGCCCCAGCCCCACTCGAAGACCGCCACGATGACGCCGTAGGCCGCGCCGATCGACAGCAGGTTCATGATCGGCCGCCTTGATGGCGATCACGATCGACCGGAACGCACACGTCAGCAGGACGAACGCGATCGCGATCACGGCCAGGATCAGCCACACCAGCCGGCTCTTGATCTTCTTGGTGAAGTCGATCTGGCCGGCGGTCGTCCCGGTCACGTACGTCGTGGTGTGCGATTTCGGCAGCACGCTGGTCCGGAGCGTGCTGACCAGGGTGGTGGTCGCGCCAGCCTGCGGCCGGGTGCCGGGGACGACGTTGAACACCGCGGTGGTGCCCGCCGAGTTGACCGCCGCCGGGGAGACCGACACGACGTCCTTGGTCGCGGCGACGTTCTTCTGCATGGTGGTCAGCAGCGAGTTGTTCGCCGCGCGGACTGCTTCGGCAGCACGACCACGACGGCCAGCGGCCCGTTCGATCCGACGCCGAAGCCCTGCGTCATCAGGTCGTAGGCGCGCCGGTTGGTCGTCGATATCGGGTTCGTGCCATTATCGGGCTGGCCGAGGTAGATCGACAGCAGCGGGATCGCCAGCACCAGCAGCACCGCGGTGCTGAGCGACGAGCCACGGCCACGGCTTGCGGCTGACCATCCGGCCCCAGCGCGCGAACGCGCTCGTGCTCGTGCTGCGTCCGAGTCGCCGCGGCGGTCCGCCGGGCCTGCTCCTGCGCGGTCTCGCCGGCCTTGCGCGCCTGGACCCTGGATCGCAGCGCGCGGACGTTCTCCGCGCACGACGCCCATGAACGCCGGCACCAGCGTCAGCGCGGCGGCCATCGTGAGCGCCACCACGATCGCCGCGGCCAGCCCGATCGCGCCCACGAACGCCGACGCCGGAGATGTAGAGGCCGAGGATCGACACCACCACCGTCGGACCCGGCCACCACGATCGCCGCCCCCGAGGTCGACTCGGCGTGCCGGGCCGACTCGATGTAGCTCATCCCGGTATCGAGCTGCTCCCGGTGCCGGGCGATCAGGAACAGTCCGTAGTCGATGGCGACGCCGAGGCCGAGCAGCGTGGCGACGGTAGGCGCCGTGGTCGGGAACGTCATGATCGCCGCCAGCAGCCCGAGCAGTGAGAGCCCGGCGCCGACGCTGAACAGGGCCGAGATCAGCGGGATGGCCGCGGCGAGCAGCGAGCCGAACATGAACAGCAGCAGGACCAGCGCGCACGCCAGGCCGATGCAGCTCGGAGGTCCTTGTCGTTGAGCTGGTCTGCCCGATCTGGCCCGCGCCGCCGCCGTACTCGACCTGCAGGCCCGCGTTGCGCGCTGGTTTCACGGCGTTGTTCGAGTCGGTGCAGGTACGAGGTGTCCAGCGAGTACGGGTTCGCGCTCCAGGACACCGACGTGTAGGCGATCGTCTTGTCCTTGGACACGGCCGCCGCGCCCTGCTGGCTGAACGGCGCTCACCGACTTCAGCACATCCGGCAGCTTGGCGACATTGCCGCTGGCCTGGTTCACCGCGGACTGCTCCTGCGAGGTGAACGTGCCGTGCCGCGCGCGATAGACGATCTGGCCGGAGTAGCCGCCCTGCGAGCTGAAACGTGTCGTTCAGCCGGTTCAGGCCGTTCAGCGACTCGGTGCCGACGATGTTGTAGTTGTTGACGTACTCGCCGCCGGCGTAGTGGTTGCCGATCACCAGCCCGCCCAGGATGATCACCCAGAGCGGGAACACGATCCACCACCGCCGGGCCGCGAAGCTACCCAGTCGTTCCAGCAGCCCGGCCATGGCCAATCCCCTGTCGGTCGGTCATGCCCCGCGCCGAACTGGCACGCGGCACCGACAGGAGATTTTCCCGGATCCGGGTCGCTCGTCATCACCCGCTGCGGGTGATGTGGCTGGCCCGCGGCTAGGCCTGCCAGATCGGCGGGTGCTTGTCCCGCCAGGGCCGGGCCGACTCGAGCTGCGCCGACAGCGAGATCAGCGTGCCCTCGTCCCCCATCCGGCCGGACAGCATGACGCCGATCGGCAGGCCCGTCGGCATTCCAGTGCAGCGGCACGCTGACCGAGGGCTGACCGGACAGGTTGAACAGCGCCGTCCACGGGGTGAACTGGGTCTGCCGGATGAAGTTCTCCGCGGGCTCGACCTCGTCGAACCAGCCCACCGGCCGCGGCGGCATCGCCACCGTCGGGGTCAGGATCGCGTCGTAGGCGTTCATCGCGGTCACGGCGGGCCGCACGCTGCCCTGCAGGATCGCCTGGTGGAAGAAGATGTCCGGCGCCGAGATGGCCCGGCCCTGCGCTCGCAGCCACTGCGTCAGCGGCAGCAGCTCGGGCTCCTGGTCGGGCGGGATCGGCGTGAAGGCGGCCATCGTGAACCACAGCGCGAGGAACGACGGCACCGCCTCGGCCGGGAACGGCAGGTCCACGTCCTCGACCTCGTGCCCCAGGGAGGCGAGCAGGGCGCTGGCGTCTTCCCAGGCCGCGACGCAGTCGGAGTCGACCTCAGCGCCCCCCACGACGGTCTGGACGGTGCGCGCGATCCGCAGCTTGCCGGGCTCGCGGCTGGGCGTAGCCGAGGAACGACTCGCCCGCTGGGAGGTGCGGCAGCGTGTACATGTCGCCCGGGTGGTTGCCGGTCATCGCGTCCAGCAGCAGCGCCGCGTCGGCCACCGTCCGGGCCAGCGGGCCGTCGGTGGACAGGCCAGTGAGGTCCGGCATCATCGGGCCCTGCGAGATCCGGCCGCGGGTCGGCTTGATGCCGAACAGGCCGCAGACGCTGGACGGGATCCGGATCGAGCCGCCGCCGTCGCTGCCCTGGGCGGCCGGGGCGAGGCCCGGCGGCCACGGCGGCGGCCGCGCCGCCGCTGGAGCCGCCGGCGGACCGGCTCAGGTCCCACGGCGTCCGCGCGGGCGGGCCGATCTTCGTCTCGGTGTAGCACGGCAAGCCGAACTCGGGCGTAGCCGTCTTGCCGGTGATCACGATGCCCGCGGACCGCAGGTGCTCGACCACGTAGTCGTCGGTGTCCGCGACGTTGTCGGCCAGGATGGCACTGCCGTAGGTGAGCCGCACCCCGGCGACCATGTTGAGGTCCTTGATCGGGATCGGCACGCCGGTGAGCGGCGGCAGCTCAGTGCCGTCCTTGCGGCTGGCCGCCGCGGCCTTGTCCGCGCTCGGCCGCCTGCTCGCGGGCCAGCTCGTGCGTCACCGTGTAGAAGGCGCCGACCTGCTCGTTCAGCCGCTCGATCCGGTCTAGGTAGTGCTCGGTGATCTCGGCCGAGGAGGTCTCGCCGGACTGGATGGCGGCGGCGAGCTCGGTCACCGTGAGGTCATGAATCTGGGTCACGTTACCGAAGGGTAGTGCCACGAGCCCGCCAGGTCGACAGCCGGGGGAAGGCCGTACGGAAGGCACGGTCTCCTAGTTCCGTACGGGCTCGGTTACGCTGTGATACGTGGACCGGGAGATCCGGGCCGAAGCCGTCGCCGACCGGAGATGCGGTCCCGGTCCGGCCGTCGTCGGACCAACCCGCACCGACGCGCCCGATCATCTCCGGGCTGGCCGCCGATCCCCGCGTGCCCGTCTGGATCCGTCGGGCGGTCATCGCCCTGGTCATCGGGATCCTGATCACGATCTTCGGCAACTGGCGCTGGGGTCTGACAGCGGCGGCCGCGGTCGCGATCATCGACACGATCTACCAGTCCAAGCAGCATGGCGCCTCATCCCGGCCGCGGCCCGGATCACCTCGGCCCAGCGCAAGACCAGGCACCGGCTGTTCCTGCTGCGGCCGAATGGCTACCTGGCGGTGAACGCGCGGGCGATCCCCGGTACCGACTCGGTCATCGACCATCTGGTCATCGGGCCGGGCGGGGTCTTCGCGGTCGACTCCGAGCGCTGGGACCGGCGGCTGCCGATCCGCACCGGCGCGGTCACCGGCGAAGCCGGGCCGGTCCTCTACCACGGGCCGTTCAGCCAGAAGGACCGGCTCGCGCACGCCCGCTGGGAGGCCGCGCAGGCATCCCGGCTGCTCAGCGCCGACTCGGCCGCGAGATCAGGTGTACCCGGCGATGGTGATCTACGGTCCGAAGATCCCGTGGACGGTCGCCACCTGCGCGGCGTCGACGTGTTCGCCGGCCGGGCGATCGGCAAGTACTTCCGCGGCCGCACCAAGGCCGCTCGCAGCGGCCGCAGCACCAGCCGAGACTGACCTGGGAGGAAGCCAGCGAGATCTTCAACTGCGGCGCAGCGGACCCTCCCCCTCGCCTACCGCGGCCCGCTGCCCTGGCAGTCCACGACAAACGTACAGGCGCAGTCGGTGGCAGACCTCAAGACCTGGGTGGCGGGCGCCCGGCCGCGGACCCTCCCGGCGGCGATCGTGCCGGTCGTGGTCGGCACCGGGGTCGCCGATCGGCTATCACCGCTTCTCGGCCTGGCGCGCGGTCCTGGCCCTGGTCGTGGCCCTGGCCTTGCAGATCGGCGTGAACTACGCCAACGACTACAGCGACGGGATCCGCGGCACCGACGAGGTCCGGGTCGGCCCGGTCCGGCTGGTCGCCGGCGGCTGGCCACGCCGAGGCACGTCCTCGTCGCCGCCCTGGCCAGCTTCGCCGTCGCCGGCGCGGCCGGGCTGGTGCTGGCCGCGGTCACGTCCTGGTGGCTGCTGCTCGTCGGCCTCGCCGCGGTCGCGGCGGCCTGGTTCTACACCGGCGGCAGCCGGCCGTACGGGTACCGCGCCCTCGGCGAGGTCTCGGTGTTCGTGTTCTTCGGCCTGGTCGCCGTCGTCGGCACCGCCTACGTGCAGATGCGCTATTTCACCTGGCTGCCGGTCGCCGCCGCCGTGCCGGTCGGGCTGCTGGCCTGCGCGCTGCTGGTGATCAACAACCTGCGCGACATCCCGACCGACAGCCAGACGGGCAAGAAGACGCTCGCGGTCGTCCTCGGGGACCGGCGGACCCGGGTGCTGTACGTCGACTGCGTCGTGCTGCCGTTCTGCGTCGCGATCGCGCTGGCCCCGACCTCCCCGCTGAGCCTGATCGCGCTGGCGGCGCTGCCGTTCGCGTTCATCCCGATCCGCGGCGGTGCTCCAGGGCGCCGCCGGACGCGGCCTGATCGTCGCCCTCGGCCAGACGGGGCGGCTGCAGCTCGCCTTCGGGGCCCTGTTCACGGTGGGTCTCGCGATCCGCGTGTGATCTCGGTTACACCCGCCGCGAGCACCGGCTGAACGGCGCCCGGACAGGACCGGCCGTACTGGCCAACCCAGCCAAAAATCCGCTGTAGGGTGCAACCATTGTCCCGGCGGACAGTTCTAAATGTTCGGGTACCTACCGGAAGTTATGGAGAGCTCCCCAATGGCTATCAGCAGCGATCATCAGCGGCCTCTGTCCGATCACACCGGGTCGTACGACGAGGCCCCGACCACTGCCATGACGCCCGAGCAGCGCGCCCAGTTCGAGCAGGACGGTTACCTCATCATCCGCGGCGCGCTGACGCCGACCGAGGTGGAGTACTACACGGCGGCGATCGACCGGGTCTACGACGAGCAGCGGGCCGCGGGCGCGATCGCCGAAGGCAAGGCCATGCACATGCTGAGCGCGGTCGCCAACTGCCCCGAGGCCGTCGGCCTGATCGACCACCCGGTCGACGTTCCCGCTGGTGTGGTCGATACTCGGCTGGAACGTGCACATCTACCACTCGCACCTGGACGTGCACCCGAACGATTCCCGTCAGGCCAGCCGTTCCGGTTCGAGTGGCACCAGGATGGCGGGCGGCAGAACCGCGAGCTCGAAGGCGACCCGCGCGAGCGCCTGTCGGTCAAGTTCGCGTTCTGGCTGTCGGACGTGTCCGAGACCGGCCGCGGCAACTTCAAGGTCGTCCCGGGCAGCCACAAGACCAACTGGATCGACGGACCGCCGCGGCGTGACGTCGAATGGCCCGAGCCCGAGGGCGTCCATCGAGGTCTGCGCGAACCCGGGTGACGCGGTCTTCTTCGACCGGCGGCTGTGGCACACGCCGGCACGAACAACTACTCCGACATCACCCGCAAGGGCATGTTCTTCGCCTACTCGCCACGCTGGATCGCGATCAGGGACGAGATCGCGGGCGCGGACGACCCGGCCTGGGTGGAGTCGATCAGCCCGGTCCGCCAGCAGTTGCTCGGTCACGTCGGCAAGGGCATCCCCGGCGAGCTTGAGGGCGACCACGCGTGGGGCCACTACCCCAAGACGACGCCGCTGTACGGCTGGCTGGACGAGCGCGACATGCTCGTGCACGACAATCCCGCCGCTGCGCAAGTAAGCAGCAGGCCAAGCAGGCACGCGCCGACGACGCCGGACGGCATGGTGCCGCCCGCCGTCGGCGTCTCGATCAGCTCAGTCGGCCGCCGGAGTCTGATCCGGGTCGGGTGCCGCCGTCCCGTTCCCTGACGCGGTGACCTCGGTCTCCGCGAGCCCGGCCAGGGTCAGCTCCACCGTCGTGCCTGCCAGCAGGGCCGCGGTCACGGCGTCCAGCGCCACGGCATCTGGTACCGCCACGGCATCTGGTGCCGCCACGGCCTCGACCTGCGCCGGAGCGGCCGGGGCTGAGTCGCGAGTCGCGCCGCCTGCCTCCCCCTCGCGCGATTGCCCGTCGTGTGATTGCCCGTCGAAGGCCGAGCTCAGCGTCCGCAGCGCGCTGGTCAGCTCGCTCGGGATCATCCACATAGTGCTGCCGGGCGCCTGCGCGATCTGCGGCAGCGTCTGCAGGTACTGGTAGGCCAGCAGCTTCGGGTCAGGGTCGTTCTCGTGGATCGACTGGAAGACGGACTGTGATCGCCTGGGCCTGCCCCTCGGCGCGAAGGATCGCGCTCTGCTTGTCGCCCTCGGCGCGCAGCACGGTGCCCTGCTTGTCACCATCGGCGGTGAGGATCTGCGACGCTCGGACGCCCTCTGCGGTCAGGATCGCTGCCCGCTTCTCGCGCTCGGCGCGCATCTGCTTCTCCATCGCGTCGATGACGCTCTTCGGCGGGTCGATCGCCTTGATCTCGACCCTGGTCACCCGGATGCCCCACTTGCCGGACGCATCGTCGAGCACGCCGCGCAGCATCGTGTTGATCTTGTCGCGCGACGTCAGCGTCTGACTTCCAGGTCCATCGACCCGATCACGCTGCGCAGCATCGTGGCGGCGAGCTGCTCGATCGCCTGGATGTAGTTGACGATCTCGTAGTCCGCCGCGCGCGGGTCGGTGACCTGGAAGAACAGCACGGTGTCGATCTTGACCACCAGATTGTCCTCGGTGATGACCGGCTGGCCCAGGAACGACACCACCTGCTCGCGCAGGTCGATCAGGGGCTTCACCCGGTCGATGAACGGGACGATGACGTTCAGGCCGGGCTCGAGCGTCTTGCGGTAGCGGCCGAGCCGCTCGACGTTGCGGGCGCGGGCCTGCGGGATTATCCGCACCGCACCGCAACGACACGATCGCGACGCAGCAGCACGATGACAGCCCCGACGATGGCGGCAAGATCAGCGGCCATTTCCCAACTCCCGTGGATACACGAGGGCAGTCACGCCCTCGATGTGCATGACGTCCACCGTCGCTCCCGCCGGGATTACCTGGGTGTCGTCATAGGAACGCGCGGACCATTCCTCGCCGCCGATCCGGACCCGGCCACTGCGCCCGGTGACTTCCTCGAGCACGTAGGCAGGGACGGCCGACCAGGGCGGCGGTGCCGGTCCGGAGCAGCGGCGGCTGCCGGACGTGGCGCAGGGCGAACGGACGCGCGACGCCGAGGCCGAGCGCCGAGGCGAGCACGAATGCGCCGAACTGTATCGCCGCGCCACCGCCGGCCGCGCCCGCGCCGGCGGCCACGATGGCGGCCAGGGCAACCAGCCCGAACGCCAGGGTCGTCGTGACGATCTCGACGGTTCCGAGGACGGCCGCGATGATCACCCAGATGATCCAGGTCTCCACGTCGCGCTCCTACTAGTTACCGTCTAGTTCGAAGCTATACCTTCCCGCTGCCGGATCGCAGCACCCGTCCTGGCCGCTTCCGGGCCGGGACGGCACGATGGAGGATGGGACGAACACCGCGACCCGGAGGGACGAGCCATGTCAGCAGCCCGGCAGCTGTCCTACAGCCACGGCGCCAGCGCCGAGCCGCTGCTCGGCGAGACCATCGGCGCAGAACCTGCGCCGGATGACGGCCGCGCACGGCGGCGGCGAGGCGCTGGTCGACGTGCCGACCGGCCGGCGGTGGACCTACGCCCAGCTGGACGCCGACACCGACGACGTGGCCCGCGGCCTGATCGCGGCCGGGCGTGGCCGCGGGCGACCGGGTCGGCATCTGGGCGCCCAACTGCGCCGAGTGGGTGCTGCTGCAGTACGGCACCGCGAAGATGGGCGCGATCCTGGTCAACATCAACCCCGCCTACCGCAGTCACGAGCTCGGCTACGTGCTCGGCGCAGGCGGGCATCTCGGTGCTGGTGAGCGCCGAGAGCTTCAAGACCAGCGACTACCGGGCGATGATCGAGGAGGTCCGCGGCGGCCTGACCGAGCTGCGGCAGGTCAGCTACATCGGCACCGGCGACTGGGACGCGCTGGTCGCGGCGGGCCCGCAGGCTGACCCGGCCGCGCTGGCCGAGCGCGAGGCCACGCTGGCCTTCGACGACCCGATCAACATCCAGTACACCAGCGGCACGACCGGCTTCCCGAAGGGCGCGACGCTGTCGCACCACAACATCCTCAACAACGGCTTCTTCATCGGCGAGGGCTGCCGGTACACCGCCGGCCGACCGGGTGTGCATCCCGGTGCCGTTCTACCACTGCTTCGGCATGGTGCTGGGCAACCTGGCCTGCACGACGCACGGCTCCTGCATCGTGATCCCGGCGCCCGGCTTCGACCCGGCGCTGACGCTGGCCGCCGTCCAGGCCGAGCGGTGCACGTCGCTGTACGGCGTGCCCACCATGTTCATCGCCGAACTGGCGCTGCCCGACTTCGCCAGCTACGACCTGTCCCGCCTGCGGACCGGGCATCATGGCGGGCTCGCCGTGCCCGGTCGAGGTGATGAAGCGCGTGGTCAGCGAGATGCACATGGACGAGGTCGAGATCTGCTACGGCATGACCGAGACCTCGCCGGTGTCGACCCAGACCAGGACCGATGACGACATGGAGCGCCGGGTGTCCACCGTCGGCCGGGTGCACCCGCACGTGGAGATCAAGGTCATCGACCCGGAGACCGGCCGATCGTGCTGCCGCGCGGGCAGCACGGCGAGCTGTGCACCCGCGGCTACTCGGTCATGCTCGGCTACTGGAACGAGCCGGACAAGACCGCCGAGGCGATCGACTCGGCCCGGTGGATGCACACCGGCGACCTCGCCGTGATGGACGAGGCCGGCTACCTGAACATCGTCGGCCGGATCAAGGACATGGTGATCCGCGGCGGCGAGAACATCTACCCGCGCGAGATCGAGGAGTTCCTCTACACCCACCCGGACATCGAGGACGTCCAGGTGATCGGCGTGCCGGACGCCAGGTACGGCGAGGAACTCTGCGCGTGGGTCAAGCTGCGGCCCGGCAGCGAGCTCACCGAGCAGCAGGTGCAAGGAGTACTGCACCGGCAAGATCGCGCACTACAAGGTGCCGCGCTACGTCCGGTTCACCGGCGAGTTCCCGATGACGGTGACCGGCAAGGTGCAGAAGTTCAGGATGCGCGAGACCTCGATCGGCGAGCTGGGCCTCGAGGCCGCCAGCAAGATCGAGACCGCATAAGCAGTCCCGGAGCCGAGGCCGGCGGCGCGCTAGCCGCCGGCCCGGAACGGCAGCCAGTCATGCGGCCGCCGGCGGTCTCCCCGGCGCCGTGATTGCCGTGCGCGTGGTCGCCGGCGCGTGATCGCGTCGCAAGGCATCTCGGCCTCGGGTCTCGTGGACTTCCAGGCCCGGACGGACCAGTTCGACAAGCCCGCACATGATCGAGCCGATGCTGCCGAGCGAGAACGCCGAGTAGATCGACAGCGATGGACCCGGCTGACCCGATCGACAGGATCGAGCCGGCCGAGCCGATCGACAGAATCGAGCCCAGCCGAGCCGATCGACAAGATCGAGCCGGTACGAGCCGATGCTCAGGATCGAGCCGGACGAGCCCAGTGACCCGTCCGGCCGCTGCGGCGTTCGCACGGCTTACATTCTCCTCCCTCGCGGTCAGGAGATGAACTTCAGCAGCGCGGAGTTGACCTGGTCGGCGTGCGTCCAGCAGATGGCGTGCGGGCCGTCCTCGATGACGTCGAACTGCAGGTTCTTGATCATCCCCGGCAGCCGCTTCCCGGTCTTGGGGTAGGGCAGCACCCGGTCGGCGTCGCCCTGGACGCACAGCATCGGCACGTCGAGCTTCGGCAGGTCGGCCCGGAAGTCGGTCTCCCAGGTCGGGATGCAGGCGACCGTGCCGGCGGCCGAGGCGGACACGGCGATGTTGAAGCACGCGTCGTAGTACTCGTCGCTGACGAGCGTGCCGCGGAACTTGTCGATGTTGAAGAAGTTGTCAAGGAAGCCCTTCATCCACGCCGCCGAGTCGGCCCGGGCGGACTGCATGAACCCGTCGAACAGGCTCGCGGGCAGGCCCTCGGGGTTGTCGTCGGTCTGCAGCAGGAACGGCGGGATCGGCGAGATGAGCACGCCCTTGGCTACCCGGCTAGAGCCGTACTTGCTGATGTACCGCGTCACCTCGCCGGTGCCCATCGAGTGCCCGACGAGCACCGCATCGCGCAGGTCGAGCGCCTCCATGCAGCCCGTTGAGATCGGCGGCGAAGGTGTCGTAGTCGTACCCGCCGGTCGGCTGGCTGGACTTGCCGAATCCGCGCCGGTCATAGGTGATCACCCGGTGGCCGTCGTCCATCAGCACCGGTACCTGCTTTTCCCAGGCCCGGCCGCTGAGCGGGTAGCCGTGGATGAGCACGACCGGCGTGCCCGAGCCGTGGTCCTCGTAGTACAGGTCGATCGAGCCGGAGTTCTCCTTGCCTACCGTGATGTATGGCATTACTCCCCCGTTCCGCGTCGCTGACTTGGCATGCGGGGCGCGACGATCATGGCAGCTACAACCCGGTGCCGACGGCGGCTGTGCAAGCCAGGGGAATCGCCGCTAAACCCCCGAAATCACGTAGCGGACCAGGTCGTGTGGCACCCCTCAAGCGCCGATCTATCCCCTGTTCACGAGCGTAACAAAGGAGCCTGCGGACGGCCGTAGCCAGGGGCGCGGCCGGTGCCCCGACCTGGTCACGTCACGTCGAGCGTGATCTCCGTGCCGGTCAGCGCCTTGCTCACCGGGCAGGCGGCCTTGGCCTCGCGCGGCGATCCGGGCGAAGTCCTCCGCCGACACGCCCTCAGCCGAGCCGCTGACCGTCAGCTTGATCCCGCTGATCCGGAATCCGCCTGCCGGGTCCGGCCCGAGCGTCACGTCGGCGCTGACCTCCAGCGACGGGTTGCGACCCGCCCGCACCGCCCAGCAGGGCCGAGAACTGCATCGCGAAGCACGCGGAGTGCGCCGCCGCGATCAGTTCCTCGGGGCTGGTCACGCCGCCCGCGTCATCGGCCGCGCGGCTGGGGAAGCTGACCTCGTAGCTGCCGACCCCGGAGCTGGCCAGCACCACCGTGCCCGCTCCTTCCTGAAGACTGCCTGACCACGACGTGCGAGCGGTGCGGGTGGGCATCGATGTCTGCCTTTCGTCAGCGAAACGTATGCCGTCAGCCTGCCACGCCGCCGGGGCGCGGAAGCATCAGAGATAAAAGCTCGACCCGACTGTATTGGGCACGAACGCGGCCGGGAAGCGGGCGGCGAGCGCGTGCTGGGCGCGCCACCCGGTGCAGTGGGCGGGCACGAGCACGCCCGGGTTCAGCGCCGCCAGGTCGTCGAGCACGCGCGGGATCAGCGGCTCGAACACCGGTCCGTTCAGGTGGAACCCGCCGAGGAGCGCGTACAGCGGCTGGTCGCCGGTGAGCTTGCGCGGCGTACCTGGCGATGTTGACCACGCCGGCGTGCCCGCAGCCGGTGATGATCAGCAGGCCCTTGCCCGCCACGCGCACGATCAGCGCCTGCTCGTCCAGGACCATCGGGTCGGGCTGCCAGCGGCCGTCCAGCCAGGCCTGCTGCGGCGGGAAGCCGGGCTCGTAGCCGGTGACCCGCGGCACCTCCCCCGTGATGAGGACCGAGCGCTCGAACAGGAAGCTCGGCTGCTCCTCCTCGATCACGTCAAAGCCCGCCTCCGCCAGCCCGCGCCGGCTGGTCGTCGGCACCTCGCGCGGCTCCCGGCCGGGCAGCATCATCCGCCGTCGCCGCCAGAAGTGCGGGTGGATGAGCACCGGCATGTTCACCGGCCCGAGCACCCGGACCAGGCCGTCGAGCCCGGTGGTGTGGTCGAAATGACCGTGGCTGCAGACGACGGCCTCGATCGTCGCGCGGGTCGATCTGCAGCCGCCGCATGTTCTCCACCACGCCGTCCGGACTGGTGCCGGTGTCGAACAGGAAGCGGTGCGTCGTGTCGCCCTTGGTGACGTCGACCAGTACGGAGAAGCCGTGCTCGGCCAGCAGCGCGTCCGGTGCCTGCTGCCCGGTCATCAGCCCGGCCGTAACCGCCGGCAGCGCCCGGTCGAAGCGCCGGGCCGGGCCCTGATCGGGCATGAAGATGTCGGTCACGTTGTCGATGAGGGTCGTCACCACGACAGAGTCGACCGGCTCCAGCTCGATCGTGACCTTCAGCTCGACGTCGTGCAGCAGCGCGGGCGGCACGCTGGTCGCGAACCCTTCGTCCGTGCACACGCCGCCATCGTAGCCGCGGCCCGGTGATCGCTACCATCGGCTGCATGCCGGAACAGGACGACGACGGTTTCCCGCGCGGCATCGGCGCGCCCGCCGACCAGGGCGCTGCACGGGGCCGGTTACACCCAACTGCGCCAGCTGGCCGGCGTGCCAGCCGCGGAGCTGAAGAAGCTGCACGGCATGGGCCAGAAGGCGCTGCGCGTACTGCAGGAAGCGCTGGCCGAGCAGGGCCTCTCGACTCCCCCCGCGCAAACCGCCGAAGTCCCGCTGATCCAGCAGTCCGTCGAGGCCGTCGAGGCCAGGATCAGGCCGTACATCCGGCTGACCCCGGTCATCACGATCGACCGGGCCGAACTCGGGCTGCCGCCGGGTCCGCTGACGCTCAAGCTGGAGCAGACGCAGCACTCGGGCTCGTTTAAGGTGCGCGGCGCGTTCACGAATCTGCTGCTCCGCGAGATCCCGGACGCCGGCGTCGCGGCCGCGTCCGGCGGCAACCACGGCGCCGCGGTCGCCTACGCGGCGCAGGTGCTCGGCATCCCGGCCCGCATCTTCGTACCCGAGGTCTCCTCGCCGGCGAAGATCAGCCGGATCCGCAGCTACGGCGCCGACCTGGTGGTCGAGGGCGCGACTTACTCCGATGCGCTCGCGGTCAGCCAGGACTGGGTGGCCGAGAGCGGCGCGCTGCCCGATTCCCGCCTACGACCAGCCGGAGACGATCCTCGGGGCCGGCACGACCGGTCTGGAGCTGCGGCGCCAGGCTGCGGAGGCGACGACGATCCTGACCGCGGTGGGCGGCGGCGGCCTGCTCGCCGGCATCGCGACCGCGGTGATGACCGGCGCGACCGCGAGCCCGCTGCGCGTCGTCGGGGTCGAGCCCGAGGGTGCGCCGACGATGACCGCGGCGCTGGCCGCGGGCGGTCCGGCCGACGCGCCGGCCGGCAGCATCGCGGTCGACTCGCTCGCGCCGCGCCGGGTCGGCGACCTCACCTACGCCGTCGCCGCCCGGCACGTGCACTCGGTCGTGCTCGTCACCGATGACGCGATCCGGTCGGCGCAGGCGTTGCTCTGGGAGCGACTGCGCATCGTCGCCGAGCCCGGCGGGTCCGCGGCCGTCGCCGCGCTGATCTCCGGGCGCTACCAGCCCGAGCCCGACGAGCATGTCGCGGTGGTGCTCAGCGGCGCCAACACCACCCTCGCATCTTGATGACACAACGGCGGCCGCGCTGAGCCCCGCTCTGCGCGAGCCGCCGTGGACCTCGCTTCCGCATTGTCCTGGAGCCCGCTGACCTGCAGTCCTCGCGGCCCGATCCGGCCGGGTAGAAGATGGGGATGTGAGCACCGCACTGGTCGTCCCCGGCCAGGTCCGCGGTCCGCGCGGCCGCGACGCCGCCGGTCGGCTGGTCACGCTGCTGCGGGACCCGCTGGCCGGCTATCTGAGCATGTACGCTGCCTACGGCGACACGATCCGGGTGCCGATCTCGCCGAAGTCCTGCTTCTTCGTGCTGACCCGGCCCGAGTACGCCGAGCACGTGCTCGCGGCGAACCAGGACAACTACGTCAAGGCGTTCACCTACCGGCCGCTGCGCGCGCTCATCGGGAACGGCCTGCTGACCAGCGAGGGCGAGCAGTGGCGCCGCCACCGGCGGCTCATCCAGCCGATGTTCGCCCGCCGGGACGTGCGCTCGTTCGGGCCGGCGATGACCGCGGGCATCGGCCAGCTGCTCGCTCAGTGGGACCGCGCGCCGGACGGGGCCGTGCTCGACGTCGCCGCGGCGATGAGCGGCCTCGCGCTCGACATCGTGGGCCGGGCGCTGTTCAGCGCCGACCTCACCGGCGACGCCGACCAGCTCAGCCGGGCCATGAGCACCGGCCAGAAGCTCGCGGTGCTCGCGACGTTCGCGCCGCTGTCCTGGGGCCCGCGGTCGACCCGCGCCCTCAAGGCGCTGGCCCGGACGGCGGGCCGCACCGAGGGCATCGACGCGCCGGTCGGCAGGCTCATCGCGGAGCGGCGGCGCGAGCGCGAGCCCGGCGCCGGGCCGCCGGGACCTGCTCGACGTGCTGATGAGCGCGCGGTTTGACGACGGCACCGGTCGTACCAGCACCGGCCTGACCGACACCGAGATCAGTGACGAGCTGGCGACGTTCATGCTCGCCGGGCACGAGACCAGCGCGGTGACGCTGGCCTGGGCGCTCGCGCTGCTGGCGGCCTACCCGGCAGCGCGCGACCGGCTGGAAGCCGAGGTCGACGACGTGCTCGGCGGCCGTGAGCCACAGGCCGCCGACGCCGACAGGCTGCCGTGGACGACCGCGGTGATCACCGAGACGATGCGGCTGTACCCGCCGGCCTGGACGATCGAGCGCGACGCCGTGACTGGCCGACGACGTGGCCGGCGTGCCGGTGCCGGCCGGCAGCACGGTCGCGATCCCGCCCTACCTGGTGCACCGCCACCCCGAGTTCTGGCCCGACCCGGCGGGCTTCGATCCCGCGCGGTTCCTGGCCGGGTCCGGCGGCGGCCGGCCGGCCAGCTGACCGGCCCCGTTACTCCTACATCCCGTTCGGCGGCGGCAAGCGGGCGTGTGTGGGGCAAGCGTTCGCGGAGCTGGAGACGGTGCTCGCACTCGCCGCCATCACGAGCGGTTCCGGCTGGAGCTGACCGCGGCCGGGATGCCGAAGCCGATCGCGGCGGTCACGCTGCGGCCCGGCAGGCTGCCGATGCGACTGCGGTCACGCGGCTGACTCAGGCCAGGCCGAGCAGTCCGTCCAGGCCCACGGTGAGGCCGGGCGGCAGGCCGGCCGGCGCCGCGGACAGCGAGCAGCACGCCGGGCATGAACGAGGCGCGGTCCAGCGAGTCGTGCCGGATCGTCAGCACCTCGCCGTGACCGCCCAGCAGGACCTCCTGGTGCGCGAGCAGACCCGCCAGCCGGACCGAATGCACGTGCACGCCGCCGACCTCGGTGCCGCGCGCACCCTCGGCGGCGGTGGCGGTCGCGTCCGGCGGTGCGCCGAGTCCGGCCGCCGCGCGCGCCTCGCTGATCATCGTCGCCGTGCGGCTCGACGTGCCGGACGGCGCGTCCATCTTGGCCGCGTGGTGCAACTCGATCACCTCCGCGGACTCGAAGAACGGTGCCGCCTGCGCGGCGAACCGCATCATCAGCACCGCGCCGACCGAGAAGTTCGGCACGACCAGCGCCCGGGCACCGGGCTGGCCGGCCAGCATGCCGCGCGACCTCCGCCAGCCGCGCCGCGTCGAACCCGGAGGTGCCGACGACGACGGTGAGCCCGTGATCGATGCACCAGCCCAGGTTGCTCATGACGACACCGGGATGGGTGAAGTCGACCACGACGTCAGCGCCGATCAGTCCTCGAGCGCGTCGCCCTGCGTCGACCTGCGCGGCCAGTTCGAGGTCCGGCGCGGCCTCGACGGTCCGGCACACCTCGCGACGCCCATCCGCCCCTTGGCGCCCAGCACGCCCACCCGAGTCATGCCGCTCCTCCTCTCGCCGGAACGGGGTCGATCCTAGCCGCGGTGCCCGGCGCCCGGTGCCCGCGCGATCAGTACGGTATGCAGCAGGGCCACTCAAGCCAGCGAACCGGAAGGGTCATGCGCATGTGGAATTCGTTTGCGACGGACGCCAGCGACGGCATCAGCACCGAGGTCATCTCCTACCCCGGCGCGCAACGGTGATCAGATTCACGCCTATGTGGCCCAGCCCACCAGTGATGGCCCGCGGCCCGGCGTCGTCGCGGTCCACCACATGCCCGGCTGGGACGAGTTCTACCGTGAGTTCTCCGACCGGCTGGCCCGGCACGGCTACACCGTGATCTGCCCGGACCTGTACTGCCGGTACGGGCACGGCACCCCCGACGACATCGCGGCCAAGGTCCGCGCCGACGGCGGCGTGCCCGACGACAGCGTCGTCGGCGACTGCGCGGCGGCCAAGGACTGGCTGCTCGCCCAGCCGACGAGCAACGGCAAGATCGGGCATCATCGGCACCGTGCTCGGGCGGCCGGCACGCGCTGCTCACGGCGTCGACGCGGCCGGGCTTCGACGCGGTCGTGGACTTGTGGGGCGGCGGCGTGATCATGGGACCCGATGAGCTCAGTCCCGCCCGGCCGGTATCCCCGCTCGACTACACCGCCGACCTGAACACGCCGCTGCTCGGCATCTTCGGCAACGACGACCGCTACCCGACACCGGAACTGGTCGACCAGCACGAGGCAGAACTCAAGCGTCTCGGCAAGGACTACGAGTTCCACCGTTACGACGGCGCCTCGCACGGCTTCTTCTACTACCACACGCCCATGTACCGGCCGGAGGCCACGATGGACGCCTGGGGCAAGATATTCACGTTCTTCGGCGACCGCCTCGGGACAGCCTGACCGACGGCCGCGCGAACGCGGCCGTAACTATCCGTAGCCAGCAGCCGATCAGGGACTGCGCGAAACCGCGCGGGCAACTGAACCGGAGGCAGGCCCATGACGCACTACGCAGGACGAGCTCCCCGGCGGATCGTTCAAGATCTTCCACGGCGGCAAGGTGCACGTGCTGCGGCAGTCGTTCAGCCCCGGCACCTGCCTCGCCCAGTTCAAGGCGCGGGCGACCATCACCGGTCTCGCCATCGGGCGGCGCAGCAACGGAAAGTGCGACCAGAGCCTGCGGCCGCTCGTGAGCGAGCAGACGATCACCGCGACGGCGCACGTGCAACTGGCGAGTTAGGCCGCCGCCGGGGCTGGCCGCCAGCGGCGGCAATCGATATCCGCGCCGTGATCCCAATCACCGCTCCCGGGCTGGCGCGGTCGCTAGGGTGCCGGTACGGGGCGGGTGCCACCTATCGCGCGGCGCCCCGCCCCGGCCAGCATCCGCGGTCGCGGCGGGCGGGCAACACGGCGGTGAGCATCAGGACCGCGGTGATCGCGAACGCCGTCGAGTAGCCGGCCTGCCCGGCCAGCAAGCCGAAGATCGCGGCACCAGCACCCATTCCCGCGTCGTAGGCGATGTTCCACAGCGCGCTGACCGCGGTGTACGCGTCCGCTGAGCGCCCGCGCGTACATCAGGCTGAGCGTGACGTTCTGCGCGACACCGAATCCGGCGCCGAATACGACGCAGCCCGCGAGCACCACCGCGGCGCCGCCGGGCATCGCCAGCAGCGCGATGCCCGCCGCCGAGACGAGCAGCGACGGGACGAGAGGTGCGCGGCGCCGTGTCGATCGGCGTACCGGCCGACCGCTACCGGGTCAGCGTCGCGGCGGCCGCCTGCGCGAACAGCGCGGTCGCGGTACAGCGCGCCAGACGCGGAAGCGAGCAGCAGCGGCACGAACGTGACGATGACGCCGGCCGCCGTCGGTGGTGGCGGCGAACACGATCGCCGGGCGCCGCAACGCCGGGTCGCGCAGCGCGGCGAGCAGCCGGCGGAGCAGCCGACTGCGCGCGGGTCGAGTCCGGAAGTGCCGCAGCCGGGTCTTGCTGGTCGCGCGCGCGATCGCGGCCGGGCAATCCGGGTACGGCCGCGAGCGCGGCCAGCGCGGCGGCGGCGCCGACGATGAAGACGAGCCGGTACCCGGCGCCGGCCGGCGAGCCAGACCCCGGCCGGCAGTGCCGCGAGCGCGGGCACGCCGGCGACGACGCCGACCAGCGCCAGGCCCTCACCGCGGCGCTCCGGCGGGATGAGCGAGGCGGTCAGCGATCCGCCCGCGACAACCATGACCGCGAAGCCCAGGCCGCGCACGACGCACACCGCGGTGATCAGGGCCATGCCCGCCGGACCGATGAGCGCCAGCGACGGCGCGCCCAGCAGGATCAGCCCGGCCGCGAGCGCGAGCCGGTAGCCGAACCGCGCGACCAGGCGCGGCGTGACCGCCTCGCCGGCCACGGTCGCGACCATGAGCGCGCCGGTGGCGAACCCGGCCGCGCCCGACCCGGCGTCGCCGTCGCGTACAGCGGCACCACCGACAGCAGCAGGTAGAAGCTGACGGACGCGCCGAGCATGGTGGCGAAGCCGCAGCAGCAGGGGCCGGGTCACCAGCCGTGGCGCGGGCGGGTGATCTACGGGAGCGGCTGGGGTGAGCGATGTCGTCGTCATAGTCAGCACGCTAGGAGCCAACCGGATCCCTGATAAGGTCCAATTCTATGCCTGTCGAGTGGTCCGGTTTGGGTCCGGAACTGATCCTGCGGTGGACCGGCAGCTCACCGTGCCGCTGCGAGCTCAGCTGGAGGATCAGTTGCGCGAGGCGATCCGCGGCGGCCGGGTCCAGGCCGGGGAACGGCTGCCCTCGTCCCGGCTGCTCGCCCGCGAGCTCGGCCTGTCCCGCGGCCTGGTCCAGGACTGCTACGCGCAACTGCTGGCCGAGGGCTATCTCGACCGCGCGCACCGGTTCGGCCACCGTGGTCGCGCCGTGCGCCGAGGTTGCCCCGGCGCGGCCAGACGGCGGCGGCGGTGCCCCGGCGATGCTCGCCGACTTCGCGCACGGCGTGCCGGACCTGGGGAGCTTCCCGCGCACCGACTGGGCGCACGCGCTGCGCGAGGCCTGCCGGGACTCGCCGACGGCTTCGTTCGGCTACGACGACCCGCGCGGGAACACCAGGCTGCGCACGGTACTGGCCGCGTACCTGCGGCGCGTGCGCGCCGCGGCGGCGGATCCCGACCGCATCGTGATCTGTGCCGGGTTCGCGCAGGGACTCGCGGTCGCGCTCGCCGTGCTCCGCGACCGCGGCCTGCGCTCGGTGGCCTTCGAGGATCCCGGCTACGCCGACACCGGACCCGGGGCCGCGCGAAACGCCGGGCTGGAAGCCGTTCCCGTTCCCGTCGACGAACGCGGCATCGATGTTCGCGCGCTGGCCGCCTCCGGCGTCCGGGCGGTGGTGCTCACGCCCGCGCACCAGTGGCCGACCGGCGTCGTGCTGGCGCCGGCGCGGCGGACCGCGCTCGCGGTGTGGGCCGCCGAGCGACGACGGGATCATCATCGAGGACGACTACGACGCCGAGTTCCGCTATGACCGCGAGCCGGTCGGCGCGCTGCAGGGCATCGCGGCCAACCGGGTGATCGCGCTCGGCACGGTCAGCAAGTCACTGGCCCCGTCCGTCCGGCTCGGCTGGATGCTCTGCCCGCCGGACCTGGTCGGGCGATCGCCGCGCGCAAGCACGACAGTGACCGGGGCTCGCCCCGGACTCGATCAGCTCGCGCTGGCCATCATGATCGAGTCCGGCCGCTACGACCGGCACCTGCGCCGGATGCGCGCAGAGTACGGGCGCCGCCGGGACGTGCTGGCCGAGGACCTCGCCCGGCACGCGCCGCGAGTCGGCTGAGCGGGCTCGCGGCCGGTTTCCACGCGGTCGTGCACCTCCCGCGGACGTATCCGAGCGCGGCCGTCATCGAGGCGCCCGGGCGCGCGCGTCGGCCTCTACGGCATGAGCGCGTTCCGGGCTCCACCGGCGCGGCGAGCCACCGCAGCTCATCCTTGGCTTCGGCAACACCGCCGAGCGGTCGATCCAGGCCGGCCTCGCGGCGGTCGGTGACCTGCTCGACGTGGCCGCGACTCGTGACTACCCCGCGGCGGAGCCGAGTTCGCCGGTAGCCCGAGCAAAGGATCCGCAGCCAGCTGATCCGGCCGATCTGGTCTGCGCGATAGTACGCCTGCTGCTCGACCAGGTAGTCGCGGCCGTCCTTGCGCACCCGGAGACGGTACGCGACATGGTCGCAGTCCGCCACCTGCCCGGTCGTGACCCAGCACAGCTCCCTGATCTGGCGACCGGGCCGAACCACCGGCCCGAGATCACGATGCCTCGACCACCTCCCGGCCGCTCGCCGCCTGCCAGTGCGCACCCGGGCGTCAGGGCCTGGAAGTCGACCTCGTCCGCGAGCGTCGCGCGCAGCCCGGCGCTGTCCTGCGCCGCCAGCGCCGCGGCGAACCGCTCGCCCGCGGTCTCAGTAGCTGAACGTGGTGGCTGGCTCATCGCCGATCCACTCCCACAGCGGGACCGTGCCGCCGAGCGTCGCGTTGTCCACCAGGGTGTCCTCGGCCAGGTGCCGCGCGTTGAAGCAGATGGGGCACGTCAGGAACCGGCCGCCGGCCTCCGCGTAGCGCTTGGCCAGCGAGCTCAGCGACGGGCACCCCTCGCACGCGACGCCCTGGGCGATCCCCGTCAGCGCCAGCCGGACCGCTTCCTTGGTCAGAAACATCAGCGTCGGGCCGCTGCTGCTCCGCCGCCGCGACCGCGACCAGGAACGCCACCGTGACCTTCTCCGGGTCTTCCAGGCCGGTCGTCAGGCTGATGACCGCCTTGCCGGTCATGGTGCCTCCCCTCGCCGGGGCCGCGCCCGTCGCGCGGCCGCCACACCTTCGAGGATGGCCAGATCGGCTGGTCAGCGCATGGGGCAGCTGCCCCATCTTTGCCCTTGCCGTCGGCGCGACCGAGGGTAAAGTCAAAAGTTAGGTTAAGTCGTAGCGAAACCCTGGAACTCAGGACAACCGGGCTTCCCGCGCCGACCGAGAGGGAGTGTCGAATCGCCATGAACCAGCTGGTCGGGAGGTTATCCGAGGGGCGACGGCAGCGGCGGCGGCGCAGGGGCCGCCTGGCGAGCTGCGGAGCATTAGCACTGGTCGCCGCCCTGGGTCTCGCGCCCGCGGCGGTGCAGGCCTTCACCTCAGCCGCGGCGGCCGCGGAGACACAGCTTTCCGAGACCGGCTGGACCGCGAGCTCGAACACCAGCTCCGGCGCCGCCGACGCGCCCGCCCACGCCATTGACGGCAACCTCAGCACCCGGTTTTCCTCCGACGCCGACCAGGCATCTGGCATGTACTTCCAGGTCAACATGGGCTCCGCGCAGACCTTCAACCAGATCGAGATGAACTCAGGCGGCTCGGCCGGCGACTACGCCCGCGGCTACAACGTCGAGATATCCAGTAACGGCACCACCTTTACCAGCGTCGCCACCGGCACCGGAACCTCGTCGCCCGAAACCGTCACGTTCAGCCCGCAAACTGCTCAGTACGTCCGCGTCGTGCTCACCGCCGGCGTCACCACCAACTGGTGGTCCATTGCCGAGTTCACCGCCTACACCTCGGGCGGCGGATCCGGACCGCCGACTGGCGGCAGCCTCGGGCCGAACGTGTACGTGTTCACGCCGACGATGTCGCAGAGCTCGATCCAGAGTCAGCTGAACACCATCGCGAACGCTCAGGTCTCCAACCAGTTCGGCAGCCAGCGATACGCGCTGCTGTTCGAGCCCGGCACGTACGGCTCGTCCTCAGTCCCGCTGGTGTTTACCGTCGGCTTCTACACCGAGGTCGCGGGGCTCGGCCAGAACCCGAGCCAGGTCGTGATCAACGGCGCGATCCAGGCGTTCAACCAGTGCTCGGGGAGCACCTGCAACGCGACCGACAACTTCTGGCGCTCGGTCTCGAACCTGACCGTCAACGTCATGGGCAACACCGGGTGCTACGCCGGCGACGACTTCTGGGCGGTGTCCCAGGCAGCGCCGATGCGCAGGGTCCAGATCAACGGCAAGCTGAGCCTGATGGACTACTGCACCGGCTCGCCCGACTTCGCCAGCGGCGGATTCATCGCCGACTCGCGGTTCGCCGGCACGGTGACGAACGGCTCGCAGCAGCAATTCATGACCCGGGACAGCAGCCTGGACGGCTGGAGCAACTCGGTGTGGAACCAAGTGTTCTGCGGTGATCCGGGCGCGCCGGCGCAGAGCTTCGCGAGCAACTCCGGCGACAGCGGCGGTCCGAGCTCGTACACCACGCTGTCGACCTGTCCGGTGACGGAGGAGGAACCGTACCTCTACACCGACTCGTCCGGTAGCTACCACGTATTCGTGCCATCGCTGCGGACCGGCTCGTCCGGGCCCACGTGGACCTCGTCGAGCAACACGCCGGGCACCTCGCTGTCGCTGAACACCTTCTATGTCGTCACCCCGTCCAGCACGGTAGCCACCATCAACCAGGCGCTGGCGGCGGGCGACAACCTGCTGTTCACACCCGGCGTCTACAGCTACGGTTCGACGATCAACGTGACGAAGGCTGACACGAAGATCATCGGCCTCGGCTTCCCGACCTTGATCCCGAGCAGCGGTAACGTCACGATGAACGTCGCGGACGTCAGCGGGGTAAATGTCTCCGGCCTGATCTTCGACGCCGGGCCGACCAGCTCGCCGGCGTTGCTGCAGGTCGGCACCAAGGGGTCGGCAGTGAGCCACGCGAGCGACCCGGTGACCGTCGACGACGTCTTCTTCCGGGTCGGCGGCGCGGAAACCGGCACGGCCGCGACCAGCTTCATCGACAACAGCAACAACTCGATCATCGACGACGTCTGGGCCTGGCGCGCCGACCACGGCTCCGGCGCGGGCTCGTGGACGTCCGATCAGGCCAATACCGGCCTGATCGTGAACGGCAACAACGTCACCGCCTACGGCCTGTTCGTCGAGCACTACCAGCAGGACGAGGTGGTCTGGAACGGTCAGGGCGGCGAGGTGATCTTCTTCCAGAACGAGAACCCGTACGAGGTGCCGAGCCAGAGCGCCTGGATGTCGAGTCCCACGCAGGACGGCTACCCGGCCTTCTTCATTCCGGCCAGCGTGACCTCGTTCCAGGGCTACGGCATGGGCAGCTACAGCTTCTTCGACCAGGGCGTCGCGATCGAGAACGCGATGGCCTTCCAGGCGCCCGACGTATCCGGCGTGAAGTTCCACGACCTGCTGACGGTGTTCCTGAACGGCTCGGGCGGCATCGAGTCGGTGATCAACGGCACGGGCAAGCCGGTGAGCTCGAGCTTCGGCGGCCCGAGCGACGTCGTGAGCTATCCGTGAGATAGCGACGGCCGCGCCGGCCCGGTGCTGATCGCGGACCGGCCCGGCCGCTGCTGGCTAGTCGTAGTGGCGCAGCTGCGGCCAGATCTGTGCCCACGGCTTGCGCGGGTTGGTGCACACGTACACGTGCCCGCCCCACTCCTGGTCCGGATTCCCTCCGGGTTGGTCAGCGTCGCCGCGACCCGGACGCTGCCGAAGAACTGGCGCAGGTAGCCGGCGTACCCGGTGGTGTCCATCGGCCCCGGCGCCACCGCCACGACCGTCGTCGCGGCCGGGTTCCCCGGTCCCCACCACCAGTACGCTGTTGTGTCCGCTCACCGCCTGCGGCAGGCCGCTGCCGCGGCCCAGCTCGTTGATCGCGCCGGCTTCGCCGTAGTCGGCCGTGAAGATCACCGCGTGGGCGCGCTCGGCTCGCGGGCAGCGACGTCCACACCGTGCGGACGGTGCTCACCAGCTGCGGCCAGCCGACCGACTCGGCCGCGACCGAGTTCACCTTGGCGGTCCAGCCGATGTCGGCGGCCGGCAGTACCGGCAGCACCAGCGGCAGCGCCGCGGCGCAGCTGATCGCCGTCGCCGTCAGCAGCCGGCGGAGGCTCCGGCCGCGCGCCGCCAGCCGCTCGTCTATGACGACCGCGCCGGCCGCGAGCAGGTAGACGTACGCCCCGGCGAGGTAGTAGATCTTCCCGCCGGTGGTGAGCATGAACAGCACGAACAGCAGTCCGTAGGCCCACGCCAGCGCCCGCCACAGCGGTCGCTGCGACCGCCACAGGAACCGCAGCCCGGCCAGCCAGACCCCGACCATCGCGACGGCGGTCATCAGCACCTGGCCGATGACCCAGTTGCCGATGTTGGCCACGCCGCCGTTCTCCTGGTTCAGCGACTGCGTCATCGAGATCGTCGCCCACTGGTGCTGCGCCTGCCACCACAGATCGGGCACCGCGAACACGGCGGCGATCCCGGCGCCGGCCGCGAACCACCAGTTCAGCACCAGGCGCCTGCCCTCGCGCCCGGTCAGCAGCGCGCCCGCCAGCAGCGCCACGCCGAAGAAGCCGACGCTGTGCTTGTTGGCCAGGCCAAGCCCGAGGATCACCCCGGCCGCCAGCCACCAGCGCAAGTCGCCGGTCCGGCCGATCCGGGCGACGATGAGCGCGAGCGCCGGCCCACGCGAGCAGGTCGAACGCGGTGGGCCCGGCCAGGTGATCGGCCGCCAGCAGCACCGGCATGGTCGCGACCCCGATCGCCGGCCAGCAGCTGGGCCCGGCGGCTGCCGCCGAACTCGCGCGCGGTCAGCCCGCCGGCGATGACCGTGCCCCACGCCGCCAGCGCGGGCCACAGCCGGAGCCCGGCCTCCGAGACGCCGAACAGCCACAGCGTCAGCCGGGCCAGCAGCGGGCGTCAGCACCGGCTGATCCACGTAGCTGGCCTGCAGGTGCCGGGCACAGTCGAAGAAGTACAGCTCGTCGCGGTCGAACCCGTACCGGGCCGACAGCGCCATCAGCACCGCGAACACGATGCCGCCCACCACGATCACGCGCCGGTCGAATCTCGCGACGCCGGCCGCCGGACGCTGTGTCTCCAGCCCGGTGTCCGGCCTGCGTCCGCTACCTTCGGCGTAGTCTTCATGGCCGCCATGCTCCGCTGCCGCCGGCGCACGCCGCGCATCGGCCGCCGGGCCGGACTTCGCGAGGTCCGCGAGCACGAGCCGGCCGTCGGCTCGTCGGCGGTCTCTCCGCCCCGGGGATGAGCCGGCGGTTCAGCCCCGGGGAGGATGGCCGCCGCCGCGCCGCTCCCTTACGATCGGCTGGTGAAGAGGCTTGCGGCCTGGGCCGACGCACTGCCGTCAGGCAGGCAGGACCTGCTGCTGGCCATCGTGCTGGCCGCGTACAACCTCGGCTCGCTGATCCCCGAGGCCAGCCAGCTGCACCTTCCTTACCTCGGGTACGCCCTCGCGGTCCTGCAGGCCCTGCCGCTGGCCTGGCGCCGGTCCTGGCCCGTCCTGGTCTTCTTCGCCGTCGGCGTCCCGCGCACGCTCTACGACCAGCTGAATATCGGCTTCGCGCCGCTCCCGCTCGCCCCCGCCATCGCCTACTACACCGTGATGGACCGCAGCTCGACCAGGAAGCGCGTGGTGATCAGCGCGCTGCTGCTGATCGGCATCATCCGGTCGCAGATGCTGCCAGGTCACACCGAGCCGTACGACTTCTTCGTGGTCGTCCTCGTCTTCGCGGCCGCGGGGATGGTGGGCCTGCTCGGCCGCACCCGGCGGGCTTACCTCAGCGAGGTCGAGGCCCGGGCGGAGCAGGCGGAGGCCGAGCGGGACCGGCAGGCGGCTCTCGCCGCCGCTGCCGAGCGCGCGCGGATAGCGAGGGAACTGCACGACGTCGTGGCTCATCACGTCAGCCTGATGGCGGTGCAGTCAGAGGCGGCCGCCGCGCTGCTGCCTGACCGGCCCGCGGAAGCAGCGAAGTCCGTCGAGATCATCGGCACGACGGCCCGCGAGGCGCTCACCGAGCTGCGGCGGCTGCTCGGCGTCCTGCGCGGCCCGGCCGGCTCGCCGGACGGGCGCGCCGCCACCGAGCCGGCCCCGTCGGTCACCGACCTGGACCAGGTCCTGGCCCAGGTCCGGCAGGCCGGGCTGGCCGTCGACCTGCGCGTCGAAGGGAGTCCGGCGAAGCTGACGCCGGGCGTGGACCTGACCGCGTACCGCATCGTCCAGGAGGCCCTCACCAACACGGTCCGGCACTCAGGTGCCACCGCCGCGGCGGTCACCGTCAGCTACGAGCCAGGCTTCGTGACCGTCTCGGTGACGGACTCGGGCAACGGGGCCGGCGGTCCGGTCGCGGCCGTGCCGCAGCCGCGCGATGGCAGCGACGCCGCGGTCCAGTCCGGCGGCTTCGGCCTGGCCGGCATCGCCGAGCGGGTCGCCTCCTGCGGCGGCAGCCTGTCGGTGGGCCCGCTGTACCAGGGCGGTTTCGCGGTGACCGCCCGGCTGCCGGCGTCATGACGAGCACCGACCCGATCCGGGTCCTCGTGGTCGATGACCAGGAACTGGTCCGGACCGGATTCTGCGTGATCCTCGACGCGGCGGACGGGATCTGCGTGGTGGCCGAGGCGGCGAACGGAGCCCAGGCGGTCCGGGCCGCGGCCGAGCACCGGCCGGACGTGATCCTGATGGACGTCCGGATGCCGGAAATGGACGGCCTGGAGGCCACCAGGCTCATCACCGGCGGCGATCGTGAGTCCGGGCCCCGGGTGGTCATGCTGACCACCTTCGACTTCGACGACTACGTGTACGAGGCGCTGCGGGCCGGCGCGAGCGGTTTCCTGCTCAAGGACGCGCCCCGGCACGACCTGATCGCAGCGGTGCAGGTGGCCGCCGCCGGCAACGCGCTGCTCGCGCCGTCGGTGACGATGCGGCTGATCGACGCCTTCGCCCGGCGGCCGGCCCAGACCCTGCCCGCGCCGTCCCGGCTGGCCTCGCTCACCGGCCGGGAGCACGACATCCTGCTGCGGCTGGCGCGCGGCATGACCAACGCCGAGATCGCCGCCGACCTGGTCGTCAGCGAGGCGACCGTCAAGTCGCACGTCGGCAGCCTGCTGGCCAAGCTCGGGCTCAGGGACCGGGTCCAGGCGGTGATCCTGGCGTACGAGACCGGCATCGTCCGGCCCGGCGAGCCAGACGGCTGAGCCACTCAGTCAGCCTGGCACGATAGACACGCCATGACACTGACTGACCGGCTTCCCGACGGCGCCGAGCCTGACGCGGTATTTGAGGCTTTTGCCGGGTGGGCCGCGGAGCAGGGCTTCACCCTGTACCCGCACCAGGAGGAGGCGCTCATCGAAGTCGTGTCCGGCGCGAACGTCATCCTGTCGGCACCCACCGGGTCGGGCAAGAGCCTGGTCGCCACCGGCGCCCACTTCACGGCGCTGGCCACGGGACGACTGCACGTTCTACACCGCGCCGATCAAGGCGCTGGTCTCGGAGAAGTTCTTCGCGCTGTGCGACGTCTTCGGGCCCGACGAGGTCGGCATGATGACCGGGCGACGGCACCGTCAACGGCAGCGCGCCGATCATCTGCTGCACGGCCGAGGTGCTGGCCAACCTCGCGCTCCGCGAGGGCACGGCCGCCGACGTCGGCCAGGTCGTCATGGACGAGTTCCACTACTACGCCGACCCGGACCGCGGCTGGGCCTGGCAGGTGCCGCTGATCGAGCTGCCGCAGGCGCAGTTCCTCCTCATGTCGGCGACGCTCGGCGACGTCAGCCGGTTCGAGCGCGACCTGACCCGGCGCACCGGCCGCGCCGACCGCCGTGGTCACCTCGGCGGAGCGGCCCGTTCCGCTGTCGTATCTCGTTCGCGATGACGCCGCTGCACGAGACCGTGCAGGAACTGCTGGACACCCACGAGGCGCCGATCTACATCGTGCACTTCACCCAGGCGGCGGCGATCGAGCAGGCGCAGGCGCTGATGAGCGTCAACGTGTCCAGCCGGGCCGAGAAGGACGCGATCGCGGAGCTGATCGGCGGGTTCCGGTTCTCCTCCGGCTTCGGCAAGACGCTGTCGCGGCTCGTCCGGCACGGCATCGGCGTGCACCACGCCGGCATGCTGCCGAAGTACCGGCGGCTGGTCGAGACGCTCGCGCAGGCCGGGCCTGCTCAAGGTCATCTGCGGCACCGACACGCTCGGCGTCGGCATCAACGTGCCGATCCGGACGGTCCTGTTCACCGCGCTGTCCAAGTACGACGGGACGAGGAACCGGCTGCTGATGGCGCGCGAGTTCCACCAGATCGCCGGCCGGGCCGGACGGGCCGGGTTCGACACCATCGGCCGGGTCGTCGTGCAGGCCCCCGAGCACGTGATCGAGAACGAGAAGGCGCTCGCCAAGGCCGGGGACGATCCGAAGAAACGGCGCAAGGTCGTCCGGCGCAAGCCGCCGGAGGGCATGGTGTCGTGGGGCCAGCCGACCTTCGACCGGCTGGTCGCGGCCGAGCCGGAGCCGCTGCGGTCCAGCTTCGCGGTGAGCCACGCCATGCTGCTGAACGTGATCAGCCGGCCGGGCAACGCGTTCGTCGGCGATGAAGCACCTGCTCCGGGAGAACGACGATGACCGGCCGCCCAGCGCCGGCACGTCCACCGGGCGATCGCGATCTACCGGGCGCTGCTCGCCGGCGGCGTGGTGGAGCGGCTGCCCGCGCCGGACGCCGGCGGCCGCTGCGTGCGGCTGACCGTCGACCTGCAGGAGGACTTCGCGCTCAACCAGCCGCTCTCGCCGCTGGCGCTGGCCGCCATCGAGCTGCTGGACCGCGCGGCGCCGGAGTACCCGCTCGACGTGCTGTCGGTGATCGAGTCCACGCTCGACAACCCGCGTCAGGTGCTGTCCGCGCAGCAGTTCAGGGCGCGCGGCGAGGCGGTCGCGGCGATGAAGGCCGAGGGCATCGAGTACGACGAGCGGATGAACCTGCTGGAGGAGGTCACCTATCCCCGGCCGCAGGCCGACCTGCTCGAGGCTGCCTACAACATCTACAAGCAGGGCCACCCGTGGGTCGCCGACCACGAGCTGTCGCCGAAGTCGGTCGCCAGGGACATGTACGAGCGGGCGATGACGTTCGCCGAGTACGTCGGCTTCTACGGGCTGGCCCGCTCCGAGGGGCTCGTGCTGCGGTACCTGGCCGACGCCTACAAGGCGACGCGCCAGACCGTGCCGGAGGAGGCCAGGACCGAGGAGCTGGCCGACCTGATCGAGTGGCTCGGCGAGACCGTCCGGCAGGTGGACCGCAGCCTGATCGACGAGTGGGAGAAGCTGCGCAACCCGGTCGAGGAGGCCGAGCACCTGGCGGCCGACCGGCCGCCGGCCGTGACCACGAACAAGCGCGCCTTCCGCGTGCTGGTGCGCAACGCGCTCTTCCGCCGGGTAGAGCTCGCTGCGCTGCGGCGCTGGGATGAGCTGGGCGAGCTCGACGCGGCGGACGGCTGGGACGCCGACGCCTGGGCCGACGCGCTGGAGCCGTACTTCGACGAGCACGACGAGATCGGCACCGGCGCCGACGCGCGCGGTCCGGCCATGCTGATCATCGAGGAACTCGCGGACGAGTGGCGGGTCAGGCAGATATTCGACGACCCCGAGGGCGATCACGACTGGGGTTTCTCGGCCGCGGTGGACCTGTGGGGCTCGGACGAGGCCGGGGTGGCCGTGATCAAGGTGGCTGACGTCGGCCAGCTCTATCGCCGCCGCCCTGGCCACTCACCGTTCTGGAGGCCGGCGATGACCAGATCGACTACCTGGCGGGCGAACTGGTCGGTGAGCGGCTGGTGGCCGTGCAGCAGCCGGTGATAGGCGGCGCCGAAGAGCAGGTCCAGAACGACCTCCTTGTCGGTATCGGCCGGGATCTCACCGCGCTCGATGGCGCGGTCCAGCAAGATCTTCTGCTGGGCGCGCAGGCTCCCGAGTACTCGCTCGCGCCAGGCCACCGCGAGCCGGCGTCCAGCTGCGCCGCCGCGATGAGCCCGGCCAGGATCGGCCCGGCGCTCGTGTGCGTCACGGCGCGGATCCAGGCGCGCAGTGACGCGAGCAGGTCGCCGCGGAGCGTGCCGGTATCGGGCGACGGCTGCTGGGCCTGGAAGTCGGCCAGGAAGGCGTCGAGCGCGAGGGCGCCGCGGGATGTCCACCGCCGGTAAATAGTGGTCTTCGCCACGCCCGACCTGGCCGCGACCTCCTCGAACGACATCGCCCCGAGCCCGCCCTCGGCGAGGAGCTCCCTGGCGGCAGCCAGGATCGCCCGGTCGGCCTCCTGGCTTCGCGGGCGGCCCCTGCGCGCCGGCGCCGGGCTCGCCGGCGATGGCGTTGCCTGCGCGGGAATAGGTCCTCCCTTCATCGCGCTGCAGCTTACAGCATATAAACGATACGGATCTGTAGCGTATTTCGTGAGCCAGATCACAGAGGCTAGCGGTTGACGTCGCAGCCTAACCGTAGCAGGCTCTATCAATACGCGTCGTAGCGTATCTCAAGGAGGAACGTTGTCAGCCACCGTGGTTCAGTCCGCCCCTTCCGCCGACCGGCGAGGCCAGCAGCATCAGGGCCTGCGGCTCGCGCTCATCCTGGTGGCTGCGTTCATGGTCGTCCTGGACTTCAGCATCGTGAACGTCGCGCTGCCCTCCATCGGCCGGGAATTGCACGCGATGGCCGCGACCGTGCAGTGGGTGATCACCGGCTACGCCATCGCCTTCGGCGGCCTGCTCATCCTTGGCGGCCGGGCCGCCGATCTGCTCGGACGGCGCCGGATGTTCGTCACCGGCCTGCTCGCTTTCACGGCCGCCTCGCTAGCCGGCGGTCTAGCGCGCGACCCGGTCCTGCTCATCGCCTCCCGGGTGATCCAGGGTGCAGGCGCCGCGCTGGTCGCGCCGGCCGCCCTGTCGCTGATCACGACGGGCTTCGCCGAGGGCGCGGCAGCGCACCAGGGCGCTTGGCCTGTACGGGGCCACCGCGTCCGTCGGGTTCGTGGCCGGACAGGTACTCGGCGGCGTTCTGGTCCAGTTCACCAGCTGGCGCGCGGTGTTCCTGGTCAACGTGCCGGTCGGCTTGCTGGCGGCCGTCGCCGCGCCGCGACTGCTCGCCGACTCGCGGGACGCGGGCACCACCCGCAAGCTGGACGTGCGCGGCGCGCTCCTGATCACCCCGTCGATGGCCGCGCTGGTCTACGCCGTATCGAGCGCGGACGTGGCCGGCTGGTTGTCGCCGCTGACGCTCGGCGCGCTGGCTGTCTTCGCCGTCAGCGGCCTCGTCTTCGTCGCGGCCGAGCGGCGGCACAGCGATCCGCTGCTTCCGGCCGCGCTGATCCGCCGCCCGGCGCTGCGCACCGCGGGCGCGCTGAACCTGCTGCTCGGACTCTGGAACGGCGGCGAGATGCTGGTCCTGTCGCTGTACCTCCAGCAGGTGCTGCAGGACTCGCCGCTGGCGACCGGCCTGGCGATCGCGCCGCAGGGTGATCGTCGGCTTCACCGCCGGCGTATTCGGCGCCCGGCTGGCGAGCCGCATCGGCATCCGCCGGGTGCTGGTGCTGACCGGGGCGATCGGGGCCGCGGGCTTCGCCATCTTGACCCAGCTGCCGGCCACCGGGCACTACAGCCCGCTGCTCGCCGCCGTCATGCTCGTCGGCTTCGGCACGGCCGGAACCGCGTTCGGCACGATGGTCATCGCCACCAGCGGAGTCGCCGGCGCCGAGCAGGGCGTGGTCGGCGGCGTCGTCAACACGAGCCGGCAGATCGGCGCCGCCGCCGGCGCGGCCGTGCTGCCGGCCATCTCGGCCGCGGTCAGCCACAACGGCGGCATCGCGACCGCGCACGGGAACGCGCGCGGCCATGCTGGCCGGCGCGATCGCCGCGCTGCTGGCCACGATCATCGCCTGGCGCAGCGGACGCAGCCTGCCCCGGCCGGCCACGACCGCGGCCGCGGGCCGAGCCGTCAGCACTGGCTGGCGAGACCATCCGGCGGAGCGCGGCACCCGGCCGGACCGAGCTTCCGGTGTCCCGGCCCGCCTTCGGTACCTGACCGCCCGCAGGCCGCCGGGGGTCCACCGGCAAAGCCGCGGCGATCGCGGTCATCCGGCGGGCCGCCGGCCAGGGCGCGACGCCTGCCCGCCCGGGCGCCGGGCAGCGCACCCGGCGGTTCTGAGCAGCGCGGGACGACAGCCCGCTAGCCCTCGGGGCGCCGGTGGCGAAGCCCCGATTGGTAGCCTGACCTGACCATGGACGGAACCGCCGATACCACGCACTAGGTGACCGGCCCGGGCCGCTGTCCGGGCTGCTGGTCGCCGACTTCTCCCGGGTGCTGGCCGGTCCGTACTGCACGATGATCCTGGCCGACCTCGGTGCCGAGGTCATCAAGGTGGAAGGGCCCGGCTGGCGACGACACCAGGCGCTGGATGCCGCCGGTCCGGCACGGCGTCTCCACCTACTACCTGTCGATCAACCGGAACAAGCGCAGCGTCGCGCTCGACTTCCGCGACGGACGCCGGACGCGGCCGCCGCGGTCGAGCTGGCCCGCCGGGCCGACATCGTGGTGGAGAACTTCAAGCCGGGCGGCCTGCGCCAGTTCGGCCTGGACTACGAGAGCGTCCGGGCCATCAACCCGGCGGTCATCTACGCCTCGATCACCGGCTTCGGCGCCGGCGGCGGCGCGCACCTGCCGGGCTATGACCTCATCGTCGAGGCCATGTCCGGGTTGATGAGCCTGCAAGGTGACGCCGACGGGCCGCCGTACCGGGCGGGCGTCGCAATCTTCGACGTGATGTCCGGGCTGCAGGCGACGATCGGCGTGCTGGCCGCGCTCGACCATCGCCGCCGCACCGGCGAAGGCCAGCTCGTCGAAGTCAACCTCATGGCCGCGGCGCTGGCCGGCATGGTCAACCAGACCGGAGCGTTCGCGTCGGCCGGCGTCGTGCCGCACCGGATGGGCAACGCGCACCCGAGCCTGTTCCCGTACGAGCCGCTCCCGACCGCCGACGGCGACCTGGTGATCGCGGCCGGAAACGACGCCCAGTTCCGCAACCTGTGCCGGGTACTCGGCGCCCCGGAGCTCGCCGATGACGAGCGGTTCGCCGCCAATTCCGGCCGCACCGCCAACCGGGACCAGCTGCGGCCGCTGCTGGTCGGGCGGCTCAAGGACCGCGGCGCGGCGGACTGGTTTGACGACCTGATCGCGGCGGGGGTGCCGTGCGGGCCGATCAACAGCGTCGAGGGCGGCGTGGAGTTCGCGGCGCAGATCGGGCTGGACCCGGTCGTGGTGTCCGGGACCGGCGAGGCGGGCGTCCCCGGCATCCGCAATCCGATCCGCTTCTCCGCCACTCAAGCCCGGTATGACCTGCCGCCGCCCGGGCTGGACGAGCACGGCGACGAGATCCGGGCCTGGCTGAAATCGGAGCCGGGCACGCCGCTGCCGGGCTCGCGGCTAGCCCCGGACGCCTGACCGCGGCACCATCTTGTCGCCGCGCTTGTGCCCGACATAAAGTGCAAGTCATGATCTGGCGGGCTTGTCGGCGTGTGGCCGACTACACCGCGGCGTTACTGACCGCCGCGGTCCTCACCGGTACCGGCACCGCACGGCTAGCACTGCGTTAGCTAGCGCTGTGTCAGCTAGTGCTTAGCGGGTGCGGGCCGCCGCCATGGCCGCCAGCTCCCGCAGCCGCACGGCCTCGGCCGGCCGCACGTTGCGGTCGCGCAGCCGGACCTCGACCACCTCGGCGATGTGCGGCCACGGGTTGTCGGTCACGGTCGCCAGCAGCGTCTTGATGACCTGGGCCCGGACCGCGCCGACGAGCGGCCGGACCATGGCCGGCACGCCGTCGGTCTCCGAGCTCGCCATGATGAGGTAGGCCATCGCCACATCCGCGCCGCCGGGTCCGGCCGACGCGTTCGGCCAGTCGATGACGTACGGGCCGCGCGAGGTCAGCATGATGTTGCCCGGGTGCAGGTCCAGGTGCATGACCCGGTTGCCTGGCCCGAACAGGTGCCGCATCCCGGCCGGCGCCTCGATCTGGTGCAGCGCGTTGTGCATCTCGGCGAGCAGGCGCGCGTGCTTGCGCGCCAGCCACGGTCGCTTGCCGAGGTCAATCAGCATGTCCCGGCCGTCGAGCCGTTCCATCACCAGGTCGGTGCCATCCGCGTCGAACACCTCGGGCACCGGAAAGCCGTGCGCGGCCAGGTGCCGCATGATCGTCGCCTCGGGCACCGAGTCGTAGCCGGGGTAGCGCGTCCGGCGCAGCACCCGGCCGTTGCCGATCGCGTAGACGTCCGCGGCCCGGCCCGCGCCGACCAGTTCGCCCGGTGGTTCGCTCTTGGACATCGGTCCCCTCGGAGTCGGTCCGGCCGCGTCAGCAGCGCGCGGTGCGCCGCGAATATTGTGACATCAGGTCTTTCCATGCCGTCGCCGGCCGGACATCCTGATTGCCATGGAACTCAGTGCGGACAAGGTAGCGCGTCGTCACCGGAGCCGCGAGCGGTATCGGGTTCGCGCTCGCCGAGCGATTCGCCAGGGCCGGCCTGGGGGTGGTGCTCGCCGACGTCGAGGCCGAGGCGCTGGCCGCGGCCGAACAGAAGATCCGCGCGCACGGCGTGCGGACGCTGGCCGTGCCCACCGACGTCAGCGACGAGGCCGCCGTGCACGCGCTGGCGAAGGCCGCCTTCGACCGCTTCGGCGCGGTGCACGTGGTCTGCAACAACGCGGGGGTTGTCAGCACCGCCGACCCCTGGCTCGGGCCGGCATCGGCCTGGCAGTGGGTCCTCGGCGTGAACCTGTGGGGTGTCATCCACGGGATCCGCGCGTTCATGCCGCTGCTCGCCCTGCAGGGGGAGGGCCACATCGTGAACACGGCCAGCATGGCCGGCCTGCTGCCTGGCTTCAGCCCGTCCTATGACGCGACCAAGCACGCGGTCGTCGCCATCTCCGAAGATCTGTACCGGGCCATGAAGATCGCCTCGGTGCCGGTGGGCGTCAGCGTCCTGTGCCCAGGCTGGGTCCGCACCAGCATTCTGGCAGCCGGGCGCAACTGGCCGGCTGGCCTGGGCGACGCCCCGCCGCCGGCCGCCACCACCGAGATCACGGCCAAGTACGTGGAACGGGTCATCGAGGACGGTATGCCGCCGGCCGAGGTCGCCGACCTGGTGGCCGACGCCATCTCAGCGGACCGGTTCTGGGTGTTCACCGACCAGGCGATGATCGACGTCGCCGCGCAGCGCTGGCAGGACATCGCCGCCGGCGAGAACCCGCGGCTGGCGATGGACGTGCCGGGCCTGCCGCCGATGGACGAGCTCGCCGCCGAGGTCAAGCGCTTCCTGGCGGGCTGAACCCGGAGAGGTCATGCAGATCGACCACGCGGCCCGGCCAGATCTGTAACGCTTTGAGCCATGCTGGCAGCCAGTGACGTCATCGCCTTCGTCTCGACCACCGACCTCGACCGCGGCCGCGACTTCTATGAGCGGACCCTCGGCCTGCGCGTCGTCGAGCAGAACGACTTCGCGTGCGTCATCGACGCGCACGGGACGATGCTCCGGCTGACGGCGGCCGCCTCGGTGGCGACGCCCGGCTACACGATCCTCGGCTGGCAGGTGCCCGACATCGCGGGCACCGTGGCCGACCTCGCCGGGCGCGGCGTGGTCTTCAACCGCTACGACGGCATGAACCAGGACGACATCGGCGTCTGGACGACACCCGGCGGCGACAAGGTCGCCTGGTTCACCGACCCCGACGGCAACGTCCTGTCACTCACCCAGTTCCAGGTGCGTTAGCCCACGCACTTGCGTAGCGCACTTGTCGGTGAGTTGACGGCACCGGTAGTTTGAAAATGGATATGTAGCTGCCGGAACGTTAGCCGCACGTATAGTGCAAGCTGCAACCGGCACGCGAGAGGCGTCGCTTATGACCGACGAAATACCAGCCGACACGGGCTCGGCGGATCCCAGCGAGGAGCTGCGGCAGGCGGCCAGGACGGTCCGGGAACGCTTCCGGAAAGGTTCACCCGCTTATGCTTTCTGGCGGGTCACGGCCGGGATCTGGGATCGCTGGGCGGAACGCATGGAATTGGGTGTCGAGTTATCCCCGGTCGCGCACGCCGAATATCAGGCGGCATTATTCAGCGCGCGTAAGTATCTGGAAATGCGGCACGTAGGGTCCGGTGAGGTCGCGCTGACGGCCCCGGTCACGTGCGCGCGCTGCGGGCACGTCTTCGCCGCCCCCGGACCCCAGCAGCTGACGGCGACCGAGCTGTCCGCGCGGTTGCTCGGGCACGCCTGCGAGCACGGCTGAGCCAACGCAGCGCGAACTGCGTCAGCCCGCGAGCGCGGCCTCGAACTGGCCCGCGTCGTCGAACGGGCCGACGACGGCGAGCGCCTTGGGCAGCCCCAGCACCTCGGCCGCCACCGACTTCACGTCGTCGTGCGTGACGCCCTCGATCTCGGCCAGGATCTGATCGACCGGCTCGAGCGCGGGATAGACCAGCTCCGCCTTGCCCAGCCGGCTCATCCGTGAGGACGGGTCCTCCAGCCCGAGCACGATCGAGCCGCGCAGCTGGCCCTTGCCCCGGGCCATCTCCTCGTCGGTCAGGCCACCGTCGATGATCTTGGCGATCTCGTCCTGGCAGATCGCCAGCACCTCGTCCGCCTTGGCCGGCAGGCAGCCCGCGTACACGCCCCACTGGCCGCAGTCGGCGTGCTGCGAACTGAAGCTGTACACCGAGTACGCCAGCCCGCGCTTCTCCCTGACCTCCTGGAACAGCCGCGATGACATGCCGCCGCCGAGCGCCGCGTTCAGCACGCCGAGGGCGAACCGCCGCGAGTCGGTCCGGGCCAGGCCACCGCAGCCGAGCACGAGGTTGGCCTGCTCGACCGGCCGGGACAGCAGCCGGACGCCGGTGCCGACGGCGCTGCCAGTCTCGGAGCCGTCGAGCCGGGGCGCCAGCGGGCTGGCCGCCGAGCCCGTCAGCGCCGGCCCGAATGCCGCCTGCACCAGCGACACGACGCCGTCATGCGAAAGGTTGCCGGCCGCGGCGACCACCAGCGCGTCCGGCGTGTACCGGGCCCGGTAGTGCTCGGCGATGCGGTCCCTGGAGATCGCGTTGATGGAGTCGACGGTGCCGAGGATCGGCCGGCCGAGCGGCGTGTCGCCGAACAGCTGCGCCGCGAACGCCTCATGCACCAGGTCGGCCGGGTCGTCCTCGTTCATGGCGATCTCCTCGAGGATCACGCCCCGCTCGGCGTCGACGTCCTTCGGCTCGATCAGCGAACTGGTCACCATGTCCGACAGCACGTCGATGGCCAGCGGCAGGTCCTCGTCCAGCACGCGCGCGTAGTAGCACGTGTACTCCTTGGCGGTGAACGCGTTCAGCTCGCCGCCGACCGCGTCCATCGCCGCCGAGATCTCCAGCGCGCTGCGCCGCGACGTGCCCTTGAAGAGCAGGTGCTCCAGGTAGTGCGTCGCGCCCGCGTGCTGCGGCCCCTCGTCCCGCGAGCCGACGCCCGCCCAGATCCCGAGCGCAGCCGACCGGACGGACGGCAGCGCCTCGGTGATGACCCGCAGGCCGCCCGGCAGGACGGTACGTTGCACGCTACCGTCGCTGCCGGCCAGCCGCTGAGTACCAGCCGTCATGTCAGCTACCCGCGGTCAGGAGTTGCCCGACCCGGAGTCACGCGATTCGCGCTGTCCGCCGCGGCTGCGCTGGCGGCTGCGGTGATGGTCACCGCCCCGGTCGCGGTCACCCCGGTCACGGTCACCCCGGTGGCCGCGATCGCCATGGTCGCCGCGCGGCTCCTCGTGGCCGCCCAGGTCCTCGCCGGCCGCTTCCCGCTCGACGACCTCGACCGGCACGAGCGAGAGCTTGCCGCGGTCGTCGACCTCCCGGATCTCGACCTGGATCTTGTCGCCGACCTTGACCACGTCATCCACGTTGTCGATCCGCGCGCCGCCGTGCAGCTTGCGGATCTGGGTGATGTGCAGCAGGCCGTCCCGGCCGGGCAGCAGCGAGACGAACGCGCCGAACGTGGTCGTCTTCACCACCGTGCCGAGGAACCGCTCCCCGACCTCCGGGATGTGCGGGTTCGCGATGGCGTTGATCGTGGCCCGCGCTGCCTCCGCACTCGTGCCGTCGGTCGCGCCGATGTAGATCGTGCCGTCGTCCTCGATCGTGATGTCGGCGCCGGTTTCCTCCTGGATCGAGTTGATCATCTTGCCCTTGGGGCCGATGACCTCGCCGATCTTGTCCACCGGGATCTTGATCGTGATGATCCGCGGCGCGAACTGGCTCATCTCGCCGGGCGCGTCGATGGCCTCGCGCATCACGTCCAGGATGGTCAGCCGCGCGCCGCGGGCCTGGTTCAGGGCCGCGCCGAGGACGCTCGCCGGGATGCCGTCGAGCTTGGTGTCCAGCTGCAAGGCCGTGATGACGTCCTTGGTGCCCGCGACCTTGAAGTCCATGTCGCCGAAGGCGTCCTCCGCCCCGAGGATGTCGGTCAGCGTGACGTACTCGCCGCCTTCGTAGATCAGGCCCATCGCGATGCCCGCCACCATGTCCTTCAGCGGCACGCCGGCGTCCAGCAGCGACATCGTGGACGCGCAGACCGAGCCCATCGACGTCGAGCCGTTGGAGCCGATGGCCTCCGACACCTGCCGGATCGCGTACGGGAACTCCTCGCGCGTCGGCAGCACCGGGATCAGCGCCCGCTCGGCGAGCGCGCCGTGGCCGATCTCGCGCCGCTTGGGCGAGCCCACCCGGCCGGTCTCGCCGGTCGAGTACGGCGGCATGTTGTAGTTGTGCATGTAGCGCTTGGTGCGCTCCGGGTTCAGCGTGTCGATCATCTGCTCCATCCGGAGCATGTTCAGCGTCGAGACGCCGAGTACCTGGGTCTCGCCCCGCTCGAACAGCGCCGAGCCGTGCACCCGCGGCACCACGCCCGCCTCGGCGGACAGCTGGCGGATGTCCGCCAGCCCGCGGCCGTCGATGCGCAGTCCGTCACTGATGATCCGCTGGCGGACCAGCTTCTTGTTCAGCGCGCGGAACGCCTCGCTGATCTCCTTGTCCCGGCCCTCGAACTGAGCGGCGAGCTTCTCGGTGGCCAGCGCCTTGATCCGGTCGGTCTCGGTGCCGCGCTCGCTCTTGCCCGCGATCGTCAGCGCCTGGGCCAGGTCGCTGCCGACCTCGGCCTCCAGGGCCGCGAAGACGTCCTGACCGTAGTCAGGGAACAGCGGGAACTCCGCGGTCTCCTTGGCGGCGTGGCTGGCGACGTCGACCTGCGCGTCGCACAGCTGCTTGATGAACGGCTTGGCCGCGTCCAGGCCCTGGGCCACGGTCTCCTCGGTCGGCGCCACCGCGCCGGACTCGGAATCCGCGATCAGCCGCAGCGTGCGCGGGGTGGACTCGGCCTCGACCATCATGATCGCGACGTCGCCGTCTGCCAGCACGCGGCCGGCCACGACCATGTCGAACGTGGCCTCCTCCAGCTGGCTGTGCTTGGGGAACGCGACCCACTGACCCTTGATCAGGGCCACCCGGACGCCGCCGATCGGGCCGGAGAACGGCAGCCCGGCCAGCTGGGTCGACAGCGACGCGGCGTTGATCGCCACGACGTCGTACAGGTGGTCCGGGTGCAGCGCCAGGATGGTCTCGACGACCTGGACCTCATTGCGCAGGCCCTTCACGAACGAGGGCCGCAGCGGCCGGTCGATGAGCCGGCAGGTGAGGATCGCGTCCTCGGACGGCCGGCCCTCGCGGCGGAAGAACGAGCCGGGGATCCGGCCCGCCGCGTACATCCGCTCTTCCACGTCGACGGTCAGCGGGAAGAAGTCGATAGCCCTCTCGGGGTGACTTTCGCCGCGGTGGTGGTGGACAGCACCATCGTCTCGTCGTCCATGTAGACGACGGCGGAGCCGCCCGCCAGCTTGGCGAGCCTGCCGGTCTCGAACCTGATCGAGACCGTGCCAAATGAGCCGTTGTCAATCGTGACGTCGGCGGTGTAGACACCCTCCACGGGTGACCTCCTTGACTTGAGGTCCCGCGCCTGTCCGCCGCAACATGGAGCGCCAGGGCCGGCTTGCGAAGCCTGCCGGCCGGTCTTCGATCGAAGTCCTCGGCCCCACGCCGCCGCCACCCGAACAGCCAGCTGCTGCCGTGTGACCCGAGAACCACTACCGAGGACCGGCCCCTTGGGCGCACTGTCAGCGCTCCGGGTCGGAGTCGCGGGACGGGTTTGTTGGTTGTTAAAGCAGAACGCGCGGCGGGTGCCGCGCGCTTGCCTACCGGCGCAGACCGAGCCTCTCGATCAGCGCTCGATAGCGGTTGATGTCCTTCTTCGCGAGGTACTGCAGAAGCCGCCTGCGGCGGCCCACGAGCAGCAGCAGCCCGCGACGGCTGTGGTGGTCGTGCTTGTGCACCTTGAGGTGCTCCGTCAGGTCCGAGATTCGCTTGGTCAGCAGCGCGACTTGGACTTCCGGCGAGCCGGTGTCACCCTCATTGGTCGCATGCCCGGCGATGATCTCCTTCTTCACCGTGGTGTCGAGCGGCACGTTGCTCCCTTGAGATCAGTGGGTGCATCACCTGTGAGAGCAGGCCAGCCACTTGAGGGCGCAGCTGACTGGGCCGGATGCTCCGACCGATCCATCACGCTACCATGCGCCGGCCCGCTCCGTTACATCCGCCGGCCTGGCCCGGCCGCCAGCGCGCCCGCCCTGTTACCAAAACGTTACCATATGCCCGTGCGGTCAGCCAGTCAGCCGAAGAACTGGTCCATCTGGTAGCTGTCCTCGGGGAACGCCCAGAACTCCTTCGCCTTGCCGTCCTCCAGGTGCCAGATGTTGACCTCACGCGCGCGACGCCCGTCCGTCTCGCTCGCCGTGCATGGTCACCAGCACGATGCCGTGGCTGTCGTTGGCCAGGATGTCGTGTATCTCCAGCCGGAAGGTGCCGCCGGTGACCTCCATGAGCCGGCCGATGAAGCCGAGAACCTCCTGATGTCCGGTGTAGTCGCCGGTCAGCTGGTTCGCGCCGCCGCTGTGCCAGACGATGTCGTCGGCGATCAGCGCCTGGACCGTCGCCAGGTCACCGCTCGCGAACGCGGCGTACCCCTGCCGCAGCAGATCCTCGTTGGTGTTCGCCACCGCGTCACCCTCCGCTGGTCGGCCAGCTACAGCGCCGGCGTTGGGACGTACGGTAACGCAGCGGCGCGACGGCCGCCTGGCAGTCCGCCTCGCCTGCCGCGGTGGCGTCAGCCGAGCAGCCGTCGGGCCTCGCGACGTCCGGTGCATCTGCGCGATGAGGTCCGGCACCGAGTCGAACCGGATCGTGGCCCGCAGCCGGCGGCGAAGTCCACCGCGACGTGCGCCCCGTACAGGTCCAGGTCGTCGCGGTCCAGCGCGTACGCCTCGACGGTGCGCTCCCGCCCGTCGAAGGTCGGGTTCGTGCCGACCGAAATCGCGGCCGGCCAGCGCTCCAGCTCCGACCCGTCGGTATCAAGCGCCGCGAGCCAGCCCGCGTACACCCCGTCGGCCGGGATCGCTGTATGCGGCAGCGTCTCCAGGTTCGCGGTCGGGAAGCCCAGCGCCCGGCCGCGCTGATGGCCGCGCACGACCACGCCCTCGACCCGGTGCGGACGGCCCAGGTCATGCGCCGCGCCCGCGACGTCGCCCTCGGCCAGCCGGGCCCGGATCTCGGTCGAGGAGATCCGCACGCCGTCCTCGGTCAGCAGCGGCACCCCCTCGACGGTGAAGTCGTACTTTTCGCCCAGCTCAGCCAGCAACGCGACGTCGCCCGCGGCCTTGTGCCCGAACCGGAAGTCCTCCCCCACCACGACCCGCGCCGCGTGCAGCCGGTCCACGAGCACGGTCCGCACGAACTCGTCCGGATCCAGCCGGGAGAAGTCCAGCGTGAACTCGATCACGCAGACCGCGTCGACGCCCAGCCCGGCCAGCAGTTCCGACATGCGCCGGGGTGTGCACAGGAACGGCGGGTGCGACCCCGGCCGGACCACCTCGTCAGGGTGCGGGTCGAACGTCACCACCACCACCGGCAGGCCGGATTCGCTCGCTACCTCCCTGGCCCGCGAGACGATCCGCTGGTGACCGCGGTGCACGCCGTCGAACACGCCGATGGTGACGACCGAGGGGCCGAAGTCGTCGGGCACCTCGGCCGGGCCCTGCCACCGCTGCATGTCAGTTAACCCCCACATCCGGCCAGTCGGGCGGTCCCACAAGCCTGCCACGCGCGACCAGCCGCCGGGCACGTCAGCTCCCGGCCGGCGGGTCGGGCGGGAACACGACCAGGGACCTGGCCTGGCCGCCGTGCTCGGTCAGCAGCGCGACGAGCGTGCCGTCCGGACCGAACGCGGCCGACCGGCCCGGCGCCGGTGCCGGCCGCGGGCAGCCGCACGCCGTGCCCGACCTGGCGCGCCTCGCGCTGCGGTCAGGTCCCGGCGCGCGGAACGCGGCCGCGGCCGCCTCGGCCAGCGGTATCACCATGAGCTGCTCCGCCAGCTGGTCGAGCGTGCGTGCCTGCCCGGCCGGGTACGGCCCGACCCTGGTCCGCCGCAGCGCCGTCAGGTGCCCGCCGACCCCGAGCCGCGCGCCGAGCGTCCCGCGCCAGCGCCCGGATGTAGGTGCCGCTGGAGCACGTCACGCTCGCACGTCGACGTCGATGACGTCGCCGCCGCGCCGGATCGCGGCCACGTCGAACACGCTGACCGTCACCGTGCGCGCGGCCAGCTCGGGCGCCGCGCCCGCGCGAGCGAGCCGGTAGGACCGCTGCCCGCCGACCTTGATCGCGCTCACGCCCGGCGGCACCTGCTCGATGACCGCCGGTCATGCTGCCGATCGCCTGCCGCACGTCCGCGTCGCTCACGTGCGTGGCGGGAACGGCGGCGATCAGCTCGCCGTCGGCGTCGTCGGTCGTGGTCCGCTGGCCGAGCCGGATCGTCCCGGTGTACTCCTTCTCGGTCAGCGCCAGGTGACCGAGCAGCCGGGTCGCCTTCTCCACCCCGACCACCAGCACGCCGGTCGCCATCGGGTCGAGCGTGCCGGCGTGCCCGACGCGGCGGGTGCCCGCGAGCTTGCGAATCCTTGCGACTACGTCATGTGAGGTCAGGCCGTTCGGTTTGTCGACGATGACCAGGCCGCTAGGCGTCATGCGACGAGCCAGGAGCGTTCTCCAGGGCGCGGACGGCCGCGTCCGGGCTGCCGGAAGCGGAGAAACCGGCAGCCCGGGCGTGGCCGCCCCCGCCCAGCTGCAGTGCACGCGGCGCCGACGTCGACGATCTCCTTCGAGCGGACGGAGACTTCCCAGGTGGCGTCGTCCGTTTCCTTTAGGACGACGGCCACCTCCGCCTCCCCGGTCTTGCGGACCTCGTCGATCACTGACTCGGCGGCATCCAGGGGCAGCGCAGCCGCCTCTCGGTCGGCGCGCGTCACGGTTGTCCACACCAGGCCGAGTCCGCCGCACGCTGCCGGGTCGAGCTGGGCGCGGTTCGAGCGCGGCGGCGAGCATCCGGAGGTAGCCGAACGGGGCGGTGTCGTACAGGTGGCGGGAGACCGCGCCGGGGTCGATGCCGGTGCGCGAGCAGCGGGCCGCCAGCTCGTGCACCTGCGGCGTGGTGGCTGGCGAACTTGAACGAGCCGGTGTCGGTGACCAGGCCCGCGTACAGGCCGGTCGCGATGTCGCGGGTCAGCGCGATGCCCAGCTCCGCTGATCAGCCGGTACACGAGCACCGCGGTGGCGGCCGCGGACCGGGATCGACCAGGTTGACGGTGCCGAATCCGGTGTTCGACGCGTGATGGTCCAGCACGATCAGCTCGTCGGCCGCGGCCGCGCTGGCCGCCAGCGGGCCGAGCCGGTCGCATGCTCGCCGGCGTCCAGCGTGACCATGACCTGCGGTCGCGTCCGGCACCTGCGCGGGCGGCGTCAGCAGCTCCGGTGCCGGGCAGGAAGCGCAGGATCGCCGGCACCGCGAACGGCGTGTCGCCGAACGAGGCGACCACGCTGGCGCGACCGAGCCGGGCCGGCAGCTCGAGCGCCAGCGCGAGCGCGAGCATCGAGCCGAGCGCGTCCGCGTCCGGCCGGACATGGCAGGCCAGGCACACCTGATCGGCGCTGTCCAGGATCTTGGCGGCACGGGCGAAGTCCGCCGCGGTGATGGGCCCGGCTGTCACGACCGCGAGTATCTCGCGCCGCTCGCCCCCGCTGGGCGGGTAATGCCGAGTGGCCCGTCACCGCCGTCGGTGTCCGGGTCGCCCGGCGTCGAGATCGTCGTCGGACTCGTCGTCGTCTCGCCGCCGGCGGCGGGCGGCCGGTACGGATCGGCGTCGCCCGCCGGCACCGCGTCCGCGCGCGCCGCGGCCACCTCGGCGTCGGCCTGCCGTGCCTTCGCCACCAGGTCCTCGATCGTCCGCGCCGTGTCGGGCACGGTGTCCTGCACGAAGCTGAGCGACGGCGTGTGCTTGACGCCGGTCTGCTTGCCGACCTCGGACCGGATCAGCCCGGTGGCGCTCGCCAGCGCCGCGGCGGTGCCCGGCGACCTCGTCGTCGGAGCCGAGCACGGTGTAGTACACGGTGGCCTCGCGCAGGTCGCCGGTCACCCTGGCCTCGGTCACGGTAACGAACCCGAGTCGCGGGTCCTTGATCCGCCGCTCCAGCATCTCCGCGACGATCTGCGCGATCCGGTCGCCGAGCTTGCGCGCCCTCGCCTGGTTCATTCCGTCCCTCCGTCAGTCGCCCTCATCGGTCAGCAGTCGCTGCCGCGCCGCCAGTACCTCGATCTCCGGGCGCTCCGCGACGAGGCGCTCGCACGCCTCGAGCATGTGCACCGCGTTGGCCGCCGTCGAGCTGACCACGGCGATCCCGATCTCGGCGCGCCGGTGCAGGTCGAGGTGCCCCGTCTCGCCCACCGCGACACCGGGAAACTTGCGGTGCACCTCGGCGATGAGGGGCCTGACCACTGAGCGCTTCTGCTTCAGCGACCTGACGTCGCCGAGCAGCACGTCCAGGGTCAGGGCACCCACGTACATGCCGGTCCCTGCCCCGCGCTACGTGCGCGGCTTCTCGCGCAGCTCGAACGTCTCGATCATGTCGCCGACCTTGACGTCGTTGTAGCCGATGCCGATACCGCACTCGAAGCCCTCCCGGACCTCGGTCGCGTCGTCCTTGAACCGGCGCAGCGAATCGACGGTCAGGTTGTCCGAGACGACCACGCCGTCCCGGATCAGCCGGGCCTTGCTGTTGCGCGTGATCGTGCCGGACCGGACGATGCAGCCCGCGATGTTGCCGATCCGCGGCACCCGGAAGACCTCCCGGATCTCGGCGGTGCCGAGCTGGACCTCCTCGTAGATCGGCTTGAGCATGCCCTTGAGCGCGGCCTCGACTTCCTCGATCGCCTGGTAGATGACCGAGTAGTAGCGGATGTCCACGCCCTCGCGCTGGGCCAGCTCGCCCGCCCGGCCGGCCGGCCGGACGTTGAAGCCGATGATGACCGCGTCGGACGCGATCGCCAGGTTGACGTCGTCCTGGGTGATCGCGCCGACACCGCGGTCGATGACGCGCAGCTGGACCTCCTCGCCGACGTCGAGCTGCATGAGCGCGTCCTCCAGCGCCTCGACCGAGCCGGAGACGTCGCCCTTGATGATCAGCAGCAGCTCTTCCCGCTCGCCGGACTTGAGCGCCGACTCCAGGTCCTCCAGCGTGACCCGCGGCCGCCGCTGGGCGAACATGGCGTTGCGCTCCCGGCCTCGCGCCGCTCGGCGATCTGCCGGGCCACCCGGTCGTCGTCGACGACGAGGAAGCTGTCGCCGGCGCCGGGCACGCCGGTCAGGCCGAGCACCTGGACCGGACGCGACGGCGGCGCCTCGCGCACCTGCGCGCCGTTCTCGTCCAGCATGGCCCGGACCCGGCCGAACGCGTCGCCGCAGACGATCGAGTCACCGACCCGCAGCGTGCCGCGCTGGACCAGCACGTCGCCACCGGGCCGCGGCCCTTGTCCAGGTGCGCCTCGATCGCGATGCCCTGCGGCCTGCTGGTTCGGGTTCGCCCGCAGGTCGAGCTCCGCGTCCGCGGTGAGGATGACGGCCTCGAGCAGACTCGTCGATGCCGGTCCCGTTGCGCGCGGACACGTCGACGAACAGCGACTGGCCGCCGAACTCCTCGGCCACCAGGCCGTACTCGGTCAGCTGGGCCCGGACCCGCTGCGGGTCCGCGCCCTCCTTGTCGACCTTGTTGACCGCGACCACGATCGGCACGCCGGCCGCCTGGGCGTGGTTCAGCGCCTCGGTGGTCTGCGGCTTCACGCCGTCGTCGGCCGCCACGACGAGGATCACCAGGTCGGTGGTCTCGGCGCCGCGGGCACGCATGGCGGTGAACGCCTCGTGACCCGGGGTGTCGATGAAGGTGATCTTCCGGTCCTGGCCGTCCACGACGGTGTCGACCTGGTAGGCACCGATGTGCTGGGTGATGCCGCCCGCCTCGTGCGCGACCACGTTGGTGTGCCGGATCGCGTCGAGCAGCTTGGTCTTGCCGTGGTCGACGTGACCCATGACGGTGACCACCGGCGGCCGCGCCACCAGGTCGGCATCCTCGCCCTCGTCCTCGCCGAACTCGATGTCGAACGACTCGAGCAGCTCGCGGTCCTCCTCTTCCGGGCGAGACGACCTGGACGTTGTAGCTCAGCTCGGCGCCGAGCAGCTGCAGCGTCTCGTCGTTCACCGACTGGGTCGCGGTGACCATCTCGCCGAGGTGGAACAGCACCTGCACGAGCGACGCCGGGTTGACGCCGATCTTGTCCGCGAAGTCGGTCAGCGAGGCGCCGCGGGACAGCCGGATGACCTGGCCGTTGCCGCGCGGGATCTGCACGCCGCCGATCGCCGGGGCCTGCATGTTGTCGAACTCCTGGCGGCGCTGCTTCTTCGACTTGCGGCCGCGGGACGGCCGGCCGCCGGGACGGCCGAACGCGCCCGCCGTGCCGCTGCGGCCACGGCCGCCGGGCCCCGGACGAGCCGGGGCCATGCCCGGCCGGGCACCGCCGCCGCCACCACCGGGCCGCCGCGCGGGCCGCCGGGTCCGCCGCCGGGACCGCCCCGGCCGCCGGGCCGAGTGCCGCCGGGACCACCGGCGCCGGGCGCGCCGCGGCCGCCGCCGGGCCGCCGGGACCGCCAGACCCTGGCCGAAGCCGCGGCCGCCGCCGGGACGCGGCGGCATGCTGCTCGGGCTCGGCCGCGGGCCGGCCGGCCGCGGGCCGCCGGGCCGCGCGAAGTCGCCGGGCGTGCCCGCCCCGGCCGCGGGCCGCCGGGACGCGGACCGCCAGGACGCGGTCCGCCGGGCGCGCCCGGCGCCGCAGTCGGCGCGGTGCCCGGCGCCGGCGCGGCCGGAGCCGGACCGCGGTGCGGCGCCCATGCCGGTCGCGGTCGAGCTGAACGGGTTGTTGCCCGGACGCGGGCCGGGCCGCGGGGCGTGCCGCTGGCCCGGCGCGGACGGCCGCGGTCCGGCCGCGGCGGCGGGCCGCTCCGCGGGTCCGGGGCAGTGCTGCCGCGGCCGGGCGATCCAGCGTCTCCGCCGGCGGTACCTGCGGTCCTCGGCCCTGCTCCTGCGGGAACGGCACCGTGACCGCCGGGGCCTGACCGGGCCGGGCCGGCGCGGGCGGGCTCGGCCGCCGGCGGCGCGCTCCGGCTCGCGCGCGGCCGGCGCCGCGGGCGCCGTCGCGGGCGTCGCCGCCCGCGCGGGCGGGGCCTTGCCGTTGCCGTTCGCGCTGGCCGCGGCCGTCTTGCGGCACGCGCTGGCGGCCTGCGGCTTCGCTGATTGCTGTGCTGCGAAGGCTTCCTTCAGCCTGCGCACGACTGGCGCCTCGATCGTCGAGGACGCCGAACGGACGAACTCGCCCATCTCGTTGAGCTTGGCCATCACGGCCTTGCTCTCGACGCCGAACTCCTTAGCGAGCTCGTATACCCGAACCTTCGCCACTACGCTCCCTCTACTCGGCCCGGCCATCCGGGCCCTCAGCCGGCCGGGGCAGCGCGTGCTCCGTCCGGCGTCAGCTTGTGCTGTTCATCGCCGCATGCTCATCGGGCGCTCATCGCAAATCTCAGCCTTCTTCCGTTCACACCAACCCGCAGCCAGCCCTGAGCTGCCGTTCCGCAGCTTGTGCTAGCCGCCGACCGCCGCCAGGTATTCCGCGACCTTGCCATCCGGCAGCGCGGCCGGGAGGCGAAGTGCCCGCGTGAAAGCCTTGCGGCGGTGGGCTCGTTCCAAGCATGCCAGGCTCGGGTGCAGGTACGCACCCCGGCCAGGCAGCCGCCCGGCAGCATCGGGAACGATCTCGTCTCCGGCCGCCACCACGCGGATCAGCTCGGGTCTGGCGGCGCGGACTCCGCATCCGACGCAGGTCCGGGTCGGGATCCGCACTGCCTATGCCAGCTTACAGTGCCTGCGCGTCGTCGGCACCGGGCACGACTGCCCGCTTCGTCCATCCATCCGGCGGCCGCGGCGGCCACCGCCGCCGACGCGGTCCGCGCGCGGCACGGCGGTGTCGGCCCGGATGTCGATCCGCCAGCCGGTCAGCCGGGCGGCAAGCCGGACATTCTGCCCTTCCTTCCCGATCGCCAGCGACAGCTGGTAATCGGGCACGATGACCTGGGCCTCCCGGGCCTGCAGGTCGACGACGTGCACCTTGGACACCCTGGCCGGGCGAGAGCGCGTGCGCGACGAACTCGGCCGGATCCGGCGAGTAGTCGACGATGTCGATCTTCTCGCCGTGCAGCTCGGTCATGACGTTGCGGACCCTGGCGCCCATCGGGCCGATGCAGGCGCCCTTGGCGTTCACGCCCGGCTGGTGCGAGATGACGGCGATCTTGCTGCGGTGACCGGCCTCGCGCGCGATCGCGGCGATCTCGACCGCGCCCGACGGCGATCTCCGGCACCTCCATCGCGAACAGCTTCTTGACCAGGTTCGGATGCGTCCTGCGACAGCGTCACCGACGGCCCGCGGTAGCCCTTGCGCACGTGCAGCACGTAGCAGCGCAGCCGCTCGCCGTGCACGTAGCGCTCGCCGGGCACCTGCTCGGTGGGCGGCAGGATCGCCTCCAGCTTGCCGAGGTCGACCAGCACCGCGCGCGGATCCCTGCCCTGCTGGATCACGCCCGCGACGATGTCGCCCTCCCGGCCCGGCGTACTCGCCGAAGGTCAGCTCGTCCTCGGCGTCCCGCAGCCGCTGCAGGATCACCTGCCGGGCGGTTGTCGCCGCGATCCGGCCGAAGCCGGCCGGCGTGTCGTCGTACTCCCGACCGGGCTCGCCCGCCTCGCCGGGCTCCGTCGCCCACACGGTCACGTGGCCGGTGCTCCGGTTGACCTCCACCCGGGCGTTCACGGCCGCGCCCTCGGTCTTGTGGTAGGCGACCAGCAGCGCATCCTCGATCGCCTTGATCGCCAGGTCCAGCGAGATGTCCTTCTCGGCCTCCAGGCTCTTCAGGACGCTCAGGTCGATGTCCACCTAGTCCTCCTCGGCCCTGGAGTCGTCCGCACGGCGTCGCGCCAGGCTCCAGGTGCCCGAACTCGATCTGCACCCGGCCGGGCCCGAGCTCGGAGTAGCTGAACTCGCGCAGCACGCCGTCGCAGTCCAGGGTCACGCCACGGTCACTCGTGCTGGCGATGCGCCCCTCGTACTGGTAGCCGCGCCGTTCCCGGCCGATCATCGCCGCCCCGATCTGCGCTGCAGCCAGCGGCGCGACGACCAGCCGTCCGAGCGCGCGCCGCCAGTGCCGGGGCTCGGTCAGCGGCCGGTCCACGCCGGGCGAGGACACCTCGAGCGTGTACGGCAGCTCACCCATCTCAGCGGCGCCGTCCAGCCGGGCCGACAGCTCGCGGCTGGCCAGCGCGATGGTGTCCAGGCTGACCCCGCCGTCCCGTCGACGATCACGCGCAGTAGCCGGCGGCGGCCCGCCGCGGTCACCCGCACGGTCTCCAGGTCCATGTCCAGGGCGTGCACGACGGGCTCAAGCAGGCGGGTCAGCCGGTCGGCGTCCGGCAGCGGAACGGCCGGCCTGGCGCGGGCCTGGCCGACGGGCCTGTGCGCTTGGCTGGCTGCGCGAACCGTGACGGGAGCCACCGTGCATGACGACCTCCTCGCCCGCGAGCTGTGCTGTTGTATACCAGGCGCGATCTAGCCTAGCCGGGATGTCGCGCTGCGACGCGCCGGCTGGCAGGTCCGAGCGCGTCGCGCGACCCAGTCGCACGCCCATGACATGCTGTGATGCTGAACGCGGCGCCCGCCAGGCGCCCGCCCCGCGACCCCGGAGGTAGTGATGGCTGGCGGCCTGACCCGGCGAGCCGTGCTGGCCGCGATCGGCGGCCGCCCTCCCGCTCCTGATCAGCGGCTGCCGCGGGGTCGAGGTGCTGGGCACGCCGCCGCCCCCGGCCCCCGACGTCCGGCTGCTGCGGGCGACCGTGGTCGCCGAGCAGCAGCTGATCTCCCGCTATCACGCCGTCCTCGCCGGGCCCGCCAAGGATGCCGCGGCCGCGCAGCGGCTCAGCGGCCCTGCTGACCGAGCACGAGCAGCACCTGGCCCAGCTGCGCAACGCGCCTGGTAGTGCCCGTCGGGTCGGCCCAGTCCCTGCGCCCCGGCGGCCACGCCAGGCCGCGGGCATGCCGACCCGACCTGGCCGGTGCCCTCGCGAACCTGGCCGCCGCCGAGCAGGCCGCCGCGCAGCGGCTGGCCACCGGCCTGCTGGCGGTGCCGCCGTCGCTGGCCCAGCTGCTGGCCAGCATCTCCGCCTCCGAGGCCACCCACGTGCCGGTGCTGGACCAGCTGCGGCGGACCGCATGACCGCCACCGCGAGCCCGCAGGCGGTGACCGAGCTGCAGGCCGCCCTCGCGGCCGAGCAGGCCGCGTGCTACGGCTACGGGGTGGTGGGCGCGCACCTGAACGCGAGTCAGCCCGCAGGCCAAGTCGGCCGACTCGGACTGGGTCGCCCACCAGCTCGCCAGGGACAGCCTGGCCGCGATGATCACCGCGGCCGGCGCCCAGCCGGTCCCGGCCCCGGTCGCCTATCAGCTGCCCGTGCATGTCCAGACTCCGGCTGAGGCCAGATCACTCGCGGTGATCCTGGAAGACAACGTGGCGCAGGCGTACCTGCGGCCTGGTCGCGCTGCCGGACCAGTCGCTGCGGGCCCTCGGCGCCCGCGAGCTGACCGCGGCCGCGCTGCGGGCGGCGGCGTGGCGGCACTCGACCGTTGCGTTTCCGGGGCTGCCGGGGCCGGACGACCAGTATGCGCGCCGGCAACTGAGCGAGCCGCGGCCGGGGCGGGCCGGTCGCTGACTCAGACCACCGGCGGATTCAGCCGCCGGCGGCTAGCACGTGCTCGATCATAGTGGCCGCGCCGTCCAGATCCTCGCCCGCGGCGATCCGTTCCGCCCACGACCACCAGAACCACCACAACCCGTCCTGGCCGCGGCCTGCGTACACGTCCTCGGCCAGCGCCGACGCGACCGGGTTCACCACGTGCAGGCTGGGCACCCGGCCGGGCGGGGTCATCAGCCTCGTCCGCAGGCCGTGGCCGGACAGTACCTCCGCGAGGTCCTCTAACCTGGCGAGGTTCGCCCGCCAGGTTTCAGCGCTCCGGAGCTTGCTGAGCCTCCATTGTCATCTTGTCACCTCAGGTAGCTGTACCACAGCATAGAGTAATGACGTTTCTCAAGAATGCTCCCCGCGCGGGCAATGTGCAACATGCATAGCGGAAATCGCACCGGGCTTTTTGTGCGCACACTGGACTTGTGGGCCACCGCCCCGCCACACTGGCCTGTACCGTCAGGCCGCGGGCGGGAGGTGAACTAATGGCAAGTGCGCAGAGCCCGACAGTACGGCGGCGCCGACTTGCGCTGGAGCTGAGGCGACTTCGTGAGTCAGCGAAGCTGACTTGCGAGGAAGTCGCAGAGCGCCTTGAGTGCTCGGCGTCGAAGATCAGCCGAGTCGAGACCGGGCGCGTTTCGGTGTCCCCGCGGGACGTGCGCGACATGCTCGAGATCTACGGCGCGCCGCCGGAACAGCGCGACAGCCTCGTCCAGCTGGCCCGGGACTCCCGGCAGAAGGGCTGGTGGCATGCCTACGGTGACACCGTGCAGCCGCACTTCGCCACCTACCTGGGGCTGGAAAGCGCCGCGGTCGAGATCCGGATCTACGAGGTCAGCCTCATCCCCGGCCTGCTGCAGACCGAGGACTACGCCAGGGCCGTGATCACCGCGGGCATGGTGAACAGCCCGCGCGTCGGACGTCGAGCGCCATGTCGCGCTGCGGATGGAACGCCAGCGGCTGGCCAGGACCAGCCCGCCGAAGGTCTGGGCGGTGCTGGACGAGGCCGCGCTGCGCCGCCAGGTGGGCGGGCCCGAGGTCATGCGCATGCAGCTGGAGTACCTGCTGCGAACTCGCGGACCTGCCGAACGTCTCGCTGCAGGTGATCCCGTTCGGCGGCGGCGCACACCCGGCGATGGGCCGGCCGTTCGTCATCCTGGTCTTCGGCGAGCGGATCGACCCGACGTGGTCTACCTGCGAGGACCTGACCAGCGCGCTGTGGGTGGAGAACGTCGACGAGGTCGACCGCTACAACGTGTTCTTCAACCACCTGCGGGCCACGGCGCACTCGTTCGAGGACTCGGCGGCGCTGATCACCTCAGTGCTCAAGCAGATGTAACCAGCGCGGCCGGCAGCGGCTCGGCGTGCAGCACGGTCAGTCGGGACACCGCCCGGGTCAGCGCCACGTACAGCCGGTGCAGGCCGCGGCTCTCGGCCGCCGCGATCGTGGCCGGCTCCACGACGATCACCTGGTCGAACTCCAGGCCCTTGGCCAGCGTCACCGGGACGAGCGTGATCAGGTCCCCGGTCGCGGCGCCCGGCCAGCAGCGCGTGCGGCAGCCCGGCGGCGGCGAGCGCCGTGGCCACCGCTGGCGAGCTGCTCGTCGGCCGCGATCACCGCGGCCGAGCCCGGCCTGGTCGAGCGCCTCCTCGCAGGCCACGACCAGCGCGTCGGTCAGCTCGCCCGGCGTCAGCGGCCAGCACGGTAAGCGCGGCCGGGTCCTGGCGGACCGAGCTGGCCGGGGCCAGTTCCGGGCGCGATCTGCGGCAGCAGCCGGCTGGCGAAGTCGAGGATCTGCCGCGGCACCCGGTAGCCGGTGTCGAGCACGCGCAGGTCCGCGTCGTCCTTGCCGAGGTGGCCGAGCAGCTGCTCCCAGCTCGCGGTCGCCCACGGCGTCGTGCCCTGCGCGATGTCGCCGAGCACCGTCGCCGAGCCGGTCGCGCAGCGGCGGCCGATCGCCCGGCACTGCATCGGGGACAGGTCCTGGGCCTCGTCCACCACGATGTGGGCCAGGCTCGGTCGTCCGCTCGATCAGGTCCGCGGCCTCGTCGATGAGCACCGCGTCGGCGGCGCTCCAGCGGGCCGACTTCGGCCCGCGCGGCGGCTGCCGGCCAGCTCGGATCGCCTCCTGCTCGGCCGGCTCGAGCATTCCGTCGGCCGCGCCGGGCCAGCAGCGTCCGGCTCGGACAGCAGCCGCAGCACCAGCCGGACCGGGTCGGCCTTCGGCCAGGCCTGGTCCACCGCCGCCTGCACCGGCTGGGTCCGCCGCACCGCCTCGTGCGTGCGGTCGTCGCAGATCTCGCCGGCCGCCTCCATCCTGGTGAGGATCACGTGCGCGATCCGGTGCGCGAGCATCTGCCGGCCGGTGCCGTACCGGACGCCGCGGTCCCGCAGCTCGTCGATCAGGCTCAGCGATCTCGTAGCCGGGCACCCGCCACCGGCGCGAGCCGCGCACCAGCATGATCGCCTCGGCGGGCTCGGTCACCTGCTCCCACAGCGCGCCGCCGGAGCACCTCGGCCATCCGGGCGTCGCCCTTGACCGGGCGCGGCCAGGTCGGAGTCCGGCGCCGCGCACCGGCACCGTCGCGAGCAGGTCGGCGACCGACTGCTGGGCGACGTCGAGCTCGCCGAGGGCGGGCAGCACGTTCTGGATGTAGGCGAGGAACGCCTGCGTTCGGCCCGACCACGAGCACGCCGCCGCGGCTGAGCCGCTGCGCGTGCGCGTACAGCAGGTACGCGACCCGGTGCAGGCCGACCGCGGTCTTGCCGGTGCCCGGCGCGCCCTGCACGCACACGGTCTGCTCGACCGCGGCCCGGACGATGTCGTCCTGGTCGGGCTGGATCGTGGCGACGATGTCGCGCATCGGCCCGGTGCGCGGGCGCTCGATCTCCTCGATCAGGATCCTGCTGGCTCGTGCCGAGGTCGGCCTGCCCGTCCCGGCCGAACCGCTCGTCCTCGTACGCGGTCAGCTCGCCGCCGGCGAATCCGAACCGGCGCCGCCGGTCCAGCCCCATCGGCTCGCCCTGGCTGGCCCGGTAGAACGGCCGCGACACCGGAGCCCGCCAGTCGATCACCACCGGCGTGCCCTGCGGGTCGTGCACGTGCCTGCGGCCGACGTGGAAGTGCTCGCCGGACGGCTCGTCGCCGTGCGCGGCCGCGGCCGCCGCCAGGTCGCTGTCTTCGGCCGCGCCGGGCGCGGCCAGCGCCCCCGCCCGGTAGTCGAGGCGGCCGAAGAATAGCGGCGTGTCGGGCAGGTCCTTGAGCGCTTCGGCCCGGCGGTACAGGTCGGCCTTGAGGTACTCCTCGGATACGGGGTCTCCGCCCAAGGCCCGCAGCGACAGGACGTCCGTGCGCATCAGGCCCAGGAACTCGCGGGATTTGCGCAGGTGCTCGCGCTCGGCTGCGAGCACTGTGCTGCCAGCAGCAGGGCGGCCAGGATCAAGCGGGCTGGGATCAGGGGGATGGTCGGCCCGCTGTGCTGCAGCGGGCCCGGAACTTGCCGGCGGCATGGCTCAACTCCTCAGCTGGTCGGAGCGTTTCAGGCGCCGCGGGACTGCCAGTCCGGGCGCGGCGGAGCGGCCCGGCGTCGTGTGCACCGACGCGGGCCGGAGGGGTCGTCGAGCTGGCACAAGAGCAAAGGATCCTAGCAGCAGCGGCCCAGGGCCTTCACCTCAGTTTGCGCCCGGTTACCAGCGCCAGTGGAATCCCACCACGGTGCGCTGCATCGACCGCAGGTACCGCTGGGCCGCGTGCAGGCTGTCCAGCGTCACCGGTTCCTCCGTCAGCAGCGGCCCGTCCACGCCGTCCCAGGTCGCCCACCACACCCCGGTCGGCAGCCGGTCCGGGTGGAACTCGATGCGCAGGTCGAAGTTCTCCAGCGAGCCGAGCGCTCCCCGGCGGTACTGCCGCTCGTCCTGGTCATCGAGATTGCCCGGATACCGGAACGTGGTCGTGTACTCGATGGTGGTGGTCTCCCCGAGGCCCAGCGACCGCGCCAGCAGGATCTCGGTGGCGAACACGCTCGTCGCCGAGCTGGCGCAGCTCGCCGGACAGCCCGGCGCAGCCCTCGCCCGCTTCCACCGTCAGCGAGCTGGTGTCGTACAGGTACGGGATCCGGTCGGTGTCGGCCACGGATGCCTCGATGACCTGCATGGTCCTGGCCTTGGCGATCCGGCCCTCGGCGTCCACGTGCACGTGATCGTGCATGGTCAGCGTCTGATGCCGCCGCGGCCCGAGCACCTGCTCGATCGTCTGCTCGGCCTGCGGCGGCAGTGCGTGGCTGCCCGACAGCACCCGGATCGATCCGGCGCCGTTCCAGAGCTTGCGCAGCCGGTCCGCCTCGTCCGCGCTGAAGCCGAACGCGGCGATGAACAACTCGAGCGCGGGCTTGCTCAGCAGCCAGGCCGGACAGCGCGCGGGACACGGTGTCCTTGAGCTGATGCGGCAAGATCGCCGCCGCGCGGCCGCTGGCCCCGACAAGTACCTGGCCAGCACGTCGGACACCGCGAGCTGGTTGATCGTGCCCGGCCTGGTCCGCACCACGTGGCGCTCCCACGCGTGCCGGTACGCGCCCGGCTTCAGCAGCAACTGCCGGAGGTAGTCGGACGCAGCACGTCTGCCATCCGACTGAGTTCCGTAACTCAGCGGATCGTCACCCCCTGCGAACGGCTATGGCCGCAGTGGAAAAGCGGCAATCCTCGCAGGCCCCGACCGGCCGCACCAGGCCTTAAGTCAGAATAGTACTGACATGAAAGTACCTGACTCGGTAAATCCCACCCTGCGGTAGGCCGCCCGGGCCGGCGTGTTGAAGTCGTTCACGTACAGGCTGACGACCGGCGCGATGCGCAGCGCGGCCAGCACGACCGCCGCCATCCCGCGCACCGCGTGGCCGCGGCCGCGCAGCTGCGGCGGCACCCATACACCCTGCACCTGGCAGGCATACGGCGTAACGGCGCCTACCTCCGCCTTGAACACGACGAGTCCGTCCTCGATCCGGGCGAACGACCGGCCGGCCCTGATCAGCTCCGCCACCCGGCCACGGTAAGCGGCACCGCCGTCGGCGCCGATCGGCGACACGCCGACCTCCTCGGTGAACATCGCGACGCAAGCGGGCAGCATCACGTCCAGCTCGTCCGGGCGGGCCGGGCGGACCAGCGGATCGGGCGCTACCGCGGCGGGCCGGAGATCGACAGCACCGGCTGCACCGGCCGGATCTCGCGCGGCCGGCCCCAGTGCGGCTCGAGCTGGCTCCACAGCTCGCCGACGGCGTCGGCCGGCCCCGACGATCGAGGAGCACCGCGGCCCTGCATCCGGGCCCGGGACGGCGTACGCCGCGATCGCCGCGGAGCTGGCCGCCACCGGCACCAGGTTCGCGCCCGAATAGCAGACCGAGGTCAGCTGGCCGCCGTCGGCGTAACCCCAGACCTGGCCGCCCAGCCGGGCGGGCTCCATCCCGACCGAGCGGATCCGCGCGCTGACGAAAACATTCGTGACCGGGTCGCGATCGCAGAGCGCGAGCACTTCCTCACGATCGTGGTCGGTGAGCAGGCGCAGCGAGGCCGTTCGCCATGCTCTGGTGCGCAGCACCCTTCCAAGACTAGCGGCAATTGGTGGCCGTGCCTAGGGCGCGGGCGCAGGCAGCGCCGGGCACGTCGCGCTGACCAGAGCCGGGCTCGCGGGCAGCGTCGCCGGTGCCCAGGTAACGGTTCGAGGTAGCCCAGCACGCACTGGTTCGGCGGCGAGCTCAGCGACTGGCCGTGGTTGCCGCCGCCCTGCACGACTACCATCCGGGCGGTGGGCAGTCGCTTGCGGGCTGCCAGCGCGCCCGCATACGGCGTCGCGGCGTCCAGCGTGCCCTGCAGCATGAGGATCGGCGGCAGCCTCGACCCGTCGATCCGCGTCGGCTGCGCCGGGCCCTTGACCGGCCAGAACGCGCAGGACGCGTTGAACCAGGTGTTCGCCCACGTCTCGAACGGCGCGGTCTTGTTCGCCTTCTGCATGTCGGTGTTCCACGTGGCCCAGTCTCGCGGCCAGTTCACGTCGCTGCACTCGACGGCGTTGTAGACGGCGAACTCGTTCTCGCCCTGGGCGCCGACCGACTGGTAGAGCTGGACGAGGTCGCTGCCGTCGCGGTTGTTCAGGTAGGCCGCCAGCGCGCCCGCCAGGTCCGGCCAGAACGAGTTGCTGTAACCGCCCGCCAGGAACGTGTCGGTGAGCTCGTCTGGCCCGACGACCGGGCGTCCCTCGCCGTTGGTCAGCGGATGGCCGGTGAGCTGCGCCATGGCGCGGCCGAACGCCGCGCGCACCTGGGCCACGGTGCGGCCCAGCCGGAAGGTGGAGTTGGCGGCCGCGGTCCACGCGAAGAACGCGTTGATCCGGCCCTGGAAGGCATAGTTCTGATCCAGGTTGTCCTGATACCAGGCGCCCGCCGGGTCCACGACGCTGTCCAGCACCATCCGGCGCACCCGGTCGGGGAACATGGTGCCGTACACCTGGCCGAGGTACGTGCCGTAGGAGTAGCCGAGGTAGCTGATCTTCTGCTGGCCCAGTGCCGCCCGGATCGGAGTCCATGTCCCTGGCCGAGTCCTGCGTCGTCATGTACGGCAGCAGCCAGCCGAAGTTCTTCTCGCAGTCGCGCCGCGTAGGACTTCGCGCGGTTGATCTGCACCTGCTCGGCCCGCGTGCTGGCGGGCGGGTACGGCGGCCGCGGCTTGCTGAAGAACGACGCGGTCGCAGCGTCAGCGCCGGCACCGAGGCGCCGACCCCGCGCGGGTCGAAGCCGACGATGTCGTAATCGGCGGCCACCGCCGGGCTGAGCGCGCTCGCGACCGACCCGGCCAGATCCAGGCCGCTGGCGCCGGGTCCGCCCGGGTTCACCAGCAGCACGCCCTGCTGCTGGCCGGCCGGAGCGGTCGCGGGCACTCTCCGACAGCGCGAGGGTGATCTTGCGACCGGATGGCCGCTGGTAGTTCAGCGGCACCTGGAGCGTGCCGCACCGCAGCCGTCCGCCTGTCCGGCGCCCCGGACGCGGTCGAGGGCGGGCACGTGTGCCAGTGCACGCCCGTGGTCCCGGTGCCAGCCGGTGGCCCGGCCCGGTCCGGCCGCCGGTCGCGCTGGCGCCCGGCGCTGGGCGGACTGGCCGGCGGCGCGGAGCCGCCTGAGTTGCTGGTCAGCAGCACGGCGAGCCAGCCCGCGGACAGCGCGGCGGCAGGCCGGACGGCGCGCCCACGCGGGGCTGTTGGTCGCATGCCCGTATCGCTCTGGTCATCCCCGTTGCTGCCCCGGCCGCGGCGGGTCAGGCCTCGACCGCGGCGGCGTCGGCCGCCGCCAGCTTCATCGCCTCCTCGATCAGCGTCTCGACGATCTGCGACTCGGGCACGGTCTTGATCACCTCGCCGCGGACGAAGATCTGGCCCTTGCCGTTGCCGGAGGCCACGCCGAGGTCGGCCTCGCGCGCCTCGCCCGGGCCGTTCACGACGCAGCCCATGACCGCGACCCGCAGCGGCACGTCCAGCCCGTCGAGGGCCGCCGTGACCTGGTCGGCGAGGGTGTAGACGTCGACCTGGGCCCGGCCGCAGGACGGGCAGGAGACGATCTCCAGGCCGCGGTCGCGCAGCCCGAGCGACTCCAGGATCGCGATCCCGACCTTGACCTCCTCGACCGGCGGCGCGGACAGCGACACCCGGATCGTGTCGCCGATGCCCTCGGCCAGCAGCGCGCCGAAGGCCACCGCGGACTTGACCGTGCCCTGGAACGCCGGGCCCGGCCTCGGTGACGCCGAGGTGCAGCGGGTAGTCGCACTGCCGGGCCAGCTGCCGGTAGGCGTTGATCATCACCACCGGGTCGTGGTGCTTGACCGAGATCTTGATGTCGCGGAAGCCGTGCTCCTCGAACAGCGAGCACTCCCACAGCGCGGACTCGACCAGCGCCTCCGGGGTGGCCTTGCCGTACTTGGCCAGCAGCCGCTTGTCGAGCGAGCCGGCGTTGACCCCGATCCGGATCGGGATGCCGGCGTCGGACGCGGCCCTGGCGATCTCGCCGACCTTGTCGTCGAACGCCTTGATGTTGCCGGGGTTCACCCGCACCGCCGCGCAGCCGGCGTCGATCGCGGCGAACACGTACTTGGGCTGGAAGTGGATGTCGGCGATGACCGGGATCTGGGACTTCCGCGCGATCGCGGGCAGCGCGTCCGCGTCGTCCTGCGACGGCACCGCGACCCGGACGATCTGGCAGCCGGACGCCGTCAGCTCGGCGATCTGCTGCAGGGTCGCGTTCACGTCGGCGGTCAGCGTCGTGGTCATCGACTGCACCGACACCGGCGCGCCGCCGCCGACCGGGACCGCGTGCTTGCCGCGGCCCACCATGATCTGCCGGGAGTTCCTGCGCTCGGCCAGCGGCGCCGGGGGCACCGCGGGCAGGCCTAGATCTACTGTCATGATCCGCTCTCGCTATACCTGAAGGTGCACGGGATTGAAGATGTCCGCCGCGATCAGCAGCGTGCCCAGGCCGACGAGCACGGCGAAGACCAGCATGCTGACCGGGACGAGTTTCTGGATGTCGACCAGGCCGGGGTCTGGCCGGTGTCGCAGCCTGGCGAACCAGGCCCTGATCCGTTCGAAGATCACCACCGCGAGGTGGCCGCCGTCCAGCGGCAGCAGCGGGAGCAGGTTGAACGCCCCCACGAAGATGTTAAGCGACGCGACGAGGTACAGCACGAGCGTGACCTTCGCCTGCCACGGGATGGCCGCGGCCACCACGTCGCCGGTCACGTCTGCCGACGCCGACCACGCTGCTCACCTGGCCGGCCGGAGTGCTGCGACCGGTCCTTGGCGAACAGGTCCGGGATCGCGGCCGGCAGCTTGCCGATGGCCGTGGCCGACGACGTGATGGTGTCGGCGAACTGCGATCCGGCCCAGGCCACCGCGCCGGTGAAGCTCGCCCGCGGGTAGATCGTCGCGGGCTCGACGCCCATATAGGGCACCGTGCGGCCGGGCACCTTCGCCAGCGTGACGGTCTTGTGCAGTTCGCGGCCGTCGCGCACGACCACGATCGGCACCGGTGTCCCCGGCCTGCTCCGCCTTCAGCACGGTCTCCAGCTGGCCGAAGGTGCTGATCGGCTTGCCCGCCAGCGAGATGATCTTGTCGCCCGGCTTGAGGCCGGCCTGCTTGGCGGGCGACGGCTGTGCGCCGGCCCGGCATCCGCACGGGTTTCCGCTGTTCAGCGCCGGCTTGCTGGCCGGCACGCAGGTGGTGATCCCGTTCAGGGTGTTGGTACTCTGGCTGGAGATGCCGATCCCGATCGCGAGCACGAAGAGCAGGAAGAACGCGAGCACAAAGTGCATGAACGACCCCGCGGCGAGCACGATGATGCGCTGCCAGCCTGGCTGCCGCCGGAACGACCTGCGGCTCGTCGGCGACGTCGATCTCTTCCATCCTGGTCATGCCGGTGATCTTGACGAAGCCGCCGAACGGCAGCGCCTTGACCCCGTACTCGGTCTCGCCCCGGAAGAAGGACCAGAGCGTGGTGCCGAAGCCCAGGAAGAACTGGGTCACCTGCATGCCGAACTTCTTGGCCGTCAGGAAGTGCCCCAGTTCGTGCAGCATGACGGAGGCGAGCAGGGCCACCACGAAGATCAGGATGCCGACGATGAACGCCCGGTGCGAGCCCGCCAGCACGATCAGCGCGGCCAGCAGCGCGGCGACGAGGATCGCGCCGCGCAGCCGCACCAGCACGGCAAGCGCGCCGCTGCCCTTGCCCATCAGACGGCCTCTCCTTCCGCAGCTCCCGCGAGCGGCCCGGCGCCGGCGAGCTCACGCGCCCGCCGCCGTGCCCAGCCGTCAGCCGCCAGAATGTCGGCTAGCTCCACTGATCTCCCGGCAGGATCGTGATGCTCAGAGACTACCTGGGCCACCGTATCTACGATTCCGGCGAACGGGATCCGGCCCGCCATGAAAGCGTCCACGCACTCCTCATTTGCGGCGTTATAGACCGCTGGCATGGTCCCGCCCGCGGAGCCTGCCTGCCGCGCCAGCGTCACGGCGGGGAACGCCTGCTCGTCCAGCGGCTCGAAGGTCCACGTGTGCGCGGTCGTCCAGTCCACGGCCGGAGCCGCGGCCGGGACGCGGTCGGGCCAGCCGAGCGCCAGCGCGATGGGGATCCGCATGTCCGGCGGGCTGGCCTGGGCGATCGTCGAGCCGTCGGTGAACTCCACCATGGAGTGAATGACCGACTGCCGGTGGACAACCACGTCAATACGGTCAAACGGGATGCCGAACAGCAGGTGGGCCTCGATTACTTCCAGGCCCTTGTTGACGAGCGTCGCGCTGTTGATCGTGATCACCGGGCCCATGTTCCAGGTGGGGTGAGCCAGCGCCTGCGCGGGCGTGACCCCGGCCAGCTCCGCCCTGCTCTTGTGCAGGAACGGGCCGCCGCTGGCGGTGATGACCAGCTTGCTGACCTCGGCTGGCCGTCCGCTGCGCAGGCACTGAGCAATCGCTGAGTGTTCGCTGTCCACCGGCACAATCTGGCCCGGCGCGGCCCGGCCCGCCACCAGCGCGCCGCCCATGATCAGCGACTCCTTGTTGGCCAGCGCCAGTACCCGGCCCGCGTCCAGCGCGGCGAGCGTGGCGGCCAGGCCGACCGCGCCGGTGACCGCGTTCAGCACGACGTCGCACTTGCCCGCCGCCAGCTCCGCGACCGCGTCCGGGCCGGCCAGCACGTCGGGCCGCCGCCCCCGGTCCGTAACCCCGGCCGCCAGCGCGCCGGCAACCTCGCCGGCCGCGCTCCTTCGTCCGCGACCGCCACCACGTCGACCCCGAACTCGAGCGCCTGCGCCGCGAGCAAGCCGGGATTGCCGCCGCCGGCCGCGAGCCCGGTGAGCCGGAACCGGTCCGGGTTCCGCCGGACGATGTCCGCGGCCTGGGTTCCGATGGAGCCGGTCGAGCCGAGCAAGATGATGTCGCGCTGGGGGCGCGGATTCCATTAGCCCATTGTCCCGGGCCAGCACCACTCCCCGCCGCCGGCCGCCGCCACTAGGTAGCGTGTGACCGTGTCCCCCACTCAGGCAGACGTGCTGACCCCGTGGACCGGTCCGCCGCCCGCCCAGCAGCCGGACTGGCCGGACCCATCCCGGCTCGAGCTGGTCCTGGCCGAGCTCGCGAGCCTGCCGCCGCTGGTCTTCGCCGGCGAGTGCGACCAGCTGCGGTCCCGGCTCGCCGCCGTGACCCGGGGCGAGGCGTTCGTACTCCAGGGCGGCGACTGCGCCGAGACGTTCGCCGGGGCGACCGCCGAGGCGGTCCGGGCCAAGCTGCAGACGATCCTGCAGATGGCCGTCGTGCTCACCTACGGCGCGAGCGTGCCGATCGTGAAGATCGGCAGGCTGGCCGGGCAGTACGCCAAGCCGAGGTCCCGGCCGACCGAGACCAGGGACGGGGTCGAGCTGCCGGCCTACCGCGGCGACGCGGTCAACGGGTTCGAGTTCTCCGCGGCCGGCCGGACCCCCGACCCGGACCGGCTGCTGCGGGCCTATCACTGCGCCGCGGTCACGCTGAACCTGTGCCGGGCGTTCACCACCGGCGGCTACGCCGACCTGCACCAGGTGCACGCCTGGAACCAGGACTTCGTCCGGCACAGCCAGTCCGGTCAGCGGTACGAGGGCCTGGCGGCCGACATCGACCGGGCGCTCGCCTTCATGCGCGCCTGCGGCGCCGACCCCGATGAGCTGCGCACGGTCGAGTTCTACGCCAGCCACGAGGCGCTGCTGCTGCCCTACGAGCAGGCGCTGACCAGGGTGGATCCGGGCACCGGGCACCGCTACGACCTGTCCGCCCACTTCCTCTGGGTGGGCGAGCGGACCAGGGCCCTGGACGGCGCGCACGTCGCGTTCGCCGCCGCCATCCGCAACCCGGTCGGGGTCAAGATCGGCCCGCAGTACGACGCCGGACGGCCTGCGGGCGCTGGTCCGCACGCTGAACCCGGACCGCGAGCCGGGCGGCTGACGCTGATCACCCGGATCGGCGCGGGCCTGATCCGGACGCTGCTGCCGCCGCTGATCGCGGGCGTCGAGGCCGACGACGTCCCCGTCGCCTGGGTGTGCGACCCGATGCACGGCAACACGTTCGAGGCGCCGAGCGGGCACAAGACGCGGCGGCTGGAGGACATCCTGGACGAGGTGCAGGGCTTCTTCGAGGTGCACCGCCGCCTGGGCACCCACCCCGGCGGCATCCACATCGAGTTCACCGGCGACAACGTCACCGAGTGCGTGCACGGCGGCCAGGACATCAGCGCGGCCGAGGCATTCGAGCGGTACGAGACGGCCTGTGACCCGCGGCTGAACCGGAGCCAGGCCCTCGACCTGGCGTTCACAGTCGCGGAAAACTACCGCCACTAGCGCATGCCCGAGATCCACGGACACCGCGGTGCGCGCGCGCTGCGGCCGGAGAACACGCTGCCCGGCCTGGCCTATGCGCTCGGCCATCGGGGTGGACGCGCTCGAGTTCGACGTCACGCTGACCGCCGACGGCGGCCTGATCCTGGCCCACGACCTGACCGTCGACGCGACCACGATCCGCGGCCCGTACACCGGCTCGCCGTGGCGGTCGCTCACGGCCGCGCAGATCGCGTCCCTGGACGCCGGCTGGCGCACGCCCGCCCGAGCCGTTCGAGGACACGTTCGTGCCGGTACCCGGCACCGGGGTGCCGACGCTCGATCAGGTCGGCCGGCTGATCACCGAGGCCGGCGCGGACCAGCGTCACCCTCGCGGTCGAGCTGAAGACCGACCCGTCCTGGCCCGACGGCGACATCCGGGCGCTGACCGCGGGCGCGCTGGTCACACTCGGCGGCGCACGGCCTGACCGGCCGGGCCCGGATCCTGGCGTTCAACTGGCGGGTGCTGCTGACCGCGCGGGAGCTAGCCCCGGAGATTCCGCGGGTGGCCCTGATCGACCCGCTGACGTGGGTGCCCGGCTCCCCGTGGCTGGCTGGGCTCGATCCCGGCTCAGCCCGACGTCGCCGGCAGCGCGGCGGCCGCCGCGGCGGCCGGGGCCGCATGGCTCTCACCCTGGGACGAGATATGCGACGCGAGACTCATCGGCACCGCCCACGCGCTCGGGCTGCAAGGTGGTGCCGTGGACGGTCAACGACCCCGGCCGGATGGCCGAGCTGATTTCGCTGGGCACGGACGCTATCGTGACCGACCGGCCGGACGTGCTCAGGGCGCTGATCGCCGAGTCCGGCGGCCCGGTCCCGGCCGGCTGCGAACTTCCCTGGCCGGACGGCACCCCGGGGTGGGCACCTCGCGTTCCCCGCAGGTAAGGGGTTACCAGCCGCGCTCGTCCCGGGCCAGCCAGGTGCAGACGCATGCCTCGTTGCCCTCCGCGTCGGCGAGCACCCAGAACGACGGCGCGGCCTCGTCGCTGACCAGCGTGCCGCCCGCGGCCAGCGCGGCCTGCACCCGCGGCAGCGCCTCGTCGTCGGCGACCGTGACGTCGAAGTGGATCCGGTTGCGCTGCGGCCGCGGCTCGTCCATCTGCTGGAACCAGACCGCCGGACCCTGGCCGGCCGGGTCGACGACGGCGGCCTCCGGCTCATCGTGCCCGGGCTCGTCGCCGTAGCCGAGCACCGCCCGCCAGAACGGCCGGATGGCCGGGATGTCCAGCGCGTCGATCGCCAGCTCGAGCATCTGCACGGGCCGCGGGTACTGCGCGCTGACGGGGCTGGCGACACGCGCGCCCGTCCCGGCGACGGCAGCGGTGATGGCCTCGGCGAGCTCGACGTCCCGGCTGGTCACGGCCGGGACGTCGCGGTCCTGCAGGGACAGCTCGACCCGGTCCGGGCGCAGGTCCACCCGCAGGTGCCGGTCGGCGTCGGGCCCGCAGGCGGCTACCGCCATCGCCGCTACCGTGCTCGCCTGGCCGAGCGACGCTGACCGGCACCGACGCGCACACCATGCCGAGCAGGTAGCGCCAGCCCAGCGGACCGACCGCGCGCGAGGCCTCGGTCCGGGACAACCCCTTGCTGCTGGGTTCCTCGTCCGCCGCGGCCATCCCGGTCAGACCTTAGCGGCCTGCGCCGACCTCGCGGGCACTGGCCGCCTTCGGCGCGGGCGGCTCCCAGTCCGGCCGCAGCGGCATGCCGGACTCGCCGTCCGCGGCCGAGCTTGACGCCGAGGATCTGGTGCAGCTGGATCTGGTTCCGCTCGAACCCGAGCCGCGAGCCCGGCCATGTACAGCCGCCACACCCGAGCCGTTCCCTCGCCGACCTCCGCGACGGCCTCGTCCCAGTGTGCGTCCAGGTTCGCGCACCAGGCCGTCGAGCGTCTTGGCGTAGTGCTCGCGCAGGTTCTCCTCGTGCCGCACCTCGAACCCGGCGTCGTGCATCAGCGACATCAGGTGGCCCGGACCCTCGAGCTCGCCGTCAGGGAACACGTACCGGTAGATGAACCCGTCGGAGACGTGCGTCGGGCCGGTGTTGTCCGGCCGGGTGATGCAGTGGTTGAGCAGCCGGCCGAGCGGCTTGAGCTTGCCGTACAGGAACGCGAAGTAGTCCGGCAGCTGGGCCTTGCCGATGTGCTCGGTCAGCCCGATCGAGCTGACCGCGTCGAAGTCGGTCTCGGCGACGTCCCGGTAGTCCAGGTGCCGCACCTCGGCGAGCTCGGACAGCCCGGCTTCCTTGATGGCGCGCTGCGCCCAGGCGGCCTGCTCGGCGCGACAGCGTCACGCCGAGCGCCTGCACGCCGTACTCGCGGGCCGCGTGCATCACCATGCCGCCCCAGCCGCAGCCGACGTCGAGCAGCCGCATCCCGGGCTGCAGCCCGAGCTTGCGCGCGACCAGGTCGAACTTGTGTGAACTGGGCCTGCTCCAGGGTCGCGTCCGCCGTCGGGTAGCACGCGCACGTGTAGGCCATCGACGGGCCGAGCACCCACTCGTAGAACGTGTTGGACACGTCGTAGTGGTGCGAGATCGCGGTCGCGTCGCGCTGCTTGGAGTGGCGCCGGCCGGCCAGCCAGCGCCGGTTGACCCGGACCTCCTGCGGCGGCGGCGGGATCCGCGGCACCAGCACCTTGGCGCCGCCGAGCTCGCGGACCAGCCGCAGCTTCTCGGCCAGCCCGGTCTGCAGCCGCTGCGCGCTGGTCATCCGCGCCAGCGCCGTGTACATGTCGCCCACCACGTCCAGGTGGCCCGCCACGTAGGCGCGGGCCAGCCCGAGCGCGCCCGGCGCCTGCGCTAGGTACGAGACTGCGGTCGGTGTCTTGACCGCGATCTTGATCGGGGAGTCGGCGGCACCCGCCGAGCTACCGTCGAACGCCTCGAACTCGACTGGCGCATCCGGGCCCGCCACCCGCTCGAACACGTCGGCCAACGCCATGTCCGTCATCACTTCCTTACAGTCCGCGCACGCACTTGTCGTACAGATCGGCCAGCCGGCCCTGCGGGTCGTAAGTCCGCTTGAGCTCGGCGTATTCCGTCCCGTTATAGAGCGACCAGAACTGTTCGCGCGAGTAGAACGCGGTCGAGTACAGGCCCTTGTGCCCGCCGAGCGTCGGTCACCGTGTCCTCTACCTGCCGGTTGTAGTAACCGTCGGATTCACCGGGCGGCAACCGCACAGTTCCCCAGAAGCCGAAGTTCACGTACACCTGGCCCGGCTGCATCGGGTACAGCGGCCAGGTCCGCTCGCCGCGCAGCCGCAGCGGGCACATCCAGACCGGGCTCATGCCGACCTTCGGTCAGGAAGAACTCCAGGAACTCGGCCGAGCGCTCGACCGGAATCTCGACGTCCTGGATGACTGCCTCGCTCGCGGGCCTGCCCGCGGCGCGCGTCGATGTCGTGCTGCCGGTACCAGGCGACCAGCTTGCGGTACACGTCCGAGCGCCGGTACCGGCGCGGCCAGAGCCGCCGGATCGACCGGGTGCTGCACGCCGAACGGCCGCGAGCACCAGAACCAGTCGGTGTCCCAGCGCCACAGGTAGTCGCCGATCGGTGAGGAAGTCTTCCTGCGGGCCGCGGATCGACTGGTAGTAGATGCGCTCCCTGGTGTAGTCGCTGCGCCACGGCGCGACGTCGCTGAACGACCCGACCGTCAGGTACATCTCGTCCAGCGCGAACGCGGTGCCGTCGACGAAGTCGGCCCTGTGATCCCTGAGTAGCTGCCGGTGCTCGCGACTCTCGGCCACGGCCTGCATACAGGACTGCGGGTCGGTCGAACCGGAAGTGCCGCAGGTGCACGAACGGCTTGACCGGCTCCAGCTCGATCGTCAGCGACAGCGCGTAGCCGAGCGTGCCGTACGAGTTCGGGAAGCCGTGGTACAGGTCCGCGTGCTCGCCGTCCGGCGTGGCCGTCACCACCCGGCCGTCGCCGGTCAGGATCTCCATCGAGAGCACGGACTCGTGCGGCATCCCGCTGCGCAGCGACGTGGACTCGATCGCCGAGGCCGGACACCGCGCCGCCGAGCGTGATGGTCTTGAGCTGCGGCACCACCATCGGCATCAGGCCGTGCCGGCAGCGTGGCCGCGACCAGGTCCTCGTAGGTGGTCATGCCGCCGACGACGGCGGTCCGGTCCTGCGGGTAGCACGTGCAGCACGTGCCCGAACGCGGATACGTCCAGGCCAGGCACCGCGCTGGCGTCGCGGAACCGGAACAGGTTCGAGGTCTTCTTGGCCAGCCGGACCGGGCTGCCGGGCGGTATCGCGGCGTAGGCGCCTTCGATGGCGGCCACCGCGGCGCGGTGCCGGGTCGGCGAGGATCCCTGACCGTACTCGTGACGTCCGTCACACAGCCTCCTTCACGTTGGCCCGCGGACGTCGTTTCGTCGCAGAATGCATCCAGGAGGGCGATCATGGGCAAGGTCTACCCGGAGCTGGACGATCGGCTCAGGAAGTTTATCGTCAGCCAGTCTGTCTTCTTTGTGGCGACTGCTCCGTGCCTGGACGCCCGACGGTTCTGGCGGTCACGTCAACGTCTCGCCCAAGGGCTACCGCGACACGTTCGCGATCCTCGGCCCGCACCGGGTCGCCTACCTCGACCTGACCGGCAGCGGCGCGGAGACGATCGCGCACCTGCGGCAGAACGGCCAGATCACGATCATGTTCTGCTCGTTCGACCATGAGACGAAGATCGTCCGGCTGTACGGGACCGGCTCGGTGGTGCTGCCGGGCTCGCCGAGTGGGCTGCGCTGGCCGGCGCACTTCCGCGGCCGGCTGGCGGTCGGGATCCGGAACGAGCGCGCGATCATCGACGTCGCGGTGCACCGGATCGCGGATTCCTGCGGTTACGCGGTGCCGGTGACTGGAGCTGGTCGATGAGCGCGACGTGCTCACCCGGTGGGCGGAGAAGAAGTCACCAGCGGAGCTGGCCGGACTACCGGGCCGAGAAGAACTCGGTCGAGCATCGACGGGCTGCCCGCGCTCGACCTGATCAGCGTCAGCCCGGAGTAACCCCGGTAATGGTGGGAAGCTGGCTTTCATGCGCGCTCGCCAGGTCCTCATCGGCGCATCGCTGCTCGCGATCGCCGGCTGCGCCGCCCCGGCCGCGGCCACCAGTTCCACTACGCCGTCCTCGGGTGCGCGCCCCACACGGCGCGCGTCGCCGACGACGGCCGGCGCACCGCGACCCTCTCGGTCCTAACCGGCGCAGCCAGCGTCACGGTCAGCGCGGCCCGGATGCCGGCGCACCCTGGCCAGGGCGTGGACGCCAGCCGGGTCCGGGGTGCGGCCGCAGCTGGTCGTCGTCAACGGCGACGTGCAGGTCTACCTCGGCGGCACCGGCGACGGCCAGTCCGGACCGGACGCGGTCGTGATCCAGCTCAGCTCGGCGGTGCGGTGGCAGCTGCAGTTGTCCGGCGGCGCCAGCCAGACGACGATCCAGATGCAGCACGGCAGGCTCGCGGGCATCGACTTCACGGCCGGCTCCAGCCTGATCACGGCGGCGCTGCCACGCCCGGCCGGTACGGTCACGCTCACACTGGCCGCCGGGGCCAGCCAGCTGAACCTGACGGTTCCGGCTGGCGTGCCCGCGCGGCTGCAGTTGTACGGTGGCGCCGCCCAGGCGGTCCTCGGCGGTCACGTGTACACGGGCATCGGCGGGCGGCACGGTGCTGACCGGCTCTGGCTGGCCGTCCGCGGTGAACCGGTACGACCTCGACGCCGTCTCCGGCGTCTCCCAGGTCACGGTCTCCAGCTAGCGCCGCGCCCGCGCTACGCGACCCAGCCGGGCACGACCTTGTCCGCGTCGGCGACCGCGGGCGTGCGGCCCGGCACCGGCCCGGACAGCACATAGGCCCGCATGCTGGCCGGCGCCGCGACGAGCGCGACAAGCCCGCGTCCGGGTGCGCCGTTATCCGGCGCGGCGACGTCGGCGGGCAGCACGATCGTGTCGCCCGGCCCGAGCGTCGCGGTGTCGGCCCCGGCCTCGACGCTGGCGCCGCCGTCCAGCACCGTCCACACCTGCTCGGCGTCGATGCCGTGCAGCGGCCCGGACTGACCTGGCGTCATCTCGACCCGCCAGACCGCCTGCCCGGAGTTCCCCTGGGTGGGCGACGCGAGCGTCGTCATGACGGCGTTCGGCGTCTCGGTGCGGCGAGTTTCCGTGCTTCGGATGACATGCATGGTCTGGCTCCTAGACTCGACAACGTGATTGTCTATATCGTCAACCAGGTTGTCGAACATGTCAAATCCCGGCCCTGGACCGGCCGGGCTTTGAGCTGCCGCTGCGGCTGCTGACCGGCTTCCGCATCCTCATCGATGACCTGCACGCCGAACTCGGCCAGCGGGGCACGCCGACCTGCGCCCGTTGCACGGGTTCGTGCTGCAGGCGATCGGCGCGGCCCGGCACTACGGCCGCCGAGCTGGGGCGGCGCCTCGGCGTCTCCAAGCAGGCAGCCGGCAAGACGATCGACACGCTGCAGCAGCTCGGCTACGTGATCCGGGTGCCGGACAGCGGTCGATCAGCGGCAGAAGATCGTGGTGCTCACCGACCGCGGGGTGGACGCATTGCAGCAGTCGGCGCAGATCTTCGAGCAGCTGCGCGGACGCTGGGCGGACGAGCTCGGAGCCGACCGGCTCCGCGCGCTTCGAGACCGACCTGGAGACGGTGACCGGCGACGCCGTGATCCCGCTCGACATGCCCGGATGGTTCGGGGCGGGCTGATCAGGCGGCTCCCGCCCCCGCCGCCCTTGCCGCTGGCGGCGCGCTCCGCCTTGCGCCGCCGTTTCGCGTCCTGGGTCGCGTAGCTGGCTGCCACCTGAGTCGGGCTCATCGGCAACCTGGCCGCCGAAGGCGGCATCCCGGCCTGCACCGCCCCGCCGATGAGCAGCGCCATCGAGTAACCGGGCTGCGCGGCCAGCGCCCGGTCGATCGCGACCATGGCGAGCGATCCACGGCCGGCCTGCCAGCCGACGTACGCCAGCAGCGAGGCCGGGGCCGCGACGTATTCGGTCGCGGCGCCGCGGACGACGTCGGTCCACAACCGAATGTGGGCTTCCCAGTGATCCGGCTCCATCCGCGCCCACGCGTCGTCGCGGACGCGCAGATCGGCGAGCAATACGGCCAGCCACGCGAGTTGATCGCCATCCTCGATTGCGGCGCCTTCGCGATACCGGTTGATCGCGCGCTGCATCGGCGGTCCGGCCCGCCTTGGCCGTGACCTGCCGAGGATCCTCGCCGCCAGCCTGCCAGTCCCTGCTGCCGAGGTCGAGCAGCCGCTGCTCCGCTGCCCGCGTCGCCACCCTGATGCGCTCCGTGCTGCCTGCCGGGGGCAGCAGCGATCGGCTCAGCGCGTCGCGGTCCGGCAGCGCCGGCAGGCCCGCATCCGCCATCGCCGCCGCGGCCGGGTGCGATCCGGGATCGAACGTGCGGCCCTCCGGCGGGCAGCAAGCCGGGTCAGCGCACAAGACCGACCAGTACCGGCCGCCGTCGGCCCGCAGCGCCTCCCGCAGTTCGATCCTGTTCGTTTCGAGCGCGTCCATGGCCAGGGCGAGCACCGGGATGACGAGCGCGGGCGCGCCGTATCCGACCAGTACGGCGAGCCGCAGCCGCTGCTGCCGCAAGACCGCCACCGCGTGCTCGGCGATATCCGCCGCCAGCGACGCAGTCCGGCGGGTCGGGCAGGTCGTACCGGAACGTGACCCGGACCTTCCCCGGCCTGCCGCTCAGGCCCATAACGACGAGGCTCTGACTCGGATAGAAGCCGAGCATGTGCGGGATGGCCGCGAGGATCGCGTCCGGGGTTTCTAACGTCAGCCGAGGTATCTCGGAATCGCGCGCCGCTCTGGCGCCAGGCCTTTTGCTAGCTGTCATGCGCTCAGGCTCGGCCCTGGCCGCCAGCCGCGGCGAACGCCATTCCACCGGCCGGCCTGCCCGGCGGCGGGTTGTGCACAACAGGCCGAAAACCCGTTGACGAGCGGCCTTCGCAGCACCAGCCGCGGCAGTCAGCCGCGCTCGGTCGGCGGTCATGCCAAACTGTCAGACCCACTCGATAATGTGATCGAGAAAGGTCAGCTGTGGTGCGGGAGGCGGTGACAGAGAATGGGCGAAGACATCTTCGAGGATGTGCCGTGCTGTGCTCCCGATCCCGCGGTGGACGGCTGGGATCCCGAATGGGACCGGGACGGGGAGCCACCGCACCGCTGGGCTGACGATGACGCCGAGGAACTGGTCGGCGCTGCCGCCGGAAGCTCAGCCGGCGCAGCAGCCGGTGGCGCCGGAAAGGATGTGCCGCGCTGGGTCCCGGCCAGGGGCTGGACCGGCGAGGGCGAGGTCTTCGCGGCCGGCTTCCTGCACCGCGACCGCTGGGACGACGTCCCGGCTGGGGCGGGGTTCGCCGCCGGCGGATTCATGGACGACCTGCCGGCCGGACCGTTGCTCGCAGCGCTGATCAGCGAGGCCACGGCCCCGATGAATGCCACGCAGGCAACCGCGGCCAGGAGCCCAGGCGCGACTCCGCCCGCCGCCCCATCCGCGCCCGTCGACCCAGTCGCAGCCGCCGGTAGGTATGCCGCGCTCGGCGAGTCGGAGCTGATCGGCGTGCTGAGCGCGTGGCGGCGGCTGGCTTCGTGGGCCGCGGCCGGGCAGGCGGCCGCGATCGCCGAGCTGTCGCGGCGGCGGCACGCGAAGGCCCGCGAGCTCGATGACGCGCACCTGTCCGAGCACATCGGTGATGAGATCGCAGCGGCGCTGACGCTGACCGGGCAGACCGCGGCCAACGTCCACGCCGACGCACTGGCACTGGCCAGGCTGCCGCAGGTTCACGCCAGCCTGGCCGAGGGCCGGATCGATTGGCCGAAGGCGTGCGTGTTCGCCCGCGAGCTGCGCGACGTCGGCGGCTACGACGCGGCCGGTCTCGCGGCGCGTGTGCTGCCCGACGCGCCGTCGCTGACGACTGCACAGATTCGCGGCAGGCTCCGCCGCCTGGTCCTCGCGTACGATCCCGAGGCCGCCAGTCAGCGCAAGGCCGACGCGGCCCGCGAAACCGAGGTCGTCGTGTGGACCGAGTCCTCCGGCAACGCCGCGCTGGCCGGCCGGGAGCTGCCCGAGTCCGACGTGCTCGCCGCGGACCGGCGGCTCACCGCCCTGGCCCGCTGGCTGTCCGAGCGCGGCGCCCCCGGCAGCATCAGCCAGCTCCGCTCGGCCGCGTTCCTCACGCTGCTCCGCGGCGCCCCGGTCCAGTCCCTGCTGCCACCCGGAGCGCCGAAGTCCGACGGCCCGGACGCAGCCGCGGTGGCTCAGCCGATCGTCACCGGCACCATCCACCTCACTATGCCGCTGTCGACCTGGGCCGGGCTTGCCGACGCCGCCGGCGACGTCGCGGGCTACGGGCCCGTCGACGCCGCTACCTGCCGGGACCTGACCAGCCTGATGAGCCAAGCGGCCACCACCCGCTGGCAGCTCAGCCTGCTCTCCCCCATCGGGCGGGCGATCGCCACTGCGAGCGCCAGGGCCGGACAGCCAGCCCCGGCGGGATCGGGCGCGATGACGTGGGCCGCGGCGCTCGCGGACAAGCTTGCGTGGCTGGAGGACGGGGACTGCCGCCACACCCGGGCCGAGGACCGCTACCAGCCCTCCGCACGGCTGCGCAGCCTGGTGATATTCCGCCAGCCCGAGTGCAGCTTCCCCGGCTGCCGCCGGCCAGCGGCCCGGTGCGACCTCGATCACACCACGCCGTATGACCAGGACGGCCTGACCTGCGAGTGCAACCTGGCGACTCTGTGCCGCCAGCACCACCGCGCCAAACAAGCGCCCGGCTGGCGGCTAACGCAGGAACAGCCGGGCGTCCTGTGCTGGGAGTTGCCCAGCGGCCGGCACTACCGGGCCGCTGCGCACAGCTATCCCTCGTGACGGGCGCCGTCAGGTATAAGACGTCGGCGTGTCCTCAGCCCGACGATCCCAGCCATGGAACGACGAGTAGTCCCCGGCATCCCAGGCCTCGCGCAGCCCCGGCTTGCTCAGGTCCCAGTCCGGCCGGATCTCCGAAGTCGCCTCGCGCAGGTCACGCCACAGGTCGTAGAACGACGGCCGGCCCCAGAACCAGTAGCCGTTGTAGACGGTGTGCACCTCTAGCCCCGGCTTGAGCACGAGCGTGTGCGGGATCATGGGGTCGTGCTCAGGGTCGGTGTACTCCTGGATGTTCAGGTCCTTCTGCACGGTCCGCTCGGGGTCGGAAAGGAACGTCCATTGCGCGCCGACCGAGGCGCGGAACTCCTGCAGCGTGTGATGGTCGTCGGTGGCGATGGTGACGACCTGGGTGTAGGCCACCGCGATCTGCGGGTAGTGGGCCGCTAGCTCTAGATGCTGCTGATGCTCCTTCGGGCAGTAGTTGCCGCGCGCGAGCGTCAGAATCATCGGGTCACTGCCCTGCAGCTCGCTGAGCGTTCGCGTGGTGTTCGTGTGGTCGGGCAGCGAGTAGTCGGGGAAGACACCGCCGGGAACAATGTCGGGACGCATCGGATGCCCGCCTTTCGGATGGTTTTGCCGCTAGCAACCTGCACGTGGCTCACAGGCCCGGGTCTCGTCCTTCCCCGCCTGCCCCGGGCCTATCCCGCCCCGGCCAGGCGTTTACGGAAGAACACCCGGTCAAATCCCTCGTCGTTGTCCCGGTGCGTCTCGACGTAGCCGTGCCGCGGATAGTAGGCGCTGGTTCTCGGTCATCGTCACGTGCGTGTAGAGCCTGATCTCGGCGAGTCCTGCCGCCACTGCCTGTTCCTCCGCGAACGACAGCAGCCGCGCGCCTACCCCTGTCCGCTGATCCGCGGGATCGACCGCGACGTTCTCCAGCAGCAGGTGATCAGCCCGGCGCACGAGGACTACGAAGACCGACCACCACGTCGCCCGAACCGCCACCCAGACCTCGGCGCGGTCGATCGCACCGTCGTAGTCGGCCGTCATCGGCGCGGGCGGCTGGCCGATGCGGGGCACGTACCGCGCGTACGCCGCGGTCGCGATCTTCTTGACAGGCCGCGTCGACGGGCCGCGCCGCGCGTACCGCCGGCGTCTCGCGCATCGGCGGCACCGCGGGCACGCGCAGCCTTACAGCGCGATGCCGAGAACCGCGTCGACCGTGGCGCCACGAGCGGTCCGGACCCGGCGGCCGCGCCGGACAGTGCGCGGGCGGCCCACGCGTCGACCACGGCCAGCGCCCCCGGCGCGTCGAGGTCGTCGGCGATGCGCGTCGCGGATCGCCGGCCAGGACCGCCTCGCCAGCGCCAGCGCCAGTCACCGGCATCGGCGCCGAGCCGGAACCGAACCGGCGGCGACGGCAGCGGCCGCCACGTCGCCAGCCGGTCCGTGGCCGACGCGAGCCCGGCGTCGGTCCAGTCCCAGTCCGTCCGGTAGTGATGCGCCAGCAGCGCCAGCCTGATCGCCATCGGGTCGTGGCCCGCCGCGAGCAGCTTCGAGACGAAGACGAGGTTGCCGAGCGACTTCGACATCTTCTCGCCGTCCAGCCGCACCATCCCGGCGTGCGCGTAGTTGCGCGCGAACGCGTCCTCGCCGAGCGCTACCCGGGCGTGCGCCGCGCTCATCTCGTGATGCGGGAACACCAGGTCCCGACCCCCGGCCTGCACGTCGAACGAGTCACCGAGGTAGTGCCGTCGCGATCGCGGTGCACTCCACGTGCCAGCCCGGCCGGCCGGGGCCGAACGTCCGACTGCCAGCACGGCTCGCCCGGCCGCGCGGCCAGCCAGACCATCGGGTCGAGCGGATCCTTCTTGCCCGGCCGGGCCGGATCGCCGCCGCGCTCGGCCGACAGTTCCGTCATCGTGTCCGGGTCCAGTCCGGACACCGAGCCGAACGCCGGGTCGGCGAACCGGCTGAAGTACACGTCCCCGTCGAGCTCGTACACCGAGCCGCGGTCGGCCAGCAGCAGGTTGAACTTCTCGATCAGCGGCAGCGCCTCCACCGCCCCGATCAGGTGATCGGGCGGCAGCACCCGCAGCGCGGACATGTCGGACCGGTACAGCTCGATCTCGCGGGCCGCCAGCGTCACGCCAGTCCTCGCCGTCCCTGGCCGCGCGCTCCAGCAGCGGGTCGTCCACGTCGGTCACGTTCTGCACGTAACTCACCTGGTGCCCGGCGTCGAGCCAGGCCCGCACGAGCAGGTCCCAGGCCACGTACGTCGCCGCATGCCCGATATGGGTCGCGTCGTACGGGCGTGATGCCGCAGGCGTACAGGCGCGCCCGGGGCTCCGCCGGCGCGGCGACCGTGAGCGCCGCGCTCGCGGTGTCCCAGATGCGCGTTTCCGGGGCCCGTCCGGGCAGCTCAGGTACGTCGGCGGCAGGCCAGGAGTCCATGGTCGTCAGGCTATCGCTGCCGCGGGCTGCGCCGCTCGCTGGTAGGGCGACGGCCAGCTCGAACGAGTGCGCCAGCGCGATCAGCCGCGGCTCGCTCCAGGCCGGTCCGGTGAACGACAGGCCGACCGGCAGTCCGCTGCACCTGACCGGCGGGCACCGTGATCGACGGGTACCCGGACGACCGCGGCCGGAGCTCGACGTACCCCACCTGTGCGAGTCGCCCAGCACCGGGTCGATCAGCCAGGTCGGGCTGCCGGTCAGGCACACCACCGCGTCGAGCCCGCCCGTCCGGCGAGCGCGCCGTCCAGGGCGGACCTGGCGATCCGGGTCGCGGCCGTCGCGCGCTCCAGGTAGCTCGCGGATCGGCCAGGTCGCCGCTGGTCGCCTCGGCGCCTCGAACAGCTCCTGACCGAACGCGTCAGCACGTCGCCGCGTTCCCGTTGTTGAACGCGATCAGCCCGGCCAGGTCGGCTGGATGCTCGCCGCCGAGTCCGGCCAGGTACGCGTTGATGTCGTGCTTGAACTCGTGCGTGAGCGCGTCCGACCTCCGGCTCGTCGATCTTGTCGATGTCGGTCAGCTCGACCGGATCGACGATCACCGGCGCCCTGCGCGCGCAGCGGCGCGACCGCGGCGTCGAGCATCGCCGCGGTCGCCCGGTTCGGCGTTCCTTGGACCCGTCCCGCCAGACGCCGAGGCGGGCTCCGGCGAGCGCAGTACGGATCCAGGAACGTGGAGTAGTCGCACGCCTCGCGCGCCGCCCGCTCGGTCGCGGGATCAACCGGGTCCGGCCCGGCCATCGCCGTCAGCAGCACCGCGGCGTCGGCAACGGTCCTGGTCATCGGCCCGGCCGTGTCCTGCGCCGCCGAGATCGGCACGATGCCGGACCGGCTGACCAGGCCGAGGTCGGCTTGATCCCGACCATCCCGCAGTTGCTGGCCGGCGAGACGATCGAGCCGTCGGTCTCGGTGCCGACCGCCAGCGGCGCGAGCCCCGCCGCGACCGCCGAGCCGGAGCCGGAACTAGAGCCGGACGGGCTGCGGCCGGCGCCGTGCGGGTTGACCGCCTGGCCGCCGAGCGTGCTCAGACCGCTGCTGGACGGGCCGGGAACGGAAGTTCGCCCATTCCGACAGATTGGCCTTGCCGATGATCACCGCGCCCGCCCGCCGCAGCCTGCGCCACCAGGAACGCGTCCGTAGCTGCGGCTCGCGCCAGCGCGGGCGATCCGGCCGTGGCCGGCATAGCCGTCGGCGGAGATGTTGTCCTTGATCAGCACCGGAATGCCATCGAGCGGACTCAGCGCGCGCCGCCGCGGGCCCGGCGTTCGTCGCTCGCCGCCGCCTGCTCGCCGCGGCCTCGGACTGACCGTTATCACCGCGCGCAGATCGGGATTCAGGCGGCCAATCCTGGCCAGGTAGAAAGTCGGTCAGCTCGGCGGCGGTCAGGCTGCCGCTGCCCAGCGCCGCGGCGAGCCGGGCGACGGTGGCGCCGCCGGCATCAATGCCGGTGCGGCCAATGGTGTCTGCGAGAGATTCAGCGAGCGACATGGTGGACAGAATAGGGGCGTCGGCGGATTCCGGCACGGGGGGACTATTCAGATGGATTCGTCAGTAAGCTCGTGCCTGCGTGCTCTGGCTGCTGCCCGGCGTGGCGGTGCTGGCGGTTGCGGCCGCGGCGGCCGCCTGCACCAGTTCCGGCACCGGGGCGATCGGCCGGTCCAGCTCGAGCGACCCGGTTCCGCTGCAGGACAGCTACGAGGCCGTCGTCCGCGCCGTGCTGCCGTCGGTCGTCCAGATCAGCACCAGCGACTCGACCGGCTCCGGGGTCGTCTACGACGACAAGGGTGACATCGTCACCAACGAGCACGTCATCGGCGACGCCAAGACCGTCGAGGTGCTGCTGGCCGGCGGCACCGGACGCTGACCGCGAACGTCAGTCGGCAAGTTCACGCCCGACGACCTGGCCGTGATCCGGGTGACCAAGGACGCCGCACAAGCTGAAGATCGCCAAGTTCGCCAACTCCGACGACACCGACATCGGCGAGATCGTGCTCGCCATGGGCAACCCGCTCGGCCTGACCGACAGCGTGACCCAGGGCATCATCTCCGCGACCGGGCGGACCGTGTCCGCCAACGAGCCGGGCCAGGGCGCGCTCATCACCTCGGCGATCCAGACCAGCGCCGCGATCAACCCCGGCAACAGCGGCGGCGCGCTGGTCAACCTGGAGGATCAGGTCGTCGGCATCCCGACGCTGGCCGCGCGGCTGCCCGAGCAGGGCGGCGCGGCGCCCGGCATCGGCTTCGCGATCCCGAGCAACACCGTGCGGAACATCGCCGACCAGCTGATCGAGTCGGGCAAGGTCACCACCTCCGACCGGGCGACGCTCGGCATCACCGCGCAGACCGCGGCGAACCAGCAGGGCCAGGACACCGGCGTCGCGATCGTGGACGTCGCCAACGGCGGCCCGGCCGCTAAGGCCGGCCTGCGGCCCGGCGACGTCATCATCGCAGTCGACGGCCACGCGACACCCAGCCTGCTCGTGCTCGAGAACTTCATCTCGACCCAGAAGCCGGGCACGAAGGTCAAGCTGAGCGTCGTGCACAACGGCGCCACGCACGCGGTCACCGCCAAGCTCGGGAGCCTGGGCGGCTAGGGCGGCCCTAGACTCGCATTTCGTGACCCTGAGCAGCGGAAAACTAAGCATCGGAAGGCTGGCCGCCGTACCCGCGCTGGAGCGACCGGACCTGCTCGCGCCGCCGGTCGCCGCGGCACTGCAGAGCTCGCCGGCGTGCTCGCGGCCGATCAGGTCGGCGTGGCCGAGATCGACCCCGAGCTGGCCGACACTGCCGCCTTCTGCGCGGAGTACGGCGTGGCAGCTCACCGATGTCCGCCAACTGTGTCGTCGTGGCCGGGCGCCGCGACGGCCAGCCGAAGATGGCGGCGTGCATGGTGCTGGCCACCACCAGGGCGGACGTGAACGGGCTGGTCAAGCGTGAGCTGGACGTGCGCAAGGCCTCGTTCGCGCCGATGGACTTGGCGGTGGAGCTGACCGGCATGGAGTACGGCGGGCATCACGCCCGTCGGGCTGCCGGCCGACTGGCCGGTGTTCGTGGACAAGGCGGTAGCGGCGGAGCCGTGGGTCGTCATCGGGAGTGGCGTCCGGCGGTCCAAGCTCGTGCTGCCGGGCGCAGCGCTCGGCCGACTGCCGTGCGGCCGTGGTGCGCCTCGCCGACCTCGGCCGGTAACGGTCAGGGCTTGGGCAGCCAGGACACCCGGCCGACGAGCGCGGCGTAGCCGACGAACGTGACGGCGTCGATCAGGGTGTGCGCGATGATCAGCGGGGTGACCCGGCCCCACCGCTTGTACAGGTAGCCGAAGATGATGCCCATCACGGCGTTCCCGACGAACGCGCCGACGCCCTGGTACAGGTGATAGGAGCCGCGCAACACGGCCGCGGTGAGGATCGCCTTCCACGGCGTCCAGCCGAGCTGGTCCAGCCGCCGGAGCAGATACCCGATGACCAGGATCTCTTCCAGAATCCCGTCGTGCGCGGCGCTCAGGATCAGCACCGGCGTGCGCCACCAGACGGCCGGGAGCGACTCGGGCACGACGTTCAGCTCGACGCCCGCGTGGAACGCGGCCAGGTACAGCGCCAGGCCCGCGCCGCCGATGACGGCGGCGAGGATCGTGCCCCTGAGCAGATCCTTGCCGGGCTCGCGGGCGTCCAGGCCCATGTCCGACGGCCCCTCGCCAGAGCGGGCCATCAGGTAGAAGACCAGCACGACGGGCATGAGCGCCTCGGCGATGGCGACCAGCTGCAGGACCAGGTCGAGCCACTGGTTGGCCGCCCGCGAGCCGACGAGCAGGGCCTGCTGGCTGGACAATGACCGGTTGATCAGCAGCGAGCCGATCAGGCTCAGCAGCTGCGTTCAGGCCGCTCGCGCCCAGGGACAGGGCGAAGACCGTGAAGATCTCCCAGCGCAGCATCCTGGGCGGCGGCAGGGCCAGGGTGGCGTCCTCCGGTCCGGTCACCCCTGGACTGTAGCCGAATCGATCGTCGTCGGTGGCATCAGGGCAGTGAGCCGCTGCCAGGCCAGACCAGCGCCGGAGGCGAGGCAGCCGTCGACGACCGCCTCGGTGCCGAGCGCGCTGACCCGGACCTCCGGCATGACCGGCGCGAGCCGGGCGAGTTCCCTGGTCACGGCCGCGGCGAAGCCGGGCGCCTGACCGATGCCGCCGCCGAGCACGACGAGCTCGGGGTCGATCACGGTGACGATCGCGCACACGGCCCTGGCCACCAGCTCGGCCTCGGCCGCCACCACGGCGGCGGCCCGTTCATCCCCGGCCGCGGCGGCCTCGAACACCCGGCGGGCGGTCACCGAGCCGCGCATGCCCGCCCGGCGCGCGGCGCGGACCACGGCGGCGGCCGAGCCGCCGCCTCCAGCGCGCCGCGCCGCCTCGCGTCTTCGGGGTCGGTGCCCTCACCGCCGGTGATCGGCATGAACGCGATCTCGCCCGCCACCCCGTGCACGCCCCGGTGCAGCTGGCCGTTGATGACCAGCCCCATGCCGACGCCGGTGCCGATCCAGACGAACGCGAACGTGCGGACATCGCGGCCGTGCCCGTGCTCACGCTCGGCCAGCGACGCGGCGTCGGCATCGTTCTCGAGCACGAGCTGGTCGCCGAAGGCCGCCCGCAGCTGCTTGAGCACCGACGGCTTGCTGAGGCCTGCGAGACCGCCCGCCAGCGCGATCGTGTTGCGGCGCGGGTCGTAGACGCCCGGGCTGCCGATCACGGTCTGGGTAACGTCGGCCCTGGACAAACCGGCGGACGCGCACAGCTGGTCGGCCAGGCTGATGAGCTCGGCGACGCTCCCGCTCACGCTCGACGTGCTGGTCCGGCGCGAGCTGCGAGCGATCACGGTGCCGGTGAGGTCGGCGAGCGCGCCGCGCAGGTACTGGCGGCCGATGTCCAGGCCGAGCACGTAACCCGCGTCCGGCCGGATCTCGTACAGCACCGCCGACCGGCCGGGGACGCCGGTGCGCTGGCCCGCTTCCCGGACCAGCCCGGACCGCTCGACGTTCGCCAGCGCCAGCGACACGGTCGGCTTGGACAGACCCGACAGCCGCGCCAGTTCCGCCCGCGAGCACGGCCCGTACTGGCGGATGTGCTGCAGCAGCAGCTGCTCATTCAGCGCCCGCAGCAGCTGCGGGCGGGCGGCCTGCATGGACCTGACCTGGCCGACGGCGACATCGGCCGCGTCCCGCGTCGGCCGGCCGCGGCGCGGCATCGCCGCCAGTCAGGCGCCTGGTCGGCGCCGATGTCTTGACGGCCACGCTCACATCCTTCCTTATCGGTGCCGAGTCGCAGCGCAACTGCCCGTACCGTCCCGCCCCGCGGCGGCCGGTAGCGCCCGGCGCGCCCGACATGCCAGCCTTTGCCGCCTGATATGCCAGGCGCTGGCCGTCCGGCATGCCACACTTGTCGGGTGATGTGCCGTGCTCTTGTCGCCGCCTAGATAGTTAGGATACTGTCCTAACTAACTTTCCGGAATGACCACCTTTCAGAGCACGGAAGACACCCGAATGAGCCATCCCCCGGTCGTGCTCGGGCTCGACTTCGGCGGCACCAAGATCGCGGCGGCCGTATGCGATCCGGCCGGCAACAAGCTGGCGTCCGCCGTGGTGAGCAGCCGGGCCGAGCTGGGCGCGGCGGCGAGCTTCGCGCACGGCATCGCGACCGCCAAGGAGCTGCTGCACGCCACCGCGAACGGCAGCCAGCTGGTCGCGGTCGGCGCCGCGACCTTCGGCATCCCGTTCGAGGACCGGGTCGAGCTGGCCCCGGCGATCAAGGGCTGGGAGGCGCTCGCGTTCGGCCGGGAGCTGGCGGCGGCGTTCCCCGGCGCCCGGGTCGCCGCCGCAACCGACGCCAAGGCCGCGGCCAGGGCCGAGGTGCGCTGGGGCTCGCTGGCGGGCTATGACCCGGCCGTCTACCTGAACCTCGGCACCGGGCTCGCGGCCGCCGTCGTGACCGGCGGCCAGGTCGTGACCGGCCGCCACGGCGCCGCCGGCGAGATCGGCTACAGCCTGCGCGAGCACGCCGACGTCGGCCTGCCGAGCAGCCGCAGGCATGATGCTCGAGGACATGGTCAGCGGCCTCGCGCTGGCCCGGCGGGCGGCCAAGCTGGGCCGCCGGCTCACCGCGGCGGAGGTGTTCGCCGCCAGCGCGACCGACCCCGAGCTGGACGACATGGTCACGGCGTTCGTCCGGGAGCTCGCCTTTCACCTGGTCAATCTCACCATCGTCGTCGACCCGGCGCGGATCGCGGTCGGCGGCGGCATGGTCAGGTCCTGGCACCGGATCGAGCCGGTGCTAGCGGAGGCGCTAGCCCAGGCGGTCCCCTATCCGCCCGAACTCGTGCTCGCGCACTTCCCGCACGACGCCCCACTGCTCGGCGCGATCGCGCTGGCCGTGGACGCGGCGGGCCCACTGGCCGAGGGCACCGGCCCGATTGACGTGGACGAATCCGCGGCCAGGAACGGACCGAACTGTCCGCGGCACACATCAGCGCGAAGAGCGCACCAGCAGTTAGCAGTACTGGCAAATAGGCATGAAGACGTACACTTCGTACCCGGATGCCCCGACGCCAGCAGGGCTGACGGCCACCCATTCCGGCCCCTGCGCTCAGCGACTGAGCCGCCGCGCAGATTCACCCTTGAAAGGGCAAGGCATATGAGACGCCACAAGTCAATCGCGGCGGCGGCCGTAGTGGCTGCTGGCCTGCTGGCGGCCGCATGCAGCAGCACCCCGGCGCCATCGGGCAACTCCGGTTCCGGCGGCGGCAACGCCGCCCCCTCCGGCGTACTGACCATCGACAACGAGAGCGGCGGCACCTGGACGTGTGACTTCAACCCGTTCAACCTGAGCTACATCTCCTTCGCGCTCGGCCCCGTATATGAGCCGCTGGCCTTCGTCAACACCCTGCAGAGCGGCAAGGCCACCCCCTGGCTGGCCACCAAGTGGGTGTGGGGCACCGGCAACACGACGCTGACCTTCACCATCCGCAGCGGCGTGAAGTTCACCAACGGCGACCCGCTGACCCCGGCCGACGTGGCCTACACGTTCAATCTGCTGAAGAAGTACCCGACGCTGGACATCAATGCGATCTGGTCGGACCTGACCAGTGTCACGGCCTCGGGGCAGACCGTCGTGATGTCGTTCAAGCAGCCCGCGGTCACGAACTTCTACTACATCGCCGACCAGATCGGGATCGTCGACCAGAAGGTCTGGTCCAAGGTCTCCAACCCGGTGAACTACCCGGACAAGAACCCGGTCGGCACCGGCGCGTTCACGACGGGCAGCAGCGACTGCACGCCGCAGAACATCAAGTACGTGGCGAACACGCACTACTGGCAGCCTGGGGAGCCGAAGGTCGGCACGGTGAACTACCCGTCGTTCCTGACCAACGACACCGCCAACACGTTCCTGGCCAGCGGCCAGGCCCAGTGGGGCAGCCAGTTCATCCCGAGCATCAAGACCTTCTACACCGACAAGAGCCCGAACTACCACTACTGGTTCCCGCCGGTGGCGAACGTTTCTCTGTTCATCAACCTCACCAATCCGATGCTGAAGGACGTCGCAGTCCGGCAGGCGATGGCCTACGCGATCAACCGGCAGAAGGCCTCCACCATCGGCGAGTACGGCTACGAGCCAGCCTCGAACCAGAGCGGCATCGTGACGCCGACGTTCTCGAGCTGGCTGGACACCTCACAGGCCGCGACCTACGGCAACAACTACGCCTACAACCCGGCCAAGGCGATCTCAACCCTCGAGAAGGCCGGCTTACAAGCGCGGCTCGAACGGCATCTTCACTTCGCCGTCAGGCAAGCCGCTGTCCTTCAACCTGGTGAACAACGGCGGGTTCTCGGACTGGGTCGCCGCGGCCCAGACGATCATTCAGGACCTGAAGGCGGTCGGCATCCAGGTCACGGCCGAGAACCTGGCCCAGACCACCTACGAGAACGACATCTTCACCGGGAAGTATGACCTCGGCTATGACGCCGAGACCGGCGGCCCGAGCCCGTTCTACGAGCTGCGGCAGTGGCTCTACGGGCCGAACTCGGCCCCGATCGGCAAGTCGGCCGGCTCGAACTTCGAGCGGTACAGCAACCCGCAGACGGACGCGCTGATCAACCAGTACGCCCAGACGACGAGCCAGGCCACCCAGCAGTCGATCGTGGACCAGCTGGAGAAGGTCATGCTGTCCGACGTTCCGGTCATCCCGATCACCGAGGCAGTCGACTGGTTCCAGTACGACACGGGCAGCTTCTCCGGCTGGCCGACCCCGAGTAACCCGTACGCGCAGCCCGCTGCGTACAACTACCCGGACTGGGGTCAGCTGATGCTGCACCTCTCGCCCGCTAAGTAGCACTAGCAGTGAGCGGCTCGCGGCCTCCGGCTCGCGAGCCGCTCACGACCGAGGTTCGGGAGGAGGCCAACGTGCGATTCGTGCTGCGCCGCCTGGGATTCTTTGTGCTCACCCTGTGGATAGCGCTCACCCTCAATTTCCTGCTGCCGCGGCTGATGCCCGGCAACCCCGCGCAGGCGATGATCGCGGGACACCGTGGTGCCCTCAGCCCGACCGCGCTGAAGGCGCTCGAGGTCCAGTTCGGTCTCAACACCCATCAGAACCTCTTCGGCCAGTACTTCCGCTACCTGGGCAACGTCTTCACCGGCAACTTCGGCGAGTCGCTGACCACTCAGCCGGGCAACTCGGTGGCACACATCGTGTTCGCCGCGGTCTGGTGGACGCTCGGCCTGGTCGGCGTCGTGACGGTGCTCGCCTTCGTCCTCGGCACCTTCATCGGCATCATCAGTGCGTGGCGACGCGGCGGCCGGCTCGACAGCATCATGCCGCCGATCTTCGTGATCATGACCGTGATCCCGTACTTCTGGCTCGGCCTGGTGCTGATCCTGATCTTCGGCGTGAAGCTGCACTGGCTGCCCTACATCGACAGCTACGGGATCACGCTCACGCCGGGCTTCAACTGGATGTTCATCAGCAACGTGCTGGAGCACGCGATCCTCCCGGCCGCGACCCTGCTGATCACGACCATCGGCACCTGGATCCTGACGATGCGCAACACCATGATCACCACGCTGTCGGAGGACTACGTACGGATGGCCAGGGCAAAAGGCCTGCCTGGTTACCGGATCATGCTCGACTACGCCGCCCGCAACGCGATCCTGCCCAATCTCACCGGCTTCGCGATGTCGCTCGGGTTCGTCGTCGGCGGCGCGATCCTGATCGAGGAGATCTTCAACTACCAGGGCGTCGGCTTCATGCTGCTGCAGGCGGTGAACAACGACGACTATCCGCTCATGCAGGCGCTGTTCCTGCTGATCACCGTCGCGGTGCTGGTCGCGATCCTGCTATCCGACATCGCGACCGCGGTACTCGACCCGCGGACCAGGGAGGCGAGGTAGCCATGGCAATGCCGGTCCCAGTCGGCGGCGCGCCGGAGGCTCACGGCCCGGCCCCGGTGCTGGCCCCGGCCGGCGGCCTGCCGGCGCCCGGTGCGGGCATCTCGGGCGCCCGCTCGCTGCGCCGGATGGCCCGCGCCATCACCTCCAACCGCAAGGCCACCGTCGGCGCCGGGCTGCTGGCGATCTTCCTCATCGTCTCGATCATCCCCGGCGTCTTCGCGAAGGACGACCCCAACGCCGAGATCTACCCGCGCAGCCTCGGCCCGTCCGGCCGGCACCTGCTCGGCACGACCTCGTTCGGCCAGGACATGTTCGCGCAGGTCATCTACGGCACCCGGCCGGTCATCCTGATCGCGCTCGGGGTCGGCGTCGGCGCGACGCTCATCGCGATGCTGATCGGCGTCGCGGCCGCCTACCTGGGCGGCTTGTGGGACAGCGGGCTCAACCTGCTCACCGACGTGCTGCTGGTCATCCCGCTGTTCCCGCTGCTGATCGTGCTGGCCCGGTACCTGCACGGGGCCGGCACCGTGGTGATGATCGTGGTCATCACCGCGACCGGGTGGTCCTACACCGCGCGCCAGCTCCGGTCGCAGGCGCTCTCGCTGCGCAACCGGGACTTCCTGGAGGCGGCGCGGGTCCGCGGCGAGCGGCCGCTGTACATCATCGTGGTCGAGATCATCCCCACGATGACCTCGCTGCTGGTCGCCAGCTTCCTCACCAACGCCCTGTACGCGGTGCTGTTCTCCTCCAGCCTGCAGTTCATCGGCCTCGGCAACCCGAACGTCACCAGCTGGGGCACGATGCTCTACTGGGCCGAGAACGAGGAGGCCTTCCAGACCGGCCAGGCGCTGTGGATCATCGTTCCCGGCCTCTGCATCGTCGCCCTCGGCGCGGCGTTCGCGCTACTCAACTACGCGTTCGACGAGATCGGCAACCCGGCTCTGCGGCCGGTTCGGAGCATCCAGCGGAAGCGGGTCAGGCGTGGCTAGTCCCGAACCGATCCTCGAAGTATCCGGCCTGTCGGTCGAGTACGCCACCTGGCGCGGCGCCGTCCGCGCCGTGCAGGATGTCAGCTTCACCGTCGGGCGCGGCGAGTTCGTCGGCGTCGTCGGCGAGTCCGGTTGCGGCAAGTCCACCCTGCTGTTCGCCATCGCCCAGCTGTTGTCGTCGCCGGCGACCGTGAGCAGCGGCTCGGTCGAGTTCAAGGGCGAGAGCCTGGTCGGGCTGACCGAGAAGGAACTCGCCGCGGTCCGCTGGCTCGACATGTCAGTGGTCATGCAGAGCGCCATGAACGCGCTGAACCCGGTCATGTCGATCGGCAACCAGTACCGGGATGCGATGCGGGCGCACGGGGTGGCGTCCAAGGGCGAGATCGCGGAGCGGTCGGCCGAGGTGCTGAAGATGGTCGGCATCGACCCGGCGCACCTGAAGAGCTACCCGCACCAGCTGTCCGGCGGGATGCGGCAGCGGGCGATGATCGCGATGGCGATGCTGTTCACCCCCGATCTGGTGATCATGGACGAGCCGACCTCCGCGCTCGACGTGGTCGCGCAGCGCTCGCTGATGGCGCAGATCAAGGACCTGCAGCACCAGCTCGGCTTCGCCGTCGTCTTCGTCACCCACGACATGTCGCTCGTGCGGCACTTTTCCGACCGGCTGATGGTGATGTACGCCGGCCAGATCGCCGAGTTCGGCACGACCCGGCAGGTGTTCACCAGCCCGCTGCACCCCTACACCACCGGCCTGATGGAAGCGTTCCCGTCGATCAAGGGCCCGCGGGTGCCGCTGACCGGCATTCCCGGCAGCCCGCCGAACCTGGCCGACCTGCCCGACGGCTGCCGGTTCGCGCCGCGCTGCCCGAAGGTGATGGACCGGTGCCTGACCACCGAGGTGCCGCTATTCAGCGTCAGCGGCGAACTGGTCCGGTGCCTGCTGCACGAGAACGCTGAGGTGTCCCGATGAACGCACCCTTGTTGCAAACGCAAGATCTATCGAGGCACTTCCGCCTCGGTAGCTCGCTGCAGCGCAAGACCCTGCACGCGGTCGACGACGTCAGCCTGCAGATCGGCGAGCGCGAGATCGTCGCGCTGGCCGGCGAGAGCGGCAGCGGCAAGTCGACGATCGCGCGGCTGCTGGCCCGCATCTACAAGCCGACGGCCGGCGAGATCTACTTCCAGGGCCAGCCGCTGTCGAAGCTGCGGTCCCGGCAGGATGTGCTCGGCTACCGCAGCGACGTGCCGATGGTGTTCCAGGACCCGTTCGCGTCGATCAACCCGGTGTTCCGGGTCTCGCACGGCGTCATGCGGAGCCTGAAATTGCACCGGCCCGAACTGTCGGCCGACGAGCGGATCCGGGAAGCCGAGCGGGTGTTCACCGCGGTCGGGCTGACGCCACCGGACGAGGTGCTGCAGCGGTTCCCGCACGAGCTGAGCGGCGGCCAGCGCCAGCGGGTCGGCTTCGCCCAGGCGCTGGCCATGCGGCCCAAGCTGATCCTCGCCGACGAGCCGGTGTCGATGCTCGACGTGTCCATCCGGATCGGGCTGCTCAACCTGATGGCGCAGCTGCGGGACGAGCAGGGCGTGTCGATCCTCTACATCACCCACGACATCGCCAGCGCCCGGTACGTGGCCGACCGGCTGATCGTCATGTACGCGGGCCACATCGCCGAGCAGGGCCCGGTCGAGGAGGTGCTGGCAACCCGCTGCACCCGTATACCCAGCTGCTGCTGTCGGCGGTGCCCGACCCGCGGGCCGACCTCAACGTCAGCGCGCAGACCGACCGCGGCGAA
>CAVSCN010000012.1:0-161977 GCA_963726425.1 uncultured Actinomycetota bacterium | reverse complement strand
CGCTCGGGACCGCGCGCGGCAGCGCACCCGAGGTGCCGAGCACTGCCGCGTTGAACGGCGGGCTCGGCACGAACACCATGTCGTAGCTGAGCAAATAGCCGGGCAGCAGGCCCGGCCCCAGCGCCAGCAGCCCGAGGCAGAGCCCGGCGCCGGCGCCCGCGACCGTGGCCCGGCGGCTCGCGGCGGCACTGACGATCCCGGCCGGTTCCCCGGGCCGAAGGTCGCCGGCGGCCGGCGCGGCGGTGACCCGGCCGGGATCGCCGCCATGGCGGCGATGGCGCAGTCGGGCGCGCCAGATCCGGGCGGCGGGCCGGATCCCGGCCTCGCCCGCATCGGTCCTCGTCTGCTCCGTCATTGCCGCCAGAGTGTAGTTCGGCGCGATGACGGGCCCGGCCTGCTGCCGGAGACCGGACCCCGGTGGTGCGTCAGCCGGGACCGGCGCGGCCGGGACCAGTCACCGTGACCCCGCCGAGCAGCGTCTCGTAGGCGGCGAGGTCGGCCGCCCCGGACGGCTGCACCGCCGCCGCGAGCGCGGCCGCGTGCCGCAGCATGTCCGGCCAGCTCCAGCCGAGGGAGATGCCCGGCACGAACCCGGCAACCAGCGCGTCCCTGACCGCCTCGCCGTCCAGCCAGCCGCCGGCCGGGCTGGCCCGCCAGTCACCCGCGGGGGTCAGCGCGCGCACCGCCGTCCCGTCCATGACCACGACGGAGGTCGGCCCGCCGGGCTGCACCAGCGCGGCCGGGTCGCCGCCGCCCGCGTCCGGGATGACGAGCGCCGGCCCCGCGCCGCCGCGTGCCGCAGCGCGTTGCCACCCGCCTCCAGGATCACCGGCACGCCGGCGCCGGTGGCATAGCTGACGAACGAGCCGTAGATCTCTTCCGGCAGGCCGTCGGGCAGGCTCCCGCACAACACGACCGCCGTCGCCCCGTCCAGCAGGCCCAGGTAGTCGATGGCCAGCCGGCCGAGTTCCTCGGTGGTGATGTACGGCGACGGCTCGGTGAAGCTGGTCAGCTGGCCGTCCCGGCCGTCGGCGATCGCCAGCACCCGGCGTGACTCGGCCGCGATCCGGGTGAACTGGGTCGCGATGCCGGCCCGGGCGAGTTCGACCCGGATCAGCTCGCCGGCCGAGCCGCCCGCCAGACCGGCGGCGACGACCTCGTGGCCGAACGTCTGCAGGTACCTGGCGACGGCCAGGCCGCGCCCGCCGGTCGCGAAGCCGACCCGGCGGACCCGGTTGGACTCACCGGGGACGACCCGTTCGGCGTCGTACTCGACCCGCAGGGTCGGGTTGAGCGTGACGGTGACGATCACCCGGCGACCTCCGCCGCGACCAGCGCGCCGAGCTCCCAGCAGGCTTCCAGGTCGGGCTTTGCGGGGGTACCGGTGACGCAGACGGCCGGCCGCACGGCCTGCCAGCCCAGGCCGGTGACAATCGACTCGACCGCGCGGACCGCGCCGCCGGTATCGCTGGCGCCGTGTACGTACAAGCCGTAGGGGCGCCGCTTCGTCGCCTCCAGGCACGGGTAGTAGATCGTGTCGAAGAAGTGCTTGAGCGCGCCGGACATGTAGCCGATGTTGGCCGGGGTGCCGAGCAGGTACCCGTCCGCGGCCAGCACGTCCGCCGCGCCGGCGGTCAGCGCCGGGCGGACGAGCACGTCCACGTTCCCGATCTCGTCCGTGCGCGCTCCGCTCGCCGCGGCCTCGAACATGGCCTGCAGCGCCGGGGACGGCGTGTGATGAATGATCAGCACAGTCGGCATCAACGGACGAGCCTAGACGACCTGGCCAGGCCCGCCAGTATCCGGCGGACGCTACCGTAACGAGGTGCGTCCCGCCCCCGCCGTCGCCGCCCCCGCTGCCGTCGCCGCGGCCGCCGCGCTCGACTGCTGCGGCGTGCTGGCGTTCGTGCTCATCGGCAGGCATGCCCACGATCACGGCGACAGCCCGGCCGGCATCTGGCACACCGCCTGGCCGTTCCTGGCCGGTCTCGCGATCGGCGTCCTCGTGACCCGGGCCTGGCGGCGTCCGCTCGCGATCGTCCCGGCGGGGCTCGGCGCCTGGCTCGGCACCGCGGTCGCGGGCATGCTGATCAGGGTGCTGGCCGGCCAGGGCACCGCCGCCGCGTTCATCGCGGTCGCGCTCGGGTTCCTCGCCCTCGTCCTGCTCGGCTGGCGGCTGATCGCGCGGATCCTGCGTGATCACTCCAGTCACAGCAAACCCGGCAGCTAACTCGCGTTAACACCGGGATGGCGCAAACCCCCAGGCTGCACGCATACTCCAAATAGGGGCCAATGCCGGCCGGGCGCAGGCAGCCTGGCTGAAGACGGGAGGCGCAGAAGGCATGCACCACCTACGCCGGGCCCTGCTAGCGACGATGGCCGCCGGACTCGCGGTGGTCACCGTCGGCACGGTGGCGGGCTGTGGTGCCCCGGCCTATGACTACGCCGCGGACAAGGCCGACCACGCCTACTTCAAGGTCCCCTCCGGCTGGCACCAGGTGAGCCCGCAGTTCGTGGCGCAGGCGCAGAACCTGCTGACCAGGTCCTTCGCCGGGGCGGCCGGCGGCGCGCTGGCCTGGTCGCAGGCGTACGCGGCGGCCTCCAGCCCATCTTCGGTGAGCCTGCTGGATGCCGCCAATAAGCCGGTCGTGTACGCCAGCGTGCAGAACCTGAAGCTGTCGCTGCGCGGCGAACTGTCCTTCAATGTCATGCGCGACCTGCTGTTCCCGGTGACTCCGGGCGCCCGCCAGCAGGCGGCCGCGGCCGGCGCGACGCTGCCCGGCTTCCAGTCGATCAGCTACAACCTGATCACGACCAAATACAACATGCGCGGGATCAATGAGCTGTTCGAGTACGACGTCAACGGCCAGCCCGACGCCTTCGACCTGACCGTCCTCACCAACGCCGCCACGACCAAGCTGTACCTGCTGCTCGTGCAGTGCTATCAGAACTGCTTCGTGTCCAACGAGAAGCAGATCGCGACGGTCGTGAACTCCTTCACCGTGCGAGGCTCCTGATGCCCGAGTCAGCAACCACCAACGACGGCCGGCGCGTGCGGCGTCGCGACCGCAAGCTGGCCAGGGCTGCGGCCAACGCGTCCGGTTTGACGCGCCGGCGCCTCGCGCCCTGGGACCGGCTCAAGTTCCTCATCGTGCTGGTGATCGTCTGGTTCCTCGTCGTCTGGTATCAGATGTCGGCGGACCCCACGCTGGGCTTCCTCGATGCCTCCAGACTGCAGTTGCAGGTGCGCTCGGGCATCGGCCGGTGGCTGATCCTGCTGTTCGCGGTTGAGCTACTGCGCCAGCTCAGCTACCTGCTGGCCGAGCGTTCCCGGCCGTACTACCGGGTCAGCAGCGCCTTCTTCGGGACCGGCGACCGGGTGGCCAGCCGGGCCAGCGACTACACCCGGTTCCGGGTGGCGCGGGCGCTCAAGTGGCTGATCGTGATCGCGATCCTGGCCGTGATCCTGGGCCTGGCCTTCGGCACCTCGCCGGTGCAGGGCCTCTTCGCTGCGCCGGCCAAGGTGTTCCACGTCCTCCCGACGATCTTGTACTTCATGGTCATCCTGCTGCTCGGCGTCAGCCAGTTCGCGGCGATCTTCTGGTTCATGTCCAGGGGCGGGGTCGACGTCTACTACCCCGGCGACGTGACGACCAGATTCGCCGACGTCTGGGGCCAGGACCACGTGGTGGCGAAGGTTCAGGAGAACATCCTATTCCTGGAGGACCCGGAGTCGATCGAGGACCACGGCGGCTACGTGCCTGGCGGCATCCTGCTCTGGGGTCCGCCCGGCACCGGGAAGACGCTGATGGCCGAGGCCGTCGCGGGCGAGACCGGCAAGCCGTACGTGTTCGTGGACCCGGGCGCGTTCATCAACATGTTCTTCGGCGTCGGCATCCTGAAGGTGAAAGGTTTGTTCCGCCGGCTGCGCAAACTCGCGGTCCGCTACGGCGGTGTGATCGTCTTCTTCGACGAGGCGGACTCACTCGGCAACCGCGGCGGCAGCGTGGGCGGCCAGGGCGGCGGTCAGGGCAGCACCCCGGGCCGGGCGGCGGGACTGCTCGACCCGTGCCGGGGCTTCAGCTACCTCAGCGAGAGCACGCAGTCGGGCCTCTATGCCAGCGCGCTGCAGGCGGATCCGGCGCCGCCCAGGGCCGGCCGGTTCCGGCAGATGATCCCGACGGGAATGGGCGGCGGCGGCGGCGGCATGGGCACGCTGCAGGCCCTGCTGACCGAGCTGTCCGGGCTGAAGAAGCCGCGCGGCTTCTTCAATCGCATCGTCCGCCGCACCCTCGGGATGAAGCCCAAGCCGCCGCCCAAGTACCGGATCCTGGTGATCATGGCGACGAACATGCCGTCAGCCCTGGACGAGGCCCTGCTGCGGCCCGGCCGGATCGACCGGCTGTACCGGGTCGGCTATCCGTCCAAGGAAGGCCGCAAGCGTACTTATCAGGGCTACTTCGCCAAGGTGCAGCACGACATCACCCCTGACGAGATCGACCACCTGGCCACGATCACCCCGTACGCCACCGGGGCGACCATCAAGGATCTGGTGAACGAATCGCTGATCGCCACCCTGCGGGATGGGCGCACGACGATCACCTGGTCCGACGTGACCAGGGCCAAGCTGGCCAAGAGCGTCGGCCCGTCCGAGGGCGTCGAGTACATCGAGCGGGAACGGCACGCGGTCGCCCTGCACGAAGCCTGCCACGCGGTGATCAGCCACCTGGTCCAGAAGCGGAATGTCATCGACACGGCCACGATCCAGAAGGGCGCGGACTACCTGGGCTTCGTGAAGCCGATCCCGATCGAGGAGCAGTTCACGTCGTGGCGCAGCGAATATGAGGCCGACATCATGGTGAGTCTCGCCTCGCTGGTCGGCGAGCGGATGTTCTTCGACGGCGACAACAGCTCGGGCGTCTCCGGCGACCTTCAGAACGCGACCACGCTGGCCCTCGCCATGGAAGGCCTGTGGGGCATGGGCGGCCAGTACGGCTCTTACGCCGCCACCCGGGCACCACGCGACGCCCACCCGGTCGCTGACGGCAACGACCGGAACGTGCTGGAGACCGCGCTCGGGCAGCGCGCCGAGTCGCACCTGTCCGCGCTGGCCGACCGGACCGGCACGCTGCTGGCCGAGCACCGGGCCAGCGTGCTCGCGGTCGGCCACGCGCTGGAACTGCACAAGACGATCAGCGGCCAGGACGTCGTCGCGATCATCAACGGCGAGCAGGGTCCGGTCGTGGATGGCCGCCCCTACCATCAGCCGGGCTTCGCGGCCGAGATCGAGGCCTATCACGAGCGCGCAACCGGTGGCCACAGCGGCGAGCGCGGCCTGCCGCTCCCGGCCCCGATGCCAGCCCAGCCCGAGCTGAGCATCCTGCCGGCCAAGCCGAACGAGCACCGCGCCGACCCAGCCCCCGAGGTCTGAAGCGGTTCCGCCGAAGCGAGCGAGCCGGAGGTACTGCGACCGCACCAGCTCGAGCGGGTCCAGCAGGCCGCCCTGTCGTCGCGGCACCAGCGCCGAGCGCACCGCCGCGCAGAAGCGCGCGGCGAGAGGTAACACGCTTGAACCATTCATGCTGCTCAGCGAGGCTCATACGACTTGCTTGCTGACCTGAGATGCGAGAGGTCGTCATTCGGCGGATGCTAGGGCGCCGCCATGACCGGGCCGCGACGGGTCGGTGAGCGAGAGCCCAAGTCGACAAAAGCTAGCGGCCAACTAGAGATTCGAGCGCGCGCCCGCTCGCGACCTCGGATGGCTTGCCGTCTGGCTGGGCGGCAATCGGGATAGCACGCAGACCGCGACCTTGTCAGCCCGTGAACTGGCGGATTAGACTGAACATTCAGTCAACGCGTTGGGAGCGCGATACCTATGGCCACTCAGCAGGCCAGCCCAGAGTCGGACATTTCTACCTCAAATACCAGCGGGCAGCCTGGGGCCAACGGGACCCTTGACGCCCACCCGTCCGGCAACCCGACGGATTCACCGCCAGCGCACGTCCCGGCCGGGGCCGCCGCGCAGACCTCGATCGCGGCCATCATCGAGGCCCAGGAAAAGATCTTCATCGACCGGCAGCCGAAGTCGGCCCGGCTCGCCGCGACCGCGACCAGCCTGCTAGCGGGCGGCGTGGTCTCGAACTGGCAGATCTCGGCTCCGCAGCCAGTCTGGCTGAGCCACGGGCTCGGCAGCAAGCTCTACGACGTCGACGGCAACGAGTACGTCGACCTGCACGGCGGCTACGGCGTCTCACTGGCCGGGCACGGTCACCCGGCGATCGTCGAGGCCGTCCAGACCCAGGTCGCCCGCGGAACGCACTTCGCCCAGCCGACGGAGAACGCGCTCGCCGCGGCGGCCGAGCTGGCGCGCCGCTTCGGCCTGCCGCAGTGGCGGTTCGCGAACTCGGGCACCGAGGCGACGATGGACGCGGTGCACCTGATGCGGGCCATCACCGGCCGCGACCTGATCATCAAGGTCGAGGGCTGCTACCACGGTCATCACGACTCGGTTGAGGTCTCGGTCTGCCCGGACGGCGAGGAGGACGACCGCGGCCCGGTCGGCCACCCGAATGGCGTGCCCGGCAGTGCTGGCATCCCGAAGGCCATCACCGACTTGACCCTGGTGGTCAGCTTCAACGACCTGGTCGGCGTCGAGCGCGTCCTGGACGAGCACCCGGGCCAGATCGCCGGCATGATCCTCGAGCCGATCATGATGAACGCCGGGATCATCAAGCCCGAACCCGGCTACCTGCAGGGCCTCAAGGACCTGCTGCACGCCCGCGGCGCGCTGCTGACCTTCGACGAGGTCAAGACCGGCCTCACCGCCGGACCCGGCGGCGCCACCGGCTACACCGGCGTCACGCCGGACCTCGTCTGCCTGGCCAAGGCCATCGGCGGCGGTATCGCGGTCGCGGCCATCGGCGGTACCGCCGAGGTCATGGAGCACATAGCCAACGGTGACTACGAGCAGGTCGGCACGTTCAACGGCAACCCGCTGGCGATGGCCGCCTGCCGGGCGATGCTGACGGAGGTCGCCACCCCGGAGGCCTACGAGCGGCTGGAGAAGCTCCGGCTGCGGGCCGTGGCGGGCCTGGAGCGGGAGATCGAGCGGAACGGGCTCAGTGCCCAGGTCGTGTCCGTCGGGGCCAAGGGGTGCGTGGTCTTCTCGGATCGGCCGGTGCGGAATTTCCGCGACTTCCTGAGCATCAGGGACGCCTACAGCCACGCGCACTGGCTGTTCCAGCACAACGGCGGGGTCTTCCTGCCGCCATGGGGCAAGATCGAGCAGTGGCTGATCTCAGTGCAGCACGATGAGGCCGACATCGATCGCTTCGTCGACAACTTCGCTGCGTTCGCGGCCGCGGTCCGGCGGTAGCCAGGCCACAACCATGTTGTCCGGGAAGATGCGCTTTCGAATCTGTTATCCGGAAAACCTTGCGCCGGTATGGTCAGCAGGGTGATCCTGATCACCAGCAATTCCCCACTGACCGAATGTTCAGTCAGGACTTGTTCCTGACCTAGGACGACGCGAGAAGGGTGGCGGTGCATGCACCCACGCGAGGGCTGGCAACCGGACGGAACCCGGCGGGTGCCAGATCTCTCCCGGCGGCAGGCCCTCAAGCGCGGGCTCGCCGCCACCCTGCTCGCTGGCGGTGGCGCATCGCTCCTCGATGCGTGCGCGCCCTACCTGGTGGGTCCGACCAACGTGCCGCTGCCGCGGCCCACCAACCCGGTCAGGTGGCCGACCCAGGGCAACCCCAAGATTTCCGACGGGCTCCAGCCGGAGACCGGGGCGACCCTCCAGATCTACAACTGGGTGGCCTACGTCAACCAGGCCTGCCTCAACAGCTTCGCCAAGAAGTACAACTGCAAGGTGGAGCTGACCACGTTCAACACGATGGACGAGGCCCTCTCCAAGCTCAGCAGCGGCCTCAAGTTCGATGTTTTCATGGGCGTCACGGCGGACGTGCTCGGGCCGCTGATCGCGTCCAAGCTGATCCAGCCGCTGAATCACAGCTACATCACCAACATCGGCCAGGCCTGGCCGGACTTCACCAATCCGTTCTACGACCAGGGCTGGCAGTACACGGTGCCGTACACCATCTACACGACGGGCATCGCGTGGCGGAAGGACCTGACCGACCTCAACCCCTACGCGATGCGCAACCCGTGGCGGGAAATGTTCTTCCAGCCCAAGTACAAGGGCAAGATCGCCATCCTGGATGACTACCGGGAGTCGCCCAGCCTGGCGCTGATGATGAACAACATCTACGACCTCAACACCACCAGCAAGGCTCAGATCGACCTCGCCCGGCAGACGCTGCAGGACCTCGACGCCGCGGTCAACCTGCGCATCGACAACAACGACTACACCGAGGTCCCGACCGGCCAGACCTGGATCCATCACGCGTGGTCGGGTGACATGGCCGCGGCGGCCGGCTACATGCCCAAGGGCGTGAACGTCGACGTCGTCGGCTACTGGTTCCCGACCGACGGCAAGGGCCCGATCGCCAACGACACCAACACGGTGCTCAGGTCGGCGTCGAACCCCGTCCTGGCGCACCTGTTCGTCAACTACCTGATGGACGACAAGGTGGCGCTGGAGAACATCAGCTACAACGGCTACATGCAGCCGATCACGGCGGTCACCCCCGAGGTGCTGGTCAAGGAGCAGATCTTGCCCAAGAGCCTGACGTCCACCGCGGTGGTGCCGCAGGACTTCCGCCGAGGGCTCGGCGAATTGCAGCTCCCGGCCGACGCCGAGGCCCTCTGGCAGCAGCAGTGGCTAGTCGTGAGCGAGGGGATGTAGCGATGAGCATTCAGGCTCCCCCGCGGCCGCCGGCCACGGCCCGCAAGCGGGTCGATCGGTCAGGCGGCCTGCCTCTCCTCGGGCTTTCAGCTGAGCAAGACGTTCTGGATCCTGCTGGCGCTGCCGGGCATGCTCTGGCTGTTCGTGCTGTTCGTGGTGCCGTTCTACGCGGTGCTGGCCATCGGCGAAGGCAAGCTCAACACCCAGACCCACGCTCCCGTCGCCGTGTACAACCCATTCGACTGGAGCTCGGCCAACCTGGCCAACGTGGTGCGGGACATCTTCGGGGCGAACGCCTTCGTCCTGCCGACGGTCCTGAACACCATCTGGTACGTCGCGGTGGCATCGGCGCTGAGTCTGCTGATCGCGTACCCGGCCGCCTACTTCGTGGCCCGGTTCGCCGGCCGCCGCAAGGGGCTGTTCCTGGTGCTGCTGGTAGCGCCGTTCTGGATCAGCTACATGATGCGCATGCTGGCCTGGATCGACCTGCTCCAGTACAACGGCTACGTCAACAAGGTGCTGTCGTTCGTCGGCCTGCCCACGCCGAACTGGCTCGGCGGCCACCCGTACACGGTCATCCTCGGCCTGGTCTACGGCTACATCCCGTACCTGATCCTGGTCCTGTACGCCGGCCTGGACCGGATCGACCCGTCGCTGCTAGAGGCAGGCCGTGACCTCGGGCTCAGCCGGGCCAGTACCTTCCTGCGGGTCACGCTGCCGCTGTCGCGGCAGCCGATCCTGACCGGCATGCTCATCACGATCCTGCCGATGCTGGGTGACTATTTCACCAACCAGCTGCTGTCCGGCGCGCCCGGCACCGCGATGATCGGCAACGTGATCCAGGGCCAGCTCACCACACCGTTCGCGGCCGGCCAGGGGGCGATCCTCTCGCTGATCGTCTTGCTCGTGCTCATCGGCCCGATGATCTACTACGTCGTCGCGACCAACCGGACCTCGCAGGCGGCGTCATGACAACCAACGCTTCATTGGCCGGAACGGGGAGTCCCCGCCCTCGTCTGTTCCGCAACCCGTGGCGGCATCCGTGGTTCCTCGAGGGCTTCACCTGGCTGTACCTGGTCTGGTCGCTCGCGCCGATCGCGATCGCGGTGCTGTTCTCGTTCAACAACGGCAAGTCCCAGTCCGCGTTCCAGGGCCTGTCGGTCCGCTGGTACTGGGGCGACAAGGTCAACTCGATCTGGTACAACCCGCAGTTGCACAGCGCGATCTTCCAGACGCTCAAGCTGTCCGCGCTGACCACCCTGATCGCGGTGCCGGTCGGCGTCGCCTTCGCGCTCGGCATCAACAAGTGGCGCGGCAAGATCCCGGGCGGGTTCAACTTCCTGATGATCTTGTCGTTCGTGGTGCCCGAGCTGATCTTCGGCGTCGCGCTGTACTTCATCTTCACCCAGATGCCAGGGCTGCGCGGGGTCGGGCTCGGCACCGAGGCCGAGGTGCTCGGCCTGGTCAGCTGGAACCTGAGCTGGCCCGCCATCGTCGTGCAGGCGCGGCTGGTGACCATCGGCAAGCAATACGAGGAAGCCTCCGCCGACCTCGGCTGCACGCACCTGCAGACGTTGCGCCGGGTCATGCTGCCGCTGCTGGCGCCCGCCATCTTCGCCAGCGCGATCCTGGTCTTCGTCGGGGTCATCGACGACTTCGTCGTCGTCGACCTGCTGTCCTCCACCGGCAACACCCAGCCGATGTCGGTGATCATCTACTCCACGGTGCACGGCGGCAACAACGGCCCGGCCCTCAATGCGCTGGCCACGGTCATGCTGCTGATGTCGTTCGTGGTGGCGATCGTCGGATTCATCGGATACCGGGTGATGACGCGCGGCCAGCGGGTCGACAACCGGCAGGCGCTGACGGCCATCGCCGGCGCGGAGGGTTAGCCCGAGCGGAACCGTATCAGGTCATGGTTTGATGCTGTTCTTATGGCAGCAGACCATGACCTAATGCTGTGGACCAGCTGCACCGTCTATCTAGCCCGGCTCGATCAGCTCCGGCCGGGGCACGAGCAGTGGCTGGCCAGGCCCGAGGCGGCCCGCGCGACCGGCTTCCGGCTCCGGGCTGACCGGGACCGGTTCGTACTGGCCACGGCCGTGCTGCGGGCCGCAGTGGCCGGGCGGGTCGGGGATGCCCCGGCCCGGGTGCTGGTGGACCGCGGCTGCGAGCGCTGCGGCGGCCAGCACGGACGGCCGCGGCTGCCCGGCACCGGGCTCGCGGCGTCCATCACCCACTCCGGCGACGTCGTCGCAGTCGCGCTGACCGAGGGCTGCCCGGTGGGCGTCGACGTCGAGGTGATCGACGGCCGCGACTACGAGCCGCTGCTGGCGCGCGTGTGCACCGCGGCCGAGTGGCCGCACGTCCGCAGCCGCGCGGGATTTCTTCACGATCTGGACCAGGAAGGAAGCCGTGCTGAAAGCCACCGGCGAGGGTCTGCGCACGCCGCTGACCAGCGTCACGGTGACACCCCCGGATCAGCCGCCCGGCGTGGCGGAACTCGCCGGCACCCGGCCCGCTTGCACGCTCGCCGACGTCGAGGCCGGCGCTGGATACGCGGCCGCCGCCGCGGTGCTGACCGAGGCGGCGGTGACCTTCGACATCCGCGGCGCCGCGCCGCTGCTGACCGCCGCTCCGACTGGCCTCAGCCCGTCAGCAGGTGCGGTCGAGCGGCACGGTTGCGGTCCAGCTGACCTGCCACGATGGCGGCGTCCTGACCTGCATCCGCAGGCACCCGGTCAGGTCGGTGACATAGCCGAGCGGCAGGTAAAAGAGCGTCAGGTCGGCCGCGTAGGCCGCGGGGATGCCGGGCGGAAACCGATCGTACGGACAGCCGGCCAGCGTCAGGCCGGCCACGCCGTCGTGCAGGGTATAGCCGGCGGCCGCGACCTCGCGCGTCATGAACCGGAACCGGGCGGGCTGGCTGGTGGTGATCTCGGCGGTGCTGCCGTTCTTGACCGCGACGATGATCCCGGCGACGGCCCGCAGCCTGCCGTCGGGCAGCCGCTGACTCGACTGCCATGCGCCAGAACGGGCGCCGACGAGCCAGACCGATCCGGCCTGGATGCTGGCCGGCTTCCACCGCCAGCTGAGTTCGCCGCCGGAGATACCGCGAGCGCTGGACGAGCCGCATTTCAGCAGCTCAGAACCCGGTGCCGGGCCCGCGACGGCCGGCGGTATCGCCGGTCCGGTGCGCGGGCCGCCGGTCGTCGACGCCAGCACGGTCGGCACCGCGATGGCGACTGCGGCCACCGCGGCCACCGCGCCGGCGCCGGCCCGGCGCAGGTGCGTGCGCCGCCGCCGCCATACGCCCGGCGAGCAGGTCCAGCGGTGGGCCCGCAGTGGCTGCCTGCATCTGGGCTCTCAGCCAGCGCTCGAGATCATCCATTGCTAGCACCTCGTGGTGACATCTGATTGGCAATCCCGGGCTCGTCCGTCGGCCCGGTACCGCTGCCGGCGACCCCGACGACGTCCCGCAGCCGGGCGAGCGCGCGGAATGTCTGCGCCTTGACCGAGCCGACCGAGCAGCCGAGCACGGCCGCGGTCTGCGCCTCGGTCAGGTCTTCGTAGTAGCGGAGCACGAGGACCGCCCGCTGGCCGGGCGGCAACTGGGCCAGCGCGCGCCAGAGCAGGTCCTGTTCGGCGAGCGCGGCGGCCTGATCGGGCCCGGCCATCGCGCCGACGGCCGGCGGGCCGTCGCCGGAGTCGAGGGGTTGCTCCGGTCGGCGGCGCAGCAACCGCCATCGGTCGATCGACGCGTTCACCAGCATCTGCCGGACGTACGGACCCGGGTCACCAGTCCGGCAGATGCGATGCCAGCGCCGGAAGGCGCGCTCCAGCACCGTCTGCAGCAGGTCCTCCGCGTCCGTGCGGTTGTGCCCGGTGAGCAGCATGGCCATGGTGAGCAGCCGGGACGACGACCCCTCGACGAACTGCTCGAAGGAGGCCCGGTCATCTGCGCCATGCACACCGCTTGCACGTCGGGGCACGACAAAAGGTTGACTGACACTGGCCACTATTGCCAGGGCTGACCTCTGGTCGCTGATACCGGACCGTCGTCCGGCGGTCGGACTGAGGTCCGGCTCAGGCAGGCCGTCGCCGCGGGATCACCAGCGCGTCCACCGCGACCGCGCCGTCTGGCCCGCAGATCAGCGGGTTCACGTCGAGCGCCTCCAACTCGTCGCCGAGCTCGACCGCCAGCTGGGACACGCCCGTGATGGCGGCCAGCACGGCGTCCATGCTCGCCGCCGCGGCGCCGCGCACGCCGGCCAGCAGGGTGCGCACGCGCAGTCCCTCGACCAGGTCGCGGGCATCGCGGGTGTCGACCGGCGGCAGCGCGACGGCCCGGTCGGCGATCAGCTCGACCAGGACTCCCCCGGCGCCGACGACGACGAGCGGGCCGAGTTCGGCGTCACGCGCTAGACCGAGGGCCAGCTCCACGCCCGGCGGCACCGCCTGGCAGACAAGCGCCCGCGGGCCGAGACGACTCGCCAGCTCTGCGTAACCGGCCGCGAGCTGCTCGGGCCCGGGGATGCCGAGCAGCACGCCGCCGACGTCGGACTTGTGCAGGACGCCAGGCTCGTCGGTCTTGAGCACGACCGGGTAACCGATCCGCGCCGCCGCGGCCAACACCCCCGCTTCGGAGTCGGCCGGGTGTACCCGCGGCACGCCGATCCCGTACTCGCCCAGCAGGTCCAGCAGCACCGCGCCGCTCAGCTCGCCGGAAGCCAGCAGCGCGGCGCCGCGGCGCTGCCGGGCCAGGTCAACGGTGGCCGGGGCGCCGTCCCGCACCGGACGGCGGCCGTGCCCGATCAGGTGCTTCAGCGCGAGCAGCCCGGACCTGGTGCCTTCCAGCACGGGCACGCCCTGATCGCGCAGATGGTCGGCCGCGGCCAGGTCGATGGCGCTGCCCAGGTTGGTCAGTACCGCGACCGGCTTGCTGGTATGCCGCGCGAGGTCGAGCATCGCCTGCGGATAGGAGGGGTCGCCGTCTAGCTCGGGCACCAGGTCGATGGCCAGCGCCACGGCGTCCACCGCGGGGTCATCGGCCAGCGCGGTCAGCGAGCCGGCGAACAGCTCACGGGTGCTCGCGCCGGTGCCCCACACGTCCAGCGGGTTGTCCGGGACCAGGCCCGGATCCAGCAGCCCGGCGAGCCGCTCCTTCGTCGCGGTGCCGATCGCGGCGAACGGCACGGCCAGTTCGGCGGCCAGGTCGACGACGTGAGTGCGCTCCAGGCCGGAGTCGTGCACGGCGGCGATCCCGGCGCGAGACGCCGGCCCGCCGGGCCGGGTCGCGCGCCGGCCGGCCGCGAACAACTCGACCGTGTCCGTCAGCTCCGCCAGGTCGCCGACGCGGTGCACGCCGTACTCGCGGGCCAGCGCCTCCCACCCGCCGTCCGCGGCCGCGAGGGCGCCGGAGTGCGCGGCCACCATCGCTTTGCCCACCGCGGAGTCGCCGGTGGTCAGCAGCACCACCGCGACGTCGCGCTCGGCCGCGCGGGCCAGCGCCGCCCGCAGCGCGCCGCCGTCCCTGATCGCCTCCAGCACGAGCGCGAGCACCCTGGTCTCCGGCCAGCTCAGCGCGTAGTCGATGTACTCCGGGGCGGTGGTCACCAGCTCCTGACCGGAGGACACGGCGAGCGTGAAACCGAGTCGGCGACGCGCGCGCAGCAGCGCGGAGAACACCGAGCCCGAGTGCGTGACCAGCGCCACCGGCCCGTCCGGTACCGGATCGGCCTCGGTGTAGCCGATCGCGCGCAGGCCGTAGCTGACGTTGATGAACCCCATGCAGCCGGCCCCGCACAGTGCCAGGCCGGCGGTTCGCGCGGTCGCGGCGAGCCGTTCCCTGATCTCATAAGCGCCGCCGAAGACGACCGCAGACCGGGCGCCACAGCCAGCCGCGAGGGCCAGCTGGTCAGGGAGCGCCGCGTCCGGCACCGCGAGCAGCACCAGGTCTACCGGCTCGGGCAGGTCGGTCAGCTCCGGGTAACAGCGCAGCCCGTCCACGTCGGCGTACTTGGGGTTCACCGGGTAGACGCGGGGCCTGCTCGCGCTCCTGGTGACCTCCTGGACCATCCGGCGGCCGAACGAGCCGGGCCGGGGTGAGGCACCGACCAGCGCGATGCTGCGCGCCTCCAGCATCGCCAGCAGGGCCGGGCGTCCGGCGGGCAGACGCGCGCCGGCCGGAGCAGAAATCTCCGGCCGGCGCACCGCTGGCTGGGTCATGGGCGCTTCTTGCCGACCTTCTTGTCGGCGATCGCGGCCTTGGCAGCCTGCCAGCCGGGGATGCCGCAAACGCCGCCGCCCGCGTGGGTAGCGGAGCTGCCGTAGTAGAGCCCGTCCACCGGCGTGCGGTAGTCCGCGAAGCCGGGTGCGGGCCGCATGTGGAAGAGCTGCTCCAGCGAGAGCTCGCCGTGGAAGATGTTGCCGCCGACCAGGCCGTACTCGTGCTCCATCTCATACGGGCCCACGATGTCGCGGTGCAGGATCGACGCCTTGAAGTTCGGCGCGAGCTCGTTGTAGCAGTCGATCATGCGGTCGGCGTACGCCTCCAACTCGGCCGTGTGCGGCTCCTCGCTCCAGTCCTGCGGCACCCACTGAGTGAACAGCGACATGATGTGCGTCCCCGCCGGGGACAGCGTCTTGTCGAACGCGGTCGGGATAACGCCGTCGCTGAACGGCCGGACCGCGGGCTTGCCGTCGCGGGCATCCTGGAAGGCGCGCTCGATGTACTCCATCGTCGGGGCCATCTCCACCGAGCCGGTGTGATGTTCCTGCAGTTCCACGCCTGGGTCGGAGGTGAAGTCGGGCAGCTCCGCCAGCGCCAGGTTGATCTTCACGACGCCGCTGCGCGTCTTCCACCGCTCGATGTCGGTGGCGAAATCAGCCGGCAGGTTCTGCCGGCCCACCTGCTCCAGGAAAGCGGTTCGCGGATGCAGCGTCGAGACGACTACCTTGGCCCGGATCTCCTCGCCGCTGGCCAGCGCGACGCCGACCGCCTTGCCGCCCTCGACCAGGATGCGCTCGACCGGCGAGTTGATCCTGATCTCGGCGCCGTGGCTGCGCGCGGCCAGCTCGATCGCGTTCGAGACCGCACCCATGCCACCTTCCTGGAATCCCCAGTTACCCAGGTGACCGTCGCCCACATCACCGATCGAGTGGTGCGCCATCACGTACGCGGTGCCCGGCTCGTACGGCCCGGCCCAGGTGCCGATCACGCCGTTGACCGCGAGCGCGCCCTTCACCTGCGGCGACTCGAACCAGTCGTCCAGCAGGTCGGCGATGCTCATCGTCATCAGCCGGGTCACGTCCGCGATCGTGCGCACGTCCAGGCCGCGGTGCCGCCAGGCCAGCTTGAGCGTGCCCGCGAGGTCCCGCGGTTTGCGCGACCCGATGGCCGGAGGCACCGTCAGCAGCAGCGGCCCGAGTACGTCGGCCAGGCCCGCCAGCCATGCGTCCCACTTGGGCATGACGTCGGCGTCCTTCTTGGACCACCGGGAGACCGACTCGTGGTTGCGCTTGGCGTCGTCGGCGTACAGCTTAATGGAGCCGCCCTCAGGGAACGCCTGGTAGTACGGGCCCATCGGGTAGATCTTGTAGCCGTGCCGGGCGAGCTCCAGGTCCTTGATGATCGTCGGCGGCAGCAGGCTCATGACGTAGGAGAGCCGGGTCACCCGGAACTCCGGCGCGTCCGGCCACGGCGCCTCGGTGGTCGCCGCGCCGCCAGTCTTGTAGCGGCCTTCCAGCACTACTGTCCTGGCCCCGGACCTGGCCAGGTACGCCCCGGCGACCAGTCCGTTGTGCCCGCCACCGACCACGATCGCGTCGTAGCTTGCGGTCATGACTCTGCCTTCCGTAACATGCGGCGTCACGCCCTGCGCGCTACCCGCGCCGGTGCTGCCACCTAGTTGTTTGACTGAACGTTCAGTCTAGAGTTCTGCTAATCTGTCGGCAAGAGGGACCTGGCGGTGTGAACTGACTGAACACGCGTACAGACGGCTGCAGACCAGGAATTATTGCCGCCATGAAGGGATTCACCGCGATGGCCGATCGCCCCGCTGACGATGCCGCGCACGGTCGTGCCGAGCATGGTCGTCCTGAGCACGGCCGTCCTGAGCACGGGGGCAACAACGACCACGGGGGCACCGCCGATCAGCGCCGGGCCCAGATGCTGCACGCCGCGCTCGAGGTCATCTCCGAGCGCGGCTACGCCGACACCAGGATCGCCGACGTAGCCGAGCGGGCGGGCGTGAGTCCGGCCCTGGTGATCTACTACTTCAAGACCAAGGATCACCTGCTCACCGAGGCCATCAGGTATTACGAGGAGCACTGGTACGCGGTCGGCCAGCGGCGGATGGCGGATATGACCACGGCGGCGGCGAGGCTGGAAGAGATCGTGGCCATGAGCTGCCTGGACGAGGCCGACCCGGACCCGCGCGGGTCCTGGACGCTCTTCCTGGACTTCTGGGCTCAGGCCGCCAGGAATCCCGAGGTTGGCAGCGTCCGGCAGAAGTCTGATGAGCGGTGGCGGGACCAGATCGCCGACCTGGTGATGGCGGGCCAGGCGGCCGGCGAGTTCCGCCAGGTCGACCCGGAGAGCTTCGCGATCACGCTCTCCACCCTGCTCGACGGGCTGACGATTCAGGTAGCCCTTAATGATCCAGTAGTTGACTCGTTGCGCGCTTTTGAGCTAAGTATGGCATTCGTTGCCGGCCAGCTGGGGTTCGACTGGACACCAGGACTCCGTCGGCTTGGTGCTGGGGAGCAGAAACCCGAAGGGTAGGTGCCGAGGGATGGCTGGTGGCCGCGTTGAGCTGGTCTCACTGACGAAGCGCTTTACTGAGATCGCTGTCGACAACATCGACCTGCAGATCGCCAGCGGCGAGTTCTTCTCGCTGCTCGGCCCGTCGGGTTGCGGCAAGACCACGACGCTGCGACTGATCGCGGGCTTCGAGCAGCCCACCTCGGGCCGGATCCTGCTCGACGACGTGGACGTCTCCGCGGTGCCGCCGCACAAGCGCAACGTGAACACCGTCTTCCAGAGCTACGCCCTCTTCCCGTTCCTCACCGTCTACGACAACGTCGCCTTCGGCTTGCGCAACAAGCGGCTGGCGAAGGCCGAACTGGACTCGCGGGTGTACTCCGCGCTGGAGCTCGTGCACCTGCGGCAGTTCGAGAAGCGGCGGCCAGGACAGCTGTCCGGCGGGCAGCAGCAGCGGGTCGCGCTGGCCCGGGCGCTGGTGCTGCAGCCGTCGGTACTGCTGCTGGACGAGCCCCTGGGCGCGCTGGACGCGAAGCTACGCCGCTCGCTCAAGGTCGAGCTGAAGGCGCTGCAGGAGCAGGTCGGCATCACGTTCCTCTACGTCACCCACGACCAGGAGGAAGCGCTGACGATGTCGGATCGGCTCGCGGTCATGCGGGACGGCCAGATCGTCCAGCTCGGCCTGCCGACCGAGGTCTACGAGGAGCCTGCCGACACCTACGTCGCTGACTTCCTCGGCGTATCCAACTTGATGGGCGTCGACGTCGTTTCCCGCGGGCCGGGCTCGCAGTGTGACGTCCGGCTCGGCGAGGTCGTGCTGACCGCCAGCCACGGCGGCCAGGACGCACCCGACCGCGCCCACGTCGTCATCCGGCCCGAGCGCGTGCGGATCGAGGAGTTCGGCTCGGCCTGAACCGGGTACCGGCCATGGTCGAGCGCCTGGTGTACCTGGGGTCTTCGACACAGGTGTTCCTGCGCCTCGCGGCCGGGTCCGACATCCAGGTCCTGCTCAGCAACGAAAGCGGCCAGCAGCAGCTGGCCCAGGGCACACCGGTGAACGCCTACCTCGCGCCGGACGCGCTGCGGGTGCTCAGCGGCGGCGCGGCGGTCGCCGACCTCGGCGCGGCCGAGCCCGAGAACGTCGCCCGGGCCAGCTGAGCACGCAGCCTCGGCCCCGCTGACCCCGCGCGGCACCAGGTCTGCAACAGCTTTGCGCGGCCTGCTGTTCAAAGAACAACAGCGGACCGCGCAAAGCTGTTATTGCTGACCGGTCTCAGAAGATGACGTAGACCTTGCGGATGGTCTCGTGGATGTCCCAGGTGCCCGTCCAGCCGAGCGGGAACACCGCGGTGTTGCCCGCGCTCACCTCGATCGGGTCGCCGCCGTCGGGCGTGACCGTCATCCGGCCCGCCACGATCTGGACGAACTCGTGGGTCTCCAGCTTCCACCGGGACGGGCCGGGGGTGCACTCCCACACCCCGATCTCCTGGTCCCCGTCTTGCCAGAGGGTCAGTCCGCTGGTCGTCATCTCGTCGCCGGTGGCCTCGGCCAGCGGGCCCCAGTCCTCCAGCTCGGCGGTCTGCGCCGAGGCGAGGTACGGCGTGATGTCGGTCATGGCTATGTCATTTCCTTTCGGGGTCAGGAGAGCGTGAGCTTGCCCGGCGCCTGCGGCGCGTGCTCAGGGAACGGCAGCGCGATCGGGTCGGTGCCGAGCTTGCTGTTACCGGCCTCGTCGAACCGGTCGAGGCCGAGGTCGGTGACGTCCACAACGTCCGAGCGGCCGGTGAGCGCGACGTCGGCGGCCGTGCGGGCCACGGCCGGGCCCCACATCATGCCCGCGCCGCCGGCGCTCACCACGGTGGCGCCAGGCAGGATCTCGCCGCGGACGATCGCCGGGCCGATGATCGGCAGGTGATCAGGGGTGTAGTCGATGGTGGCGGCCCAGGTGCGGCGCAGCCCGAGCGACGCCGTGACCGGCACCAGTTCGGCCAGCCGCTGGCGCATCAGTGCCAGGTACGGCTCGTCAACAGAGCGCGCGGAGCCTGGCATCTCGTCCGGATTGCTCATACCGAAGAGCAGGCCGCCTTCCTCCGGCCGCCAGTACAGCCCGGCTGCGAGATCGAACACCATCGGCACGCGCTCGGGCGCCAGGTCCGGATGCGGCTCGGTGACCGCGACCTGGTGCCGGACGCCGCCGGCCGGAATCCGGATCCCGGCCAGACCGCCGACCTCCGCCAGTTCCGGCCCGCCGGTCAGGACGACCAGCGGCGCCTGCACCGGCCCGTGCGAGGTCTGCACGCCGGTGACCCGGCCGTCCGCCGTGCTGAGGCCCGTGAAAGTGACCCGCTCGCGTACCTGCACGCCGCTCGTCGCGAGCGCGACCGTGTACGCGGTCACGTTCCGCGGCGGCGTCAGGTAGCCGTCCTCGGCGCAGTACGTGCCGCCGAGCGTTCGGCCGGGGGTCAGCGTCGGATTCAGCGCGTCCAGCTGGCCGGGCTCCAGCCAGCGCACCTGCAGGCCGAGGCCGAGCTGCATGTCCATCCGCTCACGCGCGGCGGTGACGTCGTCTTTGCTGAAGCACGGCAGCAGGTAGCCCTGCGGGACGAATCCGGAGTCGATGCCCAGCTCGTCCTGCTGGCGGAGATAGAACCTGCGGCTCCACTCGCCGAGCTGGACAGCCCACGGAGTGCCGCCCTGGGTGCGCACGATGCCCGCCGCGCGGCTGCTCGCGCCCTGGCCGAGCGTGCGCTTCTCGATGAGAACTACCCGGTCAAGACCGCTGCGCCGGAGAAAGTAGGCGCACCAGGCGCCGATTGTGCCGCCGCCGATCACGATGGCGTCGGCGGTACCTGCAGGTTCGCGTACATCCATCTGCACTGCCCGATCGTGGCATAGACTGAACGTTCAGTCAAGAGTGGATTAGGGTCGGGGGCCGCTATCAGCGTCGGGCCTGGCCGGGAACCGCGCCGCCCGACGTGACGGGGGCGGCGGATGCGCCCGCACCCACCGCCCCCGCTTCCTGCGAGTCTGTCCGGCGATCGCTACCGGTGGCGCGACCGCATCATCATGCCGCGACGCTTGGGGCCGCGGGCCATCATCATCTTCTTCCGGCGCATGCCGGACATGGCGAGCATGCTCGCGCACACGGCGCAGATCGCCAGGGCAATCTTCATGAAGCGCATGTACGGATTCCCTCCCCGTTGTCCTACAGACGCCCGTTCGTGCAATCCTGCCCAGCTAGCCGATTGCCAGCCGGCACGATGGCGCTGTAGATCAGTCGGCAGATACCCGGCCGGTTCCGGGCAGAAACGCTCTGCTCCCCGCTCACCGACCATTGGCAGGCCCGACTTCCTGCCCTAGACTGAACGTTCAGTCAGGAACTGCCGGAGGGGCACGGATGTACGCCTTGTCAGACGCGGACCTCGACATTCAGGCCAGGGCCAGCACCTTCGCCGACGAGCTGATCCCGTTCGAGGTCGAGGCTGAGCTCAATAACGGCGAGCTGCCCAAGGACGTGACCGCCGCGCACAAGGCGCGCGCGATCGAACTCGGCCTGTTCGCGACGAACATCCCGAAGGAACTCGGCGGCGGCGGCTGCAGCGCGCTCCAGCAAGTGCTCGTGCAGGAACAGGTCGGCCGGGTAACGAACGCCCTCGCCTGGGTCGCAGCCACCCCGCCGTCGTGGCTGCCGCAGGTGGCGACGGCCTTTCAGGTGGAGAAGTTCCTGCTGCCCGCGGTGCGCGGCGAGCGCGAGGAGTGCTACGCGATCACCGAGGAGGGCGCCGGCTCGGACGTGGACGGCATCGTGGCGACGGCCCGCCGAGATGGCGACGACTACCTGCTCAACGGCGAGAAGTGGCACGTCACGTCCTACAACAGCGCCGACTTCGCGTTCTTCCAGGGCAAGCTGGTCGGCGGCGAGCACGACGGCGAGCACGCCATGTTCCTGGTTGACCTGCCGAGCCCCGGCGTGACCGTGCTCCGCACCCCCGCCTACACGCACACGATCAGTCACCACCACCCGATCGTCACGTTCACCGATGTCCGGGTCCCGGCGACGTACCTGGTCGGTGCGGAAGGCGACGGCATGAGTTTCGCCTATGAGTGGTTCAGGTTCGAGCGGATGATGGTGGCGGCCCGCTGCCTCGGCGGCGCGCAGCGACTGGTCGATGAGATGACCGCGTTCGCAGCCGAGCGCGAGGTGCAGGGCCGGCCGATCGCCCAGCTCGGCGCCATCCAGGCGATGCTGGCCGACAGCCTGACCGAGTTGTTCGCCGCGCGTTCGCTGGTCTACGAGACCGCGCGCGGCATCGACGCCGGCGCGGACGTGAAGATCCAGCACGGCCAGTGCTCGATGGCGAAGCTCTATGCGTCGGAGATGGCCGGCCGGGTGGCCGACCGCGCCGTGCAGGTGTTCGGCGGCCGCGGCTACATGCGCGAGAACGCCGCGGAGCGGTTGTTCCGGGAGCTGCGGGTCGAGCGGATCTGGGAGGGCACAAGTGAGGTGCAGCGCTCGATCATCGCCGATCAGATGATCAAGCGCGGACCGCGCGCGCTCGCCTAGCGCCCGCCCGGGGGGCCCGCGGGCCAGAGCCGTCCTATTAGGGTCAGAGCCGTCCAGCTCAGAGCCGGCCGTTGGCCTGCAGCGTCCCGATCGCCTCGACCGTCAGGTGCCCGCGCCAGTCCGCCGCCGCGGCGGGTGACCAGGCCAGCCAGTTGAACATCCAGCCGCCGTCCTCCTGCTGGGACCCGGCCAGGTGATCGAGATGCGCGTCGATCGTCGCGGCGTCGAACAGCTGGCGGCCGAGCGAATCCGGCCGGGGCGCGAACTCCAGCGGTCCGTGCTTCTCCGCTTCGCCGAGCGCGTCCGGGTCGAGCTCTACCAGCTTGCCGTCCAGCAGCGCTGGGGCTACCTGCTCGAACGCCTGCCGCGCCCGGTCCCGGTCCGGCACGTGATCCAGGAACTGGGTCACGCCGAGCAGGTCATAGGGGCCGGGCGCGGACAGCCCGGCGATCAGCTCCCACATCACCTCGGTGGCGCGGTCCAGCCACGGGTGCACGACCGCGCGCGCGTGCAGCGTGGCCGCGATCATGCCGGTCTGGATCGGCGACGCGGGCCTGCCAGCCACCGGCACCCACCACGGCGCGTGCGGCCAGCCCTCCAGCCCGGCTTCGACAAAGGTCGCGCCGCCGCCGCCGCCCGCCGGGTGCCGCGCCAGCCAGTCGCACGCTCCCTGCACGAGCGCCGGGTCCCAGGCGCCGCACTCATCCAGGATCCGCAGCGCCATGGCGACCGCCGCGGGCTGGCTGTCCGGGCAGCGGCAGTCGGGCTCCAGCGCGTGCCCGAAGCCGCCGTCGCCGTTGCGGTACGCCGCGACCGCGGCGCGGACGTGGGCCGGGTCGCCGCCTCGGACCACGATCTCAAAGCGACGCTGATCAAGGATTCGCCCGGTGCCAGCCAGGAATTGCTCGGCTGCCTGCAGGTCTGGGTGTGAGGTCATGCCGTTCATCCCAGCACATGCGGCTTACACCGTCTTGAAGGAATCCGCCATGGGTTTCCTAGACTGACAAGAGTGAGCTCAGCACACCTGCGCCTGACGCCTGGCTACCGCGAGTGGCCGCCGCCCGCGGCTCTGCGCGGATGGCTGGCCTGCCTGTGGGCCGCCGTGCTGCCGGACCAGCCGAGCGTGGCCGACGTGACGCCCGATGGCTGCACCGACCTGATCTGGCAGAGCGGGCACGGCGCTTACATCGCTGGCCCCGACACCGGCCCGGCGCCGGCGCCGCTCCCGCCCGGCACGATCGTGATCGGCGCCAGGTTCCGGCCGGGCGCAGGCGGCGCGGCCTTCGGTATCCCGCTCACGGCGCTGCGCGACCAGCGCGTCGACCTCGCCGACTGCCTGCCCGCACTGGCCCGGGTGCTGCCAGGGGATCTGCCCGCCGAGACCGCGCTTGAGCGGGTAACGAGGGTGTCCGCGCAGCTGGCGTCGGCCGGACCGCCGGATCACGCGGTGCTGCACGGGGCCAGGCTGCTGGCCCGCCGCGGCACGGTGGCAGCTCTCAGTGCCGAACTCGGGATGAGCGAGCGGCAGCTGCTGCGGCGCTTCGACGCCGCGGTCGGGTACGGGCCGAAGACGCTATATCGCGTGCTCCGCTTCCAGCGGGTGCTAGGGCACCTCACGGCCACCGGGCCGGGCACGGACCTGGCTGACCTGGCCGTCCGGTCCGGCTACGCCGATCAGGCGCACATGACCAGGGAGATCACCCGGCTGGCCGGGCGGCCGCCGGGCGCCCTCATCCGGCAACTGACCTCCGCGCGGGACACCATGAGAATTGACGGCCGGGGACGTTGAGCCACTGCGGCCGGACCGCTAGCGTGCAACGCATGTCATCGGTCTGGCCGGAAGTTTCGTATGAGCAGTGGTCAGCGACGTGCGACACGCTGCACGCGCACACGCAAGTGCTGGGGAAGCTTGCCGCCCGGCTCGCGCCGCCAGAACCGCAACTTCAGCACGCCGCGCTCCGGCTGACCGCACGCGGCTGGGAGACACTGCCGCTGCCCGCGCCTGACGGCTCAGGTTCGCTGGCGGTGGCCCTGGACCTGCGCGCGCACGAGGCAGTAGTCGAGCACAGCGACGGGCGATCCGAGCGGATCCCGCTGACGCCGGACCGGCCGGTTGGCGACGTGACCCGGGCCGTAGTGGCAGCCGTCGGTGCCCTCGGCGGCCCGGTCCAGATCGACCCGACGCCGCAGGAAGTGGCGTGGACCGAGCCGCTGGACGCCGACACCGAGCACCGCAGTTATGACCAAGCCCAGGTGGCGGCCTACTTCGCGGCCGCCACGCAGGCTGCGCAGGTGCTCGGCGCCTACCGGGCCCCGTACCGGGGCCGCTCGACGCCGGTCAACGCGTGGTGGGGTTCGTTCGACCTCGCGGTCAGCCTGTTCTCCGGCGCGCCCGCGCAGCCGCCGTCCGGCGACTTCATCATGCGCAACGCGATGGATGCGCAGGAAGTCGCGGTCGGCTGGTGGCCGGGCGACGGGCGGTACCCGAAGGCAGCGTTCTACGCCTACACCCACCCGGCCGAGGCCGCGTTCGCTGGCCAGACGCTGACGCCGGCCGCGGCCAGATGGGACGGCGCGCTCGGGGAGTTCCTGCTCGACTGGGACGATGTGCGCGCCGCCGCGGACCCGCACGCGACCGCGCTGCAGTTCGCCCGGTCGGCCTTCCAGCACGCGTGCGCGGTCTGCTCCTGGGACCCGGCCCTGGCCGCGAGCGCCGAAGGCACCCCGCCCCCGGTCACCTGACCGGGGGCAGCTACGCCGGATCGCCGTCAGGACCCGGCAGGCAGGCTGGCCTCAATCGCGCTGACCACTTCCTCGGCGTCCGGCGTGGTCATCGGCCGGAACCTGGCCAGTACCGAGCCATCGGGCCCGACGAGGAATTTCTCGAAGTTCCACTGGATGTCACCGGCCTCGCCGGCCGCGTCCTGAGTGGCCGTCAGCTCGGTGTAGATCGGGTGCCGATCCGCCCCGTTGACGTCGACCTTCTCGAACATCGGGAACGTCACGCCGTAGGTAGCGGAGCAGAACTCGGCGATCTCCTCGGCGCTGCCCGGCTCCTGGCCGCCGAACTGGTTGCACGGGAAGCCGACGACGGAGAAGCCCTGGTCCGCGAACCGCTTGTGCAGGTCCTCCAGAGCCGTGTACTGGGGCGTTAGCCCGCACTTGGACGCGACGTTGACGATCAGCAGGGTCTTGCCGTCCAGCGCTGCGAGCGACGACGGCTCGCCAGCGAGAGTGTTCACAGGGAAGTCGCGCAGGGCCACGTCAGAGTTCCTCACCTTCGAAGTTGATCGCAACCAGCGCGCAGGCTAAGGCAGCGCGCATCAGAAGGCAACACCGCCGGCCGCGCGAATATGCCGTGGGGCCAGGTCAGCCGGCCGCGGGCACCGGGCGCTTGGCCCAGGCCGACTCGCCGGTGTAGCCGCGGGCCACCATCGTGACGAACTGATAGACCGCGTCCTCGTCGGGCGACAGCGGGCCCGCGATCGCGTGCGCAGAGCTCAGGCCCCGCTGCACCGACTCGCACGCGCCCCAGTCCTGCTTGTTGGTGATATCCCAGAACTCCACCGCATAGCCGGGATCGAAGCCAGGCCGCTCTAGCGCCTCCGGCGCGAACGCCCACGTGCACTCGATCATCGTGCGGTCCACCGCCAGCGGCGTGAGCCGATGCGTCATGACGTAGTCAGGGTGCAGGCTCAGCAGGATGTTCGGGAAGACGTTCACGTAGATCACGGTGCGCAGGCCCTGCTCGTCCAGGCCGCGCAGCGGCACGCCCAGGCTGGTGCCGTCCAGCGACATCGTGCTCATGCCGTCCCGCAGGTCCATCCAGCCGCCGACCCAGGCACCGCTCGGGTGGTAGTTCTCGCCGCTCTTGGGCGGGCTGACCGCGCAGAGCTCGGGATGGATCATCGGGCAGTGGTAGCACTCGTGGTAGTTCTCGGTGAGGATCTTCCAGTTCGAGGCCGCGTCGTACTGATGCCGGCCAGCGATCACCAGTCGCTCCGGCTCGTACGGCGCGACCAGGGGGTCGAGGTCCGCGAGCGCGTCCGGCAGGGATCCGGCCTGGCCGGAGCCGTCCACGAAGATCAGGCCGTGCCACTCGGCCACCGGCAGCTCGACCAGACCCCACTGGCGCTCGTCGAAGCCCACGGTGCCCTTGAAGCCCTTCGCCGCCTTCAGCCCGCCGTCGAGCTCATAGGTCCAGGAGTGGTACGGGCAGACGATGCTCTGCCGCTGCGCGGAGAATCCGCACGGCAACAGTTCGTGCCCGCGGTGCCGGCAGAAGTTGGAGAAGGCGCGCAGCACTCCGTCAGCGTCGCGGCTCAGCAGGACGCCGCCGGCGCCGACCGACTCCGCCCGCTGATTACCGGGCGTTGCCAGCTCTGCGGAGAATCCCACGCACGTCCAGCCGCCGCCGAAGAAATTCTGCTGTTCCCAGCCAAAGACAGCGGGATCGACATAGGCGCCGGGCGGGAGCATCCGGCTCCGGCCGAACGGCTTGAGCGCGTCGGCGAGGCCTGCAGGGTCGAGCGGGGCGTGCGTGAACGGCACTTGACTGACCATACAGTCAATCCTAAGTGTGTGAGTAGGGCGTGTCCAGCCGCGATGTAGCCCGGATGGGCAGGTAGCACTGCCGATCAGGATTCCCGGCCGGGGCGCGCGGTCACGCCTGGCTCACGATGATCGACCTCGGCTTTACCTGTACTCGAATTCCCCTATGCTTTCCGCGAGAGCTATTTCACTACGTTCATACCTGCTCGCCACGGCATGGATCGATCTTGCCTGTTTCGCAAGCTGATGCCAGGCCTGGCCCGCTCTGAGCCACCGGCTATATCAGGAGATCCCCACCATGAGCGAGACCCCTGACCAGGGCGATTACGAGTCCGGTCATCAGCCACCGACGCCGCCCGAGAGCGACGGCGACCAGTCCGGCGGACCCTCCTGGGGACAGCAGTCAGCGGACACGGGCTTCGGCCAGCAGGACCGCTACGGCGAGGGCGCGGGCTTCGGCCAGCAGGCCGGCTACGGCCAGGGCACCCCTTACGGCCAGCAGGCTACGGCCAGGGCACTCCCTACGGCCAGCAGGCGGCATATGGCCAGGACAGCCCTTACAGCCAGCCGCCGGCCGACTTGGCCACTGACCCGTCTCCGGTGCTCGTGAGCTTCGGGCCGGCCGAGAAGCAGAACCGGCTCACGGTTGCCTTCCGCGCGATCATGGCCATCCCGGCAGCGTTCGTGCTGATCTTCATCGTGATCGCGGCTTACGTCGTCGCGTTCATCAGTTGGTGGGCGGCTCTGTTCACCGGGCGAGTGCCGAGCGGGATGTTCGAGTTCCTGACCGGGGCGTTGCGCTGGGGGGTCAGGGTGCAGGCCTACAGCAACTTGCTGACCGACCGGTACCCGCCGTTCAGCCTCGACGACGACCCCGACTATCCGGTCCGGTTGGTCACCCGGCAGACCCGGCTCAACCGCGCCGCCGTCTTCTTCCGCGTGATCCTCGCCATCCCCGCCGCGATCGTGGTCAGTGTTATCGCGTCCGGCCTCGGCATTCTCAGCTTCTTCGGCTGGCTGATCGCGTTGTTCACCGGAAAACTGCCCGACAGCCTGCACGAGGCCTTCGCCGCTATCGTCCGCTACTCCACCCGGTACGCCGGCTACTGGCTGCTCGTCACGCCCGAGTATCCGGCCGGGCTGTACGGCGACCAGCCAGTAGTGGCGGTCGGCTCAGCACCAGCCTGGCCAGCCCCGTCGGCTGACGCCTCCGTCGGCGACACCGGGCCGATCACCGGCCTTGGCGCCCCGGCTCCCGCCGGGCCCTGGCAGGTGGTGCTGTCGAGCACCGCCAGGACCCTGGTCACCGTCGCCATCGTCGTGGGCGCGATCGGCAGTGTCGTGAATGGCTATGTCTCCGCCCAGCGATTCGACAATGTCGTCAATACCGGTAACCGCGTCGTCGCTGACAACGCCGTCACCAACGCCTACAACAAGCTGGCCTCCGTGCTTACCGGCTTCCAGGCCAAGACCCAGAACTGCCAGCAGAACCTGGCCTGCGTCACGGTTCTCGACTCGCAGGTCGCCAGCGCGTTCGGCAGTTTCGGTCAGAGCCTCGCGAACGCGGACGTCCCGTCCGACTTCTCGGCTGACGTAGCCGCCCTGACCACGGACAACCACAAGGTGCAGGGCGACTTCAGTCAGCTGGCCGCGACCAAGTCCGCCAGTCAGTACACGAGCGTCGCGAGCGGTCTCAGCCTGCAGCCGGACCTCGGCGCCTGGCAGGGTGCCTTCAACAAGCTGCACGCCGAGCTCGATAAGCCCTGATCACTGACGCCCCATCGGCGCCGCGCGGAATAACGTCTGTTTCCACGCGGTGCCGTTTATCTTCAGCTATTTTGCTAGAGATCATTTTTTACGGCCGCGACCGCGTAATGGCGGCAGCCGACTGCACTCCGGGCGAGGCGCCGATGCATATGACCGATACCGCTGCTCAGCCCGGCAGGTACGTCCGGCCGCTGCACCCGCCTTTCACGCATTTCCCGATAGCCGCATATGTGATGGCGGCGGCGTTCGACGTCATTTCCGTGATCGGCGGCCGACGCCACCTGTGGGCCGGCCAGTTATGGCACGCGGGCACTTTCGTGCTGGTTGCCGGACTGGTTCTCTGCCTCGTTACCATGCTGACGGGCTTTGCGGATCTCGTCCGGTTCGGTGAGCCGCGGCAGGCCGCGGTCAAGGTCATGGCGATACACGTCTGCGTCATGGCATCGGTCTTCATGCTCGGCGTCGGCGATCTCGCCTTGCGGCTGTCCGCGTACGACGAGCGGAGCACTCCCCCGCAGGTCCTGATCGTGACGATCCTGGCCGCGATCGGAGTGTGCACCGGCGGCTTCTTCGGCGGCACGCTCGTGTACAAGCACGGCACCGGGGTGGCCGCCGTGGCGGACACCACGGACAGTGCCGCCGCCGCCTACGGATACGGGCCGCCGCCATTGATCATCCGCCGGGACGGGCCCGGCCGCGATTAGCCGATCCAGCACCGGACCCACCGCCAGTAGGTCGCAGACGGCCCCGTAGCTGGAAGTCGTCTCAGTCGGAACGCGCAGCCTGGTCGACCCGCTCCGCCGTGCTACGCGGATCGGCGGGCAGCCCGCTGCGGATCACCAGCCGGCCCAGGACCGCTGTGCACGGGAACGGCGGCTCATAGTCCGCGTTGAAGGGCAGGCCGACGTCACGGCCGACGTACATCCGCGCGCCCGCCGTGGACAGGCCGGGAAACATGGCCGGCCTGCCGTGGCTGGCCTCCGCCACCACTTCGCCGTCCACCCGCAGGCAGAACCTGGCCGCACCGGTCAGGGACGGCTCGTACCTGACCGCGACCGTGTGCGGCCCGGCGGCCAGCGCCGCGGGACCGGCGATCCTGTTAGCCTCGCCCAGGGAGACCAGGCAGCTCACCGGGCGCCCGGCCAGCAGATAGAAGGCCCAGCCGCCGTTGAGGTCACCGAGCGCGCAGATGACACCCTCGGTGACCAGGCCCGGCGCTCCGGCCTGCACGTCGATCTCCGCCGTCGCGGTGAAGCCGCCGATCATGGACGGCAGTTGCGCCTCGCAGACCCCGCCCCCGCCCGGCCGGTAGGTCGCTTCCCGTGGCGCCGGGTACTCGGCGGGGTGGATCCCGGTCCTGGACTTCGGGCCTTCCCAGAGCGGCAGCACCTGATTGCGTCCGGCCTCAGCCCACCACAGCTCGCGCAGCGCGAGTACCCGGTCCGGCTCGGCGGCGGACCGGTCGCGCGCCTCCGCGAAGTCGTCGTCGAGATTGAAGAGGGCCCAGTGGTCGTCGTCGAAGTCATGGCTGCCGGCCAGGAACTCCCGCTCACCGAACAGCGGCGATATGTAGTCGGTGGTGGCCTTCCAGCCGTCGTGGTAGATCCCGCGCGACCCGTGCATCTCGAAGTACTGCGTCCGCCGCGGGCTCGGTGCGGCCGGGTCGGCGAAGGTCGGGGCGATGCTGGCACCCGCCACGGGGAGTTGCGTTACCCCGTCCACTGCTGCCGGAACGGGCACGCCCGCCGCCTCGAGCACGGTGCCGAACAAGTCGATCGCGTGGCAGAACTGCGGGCGGACCGCACCGGGGTCGGCCAGCCGTCCGGGCCAGTGCACGATTAGCGGCGTGCGGACACCGCCCAGCCAGGCGTACCGCTTCCAGAGCTGTAGCGGCGTGTTGCCGGCCCAGGCCCAGCCCCACGGATAGTGGTTGAACGCGCGCCGGCCGCCGAGCTCGTCGATGTGCCGAAGGGCCTCGGTCACGCCCTCGCCCTGGCCAAGCCACGCGTGCGGTTCATTGATCGTGCCCACCTGGCTGCCCTCGGCGCTGGCGCCATTGTCCGAGAGCACGAGCACGAGCGTGTTGTCCAGGTCACCACGGGCGGCCAGGAAGTCCAGGAACCGGCCAATCTGAGCGTCCGCGTGCGTCACGAAGCCGGCGAAGACCTCCATGTACCGGGCGAACAGCTGTCGCTCGTCGGCCGTCCGGGTCTCCCAGTCCGGCACCCACGACGGCCGCGCCGTCAGCTCCGTGCCCGCGGGCACCAGCCCGGCCGCCAGCTGGCGCCGGAACGTGGCCAGTCGCTCGGCCTCCCACCCGTGGTCGAAGGCACCACGGTAGGGCTCGATCCACTGCGGCGGGGCCTGGTGCGGGGCGTGCGCGGCTCCAGTGGCCAGGTAGCAGAAGAACGGCTTGCCCGGCGCCGCCTGCCGCTGGTCCTGCACCATCGCGATCGCCCGGTCGGCCAGGTCCGCGCTGAGGTGATAGCCCTCGGGCGGCGAGCGCGGGGGCTCCACCTGGGTGTTGTCCTGCACCAGCGGCGGGTCCCACTGACTGGCCTCGGCGGCCAGGAAGCCGTAGAACCGCTCGAAGCCCTGGCCGAGCGGCCAGCGGTCCATCGGGCCGGCCGCGGAGTATTCACCGCGCGGGCACAGATGCCATTTGCCGATCGCCATGGTCGAGTAGCCGGCGTCCCGAAGGATCCGCGGCAGCAACGCCGCGGACTTCGGGATCCGGCCGGTGTAGCCGGGGAACCCGAGCGGCGTTTCCATCGTCATGCCCATGCCCACCGCGTGATGATTGCGGCCCGAAAGCAGCGCCGCCCGGGTCGACGAACAGATAGACGTCACGTGGAACCGGTTGTAGCGCAGGCCGCCGGCTGCCAGCCGGTCGATCGCGGGGGTGGCGATGGCCGAGCCGAAGCAGCCGAGCTGGGCGAAGCCGATGTCGTCGAGCACGATGAGCGCCACATTCGGAGCGCCTGGTTCCGGCCGCCGGTAGGGCACGTAACTCGGTTCCCCCGCGCTCATCCGAGTGGCCACGTCCGGCACGGCTACCTCTCTTTATGACAATTAGGTAATCAAATCTGGGCAAGGATCGCCAAATACTCTATGCTCCCGATGCGCGGTTCAGACTGCGCGATTCCATGACTTCTTCTCAGGGGGCTCGGCGTGCATCAATTCTTCCGGATCGTCACTGCGGCCGGTGCGGCGAGCCTGGTCGCGGCGGGCCTGCTCGCCACGCCCGCGATCGCCGCGACGGGGTCAAGTCCAGCCTCGCGGCCGCCGCTGTCCGCCAAGCAGATGCTGGCCGACCGGCAGCTGCACGCTAAGGCCGCGCAGGCGGCCGGCTCTGTCACGGGTCAGGTGCTGGCCCCCGACGGCGAGCCGCTAGCCGGCATCTGCGTCGTCGCCTACGGCAAGCCCGGCGCGCGCCTCGGCGTCACCTCCGCGACGGGCCGTTACTTCATCCCCGGCCTGAAGCTCGGCAGCAGCTACCAGCTGCACTACCAGAGCTGCCAGCACGCCTCCAGGTACCTGCCGCAGTGGTACGGCGGCGCTGCGCGGCGCGCGAATTCGGCCGCGGTCCAGATCACCCAGACCCGGCTGCGGCCGCTGCGCGCCGTGACCCTCCGCACCCCGGCCGAGGCCGCCCCGACCAGGGACGTGATCAACACGACCTCCCCGGCCGCCGCGGCGAGCTCGCTGGCCACCGCGCTCGGACTGCCGAGCGCGGGGACCCCGGTCGAGACGGTGAACCAGACCGCGACCGTGCAGGCCAAGGACGGGCGTATCGCCGGAGTCGTGACCGCCACCAACCACAAGGCGCTGCGCGGAATCTGCGTCCAAGCGGTCCGGACCACCGGCAACCTCATCTTCACGATGGCCACGACCAGCAAGACCGGGCACTACCGGACCGGACGGATTCCGGCTGGGCGCTATGCAGTGGGCTTCTTCCCCGGCTGCGGCAACAACGGCAACTGGCTCGCCCAGGTCTACAAGAACAACAAGCTAGCCGCCGTGCGGGTCCGCGCGGGCAAGACCACGACCGGGGTCAACGCCGTGCTGCGGCTCGGCGGCGAGATCTCGGGCACCGTCACCAACACGTCCGGTAAGAAGCTCAGCAACATCTGCGTCGGGCCGGTCAGCACCGCGGCGGTGGCCACAGGCAGCTTCTCCATCCTGCTGCTGGGGACCGGCTCCTCCGGCGTCTACCACGTGCACAGCGTGCCAGCTGGCGCCTACAAGGTCCTCTTCCAGCCCTGCGGCATCACCTCGCCCTACACGAGCGTGTGGTGGCACAACGCGGCGACGTACTCGGCTGGCAAGGTACTCCGGCTGAAGCGAGCCCAGCGGGTCAGCGGGATCAACGCGGCGCTGCCGGTCGGCGGGGTCATCTCGGGCACCGTGACCGACGCTGGCAACAAGCCGCTCGCCGGTATCTGCGTCTCCGCCGGGTCGAACAGCAGCGACTTCATCACCGACAGCTTCTTCGGCAACGCGACGACGAACGCCGCCGGGCAATACAAGATCGAGGGTTTGTCCGCGAGCAGCTACCAGGTCCAGTTCCAGATCGGCTGCGGCAACAACGGCAACTACGTCGCCGTCACGACCAACACGATCGCAGTGCAACTGGGCGGCAGCTACACCGAGAACGCGACGCTCCAGCCCGGAGCCACGGTGTCGGGCACGGTGACCAGCAAAGCGACCGGCAAGCCGCTGGCCGGCGCCTGCGCGGTCATGTGGAGCGACTCGGACAACTACGGTGGCGACTTCGTTTCCACCCGCGCGGATGGCAGCTATGTCATCAACAACCAGGTCCCGCCCGGCACGTACTACCTCGCGTTCTTCGGCGGCTGCGGCAACGGCGGCAGCTATGGCCAGGTCGCCTATAACAGCCCGAGCCCGTACTCGCCGGCCCGGTCACGGTCAGCAGCTACGGTCAGGCGGTCACCGGGATCGACGCCGCGCTGCCGCCAGGCGCCACCATCGCCGGCACCGTGACCAGCCACGGCAAGCCGCTGACCGGGATCTGTGTCTCCGGCTTGCAGCAAGGATTCGCCGTGACTGCGAACGGCCGGTACCGGATCACCAACCTGCAGCCCGGCCAGTACCAGATGTCCTTCAGCCCCGGCTGCGGGACCAGGGCGCAGAACAAAGCCGAGCAGAACCTGGTCGGCGCGTTCTTCGGCTCGCAGCTCAACCCGCCGCTGGTGTCCGCTCCGGCGGGGATTACCTACGGAATCAACGCCGCCCTGGTCACCGGCGGTTCGGTCGCGGGGACGGTGCAGAGCAGGTCGGGCAAGGCCCTCCCGGAATCGTGCGTCGAGCTGACCGGTCTGTCGGGAGCCGCAATCGCAGGGTCCACCCAGAGCGGGGTGAACGACAACGGCTCGTACGAGATCAGCCAGCTGCTGCCTGGCACCTACGCAGTGACGTTCCAGCCCAACTGCTTCTCCGGCAACTCCTACTACGAGAACCAGTGGTACAAGGACAAGCCGTCGGCGGCCGGCGCCACCCGGGTCAAGGTCACCGGCGGGCACACGACGCACGGCGTCAACGGCTCGCTGATTCCCGGTGGCTCCATCGCCGGGACCATCACCAGCGGCGGGAAGCCGGTCTGGGGGATCTGCGTCATCGCCCAGAACGTCAGCCAGCAGCTGGACTTCGCCATCGGCGGCACGAACAAGGCCGGCCACTACCTGCTCCGCGGCCTCAACTCGGGCCGCTACGAGCTGGCGCTCGCGCCCTGCGGGCCCAGCAGCGCCAAGTTCGCGCTCGTCGTGCTCAGCCGCATCGTCCGGGTCACCGCGCCGAAGCGAACCGGGAACGTGAACGCCACCGCCCAGGTGGGCGGCACGCTGGCCGGTCAGGTGCTCGGCGACAGCCCCGTCACCCCGCAGGCCGGCATCTGCGTCGAGGCGTTCGCTGCCAACGGTGACTCGGCCGGCGAGTACATCACCTCCGACGGGGGCAAGTTCGCCATCACTAACCTGCCCGCCGGGAAGTACTTCGTCTACCTGAACGACCCGGGGTGCGCCGAGGCGATGACCGACCTGGCGCCGCAGTGGTATCCGGCCGCGGCCACGCAGGCGACGGCCAGCACGGTCACGGTCACGGCGTCGGCCACGATGACGCTGGCCCCGGTCACGTTGTCGCAGGACGGCGCCATCGCGGGCACCGTCAGCGCGGCCGGCCACGGCGCGCTCTCGGGCGCGTGCGTCATCGCCAGCTCATCGCTGCCGGGCCAGCCGCCCGTCTATAGCGTGAGCCGCGGCAACGGCGGGTACCGCCTAGTCGGGCTCGCACCAGGAAAGTACGAGGTCGAGTTCAGCTCCGGCTGCGGCGCCACCGGCTACAAGTCGCAGTGGTGGAAGAACCGGAGCGTGCCGTTCGGCGTCACCCTGGTCCCGGTCACGGCGGACACCACGACCGCTGGCATCTCGGCGACGCTGCACAAGTGAGCTGATGGCCGGGGCGGCGGCGGCGGCGCCCCGGCTATAGGCCGCCGACGCGAACGCCGCCGGACTCGTGCCGAGTCCGGCGGCGTTCGCTCGTCAGTGGAGGTGGCGGGAATCGAACCCGCGTCCTTCGGTACATCACCAGGGCTTCTCCGGGCGCAGCCCGCTGTGCTTTTCTCAGCCCCGGCAGTCACGCAGGCAAGCTGCCGACAGGCTCAGCCGCTGTTAGTTGTCCCATCCAGCCCCGCGGCCGGGCCAGATGGTGGATCCTCCTCGCTGATGCCAGACACCGGGCCGGAGGCTCTCCCGGGCTGACAACTTCTAGCTAGCGGTTATTAGGCCGCAAGCGCGAAGTGCTGCCGATTTGCATTGGCATTTATCTTTTTGCGGTCACAGTGTTAACGAGGTTATGTCCGCCGTCCTCGGCCCGCTTCCCCTGGATCAACCACCGAAGTCGAAGCCAGTCACCCCCTCTTGAGTTGTAATCAGCACGGTACCGCAAGCTTCCAAGGCTGCAAGCGCCGCCGCCGACGGATGGGTCTAACCAGGATCAGCCTGGAGAAATTCCCCTGGATTCGCGCAGAATGCCCGACGGGTTGTCCGCAGAGCGCGGCCCCCCATCGGGCATCCACCGGAAGGTGATGAGAGGCCCCCGCGGGTGCTGGCGGTGGCCGAAAATGCACCCGCGGGGGCGTGACCGGCAGGGTCGGGGCCGGTCTTAAGGCCCGGGCCTCCCCCGAGATGAGGCCCGGTTCTCATCACGACGACTGGGCCGCAACCCCCCAAGCGGCACCCCAGTCACTAAGAAAGACGCCGATGCGGATACAGATGGTTGCTCGGAGTTACTAAAAGGGTGACCATGAACTGGTCACTATCCAGCCTGAATGTTCCGGAGAAAGCTGCCCGCGAGCGATACCGCCACGTCAGAAGGTGACTTAACCAGCTCGGCTACCGCAAAGGCGGTAGTTCCCTGATAACCGACAAACCAGCTGATAAACATCTTGCCGCGCGGCCCGAACGGAGCCACCCCGGCCTGGCCGTACAGCGAGTCACCGCCGCCCGCGGCCGCGCCCCGGCCGTGCGCCACCTCGTTCCGCATGAGCTGCTGCAGCTCAGACAGCACCGCCGGGCTCATCGTGGCCTTGACTGACGTCTTCGGATCCGGGATCCCGGTGACCAGCGATGGGGCCGCCCACTTGCCGGATTCGACGGTGGCGGCCGCCAGCGCCATGGCCAGCGGGCTGACCCTGACGTCACCGCGGCCGATCGTGTCGCTCGCCAGCCCGACCTCACTGATGTTGGTGCGCTGGCCGATGGTGCCCGTGAAGTAGGCACTGGGGGCGAGCGGGAGCTTCCACGACGCTCCGATGCCGAACTCATCGGCGGCCTTGACCAGATCGGCGGCGGTCATCTTTTGCGACGCTCCGGCCAGCGCCGTCGAGCAGCCGAGCGCGAAGTCCTTGGCGAATCGCGTGGTCTCCCGCAACGGCGGCTCGGCCGGCTGGTTGTAGAACGAGTGCCCGTTGACCGAGTTGCTGGCCGGGCACGGCAGGATTGTGTTCGGCGTCAGGCCGCCGGCCAGGAACATGGCCGCTGAGACCATCGTGAAGGCCTGGCCCGGCTCATACTGCCCGCCAAGCGGATCGAGCTTCGGCATGCCTGTGGCCTGGTGGCTGGCGACCGCGAGGATCTTGCCGGTGCCCGCCTGCACCGCCACCAGCGCGGCCGAGCCGGTCGCCTGACCGACCGCCGAGTTCGCGGCCAGCTGGGCGTCGTAGTTGATGGTGGTCTGTACTGGCTTGCCCTGCTGACCCCTTTGCAGCAGCTTCTCCGAGACCGCCGTGCCGTCGTCGCGCAAGATGACGATCGCGGTGCCCGGGCTGCCGGTCAGCCGGGGCTCGACGTACTGGAAGTACTGCTGCAGCCCTGACTCGCCGACGGTTGTGCCCGGCCGGTACGGCACGCCCTCTTCCTGCAGCATCGGCGCCGTCTCGGTGCCGACCTCACCCACCACGTCCGGGGCGATGCTGTCAAACAGCCGCTTGGTGGCCGTCCGCACGATCACGCCAGTTATCGCGTGCAGCTGCTTGGCGACCGCGTGATAGGCGGCGGGGGTCAGCGTGAACAGTTCCTGGAAGTAGGAGTGCGTGGTGAGCGAGGAGCCCATCTGGCCAGCCAGGTTGATGGCCGTGTCCTGCGGCTGCTGCAGCACGCTGGCCAGCTCGTCGGCGGTGGCCCGGATCTGACCGCCCTTCAGCTGGCCGGGATAGACGCCGATCTCGTAGACGGTGGAGGGCAGGGTCAGTGGCTGGCCGGACGCTGCGTTGATCTGATTGCGGCCCGCCGGGAGGTTCACGAGGGCCAGCCGCTCGTCCGCCTGCAGGCCCGGCACTATCACCGACGGCGTCCAGCTGATCAGCCAGTTCTGCCCTTTCTCCCGGAGCTCCAGCGAGTTCGCGTACTTCCACTGCAGGCCGGTGGCAAGATCCACGGATACCCGGAACGCCGCCGTCGCGGTGCCGCCCTGCTGGCTGATACTGGTCATCCGGAGCGCCAGGCTGTTGGCATTGACCTGCTTGTATGCGCTCTGCAGTTCGCGGGCGACCACCGCCTGCGGCCCGGTGGTCAGCGCCGCCGCCTGCTGGTACTGACCGGTCTCCCAGTCCAGCAGGAACTTCGCCACGGTGGGCTCGGGTGACGTCCCGCCGCCATGGAAGAAGATCGCCAGCACGACAACCGCGACGGCACCGAGGGCCATCAGCCGCCTGCGCATCGACTTCGGCCGAAGCCCGCCAGGCTTAGGCCCCTTAGGTTCGCCCCCGCGCCCCGATCTCGACCGCAGCCGCACCCGCAATCCCCCGGCTTTGCCTTCCCCGTCCGCCCCGTCGTCGCGCAGGCGTCGCGGCGACGGCCCGGTCTTGGGCGCCCGGTGCGCACCGGCCCGCGGAGTGCGGTTACCGGTAGCGGAGCTCATCTGCCACTTCGCTATCTCCGCCGCCGCAGCTCGCGCTCGACTTCGCGGGCAGCATCACGCTTTGCCAAGTCCTGCCGTTTGTCGTAGCTGCGCTTGCCGCGGCCCAGTCCTAGCTCGATTTTGGCCTTGCCGTCCTTGAAGTACAAGGACAGCGGGACGAGTGTCAGCCCTCGTTCCTGAGTTGAGCGGGCCAGTCTCTCGATCTCCTTGCGGTGCAGCAGCAGCTTGCGGGTCCGCCGCGGCTCATGGTTGGTCCAGGTGCCCTGGGTGTACTCAGGGATGTGTACCCCGTGCAGCCAGGCCTCACTATCGGTAATCAAGCCGAACCCGTCAGTGAGTGAGGCGCGGCCAGCCCGCAGCGACTTGACCTCGGTCCCGGTCAGCACCAGGCCGGCCTCGACCACATCCTCGATCGTGTAGTCGTGCCGGGCGCGTTTGTTCCGGGCGATGATCTTGGTGCCCTGCTCCGCTGCCACGGGTCTTGTCTATCAGTACCCGGACGTCAGACGCGCAGGTAGCGCCTGAGGGTCAGGAAAGAGGTGCTGCCGCAGATCAGCAGGCCGGTGATCAGCGCGATGATCACGACCTCGACTAGATCGGTCGTGCTCAGCGTCACGCCGTACGGGAAGTAGGACTGCAGCCCGTTCAGCCACAGCGACTTCACCGCGATGAGCAAGCCACCGGCGATCAGCCAGCCGACCAGCCCGGCGATCATGCCCTCGGCCAGGAACGGCAGCTGGACGTAGAAGTTCGAGGCGCCCACGAGGCGCATGATCGACGTCTCCCGGCGCCGGTTGAACGCCGACAGCCGGATCGTGTTGGCGACCAGCAAAATGGCCGCCACCAGCAGGAAGAGCGCGATGATCACGACCGCGTTCCGCGCGCCGTCGAGCAGCTTGTAGAAGTTGTTCAGGATCGAGGAGTCGTCCACGACCTCGGCCACGCCCTGATAGCCGGAGACGATGCTGGCCACCTGGCCGGCGTCGGCCTGGGTGTTCTTCAGCTTGATCTGGAAGGACTCAGGGATCTGATCAGGCGTCACGTCGTTGACGGTGGAACTGCCCGCGAACTCGCGCTTGAACAGCTGCCAGGATTGCTGCTTGTTCAGGAACGAGACCTGGCTGATGTCCTTGTTGCCCTGCAGCTCCTGCTTGATCGACGCGATCTCAGCGTCGGTGACCTGGCCGGTCTTGGCGCACTGATTCTCCAGCGCCTGGCTGGAGCACAGGTAGACGGACAGCTGGACGCGGCTCTGCCAGTAGGACCTGGTGTTGTCCACCTGCTTGACGAACAGCAGCCCGGTGCCGAGCAGGGACAGGCTGATAGCGACGACGACGATCAGCGCCATCGTCATCGTCAGGTTCCGGCGGAGGCCAATCCAGACCTCGGACAAGACAAACTGGGCTCGCATTTTGCTGAATCCCTCTGGTAATCCGTCGCCGGCCTGGCTCAGTACGCCTGGCCGTAGACTCCGCGCGACTGATCGCGCACTACCTTGCCGTATTCAAGCTCGATTACCCGCTTGCGCATGGAGTCGACGATGGCTGCATCGTGCGTCGCCATGACTACGGTCGTGCCGGTCCGGTTGATCCGGTCCAGCACCTTCATGATGCCGATAGACGTGGCCGGGTCGATGTTCCCGGTCGGCTCGTCGGCCAGCAAGATCATCGGTCGGTTGACGAAGGCGCGGGCCATCGCGACTCGCTGCTGCTCGCCGCCGGACAACTCGTCAGGCATCCGGTCCCGCTTGCCCTCCAGTCCGACGAGGTCGATGACCTCCGGCACCACCTTGCGGATGAACCGCCGCGGCTTGCCGATGACCTCAAGAGCGAAGGCGATGTTCTGATAGACGTTCTTGCTCGGCAGCAGCCGGAAGTCCTGGAACACGCAGCCGATCCGGCGGCGCAGGTGCGGCACCTTCCAGTTCGTCAGCCGGGCCAGGTCCCGCCCGGCCACGTGAATCCGGCCGTCTGTCGGTCGCTCTTCCTTCAGCACTAGCCGGAGGAAGGTGGACTTGCCGGACCCCGAGGGACCGACAAGAAACACAAACTCGCCCTTTTCGACGTCCAGGGTGACGTTCTCCAGGGCGGGACGGCCCTGATTCGGATACGTCTTGGTGACGTTGTCGAAGTGGATCACTAGCCCATCACACGTAGTAGACGAGATACTGACAGGGTTGGCCGGGACCCTCTAGTCCTGACCCGGTTTGGCTTCGGGCCAGTCTAGGGGGGAAACTGGCCTGGAACGTCCAACATCGTCGAAGTGGCAGGGCCAGCCCAGGGGCCCGTTAGGAGCCTGGATGAGCTGCGAGCACCTAATCTGCGCCCAGTGTGCCGGGCCGGTTGCGGAGGGTCGCTGCCCCGCTTGCCGGATTGCCCGGGCCCAAGTGCATCACCACACGCACGGGCCCAGCGTGCAACTGATCTTGGTGGTGCTGCTCGTGCTGGCGCTGCTGACCCTGGCTACCACTCACCTGGGGCACTAAGGCCAGCCAGCAGCCAGCCTCCGGGTCAGAGCCCCTGGGTACGGAGCCAGCGGATCTCGGCCTCGATGAAGTCGTCGATCTCGCCGTCCATCACCGCGGTGGTGTTCCCGGTCTCGTACCCGGTCCTGACATCCTTGATGTTCTGGTATGGGTGCAGAACATAGTTTCGAATCTGGGTGCCCCAGCTTCGGCCGCCGTCGCCGCGTAGCTCGTTCATCTTGGCCGCCTGCTCCTCGCGCTTGCGCTCAAGCAGCTTGGCCTGGAGCACGGCCATCGCGCTGGCCCGGTTCTGGATCTGGCTCCGCTCGTTCTGGCAGGACACGACGATGCCGGTTGGCAGGTGGGTGATCCGTACCGCCGAGTCGGTCGTGTTCACGCCCTGGCCGCCGGGGCCGCTGGAGCGGAAGACGTCGACCCGCATCTCGTCCTCGGGGATCTCGATGTGGTCGACCTGCTGCACGACCGGAAGCACGTCCACCATGGCGAACGAGGTCTGCCGCCGGCCCTGGTTGTCGTACTTGGAGATCCGCACCATCCGGTGGGTGCCGTGCTCGCCGCGCAGCGTGCCGTAGGCGTAGGGCGCCTTGACCGCGAACGTGGTGGACTTGATCCCCGCCTCCTCCGCGAAGGAGGTGTCGTAGATCTCCGTCGGGTACCCGTGCCGCTCGGCCCAGCGCAGGTAGATCCGCTGCAGTCCTTCCGTCCAGTCCGCCGCGTCCGCCCCGCCCGCGCCGGCGTTGATGCTGATCAGCGCTTCCCGCGCGTCGTACTCGCCGTTCAGGAGCGTCCTGATCTCTAGCTGGTCGATCTCCTTATGGAGCTTGCCCAGCTCGCGCTCAGCCTCTTCCCGCGTCGGCTCGTCGTGCTCGCTCTCGGCCAGCTCGAACATCACCGGAGTGTCATCGAGGCGCTGGTGCAGCGCCTCGAGCCGGGCCAGCTCGCCGTCCAGATAGGACAGCCGCCTGGTCACCTGCTGAGCCTGCTCCTGGTCCTCCCAGAGCGCCGGGTCGGCCGAGCGATCGCGCAAGGCATCGGCTTCCTTGCGCATCGCGTCCGGGTTGAGGACGGCCTCCACGCTGGCGAGAGTCGCCTTGAGCGCGGAGATCTCACTCGCCCAGTCGATTGCCATGCCTGCAGCCTACGCGAGCCCCACTGACACCCTGGTTTCCGGCGCGGTGCGGCGCTTTGGACCGGACCGCCGCCCGCAGCTCGCCACTAGCCTGCTACGGGTTGCCGACATGAATGGTGATCGACCCGCCGCCCGAGCACGGCAAGCTAACGTTGCCGTTCCCGTCTGGCTGACCGACCGCGTTCTGCACGGGACCGCCGACGCAGTCTCCCGACGGGCCATTCTCGCGGGCAATGTGCGACGCGACGGCGATGCCGACGGCGACCAGGATCGCCATCAACGCGAGTCCGGCCAGCGCCCCCCGTCGGGCACTCCGCACCGCGCCATACCCGGCGCCGACCGGGAACCTGCCGAAGCGCGATCGGCCGACCAGTACCCGGGGAAACGGTCCCGGATATCCCAGCTGGCCAGGCAATGGCGGCCCGCCGGGCAAGCCAGGCTGCCCGAACGTATCCGGCTGACCGAACATCCCCGGCTGATCGGGGAAGCCCGGCTGGCCGGGAAAGCCACCGGCGTCGGGGAAGCCAGCCCCGGCCTGGCCCGCGGTTGGGTCGGGCGCCGCAGAACCGCCCCCGCCGAGAGGCGCATCCGTCTCCATGACAGGGACAGTAGGGGCGCAGCAAAGTCGCGGTCAAGATGCCCCGTACGCACCATTTGGGAGCACGATCAAATTAACGTGGGGATTTACCGTACGCACAGTACGGCAAACCACCACGGTGATCTGACTAGCTGGTCGGCAGGGTCGCCGTCACCACCAGGGTCCGGACCGCGCGGACGGCGACCGACAAGGTCGCCACCGTGAAGGCGTTGCTCTCCCAGATCTCGGTCAGCGTCTGGGTGGCCCGCCGCACCGCCGAGTCGTTGCGCTGCACCCACGCGGCCAGCCGCTCCTCCGGAGTGGCTGGCGCGGTCACCGTCAGCACGTCCCTGGCCAGCGCCGCGTGCGCGGTGTACAGGTCGTCCCTGATCGCGCCGCGGGCCATCGTGTTCCACCGGTCATCCCGCGGCAGCGCGGTGATCATGTCCCGGAGCCGGGCGATCTGCAGCCGCTCGGCCAGGTCGAAGTAGACCTCCGCGGTCTCGTCCACCGACCGGCCGGTGCCACTGGCGATGTCCACGATGTCGAACGCCGAGTACGCGGGCACCATCGCCGCGGTCCGCTCGGCCAGGACCCTGGGCGCGCCGCTGCTGGTGAACATCTCGCACCGCTCGTCGAAGCCGGTCCGGTCCCGGCCGGCCAGCAGCTTCGGCATCCCGGCCGCGACCGTCAGGATCCCGTCGGCGAAGAAGTCGATCTCCGGCTGGACCTGGAACGGCGGCCGCCGGTTGTGCAGCAGCCAGCGAGCCGCGCGCTCGGTCAGCTTGCGGCCCTCCAGCATGGCCAGGATCTGCACGCTGGTGTCGACGGCACCGTCCAGCGCCTCCACCTGTTGCCAGAAGCCCGGCATGTCGAAGACCGCCCTGGCGACCAGCCAGGCCGCGGTGATCTCCGGCACGGACGCGCCGGTCTCCTCATTCAGCCGGAAGGCGAACGTGATGCCCGAGCGGTCCACCATGTCGTTCACGACGGCGGTGGTGATGATCTCCCTGTGCAGCCGGTGACTGCCCATCCGGCCGGCGTACCTGGCCCGCAGCGGCGTCGGGAAGTACTCGGTCAGCACCGACCGCAGGAATGGGTCATCAGGCAGGTCCGAGGCCAGCACGTCCTGCGCCGCGGCGATCTTGGTGTGCGCAAGCAGCACCGAGAACTCGGGCGTCACCAGCCCGCGACCGGACGACCTGCGCTCGGCGATCTCACGGTCGGTCGGCAGCACGTCGAGCCGCCGCCGGATCCGGCCGTCGTGCTCCAGCTTGCGGATGTAGCGGGTGTGCACGTGCAGCATCTGGGCGGCCTGCGCCCTGGCCGCAGCCAGCGTCCGGTTCTGCTGGTAGTTGTGCTCGAGCACCTGCTCGGCGACCTCGTCGGTCATCTCGTGCAGCAGCCGGTTCCGGTCCGCCCTGGTCAGCTCGCCGTCGCGGACGACGCTATCCAGCAGGATCTTGATGTTGACCTCGTGGTCCGAGGTGTCGACGCCGGCCGAGTTGTCGATGAAGTCGGTGTTGACCAGGCCGCCGGCCAGGGCGTACTCGACCCTGGCCTCCTGGGTCAGGCCGAGGTTGCCGCCCTCGCCGATCACCTTGGCGCGGACCTGGGACGCGTCCACCCGGACCGCGTCGTTGGACCGGTCGCCGACGTCCGCGTTCGACTGGTTCGACGCCTTCACGTACGTGCCGATGCCGCCGTTCCACAGCAGATCGACCGGGGCCGACAAGATCGCCGCGATCAGGCCGTCCGGTGACATCGCGGTCTCGGTGTCCGGCAGGCCGAGCACGGCCCGCACCTCGGGCGTGAGCTGGATCGACTTCACCGACCTGGGGAAGACGCCGCCGCCGGCCGACAGCAGCGACTGGTCGTAGTCGGCCCAGGACGAGCGGGGCAGCTCGAATAGCCGGCGTCGCTCGGCGTAGCTGGCCTCCGGATCCGGGTCCGGGTCCAGGAACACGTGCCGGTGGTCGAACGCCGCGACCAGCTTGATGTGCCGGGACAGCAGCATGCCGTTGCCGAACACGTCACCGGACATGTCGCCGACGCCCACCGTGGTGAAGTCGTCGCTGTCGACGTCCACGCTCAGCGTGCGGAAGTAGTACCGGACCGACTCCCACGCGCCGCGCGCGGTGATGCCGATCTTCTTGTGGTCGTAGCCCTCCGAGCCGCCGGACGCGAACGCGTCGCCGAGCCAGAACCCGCGCTCCATCGCGATCTCGTTCGCGGTGTCCGAGAACGTCGCGGTGCCCTTGTCCGCGGCCACGACCAGGTACGGGTCGTCGCCGTCGTGCCGCACGACCCTGGCCGGCGGTACCACGCGGCCCGCCTCCAGGTTGTCGGTCACGTCGAGCATGGCCGCGATGAACATCCGGTAGCAGGACAGCACCTCGCCCTGGTACGCCTCCCGGTCAGACGGGTCGGGCAGCTGCTTGCAGACGAAGCCGCCCTTCGCGCCCGACGGCACGATCACCGAGTTCTTGACCTCCTGCGCCTTCGCCAGCCCGAGGATCTCGGTGCGGAAATCCTCCCGCCGGTCCGACCAGCGCAGGCCGCCCCTGGCCACGCTGGCGAACCGCAGGTGCACGCCCTCGAACCGGGGCGAGTACACGAACAGCTCGAACTGCGGCCGCGGTGCGGGCAGGTCCGGCACCTCGCGCGCGTTCAGCTTGAAGACCAGGTAGGGCTGGTCCGCCTCCCCCGCTGCCTCGGCTGACTGCGCCGCGAAGTAGTTGGTCCGCAGCGTCGCCTGGATCAAGCCCAGGTAGGACCGCAGGATCCGGTCCTCGTCCAGGCTGGCGACGCCGTCAAGCGCGCCCGCGATCTCCTCCGCGATGGCCTCGCTGCGCTCGGCCTCGCCGGCCTCCTTGGCCGGGTCGAACCGCGACTTGAACAGCCGCACCAGCAGCCGGGCGATGCTGGCGTTCGAGCGCAGCACGCGCTCGATGTACTCCTGACTGAATGTGATGTTCGCCTGCCGCAGGTACTTGGCGTAGGCGCGGAGCATCACGACCTCGCGCCAGGTCAGCTGCGCGTCTAGGACCAGCGCGTTGAAGCCGTCGTCCTCGATCTGGCCCGCCCAGAGCGCGCCGAGCGCGCCCTGCACCTGGTCCCTGACCTGCTCGATGCTGGCCCGCGCGGCCTGGGCCGGGGACCCGGTCCGGCGCAGCCCGAAGTCGTAGATCCAGAACGGCCGCGAGCCGGGGAACTCGTACGGGTGCTCGTCCACCACGTCCACGCCCATGTGCTGCAGCCGCGGCAGCACGTCGGTCAGCGTGATCGGCCCGCTGGTCCGGTAGATCGTCAGCCGCCAGACCCGCTTCCCGGCCGGGGCCGACTCACCAGCCACGATCGGCACCCCGCCGATGTAGTCCTCCGACTCCCACAGGTCGAACGCGATGTCCTGCCCGGCCTCGCGCAGCTCGTGGATCTTGACGAAGTCGTCGACCGCCGCTGAGGCCGGCACGTCGGTCTTGTACGTCTCGGGGATGTGATGGCCGAACTGGGTGACCAGTTCCCGGCCGCGCTGCGGGCCGAGCGCGGCGGCGGCGGCATCGACCAGGTCGTCGTCCCAGGACCGGACCGCGGTGGCGATCGCGCGCTCCAGCTCAGCCGGGTCGGCGTCGGGCAGCTGGCTGCCCCGCTCGGCCCGGATCACCACGTACAGCCGGGCGACCGGGGACTCGCCGAGCAGCACGCTGTACTCGATCTGATCCGAGCCGAACGCCTGGCTCAGCACCTCCTGCGCGCGCAGCCGGACCTGGGTGGTGTACCGGTCGCGCGGCATGTAGACCAGCGCCGAGACGTACCGGCCGTACATGTCCTTGCGCAGGAACAGCCGGGTGTGGCGGCGCTCGCGCAGCCGGTGCACGCCCGCGCAGACCGCGGCCAGCTCGACCACCGACGCCATGAAGAGCTCTTCGCGCGGATAGAAGTCCAGTACCTCGGTGACCTCCTTGCCGTCATGGCTATCCGCGGTCAGGCCCGACACGGTGAGCACGTCGGCGAGCTTGCGCCGCAGCACCGGGATGCTCTTGATCGTCTCGGAGAACGCGGCGTGCGTGTAGAGGCCGAGGAACCGGTACTCGCCGACCACCTCGCCGGCCGGCGACACCCGCTTCACCCCGACGTAATCCAGGTAGCTGGGACGGTGCACGGTGGACCGCGAGTTCGCCTTCGTCACGATCAGCCGCTGCGGGTCCAGCGCCCTGGCCCTGACCTCTGCGGGCAGCGCCGCGAACGCCTCCGAGGCGACCTGATCGTGCCGCAAGATACCCAGTCCGGTGCCGGGAACGGGGCGCAGCGCCATTCCGTCGGCATCGGCCGCCAGGTCGTATTCCTTATAGCCGAGAAACGTGAAATGACCATCGGTCAGCCAGCGCAGCAGCTCGGCGATCTCCTCGGGCGAGTCCGCGCCGCCCGCTCCCGGTCCCTGCGCCGCCGGGGCCAGCACCTCATCGGCGAGCAGCAGCGCACGCGCGCGCATCCGGGTGTAGTCCTCGACCGCGACCCGCACGTCGCCGAGAATCCGGTGCAGGTCCGCGGTGATCGCCTCCGCCTCGCCGGGCGCGAGCTTGGCGATCTCAATGTGCGTCCAGGACTCGGCCAGCTCCTCGTGGCTCGGCTGACTGCCGGTCTCCGGGCCGGACTTGACCTTGCCGACGACCTCGCGCAGCGCGCCGGTGACGTCCCGGCGGACGCGCAGCTGCGGATGCACGACCACCCGCGCGGACAAGCCGTGGTTGGCCAGTTCCATGCTGATCGAGTCGACCAAGAACGGCATGTCGTCGGTCACGATGTCGATCGCGTCCGCGGCCGGGTTGAGGGCGGCCGCGCCGCCGGACCTGACCCGCACCAGCGCCCGGCCCTGCGGCCGGTGGGCGGCGAACTCCGCCTGGGCGGCGGCGACGGCCGCGAGCCGCTCGGGGGTCGCGCCGGTGAGCTCGTCCGGCGCGGCGTGCCGGTAGTACGCCTGCAGGTACCTGGGCACGTCGCCGACGTGCGCCATCGGTCCCGCGTGCGCGGCCGCCGCCGTGAGCAATGCCTGCTTGTCGTCGGACGGGAATTCCGACATACCTTCCACTTCCTTACGCGGCCGCGCCGCCGCTTTTGGTCGAGCTCCTACTGCGGTCCTGATTACAAGGAGTCCCGCAACTCCCACAACAACGGGTAATAGCGCATCGGCACCCGCCGGTGCAGGTACGGGGCTCCAGTCGAGCCCCCGGTGCCCGACTTGGTGCCGATCTGCCGTTCCACCATCTGCACGTGCCGGGCCCGCCACAGTCCGGCCAGCTCGTCGTGCGTGAGCAAGTCTTCGGCCAGCTGCCACAGGTCGTCGTGGCGCGGCCGGTCCCTGGCGATGCTGACTAGCGTCGCCAGCACGTGCTTGTCGTCCCCGACCGGCAGGCCGCGGGCGGCGAGCAGGTCCAGGTAGGCGTCCCAGAGCGAGGGCTGCGCCAGCCGGGACGCCAGCCGCTCCCGCTCGTCGTCGGTGAGCGCCCGGAACCTGGCCACGAATCCAGGGTCCTTTGCCCCGGACAGGAACTCAAGCTCGCGAAACTGGACGGACTGGAAGCCACTGGCCGGCGCCAGCGCGGCCCGGAACTCCAGGAAGTCCTGTGGCGTCATAGTCTCCAGCACGTCGATCTGGCTGACCAGCAGCCGCTCGATGACGTGCACCCGGCGCAGCATGTGCCGGGCTCGCCAGGTCAGCCGGACGCCGTCTGTGCTGGCGAGCATCGTGTCCCGGACCGCGGTCAGCTCGTGCAGCAACTGCTTGAACCACAGCTCGTAGGCCTGGTGCACGGTGATGAACAGCAACTCGTCATGGGCGGCGGGACCACCTGCGGTACCTGCTGCGCGAGCAATTCCGGCAGCCGCAGGTAGCTCCCGTAGGTCAGCAGGCCGCCTTCCTCGCCGAAACTGCGATCGGCCGGCTTCCCGTCGCGCGGCATGGTCATGATGGCCCCCCATCGGCTGGTGCGAAGTAGCCGAGCACCTCGGGGTTGGCGAGCGCATCCTGGTCGGCCGCCTCCGCCACCGGGGTGCCCTGCAGGATCTTGCGGACCGGAACTTCGAGCTTCTTGCCCGACAGCGTCCGCGGGATGCCCGGTACCTGGTGGATCTCGTCCGGCACATGTCGCGGCGACAGCTCGGCCCGCAGCACCGCCTTGATCTGCCTGGTGAGCTCCTGGTCCAGGTCCGCGCCCGGGGCCGGCACCACGTACAGGATCAGCCGGCCTTCCTGGCCCAGCTTCCCGGTGTCCACCACCAGGCTGTCCGCCACCTCGGGCAGCCGCTCCACCACCCGGTAGAACTCGCTGGTGCCCATCCGGACGCCGCCGCGGTTCAGCGTCGCGTCGGACCGGCCGTAGATCACGCAGCCGCCATCCGGCAAGATCATGATCCAGTCACCGTGCCGCCAGACGCCCGGGTAGTCAGCGAAGTAGCTGCCCCGGTACCGCCGGCCGTCCGGGTCATTCCAGAAGCCGACTGGCATCGACGGCATCGGCTGGGTCAGCACCAGCTCGCCAACTTCGCCGATCACCGGGTGCCCGGCCGGGTCGAACGCCTCGACTTTCGCGCCCAGGCACGGCCCGGCGATGATGCCCGCCCGGACCGGCAGCAGCGGCACCGGGCCGACGAACCCCGTGCACAGGTCGGTGCCCCCGGAGAAGCTGCCGAGGATGAGGTCCTGGCCGTCGGTCGCGACCGCGTCGTAGACCCAGCGGAAGCCCTCCGGCGGCAGCGGCGAGCCGGTGGAGCCGACCCCCCGCAGCCTGGACAGGTCGTGCTCGGCGGCCGGCCGCAGGCCTTCCTTCATGCACGCCAGCAGGTACGGCGCGCCGGTGCCCGCGTACGTGACCCCGGCCTCGTCGGCCAGGCGCCACAGCGCGGCCGTGTCCGGGTGCACCGCGCTGCCGTCGTAGAGCACCACGGTCGCACCCACGAGCAGGCCGCCGACCAGGTAGTTCCACATCATCCAGCCGGTCGTCGTGTACCAGAAGAAGGTGTCCGCCGCGGTCAGGTCCTGGTGCAGGCCGAGCGCCTTGAGGTGCTCAAGCACGATGCCGCCGTGGCTGTGCACGATCGGCTTGGGCAGGCCGGTGGTGCCGGAGGAGTAGAGCACCCAGAGCGGGTGCGAGAACGGCACCGCGGCGAACTCGGGTTCGGCGGCGCCTGCGTCCGCGCCCAGTTCGGCCCAGCCGGTGACCGGGACGCGCCCGGCGTCCATTGCCGCGCCGGCGCCGAGGTAGTCGACCGTGACCACCGCTTCCAGGCTGGGTAGCTGCGCGGCGATCGCCGCCAGCTCGGGCCGCCGGTCGAACTTCTTGCCGCCGTAGGCGTAGCCGTCGACCGCGAGCAGCACCCGCGGCGCGATCTGAGCGAACCGGTCGACGACGCTGTGCGCACCGAAGTCGGGCGAGCAGGACGTCCAGATCGCGCCCAGGCTCGCGGTGGCCAGCATCGCGATCAGCGCCTCCGGCGAGTTGGGCAGGTAGGCGGCGACCCGGTCGCCGGTCGTCACGCCCAGCGCCCGCAGGCCGGCCTGCACCCTCGCCACCTCGCGGCTCAGCTCGGCATACGTCAGCGCGCCCGCGCGGCCGGTTTCCGCGCTATAGCGGACCGCGACCCGGTCCGGAGCACTGCTGGCATGGCGAAGTGCGTTCCCGGCGTAGTTCAGGGTGCCGCCGCTGAACCACTCGGCCGCGGGCATCTGGCCGGCCACGACCGGCCCCAGCCCTTTGTCGCCGAGCACGCCGAAGTAATCCCAGATCGAGTTCCAGAATTCGGCCGGCTCGCGGACCGACCAGTCCCACAGCTCGCGGTAGGAGCCGGCCCCGGTGAGGGCACGATCGGCCAGCCACCGCAGGTAGTCGCTGATGACCGCGCGGTCGATCGCGGCCGCGGATGGCGTCCAGAGCGTCTCGCCGTAGTCCCGCCCGGCTGCCGGGGCCAGGTCGTGAGTCACGCCTATGCCCTCCCGCCTGTACTGCGCCCGTCGTCACTGACGGGACTGCTATCTACCATATCCACCACATTCCCGCTCCTGGCGGGATACTGCTGACCTGCGGAAATGCCGTCGCATCAGGAGACGTCCCGGTCCGGTCGACTGGCGGACCGACGATACCAACCGGCGCCGGGCCGGGCCGCGCCCGGAGCCGTCCTGGCCATGGCTACATCCGGCCCGCTTCGACGATGCGGCGCAGGAACCGCTGGGTGCGCTCGTCGCGCGGCGCGGTGAAGACGTCCGCGGCGGCCTTCCTCGATGATCCGGCCTTCCTCCAGGAAGCAGACCCGGTTCGCGACGTCCCTGGCGAAGTTCATCTCGTGCGTCGCGACGACCATGGTCATGCCGCCCGCGGCCAGCTCCCTGAGCAGGTCCAGTACCTCGGCCACCAGCTCGGGGTCGAGCGCGCTGGTGACCTCGTCCAGCAGCATGATCTGCGGCTGCATCGCCAGCGCGCGGACGATCGCGACCCGCTGCTGCTGGCCGCCGGACAGCCGGTCGGGGTACTCGCCCTGCTTGTCCGCCAGCCCGAACCTGGACAGCAGGTCCTGCGCCGCGGCCACTGCCTCCGCCTTCGGCATGCCCAGCGCCTTGACCGGTGCCAGCGTCACGTTGCGCAGCACCGTCATGTGCGGGAACAGGTTGAACGACTGGAACACGATGCCGACCTTGCGACGGACCAGATTCGCGTCGATCCCCGGCGCCGTGACCTCCTGGCCGAGCAGGAAGATCCGGCCCGAGCTGATCGGCTCCAGCAGATTCAGGCACCGCAGCAGCGTCGACTTGCCGGACCCGGACGCGCCGATCAGGCAGACGACCTCGTGCGGCGCCACCGCGAGGTCGATGCCGCTGAGCACCTCGTTGGCGCCGAAGGACTTGTGCAGGCCCTCGACTCCGATCGCCTGGCCCCCGGCCGTTGCTGCCCCGCCCGCCGTCGGGCCCGCGGGATCGGACCCGGTCATCGCAGCACCCCGGCGAGCCGGCGCCGCCGGTCCCGGTCGATCAGCCGGTCGGTGAGCCGGGCCAGCGGGATCGTCAGGATCAGGAACAAGATCGCGGCGACGGTGAAGCTGGAGTAGTTGAACACCGCGCTGGCGTAGATGTCGGCGGCCTGCAGCGCCTCGATGGCGCCGAGCACGCCCACCAGGGCGGTGTCCTTCTGCAGGCTGATGAAGTCGTTCAGCAGCGGCGGGATGATGTTCCTGATGGCCTGCGGCAAGATCACGTAGCGCAGGGACGCCCACTGGGACAGGCCCAGCGAGCGGGCCGCCGCCACCTGGCTCTGGTGCACCGAGTTCAGGCCGGCCCGGTAGACCTCGGACACGTAGGCCGAGTAGGACAGCGTCAGGACCGCGATCCCGTAGATGGTCGACGACTGGGTGGAGATGACCGGCAGCCGCAAGGCAGGCACGCCCAGGCCCACCGCGTACACCACCAGCAGCAGCGGGACGCCGCGGAAGAAGTCGACGTAGACCAGCGCGAGCACCCGCAGCGGGAACAGCACCGGGCTGGTCGACTGCCGGATCAGCGCGATTACCAGCGACAGGACCAGGATCAGTACCTCGGCGGCGAGGAACATGCGGATGTTGAGCCAGATGGCCTCGCCGACGGAGTAGTAACCCTTCTTCGGGTCGCCGACGAACGCCTGCCACATGTTCGTCGGGCTGAAGAAGGCGTGCCGGAACGCCGCGCTGCCCGGCGCCAGCCAGAACACCGAGGCGAGCGCGCCGAGCACCACGAGCGTGCTGACGGTGGAGACGACGGTCGCCTTCCGGCCGCCGCCGGACAGCAGCCGGGGCCCGCGTCCGGTGGTGCCGAACGAGCCCGCGATCTGCGGACCGAGGCCGAAGTCCGGGCCCATGCCGACGGCCGGATCAGGACCGCCAGGACCCGCGCCCGGCCCCGCGCCGCCTGGGCCCGCGCTCCCCGGATCAGGGCTCATCGGGCACGCGCCGGGCTGCCGCCAATCACGGCTGGATGGTCGGCACGGTCAGGTAGATCTGCAGGTACTTCTTCTGCAACTGGGCCAGCGTGCCGTCGGACCGCAGCGTACTGAGCGCCTTGTTCACGCAGCCGACCAGCGGGTTGCCCTTGTCGAACAGCAGCCCGTAGTGCTCGCCGGTCGAAGGGAACTGGGCCACCATGACCGCGCCAGGGACCTGATACCCGGCGATGTACTGGGCTGTCGGGGTGTCCATCACGAACGCGTCGATCTGGTGGTTCGTCAGTACGTCCTTGACCACGTTGAGCGTCTGGTAGACCTTCGGCTGCTTGCCGGGCTGGATCTGGCTGGTGATGAACTGCAGGCTGGTCGTGCCGATCTGGTCGCCGTACTCGTAGGTCTTCAGGTCGGCCGGGGTGTGCTTCTTGGTGATCGCCGAGCCCTTCAGCGCCACCAGCGCTTGCTGCACGTCGTAGTAGCTGTCCGAGAACGAGACTGCCTGCGCCCGCGCCGCGGTGTAGGAGATCTCGTTGATGTCGAAGTCGAACTTCTTCGGGCCGGGCGCGTAGGAGTCGTTGAACGGCTCGTAGGCCCAGTGCACCTGGGAGGCTTTGAAGCCGAGCTGCTTGGCCACCGCGTAGGCAACCGCGCTCTCGTAGCCCTTGCCGTTCGACGGGTTGTTGCCCTCGAACCAGGGCGAGTAGACCGGCTTGTCGGTGGCCACGGTGAGCACGCCCTTCTGGAAGAGCTCGCTCTGGATCCCGGCGTAACTGCAGCTCGCCGTCGCTGCGGACGGCGACGAGCCGCCGCTGCTGCCCGCTCCGCCGCTGCCCGCTCCGCTGCTGCCACAGGCGGCCAGCCCCGACACGGCCAGCGCAGCCGCCGCACCGATCACAACCCGACGCATCATGATCTGACTCCAGTCTCGCCTGTTACCTGCATTGCCGCGTACCGGCTAGGAATCATAGTGGCGCGCGGATTGTCAGCTCTCAACGCCAAAAGCCGCGACGCGCCGGGCCGACCGGCAGGCTCGCCTATCGGCCGGCCGGTACCCGGGTCAGCCGGTCGATCGCCGCCGTGACCTCAGCGGTGTCGGATAGGTCCTGCAAGACGATGTCGGCGAGCGCCTCGCGCAGCTCGGCGACGGTCTCGCGGCCGGTCGCGACGGCGATGCTGGCCGCGCCGCCCACCCTGGCCGCGTCCACGTCCCGCCTGGTATCGGCGATGTAGACGGTCGACTCGGCGCCGAACCGCTCGGTCGCGAGGGTGCGCGACAGCAGCACCAGGCTGCCGCGGGGGTAGGCGTCCGAACCGTAGCCGCCGAGCTCCAGATCGAAGAACTCCGCCAGGCCGAACGCCCGGAGCTTGGCGATCGCGTTGGGCCGGATCGACCCGGTGAGCACAGTCTGGATGACGCCGGGCATCGCGGCCGCCGCCTCGACCGCCTCCCTGGCTCCTGGCAGCAGGCTGCCGGAGCTGGCCAGCTCGTCATGCCGGAGCCCGAACGCGGCCTCAAGCTCCCAGAAGTACCTGGCGTGCAGTTCGGCGTCGGCGGTCTCGCTGCCGGCCGCGGGGATGTCGTTCAGCGCCAGCGCCTCGAAGAAGATCTCGGAGTCGCTCCGGCCGGCCAGCTGCGGCAGGCTCACCAGCGGCCGACCGGTCACCCGGCGGAACGCGTCGGCGTAGGCAGCGCGAGATACCCGGCCCACGTCTACCAAGGTCAGGTCGAGATTCCACAGGACCAGGCGGTCGATGGCGCCCATGCAGCGAGCGTACCGCCCGGACCGGACAAAAGTGGCATGATCAACTTATCGGGGAGACAAACCGTACGCATCGTACGGTAAGTCTCCACAATGATGTGATCTTCGTGGCATCAGCCCATATGCGGGTAGCGGTAGTCGGTCGGCGGCACGAACGTCTCCTTGATCGTCCGCGGCGATGACCCAGCGGATCAGGTTGAAGATCGAGCCGGCCTTGTCGTTGGTGCCGCTGGCCCGCGCGCCGCCGAACGGCTGCTGGCCGACGACGGCGCCGGTCGGCTTGTCGTTGATGTAGAAGTTGCCGGCCGCGAAGCGCAGCGCCTCGCGTCGCCGTGGCGATCGCGGCCCGGTCCTGCGCGATGATCGACGCCGGTCAGCGCGTACGGCGCGATGTCGGCGGCCTGCGCTGAGCACGGCGCTCGTAGTCGGCGTCGTCGAAGACGTGCACGCCGAGGATCGGCCCGAAGTACTCGGTGGTGAAGACCTCGTCCGTCGGGTCGGTCGCACTCGACCACCGTCGGGCGGACGAAGTAGCCCGTCGCGAGTCGTCGACGTGCCGCCGGTCAGCACGCTGAGCCGCGGCGGCGCTCCTGGCCCGCGTCGAGCGCCGCGGAGCCGGCCGAACGGCCCGCTCGTCGATGACCGCGCCCATGAACGTGGACAGGTCCGCGGTCACGTCGCCCATGGTCAGCGACTCGATCGCGGCCACGAGCTCGTCCTGCACCCGGCGTCCAGACGCTGCGCGGCACGTAGGCGCGCGATGCGGCCGAGCACTTCTGGCCCTGGTACTCGAACGCGCCGCGGACCAGGGCGGTGGACAGCACGCCACGGATCGGCCGAGGGGTGCGCGATCACGAAGTCCTTGCCGCCGGTCTCGCCGACCAGCCGCGGGTAGCCGCGGTAGCCGGCGATGTTCTCGCCGACCGTCCGCCACAGGTGCTGGAACGTGCCGGTCGAGCCGGTGAAGTGGATCCCGGCCAGCTCCGGGTGGCGCAGCGCGACCTCGGAGACGGCCTGGCCGGAGCCGGTGACCAGGTTGATGACGCCCGGCGGCAGCCCGGCCGCCTCCAGCAGCCGCATCGTGTAGTGCGCGGCCAGCTGCTGCGTCGGCGACGGCTTCCAGACCACCACGTTGCCCATCAGCGCCGGCGCCGTCGGCAGGTTGCCCGCGATCGCGGTGAAGTTGAACGGCGTGATGGCCAGCACGAAGCCCTCGAGCGGGCGGTACTCGAGCTGGTTCCAGACCCCGGCCGAGCGAGATCGGCTGCTCGGCCAGCAGCCGCCGGCCGTAGTGCACGTTGAAGCGCAGGAAGTCGATCAGCTCGCAGGCGGCGTCGATCTCGGCCTGATAGGCCGACTTCGACTGGCCCAGCATCGTCGCCGCGTTCAGCGTCTGCCGCCACGGCCCGGCCAGCAGGTCGGCCGCCTTCAGGAAGATGGCCGCCCGGTCGTCGAACGACAGCGCCCGCCAGCCGGGCGCGGCGGCCAGGGCCGCGTCGACGGCGGCGGACACGTCGACATCGGTGGCATCTCGCATGAGGCCGAGGACGTGCTGGTGGTTGTGCGGCTGGACCACCACGAGCTCGGCGCCGCCGCCCATGCGCTGCTGGCCGCCGATGGTCATGGTCAGCTCGGCTCGCTCGCCGGCCAGCTCCTTGATCTTGGCCTCAAGGGCGGCCCGCTCGGGGCTGCCGGGAGCGTATCCCTTGATCGGCTCGTTGCCCGGAACCGGGACGTTAGTTACGGAATCCATCACGCAGCGCTCCCTGCTTAACCCGACATCGACGGCGGAACCACCATCGTGCCACGCCAGGCGGCCCACCGCCCAATCCAGGCCGGCTCGGAAGAACTCCCTGGTCAGGCGGCTGAGCTACGCCGCTGACCGGGCCCAGTCGCCAGGCCGAGACCAGGTCGGCGATCTCCTGCGTCGCGTACCAGAGCAGCTCATACCCCTCGGCGCCGTCGACGGCGAACCTGGCGTCGTCATCGCCCGCGTCGGCCGCCGCCAGCGCCGCCACCGCGGCCGCGATCGCGCTGGCCGCGGCCGGGTCGTCGACGTGCGCCGACACGATGTCGGTCCACGGCACCGGTCCGCTGATCCGGACCAGGGCCGGGTCCTCCGGGCCAATCTCCTGGCCGCCGGCCAGCCCGGCGGTGAGCTCCGCGGCCAGCACGACCCGCCGCGGCGGGGCGAGCTGCTGCTCAGCCAGCAGCCGCAGTGAGCTCTTGGCCGCGTGCATGAGGGCGACGTATTCCAGTTCCTCGACATCGCCGCTGGAGTACCACTCCCGCAGCGCGGGCGTCACGGCGAAGCCGCACACCGGCGCCGGGCCTAGCTCGCCCGTGCGCAGCAGCTCGGCCAGGGCTGGCAGCGTCGAGGGCAGATATACGCGCATGTGGTCGTCCTACAGCGCACAGAAGGTGTTCCTGAGTGTGCCAGTCGCGGCACGTCGCGTCAGCCAATCAGGCATGGTCCGGCGCGCCGGCCGCCGCTGCCTCAGCGGGACTTGCGCTGGCGCGGCACGATCGCCGCCACGCTGGCGCGGCCGGGCCGGCGAGCCGGGACAACAGCGCGAGCCAGCGCCGCGACGACGGCGCCGACCGCACCTTCCACCGACTCGTGCTCCCACACGCGGACCACGCTCCAGCCCGCCGCCACGAGCGCGGCGTCCGCGGTCCGGTCCCGCTCCACGTTGCGGGCCAGCTTCGGCGCCCAGTACCAGGTGTTGTTCGCGGGCTGGCTGCCGTGCTCGGGACAGCAGTGCCAGAAGCAGCCGTCCACGAACACCGCGACCCGGCGGGCCGTGAACGCGATGTCGGGCCGGACCCGCGCGCCCTCCAGGTCCAGCCGGAAGTCCTTGCGGTAGCGGAACCCCTGCCGGTGCAGCGCCTGCCGCAAGGCCAGCTCGGGCTTGGTGTCCTTGCGCCGGTTGGCGCGCATGTTGGCCGAGCGGCCCGCGTTGAGCGGCTTGGGGTAATCGGGCACAGGGGTTATTCAACCGCAGCTCCCACCGCGTCTCCCCGTCAACGGACTCCTCGGTCGCAGCCAGTCCGGCCGCGGCGGCAACCGCGGCGGATGCCTGGTGAACCGGATGGATGTGAGCGACGGTACCCAGCGGCAAGGGCAACTCATCTCGTCGGCTTCAGCGGCACCAGCGTCAGCCGCAGTCTCGATCGGCCGAGCCGCGATCGCGGCCGTCAGAGATCGATCGCGAGCAGCTGCGACACCCGCTGCGCAGTCGTCGGGGTGTCGGTGTGCAGGACGCCGGTGAAGCCGAGTTGCCTCGGCGGCGGTGATGTTCTGGGCGATGTCGTCGATGAACACGCACTCGGCTGGCGGCAGTCCGAGCAGCTCCGCGACGTGCAGGAAGATCCGCGGCTCCGGCTTGCGCATGCCGACCTCGGCCGAGATCACAACCGCGTCGAACATGTCCGGGAACAGCTCGTGCGGGTAACCGCCGCCCCACGAGTTCGAGAGCAGACCGGTCGGCACCCCGGTCGCGTGCAGCCGCCGGAACAGCTCCAGCATGGATTCGTCCATCCTCGAACCGGCCCACATGCGCGCCAGCAGGCCGTCGCCAGGAACGGCACTGCCGTCCAGCAGCCGAAGTTCGGTCGCGAGTGCCTGCTCAAAGTCCGTCAGCGGGGCTTCGCCCCGTTCCAGCGCATGGATGGGGTTGTCGCCGTGCGCGGTGTCGTAGGCCTGGGCCACCCACTGGCGCATGATCGCGACGTAGCTGTCCCGGTCGATGCCGTCGGCCTCCAGCCATGCGTTGACGGTCTCGGCGATGGGGTTGGTCATCACGCCGCCCCAGTCAGTGATTACTCCGCGCAGTGCCACAGCCCGATCGTAGGCGGGGCCGTGTCATTTGCCCACGTTGGGTGGCTTAGGCCGCGGCGGCGTCTGGACTGAGGAGCGGTGTTTGCGACGAGGGAAGACGCCGCCTTCAGCGGCCCTGGCAGCAAGCACGGCCGCGGCGGCGTCTGGACTGAGGAGCGGTGTTTGCGACGAGGGAAGACGCCGCCTTCAGCGGCCCTGGCAGCAAGCAGGGCGGCGCGCACAACGCGCGTGACCAGGGGCCTGGCAGAATCGCGGGCATGACACGGACAGCGGTTGTGACGGGCGCAAGCAGCGGAATCGGGGCGGCCACGGCCGTCCGGCTGGCCGAAGAAGGCTACGACGTGATCTTGACCGCGCGCCGGTCCGGACGGCTGGCCGAGGTCGCGCAGACGATCGCCGCCCAGGGTGGCTCCGCGCAGGTGCACCAGCTGGACGTGACCGACCGGGCCGCTGTCGGCGCGCTGGCCGAGTCGCTGGAGCGGTGCGACGTGCTGGTCGCCAACGCGGGCGGCGCGGTCGGCGCCGAGACCGTGGCCGACTCCGATCCGGCCGACTGGCGGGCGATGTTTGACGTCAACGTGCTCGGCACGCTCAACGCCGTCCAGGCGCTGCTGCCGAAGCTGATCGCCAGCGGCGCGGGCACGATCGTGCTGATGGGTTCCACCGCCGGGCTGATCGCCTACGAAGGCGGCGGCGGCTACATCGCGGCCAAGCACGGCACCCACGGTCTCGCCGAGACCCTCCGGCTGGAGCTGTACGACCAGCCGGTGCGCGTGATCGAACTGGCGCCGGGGATGGTGAAGACGGCCGAGTTCGCCGTCAACCGCTACCGCGGCGACGCGGACAAGGCGGCAGCCGTCTACGCCGGGGTGAAGGAACCGCTCACCGACTTCGACGTCGCCGACGCGGTGGCCTGGGCGGTGACCCGGCCCGCGCACGTGAACGTGGACCTGATGGTGCTCCGCCCGCGCGCCCAGGCTGCCCAGTACAAGGTGCACCGGGAGCCGTAGCGGTGCGGGCTCAGTCCGTCTGGGTCACCTTGGACAGGCCGCGCGGGTTGTCCGGGTCCAGGCCCAGGTTCCGGGCCAGCGCCTCGGTCAGCAGCTGGCCGGGCACGATCAGCCCGATGGGCGCGAGCCACTCCGGCAGCGCGGGCGCCGGCAGCGACCGGGAGCAGGCCTGCGCGAGCGCCGCGCCGCCGCCGATGCCGTAGGCCTTCGCGCCCGCGCCGGTCACCCGGCGGGCCAGGTCGACGCTGCCGGCCAGGGTCGGCCCGGAGTCGGCGGCCAGCACGATCGCGGGCGTCTCGGCGTCCACGACGGCGATGGGCCCGTGCAGCAGGTCGGCGTAAGACAGGCCCATCGCGTGCAGGTAGCACGCTTCCTTGAGCTTCAGCGCCAGCTCCAGCGCGGCCGCGTAGGCCATGCCGCGGCCGGACACCACCGCGCCCGGCACCTTCGCCAGCTCGGCGACGATCGGCGCCAGATCGAGCTCACCGGCCAGGAGGTCGGCGATGGCCGCGGGCGCGGCTGCCAGCTCGCCGGCGTCCAGCGGGGCCCCGAGGCCCAGCGCGAGCACGGCGAGCGCAGCCAGCTGGGTGGTGAACGTCTTGGTCGCGGGCACCGCTCGCTCCGGCCCGGCCTGGGTCACGAACGCGACCTCGGCCGCCTCGGCCAGCGGCGAATCCTCGCCGCCGTTGGTGATCGCCAGCGTCCGCGCGCCGCAGTCCTTCGCCCACGCCAGCGTCTCGACGATCTCCTCGGTGCGGCCCGACTGGGACAGCGCGACCGCCAGCACGCCGGACAGGTCGACCCGCGCTTGTACGTCGTCGCGATCGACGGCGCCGCGAGCGTCGTCCAGCCGGCCGGCGTGCGCCTGGATCAGGTAGCTGCCGTACACCGCCGCGTTGTCCGACGTCCCGCGCGCGATGAACAGCACCTGCCGGGTCTCCGCCGCCAGCCCGGCCACCTCGGCGCGGCGCGGCAGCAGCGCGTCGATCGTGGCCCTCAGCGCCGCGGGCTGCTGCTCGATCTCCTGGCGCATCAGCGACGGGCCGACCCCGTTCCCCACTGCCGGTCTCCTTCCGGTCAGCCCTATACCGACGCCAGTGTGGCGGCAGCGCCATCTGTATACACGAGCCGCCCGGCTATCCAGGTCGCCCTGGTCCGCAGCGTCGGGGCCGAGCCAGACCAGGTCGGCCGCCGCGCCGGGCGGTGATGCGACCGAGGTCGGGCCGGCCGATCAGGTCGGCCGGGATCCGGGTGGCGGCGCCACCGCGGCGGCCAGGGGGACGCCGACTGCGCGACCGCGTTGGCGACCGCGAGGTCCATGCCGCAGCGCCGAGCCGGCCAGCGTGCCGTCGGCGGCGGACCGGCGGCGCGCCCTCGGCCGGCGGCAGCGTGATGGGCTCGCCGCCGAGCAAGTACTCGCCTGGCGGCATCCCGGCAGGCGCCGCAGCGTCGGTCACCAGCGCGATCCGGCCCGGCGCCGCGCGGAACGCGAGGCCGCAGACCGGACCGACGACGTGGTACAGGTCGACGATGAGACCGCTGGTCAGCCGCTCGTCGGTGAGCGCCTGGCCGACCACGCCCGGCTCCCGGTGCGCAAGCGGCCGCTGCGCGTTGAACAGGTGCGTCACCATCCGCGCGCCCGCGCTGCGCCGCCGCCGCGACCTGCTCCGCGGTCGCGTCGCTGTGCCCGACGCTGACCAGCACGCCCGCGGCGACCAGCTGCGTCGATGGCGGCCAGCGCGCCCGGTCGTTCGGGTGCCAGCGTGACCAGCCGCAGCAGGCCGCCGCCGGCGCTGATCAGCGCGGCGATCGCGGCCGGGGTCGGGTCGGTGATCCAGGCCGGGTTGTGCGCGCCGCGGCGGGCCGGCGAGATGAACGGGCCCTCCAGGTGCACGCCCGAGCACCCGGCGCCGGCGGCGCCGGGCAGGTCACCCGCGGCGAACGCCGCGGCCGTCCGCAGGGCCGCGGCCAGGCTCGTCGACCGGCGCGGTGATCAGCGTGGGCACGAACGCCGTCGTCCCGGTCGTCGGGAGCCGGCGCGCCACCTCAGGCCCAGCTAGCCGCGTCGGCGGTCTGGAACTCGACGCCGAAGTAGCCGTTCACCTGAAGGTCGACGAAGCCGGGCACAGATAGCCGTCGAGCAGGTGACATCGGCCGGTCGGCGCGCCCGCACCGGCGCGGCCGATGACCCCTCGGTTACTCGACAAACCCCGGGCGGGGAACGGGGTCGGCGCCGTCCTCAGCCGTCAGGAGGACGCTCGGCGGCAATCAGCATCGGCAGCCGAGGCTAGCGGCTGATCCGGCTCAGCGCACCCCGGCCGAGCGCCCAGCTAGGCACTCCGACCCGCTCGGCCCCGCCTGGCTGGAGCTGGCTTCGGCCGGCTGGCCCTCAGCGCGCGGGCGCTGCGAAAGCGGCGCGTGCCAGCCAGGCTGCGCGACCTCGTCGCGCACGATGCCGTGCAGGAACTCGCGCATCTCGGCAGCGACCAGGTCCGGCCGCTCCATCATGGCCACGTGCCCGATCCTGCGGCAGCACGACGGCCCGGCAGTCACGGAACGTCCGCGCGGCGCGGCCTGCCATCGCCGGGTTGACCAGGCGGTCGTGGCTGCCGTAGATGAGCACGAGCGTCGGCGCGGTGACCAGCGCCGCGTCCCGCCACAGCGAGCCGGGCCCGGGCGCGACGTACTCGGCGACCAGTGCCCTGGCCGAGCCGAGCAGCGCCTCGGCTCGAGTAGCCCAGGCCGTCGCGGCGCATGACCTCGGCGATCGCCTCGGCCCGCCGCTCGGGCCGCATCTAGCCGGGGTTCGGCGTACAGGTCCATGATCGTCAGGTCCGTGCGCTGCTCGGGCGGCCACTGGCTCCATCTTGGTCAGCAGCCAGCGGCCGACGCCGGGAGGCGCTGACCAGCGCGAGCCGCATCGGCAGCAGCCGGGGCCGCAGATCGGGCAGCGCGGGCGAGATCAGCGTCAGGGTGCGGACCAGGTCGGGCCGGCGCGCGGCGATCTTGGTGGCGATCGCGCCGCCCAGGGAGTTGGCGACCAGATGCACCGGCCAGCTGGCCCGCTGCTCGATCAGCGCGATGACGGCGGCCGCCCGCGCCTCGAGCGAGTAGTCGCCGTCGGCGGGCACCGGCGAGTAACCGAATCCGGGCAGGTCGAGCGCCTCACAGCCGAGCACCGCGGCCGCGGGGCGATCGGGATCGGGCGGCTCAGCAGGTCCATCAGGTCGGTCCAGTTCAGCGCCGAGCCGCCGAGGCCGTGCACGAATAGCGCGGGCTCCGCACCCGGCGCTGCGGGTGCGGTCCGGACGAACACCTCGCCGGTGCTCAGCAAGACGGGCGTGCCGGGCCAGGGCGTGATCGGAGCAGCCCGGCCGTCGGTCCGCGCGGCAGCCGCAGGCACGATCGGATCGGTCATCTGACCGAGCGTACCCGCAGGCCACCGCGTGATCCATGCGAGGCTAGCGCCGCTCGGCCCACATCCCGGCCGGTGTCAGCTGGCCTTCCTGGGCCGCCGCGTCGACGCGGCTGGTTCCTTCGCCTTCGCCGTGCTGCGCGGCTTCGCCGTGCCAGTCGCCTTGGCGTCCGCTGACTTGGCCGTGCTGCGCGTCTTCGCCGGGGCCTTGCTGCCCGCCTGGCGCGCGCTTCCTCGGCCGGCTTCGCCTCGTCCTCGCCCTCGTCCGCATCGGCGGCCGGCACGCTGCCGAGCTTTCCGCCCCTGCCACCGCTTCCACTGCGGTCGCTACCACCCGCGGTCGCTACCACCACGGTCGCTACCACCACGGGCCGCGGCCAGACTCGCCCGCAGCGCGTCGGCCAGGCTGGACGTATCGCCAGTCGACTCCTGCGCCACCTCGGGCTGCACGACCTCGCGGCCCTCGACCTTGGCGTTGACCAGTTCCTGCAGGGCCTCGCGGTAGTTGTCGTGGTATTCGTCCGGGTCGAAGTCGACGGTCATCGACTCGATCAGCGAGCTGGCCATCCGCAGTTCCTGCGGCCGTACGTCGATGTCCTCGTCCAGGAACGCGAAGTCGGGCGCCCGGACCTCGTCCGGCCACAGCAGCGTCTCCAGCACGAGCACACCTTCGCGGACCCGCAGGATCGCCAGCGACTCGCGCTGCCGCAGCGCCACCTGCGCGATGGCGACCTTGCCCGACTCCTCCAGCGCGTCGCGCAACAGGCAGTACGCGCGGGCGCCGGCTGTCTCCGGCTCGACGTAGTAGCTGCGGTTGAACAGGATCGGATCGAGCTGGTCGGCCGGGGTGAACTGGACTACCTCGATGCTGCTGCGTGGTCGGCAGCGGCAGGTCGGCCATGTCCTCCTCGGTCAGGACGACCACCTCGCCGTCCGGCAGCTCGTACCCCTTGGCGACGTCCTCGTAGGGCACCTCGGCGTCTTCGATTGAGCAAAACCGGCGGAACCGGATGCGGCCGCCGTCCTCCCGGTGAACCTGCCGGAAGGCGATGTCCTTCTGTCTCGGTGGCGGCGTAGAGTTTCACCGGGATCATGACCAGGCCGAAGGAGACTGCCCCCTTCCACATGCTGCGCATGGCATCTCCTTACCCCGCCGGTTGATCTCGTAGCTTAATTCTTGGGCCAGATCTAAGGCGAATGTCAGCCCCTTGCTTGGGTACTGATACAAGCAGTGTTGTCCGCATTTTGCCTTTCGGCAATATGTTCGATAGACCAATCCGGCGGGAGGATGCCATGATGAGCGACGAAGAGCCTTGAAGCACCCGATGCCGATGCCGCTGAGCAGGCCCAGGAGGCCATTCCAGCAGTCGCCGACGAGGACGATCCCGGCCAGTTGACCGAGACGCCGCTTGAGGCGAATCGAGGCAGACACCGCAGAACAGGCGCGGGAAGTTGGCCTGGACGACGACGAGTACCGCTAACCGGCCTGGGCAGGTGCCCGGACGTAGGATTTCAGTATCAGTTCACGGCGCCGCAGCGCCGCAGCCAGTACGACCGGAGCTATTCGTGACCGCATCGCCGCAGGCCAGACCAACCAGCTCGCGCATGCCGCGGCCCGCGCGACGGCTGCAGTTGCTCGGGGCTGCCCGCGACGTGTTCGTCGCCCAGGGCTATCACGCGGCGGCGATGGACGAGATCGCAGAGCGGGCAGGCGTCAGCAAGCCAGTGTTGTACCAGCACTTCCCCGGCAAGCTCGAGCTCTACCTGGCGCTCCTGGATGAGAGCGTCGACGAGCTCATCAAGGCCGTCAGCGAGGCCCTGTCGTCAACGAACGACAACCGGCAGCGGGTGCCGGCCACGTTCAAGGCCTTCTATCGACTACGTCGCCGGGGCCGGCGAAGCGTTCCGGCTGGTCTTCGAGTCCGACCTCAGCAATGAGCCAGCTGTGCGGGACCGGCTGGACCGGGCCATGCACGAGTGCGCGGACATGGTCGGCCCAGTTCATCCGCGAGGACGCCGGGGTCAGCCTCGAGGAAGCGCATCTGCTGGGGGTTGCCCTGGTCGGCATGGCCCAGGTGACCGCGCGGTACTGGCTCAGTACCGACCGGGCCATTCCCAAGGACGCGGCCGAGGACCTGATCGCCAGGCTCGCCTGGCGCGGGATCAGCGGCTGGCCGAGGACCAGCTGACCTTCGCCGCGACGGCGCTTTCGCTCGCGGCGTAGGACCACAGTCGTCCGGCGAAGCCCGTTCCCAGCTCCCGCGGGCTAGCCTCGTTGCAGGCCGAGAGGAGAGCCGTGGAAGTCAAGATCGGGATTAAGTCCGCGCCACGTGAGCTCGTGCTGGACACCAACGAGACGGCCGGGCAGATCGAGCAGGCGCTGAAGGCGGCGCTGGCTGACGGCGGGGTCTTCGTGCTGGCGGACGACAAGGGCGGCAAGATCCTCGTGCCGGCTGACAAGCTCGCCTACATAGAGCTTGGCGGCGCCGAGAGCCGCCGGGTCGGCTTCGGCTCCAGCCTGTAGGCCGCCCAGAGCGAAAACCAGGAGCCGCGGGTCACTCCGCGAGGCCGAGCGCGGCCATCCGCTGCGCGTGCGCATCGGCTACCGTCGCGAACATCCGGCCGATATCGCCGAGCTGGCTGACCTCGCCGCCGGCCAGCAATCGCGCCAGCGGCTCGCGCTCGGCCGCGACCCGCTGCGCCTGGCCCAGCGCCTCGCCGACCAGCCGCCTGGCCCACAGCCCCAGGCGGCCTGCGACCCGCGGGTCGGCCTCGGTCGCTGCCCGCACCCTGGCCACGACGAACTCGGTCTTCCCGGTGTCCGCCAGCACGGCCTGGACCAGGGCCAGCGTCTCGGGCTCAAGCACCTGAGCCACGGCGCGGTAGAAGTCGGCCGCGATGCCGTCGCCGACGTAGGCCTTCACCAGGCCCTCCAGCCAGTCCGCCGGGGCAGTCCTGGCGTGGAAGGCGTCGATCGCGCCCACGAAGGGCTGCATGACCTCCGTGGGATCGGCCTGCATCTCCTCGATCCGCCGCCGGACCAGCTGGAAGTGCCCGAACTCGGCCACCGCCAGCTCGGCCAGGGCCGTTTTGTCCGCTAGTGAGATCGCCAGCGCGGCGTCGTCGGACACCCGGAAGAACGCCGTCAGGGACGCGTAGGCGAGCAGCCCGAGCAGATCGAGCACCCCGTCAGCGGGCGGCTCCGGCCCGGTCTGGGCCGGTGGGTCCTGCGTCACCCGCGAAGCGTAACAACTCCGGCAGGCCGCCCGCCCGGCGCGCTTCTCAACTGCGGGAACTGGGTCTAGTAGACTGCGACTAGATACACATGAGGAATGTGATAGCCCCCGGCCCCGTTATAAGGGACGTTGAGCCAGCTGGTTACTGTGCGTAGGGTTTCGCGCAGGCTAGACGAGCGCCACTTCCTCTCCGCGAGCGCGCGGCGGTTCCCGCGTGACGGCATGGGCTGCTCTGCAGGAGAGGTCACATGCCTTTCCGCGGCACTATCGGCCGGGTGCGCCCTGCGCCCGGCGGCCGCGGACCACTGATGGAGGCGGAAGCCCTGAGTACGTATACCAGCACAACCGAGGACGGCCAGGCCGAAAGGCCGGCGACAGCCGAGGTAGCGCCCACAGCCGAAGTAGCCGCGGCGGCCGAGATAGAGCCGGCGGCCGACGTGGACGTAGCGGCAGCAGCCGACGTAGCGGCGACAGTCGAGGTGCCGGCGACGGCAGCGCCCGGCAAGACCTTCCGTGACTTCGGCATCGCAGAGCCGATCTGCGCCGCCCTCGAAGCCAAGGGCATCACCACCGCATTCCCGATCCAGGCGCTGACGATGCAGATCGCCCTGGACGGCCACGACCTCATCGGCCAGGCCAGGACCGGCACGGGCAAGACCCTCGCCTTCGGCGTCCCGATCCTGGAGCGCATCCAGGAGCAACCGCGGGAAGCCAGGTCGCCGCGGGCGCTGGTTGTGGTCCCGACCCGCGAGCTGGCCATCCAGGTCGCCGACGACCTGCGCATCGCGGCCGCGAACATCGACGTCAACGTCGTCACTCTCTACGGCGGCCGGGCCTACGAACCGCAGATCGAAGCCCTCGCCACCGTTGACATCGTCGTCGGCACGCCGGGTCGGCTGCTGGACCTGAGCCGGCAGGGCCACCTCAGGCTCGGCAAGGTCCGCACCCTCGTCCTGGACGAGGCCGACAAGATGCTGGACCTCGGCTTCCTTCCGGACGTCGAGCGGATCCTGCAGCTGACCCCGCCCGTCCGGCAGACGATGCTGTTCTCCGCCACGATGCCGGGCGAGATCGTGACGCTGGCCCGACGGCACCTCAGCCGGCCGTACCCACATCCGGGCCGAGCACCACGACGAGCCAGCGCACGTCCCGACCACTGAGCAGCACGTGTTCCGCGCGCACCAGATGGACAAGGTTGAGGTGCTGGCGCGAGTCCTGCAAGCCGAGGGCCGCGGGCTCACCATCGTCTTCTGCCGGACCAAGCGGTCCGTCGACCAGGTCGCCACGACACTCACCACCAAGGGCTTCGCCTCCGCCGCGGTGCACGGTGACCTCGGCCAAGGCCAGCGTGAGCGGGCCATGCGCGCGTTCCGATCGGGCAAGGTCGACGTCCTCGTCGCCACCGACGTGGCGGCCCGCGGCCTGGACGTCGATGACGTCACCCACGTCGTCAACTACGAGTGCCCCGAGGACGAGAAGGCCTACCTGCATCGGATCGGCCGGACCGGCCGGGCCGGGCGGGAGGGCGTCGCCGTCACGTTCGTGGACTGGAACGACCTGCACCGGTGGAAGACGATCAACGAGACGCTGCACCTGGACTTCCCTGACCCGCTCGAGACGTACTCCACCTCCGCCCACCTGTACGAAGCGCTGGGCATCCCGGCGGGCGCGACCGGCGTCCTGCCGCGGGCGCAGCGCGAGCGGGCCGGGCTTGAGGCCGAGGATCTTGAGGACATCGGCGAGACCGGCAAGACCAGGTCCCGCTCCGGCTCGCGCGATCCCGGCTCACGGGACCGCGGCTCGGACGGCAGCCGCCGCGACGGTCATCCGGGCGGCGGCCGGGACGAGCGGCCACGCCAGCAGCGCGCCCGCCGGCGGACCAGGGGCGGCCAGCCGGCCGCGGCACACGACCAGCCGGGCGCCTCGTCGGGCGCCAGCCAGGCCAGCGCCGGCCAGCCTGGCAGCGGCCAGGCGAGCACCGGTCAGGCCAACACGAGCCAGGCTGGTACCGAGGCCAGTGCCAGCTCGGGCCACGCAGCGGAGGGCTCCGCCGACGCACCGCGGCGCCCGCGCCGGCGCCGTTCGCGCCGCCGCAGCACGTCCGGGCAGGCAGCGACCGACTAGCCGCACGGCGCGGCGGCCGAGCAGGCGGCGCGCCATCGGGCTGTGCGTGGCCGGGCCGGCGGCGCACCAGCGGCTGAGCAGGCGTGGCTGAGCGGTCCTCGCCGCCTCGGTCGCGGAACGGGCTAACCAGCGGTTAAGCTGCCGCCCGGCCGTGCTCCACGAGGCGGCTGGAACTCTTTCAGCGAATCCTGCGTTATCTCCCCGTTACTTTCCAGCGCATTGTCGGTAGGCTGCCACCCCGTGAGTACCCTCAGGTCCTTGCACCTGCCCGAGCAGGTGAGGTCGACAACCGTGATGACCGAGCGCGGCGAGTTCGCTGTCCTCGAAGCGCGGCCGGCACTCGGCGTCAGCCATCGCAAGCCGGCGCTGCTGATCCCCGGCTACACCGGCAGCAAGGAGAACTTCCTGCCGGTGCTGGAGCCGCTGGCCGCGGCCGGCCGCACCGTCCTCGCCATCGACCTGCGCGGCCAGTACCAGAGTCCGGCGGCGGCGGACCGGGCGGGCTACTCGCCCGCGGCCCTCGCCGCGGACGTGCTGACGATCGCTGATCTCCTCGGCCGCGAGGCCGGCGGCGTGCACGTGGTCGGGCACTCGCTCGGCGGCCTGATCGCGCGGGACGCGGTCTTGCAGCGCGCGGCCGGCTTCATGTCGCTGACCCTGCTCGGCTCCGGTCCCGGTCCGATCGCGGGTGGCCGGGCCGCGGCGCTGCGCGACGCGCTGGCCGTGCTGGACCCCAGTGACGGCGCGCTTCCTGACGACCGGCCGCAGCTCGCGGCCCTGGTCCGGCAGGCGTGGCACGACCAGCACGAACCGCAGGCCAGGGCCGAGGGGACCGACGAGCACATCATCGCGTTCCTGAAGGAGCGCATGCTCCGCACCTGCCCGCTGCACCTGATAGTGCTCGCCAGGTACTTGCTTGACTGCCCGGACCGGACGGAGGAACTGGCCGGCCTGGTGGCGGGCGGCCTGCCCGCCCTGGTGGTTTACGGCGAGAACGACGACGCCTGGCCGACCGCAGAGCAGGAGCACATGGCCAAGCGGCTGAACGCCGAGCGCGCCTGCATCCCGAGCGCCGCGCACTCGCCGTCCATCGACGCACCGGTGACCACGGCCGCGATTCTGACCAATTTCTGGAACGACGCGGAGCGCCGCCAGCCGACCGTGCACTCCTGCGGGCGCGAGCAGAAGGTCGGCGCGCGCGGCGCGGCAGGCACCGGGCGGGCGCGGCCCGCGGGCTCGTAGCGCCCGCTACGCCGGACTGGGCAGCAGCGTGGCCTGATCCTGCCCGGTCAGCTCGCTGAGCCCGTCCCACGGCCGCCGCTGCGGCCCGGCCGCCGTCCCTTCCGGACAGCGCGCCCGGAAGTCGCACCAGCCGCAGCCGACGCCGGTGCGCGGCTGGAACAGTTCCTCGGCTTCCTGCGGGCTCGCCCGGTACCGCTCATCGGCCTCGGCGCACTCCGCGGCGATGGACTCGGCCCGCCGCAGCTGCCGGGCCAGCGACTCCTCGTTGTGCTCCCAGGCCAGCACGCTTCCCGTCGGCAGGTGATGCAGTTCGACCCGGCGGCACGGCCGCCGCATGACCCTCGCCGCGGCCAGCGCGTACAGCGCGAGCGGCAGCGAACTACGGGCGTCATCGACGGTCAGCACGTGCCGCCCGGTCTTGTAGTCGACGACGACGAGGTCGCCTTCGGTCCCGGCGGCGGTGCGCCGGTCGTCGAGCCGGTCGATCCGGCCCGACACCGCGATCAGGTCGGTCCTGGTCGCCACCGTGCGCTCGACGCCGAGCGGCTCCACGGCCGGATCGAGGCCGCCGACATATGTTTCCACCATCTGCCGGCACTCGCGGCGGTAGGCGGCCGACTGCGCGTCGTCAGCGAACCCTTCGGTCAGCCAGCCCGACTCCAGCAGGTCACCGGCCGCGCGGACGGTGCGCTGCCGGCGGCGGCAGCCGCCACCAGCCGGCCAGCGCGTTGTGCACGCTGGCGCCGAGACTGTTGTGTGCCCACGGCGCGCCTTTGGGTGGCGGCGGCCGGTCCAGGTAGGTCATCCGGTACCGGCGCGGGCAGTCGAGCCAGGTGCTCAGCCGGGTCGGCGTGCACGCAAACAGCCGACGCGGCATGCCGTCAAAGCCGAGCTGTTCCACTTTGCCATCCTCGCCCGAACCAGGCCCAATCGCCAGTTGCGGCCCGGGCCGGCGAGTCGCCGGGGGGCGCTACTCCGAGTCCTTGAGTCGGCGACGATCTGCGCGTCCTGGCCCGCCGAGACCCAGGAGTCAAACCGCTTCTCCGCCATCGCGACCGTGAACTCACCGCCGTGGCCAGGCAGGATGCGGGTCGTGCCGGGAAGCGTCAGCACCTGCCCGCCGATCGCGTCTAGCTGGCGGCCCCAGTTCGGATACCCGTCGGCCCTGGCCACCGGACCGGTCTCGGTGATCACGTCGCCGGTGAAGACCGCGTCGAGTTCGTCGCAGAACAGGCAGACCGAGCCGCGGCTGTGGCCGGGCGCGTGCAGCACCTCCAGCGTGACGCCGCCGACCTCGAACACGCCGCCGTCTTCCATCTCGATGTCCGCCGCGGTGTCGTGCACGTCCCGCCACGCCTGCCGGTCCGCCGGGTGCAGCGCGACCGGTGCCTCGTCGCGCTCCGCGACCGCCAGGGCCGCACCGCAGTGCCCGGCATGACCGTGCGTGCAGATCACCGCCAGCACCTCACGGTCGCCGACTACCTCCAGGACCGCAGCGGCATCGGTGCCGGGATCGACGACGATCACCTCGTCATCGTCACCGACGATCCAGCTGTTCACGCCCGCGCCGCTCTGCACCGATTCGATCCGGGCGTCCTGAGTACTCATCCGACCTGCTGCCTTCCGTGCGCCTGTGATCAACTCTGCGCAACGATAGTCCTCGCCGTCGCGGCGGTGCGCTGAACCGCGATCTGAGCGGCCTCAGACCGGCGTGACCGGAGCGGCCCCGGTCGCCTGCTCGACGAGTCGCTCGTACGCGCCGTCGGGCGCGACCTCCGTGCCGATCCGATAGCCGGTCAGGCTGCCATGGTCATCGCTGCCGCCGGATGCTACGAGCCCGAGCCGGCCTGCGAGTTCGGCCAGGCGCCGGCGTTCCGACTCGTCGTGCTGGGGGTGGCAGACCTCGATCCCGGTGAGGCCGGCCTGGGCCAGTTCCTCGATTACCTCGTCCGGAATCCGCCAGCCGCGGGCGGCCCCGCGCGGGTGGGCCAGCACCGAGACCCCGCCGGCGGCCCGGATCAGCCGGACCGCCTTGACCGGATCCAGCGCGTACCTGGCCACGTGCGCGCGCCCGCCCGGCCCGATCCACTCCGGCGTGAACGCGTCCTCGAACGTGGGGACCACCCCGGCCGCCACCAGGGCCCTGGCGATGTGCGGCCGGCCCACGACGCCGCCCGCCGCGATCTCGCTGACCTGCTCCCAGGTCACGGGCGCGCCGAGGGCGGAGAGCTTGTTGACCATGGCCCGCGCCCGGTGCAGCCGGCTCTCCCTGATCTCGGCCATCTCGCCGGCCAGCCGTTCGTCGGCCGGATCGACGAGATAGCCCAGCAGGTGCACGCTGTGGCCCTCCAGCCGGCAGGACAGTTCCATGCCCGGCAGCAGGGTCAGGCCCGGCGGCAGCGCGCCCGATGCCTCCCAGTGCCCGGCAACCGTGTCGTGGTCGGTCAGCGCGATGACGTCCAGCCCGGCCGCGCTGGCCCGGCGCATGACCTCAGCCGGCGCCTCGGTGCCGTCGGAGACACTGCTGTGGCTGTGCAGATCTGCGCGCATTACGGCGAGATTAGCCCGGTAGCTGCGGCGAGGGCGCCCCGAACGGCAGGTCCAGGTCCTGGCCCGGATCGCGGAGATCGCGCAGCGGGAGCGGTTCCACCAGCAGCATCCCGGCCGTGTCCGGCCACAGGACGAGCCAGAGCCAGGTCCCGCTCACCTCGCCGGCGAACGCCGCCCGGCCCCTGGCCTCGACGTTCCACACCGGGAACTCGTGGTTGGCGAACTCGACGGCACCGGCGGGCGGGCCGCTGGTGAAGTGCACTCCAGGGTCCGGGCCCCCGAGGCCGGCGAACCTGGCGCCCAGGCCGACACCCGGCTCCTCGGAGATCAGCATCATCTCGGCCGGGCCCTCGCCGACCGGGTTGGGTCCGGACAGCGCGACCGAGCACCCTCGGGTGCCCGTGCGGTCATCGCCAGCGGCCGCGAAGCCCGTCACCAGCCAGCCCTGCGGCAACGGCCAGGGGACCCACACCGGCACCTCGGCCCCGCGCAGCACCCCGTCCAGGCCTTCCTGAGACGGGCTCAGCGCCGAGCGCAGCGGGTGCACCTCGCCGTGCTGCTCGCAGTGATAGGAGCTTGTCCAGATGCTGGGCTCGCGCACGATCAAGTCGCAGCGCGGGCAAGTCAGTGCCTGTCTCATTGCACTCAGCGTTATCCCCCGGATCCATTGCGTCAACTATCTACCCGGCGGTAGGCGTCCGGCTGATCCTGGTAGTACTGGCCTGGTGACAGTTGACGACCAGCGGCCACCTCGAGTGCAGTGCGTGGGAGCGGTCATAACCGACCGAAATGACCGGCTTCTTCTTATTCTCCGCGGGCACGAGCCGGGCATGGGCCTGTGGTCGATCCCCGGCGGCCGGATTGAGCCGGGCGAGAGCGACCAGGAAGCCGTCGTGCGCGAGGTCCGGGAGGAGACCGGCCTGGAGGTCAGCTGCGGGCCGCTGCTGGGCGCCGTCGAGCGGCCCGGGCTCGCCGGTGCCGTGGTGGACATCAGGGACTATCGGGCGTTCGTCGCCGGCGGTGAGCTGACGCCCGGCGACGACGCCGTCGGCGCGCGCTGGGTCACACCCGCCGAGGCGGCCGAGATGGACGCCGCCGGGCAACTCACCGGCGAACTGCTGGCGACGCTCAGGTCCTGGTCGGTGCTCCCCTGACCGACGGCTCCTAGCCGACGGGTCCCTGGCCGGTGGCTTCCCTGCCGGTGGCTCCCCTAGCCCGCGGCTGCCTGGCCATCGGGGTCGGCGGCCGGCCCGGCCGCCGCGGCCGCGGGCCGGCCCCGGCCGGTCAGGTAGTCGGCGATCGCCACTCCGAGCACCGTCGCCGCCGCGCACGCGCTGAGCGCCAGCGCGCTGACGTGCGGTGCGACGAGGCCGAGCAGGCCGAGCACGACGATCGCCGCGACCCGCGGCACCGACAGCGTCCGCCAGACTGTCAGCTTGAAGGCCAGATGCCCCGCGATGTACAGCGCGGTGCCGCCGAGGATCAGCCAGGACGTCGAGGGCAGGCCGACGGCGTCGGGCCGGGCCAGCACCAGGTCATCGGCCGCCGCCGTCAAGATGATGCCGCCGACCATGATCGGGTGGATGAGGTGATAGGCCGACCGGCCGAGCCGGCCGGGGTCGGCCGAGGCGGCGATCTGCTTCGCGGCCTCCTCGGCGCTGCGGTCGAAGTACAGCCACCACAGGGCCACGCTGCCGGTGAACGCGACCAGGAACGCGAGCACCGCGGCGGGGTGGCCGGGGCCCGGCCGGGCGAGCGGGCCGGCCAGCAGCCCGGCGAACGTCGCGCCGGTGACGACGATCGACTCACCGAGCGCGATCAGCATGAACGCCTGGCACCGCTCGGCGAAGTGACCGCCGTCGATGTCCCACTCCTGGGTGGCGGCCCGGCCGAGCCACGGCGTATAGAAGCCGACAAGGCCGCCCAGCAGGTCCACGCACACGGCGGCCAGCCAGAGCACCGCCCGCGCGGGCACCCCGGACACCAGGCCACCGGCTAGCGCCAGCGCCCCGCTGACGCAGCACCAGACGAGGATCCGCTGGAAGTTCAGCGCCAGCGAGCGGCGCGCGCTGCCAGGACGCTGCCCGCGCAGCGCGCCGACCGCGAACAGGCTGCGGCCGACCTGCATGACCGCGTACGCGCCCCCGACGATCAGGCCGCTGGCGGCGAACGCGTCCGGCAGCGCGGCGGACATGACCAGGCTGATGAGCATCAGCGCGAGCAGCAGCAGCCGGACCGGGATCTTCTCCGGGTCGAACCAGTTGGTCACCCACGTCGTGTACGCCCACAGCAGCCACACCATCGCGAGCAGCAGCGCGGCCTGCGCCGCGCCGGCGAACGAGCGGTGGCCCAGCAGGTAGTGCGAGAGCTGGGTGACCGCGAACACGAAGACCAGGTCGAAGAACAGCTCGATGTTGGTGACCCGCTGCCGTTCACCGGCACCGGCCCGGACCCGGATCAGGCCCGGCACACGCGCCGTCGCCACGCCGGCCTAGTCGCCGGGCGGAGCGAACGTCGAGGTCCGGGTCAGGCCGGCCGCGCGCCCCCGGACGGCCGCCACCAGCGCCAGCTTGCGCGACGCCTCGTCGATCATCTCGCCGTCCAGCGCCGCCGCGCCGAGGCCACGGCCGGTGTAGTAGTCGTAGGCCGCGAGCAGCAACTCGGCCCGGTCGTACTCGGCCTGGGACGGCGAGAACTCGGCGTTGACGATGTCGATCTGGCTCGGATGGATGACCCACTTGCCGTCGTACCCGAGCGCCGCGACGCTGGCCGCGCTGCGCCGGAGCCCGTCGAGGTCGTCGATCGCGGCGTGCGGGCCGTCGATTGCCTGCAGCCCGTTGGCCCGGGCCGCCACCAGGATCCGCATGTGCGCGTAGTGGAAGGCGTCGCCGGCGTAGCCGGCGGGCTGCGCCCCGACCGTCAGCGAGCGCATGCCCAGGCTGGCCATGAAGTCCGCGGGCCCGAAGACCAGCGCCTCCAGCCGGGCCGAGGCGGCCGCGATCGCGTCCACCGCGGCCAGGCCCGCGGCGTCCTCGATCTGCGCCTCGATCCCGATGCCGCCGGGCGGCAGCCCCGCCGACTGCTCGACCTGGCCGAGCAGCAGGTCCAGCCAGGCGATGTCGCGCGGCCCGGTGACCTTGGGCAGCACGATCACGTCCAGGCTCTGGCCGGCCTGCTCGACGATGCCGGCCACGTCCCGGTAAGCCCAGCCGGTGCGGGCGTCGTTGACCCGGACGGCCTTGACCTTGGCCGCCCAGTCAGCCTGCAGCGCGGCCGCCACCAGGTCCCGCGCCGCGGCCTTGGCCGACGGCGCGACGGCGTCCTCCAGGTCGAGGAACACCTCGTCCGCAGCCAGCCCGGCGGCCTTGGCCAGGAATCTCTGGCTGCTGCCGGGAACCGCCAGCGTTGTCCGTCGCGGCCTGACTGCCCGTGCGCTCACGGTCGCCGAGCTTAGCGTGGCGACACCGGGAGGCGAAGCGGCTACGGCCCGTGCACCAGGCGCAGCTGCCGCTCCGGCTCCGGCTCGGGCTCGGGCTCGGGCGGACGCGCCGCCAGGGCGCGGAAGTCCTGCGCCGCGTCGTACTGGCCGGAATAGTCGCAGAGCTGGGCCAGGACCTCGAGCAGGTAGTCGATGCGGTCATCCAGGCGCCGGATATCCAGCTCGGTGAATGCCAGCCGCGCGTACTCCTCGCGACGCCGGATCCACGGCGCCTTGTCGCGCAGATAGCGTAATTCTGCGGCGATCGCGCCTGCTAGCCCCTGCCGGGCCGCACCGTGGTTCGGCAATGTGAGTCCTCTCTCCAGTCCCCCGCCTGGGGCGGCCCGCCGCGGCGCTCGCCGGGCGGCCGCCCGGCCCCGGCAGCCAATAATCGCGGACCCGGCGCAGCGCCGGCGGCAGAACGGCAGGCTGCGCAGGTTCGCCCTGAATGGCAGCGCAGCCCAGCGGACCAGCCACAGCCGCCGATGCAGGCGCAGGTACCGCGCGGCCATAGCATGGAGGCATGTCCAGAGGTAACGGTGGCGGCGGTGCGCCGACTATCGAGCAGGTGACCCAGGCCCTCGCCGGCGTCAACGACCCGGAGATCCACCGGCCGATCACCGAGCTCGGCATGGTCAAGCAGGTCGACGTGTCTACGGACGGGACGGTCCTGGTGCAGGTCTGGCTCACGGTGGCCGGCTGCCCGCTACGGGACACGATCACCAAGGACGTGACCGCCGCCGTGAGCAAGCTCGGGGGCGTGACCGGCGTACGCGTCGAGCTGGACGTGATGAGCGAGGAGCAGCGCCGGGAGCTGCAGGGACGGCTGCGGGGCGGGACGGCCGAGAAGGAAATACCGTTCGCCAAGCCCGGCTCGCTGACCAGGGTGTTCGCGATCGCCAGCGGCAAGGGCGGGGTCGGCAAGTCCTCCGTCACCGTCAACCTGGCGGTCGTGCTCGCGGCCGCTGGACTGCGGGTGGGCCTGCTGGACGCCGACATCTACGGGCACTCGGTGCCGCGGATGCTGGGCGTGACCGCCCGGCCCACTCAGGTCGAGCAGATGATCATGCCGCCGTCCGCGCACGGGGTCACGGCCATCTCCAGCGGCATGCTCAAGCGCGGGAACGAGCCGCTGCCCCTGCGCGGCCCGATCTTGCACCGGCTCCTGACCCAGTTCCTGGCCGATGTGTACTGGGGTGACCTCGACATCCTGCTGATGGACCTGCCGCCGGGCACCGGCGACGTGGCGATCTCGGCCGCGCACCTGGTGCCGGGCAGCGAGCTGATCGTGGTCACCACCCCTCAGCTCGCCTCGGCCGAGGTCGCGGAGCGGGCCGGGACGCTCGCGGCGCAGCTGCACCAGCGGGTGGCCGGCGTCATCGAGAACATGTCCTACCTGCCCTGCCCGCACTGCGACGAGCGGGTCGACATCTTCGGGACCGGCGGCGGGCAGGCGGTCGCGGACACGCTGACGCGGCTCACCGGCGCGCCGGTTCCGCTGCTCGGCGAGATCCCGATCGATCCGCGGCTGCGTGAGGCCGGTGACAGCGGCTTGCCGCTGGTACTGGCGCACCCGGACGCCCCGGCCGCCCAGCAGCTCCGCAAGGTCGCCGAGAACCTGGCCGGGCGCGGGCGCAGCCTGGCCGAGGCAGCTCGGCCTGACACCGGTCTGACCCGCAGGACAACGCGGCGCATCAGTGCCCGGGCCGAGCCCTAACGCAAGATCAGGTCGCCTCGGCGTCGTAGGGCGGGCTCTCGCCCGGCCGCAGCCGCACCTCGGTGCCAGCGGCCGCCATCGGGCCAGCCGCCGCCATCGGGCCGGGCCCGTTGCCGTTCCCCGTCCCACCGGCCGCGGCGCTATCGCCGGTGACCTCGTCCAGCAGGTGCTTGCGGACGAAGTGCTTCGGGTTGAGGTCGTTGAGGTCGAACTGGCTGAACTCGGGACCGAGCTGATCCTGCAACTCGCTCCGGGCGCCGTCGGCCATCCGGCGCAGTTCCCGCAGCATCCGGCCCGCCTGCGTGGCCAGGCCCGGTAGCCGATCCGGCCCGAACACCACGAGCGCGATCACGGCCAGGATGAGGAGCTTCGTGAACGACAGATCGAGAAACACCGACGCTCCAGGTGGGCAGGGACCCGCGAGCCAGGACGCTCGCTCCACCCAGCCTAAACGCCCGCGTCCCTCGGCCGAACCGTCCGGACGTGAACAATTGCGCGGCTGGCCCTGACCGAGGGTTAGCGCCGGCTCAGGACGGCGCGGACCCGAGCCGCACCATGACCGTGTGCTGCTGGCCATCGCGCTGGAACGTGACGCCCACCGTGGCGCCTGGCGTGGTCGACCGGATGGCGTCCAGCAGCGCGTTCCCGTTCGCCACCGGCTGCCCGCCGAACCGGACGATCACGTCGCCCGCCTGGATCCCGGCCAGCGCGGCCGGGCCGCCGGGCGAGACGGCCGTCTTGCTGCTGGTGATCTGGGCGCCGTTTCCGCCCCAGCCCACGTTGACAGCAGCTCCGAGCACCGCGTGCGTCGAGTGGCCGGTCTTGATCAGTTCCACCGCCACCCGGCGGACCTGGTTGATCGGGATGGCGAAGCCGAGCCCGATGCTGCCGCCCTGGGTTCCGGTGAGCGGATTGTCCCCGAGCGTGTCGATGGCCGCGTCGACGCCGATGACCTGGCCTTTGGCGTTCACCAGCGGGCCACCGGAGTTGCCGGGGTTGATCGGCGCGTCGGTCTGGATGGCGTCGAAGAACACCTGCGGCGTCGTGCCCGCGGTCTGGCCGGGCTGGACCGGACGGTCGACGGCGCTGACGATGCCGCTGGTGACAGTGTCCGCGAGGCCGAGCGGCGAGCCGACGGCGATGACCGGGTCGCCGACCGCGACCGAAGATGAGTTACCCAGCGTCAGCGCGGGCAGACGGCTGATGCCGTCGGCCTTGATGATCGCGATGTCCGCGTACGGGTCGCGGCCGACGAGCCGGCCGGGCACGGATGCGCCGTTGCTGAAGTAGACCCGGATGACGGCGTTGGACACCTGGTTGTCCAGCGTGACGACGTGGTTGTCGGTGACGATGTATCCGCCGCGGATGATGAACCCGGATCCGGTGCCCTCGCCGCCGTTTACCTTGATCATCACGACGCTGGGCGTGACCCGGGCGGCGATCCCGGCCACCGAGCTGGCCGGCCGCCCGGCCGCCGCGGCCGGCACCGTCCCGACGTTATAGCTGGGGTCGTTCTGTCCGTTCTGCCCGTGCAGGGCAATGTAGCCGCCGATCACGCCGCCCAGCGTCGTGCAGACCAGCGCCAGCAACCCGGCCGCGACCGCCAGGCGGCCGCCGCGCAGCTCACCGCGGAGCAGCCGGCCCAGCCGCGGCCCCAGCTTCCGGCCACGCGCGTCACCCTGGTCACCCGAAGGCGGGGCCGACGGTCCGCCAGATGCGTCGGCGCGCGCCCATTCGCCCGGCAGCAGCGCACCGGACTGGGGCCGGTCCGGAGCTGTGGCGGGGCCCCCGCCCGGCCAGCCCGCGCCCGGCCAGCCCCCGTCCGACCAGCCCCCGTCCGACCAGGCACCGCCCGACCAGGCACCGCCCGACCAGTCCGTGTCTGTCCGCTGCCAGCCGCTATCCGTCCTGGGCCGGCCACCGCCCGATCGCAGCCGACCGTCGTCCTGCCGGGGCAAGCCGCCGCCCGGCAGCGACGAGGCGTCCTCTGGGCGGGGCGCGGACTGCGGACCAGCCGGGCCCGAGACTGCCGGGCGCGCGAGGGCTGGCCGTCCCGGCCATTCCGGCGAACTCGGCTCGGTCGGAGCCTCACCCGCGTCATCACCAGTCGGCTGCCCGGACATCATCTGCCTCCCCCGCGACGGCACCCCCGATGCTGTGCCAACAGCCGTCAGCGATCCATATCTGCCCTAAGGCGGGCAGGGCTAGGCATGCTCAGCGGAACGGGTTTGCCCAGGACGCAAGCCGCCCGAAGCCACGGGCCATCCGGCCCCAGAAGCCCGGCGCGCCGCCCTGCGGCAACGCGGCCATCGCCTGGTCAACGGCGGTCGGCGGGGCGTCCGCCAGGAGGGTAAACACGTAGCCGTCGCCGGACCAGGCGATGGTCTGGTCGTCGGGGTCGACCGCGTAGGCGGCGTGCCCGCCCACGGAAACCCGCCGCCAGCCCGGCATCCGGGACGAAAGGCGGCCGCGCTGCACGAAGACCGAGATAACCGACAGGCCGTCGGAGTAGGACACAGCGACGACCTCGGCGGTCGCCGGGCCGCTCGAACTGGCCGCGAACAGCACCATCCCGCCGGGCAGCCGGGCTGGCAGCGGCCAGCCGGCCGAGCGCAGCGCGGTGAGCGCGGCCGGGTTCAGCTGGCTCGGCCACGGCTGCGACCCGCTGGCCGGCATCCCGGTCAGCGCGCCCTTGCCCGTCCGCAGCCCGGCGACGCTGATGTCGCTCACGAGCTTGGCGTGGTCGTCGAACAGCTGCCTGCGTAGCGGCAGCCGGGTCTGGTCGTCCAGCCAGTACTTCGCCGCGACGGTTTCGTCCGGCCGGTCTACCGTCACCAGCTCCGCCGGCCGGCCGTCGGCGACGCCCGACCCGGTGTAGTCGAGCACGTAGCTGGACTGCAGCAGGGTCAGCTGCCGGCTCGACAGCGCGACCGAGACGCTGGGGCCGGACTCGGTGCCAGCCGGCCCGTCGCCGTCCGCGACCGGAACGGCCTCGGTCTGGCCGCCGGGACGATGCCAGATCTCGGTGCGCCAGACGCGCGGGCAGGCCGGGCCGAAGTACCGGAAGACCTGGACGCCGCTGAACGCGGTGCTCCGGCACGCCGCCACCGCCTGCGCCAGCAGGGCCCGGCCCGAGCGCTCGGCCGAGCTGGCGCTAGCCGGATTGCGGCGCGACGCGCGCACCGCGTTCGCCTGGTACGCGCTGGAGGGCGCGGTGTGCATGGCGATGACGACGGCCGACGATCCGGCCAGCAGAAAGACAACGGCCGCGCTGGCTACGCGCCAGTGCGAGACCTGCGTGGTCACGGCTCCGGGAGGGACCGGGTCTGGCCCCGGCTGGTACTCACTCCCGCGGGCTGGACGGCCGGCTGCTGCTCCAGCTCGTTCAGGTACAGGCCGTTGATGTCGTCGTGCTCGACCGTGTAGATGCCGACCTGCGGCGTTACCTGCGGCGCCGGGGCCTGGACCTGCGGGTCACCGCCGGCGATGAACGCGGCTGTGCCGAGCCCGGCCAGGAACAGCGCGAACGACCCGGCTAGCAGGTACCGTCCCGCCCTGGCCACCTCTGGCCGGGCGACGGGCCCGGCGAACTGCCAGCCGCCCGCGGAATGGGGCCAGACGCCAGCATCCGCGGCGCCAAGGCCCATCAGCCGGCCGGTCAGCCCGGCACCGGCAGCCGCCTCACCCAGCGCGTTCATCCTGCGCTTCAGGGCGCGTAGCGCCGCCGCCTCGTCCTGGCACCAACCGCACCGGACGACATGCCAGAGCACCCGGTCACGCTCTTCTCCGGTCAGCTCCCCGTCGATCAGGGCCGAGAGCTGCTGGCCCAGATGGTTCATGGCTGCCCTCCCTGCGGCAGCGGCGGCAGCGGCAGGTCGATGTGCAGGCGCGGCTGCGGCACGGCCGAAGGCACCCGGCGCGGCCTGCGGTGCTCCAGGGCCGTGCGCAGCTGCGCCCGGCCCCGGTGGATGCGACTGCGCACGGTGCCGAGCTTCACGCCCAGGGTGTCGGCGATCTCCTCATACGAGAGGCCCTCGATGTCGCACAGGATGACGGCCGCGCGGTACTCCGGCGCCAGGGCCTTCAGCGCAGCGTGGATGTCCCCGTCCAGGTGCCGGTCATCAAAGGCCTCGGCCGGCGTCGGCTCGCTGCCGCCCATTCTTGCCTCGGTCTCGTCCGCGAGGCCCTCGAACCTGATGCGCTGCCGCCGCCTGGCCATGTCCAGGAACAGGTTCGTGGTAATCCGGTGCAGCCAGCCCTCGAAGGTGCCCGGCGTGTAGGTGTCGAGGGACCTGAACACGCGGACGAAGACCTCCTGGGTGAGGTCCTCGGCGTCGTGGGTGTTGCCGGTCAGTCGGTAGGCAAGCCGGTAGACCCGGGCTGAGTGATCCCGGACTACGGTCTCCCAGCTCGGGGGCGTCCACGCCGGAGCGGCGTCCGCGTGCTGGGCCTCGGCTCGGTCGGCCTCGTCCACGGTTTCCCCCTTCACCGCTGCCTACCTCCAACGCTCAGGGTGCCGCCAAACTTCCGGTTCGAACCACCGGGCGTTTGTCAGGCGGCGGCCACGAACCCCGTAACCATGACCCCGCGCCACTGACACCGGCTACTTAGCATCTGCGCAAATCGCCACTTACCGACCCACGACCGGACGATCCACACTTCTGCCTGCTTCAACGTCCGCGCCGCCCGCTTCGTTCCCGCATCCGAGGTTACCCGGCTTGATTCCCGCCAGCCTCGATAGCCCGCTAGGCTGCCGCCCGAAGGCCGCGTGCGCAAAGGGGAGGCCGCCATCTCGATCACCGCAGGCACCCTCGCCTACATCGACGATTTCCTGCCTGAAGACGAAGCACTCATCGGAGCCCGCCGCAACGCCGCCGAGATCGGCGGGGCGGCGCCGGTCAGCCCGCTGACCGGCGGCGCGCTTCGGTTCCTGGCGGCGGCGATCGGGGCCCGCGCGGTGGTGGAGATCGGCACCGGCTGCGGCACCTCGGGCATCTGGCTGCTGCGTGGCATGCGCCCGGCCGGCGTGCTCACCACCGTGGACGTCGAGCCAGAGCACCAGCGGCTGGCCAGGGCGGGTTATCTCGCGGCCGGCTTCACCTCGGGCCGGTACCGGCTCATCGGCGGGCTCGCGCTCGAGGTGCTGCCGCGGCTCGCCGACGGCGCCTACGACATGGTCTTCTGCGACGCCGACCGGCAGGAGTTCCCCGAGTACCTGACCGCCGCGCTGCGGCTGCTCCGGCCCGGCGGCATCGTGGTCTGCAACGCGACGATGCCCGGCACCACGAACACCGAGCGGCTGCCGAACGACGGCGAGATGGCCGCCCTCAGCGACCTGCGGGAGCGGGTCAGGTCAGACGAGCAGCTCGTGCCGCTGCTGCTGCCGGTGGGCAACGGGCTGCTGTGCGCGGTTCGCCGCGGTGACTGACTAGGCCGGAGTCGGCGCGAGCCAGGTGAGTAGCAGCCGGGTCCCGAATCCGGTGGCCCCCTTGGACCGCTCGCCGTCGTCCGCCGTCGACCGGCCAGGCCCGGCGATGTCGAGATGGGCCCACGGGGTCCCGGCCGCGAACTCGCGCAGGAACAGCGCGGCGATGATGGATCCAGCCGGATTGTGGTCGCGGGCCACGTGCGCGATGTCGGCCACCGGCGAGTCCAGCGAGGGCCGGTAGTCGTCCGCGAGCGGCATCCGCCACAGCGTGTCGCCGCTGGCCTCGCCGGCCTCGAGCAGCGCAGCCGCCAGCGACTCACTGGTCGAGTAGACGGCGGCGTGGACGCCGCCGAGCGCGACCCTGGCCGCGCCGGTCAGCGTGGCGATGTCGACGATCTGGTCCGGCGCGAGCCGCGTTACCGCGTAAGCGAGCGCATCCGCCAGCACGAGCCGGCCCTCCGCGTCGGTATTCAGCACTTCCACGCTGGTGCCGCCGTACTGCGAGATCACGTCGCCGGGCCGGTAGGCGGACCCGGACGGCATGTTCTCGGCGGCCGCGACCAGCCCGGTGACGCGGCTCCGCACGCCCAGCTCGGCCAGCGCGGTCATGACCGCGATCACCGCGCCGCCGCCCGCCATGTCGGTCTTCATCGCCATCATGTTGTCGTTCGACTTGAGTGACAGTCCGCCGCTGTCGAACGTGATTCCTTTGCCGACCAGCACGATGTGCTGCTGCGCCGCCGGCGGGTCGTAGCTGAGCTCGATCAGCGCGGGCGGGCGGGCCGACCCCGAGCCCACCGCGAGGATGCCGCCGAAACCGGCAGTCCCCAGCTCGTCGGCCGACCAGGTCCGGACCGCCACCCCGCGGTCCGCCGTCAGCCGGGCGGCCTCCGCGGCCAGCCACTGCGGGCTCTTGCCCAGCGACGGAGCGTTCGCCAGGTCCCTGGCCAGCGCGACGGCAGCGGCGATGACCTCGGCGCGCCGGACCGGGCCCGAGCACGCGGCCGCGTCCGCGACCAGCAGCCTCAGGGCACCGTCAGGTCCACCGGGGTGACCGGCGGGCCGCTGCGTGGCGGCGGCGGCGTCGGCCTTGCCGTCGGATCCGGCGTCCTCGTCCGGATGGCTGCGCAGGCTGAACTGGTACCCGCCGAGTAGCGCGCCCGTGGCGAACGCGGCGACCTCGGCGGGCGTGCGGTCAATCAGGTCCGCGACCCCGGTCTTGCCGGCCCGGCAGCGCCGCCCGGCCTCGGCGCCCGCACGGCGCAGCGCGGCTGCCGAGCCGTCTCCGAGCCCGAGGAAGGCGACCCGGAGCGCCTGGCCGCCGGCCGCGACGGCGGACTCGGCGACCTCGCCGGCCGTCCCGCCGTGCCCGAACGCGGCCAGGAGTTGCTCGGCGGGGACCGGCAGCAGCGAGTCCAGCCCGGACGCGGCTGTGCCGCCGGAGACTGGGCCCCCGGAGACTGGACCGTCCGCGACCGGGTCAGCGGCCGCCGGCGTGACGGCGTCCGCCCGCACGCCCACGAACAGGACGTCGGGCGGGTCGGCCTCGCCGGCCATCAGGTCCGAGAGGTACGACGAGAACGGCAACTCGCCAGGGGGCGAAAGCAGGCTGGCGCTGACCGTGAGCGGCAACGTCAGCCGACGGCGGAGGTCAGGGCCTCGCTTAGCGCGCGTGCCTCATCCGGGGTCAGTTCGACAACCAGCCGACCGCCACCTTCCAATGGCACGCGCATCACGATGCCGCGGCCCTCTTTGGTGACCTCAAGCGGACCGTCACCCGTCCGCGGCTTCATCGCCGCCATCCAGCTCCCCTTCCATACCCTGGGACTACGCCTGACCAGTCCGCGGCGGCACGCCCGCCGCGGACTGGTGCCTGGCACTACCCCAGCCAGCCACATACATCTCAATCAGTCCCTCTATTATCCAGTGTTCGGCCGCCCGATGGAAACGATCAGCATTCCCGCGCTGATCGCCCCCATATCTGGCGAGACTGGGACATGCTGCTGACAGGCCTCCGGCCAGCAGGAACCCATTACCGGAAGGACATGCGCGGTGACCGACAGTGTGCTTCGTCGTGACGACGGCGCTGTGGCGACGATCACAATTAACCGGCCAGAGGCCAGGAACGCGCTGACCGCCGAGACCAAGGTCGCCCTGCTCCAGGCCCTGCGCGGATGCAGCGCCGACGCCTCGATCCGGGCCGTCGTCCTTACCGGGGCGGGCCAGGCGTTCTGCTCCGGGCAGGATCTCCGCGAGCATGCGGACCTGCTCGCCGCCGGCGACACGGCCCTGGACACGGTCCGCGAGCACTACAACCCCACAATTGAGACCATCGCGGCCATGCCGAAGCCGGTGATCGCCGCGCTCCCCGGCGTGGCCGCCGGCGCGGGCGCCTCGCTGGCCTTCGCCTGTGACTTCCGGATCGCGGCCGAGCGGGCCAGCTTCATGCTCGCCTTCGCCAGGGTCGGACTCGGGGCCGACTCGGGTGCCTCCTGGACACTCCAGCGCCTGCTCGGGACGGCCAGGGCGACCGAGCTGCTGATGCTGGCCGAGCCGGTCAACGCCGCCACCGCGCTGCAGCTGGGCCTGCTCACGTCCGTCGTGCCCGACGCCGAGCTGCCCGTCGCGGCCAGCGAGTTCGCGGCCAGGCTGGCCGCCGGGCCGACTCTCGCCTACGCCGCGATCAAGGAAAGCCTGCTGTACGGGGCCGCGCACCGGCTCAGCGAGTCCCTGGAGAAAGAGGCTGACCTGCAGGTCAGGCTCGGGCAGAGCGAGGACCACCGGAGCGCCACCCAGGCCTTCGTGGCCAAGCAGACGCCCGTCTTCCACGGCCGCTAGGCAGGGAACGCGGGGTGTCCGGCCGCGGCCGTCCGGCCGGGGCCCGGCCTAGCTCGCGGCCAGCCCGCCGACTGGCACTGGCCCGCCGACATAGTCGTCGGCCGCGGCGAGCGCCGATTCTTCGTGCGCCCAGACGATCTGCTCGGCCACGTCCACCAGGTCGGCGAGGTCCAGCTTTAGGTACTGACCCGAGGCGGCGCGCCAGGTGACGGTCGGGCCGCGCCGCCAGACGGTCAGGTGGCGGCTGATCGACAGCACCGAGATGCTGCCGGCATCGGCGCGCACGATGCCCGCCATCCCCCTCGCGGCGAGCATGGCTTCGAGCTCATCGACCAGCCAGTCGGGTCCGTACCGCGGCCGGCCGAGGTCGGGCGGCAGGGCGGCCGGCGGGACCCGGAGGGCGAACCAGAACGCCTTGCCCGGACTCTTGGTCGCGCCCAGGCGCGACAGGGTCGGATGGCACCCCCACAGCCCGGCCGACAGCCCGTCTACCACCTGCAGCCCGCGGCCGCTGACCGAGTCGACTGGCGCCTTGTCCAGACCGGTCTGAGCGGCGCCCTCCCAGTCCCGCATGGTGTCGAAGACCTTGCAGACGATCTCGCAGCTCCGGCCGGTGCCGCGCAGGTACATCCAGATCTCAGGGACGGCGCTCGCGGTCAGCGGACGGGCCACCTCGGCCGCCGCATGGCGCTGTGCGTGCAACGTGTTGGCAGCCAGCTCGCTGGCCATGGTGACACCGTCGTGCAGCAGCCCGGAGGGGACAGGGAGGCTGGCGAGCGCCTCGCGGAAGAACCGGCGCGCGGCGGCGGCGCAGGTGGTGTCCGTCGGGAGCGGCCGGACGAAGCAACCGCCCGCGCTCAACGGGGCGTCCACCAGGCTGCCAGGCTGGGGCGGGAGGACTGCGAGCGCCTCGGCGAGCGGCGCGGCCAGGAATTCTGCGGCCGTAGGCGCGATGGACTGACCCGCCGCATTCCTACCGCCGTCAGGCGCTGGCGGCCGCATGGTCCTAAGCCTCCCGAGTAGCGCGTCTGTGAAGCACAGATTATGAGTATTGTACGAACTTTCGCAATACCATCACCGGAATGTCCCGCCGAATGGCTGCTCTTCATCTTGCCACCGGAGCAGGCGCGCGCCCGGTTAAAGGCGAGACACTGCCCAGGTCACCCGCCGTTGCGAAGGTCAAAGCGGCCAGCCCTCGCGGCGTCGACAAAGTCGGCGAACGCGCTTCTGCTCACCACGTGCGCACCGGCCGCCGGGAGCTTGCTGTCGCGGATGGCCACGACGCCCGGCAGGTTGGCGGCAACCTCCACGCAGCCACCGTTGTTCTGGCTGGCGGTGGCCTTGTACCAGACGGCTGCAGATAGGTCGGTCATTAGCGTTACTCCAATCGCTGGGCTAGGTACCTGAGATACGCGGTGGTATCCAGCGGCTCAAGCGCTGCTTCGCTCGCGCGGTCAAACGTGTGGCTGTAGCTGGCGACCTGGTCCGGCTGGCTGACTTCCTGAATGGCGGTGTCCGTCTCCGTGAAGACGATGCCGGGCTCGTCGCCGGGCAGCTCGAAGATGTTGACGGGCGAGAACATGCCCTGCGGCGGCCCGTCTTCGAATCGCTGGATCCGAAGCTCGATGCCGGGCCTCGCGGCGAGGTCGACCAGATGGTCGATCTGATCCCGGCGATCGGACTTGGACCCCCACCGGTACATCAGCGACGCCTCGGTGAGGACGGCCTGGATCTCCGGCGGCCGCACGCCGGTCCGGTCCAGCACCTCCTGGCGCCGCAGCCGGGCCGCGATCGCCCGCTGCCGCCAGGTCGGCGGCCGCGAGCCAAACCGCAGGTGCGCCTCCATGTAGTCGGTGGTCTGGAGGAGGCCGGGGAGCACCAGCGGCATGAACACCCGGATCCTGGCCGCGTCGTTCTCGAAGCCAGGGAACTCGTTCTCGAACACTTCCGGGTAGTCCCGCCACCACGCCCGCGCCCTGGCCAGGATCGCGAGCTGCTCGAGCTCATCTCGCTCGGCGTCGCTGACCTGGTAGATCCGCAGCAGATCCCGGATGTCGCTCATCTCCGGGCGCTTCCACAGGTTGGCCTCGAACCGGCCCACCTTGCCCCGGCCCCAGCCGAGCAGGTCGCACACGTGGTTGGCGGTGTGGCCGGAGGCGTGCCGGAACTCGGTCAGCCGGCGCGCGAGACGGCGCTTCGCGACGGTCGCGCCGTAGGCGTCGTCGCTCATCGGGTGTCCCCTAACATGCAGCCTGCTGATCCGGGGGTGCGCAAGTTGTGATTCACAAACATAATATCCGCTTCTGGATTGGCAGAGAAGGACTTATGCCGCCATTGCAGTGGCTATTTACCGTATCGATATCAGATCGGCCTACCAGGACCGGGTTGCCCGGTGCCTGCTACCAGGCCCCTCACCTGGTCAGATCGAACTCCCCGTTCCTGACCCCGGCCAGGAAGCACTCCCACTCGTGCTCGTCGTAGACCAGGACCCGGCCATCCGGATCGCCGGTCACGCGTAGCAGGACCCAGCTGCCGCCGCCGGACCGCGGCGCCATCGCCACCTCCATGACGCCAGCCTCGTCGCCCGCCTCAGCCCCGGCCGGCCGTTGCCAGCTGAGGCTGTCCAGGTCGAGGCCCGACACCTCGGCCACCCCGTCATCCGGCACGAATCCTCCTACTGCGCGGTCCGGCCCGGGCCGGACACAAGTCTCATAGTCTGACACGTCCGTCAACATCAGTAATAAACGGTAGTCAGCCAGCCGGGTGTGTCATTCTGAGACATTCGCTTTCCGGCAGACCTGTTAAATGGCCCGGCGCAGCGGGCCGCTCGCCACTGACCCGCACCATCGCCAATTCGAGCCGTAGCCGCCAGGGTGCGCGCTAGGACGGCTAAAAGCCGCGACGTTGCCAACACGGGCTGCTCAGCTGCACTCAGACTAATAGGGAATGTACAGGCCTTTCATAGCGGTTAAATGGTCTTCCACGCTCCCCGTCGCAATTATTAATTGCTGACTTGTAAACCGCCGCTAAAAGACCGGCGTCTGACCTACGAAGAAGACTCAACGCCTTTCTGTAACTGCTGGTTCGAGGGGAGAGAGCCTGCAGTTATACGTTTTAGTGGAATGGCCGCGAGCTACAGCCTGGCGCTCGGGCACAACCAGATCCAGAACGCGAACGTGCCCGGTGACAACGGCACCGGCGGCAAGGTCGGCCAGACGATCAACCTGAAGGGCGCGACTGACGGCAGCCCGAACGAGGACTTCTCCGGCGGGTTCGCGGGTACCGTCGCGCAGCTGTGCCCCGAGGGCCAGCTCTCGCCGTACATCTGCAACTTCCACGGCACGACCAGCCAGTGGCAGGGCAAGTTCCCGGTGTACGAGAGCAACTGGTCGCCGTTCGGCAACGAGAGTGACCTCTGCACCGGGGTCGCCACGCCCGCCTTCACCGACGAGAACGTCACCCTGCGGCCGTGTGGCCTGGGCAGCTCGACCTTCTGGGTCGCCGACCTCTCGCACGCCCACATCGGCTACACGCCGTTCCTGAACTGCTCGGACACGAACTTCACGCACCCGCTGGTGCTGACGGTCGTGACCGGTCCCAAGATCGGCAACCGGCTGCGCGTCGTGCGCGAGAACCTGCTGAGCCACGGCTTCGTCGCCAACGAGCAGATGTTCAAGCTGGACTTCGGCGTCCGGCTCTAGTCAGCGGGCAGGAACGGCAAGAAACGGCCCGTGTCGGGTCCTCCGCCAACGAGGACCCGGCACGCGCTTTATGCGCGGCACCAGCAATCGGCCAGATGATCGTTGACGACCCCGCAAGCCTGCATCGTCGCATAAGCGGTTACCGGGCCGGTAAAGGTGAAGCCAAGCCGGCGCAGTTCCTTGGAAAGCGCCTTTGACGCGGGCGTGGCGGCGGGGATATCAGCCAGCCGCGCCGGAGCCGGAGCCGAGTCGTCGGCGTACTTCCAGATCACCGGCGCGAGCCCGGACGGCAAGCCGGCTGCCGCCCTGGCATTGTTTATGGCGGCGGCGATCTTCGCCCGGTTCCGGACGATGCCGGGATCGGCCAGCAAGCGCTTCTCGTCGTCCGGCCCGAAGCCAGCCACTGTCTCGATGTCAAAACCGCCGAACGCGGCCCGGAAATTCGCGCGCTTGCGCAAGATGGTCAGCCAGGACAGACCGGACTGGAATGCCTCCAGGCAAAGCCGCTCGTACAGGCCGTTGTCGTCCCGGACCGGCCGGCCCCACTCGTCATCGTGGTAGTCAAGCATGTCCGCCGTGCCTAGCGCCCACGGACAGCGCGGCCTGCCGTCTTCGCCAGGGACTGCCCGCCCGTCAGTCATCCTGTGTTCCCGGCTCGCGCGCGCCTTCCGGCAGGACTTCGCGCAGCCGCTCCCGCAGCCAGGCGATCTCCGCGTCACGCTCGGCTATCAGCCGGCTGATGACGTGGAGGGCGTGGTCGGTCGCCGCGGGCTGGTAGCCGAGCAGGGCCGGGGGTGGCCGGTAGTGCGCGACGTCGGTCCACGACTCGAAGTCCGGCCCGGCCAGCTCCTCGCTGGTGCCGCGCGCCAGCTCGCCACCGCGGCCGGTGGCGACCAGGAAGGTGCCGCCGATCAGGGCGATGGCGACGAGCACGATCGCTATGGACACACATGAATGGTGCCACGACTGGTGCCGTGCTCGGACAACCCAGGCGCGGACCTGCGCAACGGTTAATCAGGTCCTATCAGTGAAAGCTCGCTTGCTGAAACTCTGGCTGTGCGCGTCGCAGATCGTCTGGACCACCTCGACCGGGTCGTCGATGACCTTGAACAGCTCCGGGTCCCCCGGCGAGACCTTGCCCTCGGCCACCAGGGTGTCGTGGATCCAGGTCTGCAGGCCCTGCCAGTAGGAGCTGCCCACGAGCACGATCGGGAACTTGGTGATCTTGCCCGTCTGGACCAGCGTGATGGCCTCGAACAGCTCGTCCAGGGTGCCGAAGCCGCCAGGCAGGACCACGAACGCCTGCGAGTACTTCACGAACACGGTCTTGCGCACGAAGAAATAGCGGAACTCAAGGCCGATCTCGACGTACTCATTGAGCCCCTGCTCCAGCGGCAGTTCGATGCCGAGGCCCACCGAGACCCCGCCTGCGCTGCTGGCACCCCGGTTCGCGGCCTCCATCACGCCGGGCCCGCCGCCGGTGATGACGGCGTACCCCGCCTTGGCCAGCCCGGCACCGATCTGCTCGGCGCACTGATACTCCGGGCTGCCCGGCTTGGTCCGGGCCGAGCCGAACACGGAGACCGCTTGCCCAAGCTCGGCCAGCAGGCCGAAGCCCTCCACGAACTCCGCCTGGATGCGCAGCACCCGCCAGGGGTCGGTGTGCACCCAGTCGCTCGCCCCGCGCCAGTCAAGCAGCCGCTGGTCGGTGGTGGTCTTCGGAATGTGCTTGCCGCGGAGCGTGGCAGGGCCCTGACGGCGCAGCCGCCGGCGGGGCTCGGAGTTCAGGCTCATGCCGCTAAGTTAGCTCGCCGCACGCACCGGCATGCGCGCACCCGCTGGCCTGACGCCCGGGGTCCTGGCACCCCCCGTTCCCTCCGGATCAGGTGCTCACCCCGTGGTCACGGAGAATCTCGTTGAGCGCCGCCTTGTCGTGGGCGCTGCCTTCGGCCAGCCGCCTCAGCACGAGCACGCAGGGCATGCCGAATTCCCCGCCGGGGAACGTCCGGGCCCGGGTGCCGCCGACGCAGACCGACCAGGCCGGGGCCTCGCCGCGGGGCAGCTCCGCACCCGTCTGGACGTCGACGACGTGGGTCGTCTTGGTCAAGATCGTGCCCGCCCCGAGGACGGCGCCGGCGCGGACCCTGGCTCCCTCCACCACCATGCAGCGGGAGCTGATGAACGCGTCGTCCTCGACCACGACGGGCACCGCGTTGGCCGGCTCCAGCACGCCGCCGATGCCGACGCCGCCGGCCAGGTGCACGTTCTTGCCGATCTGGGCGCAGGATCCGACGGTGGCCCAGGTATCGACCATGGTCCCGGTGTCGACGTAGGCGCCGATGTTGACGAACGACGGCATGAGCACCGCGCCCGGCGCCACGTAGGCCCCCCACCTGACGATCGAGCCCGCGACCACCCGGACACCGTCAAGGCGCGCCGTGAGCGGCACCCGATCGTGGTAGCGGAAGTCCCCGACCTGGGACTTGACCATCGGCAACAGCCGGAACGCGAGCAGGATGGCGCGCTTGGCGCGCTCGTCCACCGCGACGTCGCCGGTCTCGGTCACCCAGGCGACCCTGGCCTGGCCGGAGTCGAGCATGTCGACCGCGCCGAGGACCTGCGCGGCCGCTTCGGCGTCCGCCGGGGTCAGCTCGGCCCGCAGCTCCCAGAGCTCGTCGATGACCGCTGCCAGCGGGGAGGTCTGACCTGCGGGTACTTGCCCGGACTGGGTCGGATGCGAGTGCGCCGGCTGGGCGAGGGCGTCTGGCGTGGCATTCATGTGGACGGAGCCTAGCGCCGAGCAGACCGGGTAGCTTCATATGCGTGCCGAACAGCCCGCAGCCGGTCCGCTCGTCCCGGCTGGCGCGGACGGCGGCCGGGGTCATCGTGCTGGCCGTGGTGCTCGGCGTCGTCTATCTCCTCACGACCAAGCACTCTCCATTGCAGCAGGTACCGACCGCGTGCACGGTCTCGGCGGGTCCGCAGGACGTACAGCTCACCGTCAGCCAGGCCGAGATCGCCGCCACCATCGCGGGCGTCGCCGCCCGGCGGGACATGCCGGTCCGGGCGCTCACCATCGCGTACGCCACGGCGCTGCAGGAGTCGAAGCTGACCGACCTGAACTACGGCGACCTCGACTCGGTCGGCGTGTTCCAGCAGCGACCCTCGGAGGGCTGGGGTACCACCAGGCAGATCGAAGACCCGGTCTATGCGTCCGGACGGTTCTTCACCGCCCTCGCGGCCGTACCCCGCTACCGGCAGATTCCGGTCTACCAGGCCGCCCAGGACGTCCAGCACAGCGCGGACGGCTCGGCCTACGGCCAGTACGCCACCGTCGGCGCGCAACTCGCCGACGCGTTCTACGGCACGACGCCGCACGCGCTGTGGTGCTACTACAACGGCAAGCCGGGCAAGGCTCAGCTGACGGCGGCCGCGAAGGCGATGACGTCCGCATTCGGCCAGGTGCCCACCCGCCGGGTCGGCGACCCGGCGCTCGCCGTCCGGGTGCGGCGCGCCACCGAGGGCTGGACGATAGCGGGCTGGCTGATCACCCACGCGCAGAGCTACGGCATCACCGATGTCCGGTATCGCGGATATGAATGGGTTCGCGGCCATGGCACTGGTAAGTGGCTGCCCAGGCCCGCCAGGTCGCGGACGCCGGCTGACCTCAATGCGGTGGTCTTCGGCTGATAGCCTGCGTTCCTTGGGGTCGGGTGCTTGCATCACGGTCCGGCGGGAACCCGATACTGGTGTTAAACCGCGACGCATGGGTCAGCCGAACCGCTGAGTGCAGAGCCCAGCACGAGCGCGGATGCTAAGAGGAGAGCTGGGACGTGACGTACATCATCACGCTGCCTTGCGTCGATTTGCTCGACAAGGCGTGCATCGAAGAGTGCCCGGTCGACTGCATCTACGAGGGCGAGCGGATGCTCTACATCCACCCGGATGAGTGCGTGGACTGCGGCGCCTGCGAGCCCGTCTGCCCGGTAGAGGCCATCTTCTACGAGGACGACGTGCCCGACCAGTACAAGGACTACTACAAGGCCAACGTGGAGTTCTTCGCCGACCTCGGCTCGCCCGGCGGCGCCTCCAAGACCGGCAAGATCAACGCCGACCACCCGCTCGTGGCGGCACTCCCGCCGCAGGAAACCGAGCACTAGACGCGCAGCCAGGACCCGGTCGACCGCATGGTGCAGGAGACCGCCAGCGCGCGGGCTCCGGCCACCGGAGCGCCCGCCCGGCCGGTCGGCCGCGTCGCCGCCCGGCTGCCGGTGTTTCCCTGGGACACCCTCGCGCCCGCCGCGCAGCAGGCCCGCGCTCACCCTGACGGCATTGTCGACCTGTCCGTCGGTACCCCGGTAGACCCCGTCCCGGCCGTGGTCCAGGCCGCGCTGGCGGCCGGCGCCGACTGGCCCGGCTATCCCGCCACGGCCGGCACCGCCGCCGTCCGGGACGCGGCCGCGGGCTGGCTGGCCCGCTGCCACGACGTGCACGTCGATCCGGCCGCGGTCCTGCCGGTCATCGGCACCAAGGAAGTCATCGCCTGGCTGCCGACCCTGCTCGGCTGCGGCGCCGGCGACGTCGTCTCCTACCCGGAGCTGGCGTATCCGACCTACGATGTCGGCGCCCGGCTGGCCGGCGCCGGCCGGTCGCGAGCGACAGCCTGACCTCGTTCGGCCCCGAGCGCGTGGCCCTGGCCTGGCTGAACTCACCGTCCAACCCGACCGGCAAGGTCCTTCCCGCCGAGCACTTGCGCAAGGTCGTCAGCTGGGCCAGGGAACGGGGCACCGTCGTCGCCTCGGACGAGTGCTACCTCGAGTTGTCCTGGGACGCGGCCCCGCTCTCGGTGCTGCACCCGGACGTCTGCGGGGACTCGCACGACGGCCTGCTCGCGGTGCACTCGCTGTCGAAGCGCTCGAACCTGGCCGGGTACCGGGCCGGCTTCGTCACCGGCGACCCGGCGCTGGTCGCCGAGCTGCTCGAAGTGCGCAAGCACGCGGGCCTGATCGTGCCCGGCCCGGTCCAGGCGGCGATGGTCGCCGCGCTCGGCGACGACGAGCACGCCCGGGCCCAGCGCGACCGGTACGCGGCCCGGCGCGCGCTGCTGCGGCCCGCGCTGGCGGCGGCGGGCTGGGTCATCTCGCACTCCGAGGCGGGCCTGTACCTGTGGGCCAGGCATCCCGATCTGGACTGCTGGGGATCGGTGCACCGGCTGGCCGAGCTGGGCATCCTGGTCGCGCCCGGCGAGTTCTACGGGCCCGCGGGCGGGCAGCACGTCCGGGTCGCGCTGACCGCGACGGACGAGCGGATCAGCGCCGCGACGCAGCGGCTGGCCGGACTGGCCGGTTAGGTTCCCGCGGCCGTCTCGGCCGAGCCGCCGGTCCGCCAGTAGATCCCGGCGGCCCGGTCCAGGAACCACTCGTCGACCAGGTACCGGCGCAGCGTGGCGTGGTCGGCGAAGATGCCGCGCAGGAACACGTCCACCTCCCGTTCGGGATAGCGGACGCCCGGCTCGAAGGCCAGCGCCACCTCGTTCAGCAGCGCCCGGCGGCGGGTCGCCTTCGCGGGCATGGTCGCCACGACGCGATCACGCAGGAACGGCCGCAGGCTCGGGTTGGCGGCCAGCGCGTCGATGACGCCGTCCGGGTCCAGCTCAGTCACCCGCCGATTATCGGCACCGGGCCGCAGGGTCCGCATCCGATTTATCGCCGGGTGGCCGAGACAGCCGATGGCCGGCGGGCGCGCCGGTCCGCTAGCATCACTAGAACGCGTTCTAGTTGGCGGACTCTGGAGACGTGCGGTGGCTGACCTCGAATCGATCGCGGCGGAGCTGCTCGCGGCCTACGGCAGCGCGCCGACGCTGCCGCCGCTGACGGCGACCTACGACGGGCTGACCGTGGACGACGCGTACGCGATCCAGCTGCTGCAGATCCGGCGGCGGATCGCGGACGGCGCGTCGGTCATCGGGTACAAGGTGGGGCTGACGTCGGCGGCGATGCAGGACCAGATGGGGGTGTACGAGCCGGACTTCGGGCACCTGCTGACACCGATGCTGTACCCGGCGGACGCGCCGATCCAGACCAGCCGGTTCCGGCAGCCGCGGGCGGAACCGGAGATCGCGCTGGTGCTCGCGGATGAGCTGCGCGGGCCGGGACTGTCGGTCGCGGACGTGATGAGCGCGACCGCGTACGCACTGCCGGCGATCGAGATCATCGACAGCCGGATCACGGACTGGAAGATCGGGCTGGTCGACACCATCGCCGACAATGCCTCCAGCGGCGGGCTGGTGCTGGGCCAGTCACCGGTGCCGGTGGCCGGCGGCCGGGACCTGTCGCTGGCCGGCTGCGTGTTCCGGCGCAACGGCCGGATTGTGGGGACCGGGGCGGGCGCGGCGGTGCTGGGCTCGCCCTGGCACGCGGCGGTGTGGCTGGCGAACACGCTGACCGCGCGCGGCGCCGAGCTGGCAGCCGGCAGCATCATCCTCACCGGCTCGATCACCGCGTCGGTGCCGGTGACGGCCGGGGACGCGACGACCGTGACGATCGACGGGCTGGGCAGCGTGACGGCGGTGTTCGACTGATGGGAACGGTGACGGCGGCGATCGTGGGGTCGGGCAACATCGGCACCGATCTGATGGCCAAGCTGCGGCGCGACAGCGGGTCGGTAGAGCTGCGCTACATGGTCGGGGTGGACCCGGACTCCGAGGGCCTGGCCCGGGCCCGCGCGGCCGGGGTGGCGGCCAGCGCGGCGGGCGTGGACTGGCTGCTGGCCCGCGACGACGTGCCGGACATCGTGTTCGAGGCGACCAGCGCGGCCGCGCACGCCGCGAACGCGCCCCGGTACGCGGCGGCCGGGATCCGGGCGATCGACCTGACCCCGGCGGCGGTGGGCCCGTATGTGTGCCCGCCGGTGAACCTGGACGTGAATCTCGACGCGCTTAACCTGAACATGATCACCTGCGGCGGGCAGGCCACGGTGCCGGTGGTGGCCGCGGTGGCGGCGGTGGTGCCCGTGCCGTACGCGGAGATCGTCTCGTCCGTGGCGTCCCGGTCGGCCGGGCCGGGCACCCGGGCCAATATCGACGAATTCACCCAGACGACCGCGACCGCGCTGGAACAGATCGGCGGGGCGGCACGGGGGAAGGCGATCATCTTGCTGAACCCGGTGGAGCCGCCGATGATCATGCGGAACACGGTGTTCTGCGCGGTCCCGGCCGAGGCGGCTGAGCCCGGCCCGGTGCAGGACCAGGTCACGGCGTCGATTCACGCCATGATCGAGACGGTGCGCGGCTACGTGCCCGGCTACACGCTGCGGGCCGAGCCGCAGTACGACCCGCCCGATGACCGGTGGCGCGGGATGGCCAGGGTCGGGGTGTTCCTGGAGGTCCGCGGCCGCGGCGACTACCTGCCGGACTACGCCGGCAACCTGGACATCATGACCGCGGCCGCCACCCATGTCGGCGACCTGATCGGCGCGCACCTGTCGGGAGCGGCGGCATGACCAGTCCCGGCCCCGACGCCTTGCACATCAGGCTCACCGACTCGACCCTGCGGGACGGATCGCACGCGGTCGCGCACCAGTTCACCGAGGCGCAGGTCCGCGGCGTCGTGCACGCGCTCGATGCCAGCAATGTCGAGGTGATCGAGGTATCCCACGGCGACGGCCTCGGCGGGTCGTCGTTCAACTACGGGTTCTCCCGCGAGGCCGAGTTCGACCTCATCGCCGCCGCGGTGGACGAGGCGACCCGGGCGAAGATCGCGGTCCTGCTGCTGCCCGGCGTCGGCACGATCGAGGACCTGCGGCAGGCCCGTGACGTCGGCGCGTCGGTCGCCCGGATCGCGACCCACTGCACCGAGGCGGACGTGTCCCTGCAGCACTTCGGCGCCGCCCGTGACCTCGGCATGGAGACGGTCGGGTTCCTCATGCTCGCGCACCGGATCGGCCCGGCCGAGCTCGCCCGGCAGGCCCGGATCATGGTCGACGCGGGCGCCGAGTGCGTCTACGTGGTCGACTCGGCCGGGGCGCTCATCCTCGCCGACGCCCAGGCCAGGGTCGCGGCCCTGGTCGACGAGATCGGCGCCGACGCGCAGGTCGGCTTCCACGGGCACCAGAACTTGTCCCTGGGCGTGGCCAACAGCGTGCTGGCCGTGCACGGCGGCGCCCGCCAGGTCGACGGCGCGCTGTGCGCACTGGGTGCGGGCGCCGGCAACGCGCCCACCGAGGTGCTCGCGGCGACCTTCGACAAGCTCGGCATCAGCACCGGCATCGACGTCCCCGGCGTGCTCGCGGCCGCCGACGAGGTGCTCAAGCCCACCCTCGGCCGGCTGCCGTTCGCGGACCGGTCCGCGATCATCCAGGGTCACGCCGGCGTCTACGGCAGCTTCCTGCTGCACGCCGAGCGGGCGGCCACGCGCTATGGCGTCCCCGCCCACGAGATCCTGCAGAAGGTCGGCGAGGCCGGCTACGTCGGCGGCCAGGAAGACATGATCATCGACATCGCCATCGGCCTCGCCGCGGCGGCGGCCGGCTGACCGCTTTATTGCGATGCGATCCGGTGGCTCGCACCCTAGAGTTGCGGCCTGTGCCGGATATCAGCATTCACCGCCTGGACCAGCGACCCGACCTCATCCAGCGCGTCTACGAGGTCCAGGACACCTGGCCGGTGTTCATGTCCAAGGACCCGGTCGCGAACGCGCTGAACTGGCAGATCGCGAGCGCCTTCCCGCACCTGTGCGCGGTGGCGACGGACGAGCAGGACACCGTGGTCGCCACCGGCCGGGCAATCGCGTTCACGCTGGCCGCGCCCGGCCGCGACAGCCTCCCTGACGGCGGCCTGGACCGGGTCCTGATCTGGGCCTTCAATGACAGGGCCCTGGGCCGCGCCACGACCGTCGCCGCGGCGGTGGACATCGTGGTCGGCCGGGACCACCAGGGCACCGGGCTCTCGCACCGGATGCTCGGCGCGCTGCGCGACGCTGGGCGCGCGGCCGGGCTGTCGCAGCTGGTCGCGCCCGTTCGGCCGAACGGCAAGCACCAGCAGCCCGAACTGCCGATGCCCGAGTACCTCACGCTGCTGCGCGCGGACGGGCTGCCGGTGGACCCGTGGCTGCGGGTGCACGTGCGGGCCGGCGGGCGGATCCTGCGGACCGCGCCGACCTCGATGGTGATGGTCGGCTCGCTGGCGCAGTGGCGGGAGTGGACCGGGCTGCCGTTCGACCAGACCGGCGACGTCATCGTGCCGGGGGCGCTGGTCCCGGTGCACTGCGACGTCGAGCACGACCACGCCGTCTACGTGGAGCCGAACGTCTGGGTGGAGCACGACCTGAGCGGGGTCTGATCGTTTCTGGCGAGGCCGACGCCAGAATCCGATATTCTGTGCTAGCCATATCCAGCAGATTCATCGGTTACGTAACAGTCTGAGCGGACCGGAGCGCTTACACCGATGATGTGCGGTTCCCGGACGGAACTGGCAAGCTTCTGCTCTCGGGGCAGAGCGGTGGGAGACCGGATGCGCGAGTCGGAGACTTTCGACGCCTTCTACGCCAGAACTGTGTCGAGCGTTACCAGCCAGCTGCACGCGCTCGCCGCCGGCGACCCGCAGGCCGATCACGCCATCCGCGAGGCCTACGCGCGGGCCTACCAGCAGTGGTTCGAGGTCTCCGGGTACCGGGATCCGGAGACCTGGGTGCTCGAAGCGGCCAAGGACGCGTTCGCGCGCCGTCAGGCCCAGGCCGAGATCGCCGGGCCGCCCGTCGCCAAGCCCGACTCCGGCACCTGGCCCGGCATGTACCGGGAACGGCGGCCGCCGCCCGATCCGGAGGCCACTGTGGCTCCCGCCGTGGCCAGGCCCGGCTGCTGCCGGGCCCGCTGCCCCGGCAGCCGGTGGACCTGCCGGGGCCGGGCCTGCCGGGGCCGGGCTGGGCCAGGGCTACGCTGCGACCGCGCAGGCCGGCCTGGCCCCGGCCGCCGTCCCGTACCAGCGCGACTCCTATCAGTCGCCCGCGTCCTACGCCGACCCGTTCCCGGCTGATCCCGGTGGCGGCTACGGCACTGCCGGCCCGGCTGGCGCCCCGGCCGGCCCGGACGGACACCGGCGGCCAGCGATCACCGCGGGTATGGGCGCCACGCTGACCCGGCCCGGATCTAGCCGGGCCCTGCTCGCGGTCGCCGCGGTCATCGCGCTGGCCGCCGTCGCCGTCGGTGGCTACCTCGCCTTCGGCCGGGGGCACAACTCCCCCGCGTCCGGCCAGCCCGCCAGCTCCGGCTCCACCGGGCCCGCGCCGGTACAGATGCTCGGCGCCGGCAAGACCGGGCCGCGCTCGGCCGTGCCCTGGTCCCTGGTCGGGGCCGGCTGGGTGCTGGCGGAGTTCTCTCCCGGCCAGCCCGGCTCTGGCGGCGGCCCGGTGAGCACGTACCTGGTCGATCCCAAGGGCGGCCGGTATACCATCGCGCCGAACTGGCAGGCCAGCACGGCGACCACGCTGATCGCCTGGTCCGGCAACATCAAGACAGCGCTCTTCAGTACCGCCAGCGGCGCGAGCACGAGCTACAGCCTGCTCGACGTCCGCAGCGGCACGGCCAGCCAGCTGAATCTGCCCGCCGGGGTCGCGGTCGCCGGCTTCACCCGGCCGGACGGACTGAACCTGCTGGCGGTGCAGCAGGGCCCGGCCCGGTACAAGCTCGAGCGCTACGACCTGAACGGCGTCTACCAGGCGACGCTGGCGACGATGGCGCGCCGGGGCACGCAACCGCAGTGGACCGGCACCTGCTCGTCCTCGTGCGGCGCGCTCAGCTCACCCGGTGCCCCGGGGACCGGGGCCGGGGCCGGCGACTTCGCGGTGTGGGGGATCGCCGGGGACGAGATGCAACTGGTCGACAACGCCGGCGGCGTCGTCCGCAGGCTGCACGTGCCGCACAGCGGCAGTCCGTCGTCTTGCACGCCGGTGAGCTGGTGGGACAGCAGCACCGTGCTAGCCAGCTGCGCCGAGACGGGGCAGCCCGGCGAGTCCCGGCTGTGGCTGATCCCGGTCGGCGGCGGCACCCCGACGCCGGAGACGCTCGCGTCCGGCTCTGGCTCCGGGGCCGGCGTCTACACCGGCGCGTGGCAGGCCGGCGGTCAGGTGTACGTCACCGCGACCAGTTCCTCGCAGTGCCCGTCGGCGCCGAGCGGGCCGGGCGGCCTCGGCGTTTTCCGCTTGGCCTCGTCGGGCTCGGACTCCCCCGTCAGCGTTCCCGGCAGCACCAGCTACCACAACGCGATCCTCGGCAGCTCCGGCGGCCGGCTGCTGGTGCTGGCGCAGACGAGTTGCCCTGGCACCGCCACCCTGGAGTGGTTCAACCCGTCGGCGGGCAGCACCCAGCCGCTGCTGCCCGGCGCGTCCGGCCAGGCTGGCGTCGTGGCCGCGGTCGCCTACGGAACGGGCTGAGCTCAGGCTCGCTTGCGGTAGCGGCTGACGGTCAGGGATCCGAACACCAGGCTGATGCCGGCGATCCAGGCCGCCGCCTGCAGCACCGGAACCGCGACCGGACCGCCGAGCATCAGCCCGCGCATCGCGTCCGAGAAGATCGTGATCGGGTTGATCTTGACGAAGGACTGCAGCCAGCCAGGCATGCTCCCGGCCGGCACGAGCACGGAACTGGCGAACGGCGACTCGCGGAGCCGGGCCGAGCTGATGAACGCGGCCGCGCTCGAAGCCCGGCTGAACCAGAACTCCTACGACCGCTTCGAGGACGCCGTCGCCGCCTACATCGGCGTGAACCGCACCGCGATGCGCTGCATGGAGGTGCTGGACCGGCTTGGCCAGCTGACCGCGGGCGAGATTGCCGTGCAGACCGGCATCACCAGCGGCGCCGTCACAGCGATGCTGGACCGGCTGGAGCGGGAAGACCTCGTGCAGCGGCGGCCGGACACCACCGACCGGCGCCGCGTGCTCATGCAGCTCACCGACAAGGCCCGGCAGCTCGCGGCCGAGATCTACGGACCGTTCGCCGGCGAGATGGCGCGGTTCGAGGCGTACACCGACGACGAGCTCCGGCTGATCGAGCAGTTCATGCGCGTCTCCTCGCAGACCCTGGACCGGCACGCCGGGCGGATCGAGCAGCTGCGGCGGGCCAGGAGCGGCGCCGCGGCCCGGCCCCCGGCAGGCGACGACCGCCGCTGACCGCCGGGCCGGGCCCGGCACGGCCTAGGCTGGCAGCCATGTTCCGGCTCTACGACACCAGGCAGCGCGCGGTCACCGACATCGAGCCGGCCCGTCCGGGCCAGCTGCGGATGTACACCTGCGGGCCGACCGTCTACCGGTTCGCCCACGTCGGCAACCTGCGGTCGTACCTGCTGTCGGATCTGATCCGGCGCAACGCCGACCGGCACGGCCTGGCGGTCATCGTCTGCCAGAACATCACCGACGTCGGCCACCTCGCCGACGACGCCGAGATCGACCCGGCGGGCGAGGACAAGATCCTCGCCCAGGCCCGGGCCGAGGGCAAGACGGCACTGGAGATCGCGCAGTTCTATGAGGCCGCGTTCCGGGCGGACTGCCTCACGCTCAACATCGCGCCGCCCGACTACTCTCCCCGCGCCTCGGAGTCGATCGAGCTGATGATCGAGCTGATCGGGAAGCTGATCGAGTCCGGCCACGCGTACCCCGCGGGCACCGGGTCGGTGTATTTCGACGCGCGCAGCTTCCCCGACTACGGCGCGATCTCCGGCAACCGGCTGGACAGCCTGCGGCCGGGTCATCGGTTCGAGGGCGACGTGGACGAGCACAAGCGTTTCCACGCGGACTGGGCGCTGTGGAAAGGCGCGCCGTCCGGCCGCGAGCTCACCTGGGAGACACCGTGGGGCACCGGGTTCCCCGGCTGGCACACCGAGTGCTCGGCCATGTCGGTGCGCTTCCTCGGCACCGTCATCGACATCCACACCGGCGGCATCGACCTGCGCTTCCCGCATCACGAGGACGAGCGCGCCCAGTCGAACTCGCTCGTCGGCCACGACGTGGTCCGGCACTGGGTGCACGGCGAGCACGTGCTGTTCGAGGGCCGCAAGATGGCCAAGTCGTCCGGCAACGTGGTGCTGCTCGCCGACGTCGCCGCGCGCGGGCTCGATCCGCTCGCGGTCCGGCTGGCGTTCCTTGAGCACCGCCACCGGCAGCAGCTGAACCTGACCTGGCAGACGCTCGAAGCCGCGGATGCCACGGTGCGGCGCTGGCGCGACCGGGTGGCCGAGTGGGCGAACGAGCCGAGCAAGGCGATGTGCGCGGACTACTCCGAGCGCATCTTCGGCGCGATCGACGAGGACCTGGACACGCCGGCCGCGCTCCGGGCGCTGCGCGAGCTGGAGCGCGATCCTGTGATCCCGGCTGGGTCCAAGTTCGAGACGTTCGTCGCGGCCGACCGGGTGCTCGCGCTGGACCTGCCGCGGGAGATCGGGAAGGCACCGGCCCGGCCGGTCCTGCCCGACGGCGCTCAGGACCTGCTGACCCAGCGCGCCGCGGCCAGGGCGGCGAAGGACTTCGGCGCCTCCGACCGGCTGCGCGCCGACCTCGCCGAGCTCGGGGTCGCGGTCACGGACACCCCGGAAGGCCAGACCTGGTCGGTCACTAGCTGAGCCGCTGACGCACTCCGGCCTTCCCGCACAGCATCAGGTCATGGTCTGGTGCTATAAGAGTGACACCAGACCATGACCTGATGCTGTCAGGCCGGGAGCCGGGGTCGGCGGCGGTGTCCGAGATGGCCCGATCACCGGCTTGTGCCCGCCGCCGGGGACGCCGCAGCTAGGGTCCAGGTGCACAACGGATCGCCGTCATTGAGGATGAGCACGCAACGAATCGCCGGTCACACGCATCAATCACCACCTGTTACCGACGCGTCCGGCTCCTAGGCTGGTCTGGACCTAGATCACCAGCCGACCCACGGGGAGCCGCCAGAAATGACGGAGACCAAGCGCCGCGAGTGCACCCACGCGAGGACCTACCTGATGTGCCCGCCCGAGCATTTCGCGGTGGAATACGCCATCAATCCGTGGATGAACCCGGACAAGCCGGTCGACGTCGAGCTGGCCCGGACCCAGTGGGAGCGGCTCCGCGAGACCTACCAGGGCCTGGGCCATACGGTGCACGTCATCCGCCCCGAGCCCGGCCTGCCGGACATGGTGTTCGCCGCGAACGGCGCCACCGTGATCGACGGCCGGGTGCTGAGCGCTCAGTTCAAATACGCCGAGCGCCAGCCTGAGTCCGACGCCTACCTGGAGTGGTTCCGCCGCCACGACTACACCCGGATCCGCCACTCGGCCATCACCAACGAAGGCGAGGGCGACATCGTCTTCGCCGGCCGGGCGATCCTGGCTGGCTACGGCTTCCGCACCGACGAGGCCGTCCGCGCCGAGCTGGCCGAGCTCTACGGCCTGCCCGTGATCAGCCTGCGGCTGATCGACCCGCGCTTCTACCACCTCGACACCGCGCTCGTCGTGCTCGACCCGGACACGGTGGCCTACTACCCCGCCGCGTTCGACGACGCGGGCAAAGCGGCGATCGCGTCGCACTTCGCCGAGCTGATCGAGGTCAAGGACGAGGACGCCGAGGTGCTCGGCCTGAACGCGATCAGCGACGGCCGTCACGTCGTCGTGCCCGAGCAGGCGCGCGGCTTCATCGACCAACTGACGGCGGCCGGCTTCGAGCCGGTCGGCGTCGACCTATCCGAGCTGCTCAAGGCGGGCGGCGGTCCCAAGTGCTGCACGCTGGAACTCCGCTAGCAGGCAGCCACTGCTCTCGGCACGAAAGTCCGCGGAAATCGGGAGGCCAGCGATGTCAGGCGTGACCGCAGCTCAGCTCCGGGCCCAGTCCCACGCGCATAGCGCGCACAACTATCACCCGCTCCCGGTCGTCATCGCCGAGGCCGAGGGCGCCTGGGTCACCGACGTGGACGGCCGACGGTATCTGGACATGCTGGCGGCGTACTCGGCGATCAACTTCGGGCACCGGCACCCGCGGCTGGTGGCGGCCGCGCTCCGCCAGCTGGAGCGCGTGACGCTCGTCAGCCGCGCGTTCGAGCACGACCAGTTCGGGCCGTTCTGCACCGAGCTGGCCGAGCTGGCGGGCATGGAGATGGTGCTGCCCATGAACACCGGCGCGGAGGCGGTCGAGACCGCGATCAAGACCGCGCGCAAGTGGGGCTACGAGGTCAAGGGCGTGCCGGACGGCGAGGCCGTCATCGTCGTCTTCGACGGCAACTTCCACGGCCGGACGACGACGATCGTCAGCTTCTCCACCGACCCGGACGCGCGCGACGGCTACGGTCCGTACACGCCAGGATTCCGGATCGTGCCGTACGGCGACCTGGACGCGCTGGCCGCGGTCATGGACGAGAACGTCGTCGCCGTCCTGGCCGAGCCCATTCAGGGCGAGGCCGGCGTGCTGGTGCCGCCGCCGGGATTCCTGGCTGGCGTGCGCGAGCTGTGCAGCACGCACGGCGCCCTGTTCATCGCCGACGAGATCCAGTCCGGCCTGGGCCGCACCGGCACGACGTTCGCGTGCGAGCACGACGACGTGGTGCCCGACATGTACATCCTGGGCAAGGCGCTCGGTGGCGGCATCGTGCCGGTGTCAGCCGTCGTGTCGTCGGCGGCGGTGCTCGGCGTGTTCAAGCCCGGCCAGCACGGGTCTACCTTCGGCGGCAACCCGCTGGCGTGCGCGGTCGCCCGCGAAGTCATCGCGATGCTGGCGACCGGCGAGTATCAGGAGCGGTCGGCGAAGCTCGGCGCGCACCTGCACGACCGGCTGAACGCCCTGCCGGAGAGCAGGGTGCGGGAAGTGCGCGGCCGCGGCCTGTGGGCGGGCATCGAGTTCGCTGACCTCGGCGGCCGGGAGGCCTGCGAGCGGCTGGCCGACCGCGGGCTGCTAGCCAAGGACACGCACGGCTCCACGATCCGGCTGGCCCCGCCGCTGGTGATCGGGGCGGACGACCTGGACTGGGCGATCGATCAGGTCGAGGCCCTCGTCCGGTAGGTCAGACAGTCCGGCAGGTCAGACTGACGCGGGCACCTTCCGCACGGTATGTACGGAAAGTGCCCGCGGTCATTGAGTTCGCCGTGCTGGCCCGGGGGGACGACCCCCCGCCGCCCCGCGCTGGCAGCGCGGTGCTGGCTCGGGGGGACAACCGCCCCCCGGTTGTCAGCACGCCGTGCACGGGGTCAGCTCGTCCGCGTCGGCCCTGGCGGCCACGCCAACCGGCTGCCTGTCCAGTGCCGGCGCTGGCGCTGGCAACGTGGCCGGGCTGGGCTGCGGCGCGGCCGCCCGCGGCCGGACCGGCCGCGCCGTCACGATCGGACGGTCCGGCAGTTCCGCCCGCAGCGTCCGCCGCGCGAGCAGATCGCGCCGGCGCGCCTCCAGGGCAACCTGGCGAGCGCCGCGGGACCTGGCCGCCGACCGCTGAAGCTCAGCGGCCCGGGCGTGCGCCACCTCGAGCGATGTCATCGGGATCATGTCCTGTCCTCCTCGCCGGGGCCACCTTGACCCCTGCACAATCGACGATCGCGGTAAGGCGGACGGGACCGAATCGGCAGCAAGCCCTATTTCGGCGGCGCGGCGGGCTTAGGACGGAGCGCGATGCCTTAGGCCGCCCGGCGGACGCCTTAGGGTCGCCCGGCGCGGCGTCGCGCGGCTCAGACGCCTCGGGCCCGCGCGGCGCGAACGCCAGCCAGCCACAGCTGCGGGCCGGTGAGCTAGCCGAAGGTGACCGTCAGGGCGCAGACGAGGCGCTCGTCCAGCGCGTCGGGTGAGCCCGCGGTGAAGCGAAGCCGCATGGTGCCGGCCGCGTTGTCGCGCCGCCAGACGAACGGCACGACGGCTGTGTCGCCGTCCACCGTGACCGGCCCGGAGATGTCGATCTTGTCATCGGGCGGCTGCCCGGCGTAGGCCTTGGTGTAGGCGTCCCGGCCGGCGAACTCCAGGTTGCCGGCGCCGGGCACGTTCTCGAACCGGATCACTGCGTCGTCGGTGAACAGGCAGAGAAACTGCCCGAAGCGCCTGGCCCCGACCGCCTCGTTGAACTCGGCGAGGTGCCGGGCCGCGAGCACGGCCGCGTCGGATTCCGTCAGTGCTGCCACGAACCCGAGCCTACGAGCCAGCCCGGCGGCGCGAGCGCGGCCTGGACCACTTCGCGAAGGAAATGATCGCTCCGGCCGCCGCGCAGACCGCGCCGCCGAACAGGAACCACTTGCCCTGCGGCGTGTTCGTGACCAGCACACTGCCGCCGGACGAGGACGTGCCGAGCAGCACGGACACCAGGAACCAGCCAGTCGCGGGCAGGACTCCCCCGGCCGCCGCGTGCATGCCCCACGCGCCGAGCACGCAAGTCACGAGGATGGCCAGCGCGAAGCAGACCGCAACCAGCGACCAGGCCGGCCCGCGGCTGAACTGGAACGTCCCGATCAGCGCCTGCAGCGCGCCGAGCACGAACAGCAGCAGGTACGCGATGACCCGCACGACCGGGCCTTCGCCCACGGGCGAGCCTGGCGGGCCCCCCGGCTCGTCGTCGTGCACGGTTGTCACAGCGGAAGGCTAACTAATCCAGGCCCGCGAACAGGTCGCTCTCGCGTCCGCCGTCCGGCCGGGCCGCCGCGGGCCCGGCCAGCAGCGTGTAGTACTCGGTACCCATCGCCCGCCTGCCCACCTTGTCGGACAGCGCGAAGAACGGGCTGTCCACTGCGATCTGGGTAGCGTGCGCCCGCATCGCGGCGAGCTTCGCGTCCAGGTACTCACCGGCGTCGATCTCCGTCGTCACCTTGTCGTCGTCGGTACCGAATGGCAGCTCTTCGACGGTCTCCACCCGCGTGAAGTCGGTCCCGCCGACTTCGCCGCCGGTGCCGTCCGCCTGCATCAGCGCCATGGCCTCGGCCAGCACCGACTTCGGCATCGCGGTCGCGTAGAACTTGCCGACCAGGCCCTCGGCCAGCTCGTAGCCGCGCCACGCGACCCGGTGCGCCTGGATGTGGTCGGGGTGCCCGTAGAAACCGTTGTCGTCGTAGGTCACGATGACCTGCGGCCGGACCTCGCGGATGACCGTCAGCAGATCGCGCGCCGCTTCCTCGACGTCGGCCCGCCAGAAGCAGCCGTCCAGGTCATTGGTCGGCGTGCCCATCATGCCGGAGTCGCGCCATTTACCCGGATGCCCGAGGAAGCGGTGGTCGGTGACGCCCAGCTCGGCACACGCGGCGGCGAGCTCGCCGATGCGGTACTGGCCGAGTCCGCCATCCCTGTCCCACGCCAGGTGGGCCAGCTCGGGCGGGATCACCTCGCCCAGCTCCCCGAGCGTGCAGGTGACGAGCGTCACGGCGGCTCCCTCGGCGGCGTATTTGGCCATCGTGGCGCCGGTGCCGATCGACTCGTCGTCGGGGTGGGCGTGCACCAGGAGCAGGCGTCTGCCGTCCGTTTTGGTCATGTCCGTGAGCCTATCGAGGCCCGGCCGGCCCGGAACTGGCAGGATCTAGTCCCGTGGCTGACTCATTCCCGCGCCAAAGCGCCAGGACTAGGAACTTCACCCTGGGTGCACCCAGGTCATTCACGATCTCCCCGGACGGCGGCACCGTTGTCTTCCTCCGTTCGCGCAGCGGCGTCGACCCGGTTACCTGCCTGTGGGCGAAGGACGCCCGGACCGGCGCGGAGCGGCTCATCTGCGACCCGGCGGACCTCGGTGCGGCCGGGGCGGCCGGGGCGGCCGACGATCCGATCGAGAAGGCACGCCGGGAACGAGTCAGGGAGCGGGCTGGCGGCATCGTCGCCTACGCCACCGATGACGCGGTCAAGCTGGCCGCGTTCACCATCTCGGGCGTCGTCCACGTGGCGGACCTCGGCACGGGCGAGGTGCGGGTGCTGCCGACCGCGACGCCGGCCGCGGATCCGCGACCCGCTCCCGACGGCGCGTCGGTCGCCTACGTCGGCAACGGCGCGCTCCGGATGGCGCTGCTGGCCACCGGCGAGGACCGGGTACTCGCGGACCCGGCCGGCGAAGAGGGCGTCACGTTCGGCCTCGCAGACTTCATCGCGGCCGAGGAACTCGGCCGCACCCGCGGCTACTGGTGGGCGCCGGACGGGTCCGCGCTGCTGGTCGCGCGCGTCGATGAGAACCCGGTGCCGGTCTGGCACATCGCCGACCCGGCCAACCCGGCCGCGACGCCGACCACGGTGCGCTATCCGGCTGCCGGGACCGCCAATGCCCTCGTCACCCTCCATGTCGTCACCACCGAGGGGAAGCTGGCCACGGTCGACACCGATTACGTGGGGTTTCCCTACCTGATCAACGCGCACTGGCCTGGGAACGGGGGATCCCCGCTCACGGTCGTCCTGAGCCGCGACCAGCGAGAGATGCGGTTGCTGGCGGTCGACGTGGCGAGCGGCGCGACGACGGTAATCCGAACCGACACCGATCCCTCCTGGGTGGACGTGGTCGGTGGCGTGCCAGCCACACTGGCCGACGGCCGGATCGTCTGGACGGCCGACTCCGGCGGCGCCAAGCGGCTGCTGCTCGGCCCGGCCGGGGCCGGCCCGGCGGCGAGTTCGAGCCGGTAACCCCGGCTGACCTCCAGGTCCGTGAGGTACTGAGCGTCGACGGCGACACCGTTCTGTTCACCGCATCGGCCGACGACCCGGCGGACACGTCAGTGTGGAGGGCGGGCCCGGCTGGCGTCCGGCTCGTCAGCCCGGCCCAGGGCCTGCACACCGGCAAGCAGGCGGGCGGCACGCTGCTGCTGGCGAGCCGGGGGCTGACCGCTGCGGGCCAGCAGGTCCGCGTGCTGCGGCCTGGCCCGGATCCCGACGCTGTTGATCTCGCCACGGGTGACCTCGCCACGGGTGACCTCAGCACGGGCGATCTCAGCACGGGCGATCTCAGCACGGGCGAGCCCCGTCAGCTCGGCCGCCGAGCAGCCGGACCTGCCCGCACCAGCGCCGCGGCTCGGCTACTCGGCCGGCCCGAGCCGGGTCAGGACCGCGATCCTGCTGCCGTCCTGGCACGAGCCCGGCAGCGGGAAGCTGCCGGTGCTGTGCGATCCGTACGGCGGCCCGCACGCGCAGCGGGTGCTGTCCGCGTACGACGCCTATCTCACCTCGCAGTGGTTCGCCGAGCAGGGCTTCGCGGTGGTGGTCGCGGACGGTCGCGGCACGCCCGGCCGCGGGCCGGCCTGGGACCGGGAGGTCACCGGCGATCTGGCCACCTCGGTGCTGGCGGATCAGGTCGAGGCGCTGCACAGCGCCGCCGGGCAGTACCCGGATCTGGACCTGTCCAACGTGGCGATCCGCGGCTGGTCGTTCGGCGGCTACCTGGCCGCGCTGGCGGTGCTGCGCCGGCCGGACGTGTTCCACGCCGGCATCGCCGGCGCGCCGGTGACCGACTGGCGGCTGTACGACACCGGCTATACCGAGCGGTATCTCGGCCACCCAGATTTCAGCCCGGCGAACTACGACCGCAGCTCGCTGCTCGCGGACGCGCCGAACCTGTCCCGGCCGCTGATGATCATCCACGGCCTGGCCGACGACAACGTCGTGGTCGCGCACTCGCTGCGGCTGTCCTCGGCGTTGCTGGCCGCGGGCCGGCCGCACACGGTGCTCCCGCTGTCCGGCGTCACGCACATGGCCGCCCAGGAGGAGGTGGCCGAGAACCTGCTGCTGCTGCAAGTCGACTTCCTCCGCTCGGCGCTGGATATCCAGCCGCGCAGCGGGAATGCTCCCTCGGCATGAGCAGACTGCTGGTAGGCGGCTACTCCGGGGATAAGGGCCAGGGCTCCGGTATCGCCGTCGTGGAGGACGGGCAGGTCGTGGCCACCGTGCCCGCCGAGTCACCGTCCTGGATCGCCCGCCACCCCGAGCTGCCGGTGCTGTACGCGGTCGAGGAGGCCGACGAGGGCCGGGTGCACGCCTGGCGTCTTGACGACGGCAGGCCCGTCGAAAAGCTCGGCTCCGGCGACACCGGCGGATCAGAGCCCGCGCACCTGGCGGTTGACCGCACCGGCAGGTTCCTGATCACGGCGAACTACTCCGGCGGCAGCATCAGCGTGCACCGGCTCGGCCCGGACGGGAGCATCGGCGAGCGCACCGACCTGGTTCAGCATGACCGGCACGGCGACCATCCGCGCCAGGCCGGGGCGCACCCGCACATGATCAGCGCAGTCGATGACGGCATCCTCGTCATCGACCTGGGCGGCGACGCGATCTATCAGTACCGGCTGCGCGACGATGGCACGCTGGAGCAGACCCGCATCATCGCCGCGCCGCCCGGCTCGGGCCCGCGGCACGCGGTCCGGCTGGGCGGCCGGTACTACGTGACCGCCGAGCTGAGCGGGGAACTGCTGGTCTACGACGCCGACGGGCAGCTGGCCACCGCGCTGCGGGCCAGCGCGGCCGTCGGCCCGAATCAGCCCTCCGAGCTCACCGGCAACGATGGCTTCCTGTACGTAGCCAACCGCGGCCCGAACTCGGTGACGGTGTTCGCGCTTGACGCCGACCTGCCGCGGTATGTGACCGAGGTGCCGACCGGGGACTGGCCCCGGCACATCGCGCTGGACGGCGACACGCTCTACGTCGCGAACGAACGGTCGCATGAGGTGATGGCGATGACGATCGACCCGGACACCGGCGTGCCCGCGCTCGCGCGCACGATCAAGGTGCCGAGTCCCACCGTCGTGCTGCCGTGAGCCCGTGGTTGCTATGACAGCACTGCGATGACTGTGCTGCCATGAGTGGGCCGGCCGGGTCAGCCAGGGCGCGCGCCCGCGACCTCGGCGTCGCTCCCGGCACACTGCCGCCCGGCCCGGTCAACGCGATCACCGACGTGCCGGGCATCCGGGTCGGCCACGCCACCGTTAACGAGACGGCCGGCGCCGACCACGGTGAGATCCGCACCGGCGTCACGGCCGTCGTCCACGACGCGCTCATCGGCGCGGATCAGGGCGGCCGCCGGGCCCTGCCCGCTGGCCTCGCCGTGTACAACGGCTTCGGCAAGATGACCGGCGCCACCCAGATCGACGAGCTCGGCACCGTCGAGACCCCGATCCTGCTGACCAGCACGCTGTCGGTCTTCCGCGTGGCCGACGCGCTGCTCAGCTACCTGCGCGCGCGGCCCGCATTCGCGCGGGCCGGGTCGCTCAACCCGGTCGTGGCTGAGACGAACGACGGCTACCTGTCCGACATCTGGGCGCGCCGAGTCACCCCCGCGGACGTAGCCGCCGCGCTGGACTGCGCGGCGGCCGGCCCGGTCGCGGAAGGCTGTGTGGGCGCCGGTACCGGGACGCGGGCGCTGGGGTTCAAAGCCGGCATCGGCACGTCATCTCGGCGGGTGCCGGCGGTGGCCGGCCAGCCGGCCACGGTCGGCGCGCTCGTGCAGGCCAACTTCACCGGCCTGCTGACCGTCGCGGGCCTGCCGATCCGGCCGCGCCAGCCCGCACCGGCCGCCGCCGGGAACTCGTGCGTGATCGTGCTGGCGACGGACGTCAGCCTCGACTCGCGCACGCTGCGCCGGCTGGCCAGCCGGGCCTTCCCCGCCATGGCGAGGACCGGCTCGGACTTCTCCGGCCGCAGCGGCGACTACGCGATCGCCATCAGCACCGGAACTCTGAGCACGGGAACTTCGAGCGCGGGAACCGGGGGCGCGCCGACGCCAGTGAGCGGTGCGGTCCCCGTTCCTGATGACGAGCTTGATCTCTTGTTCACCGCGGCCATGGAGGCGACCGAGGAAGCCATCCTGAACTCGCTCTGCCTGGCGGTGACCACGGCCGGCGACCAGGGCCACGTCACCGAGGCGGTGCCGCTCGCGGCTATCACCGGCAGATGAGACAGCCGGTGTGCGTCCTGATCCGGATGGCGCCGTCGCCGGCAGCTGAGAGCAGCCGGGTGGCGGCGGCGATGATGCGCTCGGTGCCGGCCGAGCTCTCGACCAGCCGCATGCTGGCGATGTAGGCGAGGATCGGCTCCGGGCCGGGGACGGCCAGCTCGCTGACGAAGTCATGCCGGTCAACCGAGCTGAACTGAGCGCCAAGCAGCCGGGCGCCGGTGGCCAGGTCGACGCCGCCGTCGGCGCGGATCTCGGCCAGGCTGGCGGGCCGGGCCAGCCCGAAGTCCACCGCGGCCGCGACCGCCAGGTCGGTGAGCTCGGCGAGGTGATCGGCCGCGTTGAGCACGACCAGCACCTGACCGCCGGGCCGGGTGATCCGGCGTAGCTCGCGGACCGCAGCGGGCTTATCGGGCACGTGGTAGAGCATGTGCGGTGCCAGTGTGACGTCGGCCACGTGCGCGGCCAGCGGCAGCGCCGCCGCGTCGCCCGCGGCCAGGCCGGCGGCACCCGCCGCCGTGCGCGCCGCCGCCAGCATGCCGGCCGACAGGTCCAGGCCGAGCGTGCGGCCGCGGTGCCCGCGCCGGGCCAGCTCGGCCAGGTAGCGCCCGTTCCCGCAGCCGACGTCGGCCACGGTCTCGGTGCCGGTCAGCGCCGCGAGGTCGAGCACCCGCGCGGGCAGGTCCACTGGCGGCTGCTGGAACTGGTAGATCGACTGCCGGGCCGACAAGTGCGCGTCCGTGCCGTACTGCCGCTGTCGCAGGTAGTCCCGGTCGGTCAGCAGGAAGGCCTCGTCTTTTGCCATGGAAATGTACGGTAACGGCTCGGCACTGATCGGGCGAGCGGCCTGTCAGCGCAAATAAAGCCAGATCTGCGCTATGTAGTGAGAGTCACACACGGCGGCGCCCCACCTGAGGCCGCAGAGTGATATTCAGTGGAATAGGGTTTGCACGCGACGCGAGCCCGCTGCGCCCGGCCGTGCCTGCCGTTCCGGCGGCCGAGCCCCTGGCAGCGGACCCGGAGCGATCCCAGTGAGTTCCAGGGCGGAGACGTCGACGAATGACGCAGATATCGGACGCGCCAGGCAAGACACGGGCGCAGATCGGCCAGAAGACCCTTCGCACGGACCGGTGGTGGCAGCAGCCCGCCATCAATGCCGCTGCGCTCGGCGTGGTTGTGATCTATCTGACGTGGGCTTCCCTCGTCAATGAGAATTACTTCTGGAAGCCATACATCTCGCCGTTGTACTCCCCGTGCATCGCGACCAAGTGCGCCGCCGGCTCGGGCTGGAGCTGGATCCCGTGGGCGAGCTGGCTGACCCCGGCGATCCTGATCATCTGGGGCCCGATGGGCTTCCGGTTCACCTGCTACTACTACCGCAAGGCCTACTACCGGGCGTTCTGGCAAGCACCTGCCTCCTGCGCCGTGCGGGAGCCGCACGCCAAGTACAGCGGCGAGACCCGGTTCCCGCTGATCCTGCAGAACGCGCACCGGTACTTCTTCTACGTCGCGCTGCTCTTCAACTTCATCCTGACCTGGGACGCGATCGAGGCCTTCCGCAACCACAACGGGCAGTGGGGCCATATGGGCCTCGGCACGCTGGTGCTGATCGTCAACGCCTCGCTGCTGTGGCTGTACTCGCTGTCCTGCCACGCCTGCCGGCACATCACCGGCGGCCGGCTCAAGCACTTCTCCAAGCATCCGGTCAGGTACTGGATGTGGACCCAGGTATCTAAGCTCAACGCCAAGCACATGCAGCTGGCCTGGGTGTCGCTGTTCTGGGTGCTGTTCACCGACCTGTACATCCGGCTGGTGGCAGGCGGCGTGTTCAGCGACCCGCGGTTCTTCTAAAGAGGTCTGACGACATGAGTGACATCGAGCGGCTCGGCTACGACGTCGTAGTGATCGGCGCCGGCGGCTCCGGGCTGCGGGCGGCCATCGAGGCCCGGCAGGCCGGCCAGCGTACCGCGATCATCTCCAAGTCCCTGTTCGGGAAAGCGCACACGGTCATGGCCGAGGGCGGCTGCGCCGCGGCCATGGGCAACGTGAACCCGCACGACAACTGGATGGTGCATTTCCGCGACACCATGCGCGGCGGCAAGTTCCTGAATAACCCGCGGATGGCCGAGCTGCACGCCAAGGAGGCCCCGGAGCGGGTCTGGGAGCTGGAGGCCTGGGGCGCGGTCTTCGACCGCACCAAGGACGGCAAGATCAGCCAGCGGAACTTCGGCGGGCACGAGTACCCGCGGCTCGCCCACGTGGGCGACCGGACCGGCCTGGAGATGATCCGGACCCTGCAGCAGAAGGTCGTCGCGCTGCAGCAGGAGGATGCCGTCGCGCTCGGCGACCCGGAGGCGATGATCAAGGTCTACGCGGAGACCACGATCACCCGGCTGGTCAAGGACGGCGAGGGCCGGATGGCCGGCGCGTTCGGCTACATCCGCGAGACCGGCAAGTTCGTGGTCTTCGAGGCACCGGCCGTGATCCTGGCGACCGGCGGCATCGGCAAGACCTTCAAGGTCAGCTCGAACTCCTGGGAGTACACCGGCGACGGGCACGCGCTCGCGCTGCTGGCCGGGGCGAAGCTGCTCAACATGGAGTTCGTCCAGTTCCACCCGACCCACATGGTGTGGCCGATCTCCGTGCGCGGCCTGCTGGTGACCGAGTCGGTCCGCGGTGACGGCGGCGTGCTGCGCAACTCCGAGGGCAAGCGCTACATGTTCAACTACGTGCCGGACGTATTCCGCGCTCAGTACGCCGAGACCGAGGAAGAGGCCGACCGCTGGTACGCCGACCCGGACAACAACCGGCGGCCGCCTGAGCTGCTGCCGCGCGACGAGGTGGCGCGGGCCAACAACGCCGAGGTCAAGGCCGGCCGGGGATCACCGCACGGCGGCGTGTTCCTGGACATCGCGTCCCGGCTCCCGGCCGATGAGATCCTGCGGCGGCTGCCGTCCATGTACCACCAGTTCAAGGAGCTGGCGGACGTGGACATCACCAAGGAGCCGATGGAGGTCGGCCCGGCGCAGCACTACGTCATGGGCGGTGTCGAGGTCGACCCGGACACCGGGGAGTCCTGCGTACCGGGCCTGTTCGCGGCCGGCGAGGTGTCCGGCGGCATGCACGGCTCGAACCGGCTCGGCGGCAACTCGCTGTCCGACCTGCTGGTGTTCGGCCGGCGGGCCGGCCAGGGCGCGGCCGAGTACATCGCCCGGCTGGGCCCGAAACTGCCGGTCGCGGACGAGGGCGAGATCACCGCGGCCCAGGCCGAGGCGCTCGCTCCGCTGGAGCGCACGGACGGGGAGAACCCGTACACGGTGCACGCCGAGGTCCAGGACACGATGAGCAGCCTGGTCGGCATCATCAGGACCGAGACCGAGATCAAGAAGGCGCTCGCCGGGCTGGACGCGCTCGGCGCCAGGGCGGCAGACGTGTCGGCCGCGGGCGGCAGCGCCTACAACCCCGGCTGGCACCTGGCCCTCGACATGCGCAACATCATGCTGATGGCGCGGTGCGTCGCGCAGGCCGCGCTGGAGCGGCAGGAGAGCCGGGGCGGCCACACCCGCGACGACTATCCGGGCATGCGGCCGGACTGGCGCAAGATCAACCTGGTCTGCGGACTCGCGGGTGACGAGATCACGATCACCCGGCAGCCGACCCCGCCGATGCGGGACGACCTGATCGCGCTGTTCGACCGGGCCGAGCTGAAGAAGTACTGGACCGACGAGGAGCTGGCCGCGATGCCGCCGGAAGCTCCCGGCGCGACTGCCGTTACCGAGGAGAAGCACTGATGGCCTACAAGGCAGCGCTGCGGGTCTGGCGCGGCGACCACGGCAGCGGCGAGCTGGCCGACTACACCGTCGAGGTGAACGAGGGCGAGGTCGTGCTGGACGTCCTGCACCGGCTGCAGGCCACCCAGGCGGGCGATCTGGCCATCCGGTGGAACTGCAAGGCCGGCAAGTGCGGCTCCTGCTCGATGGAGATCAACGGCCGCCCGCGGCTGTCGTGCATGACCCGGATGTCCACGTTCACCGAGGACGAGGTGCTCACGATCACCCCGCTGCGCGCGTTCCCGGTCATCCGCGACCTGGTCACCGACGTGTCGTTCAACTACGCCAAAGCGCGGGAGATCCCCTCCTTCGCGCCCGACCCGTCGGTCGGGCTCGGCGAGTTCCGGATGCAGCAAGTCGACGTGCAGCGCTCGCAGGAGTTCCGCAAGTGCATCGAGTGCTATCTGTGCCAGAACACCTGCCACGTCATCCGTGACCACCCGGAGAACGAGGACGAGTTCGCCGGCCCGCGGTTCCTGATGCGGATCGCCGAGCTGGAGATGCACCCGGCCGACACCGCCGACCGGCGCGAGATCGCCCAGGACGACTTCGGGCTCGGCCTCTGCAACATCACCAAGTGCTGCACCGAGGTCTGCCCGGAGGGCATCAAGATCACCGACAACGCGCTGATCCCGCTCAAGGAGCGGGTGGTCGGCCGCAAGTACGACCCGCTGGTCTGGCTGGGCAGCAAGATCTCGCGCCGCCCGCGCGGCGCCGACACTCCGCCGGTGCCCGGCAAGAAGTCCTGACCTTCGCCGCAAGCCGAGACGGCTGGTCCCGGCCGGTTCCGCTCCGGCCGGGTCCGCCTGCGGTTTGGGGACTGACACACGGACCCGCGGATCGTCAGGCGGATTCCCCTAGCAGCTCCTGGTAGGCGTTCATCCTCGCGCGCAGGCCTGCCGCCACTTGCTGACTGATCTCGGCGGAGGAGCCGGCGGGAACTGCGCCCCGTAAGAGTGATCTTCGTTCCGTCCCCGGCGGCCTCGATGCTGGTCAGCGTGCTGACCTGGGGACGACCGACCCTGCAGGTTTGCACCCAGTGCCCGTCAGCGAGATCTGCGACGAGATAGATGCCCGCTACCAGCTGGTCGTGCGGATACGGCAGGAGCTGATAGATCATCTCGCCGGCTTGCCCCGGCGGCGTACCCGGCACGTACCCGGTGTATACCGGCTCCATCGCAGCGCGCTGGGTAGTCGGTGCCCTGACTGCCGCCCAGACAACTCCGAGGGCGGCAGGCACGACACCTTCGACCTCTGTCAGGTCGTGGTCGGCTAGCGCGGCGTTAGCGCGCCAGGCCCGCTGCAAGTCGGCAGGCATGTCGTGAGACGGCCACGGCGCCCGGCCTTCCAGCGCGTCCGCCAGCGCAGCCAGCCAGCTGCCCAGCCACCTTCGCCAGCGAGCCTCGACAAACGTCAGCTCTGGTCGCAGGCAGCCAGCTTCCACGTCCAGGCGCAGACGCAGGCGGCCGCGGTCCGGGGCGACCGCCAAGGTCGCTGCGAGCTTGCCGACCGGGTTCGTCGAGCGGCTGCGCACGCGGACCAGCTGGCCAGGTGTCTCATCCACGACCTCCAGGATGCCGCCCGCCGCGCCAGTTGGCGGCGCCCCGACCAGGCAGATGAGCCGTCCGAGTCCGGCCGGCGAGTTCGGGACAGTGAAGGCATGACCAGCGCCGGGCATGAGCGCCTACGGGCCTGCGGTCCGCAGCAAGGCGGCGGCCTGGTCCGCGCCCGCAACCAGGGCCCGGGATCGGCCCACTCGCGCTGTCACATTCCACATCGCGCGTCCCTTCTCCGCGGTAGTCGCTGCCCGCAGTCAGCGGGGAGTGCGGCCGTCAAGCAGGATCGCGGGCAGGTCAAGACTCCCGGACTTGAACCGGCCGACCGCCCAGGTCGAGCGGGTCCCTGGCACGGCGGCGAACTGGTCGATGAAGTCGGCCCCGTCGCTGTGCGGGATGTGGCTGGACTGCCAGCGCCCGCCCGTGTAGTGCCAGACCTCCGGCCGGAAGTCGGCGACCGCCCCTGGCTCCTGCGCGACCGCCCAGATCCCGCCGTGCCCGTCCGGCACGGTGTTGAACAGCGGCGCGGGCGCCTTGAGCGAGCGGAAGCTGAGGCTCCGGCCGTTCCACAGCATGACGCCCGGCACGACGTTGCCGATCCCCTGCACGTCGCCGGTGATCCAGACCTTCTTGTCGGACAGGGCCGTGACGCCGGCGAAGAAGGCGGCATTGGCCCTGGCCGGCAACGCCTGCCGGCGCCAGGACTTGCCGTTGAAGTGCAGGAGCACGTTGGTGTTGTCCTCGCCCACCGCCCAGATGTCCTTGGGCCCGAGCGCGCTGGCCCCGACGATGGCGGTGTTCAGGAACAGGTGCGTGATGCTCCAGTGATGGCCGTTGTAGTGCGCGATGTAGGGCAGCGGCGACACCGGGTTGTAGTAGCCGAGGGCCCAGACGTCGTGCGAGCTGATCACGACCGGCGTGGTGATGTTGCCCGCGTCGCCCTGGTCACGCGGCAGCACGCCGTGGCTCCAGGACCGGCCGTTGAACCGCACCCAGGCTCCGGTGCCGGTGAACGCCCAGATGTTGGTGCGGGACGAGCCCGCCGCCACCGTGGACGGGAAACCGGACAGCGCCGCGGTCACTCCGGCCGGTAGCGACGCCTTGCGCCAGGACTTGCCGTTCCAGTGCCGGACGAGTGAGCTGTACGAGTCCGGCGTGGCCGCACTGGTGATCGCGCCGAAGGCCCAGGCGTCGTCGGGGGCGACCGCTGCGATCGCCTCCATCAGGCCAGGATTCTGCCTGCCGCCCGCCGTCGCCACCACCCGCCAGCCGGTAGACGACGCCGCCGCGGCCTGGGCCGTGACCGCCCCGGCCGCGACGATGCCGACCGCGCCCGCCACTGCACCGAGCCGCGTTATCCTGCCCACCGCCATCTATGAACCCCCGTGCTGCCCGGGCACCTCGCTATGCGGGATATGCCACTGATTAGTGGTGCTTTCCTGGATAATTACGGTTCAGGTCGACCGTTGTCGAATCGGACACTGTTGATGCATCACGGGGACCCGCCCGCAGCTCTTTTGCAGTGCCGGCCTGCCTGGCCGGACTCACGCTCGCCGGGCTGCGGGCATCGCTAGTCTGGCGGGGCGCCACCTATGACCTGCACACGAGAGGCTTGACCGTTGTCGCACATGACGTATCCCGAGGCGATCGTCGTTGGGTTCATCCAGGGCGTGACCGAACTGTTCCCGGTCTCGAGCCTCGGGCACAATGTCCTGATCCCGGCCCTGATCGGCGGCAGCTGGGCCTCCGACCTGAACGTCTCCACGGCTGAGTCCCCGTACCTGGCGTTCATCGTCGGCCTGCACGTGGCGACGGCCATTGGCATCATGGCCTACTTCTGGCGCGACTGGATCCGGATCATCGCCGGCTTCTTCACCTCGATCATCCGGCGCGAGTTGCGCTCGACCGATCAGAAGCTGGCCTGGATGCTCATCCTCGCGACGATCCCGGTCGGTCTCGTCGGGCTGGTCTTCGAGCATGAGTTCCGGGTGCTGTTCGCCAAGCCCGTCCGCGCCGCCATCTTCCTGCTGATCAACGGTGTAATCCTGTACGCGGGCGAGCGGTTCAGGACCAAGCGGTCGCTGGCGGCGGATGCCGAGATAGAACGCCTGCGCGCGGCCCAGGCGGCACCGGCCAGGCCCCGCCCCGTTCCGGCCCACGCGGGCGCGCACGCCGCGGTCAGCAGCCATGTCGCGGCGCGGCAGGATGAGATCGCGCACGGCGAGCAGGCCGACGAGCGGCTCGTCAAGCAGAGCTACGTGCAGGCCGTCCTGATCGGCTCGGCGCAGATCCTGGCGCTGTTCGCCGGCATCAGCCGCGACGGCGTCACCATGGTGGCCGGGATGTTCACCGGCCTGTCCCGCGAGGACGCCGCGCGGTTCGCGTTCCTGCTCGCTACGCCCGTGATCCTGGCGGCCGGGCTGCTCAAGCTGCCCGATCTCACCGGCCATCTCGGCAACGGCATCCACGGCCAGATCCTGGTCGGCAGCGTCCTGTCCGGGCTCGGCGCGTACGCGTCGGTCCGGTTCCTGGTCCGGTACTTCCAGACCAGGACGCTGACGCCGTTCGCCATCTACTGCTTCCTGTTCGGGCTCGGGAGCATCATCTACCTGCAGGTCAAATAGTCGTGTAGGTGTGTTTTAGTTCATGCACGGCGGACACGTGACCTTTGCGTATTATTTGTGCTATGCCCGAGAGGTCAGCGCGATTGTCCGCGGTCAGCCTCCGGCTGGCCGGAGAGGTCGGCCAGCGCGCCCTTGACCACGTCGCGGCCAGCGGCCCGGTCGGCCAGGCCGACCTGGACCAGCACATCTGCGCGGTCCGGGCCGCGATCGCCGAGTACCCGATGGCGGGCGAGCGGCAGGCCGCGGCCATCGCCGGGCGCGCCGCCGTGGACGCCCGCGTCGGCGCGGCCGGCTGCCCTGGTACCGGCGACCTGCTCTCGGCCATGGCGCGCAGCTGTCCCGACGTCCCGTTCGTAGCCGACGCCAGCAGCCCGGAGCAGAGCGTCCCGCTCGCGCTCCTGCTGCACTACCTGTGCGGCTTCATCGAGGAAGCGGTGACCAGGGACTGGTGGCCAGAGCCGGACCCGGCCGAGCCGGACTGGGAGTCGCTCCGGATCGCCGCCGTCTGCCACCTGGTCTCGCAGGCCGAGGCCGCCGCGGAGTTGCACCCGGACCTGCACCGGCCCGCGTTCGCCGGCGTCGAGGCCGCCCGCCGGCAGGGATCCGGCCTTGCTTCTCGGCTGGGAGTTCCCCGCTGATGTGGTTGGACTTTGGCGGCTACTGGCCGTCGCGCGTTCTGCGGGCCCGCTGCCGACCGCGCTCCTTGGCGTCCAGGACGGTCTTGCGCATCCGGACGGCCACGGGGGTCAGCTCCACGCACTCGTCGTTCGCGCAGAACTCAAGCGCCTGCTCCAGGCTCAGCAGGCGGGGCGGGATCAGCCGCTCAAGTTCCTCGCCCGTGGACTGGCGGATGTTGGTGAGCTTCTTCTCCTTGGCGATGTTCACGTCCATGTCGTCGGACCGTGAGTTCTCGCCGACGATCATGCCCTCGTAGACCACGGTGCCTGGCTCCACGAACAGGCTGCCGCGCTCCTGCAGCGCGAACATGGCGTACGCGGTCGTGGTTCCGGTCCGGTCGGCCACTAGCGAGCCGGTCGGCCGGGCTCGCATCTCGCCGAACCACGGCTCGAAGCCCTCGAAGACGTGATGCGCGATCCCGGTCCCGCGGGTCTCGGTGAGGAACTGAGTGCGGAACCCGATCAGTCCCCTGGCCGGAACGGTGAAGTCCAGCCGGACCCAGCCGGTGCCGTGATTGGACATGTTGTCCATCCGGCCTCGGCGCACCGCCAGCAGCGCGGTCACCGTGCCGAGGTATTCCTCCGGGCAGTCGATCGTCAGCCGCTCGACCGGCTCGTGCAGCCGGCCGTCGATGTCCCGCGTGACCACCTGCGGCCGGCCCACGGTCAGCTCGTAACCCTCCCGGCGCATCTGCTCGACGAGCACGGCCAGCGCCAGCTCGCCGCGGCCCTGCACCTCCCAGGTGTCGGGCCGCTCGGTCGGCTCCACGACGAGCGATACGTTGCCCACCAGCTCGCGGTCCAGCCGGTCCTTCACCATCCTGGCGGTGACCTTAGAGCCCTTGGACTGGCCGACGAGCGGCGAGGTGTTGACCCCGATCGTCATCGAGATGGCGGGCTCGTCCACGGTGATGAGCGGCAGCGGTCGCGGGTCGTCCGGGTCGGCCAGCGTCTCGCCGATCATGATCTCGCTGATCCCCGCGACCGCGACGATGTCGCCGGGACCGGCCGACTGCGCGGGCACCCGCTCCAGCGCCTCGGTGCGCAGCAGCTCGGTGATCTTCACGCGCTCGATCGATCCGTTCCGGCGGCACCAGGCGGCCTGCTGGCCCTTCGTGATCTCGCCGCTGAAGATCCGGCACAGCGCGATCCGGCCGAGGTAGGAGGATGCGTCCAGGTTGGTCACGTGCGCGCGCAGCGGCGCGGCCGGATCGTAGGTCGGCGCCGGCACGGTCTCCCGCAGCACCTGGAAGAGCGGCTCGAGGTCAGGCGAATCCGGCAGCTCGCCATCCCGCGGCCGGTTCAGCGACGCCCGGCCGGCCCGCGCGGAGGCATAGACGATCGGGAACTCGATCTGGTCCTCGGTCGCGTCGAGGTCCATGAACAGCTCGTAGCACGCGTCCACGACCTCGGCGATGCGGGCGTCCGGGCGGTCCACCTTGTTGATCACGACGATGACCGGGAGCTGCGCCTGCAGCGTCTTGCGCAGGACGAACCTGGTCTGCGGCAACGGCCCCTCGCTCGCGTCGACGAGCAGGACAACCCCGTCCACCATCGACAGGCCGCGCTCGACCTCGCCGCCGAAGTCGGCGTGGCCCGGCGTGTCGATGATGTTGATGGTCATGCCGCCGTGACGGACCGCGGTGTTCTTGGCCAGGATCGTGATGCCCTTTTCGCGCTCCAGGTCGCCAGAGTCCATGACGCGGTCAGCTATCTGCGCACCCGCCCGGAATGCGCCGGATTGCCACAGCATGGCGTCAACCAGCGTCGTTTTGCCGTGGTCGACGTGCGCGACGATCGCGACATTGCGCAGATCATCGCGGCTAGCGAGCTGACCTGGCCTGGCCGAGTCCGTGCTGGTGGCCACGGTGCTCGCCGGATTGGTGGTGGCAGGCATGCGGAGAGACTCCGGTAACTATGGGAAGCGCCGGGATTACGGCTTGGCTTCAATTCTATTCGGTCCGGGCACGCGCCGAAGCCGCGACCGGCCGTAGTCCGGCGGATGCGGACAAGGTCGCCATCGGACCTGCCGCAGGCCGGGTGGCTGCGAGAATGCACGGGATGCCCGACGAAACGCTCGACGACACCGATCGCGACCTGGACACCAGCGACCGGTTAGCGGCAGCCGGGCCCGCGGGCCGGGGCCCGGTGGACGGCGAGGTTGAAGGCGACCTGCTCGCCGACGATGACATTGAAGACGATGAGCTTGACGGCGGCACCGCCGTCCGGCGCCCGCCGCGCTGGCTGCGCCTGCCACGCTGGCTGCGCCCGGCGGCGGGCTGGACCGCCGGCGCCGTCTTAGTCGGCGGCTTAGCCTGGCTGCTCATGGCCCTGATCACCGACTGGACCAGCTATCCGCTGCTGAACGTCACGAGCTGGCGAACGCTGACCTATGGCCAGCGCTCGGCGCAGGTCAGCTTCGTGGTGCACAACGGCGGAACCGCCGAGGCCAGCCACTGCGTCGCGTACGTGCGGCTGGGGCGGCACCGCCTGTTCAAGCGGCCATCTCCCGCCGTGCCGGCGCACGGCACCGGCACCTTCTTCCTGACCTACCGCGATCCCAGCACCAACACCGCCGATCTGGGCTACGCCTGGGCCGCCTGCGATGGCGCGATCGCCGCCCGGCAGGAGATTCCCACGGTCCGGATGGTCGACCTGGTTACCAGCCACGCGCAGATCCTGACCGCCAGGGCCGCCACGACTGTACGGTTCCAGGTCAGCAACCTCGGCTCCAGGCCAGCCGTCGGCTGTCACGCCTATCTGCGGCTGAGCACGGGCAAGACGATGGGCGGGGACGTGCTGGAGCCGCCGCTGCGCGGCCAGGCGACGGCCACGTTCTCGATCCGGTTTGACCCGGCCGCCCATCATGGCAGCCCGGTCGCGGCGTGGGCGGAGTGCGCGCTGGCGTCGCCCGGCCGCGGCAACGTGAGCAGCAGCAGGGTCTACCTGGCCTCGTTGCGGCCGAGCCAGCTGCCACCGCCGTAGCCGGTCTTGGCCTGCTTCTGCGTTGCGACGCCGATAAGGGTGGCCGTCGCCCGCTGACTAGAAACTTTGTTCGAACGCGATTAAACTAGCGGGCATGGCGGCGTATCTGCCGGTCGGCTGGCCGACCGGAGTCCATCCCCCGGGTACGCCTGGCTTCGAGCAGTCAGCGGTGCAGTGGCTGCTGGACGTCGTCCCGCCGGATTACCGGACGCACGGTGTACTGCTCCGCCACCCGATCGCCCTGGCCGCGCTGGCCCGGCATCACCTCGCCGCTTGCGTCGAGGGCGCCCGGCAGGCCTACCGGGAGGCACGGGCGGAGCTCGGCGGCGACCTGCCGCCGGGCGGCATCAACGCCGTGCTGGAGGTCTACCGGACGGAAGGCCGGCGGCTGGTCGCGACCGCGAAGGCAGTCGATCTGGTCAGCCGCGCGCTGCATGGCCAGGAGTTCGTGCCGCAGCTGGCCGGGTCCCGCGACGCGGGCAGTTCCGCGAAGCCGGCCCGGCAGGCCTAGCTTCGCCGTCCCCGGACTATCGGGGCACCATGGCCGGACGAAGATCCGTCCAGCCTCGGGTGCAGGACCTCAGGCCGGGGGCGACTCGGCCAGCCCGGCCTGCGCGGGGATCGCGGGACCGTGCCCGTTCGGCCGGGACCAGCCGACCCCCTCGACGTGCTGGCGGACCACCTTCGCCGGGACGCCCGCCACCACGCAGTTGTCGGGCACCGGGCCGCGCACGACCGAGCCGGCCGCGATCACCACGTTCCGCCCGATGGTCGCGCCCGGCAGGATCACCGCGCCGGTCCCGAGCCAGCTGCCGGCGCTGATCCGGACCGCGCTGTTTACCGGCCACTGCCGGCCGATGGGCGTGCCGATGTCCTCGTACTTGTGGTTCTGGTCGGTGATGTAGACATACGGCCCGGTGAACACGTCGTCACCGATCTCGATCGAGTGATGCGCCACGATGTGGCTGCCGCGGCCGATCACGCAGCCGTTGCCTACCCGCAGGACCGGGTCGGGACCGAGGTCGTGCCCTGGCGCCATTCCCGCGCACATCGTGACAAGTTCCGCGATCATGGTCTTGTCTCCGACCTCGATCCAGCCCTCGCCGTAGACGGCGCCCGTGGGGAAGGCCATCAGGCTGCCGGGGCCGAACGCCGCGAACCGGCGGCCGGCCGCGGATTCGGCGGTCACCGTTCCCGCGTTCTGCATGCGGTGCCAGGCGCCCTGGATCAGGTTCGCGACCAGCGCGCGGCGGCGCCGCCCGAGCTCGCGCTTCCACGTCATGGGCGATAACGTACCTGGCCGGCCGGGTCGGGCAACAGCCGCCCGCTGGCCCGGCAGGCTTGGTCAGCTCGCGGTGGCCGCCAGCTGGCCGCACGCGCCGTCAATCTCGGTGCCGCGGGTGTCCCGGACCGTGACCGGCACGCCGCCGCGAGCGAGCCGGTCGAGGAACTCGGCCGCCACGTCCGGGTCGGACGCCGTCCAGCGGGAGCCCGGCGTGGGGTTCAGCGGGATGAGGTTGACGTGCGCGAGCCGGCCGCCAGCAGCGACGCCAGCAGGTCCGCGCGCCAGGCGTGGTCGTTGATGTCGCGGATCATCGCGTACTCGATCGAGACCCGGCGGCCGGTGGCGGCGGCGTAGTCCCACGCCGCGTCCAGCACCTCGGCCACTTTCCAGCGGCGGTTCACCGGCACGAGTTCATCGCGCAACTCGTCGTCCGGCGCGTGCAGGGACACCGCGAGCCGCACCGACAGGCCCTCTCCGGCCAGCCGCCGGATCGCGGGCACGAGCCCGACGGTCGAGACGGTGACGGCGCGCTGGGAGATCCCGAGCCCGGCCGGCGCCGGGTCGGTGATGCGGCGCACGGCCGTCAGCACGCTCGCGTAGTTCGCGAGCGGCTCGCCCATGCCCATGAACACGATGTTCGACACCCGGCCAGGGCCGCCCGGTACCTGGCCACGGGCCATCGCCCTGGCCCCGGCGAACACCTGCGTCACTATCTCGGCCGCCGTCAGGTTCCGGGTCAGCCCGGCCTGGCCGGTAGCGCAGAACGGGCAGGCCATCCCGCAGCCTGCCTGCGAGGACACGCACATCGTGACCCGGTCCGGGTAGCGCATCAGGACGGACTCGACTAGCGCCCCGTCGAACGCGCGCCAGAGCGTCTTGCGCGTCGTCCCGCCGTCGCATTCCTGCTCCCGTTGCGCGGTCAGCAGCGCCGGCAGCAGCGCCGAACCCAGGCTCTCGCGCAAGTCCGCGGGCAGGTCGGTCATCTCCGCCGGATCGTCGGTCAGCCGGGCGAAGTAGTGCCGGGACAGCTGGTCCGCCCGGAACGCGGGCTCGCCGAGGTCCAGTACGGCCGCGCGCCGCTGGGCCGGGTCGAGGTCGGCCAGGTGCCGCGGCGGCTTGGCCCGCCCCCCGCGCGCGCGACCTGCAGGCGCGCCCGCCGGTGCGGGCCCGAGCTCAATCGGCACCGCGCCCGCAGACCGTGCGCCGGCAGAGCCGGAGCTCGCAGGTTTCGCGTCCGCAGACCCGGCGACCGCGGCTACGGCGTCGGCGGATACCGCGTCCGCAAAGTCCGCGTCCCGGGACACAGCGCTCGTCACTTCGCCGCTCCGTTCCATTTGCCGTCAGCCCCGCCCCCGGTTATCTGGCTCACATGTGCGAAATAGCCCGCAGGAAGTCAGTAGATTTCAGTACGTGCCGTCGTTGCGCCGAGGTTCCAGCCAGAACTCAAGGATATCCGCCGACCCGGCCGCCCCGACGGTGCTGCTGGACAGCGTCAGCCCGTACGGGAGCCGGCGCGTCGTCGTGGAGTACGACGGCAACGCGACCTCGGCCTACCTGCACGACAAGACGGGCCCGGTAGCGGCCACCTGGATCGCGAACCACCTCGCCGCGCCCCAGGCGGTGGACGTCGCCCGGCTGCGGGCCGGCCACGCCCCCGAGATGCCGGCCCAGCACACCAAGTACCCTGACGGCAGCCCGCAGATCGATGCGAGCACGCTGACGGCGCTGTGGCTGGAGGAAGGCGACGGCGTCGCAATAATGCAGGCCGGTGAGCCGCTCGCGGTCCTGCCCGGCTGGTCGGATCTGGCCAAGGGGATGCCCGGCTACAGCCGCGACGTCATCGGCCAGACACCGTTCGCCTGGTCACTCGACGACGCGCTCGAAGGGCTCGGCCCGCGGCTGCGGCAGGCAGAGCAGTTCTGGCGCTGGCGCGCCAGCAAGGAAGCGTGGGCGACGTTCCAGCAGGCCATGCTCGGCCATCTGCTCAGCAGGCTCGGGCCCGGCGCCGGCTACTGGGACGTCAGCGGCGGCAAGCAGCCGCTCATCGGCGTGTCCGAGCGGCAGCCGGTGCCGCGGCGCCGCTTCACCGTCCTGTCCACGGTGGGGATGAGCTGCCAGCGCATGCCCGTAGTCGAGCAGACCGGGGAGAGCGCGACCAGCCGCGCCCGGGTCGAGCTGGCGCTGGCCACGACGATGCCGAGCGCGCAGGCCGCGCGCATCTTCCTCTGGCTGGCGCAGTATCCGTGGCGCGACGTGACCTGGCTCGGACCGGGCCACAGCGTCCCGTGGTACCACGACGCGGCCACGTTCCCGCTGGGCGGCGGCAACGAGGGGGTGCTGCTGCTCGATGACCCGGCGCGGCTGCCCGGCCCGGACGCGCCGCGGCTCGACGGCTTCATGGCGGGCGCCGAGCCGGTCCGCTGGCTCTGGGTCGTCCCGATCACCGAGCGCGAGCGCCGGGTCGCGGCCGAACGGGGATCGGCGAGCCTGGTCAACCAGCTCACGGCGCAGCGGCGCAGCTGGATCTACGCACCGCAGGAAAGACAGTAAGTAAAGGGAACCGGGCAAAGCCGCCCCCGGGCTGCCGACGGCGCGCGGCCGGCCTCAGGTGGCGTGGCCGTTGGGCACGAACACGGTCAGCAGCAGCCAGATCACCGGCGCCATGACCAGCAGTGAGTCCAGCCGCTCCATGACGCCGCCATGACCGGGCAGCAGGTGGCCCATGTCCTTGATCGCGAGATCCCGCTTGATCATGGACTCGACCAGGTCACCCAGCGTCGACGCGGCGACGGCGGCCGCGCCCAGCAGCACCCCCTGCCACACGTGCCCGCTGAGCAGCGTCTCGATCGTGATGATGCCTGCGGACAGGGTCACCAGCAGTGATCCGCCGAGACCCTCCCACGTCTTTTTGGGGCTGATGGCCGGCGCCATCGGGTGCTTGCCGAACAGGATCCCGGCCAGGTACCCGCCGGTGTCGCTGCACACGGTGAGGATGAGGAAGATCAGCACCCGCCGGGCGCCGTCCGGGACGGCCAGCATGAGCGCGACGAAAACGGCCATCAGCGGCAGGTAGGCCAGGGTGAACAAGCCTGCGGTGACGTCCCGCACGTACCCGGCCGCGCCGCCGGGCAGCCGCCAGGCGAAGATCACGATCGTGGTCAGGCCAGCCGCCGCGAGCACCCATTTCGGCGTCGAGAAGTAGGCCAGCGTGAACATCGCCGCGCCCCCGGCCGCGATCGGGATCAGCGGCAGGTGGATGTCCCGCGACGCGAGGGCGTTCCCGAGTTCCCACAAGGCGACCACGAGGATGATGCCGACGTAGATGAGGAACGTGCCCTTGATGGTGAGCAGCGTCAGGATCGCCAGACCGCCGAGGAGAATGCCTACGGCGAGCGCGGCGGGCAGGTTTCGCCCGGTGTTGATCGTCCGGTGCTCGGCGCTGTCCTGGCCTGAGTCCGGCGGTATGGGCTGCTGAGGATCGTCTTCGAGCCGCAACTAGACCTCGAGGAGTTCGGCTTCCTTGTGCTTCAGCAGCTCATCCACCTGGGCGATGTAGGTGTGCGTCAGCTCTTCAAGTTCCCGCTCGGCCCGGCGGCCGTCGTCCTCGCCTGCGTCGCCGCCCTTCACGAGCTTGTCGATCGAGTCCTTGGCGTGCCGGCGGATGTTGCGGATCGAGACCCGGCTGTCCTCGGCCTTGCTGCGGGCGACCTTGATGTACTCCTTGCGCCGTTCCTCGGACAGATCGGGAAACACGACGCGGATGACCGAGCCGTCGTTCGACGGGTTGACGCCCAGGTCGGAGTTCCTGATCGCCTTCTCGATCGCGGTCATCGAGCCCTTGTCGTAGGGCTGGATCACGACCATCCGGGCCTCGGGCAGGTGGAAGGACGCCAGCTGGTTCACCGGCGTCTGGGTGCCGTAGTACTCGGCCGTGATCTTGTTGAACATGGACGGATGCGCCCGGCCGGTGCGGATGCCGCTGAACTCCTCCTTGGCGACCACGACGGCCTTTTCCATCTTCTCCTCAGCCTCGAGGAGACTGTCGTCAATCACTGCCGCTCCTCTGCGTTGCTTGCGGGCCTCACGCCTGCGACCTGCTTACTAGTGTGCCGATCCTCTCACCACGCACGGCCCGGACGACATTACCCTGACCCATCAGGTCAAATACGACAATAGGCAGGTCGTTGTCCATGCACAGGCTGACCGCGGTCGCGTCCATCACCCGCAGGCCGCGCGCGAGGACCTCGGCGTAGTCGAGCTGGTAGAACCGGGTGGCATCGGGACTGTGCCGCGGGTCGGCGTCGTACACGCCGTCTACCTGCGTGCCCTTGAGCACCGCGGCCGCGCCGATCTCCAGGGCGCGCTGGGCGGCGCAGGTGTCGGTGGAGAAGAACGGGGCCCCGAGCCCGGCGCCGAAGATGACGACGCGGCCCTTTTCCAGGTGCCGGATCGCCCGCCGCGGAATGTAGGGCTCGGCGACCTGTCCCATGGTGATGGCGGTCTGCACTCTGGTCTCTACGCCCAGCTTTTCCAGCACATCCTGGAGGGCCAGGCAGTTGATCACCGTGCCGAGCATGCCCATGTAGTCCGCCCGCGACCGGTCGATGCCGCGCTCGGAGAGCACCGCGCCGCGGAACATGTTGCCGCCGCCGACCACGGCGGCGATCTGGAAGCCCTCCCGAGTGGCCGCCGCGATCTCTTTGGCGACGTGGATGACCACGTCCGGGGAAATGCCGAGCGGCTCACCGCCGGCGAAGGCCTCGCCGGACAGCTTCAGCACCACCCGGCGCCAGTTGTGCCGGGGCTCCGTGGGGACAGGGCTACCCGCCGGCTCGCCGCCTGGTTCGCCCGGCGGAAGCCCTGCCACCTCGGTTTGGCCGTCCGGCAGGGTCAACCCGCCTGACCGATCTGGAACCGCGCGAATCCCTGCACGCTGGCTCCGTGCTCGGCGAGCAACTGCTTGACGGTCTTCTTCTGCTCCCGTACCGACGCCTGCTCGATCAGCACGATGTCCTTGAGGAATGCGTTCAGCCGGCCCTCGACGATCTTCGGGATCGCCTGCTCCGGCTTGCCCTCGTCCCTGGTGACCTGCTCGGCGATGCGACGCTCGCTGGCCAGGAGGTCCTCGGGCACCTCGTCGCGGGTCACGTACTGCGGCCGCATCGCCGCGATCTGGTGCGCGATGTCCTGGCCGACGCTCGCGCCGGCCTCATCCAGCTGGACCAGCACGCCCAGCGTCGGCGGCAGCCCGGGGTCGGACTTGTGCAGGTAGCTGGTCACGAAGCCGCCCGCGAACCGGGCATAGCGGCCGAGCTCAAGCTTCTCTTTGAGCGAGGAGCCGGCCTCCTCGATCAGGTCCTGCGCGGTCTGGCCGGGCCGAACCTCAAGGCTCAGCACAGCCAGCCGGTCGTCCGCGCCGGCCGTCAGCGCCGCGGCGGCGATGTCGGCCGCGACCTGCTGGAACAGGTCGGTCTTGGCGACGAAGTCGGTCTCGCAGTTCAGCTCGACGAGCACGCCCGCGCTGGTGCCGTCGAGGACGCCGGTCACCAGGCCCTGGGCGGCAGTGCGCTGGGCCCGCTTGCCTGCGTCCTTGACCCCCTTGAGGCGCAGCGCCTCGACCGCGGCCTGGAAGTCACCGTCGGCGTCGACCAGCGCGTTCTTGCAGTCCATCATGCCGGCGCCGGTCTGCTCGCGAAGCCGCTTCACGTCTGCGGCGGTGTAGTTCGCCATGTTCCCATCTCTCGTTGTCTGTGTGCGGCCGGTGGACGGCTGGGCTCAAGCGGGCTGCGTGCCCGGCTCGCTCGCCTCGGCTGCCTCGCCGGGCTCGCTCGCCTCGACTGCCTGGCTGGCCTCAGTCGTTTCGGCTGCCTCGGCTGCCTGGCTGGCCTCGGCTGCCCGCTAGCGGCGGCTGCCCCGCTGGTCTCGGCGGCGTCGCTGGCGGCGGCTCCCCGCTGGTCTCGGCGGCCCCGCTGGCCTCGGCTGCCTCCACTGCTTCGACTGCCTCGACCGTCTCAGTGTCGGCCAGAATGGCGTTTCCTTCGGCCTTGGCCTCGCTCAGCTCCGCGGCGGTGGCCGCGTCCTCGGCCGCGCCTTCCGGCTTGCCCTCGAGCAGCTCGCGCTCCCACTCCGCCAGCGGCTCCTCGACGGCAAGCTGACCGCTGCCGTTGGCGGCGGGCTTGTCGTCGCCTGCCGCGGCGCCAGCCCTGGCGATGAGCCCGTCGGCGACCGCGTCAGCGACCACCCTGGTCAGCAGCGAGACGCTGCGGATCGCGTCGTCGTTGCCGGGGATCGGGTACTGCACCTCGTCCGGGTCGCAGTTGGTGTCCAGGATCGCGATGACCGGGATGCCCAGCTTGCGGGCCTCGCTGACCGCGATGTGCTCCTTCTTCGTGTCCACCACCCACAGCGCGCTCGGCACCCTGGCCATGTCCCTGATACCGCCGAGCGAGCGCTCCAGCTTGTCCTTCTCCCGGCGCAGCTGCAGCAGCTCCTTCTTGGTGAGGTTGGAGCCGGCGACGTCGTCGAAGTTGATCTCCTCAAGCTCCTTGAGCCGCTGGAGCCGCTTGTACACGGTGCCGAAGTTCGTGAGCATGCCGCCCAGCCAGCGCTGGTTGACATACGGCATGCCGACGCGCCGCGCCTGCTCCGCGATGGCCTCCTGGGCCTGCTTCTTGGTACCCACGTAGAGCACCGACCCGCCGTGGGCCACGGTCTCCTTGATGAAGTCGTACGCGCGATCGATGAATTCGAGCGACTGCTGCAGGTCGATGATGTAGATGCCGTTGCGTTCGGTGAAGATGAACCGCTTCATCTTCGGGTTCCAGCGCCTGGTCTGGTGGCCGAAGTGAACGCCGCTTTCCAGCAGCTGACGCATGGTGACGACCGGAGCCATGCCGGTGTCCCCTTCCTGTTCGTGGCGCCCGGCCGATCAAGGCGGGCAGCCGTCCGGTTCTGAGTCCTAGCGCCCGAACGCCCTCGCCGCGAGAGGTCTCCCGCGGACCGGTGAGGGACGTTCTGCGCGGGCCATCGGAATGGCCGCGCAGCCTGCGGACGCGCGAATTTGGCCCCAGGGCAGCGCATGCTCGCGCCGGCCTGGTGACGGGCCAACCAGTAGTTTACATCCCCGGCCGCCGCCCTCGTCCCGCAGCGCTGACCCGGTATCCGGCGCTATGCCCGCGGGTGAGCCTGGCGGTACACCGCCACCAGGCGCTCCACGCTGACGTGCGTGTAGATCTGGGTGGTCGCCAGCGAGGAGTGGCCGAGGATTTCCTGCACGCTGCGCAGGTCAGCGCCACCCTCCAGCAAGTGGGTGGCGGCCGAGTGCCGCAGTCCGTGCGGCCCGGTGTCGGGCACCCGGGCCCCGGAACCGTCCGCCCCCGCGGCCGCGATCCTGGCGTGCACCACGCGGCGCACTGTCCTCGGGTCGATGCGGGCTCCGCGCGCGCCGAGGAACATGGCCGGACCGGACCGGGCTCCGGCCACGACCGGCCGCCCCGACGCCAGCCAGCCAGCCACCGCCCTGGCCGCCGGGATGCCGACCGGCACGACCCGCTCCTTGCTGCCCTTGCCCAGCACGCGGACGGTCCGGCGGCCGTCGTCGAGGTCCCCGACGTCCAGCCCGCACAGCTCGCTGACGCGGATGCCCGCCGCGTACAGCAGCTCCATGATCGCGGTGTCCCGGACCGCGATCGCGGCCGCTAGCTCGTCCTCGGGCTGAGCGGCCCGCTCGGTGAGCACCAGTGCCATCTGGTCGGGCGCCAGCACCTGCGGCAGGCGCTTGTGCACCTTGGGGGCACCGAGCTTGACCCCCGGATCGACGGCCAGCCAGCCCTGCCGGTGCGCGAACGCGGTGAAGGACCTGGCGGCGGCCGCCCGCCGGGCGACGGTCGCCCGCGCCTGACCCGCCCGGTGCTGGCCGGCCAGCCAGCCGCGGAGCACGTCGATGTCAACGTCGGCCGGGCCGGCGCAGCCCTGGCCGGCGGCGTGCTGGAGCAGGCCGTCGACGTCACCCAGGTACGCCCGTACGGTGTGGGCGGACAGCCCGCGCTCAGACCGCAGGTGCCGCTCGAACACCGCCCGCGCGCGCTCAAGCGGCTGGGGCAGGCGGACGTCCCGTTCCATGCATCTCAGTGTGCGCTACCGGTCAGCCACCAGCCGCGAGCCTGGCCGCGAACGCCAGGAACGCGGCGCCGGAGAGCCGGTCGGCCCAGCGCCGGGCCGCCCGCCGCCGCAGCACCTGACCGAGCCGGCCGCCGAGGCAGGCGATCAGGCTCAGCCAGGCCAGCGACTCGGTGGTGTGGATGGCCGCGAGCAGCAGGCTGGCTGGCAGTAACGCCTCCCCGTGCGCGATGAACTGCGGGAACAGAGCGAGGTAGAAGATCCCGATCTTGGGGTTCGACGCGCAGTTCAGCACGCCGCGCAGGTAACTCAGCCAGCACCGCCGCGGCTGCTGCACCTGGTCCGGCCCGGCCGCCGGCGCTGCGGCCGGCCAGCGGGCACCGCGGATGATGGCGTGCAGACCCATCCAGGCCAGATAGGCCGCGCCGATCCAGCGCAGTGCCAGGTACAGGTCGGGCGCGGCGGCCAGCGCCGCGGTCAGGCCGAGCCCCGCGGCACAGCCCCAGCCCAGCAGTGCCGTGCAGATCCCGGCGCCCGCGGCCAGCGCGTGCGCGCGGCCGGAGGCGACCGCGGTCCGCACGGTCAACAGCGTGTCCGGTCCCGGAATTATCGTGAGCACGCCAGCGGCAAGGGCGAACTCAGCGACGGACGGCACCGTGCCTCCTACTCGACCGTGACGCTCTTGGCCAGGTTGCGCGGCTTGTCGACGTCGTTGCCGAGCGCGACGGCCGCGTGGTAGGCGAGCATCTGCAGCGGCACCGAGAGCAGGATCGGATCCAGCTCCGGCTCGTTCTTGGGCACCGCGATGACGTCGTCGGCGAGCCCGCCGGTTTCGGCCGCGTGTCCGACCAGGAGCACCCGGCCCTGCCGGGCCTTGATCTCGCCGAGCGTGCCGAGATTCTTCTCCAGCAGCTCGTCGGCCGGGACGATCGCGATCGTAGGCAGCTCGGGCCCCACCAGCGCGAGCGGGCCGTGCTTCAGCTCGCTGGCCGGGTAAGACTCGGCGTGCAGGTAGGAGACCTCCTTGAGCTTCTGCGCGCCCTCCCTGGCCACCGGCCAGCCGCGCACCCGGCCGATGAAGAACATGCCGGGGTACTTGGCCAGGTCCTTGGCCAGCGCGCTGATCTCCTCTTCCCTGGCCAGGATCGCGGCGATCTGCTCGGGCAGCCGGCGCAGTCCGGCCACGATCCGCTGGCCGTCGGCCGGGGACAGGTCCCTGATCCGGGCCAGGTGCAGGGCCAGCAGCGCGAAGACGGTGGCCGTGGCGGTGAAGGTCTTAGTCGATGTCACCGACACTTCGGGACCGGCGTGCAGGTACATGCCGCCGTCGCACTCCCTGGCGATCGTGCTGCCGACCGTGTTGATCACTCCGATGACCCGGCCGCCCTTGCGCCTGACCTCCTGGACGGCGGCCAGTGTGTCGTAGGTCTCGCCGGACTGGCTGACCGCGACGTAGAGCGTGCCCTCCTCGATCACCGGGCTGCGGTAGCGGAACTCGGAGGCGGGCTCGGCGTCGGCGGGGACCCTGGCTAGTTCCTCGATGAGCTGCGCGCCGACGAGGCCGGAGTAAAACGCCGAACCGCAGCCCAGGATCTTGACCCGCCGGATGGCCCTGGCCTCGCGCGGGTCGATGTTCAGCCCGCCGAGGTGCGCCGTGGCGAACCGGTCGTCCAGCCGGCCGCTCAGCACCCGCTCGATCACCCTGGGCTGCTCGTGGATCTCCTTATGCATGAAGTGCGCGTGACCGTCGGCGTCGTAGCTGGCGGCGTCGGTGTCGATGACGGCAGGCTGCTTCGTCGTCCGGCGGGCGTCCAGGGTCGAGGTCCGGTAACCGTCGGCCATGACGGTGGCTATCTCGCCGTCATCGAGGTGCACCACCTGGCGGGTGTAGCGGACGATCGCGGCGACGTCGGACGCCGCGAACATCTCCTTGTCGCCGAGCCCGAGCAGCACCGGGCTGCCGTTGCGGGCGACCACCATCCGGTCCGGGCTGCGGCTGTCCAGCACGGCCAGCCCGTAGGTGCCGACGACCTGCTTCAGCGCCGCCCGGACGGCCTCTTCGAGGTCGTCTTCCGGCCTGGCCGCGATCAGGTGCGCGAACAGCTCGCTGTCGGTCTCCGAGCTGAACTCGGCTCCGGCCGCAGCCAGCTTGGCCCGCAGCTCGCTGGCGTTCTCGATGATCCCGTTGTGCACGATGGCGATCGGCCCGCAGACGTGCGGGTGCGCGTTGGCGTCGCTGGGCACGCCGTGCGTCGCCCACCGGGTGTGGCCGATGCCGGGGCTGCCCTTGAACCGCGGCGGCACGGTCGCGGACAGCTCGCCGACCCGGCCCTTGGCCTTCCGCACGCGCATGTCGCCGCCGCGGCTGAGCACGGCCAGGCCGGCCGAGTCATAGCCGCGGTATTCCAGCCGGGCCAGGCCCTCCAGCAGAATCGGGACGCTGTCCCGGCCGCCGATGTAGGCGACGATTCCACACACGGTTTACTGCCTCCCGTTCGCTGACTGAGTCAGCCGTAGATGATCCGGCGCAGCTGACGCTGGGAGTAATCCGGCGGGGTATAGCGCCGCTGCGGGATTTCGGACGCGATCTGGCCGAAGGCCTGATCGTTGGTGAGTCCGCGCGCCTTCAGCTCCTGGTGGCGGCGGCGGACGAAATCCTCGGGCCCCTCGGAGAAGAAGCGGATCACATCCGCGACGACTCTGGCGGCCTCGGCCGGACTGAAGGAACAACTCCGAGCCAGATATTCCACCAGCTCAGCGTCCACGTCGTGTTCCGGCACACGGTCATGATGCCCGTCTCGGCGACCGGAATGCAAAATTCCTGCCCGATATCGGGCAGGAATTTTGGTTTCCGGTCGCCGATTGCCCCTGTTCGGAACTCGCAGGTGGCTTGCGGGTAACGCCGGGGCCGCGGTGGTCCCGCCCGCCAAGGCGGGCGGGACCACCCGCTAAGGCGCTCCGCCGCCCCTGTGCCCGTCGCCGGTGTGCCCGTCGCCGGAAGGCTCGGTCTCAGGCGGCGCAGGCCTAGCCGGCACGGCGCGGCTCGGCCCGGTGAGCTGCCTGTCCTCCGCCGCCGGCCCGAGTTCGGCGAGCCGCCCGGCCTCCCCCGCCTGCCACGCTGCAGCAGGGGAGGCCGGCGGCAGCTCTGGGCGGCCAGCGGCCAGGGCCGGGCGAGCGTCGGCCCGGCCGAACTCGGCCGCAGGGACCGGATCCTGACCGGCGGCCCCGCCTGCGCCAGCCGCCCCGCTGAGGCCAGCCGCCCCATCGGGGCCAGCCGCCGCCGCCGTGGCTGCCCGCCGCCGGCTCGGCGGCAGGCGTGGCGGACTCGGCGGCCGGAGTCGGCGCGGGCCCCGGAGTCGGGGCGGGCTCGGGCACCGGAATCGCGGAGATGGCCTGCTCGTACGCCGCCCGGACGCGCGCGACCTCGCCGCCGGGATCGCGGAACCAGTTCGTGGACCAGAGCCGGTGATACCGCCAGCCGAGCCGCTGGAGGTGCTCGCCCCGCAGCCGGTCGCGATCCCGCACGCTGCCGGACTCGCGATAGGAGGCGCCGTCGGCCTCGATGGCGAGCACCATGCGGGCGGGATCGTCGGGGTGGGTAGCCGCGAAGTCCACCCGGTAGCCGCCGACTCCGTACTGCGGCACGACGGTGATGCCGCACTCGGCGAGCCGGTCCCGCACGTCTGTCTCGAACGAGTCCAGCACCGCGGCGCCGGACGCCTCCACCGCTGTGCCACCCGAGCTGGCGTAGTCCAGGTAGTCCGCGAGCAGCCGGGCGCCGGCCTTGGTGACCCGGTCCGGATCGACGTCGTGCACGGAGAATGAGCTGACCAGCGTGAGCCGGTGCTTGGCCCTGGTCGCGGCCACGTTCAGCCGACGCTCGCCGCCGTCGCGCAGCAACGGGCCCCACTGATAGCGCATCCGTCCGTCGGGGTGCTTGCCGTAGCCGATCGAGAAGATGATGGCGTCCCGCTCGTCGCCCTGCACCCGCTCCAGGTTCTTGACGAAGAACGGCTCGGCCGCGTCCTCGGCGAAGAACGCTTCCAGGTCCGCGTTCTCGCCGTCGGTCAGCTGCGCCAGCTTCTCCCGCAGGGCGGCGTCGATCCGCTCCGCGTGCTTGATGCCGAGCGCGATGACGCCCAGCGACTCGTCCGGGTACTCGCGCGCGTGCGCCAGGATCAGGTCCACGACCCGGTCGACCTCGGCCGTCACCGACGTCTCCTGGCCGGACCCCGGGCCCTGCGCGACCACCACGTGCCGCAGGCAGTCGTCCCTGAACACGCCAGGGAACGTCGTGAGCGCGCCGCCGTAGATACGGCTGTTGGAGAACGCGACCAGCCGCTCGTCCCGGCTGCGGTAGTGCCACGCCAGCGGCGCCGTCGGCAGCAGCGGGCGCAGCGCGTCCAGCACCGACTCGAAGCCGACCCCGAAGGACACGAGGCTGTCCTCGTCGTCCTCGACGTCGTCCACGGCCTCCTCGTCGTGCCCGCTGATCTGCCGGAAGAAGTTCGTCGGCGGGAGCTGCCGGTCGTCGCCAGCGACCACGATCTGGTGCCCGCGCATGATGGCCGGGATCGCGTCCGCGGGCACGATCTGGCTCGCCTCGTCGAAGATGACCACGTCGAAGAGCCGGCTCGCCGGCAGGATCTGGCTGACCATCAGGGGTGACATCGCCCAGCACGGCTTGATGGCGAACAGAACGTCGCTCGTCTGGTCCAGCAGCCGCCGCAGCGGCAGGTGCCCGCGACGCAGCGCGGCCTGTTTCCTGATGACCCTGGCCTGCAGCGGATGCCGGTCGCAGGCATCCGCGAGCGCCCGGGCCCAGGCCTTGCGCACTCGGGCCGCGTTCGCGGTCAGGTGCTCGACGTCGTGCACGCGGAAGTCGCGGGCGATGTCGTCGAGCGCGGCGCCGCCGTCAGCGGCATAGCGGTTATCGCGCACCCTGATCTCATCCAGGATGGACGAGTACCAGGCATGATCGAACGCCGCGGCGACCAGCTCGGGCTCTGGCGATCCCTGCGCGAGCTCGTCGAGCAGCGCGCCGAGGCCGAGGTCGGAGAACCGCGATCCCAGCTCATACAGCCTTGGCAGCTTCCAGGCGGTGTCCTGATCCGCCGCCAGCTTGGCCAGCATCGGCTCCGGCTCCGCGCCGACAGCCACGAACGCCCGCAGCTCGGCGAGCTGGCGCCCGCAGTCCTCGGACAGCACCGCCAGCTCGTCCAGTCCGGTCGGCGTGCGCGGCTCGCCCGCGCCCCCAGACAGTTCGCGCCACTGCTCCAGCTGCGCGGCCGCGCCGGCGAGCGCGCTGGCGAGCTCGGCCGCCGGGACCTGATCACCGGCGACAGCGAGCGCGCGAGCCTGCTTGCGCAGGGCCCGCCGTTCGAGGAAGCTCAGCCCGGCCCCGTCGCCGACCGCGGTCGCCAGCCGGGCCGGGTCGGCCGCGTACACGCCGGGCGCGAGCCGCCCGAGCGTGACCCGGACGGAAACCAACAGCTGGGTCCGGGCGGCTGCCTCGGCGTAGGACGCGGGCGGGCGCAGGTCGGCTTCGGCGCAGGCCTGGGCCGCCCGCCGCACGAACATCGGTATGCCGCGGCTGCCGAGCCGCGAGGCCAGCTCGATCGCGCGGCGCGCGTCGTCGGCCGAGCGCAGCGCGGCGCCGAACCACGGGGTGTTGTCGGGCCGCAGCAGGAAGCCGCCGAGGTGCGCGAACTCACGTAGCTCGTCCCGGATGCGGTCGGCCTGCTCGCCGCTGATCTGTTCCGGCGCGGAGAACCGCGCCGGGGTACGCGCGGCCGGGTCGATACCCAGCAGCGCGGACTGAATCTGGAACGGCGTTACCCCCCACGGCTGGTGCACCTGATGCAGGCCGAACACGTGCCGCGCCAGCCGGCGCTGCCGGTCAGCGAGGCGCCGGTGCAGACTGCTCACGTCCGGCTCGGCCGTGCTCTGTGCCGCGTGCAGCGTCTCCCCCAGGTCCCGGCAGATCCGCATCCGGTCTCTGGTGCCGTCGTGAATATCCAGGACGACGCCACCCAGGTCGACGTTCTTGAGCCGGGACAGCACCGCGTCGATGGCGGCTCGCTTCTCCGCGACGAACAGCACCTTCCGGCCCTGCGCGACCAGCGCGGCGATCAGGTTCGCGATCGTCTGGCTCTTGCCGGTACCCGGCGGCCCGTGGATGACCAGGCTGCGGCCGGACAGCACCGTGTTGATCGCGCTGCGCTGAGATGAGTCGGCGTCGAGCACGGAGTAATCCTGCTCCGGCGAGTCGATCCAGCTGTCGCCGTCGTCCTCCGCGGCGAGCATCTCCTGCGCCTCGGGATCGCCCGCGATCGCGGCGACGACGTCGCTGTCGAACAGCACGTCGCCTGCTGCCTGCAGATCCCGGACCATCGGCAGCTTGGCGTAGGTGAACGTGCCGATAACCTGCCGGGGCAGGATCTGGAAGCCGGGCACCTCCGCGACGTCCGCCGCGCTGGTCAGCAGGTCCCCGATCTTGTCCGCGGGTTCCTCGGCGAGCTGCTCGGTCGCGGCATCGAACGCGGTCGCGAGCTTGTGCAGCAAGACGGGGTTGACCTCGATGTCGTCATCGAGCACCAGCTCGAAGTCGTCGTGCCTGGCCCGCGTCGGCGCGATCGTCAGCCCGCGCAGCAGGACCGGGGCGGCCGGCTCAAGGAAGAGCTCGTCCCACCGCGCGATGCCGGTCGCCAGGTAGCCCGCGCGCACGCCGCGCTCCTCCAGCAGTTCCTTCGCGCGCCGGTAGATGGCCTGCACCCGGCGGATCGCGTCGGCGCGCAGGTCTACGTCGGTGAACAGTCGCGTCAGCCGGATCGAGCCGGTGCGCAGGAACTTGTCCAGGGCCGAAGGATCCGCGCCGGCGAGATCCAGCGTGCCGGCCCGGCGGTCCTTGTAATACAGCAGCGTGTTCCGCCCGCCCAGGTCGGTGAGGGCGTCGATCCACAACTCCTGGGCGGCCGCGATGAGTTTATGGCGGCGGCTGCCCTGCTCCCGGTGCGCGTCGCCAGCGACCCGCGCGTATCCAGACTCCGGCTCGTAGTCTTCCTGGTCAGTCATGCATCCTCCGCTGCGCCGCAGTGCGCCGGACAGGTGCCCTGGTTCTCGCGGTTCATGCCGTCCGGCACCGAAAGTTCAACGAAGCAGCGGTCACATTGTCTCCCGCCGCGCGGGTCTCCGGCCCGCGAGCCGCACCGCCTGCCAGCCCTGATCGCAGCGGCGCACGAATCCCGCGGCGGCGAGCAGGCCGAGTTCCCTGACCGCGGTGTCGAGATCCACGCCAGCCCGGACCGCGATCCCCGCCGTCCCGCGGCCGCCGCGGACGGGCACCTGTTCCAGCACGGCCCTGGCTACCGGGTCGAGCCGGTCCAGGTCCAGCGCCGGGCCGCGGCGCGGGCCGGTACCGGTGCCTTCACCCGACGGGCTCAGGTGCTCGAGCACATCGCCCGCGTCGGTGACGCACATCGCGCCGTACTCCCGGATCAGCTCGTGACAGCCCGCCGACTGCTCGGAGGTCACCGGGCCCGGCAACGCCATCACCGGCCGGCCGAGCTCGCGGGCGTGCCGCGCGGTATTGAGGGCGCCGCTGCGCAGCGCGGCTTCCACCACGACGGTGCCGCGGCCCAGCGCCGCGATGATCCGGTTCCGGATCAGAAAGCCCGGCCGCGTCGGCTGCTGGTCGGGCGGGCACTCGCTGACCAGGATGCCCTGCGCCGCGATGGCCGAGAACAGGCCCGCGTGCCCGCGCGGGTAACCATAGCTGAGCCCGCCCGCGAGCACCGCGACGGTCAGCCCGTCGGCGGCGAGCGCGCCCCGGTGCGCGACCGCGTCGATGCCGAACGCCCCGCCGGAGACCACCGTCGTACCGCGCTCCGCCACCGCGGCCGCCAGGTGCAGGCCGACGCGCAGGCCGTACGCGGTCGCCGCGCGCGCTCCCACGATCGACACCGAGCGCAGGCACGCGTACCGAAGGTCGGCCGACCCCTGCACCCAGAGCAGGAGCGGCCGGGTATCCCCGAGATCATCAAGCTGCGTTGGCCACTCCGGGTCCCCGGGCACCACCAGCCGCAGCCCGCTCTGCTGCCAGCCGGTCAGCGTGGCGGCGGTGGGCGCCAGGCCGAGCCGGCGCCGCCACTTGCGCATCGCCCGGCCGAGCGCTTCCGGCTCGGCTCCGGCCGACAGCAGGGTGCCGTCGGCGCCCGTTGTCAGGGCGAGCACCTCGGCCGGACTCCTGGACCGCAGGGCAGCCCCGAGCACCGCGTCGCCCGGATCCGCCAGGAAGCTCAGCGTCACCCTGGCCCGGCGGTCGGCGTCCGGGCCGGTGTCCATTCCGGCGGTCACTGGCCCGCTCCCAGCCACAGGCCCAGCGCGTAGCCGACCTCGGCCAGCCGCGGCCGGTCCGCGCCGGCCAGGTCAGCCAGCGTCCACGACAGCCTGATGATCCGGTCGGCGCCGCGGGCGCTGACCTGCCCGAGGTCCATGGCCCGCTCTAGCGGAGCCAGCGCACCAGGAGCGGGCCGGAACGAGCGGCGCAGCTCGCCGCCGGGTATCTCGGCGTTGAGCCGCCATCGGGTGCCGCGCAGCCGGGCCGCTGCCCGTTCGCGCGCGGCCAGCACCCGGGTGGCCACCGCGGCGCTGGACTCGGCCAGCTGGCGATCACACAGCAGCTCCGCCCTGGTCACCGGCAGCAACTCGACCTTGACGTCCACCCGGTCCAGCAGCGGCCCGGACAGCCGGGCCAGATAACGCCGGCGCACGAGCGGCGAGCACGTGCAGTCCGCGCCAGTCGCCGCTGTGCGCGCGCACGGGCACGGGTTGGCCGCGAGCACGAGCGTGAACCGGGCCGGGAACCTGGCGGTCAGGCCCGACCTCGCGATCACGACCTCGCCGGCCTCTAGGGGCTGGCGCAAGGCGTCGAGCACGTCCCGGTCAAACTCCGGAGCCTCGTCCAGGAACAGGCAGCCGAGGTGGGCCAGCGACGCCGCACCGGGCTTGATGATGCCGCTGCCGCCCCCGACGATCGAGGCCTTGGACGAGGTGTGATGCGGGGCGCAGAACGGCGGCACCGTCAGCAGCGGTCGCGCCGGGGTCAGCGCTCCCGCCACCGAGTGGATCGCGCTGACCTCCAGCGCGTCGGCGGCCGGCAGCGGCGGCATGATCGTCGGGAGCCGCTCCGCGAGCAGCGTCTTGCCGATACCTGGGTTATAGGACTGATTAACTTTGGACCCTTCGCCGCGCCGAGGTTGAGCTGCGCGGATCGGCTCGCCTCGATGCGTATGACCGCGGCTGCGCTGAATGTCGTCGCCGATCGGCCGTGCCGCCGCACTTGGCGGCCTCGGCTCGCCGACGCCTGAGTCCAGGGCGTGTCGCCTTTCTGCCGATTCACCCATTCTGGCACAAAAATATGAGGCCGCGACGGCCGCCGATACAGATAACCTGACGGACACGAATGTAAGGGCAGAGATCGCGGTGGACGTGGGTAGTTCGGTGCGAAAGGCCCTCGACGACGCTGGGCTCGGCGATCTGGACTCTGCAATGCTCCATGCTTGCAATGCGATCAACAGTACTGCCAAGAAGACCTATCCGGCACTAGGAAGCGCGGCCAGGTTCACCCGCTTGTTGCGTGACAACTACCTCGCGGTCCTGGAGCCGTTTGGATTCCAGGGAATCGACCTGGTTGAGACCAGGTTCCCGGTGCGGCTTCCCAACCCCAAGGCACCGGGCGGCCTGCCCGACTTGGCTGACGTTGTCTACGGTATTCACAGGTGCCACCACGCCCACGGTGAGGCGCTGCCCGACGGATTCGCCCTGCTTAACGATGTCAGCAACATGCCCGGCGTCTCCCGGTGCCCCTTGTCGAGAGGGAGCCAGGGCGGGAGGGCAGGGTAGTCCTCAGCGGACGGGTCATTTTCAGTCTCGTGGCGGTTGCGGTGCTGGCGCCCGAGAACGTGGGCCAGTGCGTTCCCGACAGCAATTACTACCTCACTTATGTCGCGCCGGACGGGTAGTGCTGAAGTTCACCATCAATGATTGGTGGGGACACGCGGCCGAGTTTGCCGATCAAATGGCCCTGTTCCACGGCCGCGCGTCCAACTTGACTTCGGCCACATGATGGTCGACCTTTAGCTGGCCTCGTACGGATCGGCGGGCGGAAGTCCCACTGCCGCAACTGGAGGGTCAGCGACGCCCTTGTCCGCGTACCAGCCGCGTACCCAGCGCAGCACCGCACTGCGGCGCATCCGCCACTCAGGGGTCGGCAGGTCGGTCACGTCCCACGTGAAGTCGGCGCGGGGGCTCCGTCCGATCCTAAAGGACGCCCCAGTCAAGGTCGTGCCGCTCCCAGTCGGCGCGATCGCCGGTCATTAAGGCGTCGGCCAGGACGGCCGCCGCGGCCCGGCTCGGGCCGCCCCCGTGGTAGCCCCAGTGAAAGCCGCCAAGAGCGGGGTCAGAATGCAGTTCCCGCAGCGGCTGGACATCCTTCCTCTCAGAGAGACCCCAAATTGTCCGCTCGACCAGGATGCGCGGCCCGCGCGTCGCCCGTCGCCGGTAAGCCGTGATAGGTCCAGTCGAAGCTCGTATGATCCATGCCGGCCCTCCATTGCGCCGCTGGCCAGGATCGCCACTTCATGATCTGCCGCCGTTGAGGGCAAGCCAACCCGGCAGCACCCGTGATTGGGTCACCGGGCGGTTCCCGGCCGAGCGGCGCTGCCCGTCCCGACATCGCGAACTGCCCGGTGGCCGATCGCGGCGTGTCAGCGATGTCGAGGCGCGCCGAGAGGGCCTTCGAGGAAAGGCAGCCATCAAGGCAGGCGGCCAGGAACGCCGTCGCGTTTCTGGCGATGTCGCGCTGGACCCGGGTGTGCAGGGCATCGGCCCGGCTTGCCCGCACGTAGCGCCGGCAGATCTCCAGGAAGCGCTCAGCGGTGATGCAGTAGACCGTCTTGTTCGTTGAATTGTCGAGCAGGAACTCGACCAGCTCATCTTCGAGAGTCACCCGCAGGAACTGGGTCGGCTGTCTGACACCGGTGACCTGGCCGCCGCCTCCGCCCACTACCAGGCCAGCCTGGACATCACCGCCCGGCTCGCCGCCTACGACCCGCCAGCACCCGCCAGTACCGGGCCGGGTAGAAGGCGAGCAGCTCGGCCAGAGGGGACCTAGTCGCGGCGGCCGCAAAACGGCCCTGACCATCACCGAGACCGTCCGCGCGGTGCCCGACCATCCCGACGGCGCCATCATGAGGAGATCTCCCTGCTGGCCGCCAAGGTTCGGCGGTCAGTCCAGGCCCCAGCTTGTCCAGCTCGAAGGCGGCCCGTCCGGTGTGATGGCCAGCAGGACCCGCAGCTCCCTGGCGAGCGCCTGCAGATGCTCCTCGTCGTTCGGAACGGCCATCCCGTGCTTTTCCCTGATGGCACGGAACCGCGGTAGCTCCGCCTCGAGATCCTCGCGGATCTCGACTGTGGCCGGGACCAGCACAGCGCGGAAACCGGTGGAATCGTCGATCAGCAGCTGCGCCCGCCGGTCCCGGCTGAAGATCGCGTACTTCACCCGGTCCCGCGTGGTTGAGACGTAGAACCGATGCCCGTCCCAGTAGAACCAGTTCGGGCTCAGATGCGGGCGCCCGTCGCGGCGGATCCCGGAGACGACGACATTACGCGGCTCAGCCAGGAACGCCTGTATCTTGTCGATGGATGCCATCTCCCCACGTTATCCGGCGACGGGCCTGACGAACCGGCGCATCGCTTGAGTGCGGCATGCCTGCGTGGTCGGTACGATGGGACGCTGGTCGCGTGAAGGAACGCGCGATCCAGTTCGATGTCCCTGGCCTGGCTTGGTCTGCTGGCGCGCCGCAGCCGTTCCTTGTCTCGTCGGAGGAGCGGACGCTGATCGGGTTCTACGCCCGAACCGAGATGCCGAGCAGACGGATAGTGACGCGGTGACTGTCGCGGAACTGGTCGGATGCACTGCAGTCAAGTTCGGGTTTCCCAATGACGAGGTACTTCATCGCCATCGGCTTTACGACGCCTCCGCCGGGCGTCTGCTTTTCAGTGAACAACGCATGACGGGCCTCACCAGGCGCGACGCGCGACATCTGCCAGACTTCGGCGTGCGTTGGGCGCAGATCTTTAGAGCCTGAAGGGCACCCCGGCGGCGTACGGACCGAACGTAGGCCCTGCCTGTTAGTCACCGCGGACAGCGCTGAGGCGAGACCTGATCGCGCACGACAGGGCGCGGCAGGCGGCACACCACCGGCTGACTGGGTCAAGCATGGTGGGGACGGTCCGATTCGAGTCAGATCGTAAGCTGGACAGCAACCACCGCGAGCGCCACACACCCCAACGGCACACCTGCGATGAGACCCCACATTTCGACGCGAAGAATACGCTTGACCACACTCGCCTGTCGCGAGCGAGTTCGTATAGTCGTCGCAACGACTACGGCGGGTCCGCATACCGAGAACGCCATCCAACCCGATAGCGAGAGATAACTGACACTCCCCGGCTGCGCAAACCCCCACGCCATGGCAGTTCCCGCATCAACTTCGGCCCACAGGACAAAGAACAAGACCGGCGCCAGTATCACTGCCAATACACCGCACGACAGCGACTGCCGGCGGGACGAAGTCATGACGGGTACTCAGTATCGTTGACGGTCCCCGGCGACGCTATGTTGGCCTCGCAAGCCGTTCCCGAGGGGAACTTAGCGAAATATATCTGGCCATTCTCGGATCTGCGAGTTATAACAAGCGTGCCATAGCAACGGCCGTCTCGCCCCAACGCCACCGCCGCCCAGGTAAACGCATCAATCGGATGAACCGATACCACAAAAGGATCGGACGATATTTCATTGGCCGGAACATACTTTACCTTGATGCCAATTTCATTTCGTTCCGGCTGTAGTCTGTTCAAGACGGCTGAAGTCAAAGCCAGATAGCCTCCGGCAGGCCGCGGCTGTATCGCAAGACTCAGTGATTCAGGAAAAGCATTTGCCTTATCTGCGCCTTTCCAGCTAGACACTGCGGTGAGAGCCAGCAAGGCCAGCAGCAAAACGACACAGGCCTCGACAAGCCAAGTCTGCGGTCTCAGCAACTTAATCGGACTCCGGCGGAGGGGCAACGAACAGTTCGTTCCTCAATGCATACAATGCGAATAACAATGAATTCCGCACTATTATATCATATTTGTCGAGTTGAGGGGTCGACACCGCGCCGACCGTCGAGAGCGCCTCTGGCTGGAACTCACCGGAACATTTCTGACACCCGTCTCAGCGCGCAGGACAGGCGATCGCCTGTCCGGAAAGACAGACCCGAGTGGCTAGGCCTGGCAGTACCATCGAGCACAACAGCCCAGCTTGAGCTTAAGCCATGCGAGGCTATGACATCATTCTTTCTAGATTCCACAGCCATATCGCCTTTGTCAGGTTCTCCGCTTGCTTACCCCATGTACCCTCCGCAATTCCCAGGTATACTCCGATCTCCGCGAATGTGCCGGTGTGATCTCCGTGACCGTGCTGCCACAAGCAAAGGTTCCCTTTCTTCTGGCTCAATCCGAAGGTGATGTAGGAGCCGGGGGCATCGAAGTATCCGGTTGACACAACCGTGAAGCGGAAGGCATCCCAGAAGGTTTCCACCCTGACTACGCCGACTCCATGTGCGATTGTCGGCCACAGTGCAGCGTGCAATACGCGCCGGCATCAACGACGAGCACCCCGTAATGGGGAAAGGAAAAACAAGCTTCGGATCTCGCTGGAATAGCCTCATGACACGCGCCGGGCTCCCCGAGACCTTGATTGGGTCTACCATCTCCTCATACAGGTAGTTGTAACCTTCAGGCCAGCTTTCCGCCGGGGGATGCTCACTGTGGCCCCCGCCCCCGCCGCCAGGGTTCGTGTGTACCACGTGACCCGTGCAGGCAACAGGCGGGCTGTCCGGGGCCCCCTTCGCACAATCCCGGTGGGGTCGGTGCGGGAGACCGGGTTGTCGTCGGCGTAGGCGTAGGGCTGCTGAGTGGCTGATGGCGGGGTCGACGGAGATGAACTGGCCGGTGGCCGGGTCGTAGTAGCGGTTGAGCAGGTAGATCAGGCCGTCGGGGTCGGTGTAGCCGCCGGCGTAGCCGAATGGGGTGGCGGTGAGGCCGCCGCGGGTCTGCGGGTTGCCCCAGGCGTCGTAGCTGGTGGTGCCGGTGAGCGCGCCGGAGGTGCTGACGGTGCCGCGGACCGAGCCGAGTGAGTCGGTGACCAGGTAGGTGATGGCGCCGGTGGACAGGCTGACCTGCTCGGCCGGGGCGTAGTGGCGGCGTAGATGTAGGCGTTGGTGGCGTCCATGATCCAGCTGCGGGACTCGCGGCAGGACGTCCCAGACGTAGTTCTGGGTGACCGCCGTTCCGGCCGGAGGGGTGATGGTGGTGGTGGCGCGCAGGCCGTTGCCGTCGTAGGTCGCGGCGGTCATGTTCGCGGCGGTGTCGCTGTAGGCGGTGAGCTGCCCGGCGCCGTTCCAGGTGGCCGGGCGACAGCGTCGGTGGAGCCCTGGCGAGCGCTGAGCCGCTCGCCGTCGGCGTTGTAGGTGTAGCTGGTGGTTGCCGCCTGACAGGGCGGAGAGGTCAGCTCGCCTGCCGTTGTCGTAGCTGCCGGTGGCGCCGGTGGGCAGCGTGGTGAGGTTCCGGACGGCGTCGAAGCCGTAGCTGAGGGTGGTGCCGGTGCCGGGCGTGTCATGGAGGTGACCCGGCCCTGGGCGTCGTAGGTGTAGGTAGCGGGCGACTGCGGCGAGGACGGGGTGTCGGTCTCGGTCAGGATGGTGCCGGCCGGGGCGTCGGAGTAGGTGAAGGACTGCAGCGTGGTGGTGGAGTTCTTCAGGGTGATCGCCGACGGGGTGTCGGTGGTGTCGTAGGTGGTGGTGATCGTGTCGCCGGTGCGACCCGAGGCCTGCGGAGTTGGGCAGCCCGTCGGCGGTGTTGCCGATGGTGATCTGGTGGCCGTTGAAGTCGGTGACCGAGGTGAGCAGGTCGGCGTTGTCGTAGCCGTAGCTGACCGTGCTGTTGCTGTCGCCCAGGTGGCGGCTGCGACGGCAGCGGGTAGGTGATGCCGGTGACCTGCCCGTCGGCGTTGTAGCCGTAGCCGGTGGTCTGGCCGGCGCCGTTCGTGGCGGAGGTCAGCTCGCCGAACGGAGTCGTAGATGTAGCTGGAGGTGCCGGTCGCGTCGGTCATGGCCGGTCTTGTTGCCGTCTGGCGTCGTAGCCGTAGGTGACCGAGTGCGCCGACGAGCCGGAGTAGGACACCGTGGCCGGCCAGGTTCAGCGGCGTGTAGGTCCAGGTCGTGGTGACGCCGTTGGGGTCGGTGCGGGTGAGCGTGTTCCCGGCCGGGTCGTAGGTCGAGGTGGTGGTCGCGCCGCTGGGCGCGGCGGTGGTCGCCGGCGTGGTGGTGGAGACCAGCTCGCCGGCCGAGTCGTAGCTGTAGGTGGTCTGGTAGGTCGCCTGCGGCGCTGGCGGTGACCGTCCACGGCGACGAGGTCGGAGCAGGCGGCGGTGCCGCCGGTGTTGCCGTCGGCGTAGACGACCGAGGTCTTGTCGCCGTTGGGGTCGTAGCAGTAGCTGATCGGTGGACGCGGAGGTGCCGGAGCCGGTGGTCTGGGTGGCGAGCTGCCCGGCGGCGTTGTAGGTGTTGGTGGTGACCTGGTTGCTGCCGCCGTTGGTGGTCGGCGGGGCGGTGGTGGTGAGCAGGTTGCCGTTGCCGTCGTAGGTGTAGGTGGTGGTCTCGGATCCGGTCTGCCCGGCCGGCGCCGGGGTGGTCTCGCTGTGTCCCTGGCCGAGGGCGTCGTAGGTGGAGCACGGTGGCGTCGGAGGCCAGCCGGGTGCCGTACCCGGACGGGTAGGAGGTCGGGCAGGAGCCGCGGTGAGGCTGTTCGCGGCGACGCCGACGGGCGGGACGGTCTGGGCGATGTTGCCGTCGCCGTCGTAGCAGGTCAGCGTCGCGTTGCCGTCGGGGTCGGTGACCAGGGTCGGCTTGTCGTCGGCGTTGTAGGTGGTGGTGGTGGTGTAGCCGCGGGCGTCCTTGACGGTGGTCTGGTTGCCGTCGGCGTCGTAGCCGTAGCTGGTGGTGCGCGGGGTGACGGTGTAGCCGGTGCCGCTGCCCTGGGTGACCGAGGTCTGCTGGCCGTCGGCGTTGTAGGCGGTGATGGTGGTGTAGTTCCCGGCGTTGGCGCCGGTCAGGTTGCCGTCCGGGGCGACGTTGGTCGAGCTGCTCGCCGTCGCCGTCGTAGGCGTACGGTGGTCGTGGCCAGCTCGGTGCCGTTGCCGTCGGGGGTCGAGGACTGGATCAGGTCGCCCTGGGAGTTGTAGGCGAGCTGGGTGACGACGCCGTCGGCGTTGATCGTCGCGCACGGCAGCGACGGCGACGGCGGGGTGGTCGTGCAGGTGATGTTGGTGCTGCCGAGGGTGACGCTGTTGCCCTTGAACAGCTGGTAGGTGGTCTGGGAGTACGGGTAGGTGCCGGCGGGTGGTAGACGCCGGTGGTGGTGTACAGCTCGTTGCCGTCGGTGTCGTACAGGGTCCAGGTGACGCCGACCGGCGGGGCCGAGGACGGCGGGGTGATCACCCCGCCGGGGGCGACGGCGCCGGGCCGGCAGCGCGTCTGCTCGCAGGTGCTGGTGCGAGGCTTCGGCCGTGGCCGTCGCAGTTCGGGTCCTCGCTCAGCGCCGCGGAGCTATGGAGTACCCGGTGGTACTGCGCCTGGCCGCTGGCCGGTGGAGCCGCCGCTGGGCGCTGTCGTGAGACCGGTCAGTGCGCCTGTCGTAGCTGTAGCGTGGTGGTGTTGCCGTTGCCGTCGGGCGGTGGCCGTGTCCAGCAGGGTGCCGTGGTTGCCGCCGGTGTCGGTAGCGGAGCACGTATGACGGCGGCGGTCGCGGGTGACGGTGGCATCGGGCTAGTCGCCGGTCTCGAGAGGTGAGCATGTCGTGCCGCGCGCCAGTCCACGGCGGACTGGGCGGCGAGGGTGCCCTGGTGGTAGTCGTAGACGGTGGTGTTGCCGTCGGGGTCGGTGACGGTGACGAAGCCGGTGCCGGTGGCGGCGTTCATGCAGTCGCCGGTGGCGCGTTGACGCAGTAGTTGAAGGTGGTCTGGTAGCCCATCGGGTCGGTCTGCGGAGGTGACCTGGCCGGCAGGGTTGTAGACGTTGACGGTGGATCGCCGGCGTCGGGGCCGCCGGGCTGGGCGTTGGGGGTGGTGATGGTGAGCAGGTCGGCGGCCAGCAGCGGGCTGGTGTTGCCGGTGCCGTAGGTGTAGGTGGTGACGTTGCTCATCGGGTCGGTGGCCGAGCAGGTCGCAGACCGTCGCGTTGGCCGTGGCGCAGCCGTTGTAGGCGTAGGTCCAGCGGCGGCCCATCGGGTCGGTGACCGAGGTGACCAGGCCGGTGCCGTTGGAGCCGAGGACGAGGGCGCGGCCGGACGCGGCGGTGATCGGTCTCGCAGCTGGTAGTGACTACGGTGCCGCCGTGGCCGGGCAGACTCGCTGGATCGCCGGGCACCTGGCCGCCGGGCCGGTGATCCGTAGGTGACGGTGAGGGTGTCGCCGGCGGCGTCGGTGATCGGCCGTGAGGTGCCCGGCCCAGGAGTAGGTGTAGGTCCCGGCGCCGGAGCTGGGGCTGAAGGTGTAGCTGCTGGTGCCGTTGGCGGTCGAGGGTGGCGCCGGCGTACTGCGGGCAGGACGCAGTACCCGCCGCGCCGGTGTATCGGAGGCGGGGCGCAGGTGCCGCCGGTCTGGGGGTAGAAGGTGACCTGGGCGCCGCCGGGCTGGGTGACGGTGATCCCGGCCGGGTAGGTGACCTGCTGACCGTTGACGGTGAGCGTGGAGCCCGGTGCGGGGTACAGGGCGCTGGTCTGGCCGGGCGCGGGGGCGATGGTGGCCGGGGTGGCGGAGGTGACCTCGCGGAGCTGCCCGCCGGCTGGTCGGTGATGTACAGGTCGCCGTCGGGGTCGGTGCCGCGATGCGGCACGGCGAAGTGCACGGTCGCCGTGGCGCGGGCCGCCGTCGCCGGTGCTGGTCGCGGTTCGCCGGCGTTGCCGGCGACGGTGTAGATGTCGCCGGCGGTCATCGGACTGGCCCCACTGGGTGCCGGATACCGCCGGCGATCTCCCGGATCCGGTTGTTGGCCCGTCGGCGATGTACAGGTCGCCGGCGGGGTCGGCGGCCAGGCCGATCGGCGTGTGCAGCAGCGCGGCGGTCGCCGGGCCGCCGTCGCCGCCGTTCCCGGCCGTGCCGGCGGTCGACCCGGCGATGGTGTAGATGTCGCCGGCGGTCATCGACTGGCCCCACTGGGTGCCGGTGGCGACGGCGACCTCCGGACCTGCTTGTTGCCGGTGTCGGCGATGTAGCAGGTCCCGGCGGAGTCGGCGACCAGGCCCTGCGGAGCGGTCAGCTGCGCCGAGGTGGCGGCGGCCGCCGTCGCCGGAGTTCCCGGCGGTACCGGTGCTGGAGCCGGCGATGGTGTAGATGTCGCCGGCGGTCATCGACTGGCCCCAGGCGTGCCCGCCGGTGGCGGCGATTTCCTGGACCCGGTTGTTGTCCGGGTCGGCGATGTACACGTCGCCGTGGTGTCGATGGCCAGCGCCGTACGGGCGGTTCAGCAGCGCGCGACGTGGCCGGGCCGCCGTCGCCGGAGTTGCCGGCGACGCCGGTGGCGCTGCCGGCGATGGTGTAGATGTCGCCGGCGGTCATGGACTGGCCGCAGTGCGTGCCGTTGCTGGCGGCGACATCCCGGACCGGTTGTTGCCGGTGTCGGCGATGAACAGGTTGCCGGTGGTGTCGACGGCGAGGCCCTGCGGGTCGGACAGGTGCGCGTAGATGGCCGGGCCGCCGTCGCCGCGCGTTGCCGGCCTGGCCGTGTGCCCTGCCCGGCGACGGTGTACACGTCGCCGCCGGTCATCGCGATGCCGCACTGGGTGTGGCTGTAGGCGGCGATCTCCTGGACCCGGTTGTTCGCGGCGTCGGCGATGTAGATGTCGCCGTGGGAGTCGGCGACTCCCCGCCGGGCTTGATCAGGCCGGCCGTTGACCGCCGGGCCGCCGTCGCCGGCGGTGGCGAGGTCCTGCCCGTTCCCGGCGTAGCGCGGAGATATGTCGGGTGGCTTGGTCACCTCGCGGATCGGGTTGTTGCTGGTGTCGGCGATGTACAGGTTGCCCGGCCCGTCGAGGGTCACTGCGCCGGGGGCGTTCAGCAGCGCCGACGGTGCCGGCGCCGCCGTTCCCGGAGTACCCGGCCGTGCCGGCGGAGGACCCGGCGACGGTGTACATGTCGTCCGGCCAGGTCGCGTGACGCCCCAGAACGTGCCCGCGGCTTGGGCGACCTCCTGCACCCGGTTGTTGGCGGTGTCGGCGATGTACATGTCATTGGCGCCGTCCAGCAGGACGCTGCCCGGGGAGTTCAGCAGCGCGACGTTGTAGGCGTTGCTGCCGTCGCCGGTGGTGCCCGGCGGTGCCGGTCGCGGTCCCGGCGACGGTGTAGATGTCGTTGGCGGTCATCGAGTAGCCCCACTGGGTTGCCCGCGGCCTTGGGGATCTCGATCACCCGGTTGTTGCCGGTGTCGGCGATGTACATGTCGGTCGAGCCGTCCACGGTGATCGCCCTGCGGGTCGCGCAGCAGCGTGCTGCCGTCGGTGCCGTTCGGGCTGCGCCCCGCGCGCCCGGTCGGCCGACCCGGCCACGGTGTAGATGTCGCTGGCGGTCATCGACTGGCCCCACTGGTTCCCGGTGGCCGTGGCGACCTCCTGGATCCGGTTGTTGCCGGAGTCGGCGATGTAGAGGTCCCCGGCGCTGTCCACGGCGACCGATGTCGGGTTGGTCGAGCGCCGACGACGTCGCCGCGACGTCTATCGGCCCCGGTGCCGGATGACCCGGATCCGGCGATCGTGCTGATCGTCCCGGCACGGGGTGATCTTGTCGACCTGCATGCCGCCGGTGTTCGCGATCGATCAGGTCACCCGCCGAGTCCATGGCCAGGCCCTCGGGCGACGCCAGCAGCGCGCTGGTCGCCGCGCCGGCAACTGACTCCACAACCCGATCTGCCCGGTATAGGAGCCCGCGATCGTGTACGCCTCGCCCGGCGGTCATCGAGATGCCCCACTGGGTCCCGGACGTGCCCGGCACCTCGATGATCCGGTTGCCCTGCGTGTCGGCGTAATACACGTTGCCGCTGTTAACCAGCACCCCGCCCGGTGCGCCCAGAGGCGCCGAGGCCGGTGCCTGCCCGTTCGCCGCGTACTGTGTCAACGGCGCTCCGTGCCGGCCGCGCCCGCGATGCCGTCCAGCGCGTAAATGTCCCCCGGGATCGGCGACGATGCCGATCAGCGACGACGCCCAGTTATCGGTCCACCCGTACCCCATCGCGCCGGGCGTGCCCGTTCCCGCGCTCGCCTGCGCCGCCTCGCGAGTCATACGTCCGGTCGAACGACAGCGGCGGTCCGAGCCCGGGATCGACGAAATCCGTACGTCGACTGGGTGTAGTCACCGTTCTCGGTGTTCACTCCCCCGGCGTCGGCGCTGCCAGAGCCCTGCTGGCCCGAAGTTGATGCCTGTGTCGCGCCCGCCGCCGCCGGGTTGTTTCCGCCGACATGAGTCGCGTTACCCGAGCCGACCGCCTGTGCCGGCGCCAGCGACAGCGTGGGCGATGCAGGCGGCGTCGGGGTGCCTAGCAGCGCGTATGCCTGTCCCGAGGCTCCGTCGAGGCCGTGTAATTCGCAGGAAACTCGGTCGTGGATTTGGCGATGTCATAGGCGACCGGGGTGAAGTTCGCTGGCCATGTGCCGAAGGACTCCTGCACCGGGCACGCCCCCGAACCCCAGACGAGGCCGCCAGCGACGAACTGCGCGGACGTCGCGACGAGTCGCCGAGGACTGTCGGCCTGCCAGGTGTTCACCGTGCCCGAGTCGGCGCACGCCGGGCCGGTGCCGGTCACCTGCCCGGTCACCGTGAACCCGCCGCCAGACACCCCGTCCAGCAACCGCGCATCCGAGTTCACGTACGACGAGGTACCGGAGTAGTCGCAGTCCAGCGACATATACAAACCAGGACCCCGAGACGCGGACGCGGCATAGGCGATCGCGTCCTGAAGCAGCGCCGTGCCCGCGCTGCCCGCCTTCACCGGCGCCGTGCCCAGCACGGACGACGTTCCCCGTGACCGCCGGACCCCAGTCCATCCGGTTGCCCCACGCGTCAGTGTTCGGCGTGAACGCGCAGTTCGTCGGAGTAGACGGATCCCCGATGATCACCGCCTTATACGCCGAGAACAAGCTCGTGAACCCGCCCGTAGTCGTGATCGCATCCCACGACGACGCCGACTCCAGCACCGGCAAGTACCCGTCAGCGTCGCCGCCGCCGCCTCCGCGCTCGACGCCCCGCCGTTCACGCTCGAGGTCAGGATCAGCACCGAGCCCGACGTCGCCGCTTTAGCCGCCGGAGTGCCACGCCCGACACCGCCGCCGCCCGTCACTGCTGCCGCGGTCACCGCAGCCACGGGCGCCACCAGCGACGTCCCCGCCGCCACCACCGGACTCAGCGCCGCCGCCACAACCCGCCGCCCTCGGCCGGCCACGACCCGGCACCCGCCGCCGGTACGCCGCGCGCCAAGTTGCGCCTCCGGCCGCCGGGCCGCCGGTTGTTCCCACGACCAATTACCGGCACCAGCATCCCGCGGCCTCCCGAGCACCAGAACGCCGCCCCGAACACGGGCGCCGGGGCGGCGCAGCAGAACTGACCGAGTAGATATATACAGCTTTATTGAGTTGTTTCACAAGACTTGTTATATAGCGTGTTATCAGCTATAACTTGGCCGTGACAGACCCCCAGATCCCCCGGCCGCGGCGCATCCGCGCGACGGTCATCGGCGCTGTAGCAATCGCGGCAGGGGCCGCAGCCACGGCGACCCTCCTGCTAACAAGCGGTTCGCCTGCCAGGCCGCCCACAGCCGCGCGGGCGGCGCGCGATCGCGCCATCGCTACCGGGCACGCGCTCAATGTCGGCCATGGCAGTGCACAGGTCGTTAGGCGGCCGCAACTGCGGCTCGGCCTGCTCGCCACGCCTGCCGGGGCAACCGGCCTGGCCGGCGTCAAGCTCGGCTACATCGCTGTCCAGCTCGGCGCGAGCGCCACTGAACTCACCCCCAAGCCTTACGCCAGCCCGGCAGAGGAAGAGTCGGCGCTAGCGTCCGGGCGCCTCGACGCCGCCTACCTTCCCCCGGTCCAGGCCATCCTGGCCTGGCAGGCAACGAGCGGCAGGGTTCGGATCATCGCCGGCGCCAATTCGAACGGAATCACGACGGTCGCCGTCCTCGTGGTCACCACGGCCTACCTCACCGCTCACCCAACCCAGGTACAGGAGCTCCTCAAAGGCCACATCCAGGCCGCCACGACCCTGATCACCGACCCCGGCGCGGGACACGCCGCCGTGACCGCCGAACTCCACTGCACTCACCGCCGGCAAGACCATCACCCGCCACGTTGCCTCCGCGGTCGCGCTCATCCGCGGCACCTGCGACCCCGGCGCCGCCTCGATCATCGCGCAAGCCGGAAAAGCCGCCGAAACCGGACAACTAGGGCCAGCCACGAACCTGTCCGTGATCTTCGACCTCGGCACACTCAACCGGCTGCTCCGAGCCGCCGGACAAGCCGCAGTCCAAGCCTGACGAGAACGACCCCCTCGGGCGCACCAAGTCAGAACCGGGTCGAACAACGTCGGAATGAGCGTGCATCCATCGAGTTCTTGACTGCGAGTCTCCGCTTCTCAGGCGACAGCACGATCTGCCATGACCAGGGGCTTTGGAGCGCTAATGCTGGCCTCTATCAGGCGTGATTTCGCAACGGCCAGATCGGCATGATCTGTGCAGCGGGTTTGGCAAGTTTACGGTCACATCGCGGCGACCACGTCACAGAACCGCCGCGGCGGCCGGCAGTTCAGGGTCTGCGGCGCGTGCATGCCGACGATCAGCTGCAGCGACGCACCGATCGCGGGCCACGCTGCCTCCAGCTCGCGGAGGAGCGCCTCGATGAACGCCAGTGCCCTGTCCGGGTCCACGAGCGCCACGGTACGCGCGCCATCTGACATCGGCGCCGTCCGGCTTGGCGTCAAATGGCCATACTCTTATGGCCGCCGCCTCAATCAGGAATACGAAATAGTCGGCGGGTGGTCCTGGTCCCGCGCGGCGTTCAGCCGCTTCTTCCGATCGCGGTGAACGCGCCACTTCTCGCGTAGCTTGCGGACTGCAGCCATCATCGCTACCTCCCCATGCAGGGCACCAACGCTACGCCGGTCGCTCGTGCCTAGCTAGGAGCTGATTATTAGCATTCGATCGGCCTTCGATCCGGGAGTCACGCCTCGCCGGCCGTTCCTAGGCGGGCGTTTTCTGTAGGGGGTAGTGCGGACGCGGGAATGGCCCTGCCACCTCGACGAACGCTAGAGTTCGACGCAGCGTGGCGTCGTTGCCGCCGGATCTGACGTCGGCCGTGTCCGCACTATTCGGTCTCGAAGCCACCTACGGCGGGACATCGTCGCAGGTCGGCCTCGTGGCGTGCGGTGGCCGCACGAAACTCATCGGCCAGGGCCTGCCCGGCCTGCGGCTGGCTGCCTGGCGAGCGGTCTGGGGGCGCAGCACGCCAACCCGGTTTACGCGGCCCGGTTTACCACACCTGACCAGCCGCGAGCAGAACAGGCTCACCGTCACCAAGGCCCAGGCCGTGATCGCAGCGGCGATCTTGCGTCAGCTGCATGCTGTCATCACCACCGGCCAGTGCTGGGACCCAGTCATCGCCACCCTCGGCGCCAGACCTTCCACGATTACGCCTGTCGCCGCCTGACACCAGGCGGCCCGCCGAGCAGGGTCGGGGCGAGCCCCACGCGGCATGGAGGAACTTCGGTTACCTCGACGGTGATCATGGGCAGCCCCGCCCGTCGTCTCCTCAACCCGATTACACGCTGCCGGGACCAACCCCATTACGGCTATGCAGGGACAGACGACAGGCGAGGCACCGACCCCAAGGGGCTTGACGCAAACCGCCTTACGCTGATGAGCGCACTGTTGCAAGGTATGCCCTGCTCCGGGAGGAAGCTGCCGGATTGACGATCACCGCGGTAGAGCTCGCGGAACGCGCCTCGGCAGTTGCCAGGAGTCCGAGGACACCGGAAGCCGTCCAGTCGCTCATGGCCGCCAACGGAAAGCTACGGACGCAGTACGAGAACGCTGCTACTGATCAGTGAGTCAGCTGCAGTGCAGGACGCTGCCCGACTCGTGCGGGCTGCGTGGAACGAACGGCAGGAAGCACTGGGGAAGGACCGCAAACGCCCCCGGCGGCTACGCCCCGACGCTGCGGTGACCAAGGAGATGCGTGCTTGGCTAAAACCATTCCTCGAAGCGGCAAGAAAGGAACTCGGAAATCAGGGCGAGCTCGCTCCTGAACCTGACGACTGACAGAAGGCGCCGAGCCGAAAGTCATGAGCCTGATCCGGGATCAGCGCTCGCTTTCGTATTTGAACGACAGCTGAAGCTTGGTGCGATACGTGATCGCGCCGTTCTCGTCTACGTGAATGTCTTGCTTGACGACCTCAGCCACTCGAAGATCGCGGATCGTCTCGGCCGCGGTCCTGATTGCCTCCGCCGCAGCGTCCTCCACGATGTGCCGCTTGTCCCGATGATCTCGGTCACCCTGTACACGCTCATCGCGTTCTCCTTTGAGGACTGCCGACTTCAGCCACGCCCGCCGCCGCGGCGTGGTCGCTTTCGGCTGGCCATCACGCTCCGATCGTCGCGTGCGACGCTCGCCGACAGACCTGAGCCTGGCACTTAGGGCGGGCGCCGTCCAGCACGCGCGTCCAGCGACGCAGCTGAGAAGCATCGCGCCCTTGCGAGGGCAGAGCGCACTTCCGCCCGAGCGCTTCCCGCGCGGAGCCCTACGTGGTAGGTCAGGGCATCTACCCAAGGTCACCAGCATCCCTGATCGTCGTCCTCTCGCCCGCTCCGCCGCAGTCCGCACGAGCAAGCCAGAGCGACCCTTCGTAGTCAAGAAATACTCTGAGTATCCGCAAGCACCATGGTCCCGACACTTGGAATGAGGCGTCGCCGGGCTCGGCCGAGGCAGCGGGGCTGCTGAGCAGGTCGCCAACGGTCACTGGTCGGCTGGACGGTCAGGTTCGCGGGCGAGCCGTACCGGCATGGTGGTCTCGTTCTAGCTGGGTACCAAGCCGGAAGCTGCGGCATAGCTCAGTCAGCTCCTTCCATCTGCCCTGAATGTTTCGATCGCCGCCCGCGGCAGCACGGACGTCGGACCGAACAACTCTTCGCAGATTTCGTTGAGCCGCGTATCGACCGGCGTGTCGTCAAAGGATGGGGCACCGGGGGAAGTACCAGCGGATCGGTGGTAGGCGATCGCTTGCAGAGGTGACCGTCCAGGCATATCCGCCGCCGAGCTGACCGGGCGATTCAGGCACGTGCGCCGGCCGCTCCCAAGCGCGCGCACACCTTTCTACGCGTAGAGATTGCGGCTTCGGCGCGTGCGGGTCGTACATGCGCAGGGGTCGGCTCCGGACCTCGGTTGCGCAACGCAGGAGTGAGTGGGAAGCCCGGCGCGGTCTTGCCGCAACGAGGCGGCTCAGTGGCGCTGATCAAAATGATCTCGACAGTGGGCGGCTGTGGATTTACTGTGTACGGGCGGGCTGCGTCCTCGGCTCGGTGCGCAACGGGTGGCCGATGTGTGGTAGGGGGTCCCGGGTGGACGCCGACTTCATGCTGACTCGCGGCGATGACCTGCTCGTGCTTGGCGTGCGGATGACCGGCGTCAGCTTCGGTGCTGATGGCGCCACTGCCGTGGCCGAAGGTAACGCGCAGGTCGTGTTTATTTTCCCGCCGCAACATCTGGCCGAGGAGGTCGTGTCCGATGCGCCGGCGGGCGGTTGGCTGGCTCGCTCGCAATTGGCGGGCCCGAGCCGGGTGGCGTTTGACGTGGCGGCGGGAACGAAGATTTCCCTGACCGCGTCCGGTATTTTGACAGCTTGCCGGCAGCTGTCATTGCCGCGGGTGCCGCCAACGGCGTTCGACACCGCGATCGAAATACCGTGGCACCTGGCGTTCGCGGTGATCTCCGCGGATCCGGCGACGAGGCTCGCGGCCTTGCACTCCGGCGACGCCGTGACCTCACCGACCGGCGTGGTTGGTCTGTGGTTGTCGCGGTTGGGGGTGCGCGCCGGCGTCGGCGGTGTCGTGCCGGCGCCTGGGGAGGCGGGCGGGCCGTTCGAACTGGTACCCGTGGATTCCGACCTCGCGAACACCGCCGATCCTGGGTTCGCGCATTCACTTGATGTCAGCGACCGCAACAAGATCGTGGCCCTGAGTGGAACCGAGACCGCGGCATCAGCCGCGCACCCGGTCGTGCAGGAGCTGGCGGTCACCAGCCTCGGCGGTTCGCTGGTCGTCAACGGGCAGTGGGACGGATTCGGCTGGCGACACCATGCGTCTGTGGGCCGCGACCAGCAGGTCATCGTGGAGCAGGTCGGCTTCTGCTATCCGTTCGGGCTGCGGGTGCTGTTCACCGCGACGGTGCAGCGCCGCGTGGAAACGCCTGGGTCCGGTGATGAGGCTGCGCTCCGCGTGGACACGACATTGCGGTTTCTGGAGCAACGCGCAAGCGCACCCGCGGGGAAGCTGTTCAGCCGCGCGTTCCCGTTCGCCTCGGTCGAGGTGACGCAGCAAATTTTCGACAATGTGTCGCTGGACTACTTCTATTCCTATAAGCGACCGACGCCCGACACGACGCAGCTGAAAGCGAATTTGGCCGCACTGCAGGACCAGGCCGATACTGACAAGCTGAGCTGGGCTCCGCTGGTGAGCGCGACCTGGACGTATGAGCACCTGGCGGCATCAGGTGACCCGGATGCGATGGCCTACATCAATGCGGTTGTCGCGCTCGGTGACCCGGACAACGGCCTGTACAAGCAGAAGAGCGACCTCGAAGCCGCCAAGGCGCAGCGGGACGCCGACGAGGATGCCGAAGACCGCGATCAGGCGATCGTGAATCAGCTGGAGCAGCAAGGCGCCTCGGAGGACGAGATCGCGCAGGCCGAGGCTCAGGTGCAGCTCGATGTGGCGGCCGTCAGCCAGGACTTCTTCAGCCAAGCCCAGCTCGACGATGTGAACGCCCAGATCGCGGTCGCCGAGGCGACGGTGATCGCCGAGACGAACGCGCTCAGCGGCATCGTCAACACACCACAACCAGAGCAAGACCAGGCGTTGGAGGCGGCGAACTCGGGCAGCGCCGAAGCCAGCGATTGGTTGACGCTCCAGCCGCAGATCAAGGCCCTGACGGACGAGATCGCCGCCGAGGAGTTAATGCTCCCACCCTTCCCCATCGCGGCCTGGCCCCGGCAGACCAGCACCGCCGGAGCTGGGGACCGGCCGTTGATTCAGTTTCCGGTGCGGCTGCGCACGCGCACCGAAGACATCCGCTTCGAGCTCCCGCTGATCTTCGTCGCCGACCTCGACCTCCCGGCAACCAACACCGCGCCCGAATACCGCTCGCTTGACGATCCCGAGCTACCGGCACAGCTCGATGACGCGTGGCTGGCCCAGCGAGCCGGCGTGATCGGCCTGCAAGGACAGGTCCTCGATCTGGTCGGCAGCGCCGAGCCGCAACCACAGGACGCCCACGAGATCCACGCGATCAACATCCTCGGCGGTACAGGCGCATTCCGCGACGACAGGTCAGGTGACTTGTTCGCGGCGACCCTGGGACGAGCGACGACCGCTGATCCGAACCTGAAGTGGGGCATGCAGATCGTCCTGCCGGCGCTGCGCGCGCTGGGCAGCGAGACACCCGCCATCCCCGCAATCGCGACCACAACAGCGGACGGCTTCCCCGGGTCATCCACATCTCCGGGAATTCCGGGACTTGATGTGCCACCCGTCCTGGTCGTTCCACCCGGATTACCTTTGCTCCCGGGCGTCCCGGTGCACTTCGACGACGAGTACCTGTCGATCGGCGAGCAATCCACGGCGTTGCTCAAGCCGATCACTGACATCGCCGTGAACTTCACCTCCCACGCCGACCGCTCCGGCGGCCTGGCCGCGATCGCGCTGACAGCGGACGGCATCTCCCGCAGCCTCGGCCCGGTCCAGGTCGCCGGCCTGACAAGCCCCGATCCGAGCAAACTGATCGGCGACGCCGCGACTCTGCTCGGCTTCAAACTCCAAGACCTGCTCAAGTTGCCACCGAACGTGCCGCCTCCGCCGGTGCCGCAGCCCCCGCCGGCGATCGTCAACGACATTCTGCACGGCAAGCAACCCGTCATCCGCATGGAGTGGACCGACGTGGCGGTGCACGACTTCCTGGCGCTCCGCGCCTACCCGACGACCGCCGAGCCGGACCGTAGGACCCTGCTGTGGCTGTCGGTCGTCAGCTCGATCGATGAGGTCAGCACCACCTGCTCGGTGACCGACTTCGATCTGGTATTTCCGCCCAGCGGCGGAGACTTCCTGCGGCTGACGATCGCCTCGTTGATGTTCAGCCAGCACACGACACCGCAACACGCCGACCCGCCGCATCTGGATGTCGGCCCGATCGACATGACCTTCTCCGGGCCGCTGACGTTCGTGCAGGCCTTGCAGGACGCCGTGCAACTGGTCGGCAAGGGCGCCACCGTCAAGACCGCGCCGACCGGCATCGTGGCCAGCTTCACCCTGCCGGTGCCGCCGGTGGAATGCGGCGTGTTCAATCTGAGCAACATCACCTTCCAGGCCGGCGTGACCGTCCCGTTCGGCGGAGACCCGGTCCTGGTGTCAGTGGCCTTCGCCAGCCGCAGCAATCCGTTCAACCTCAGCGTCATGGCACTCGGAGGCGGCGGCTACCTGGTGGTCAACATCGCGAAAGACGGCCCGAGCATCGAGGCGTCACTCGAGTTCGGCGCGATGATGGCGGTCAGCTTCGTGATCGCCTCGGCCGAGGTCCACGTGCTCGGCGGTGTGCGCTACATCCAACCGGGCGACGACATCAGCCTGACCGGCTATGTCCGGATCGGCGGAGCCGTCGCCATCCTCGGCCTGATCACCGTCTCCATCGAACTCGTCGTCGAGCTGACCTACGACATCACCAACAACATCCTCCACGGGCACGCGACGTTGGTCATCGAACTGGACCTCACGCTCTGGTCAGATAAAGTCGAACTCGACAGCGGTGAATGGACGTTTGTCGGCGGCGCTCACGCCGCATTGGATGAGCTCGCCGCGGCCGAATCCGATGATGCGGGATTCGCGACCTGGCGACGCTACCGCGCAGCGTTCGGCGTGACCACATGAGCGAACTGCTGGTTGTTTGCGTCCCCGGCGCCCGGCTGGACACCACGAGCGGGCTGCTCGGCCTCGTCCTGGTGCCGAGGCTCACCGAGCCCGCAACCACCTTGAGCAGCTACGGGTTGCAGAACTGGCCCGCGCTGATCCGCGGCGCGACGTTCGAGATCCGCCTGCGAGCCGACGCCGGCGCCGCGCCGCAGGCGCTGACGGCAACCGTGCAGAGCGATGCCCAAGATGACGTGTGGGCGGGCTTCTTCGGACCGTCGGCCCCTGTGGTTCCGTACACCGGTCAGTCGACCTATCAGACGCCGGTGGTCGATTCGTCGACCTGGCACGCCGAGCAGATCGGCACTGCCTACCAGGCAGCAGCAGTAGGCATCGGA
>CAVSCN010000011.1:0-243028 GCA_963726425.1 uncultured Actinomycetota bacterium | reverse complement strand
TTCATTCTCGGTTATGCTGACTTCGTCGACAGGTAATCCATCAATTCCGCCAGAGAGGAGACCTGTTCATGAAACGAGCCGAGACCGTGATCGCCTTGGTTTGTTCGCCTGCTCGCTCGTCGCCGATCTCATCGATCGGCGCCGATGAACCGGCATTCGACCGCAAGGAAGACGTCATCTACGCGCGGAAGTTCGGCACGGCCCTGACGATGGACGTCTTCACGCCCAAGGCGAACGCCAACGGTGCGGGCATCGTCTTCGTGGTCAGCGGCGGGTTTCCGTTCCTCGCACGAGGCGATCAATCCGGCCTTCATCCGGCCGCTGCTCGACCGCGGCTACACGGTCTTCGCCGTCGTCCACGGCAGCCAGCCGCGCTTTACCGTTCCCGAGATCATCGAGGACATGAACAGGGCCGTTCGGTTCATTCGCCATCACGCCAAGGATTACGGCATCGACCCGGACCGGATCGGAATCTGCGGCGCCTCGGCGGGCGGTCATCTGTCGCTGATGCTCGGGACCGCCGGCGACAAGGGCGACCCGAATGCCAAGGACCCGGTCGATCGCGAATCCAGCCGCGTGCAGGCGGTCGCCTGCTTCTTCCCGGCCGCCGACCTGCTCAACTACGGCCAGCCGGGCCAGGAGATGATCCACGCGACCGATCACGGCATGCCGTTCCGGCCCGCCTTCGACTACCACGAGCTCGACAAGAAGACGAACGTCTGGGTGCCGATCACCGACACCGAGCGGCTGCGCGAGATCACCCGCCAGATCTCGCCGATCACGCACGTCAGCGCCGACGACCCGCCGACGCTGATCATCCACGGCGACGCCGACCATGCTGGTTCCGCTTCAGCAATCCGAGTCATTCGTCAAGAAGCTGAAGAGCGCCGGCGTTCCGACCAAGCTGGTCGTCAAGAAGGGCGCCGGGCACGGCTGGATGGCGGGTCTGGACAAAGACCTGATCGTTGCTGGCGGATTGGTTCGACGAATACCTCGGGAAGCCTGCGGCAGCGAAAACGGATAAGTGAGCAGCGAGGCTGTACGGTCGGCTTCTGAGCTGGACGTCGAGTCGCAGGACGTCACGGCTAAAGCCTGACCTACGCTTGAGATCGATCGGCCTTCGGACGCTCAAACAGCCGATTGAGGACCGCATCCGCACGCTTGTCCTGCGCCTTGCTTGTCGATGATGAGTGCGGTCCCGCTGGGCGTGACCCAGGTCACTCGATTGCCGAGTGCGAAGATCGCGCTCAGCTCGGGATGCGCCGCCAGCAGCTGAAAGTACGCTTGACCGAGAACTCGCAGCCGCAGTGTCGGCATCGAGGATTTGAAGGTCTGATCGACCCAGGCGTCGCCGACCTTTCGGAATCGTCGGCCGGCGATCGTCCGCTCTGTTGTCGACCGCTCGGCCCTTGCGCCGGTCTTCAAGTCGGCAACCCGCTCTGCCAGGTCGATCGCCTCCTTGCCACTCGACGGAAGATCAGCGACCGACGCGCCGGCATCGACGGGTTGACCCTGCGGATTCCGATGCATCTCGTGACTGCCTCCCGGGCGCCGACGACAGCGCCGACCATTCCCCCGCCTGGGCGCCACGCTTTCCGCTCCGCCCATGCCCGCGCCAATGCCTCCCATGCCGCCCATGCCGCCGCCCATGCCACCCATGCCGCCGCCCATGCCGCCCATCCCGCCGCCCATGCCGCCCATGCCGGCCATCCCAGCCAGCCCCATCCGCCGCATGCCCATGCCGCCGCCGAAGCCGCCGCCCATGAGCGGCATTGATCGAAGACTGCCTGCGCCGTCGTCGCGTTGGGTCTCGCCGAGCGACAGAACTCGCACTTGCCACGACTCGGGGACGACGAGGAGGCTGGTATAGGGAGTGGCGATCGAGTAGTCGTGGGCGAGTTTCACCAGCTCTTTCTTGACCTCGGCCGACTCTCCGTGCAGCCGGATCTGGTCGAGGAGATAGCCGACCTTGCGCCTGGCCCAGATCGGGGCGACGAAGTTGTGGTCGGTCGCCATCTCGGGGAACTCGGTCTCGGAACGATTCGGAGAAACTCTTGTCGCCGGAGCGGCCCTTGAGCGTGATCTTGGCCGGCCCGTGGCCTTCGAAGCGGCCGGCGATCTGGAGCTGGTCGCCCTGAAAGAGATCGGGAAGCCGCGGCGGGTACATCTCGACGAGACGCGGCCCGCCGCTGATCGTCAGCTTCAAGTCGGTGCGAACCGGACGTCCGATCTTCTTCGAAAGCGCCGACACTTTCGCTTCCAGGTCTTCATTCGGGCGAACGTACGTGCTGCACGCGGATGTCTTTTCCGCCAGCAGATCGAGCAGGTGCGCATCGACGTCGTCGCCGACTCCGAAGGTGTAGATCCGGATTCCGCGGCGATCGCGACGATCGAGAATCTCGAGGATCTCCGACGTTTCCTTCAGTCCGACCGTCGGCAAGCCGTCGGTGAGGAAGAGGACCTGCAACGTCCGATCGGACCGTTTTCCGCTTCCGGAATCCGAGTGCGGCCTCGAGCGCAGCGGCGATGTCGGTTCCACCGGCTGCTTCGAGCGACTCGACCCAGTCGCGGGCGGCACGCAGGTCGTCTTTCGTGGCTGCCGAGAAATCGTCGCGGAACGAGATCGGCGTGGTGGCAAACGAGATCAGCGCAAAGCGATCGTCCGGCCCGAGCGTGCCGAGCGTCTGGTTCACGGCGCGCTTGGCCTGCCGCAGTTTTTCGTCGTCCATGCTCGACGATGTGTCGACCACGAGCACGAGGTCGCGAGGCGCGGCGATCGACTCGTCCGGATCGCTGGGGCTGAGCAAGAGCAGGAAATAGCCGCGATCGCCCGGTGATTCGCGCTGGGTCAAGAGCGAGAATCCGACCCGCTCGGCCTTGGGCACGAAGTAGAGCTGAAAGTCCTTGTCGAGCTGGCACGCGTTTCGCTCGAAGCTCACGACCGCCGCGCGATCGCCCTGGCGGACGAGCTCGACGTCGTGGCTCGGGCTGTAAATCGGGCCGAGCGGATCGGGGCTCTTGATCCGCACCACCATCGTGAAATCTTTCTCCGTCGTGCGGATCGTCTGGCCGGTGCGCAGATGGTACTGATACGAGATCATGCCTCCCTCGATCGGTAAGATCGACGTGAACGTGAGCTGGATCTTCTGCTCGCCGCGGCGCGGCACGGGGTAGATCCGCATCTTCCAGAGATCGCGGCCGATGTATTCGAGCAGGCCGGGATCCTGTAGCCGGCGGACGATGTCCTCGTAAGTCTGCCGCGCTGCCCTGGCGTCGACGGCCTTGCCCTTGTACCGCTTTCCGTCAACCCACATCGAGAAGTCGCGAACCGAGGCGCCCGCGGGCAGCGGGAAAGATGTACTCGGCTTCGAGGTCGCGATCCGTGGTGTTGCGATACGATTGCTCGACCTTGGTCGTGGCCACCTGCCCTTCGATCGCAACCTCGACGCGCTGATAGGACAGACGCAACGGAGGCAGTGTGCGATCGGTGGGGATCAGCAGACCATCGGCGCGCACCGGGGTCGATCCCGCCAGCCCGATCAGGGCCAGCGCGAGAAGCATACAGCGCATGGCTATCTCCTCCGAGGGAGAAGATAGGCCCGCGCGATCGAACGTCTCGCGGGTGCCTGCCCTGTTCTTTTTGAACTAGACGACCGATTGGGCCGCGGTATTCAGATCCGATCCCGGGGATTGATGCGCTTGCTTTCTGCCTTACTTGCGACCCTTCGCCGGCCAGCCTCCGTGGTTGTCGACCCACTGGATTGCCTTGAGATACCACACAAGCGGGCAGGAGCAGCGCTGCGCCGGCCGAGTATCGGAGGTCGCGAAATCCGGCGATGACCAGAGCCCGGCAATCCACACCAGGAGCCACATCGACGCCAGCGCTGAACCTCGGTTGGGCAGGCCGAAGAGCGCAAACTTGACCCACCAGGGGCGTGGCACGGCGGTGGCATTTCTTTGGGGAGCTCGTTCATCTTCTGAAAATCACAGACTTTCACGGGGACGTCAGGCTAAAGCCTGACCTACGGGGCGCTCGAACTTTCGCCAGGGTAAGCACCCCAGTGTCGAGCCCAGATTTTGCACCGCTGTCTCGATCTCTTGGCGACCGAGCGCGGCCGGCCCGGCGGGCTCGCAGCCGCACCGCAGCGCCCATGCCGGCCAGGTCTCGAGGCGGATCTTGTGCTTGCCCGACTCGGTATGGATCTGGTCTCCGTGAACCAGAAGCCGTTGTTCCAGCTCGGCGGATTCCGGCCCGGACGCCTGGACCGTTCCTTCCCGCTCGACTTGCTCCAGCAGGGCACCGGCTTCCCGGGAGAGACCTTCCATTTGCCACCGATCCCGCGCCAGGGCGACCGACAAGACGGCTTTCCACAACCGCCGATGGACAAAGGTCACTTTGCCCTGAATGAGCTTGGTCACCAGCACGTCGGGGTCAGCGGCGATGGCGTTCAGAGACGCGAAGATCTCATGACAGCGAGGATGAGCCCACCACGAGCCACGCAGCGTCTCGCCTGTCACGATGGCGACGACATTGGGAAACGACCGATCCTGGACCAGAAGCAGCCCGTCTTGTTCGAGGGTGGTCAGCAACTGGTGCTTTCGCATCCATCGACGATCGCAGTCCATCGTCAGATATCGATGCAACCCGTGAGATCTCAGGGAGCGAGCCGCTCGATGACCCAGGTTCCGCCCGGGCCCCGCGAAGTAACGTAATCGGTCGTGCAGCCGGTTGGGACGGCCTTGCCAGAATTCGATCGAATCGGGGACCAGGCGATAACCTCCCCAGTTGGCCGGACGGGGGACGACTTCACCGGGGTGACGCTCTCGGATTCGAGGAATCGCGCTTCGAGGACCTCGCGACTGGCGACGACCTGGCTCTGGGGCGAGGCCCAGGCCCCGATCCGGGCGCCCTTGGGCCGGCTGTGAAAGTACCGGTCTGACTCATCGCCGGAGACGCGTTCGACCCGGCCTTCGATCCGTACCTGTCGCTCGAGCTCGTGCCAGAAAAAGACGAGGGCCGCGAACGGGTTGGCCTCGAGCTCGCGAGCCTTGCGGCTCTCGTAGTTGGTGAAGAACGAGAAGCCGCGCTCGTCGGCGCCGCGAAGCAAGACCATTCGCGCCGACGGGCGGCCGTCGGGCGTGGCGGTCGCGAGCGTCATCGCGTTGGACTCGGCGGTCCCGGACTGATTCGCCTCGTCAAACCAGAGCGCGAACTGGCGGATCGGATCGGGATCCAGGTCGTTCTCATCGAGGGACGAACGGCTATGCTCCTTGCGCTGATCGTGCATGCTCAACTGAGATTCCTGATCGGAAGAATGCGGTCCCGCGTTCGGCATATTCGAGCAAGGCACCACATAAGGATTGTGCCATCTCCGGGCAGTTAGAGGCGAGACGAAAGCGCGGCGCGATTCCGGTCCGCAGACGTTGAACTTGGCGATCGCGAAATGGCGGTATGAAGTTTTTGACGAGACGACATACCGGCGTTACGATGTTGTTTTGCAGGAGGATGCGCCGAGTCGGCTCAGCCGAGCGTGCTGCGACTTCTGCTTTGTTTTGATCAAGCCTGATCGGGACACGGCGCCCCGGAGCGGTCAAGGACGATGCACATTCCCGACTCGGTCCTCGATGCGAAGGTGATCGTGACGACGCTCGCGATCGGGGCGGCCGGGCTGGCGCTCGCGGTGCGCCGGCTCGAGCGGCGGCTGGGCGAGCGGACCACCGTGCTGATGGGAACGATGGCGGCGTTCGTCTTCGCCGCGCAGATGGTTAATTTCCCGGTCGGGCCGATGGTTTCGGGGCATCTGCTGGGAGGCGTCCTGGCGGCGGTGCTGCTGGGGCCGTGGGCGGGCGCGGTCGTGATCGCGGCGGTGCTGCTGGTTCAGTGCTTCATGTTTGCCGACGGCGGAGTGACGGCGCTCGGGGCCAATTTCGTGAACATGGGGTTGATCGGATCGGTGGGCGGCTACGCGATCTACGCACCGATCCGCCGCGCGATCGGCGGCCACAAGGGGATCTTGATCGCCGCCATGGCGGCGGCCTGGTTCTCGGTGCTGCTGGCCTCGGGGGCGTGTGCTCTCGAGCTGGCGGCATCGGGGCACGGCGATCAGTTTCTGATGATTCTCGCGTGGATGGCGCTCGTTCACGCGGTGATCGGACTGGGCGAGGCACTCATCACCGGGGCCGTCGTCCGATTCCTGCTGGTGCGCCGGCCGGACCTTTTCGACGAGCCTGACTGGGCCGACGAGCGCTACCAAGGGGCGAAAAACTGGGGCCAGGCGATCGTGGGCGGGCTGGCAGTCGCGCTGGCGATTGCGGTCTTCCTGGCTCCGTTTGCGTACGGAGCCCGACGGCCTCTCGTTCGTCGGTGAAAAACTCGGGTTTCTGCCGGGGGAAGGGGCACACCAGCATTCCGGCGCCCATTCAGAATATCAAATACGCAACTACCAGCTTCCGATCGCCGGGGCCGAGCATGTGAAGATCGCAACCGCCGCGGCAGGCGCGATCGGCACGCTCGTGCAAACCTGCACGGGCCGGGTCGGCGACGGCTCGACGCTCGGGATCTACGTGGTCAGGGCGGGTGCAACCGGGCCGTAACCGCAGGCCAGCGGCGCGGCCCGAACAACCCTCACGGGCGCGGCTGCGTCGTATTAGGCAGAGGCTGCTTTCCCCCTCGGCTGGAGGCAACTGATGCATGCCCTGCGGCAGTTAGTCGGGATGCCCGTCAGCGCCGTCGTGCTCGCCAGCACGGCGGCGGCCCTCACCGCCTGCGGTTCGGCCACAGTGTCCGGTAACACGGGCTCCGGTAACACGGCACCAGGAGCCACCGCGACCAGTGCCGCCGCGGCCGGCGGCACGGCCGCGGCCTGCCGGACCGCGAACGTGACGGTGACGCTCGACGCCAGCGCCGCGGGCGCGGCCGGGGCAGTTCGTATGTACCGCTGGAGTTCACCAACAAGTCCGGCCGCCAGTGCGTGGTATCCGGGTACCCCGCCGTCGCCCTCGCGACGGCCCCCGGCGGCCCCCAGATCGGCACCGAGGCGGTCGCCGAGCAGGACACGCGCTCGGCCGGGATCACGCTGGCGCCCGGCGCGGTGGCGCATGCCTGGCTGCAGATCGCGGATGTGGCCAGCTACCCGGCGAGCCGGTGCAAGCCGGTGCAGGCAGGCGGGCTCCGGGTCGCGCTTGAGCGCGCCCAGGCGGCTGCCTTCCTGCCGCACTCGTTCCAGGCCTGCGCCAGCAGCATGCCCGGCAGCACCCTGCTCGCGGTCTTCCCGGTGCAGCCCGGCCACGCGAAGCGCGGCACCGCTCCCTGACCGATCACGCCGTCAGCGACAGATCGAGAGCACCGGACTATGCGCATCAGGGTCACCGTGCTGGCTGTCTGGCGACCCCGGTGCGCTCCCGGTCAGAATGGGCCCGGCCGGTGGCGCCGCAGGCGGGCCGCAAGTCCGGCACCCATCAGCGCCGCGTCACACTCCGGCCCGGCCAGACCGGGCACGCGGCGCTGACGATCGGGATCGCGAAGGCATCGTGCCGGACCGTGGTCGTAGCCGCCGCGGTGCGCATCACGCCGCCGGGTGCCCGGAAGGCGCAGCAGATCGGGCTCGTGTTCCGGGCCTGCGCCCGGCACCGCACGCTGTCAGTCGGGCCGGTCCGGGCGGGCACCGGCGTTCCTTAGCCGCGATCCCGCGGCGGCGGCCGGCCCGCGCTGATCCGGTAGCGTTCCGGGGGTGAATGAGCTGAGTCCCCGGCTGCGTGCCGTTTGTGATCTGCACGTCGCCGAGATGCGCGAGTACAGCGGGCGGCATGAGTACGACGGCGCGGTCCAGGACCTGTCGCCCGGCGGTGTCCGGGCCGGCCTGGGCCGGCTGGCCGAGACCGTCAGCGCGGCGGACCCGCTGCCGGATGCGTACGACGAGGCGCAGCTCACGGCCTTCATCCGGCACACCGAGGTGCAGTACAGCGAGCTGGAGCTGCACCGGCGGAATCCTCTCTATCACCTCGGCAACCTCGACCTGGCCTGCTACGACCGCGACTACGGGCCGGCCGCGGAGCGGGCCGCCGCCCGGCACGCCCATCTGGCCGGGTGGCCGGTCGCGATCGACGGCGCCACCGAGGCGCTGGATCAGGTCAGCGCGCCCGTCGCCCGGTCGCTCCTCGACGTCGTCGGCGGCCTGACCGCGGGGCTGCCGGCGGACGCCGACGACGACGTGAGGCACGCCGCGCTCGGCGCGCACGCGCGGCTGATGCAGCGGATGAGCGCCGCCGCCGAGCACGGCGACCCGGCCGCAGCGCTCGGTGCCGACGCGCTGGGCTCTCTGCTGAGCAGCGCGGAGGCAATGGAAGTTGACCTCGGGCAGCTGGCCGGCCGGGCCGACGCGGAACGCGACCGCCTGATGGCGCGCCTGGCCGACAGCTGCGGCCAGATCGACCCGGGCCGGGACCCGCTGGACCTGGCCCGCGACCTGGTGCGCGAGCATCCCGACGCGGACGGGGTGCTGGCGGCGGCGCGGAGGTGGACGAAGCTGGCCATCGAGTTCACCCGCGAGCGCGACCTCGTGCCCTATCAGGACGGCGAGTGCCTGGTCGGCCTCGCCCCGGAGAGCAGGCGCTGGGCGATGGCCATGATGTCGACCGCCGGGCCCGGCGAGCCGGAGGGCCCGTCCTGGTACCACATCACGCCGCCCGAGCCGTCCTGGCCGGCCGCCGACGCCGAGGAGTGGCTGCAGGTCTTCAGCGACACCACGCTGCCGGCCATCACCGTGCACGAGGTGGCGCCCGGCCACTTCTCCCACGGCCGCGCCATCCGCCGGGCCGGGACTGAGGTGCGGCGCGTGCTGCACTCGGCCGCGTTCGTGGAGGGCTGGGCGCACTACGCCGAGGAACTGTGCGTGGAGGAAGGTTTCCGCGGCGACGACCCGCGGTTCGCGATCGGGGTGTGGCTTGAGGCACTCGTCCGGGTCACCCGGCTGGCCTGCGGCCTCGGTATGCACGCTGCCGGGATGACGGTTGCCGAGGCCGCGCGGCGGTTCGAGGCCGACACGCACATCAGCGGGGCCGCGGCGATGGCGGAGGCCCGCCGGGCCACATTCGATCCGACCTACGGCCGGTACACCTGGGGCAAGCTGGAGATCATGGACTTGCGCGAGCGGGCCCGGAAGGAGTGGGGATCCGGGTTCTCGCTCCGCCGGTTCCACGCCGCGCTGCTCGACCTCGGGTCGCCGGCCCTGGGTCTCCTCAGCACGGCGCTGGAGCGCGGCTAATCTTGACCCAGGTCCGCTCCCGAATGAGGTCGATCATGCCAGCACTGCGCCGGTCCGGCCGGCCCGCCTGGGCCTGCCCGCGGCGGCCGGTATCCCGGCTGGCGCTGACCGGCCTCGCGGTCGCGCTGAGCGCGGCCTCGGCGGCCGGCTGCGATACGACGGCGCAGCCGCCTGGCCCCCCGCTCAGCCTGATGTCCGCTCAGGTCACAGTGCCCAACGCCGACGGCGTCACGGCCGCCTACCTGGTCGTGCAGAACAAGGGCCCGGCGATCCAGCTCATCGGGGCGCGTACCAGCGCGGGCGGCACGGTGGCGCTGCGATCCCCGGCCAGGGCCGCCCGCGCGATCATGCAGACGGTGCGGGCGATCGTGATCCCGGCGCACACCCTGTTCCGGCTGGATCCGGCCGGATCGCACCTGCTGATCACCGGGTCCGGGCCGATGAAGGCGGGGACGGAGATCACGCTCACCCTGATCTTCGCCCGCGGCAGGACCATCGCCGTGCCCGCCCTGGTCACCAACCCGGCCACCGGCGGGGCCAGCTACTTCCTCAACTAGCGGCTCCTCGCCCGCCCTCTAGGCTGGTACTGTTGCCGAGCCGGTATTCGCGACATATCGTTTTGTGATTGGCGGCACACGGGGTACGGAGGACGTCATGGCGGGCACGGGTGATTTCCGGGTCGGCGACGCCGAGCGTGAGGCGGTCGCCGCCGAGCTGCGCGAGCACTACGCCCAGGGCCGTCTGAGCCTGGACGACTTCCAGCGCCGCCTGGACGCGTCGTTCGTCGCCGAGACCCGCAGCGACCTCGACCAGCTGATCAGCGACCTGCCGCACACGATGCCGGCGGGCAGGCCGCTGCCGGCCTCCGGGTCGGGTCCATGGCATCACGGCCGCGGCTCCGGCTCCGGCGGGCGCCGACGGCGCGCCGCCTTCGGCCGCGTCACCTCGATGCTGGCCGCGCTCGCGAGCCTGGTGATCGTGCTGGACTTCATGGCCGGGCTGCGGTTCCCGCTGCCGGGTCGGCTCGGGCTCCTGTTCGCGATCTTCGCCATCGTCCGCGGCCTGCTGCGGCGGATCTTCGGCCTCCGGCGGCGCTAGGTCGTCGCGGGCACCCGCAGCGGCACCACCAGGTACCGGAACGGGCTGGCGCTCTCCCCGGTCGCGGGCTGCTCGCCGCCGCCCGCCCAGGTGATCAGCGCGGGCTTGGCCGCGCTGGTGAACTCCAGCCGGATCCAGCCAGCACCAGCGGCCGCGGCCTCCTCGGGCTCGGCGTCGTGTCCGCTCAGCGTCGCCGCCGCCAGACCGTCGAGCAGGTAGTGCGGGCTGAACGCGATCGCCTGCTCGCCGCCGCCGAAGCGGACCGGCACCGACTCAATCCCGCGGGCTCGCCCGTCGGACCGGGCTTCGATCAGCACTGAGTCCGCGCGGAACGTCAGCCGCACCGGGCTGGTCCGGTCCGCGACCAGGGATACCCGGCGGACCGCGTCGGTGAACTGGACCGCGGGCAGGTCAGCCGTGCTGCCGAACTCAGCCGGGAAGCGCGACTCGTACCGGATGAACTCGCCGCCGATCAGCCGGGCCGTCAGCCGGCGGCCGCCGCCCTCGAAGCTGATCATGCCGTCCGCGCCGCGGCCAGGCTCGCCGCCGGGCGAGCCGAGGGCGATCGTCACCGGCACGCCGGGACCCATCGTCTTGGCGATGTCGGCCAGCGTCCGGGCCGGTACCAGCGCCCGGGCCGCGATGTCCGGGTCGGCTGGCTCCCAGCCGATCGTGCGCACGGCCAGCCGGTACCGATCGGTCGCCGCGAGGGTAACCCGGTCGCCGGCGATGTCCATGCACACGCCGGTCAGCATCGGCAGGGTGTCGTCCCGGCTCGACGACGGCACCACCTGCGCGGCGGCGATGGCGAGCGCGCCGCCGTCCACCATGCCGACCACGCCGGGCAGATCCGGCAGGCTCGGATACTCCTGGAGTGCGAGCGCGACCAGCGAGAATTCCGCGCTGCCGCAGCTGAGCATCAGCATGTCCCCGGCCGAGGTCACCTCCGCGGCGGCCGCGGGCAGGCTCCTGGTGATCTCCGCGAGCAGCCGCCCGGGCACCAGTGCCTCGCCCGGCTCGCCGACGTCCGCGGGGACCACGACCCTGGCCGAGACCTCGTAGTCGAAGCACGACAGCGTCAGCCCGGCCGCGTCGGCCCGCACCACCATGCCCGACAGCACCGGGACTACCGGCCGGGTGGGCAGCGCCCTAGCCACCCAGGACACCGCCTCGCCCAGCACCTCGCGCTCGACCCTGAACTTCACTACATCCTCCGCCCGACCCGCGGCCCTACCCATTGATCGTGACACGGGCCACTGACACTGCCTGCGACATAGATCCGGGTGCCATCCGAATACCGGGGCCGGGGCTACTCCCCGTTCCCGCACAGAACCGTGGTCAGGACGACCATGGTCAGAACGACCGCCGTCAGACCGCCAGCCCGGCCGGAACGGCGGCCAGTGCCGCCTCGATCGCCCTGGCCAGCTCGCGCGCCGACTCGGCGGTCAGTTCCACGGCCACCCGTGCGGACGGCCCGCGGCCGGGGTTGCGGAAGTCGATGTTGAGCGTGTGCTCGGCCATCGCGTGCACCGGGTGATCGAAGTAGACGGTGGCCTCGCTGAGCGCGAACCACCCGGTCGCGCCCTTGCCGCTGCCCTCGACGCTGATCTGCTCAGTCTGATACGTGCACATGTCGCTCTCCCTCACCCGGCCAGGTACTGACCGTAGAAATCCCAGATCCGGTCCCAGGCGGCGGTGGCCGCTTCCGCCCGGTAGCCGGGCCTGCTCACGTTGAAGAAACCATGGCCAACGCCATCGTAGGTGTGAAACTCGTGCGGCTTGCCGAGGTCGTCGAGGATCCGCGACAGCTCCTCGGTCTCGGCCGGGGCCGGGTACTTGTCGTCCGCGCCGAACAGGCCGAGCAGCGGGCAGGACAGATCCTTGGCGATGCCGGTCAGCGGGCTGACGTTCAGCGGCATGCCCTCGGGCGGCGGGTTCACGATGCAGGCACCGTAGCAGTCGATCGCGGCGTCGAGCCGCAGGCTGCAGGCCGCGAGGAAGGACTGCCGGCCGCCGGAGCAGTAGCCGATGACGCCCACCTTGCCGTTGGCGCCGGCCAGCCCGCGCAGGTGCTCCGCCGCGCCAGCGAGGTCACCGACGAGCTGTTCGTCGGGCACGCCGCCCTTGGCCCGCGCGGCCGCGGCCGCGTCGTCCGGGCTGACCCCCGGCCCTTCGCGGGAGTACAGGTTCGGCATCAGCGCGGCGTACCCGCGCGCGGCGAGCCGCCGGGTGATCTCCTTCGTGCCGGAGTCATAGCCCGGCAGATGATGGATCACGACGACGCTGCCGCGGGAGCTCGCTCCGTCCTCGGGCACGGCCAGGTAGGCCTCGATCACGGCACCGCCGTGCCCGGTGATCGTCACTGTGCTGGCCGTCAGGTCCTCGCTCATCCAGCTGTACCCCTTTGCGAAAGATCATGCGGGTTGTGCGCGCCAAGTCCATCCTGCCAGCGCCTGGCGGCGGCGTTTCCGCTGGAGTCGTGTTCCCCCATCAGCCATGATCGGACCAGGTCAACGCCAGGGGGGCGTACTGGCACATGAGTGTGGCAGCGATCGGGTTGATCATCATCTTCCTCGTCGTCGGCTGTTTGCTCGGCTGGTACAGCCAGAAGACAACGGCGGCGCACGGCGACGTGAAGGTGGCCAAGACCAGGCTGCGCGGCGGCCGCAAGACCCGGTGGCGCAGTGCCATCGTCGTGCTGGTCGTAGCCGCCGTCGTGATCCTGGCCGTCAAGGACGTACTGCACCCCCGCTAGCCCGGAAGTGTCAGACCCCCGGGCTAGCGTCTTTCTAGGGCCGTGAAATAGTTGAGTTCCACAAAGATTGACAGGCTCAACTGAGCGGGGATATGTTTGAGCTACTCAACTATTGAGTAACTCAGCAGTGTGGGACAGTACGAGCGGGAGTCTGGTTCGGATGACACGTCAGGCGCGGCGGGAGCAGCTGAACGCCGAGATCCTGGACTGCGTGTCCGAGCTGATCGGCCGGGTCATCAGTCACGGCGAGCAACTCGCGCAGAAGCTGGCCATCCCCGCCCCCTTCATCAAGGCCCTGCACACCATGGACTGCCCGATGGCCATGAAGGATCTCGGGAAGCGGATGCACTGCGACCCGTCCTTCGTCACCCTCGTCGCAGACATGCTGGAGAAGCGCGGACTGGCCAGGCGGGAGCCGCACCCAGCGGACCGGCGGGTCAAGAACATCGTGCTGACCCCTGACGGCCTCAGCCTCAAGCACCGGCTGGAGACCGAGATAGCAGCCCGGATGCCGTGGAGCCGGGCGCTGACCGACGACGAACGCGCACAGCTGCTTGCCCTGTTCCGCAAGATGCTGAGCGCCGATAGCCACGCGGAGGACGCCGCCGGGACGAACGAGTCCAGCGACGTTGCGTCCGCGGCGGTCGTGCTGGCCGCAGCAGGAATGGATTCCCTCAGCGCCCTGGACGGGGTGCTTGCTACCGAGGCAGCGGATGCGGCGGAAGACTCCGCGGCGTCCGGAACCCCCGGTCGTGCCGGGGGAGGTGACAGCGCTGTGAGCGAGGCGCCAGCCGCCCGCTAGGGGCGCGCCGCCAGCTAGGTAGCTCACCGCACTTCGCCAAGCGTCCGGGCCCGCTGGGTGGGCCAGAAACAGGACTTGTGCGCCTTCGGATAGGCCACACGAGATCAACAGCGCCCAAGCTGAATACGTACTGTAACGAAGGAGTCACTCTCACATGTCTGTCAGGACATCGGGCCGCGCGCAGCAGCCGGCCGGCGCAGCCGTTGTCAGCGGCGCGCCAGCGGGTTCAGCCGCGCAGGCTCCCCGGCACCTCGGCCTCGCCCTTGTCGTCATCGCCGCAGCTCAGCTCATGGTGGTGCTCGACGCCACCATCGTGAACGTCGCCCTCCCCCACATCCAGTCCGCGCTGGGCTTCTCCGGCTCGGGGCTGGAGTGGGTGGTCAACGCTTACGCGCTTACCTTCGGCGGCTTCCTGCTGCTCGGCGGCCGGGCTGGTGACATTCTCGGCCGGCGCCGCGTCTTCATCGCCGGCATCGTGCTCTTCGCGCTGGCCTCGCTAGCCGGCGGTTTCGCGACCAGCCAGGCGTGGCTGCTGACCGCCCGCGCGATCCAGGGGATCGGTGCCGCCGTCGTGGCCCCGACCGCACTCTCGCTGATCACCACCACGTTCCCAGAAGGCCCGCGGCGCAACCGGGCCATGGGCGTCTATGCCGCGATGAGCATCGGCGGCGCGGCGATCGGCCTGCTGGTGGGCGGCGTGCTGACCACCTACGCCAGCTGGCGCTGGGTGTTCTTCGTGAACGTGCCGATCGCAGTTGTCGTCGCGTTGCTGGCACCGCGAGTCCTCGGCGAGTCCACTCGCAATACCGGGCGGTTCGACCTGCCCGGCGCGATCACCGGCACCGCCGGCCTGGCGGCCCTGGTCTACGGGCTCTCCAGCGCCGCCACGACCGCGAACGGCGTCTCGCACTGGGGCGACACCAAGGTGCTGGCCTCACTCGGGGCGGCAGTGGTTCTGCTCGTCTCGTTCCTGTTCATTGAGTCGCGCAGCAAGCACGCGCTGATGCCACTGCGGATCTTCAGCAACCGGGACCGCTCGGCCGCGTTCCTGATCCTGCTCTGCGTCGGCACCTCGCTGTTCGGCATGTTCTTCTTCCTGACGATCTTCGTCCAGAGCGTCTGGGGCTACAGCCCGATAAAGACGGGCCTCGCCTACCTGCCGATGATCGTGGCGGTCATGACCATGGCCGGGGTCAGCTCCCAGCTCGTTGGCCGGATCGGTGCCAGGCCGTTGCTGATCGCAGGCTCCACCTTCGCGGCTGGCGGCATGTTCTGGCTGTCCCGGATCACCGAGCACAGCACCTATACCGGCGGCCTGCTCGGCCCGAGCATCCTGACCGGCGCCGGACTCGGCATGCTGTTCATGCCGCTGACCCTGGTGGCCTTGTCCAAGGTGGACGACCGGGATGCGGGCCTGGCCTCCAGCCTGGTCAACACCGGCCAGCAGGTCGGTGGGTCCATAGGCCTGGCCATTCTGGGCACTGTCGCGTGGACGGTCGTGGCCAACACCGTGCACAGCTCGGCGACCGCGGCCCAGGCGGCGGCACACCGGGCCGCCGCGGCCGGACACGCGGTGACGCCGACGAAGGCCCAGGCCGCGCAGGCGACGAAGGCGATCTACGATCACGCGCTCGCGATCGGCTTCTCCCGCGGGTTCCTGGTGTCGGCTGGGGTCGCGCTCCTGGGGCTGATCATCACCCTGGCGATGGTCCGCGTCACCAAGGAGGATCTGGCCGGCATCCAGCCGCCGGGGATGGGCTGACCGGCGAGGGTGGTCACGGTGGCCCGGTGCGGGGGAATCCCCCGCACCGGGCCACCGGCGTTTCGGCCCCGTTCCCGCCTGCCCCAAATCCCCGACGTTTCATTCATTTCAGGGCCGCATAAGTGGTATATCGCCGTTTCGAGCCCCCGAAATGGATGAAAGGTGGCGTGGTCAGGCCAGTTGCGGGCTCACGTTCGGTGCCGGCTGCACGTCTGCTAAGTGGCGCCCGCACCAGGTTGCGCGGGCGCGGCACGGCGACGAAAGGAAGCTGACAGTGACGGCAACAGCAGGCAGCACCGCGGGCACCGCGCACACGGTGATCGAGACGCGCCTGGGACCAATCACGCTCATCCGGTCGGGCGCGAACCTCACCGGCCTCTACTACCAGCGGCACTGGCCGCGGCCGGACCGGGCGGCGTTCGGTCCGCTCGCCGGCGATGTGTTCGCGGGAGCTGGCGTCGCGGGCGATGTCTTCGCGGCGGCGGCGAGCCAGCTCGGCGAGTACCTGGACGGCGACCGGACCGAGTTCGAGCTGCCCGTGCGCGCCGACGGCTCTGAGTTCGAGCAGCGCGTCTGGGCGCTGGTGGCCGGCATCCCGTACGGGCAGACGACTAGCTACGGCGAGCTCGCCCGCCGCCTGGGCGCGGGAACGGACCCGCGCGACGTGGGCGCGGCCGTCGGCCGCAACCCGCTGTGCATCGTGATCCCGTGTCACCGGGTGGTCGGCAGCACGGGCAAGCTCACCGGCTACGCGGGCGGCCTGAGCCGCAAGCGCGCATTGCTGGAGATCGAGCACGCCCGGCTGGTGCAGTCGGAGCCGGCCGCGGCGGCCGGGCTCTGGTAGGCCGGAGTTCACCGACGAGTGCCGGGGCGGAGCGGCTAGCTCCGCCCCGGCGCCTCGCTGTCAGTGGACCGGCGTGGCGGCAGGCTGACGCGCGGCCTGAGCCGTCATGACGCGTCGTGGAAGACGAGCCCGAGCGTGTGCCGCTGGCCTGATCTGATCACCGATACTCCGTGCCGCACCGGGGCGGCTGACCAGCCGCGGGCCGAGCGGACCGGCCGGTCGCGGGTGGTGAACACGTACCCGCGGCAGTGTGGCAGCAGCGTGGCGGTACCGCGGGACTGCGCTCGCGGCCGCTGCTCCATCAGCAGGAACTCGCCGCCGCTGTGGTCACCACCCGGCTCGTTCAGGTTGACGACGACCTGGAGCGGGAATACGAGGTCGCCGTAGAGGTCGCGGTGCAGGGCGTTCCAGTCGCCAGCCTGGTAGCGGAGCAGGATCGCGGTCGACCGGTCCTGGCCGGCCGCGTGGCACATCCGCAGCCACTCGTCCAGCGTCTCCGGCCACGGGGCGGGCCGGCCGAGCTTGGCCCACCAGTCCCTGGCGATCGGCAGCAGCCGCGGGTACAGCGCCTGCTTCAGCCGTTCGACCGGCTCCGGGTACGGCGTCTTGAAGTACCGGTACTCGCCCTCGCCGAACCGGTGCCGCGCCATATTGATCGTGGCCCGGAAGTACCCGGCCTGCGGGTAGAGCCCGCGGATCTCGGCCGCTTCGGCGGGCGTGAGCAGCTCCGGCAGCAGGGCGCCGCCAAGCGCATTGACCTCGGCCGTGATCGCCGCCCAGTCACCGGACTCGACCCGGTCCCGCCACCGGTTCCCGGTCACGCCGCCGCCTCCAGGCTGAGCAGCGCCTGCCTGGCGGCCGCGCCACCGACGTAGCCGCTGAGCTTTCCGTCCGCCCGCAGTACCCGGTGGCAGGGCACCACGACCGGCAGCGGGTTGGTGGCGCACGCGGTGCCGACCGCCCGCACTGCCTTCGGGTTCCCGACCAGCTCGGCTACCTGTCCGTACGTGCGGGTCAGCCCGTACCCGATCTCGGGCAGGTGCCGCTGCACCAGCTGCCGGAAGCCCCGGGACAACGACCGGTCAAGCGGCACGCCGAAGACGCGACGCCGCCCGCCGAAGTACTCGTCCAGTTCGCGCGCCGCGGCGTCCAGCCGGCGGGGCGCCCGCAGCACGCGCGGGCTGATGCGCTGCGCCAGCGTGTCCAGCACGCGATCGTGGTCCTCGACGGCATAGGCGACGCGGACCAGCCCCTGCGGCGTCGCCGCCAGCAGCAGCACGCCCACCGGCGAGTCGATCGTGGTGTAGGCGACGTCGAGCAGTCCTTCTGCCTCAGCGGCGAGCCCGAGCCTGTCCCCGAGCATTGAGAGTGTCTCGGCCTCATCCGGGGCGGTGAAGTAGTCAGGTGAGATGGTCACGACGGTGCTCCTTCCTTCGTCGCGTCCCGATAGTTCTTCCGCAGGTTCTGCACGCCGTCCGCCGCGGCCCTGCGCGCCGCGTCGGCGGTGCCGCCGAGCAACTCGGCGATCTCCGCGTAGGCCAGCCCGGCGACGTAGTGATACGCGACCGCCTGGCGCTGTTTCGCCGGCAGCGCCGCGACTGCCTGCCACAGGTCGCCGTCCGCCTCGCCCGGCACGCCGAGTGCGCTCGGTGCCTCGGGTACGGCCGCGACCGGGCCGGCTGCCGCTTGCGGGCACGCAGGACATCGATCGCCTTGCGGTGCGCGATCGTGACGAGCCACGCCTCGGCGTTGGCGTCATCGGGAAGGTCGGGGTAGGCCCGCATCGCAGCCAGGAAGGTCTCCGACCACGCGTCCTGCGCGTCGTGCACGCCGAGGACCACGCGGCATACCCGCAGCACGGTCCCGCCGTGCTGCGCGACAACGTGCTCGAACGGCTGCTTCATCCGCGCGCTCCCGCCGGCGGCTGCCTGGCGGTGAACGGGCTGTTTGCGGTCACTGTCAGCCCCTCTCCTCACCAGGAAGACGCTCGCGGCACGCCGAACGTGAGATGAGCCGGCGTCCCGGTCGGAGAGCACTCGCGCGGACACGCTTCAAATGCTCTTGGACGGGTGCCGCCGAGCCGAATTACCGCAGCTCAGAGAGCCGGCCTCGGCTGAAATTGGCTCCCGCGATAGGACTCGAAACTATAACGCCGCGATAGGCTGACCAGCCGATCATGGCCTCTGAACTGCAGGTCAGCCGTCTATTGACGTGACACACGTTGACACGACCGGTCATGGATGTACTCTCCTTGTTGCACGTATGTTGCACGCGAGAGGAACCGCGATGGCTGGCAGGCGAGGATTCGGCGGGGTGCGCAAGCTTCCGTCCGGCCGCTGGCAGGCGTCCTACCTGGCCCCGGACGGTGGCAGGCGGACTGCCCGGACGCCGGACGGCAAGCCGATGACGTTCGACACCAAAGACGACGCTGACGGCTGGCTGGCGCTGCGGCGTTCTGAGATCCTCCGCGGCGCTTGGCTGCCTGAAACGGCGCCGAAGCCAGCGCCCGCCAAGCTGCCCGACCTGCGCGCCTACAGCGAGACATTCCTCGCTACCCGCGTCAGCCGCGCCCGCCTGCCGCTGTCGCCCAGTACCAGGCTGCTGTACCGCAACACGCTCGCTAATCAGATCCTCCCGGCGCTAGGTGGCACGCCCATTGACCAGATCACGCCTGTGATGGTCAGAACCTGGCACGCCCAGCTTGCCACCGGACCCCGCCAGCGCGCCGCCGCATACTCGCTGCTGCGCACCATCCTCAACACAGCGGTTGCCGACAACCTGCTGACCGCCAATCCCTGCCGGGTGCGCGGCGCTGGTCAGTCGCAGCGGGCGCGGACGATCAAGCCGGCGACGATCGCCGAGCTTGAGGTCATTGCCACGTCGGTGCCAGCCCGGTACAAGCTGATGGTTCTGCTGGCCGCCTGGTGCGCCATGCGGTTCGGTGAGCTATCCGAGCTCCGCCGGGCGGATATCGACGTGACCAGCGCAACCGTGAATGTGCGCCGCGGCGTCGTCCGCGGCGCAGACGGCCGCACCGTCAAGGACCCGAAGTCCGAAGCGGGTAAGCGTGAAATCAACATCCCGCCGCATCTGATGCCGATGGTCAAGGACCATCTGCGCCAGCATGTCGGGGCCAGCCGGGATGCGCTGGTGTTCCCGGCGGCGTCTGGCAGGCATATGGCGCCGTCGTCGCTGTACGCGGTCTATTACCCGGCGCGAGAGAAGCGGCCGGCCGGATCTGGCGTTTCACGACCTGCGGCATACCGGCGCGACGCTCGCGGCGGCGACGGGTGCGACGCTCTCTGAGCTGATGGCGCGGCTGGGTCATTCGACGGTCAGCGCGGCCATGCGGTATCAGCGCGCGGCCGCGGACCGGGACAAGGACATCGCGGCGCTGCTGTCGCAGATGGCCACGGTGACACCGATCACCGCGGCGAAGCGGACGAGGAAACGGAAGGAGGCCAGCAGCTAGCAAACAGGCGGCCCGGCCGCGTGCTGATGACACGACGACCGGGCCTAGGACCCGACCTACTTGGAGGTCAGAACCATGTCCAACATCATCCCGGGCCATGACGAGGAAGCCCACAACCCTGCTCGCAGCTATGCCGACGAGGCAGGTGACCTCGACGACCAGATCGACGCCGCCCTGCTCATAATCCGGCGGCAGCAGGACGCCGGCGAAATCACCGTCCATGAGGCTGCCGACCTCCGGGTCGCCGCGCTCGAGCAGCACATCGGGGCAATCCGCGCGCTGCGCCTGCGTCACTTCCCAGAGGGGACCCCGTCATGACCGACCCCGTCGACGCTCGTATCGACCAGCTGGTCACGCTCGGCCTGGACCTGCTCGCCGAGGCCCGGCGGCTGCGGGGTCACAGTCCATTCGACGCCGAAGCGTTCGCTCGCAAGATGGCCCTCGCCGAGGACCTCGACGCCTCGCTGCAGGACCAGCTCGAGCACCGGGTAGCGGCCCTCGAGGAAGCCCCGATATCCGATGTGGCCAGGACCCGGCTGGCCGACTCGATCCGGGCCTCAGTGGCCGGCTTTGAATGGGCCGGTGACGACTTCCAGTCGCAGCGGGTCGAGGCGGTCACCGTCGACTGGCTGAACAGCAGGCAGGCGGCAGCAGCGTGACGAGGTCCAGGCGGCGCGGACCGCGGCCGCGGGTCTATGTGCGACGTCCCCGGATCCGGGCCGGCTGCGGCCCGGTCGGCTGCTCGCTGCCGCTGCTGATCCTCGCCGCGGCCGTGGCGGTCGTCGTCGCGTTCGTCTAGCTGCAGGGTGGGTCATGTGCCCCGGAGGTCAGCGCCAGCTGGCCACCGGGCACAGCCACGTCCAGAGAGGGAAAACCGCAAGCAGATCGGAAATCCAGTTCTAGGACCAATCCTTGGTGCGTTGGGACAGACCAGGACAGAGAGCTGGCCTGATCGGAACGTGTCGCATAACGGGGAATGCACGGGGAAGCTGGGTAGCGCGCCTGATGGCTTCTCAGAAGAGGTGGCACATGTCTGCTCATCGCCTCAGTTTCGCGGCCGGCCTGGCGGTCGGCTTCGTCGCCGGGACCCGTGCTGGCCGCGAGCGGTACGACCAGCTGGTCAAGGCCGCGAAGGCAGCCAAGGAAAGCCCGGCGTTCCAGCAAGCCGCCGGGGCAGTCCAAGCCCAGGCCAGCGGTCTGCTCAGCTCGGCCGGGCACAAGGTGGCCGACGGTGCGCCGCGGCTGGCTCACTCGGCTATGCACGGCGTCAGCGGCCATGTGCCGCTGCTGAAGAGCCGCAACGGAGACAGCTCGGCCAACGGCAAGGACGGCGACGGAAGCCGGTTCGCGGCGGCGGATAACGGCAACACCGGCTCGGCCTCCGACTAGCTGGCCGCAGCCCAACCCGCGACCGGCTACCGGCCGCGGGCAAGCGGCCACGGGCCATAACCCGAATAACCCGACGCCGACTCGCGGAGCAGGCGCCGCGACCGGCTAGATGCCGTCACTCGCGCCCATGCGGGTCAACGGTTCCCGCGCCAGCCTGGCCCGCCGGTCGGCGGACCGCCGCTGCCCGTCCAGCGTCCGTAATCAGGGTTGGCTTCCCGCGCGGCGTTCAGCCGGTTCTTGCGCTCGCGGCGCACCCGCCACTTCTCCCGCAAGCGTCGGATAGCAGCCATGTTCGCCGACCTCCCCGTAAGAGGACACCAACGCTACGCCCGGTGCTCGCGCTTAGCTAGGGTGCAGCTGTCCAGCTCGATCCTCTGACCCTGGCCGTCCGTTGACCTCGGTGCCAGCCTGATGGGGCGACTGATACCAGCACGCCGAGCTGGACTCCTGCACCGGCAATCCTCTCAGGGACCAATCCGCCCTGGGTTGGGACAGCATGTCCCAGGGGTGCGGACGAGCATCCCGGCTCCGGTGAGCAGCCCGGCGCGCTTCAGCCTGTTGAGCGCGGCGTACCCGTTGATGCCGCCCTTGACGTCGACGTCGAGGACGTCCGGTCCCGGGTGTCCGGTCGCGATCGCCACGTTGTCGGCCGGGTGACGGGTCCACCAGTCGCGGATGGCGCCGGTGTCGGTGGTGGCGTCCTTGAAACCGTGCTCGGTGTTCGGTGCTTTCTGCCCGGGCTTGCACGGGAACACAGGCCAGTCGCGTTCCGCGTAGGCCAGCGCTGCGGCCAGTAGGCTGCCAGTGTCGAGGCCCTTAGCCGGGGAACTGACGTTGAAGCGGTCCGGGGTGATGTCCGGGCCGCTTCGCTTTTCCGGGGTCACCGGCCTGCGGCGACGGCCGCGGGGATGACGGAGACGACGGTGCGGTCGATCTCGTTGAGGTCGACTTTGACGATCTTGCCGCCCACCCGGTAGCCGGTGATGAGGCCTTCGGCGATCCAGCGGCGGACGGTGCGGGGGTTGACGTCGTAGGTGGCGGCCGCGGTTGCGAGAGACGCGAAACGGCGTGATGCGGGCATGCGGATCTCCAAGTCTCAGCTTGGAGATCGCCCAGCCAACCCCTGCCCACCGCATCTGCTGGCCTGCGCCGATTCGGGGGTGTCCCGGCCTCTTCGAGGTAGTCCGGCGTGGTTCCGGTTGTGCGGGAAGCGCGGCCACGTGGCCGCGCGGATGATCTCGGGATTGGAGCTACAGGTCAGTCATGACGTGCGCAAGTGAGTCAGCGGCTGGCGCTGGCGGCTATTGCACGTGTGTTGCATTTTTCGGTTGTCCCGGCGTTTCCGCTGGTCAGATGGCTCCCGCGATAGGACTCGAACCTATAACCTGCCGGTTAACAGCCGGACGCTCTGCCGATTGAGCTACGCGGGACCGCGCGGCTGGTCATCGCCGCGGGCACAAGGTTAGCGCACCGGACAGGGTCCGCAAGCCGGGGCCGGGTACGCGGCCTTTTTCATGATCACCAGGGGTTTGGGCCGAGGCTGCCTGCGGCTTAGCCCGCCAGCTCGATGGGCATGACCGGGTAGGTCAGCGTTGCGCGCATAACGGGGACTGCACGGGGAAGCTGGATGGCGCGCCTGATGGCTTCTCGGAAGAGGTTGCATATGTCGTTCCATCGCCTCACATTCGCGACCGGGCTCGCGGTCGGCTTTGTCGCCGGCACCCGCGCGGGCCGCGAGCGGTACGACCAGATGGTCAAGGCGGCGAAGGCCGCCAAGGAGAGTCCCGCGTTCCAGCAGGCCGCGGGCGTAGTCCAGGCCCAGGCCAGCGGGCTGCTCAACTCGGCCGGGCAGAAAGCGCCCAAGTTCGCCCAGTCGGCCGTGCACAGCGTCAGCGAGCACGTGCCGCTGCTGAAGAACCGCAACGGCGACAGCTCGGCCAACGGCAAGGACGGGCACGACGGCGCCGTCTCGGCCGCGGGCAACGGCCACTCCCGCAAGGCCGACAGCTAGCTAACTGGACGCGTGCGGTCACCCGGCGAGCTATCCGGCTCGCCGGGGTGCCGGCGACGGCGGTGACCGCTACGCCAGGTACTCGCGCAGCATCTGCGCCCGGCTCGGGTGCCGGAGCTTGGCCAGCGTCTTCGACTCGATCTGGCGAATGCGCTCGCGGGTGACCCCGAACTCGCGGCCGACCTCCTCCAGCGTCCGCGGGTGACCGTCGGTCAGCCCGAAGCGCAGCTGGATGATCCGCTGCTCCCGCACGCTGAGGTTGTTCAGCACCTGATCGAGCTGGTCCTGCAGCATGATGAACGCCGCCGCCTCCATCGGCACGACCGCGTCCGCGTCCTCGATGAAGTCACCGAGGTCAGAGTCTTCCTCGCCGATCGGCGACTGCAGCGACACCGGCTCCTGCGCGATCCGCTGGATCTCGGCGACCCGATCCGGGTGCATGCCCATCTCGGCGGCGATCTCGTCCGGTGTGGCCTCGCGGCCCAGGTCCTGGTGCAGCTGACGCTGGATGCGCGCCATCTTGTTGATGGTCTCGACCATGTGCACCGGGATGCGGATCGTCCGCGCCTGGTCCGCGATCGCGCGGGTGATCGCCTGGCGGATCCACCAGGTCGCGTACGTGGAGAACTTGTAGCCCTTGGTGTAGTCGAACTTCTCGACCGCGCGGATCAGGCCCAGGTTGCCCTCCTGGATCAGGTCCAGGAACACCAGGCCGCGCCCGATGTAGCGCTTGGCGATGGACACCACGAGCCGGAGGTTCGCCTCGATCAGCCGCTGCTTGGCCCTCGTCCCCTCGGCGGACACCTGCATCAGGTCCGCCAGTTGCGGCCCTCGGCCGTCGGCGCGCACGCCCGCCTGCAACATCTCCTCGGCGAACAGGCCGGCCTCGATGGCCTTGGCCAGCTCCACCTCGTCGTGCGCGGTCAGCAGCGGGACACGGCCGATCTCGCGCAGGTAAATCCGGACCAGGTCGCCGGTGACGGCTCTTCGTGCTTCGGTCTGCGCCTGCCGGGGCGACGAGTCCTCGGGATCTGTCTGGTTGTCGATTACCTCGACACCTTCATCCGCGAGCAACTTGAGGACACCGTCGACGGCATCAGCCGACAGATCGCACCGGTCAAACGTCGCGGTGAGCTCCGTCATCGAGATTGCGCCGCGCTCGCGCGCCTGAGCGACGAGATCGGCTACCTGGTCACTGGGGGGTGCAGCCGTAAGGCTCATGCAGACCAGTGTGCGTCAGGATGCTGCTGATCAGCGGACTCAATATTGTCACCAAAACGTTAGTACCGCTGGAGCCGCTCAGTGTGCCTAAAGCGCGCCCGCCGCGTGCTCGCCGACTACCTTCTTGCGCTGCTCAAGGGCTACGAGATCGCCGAAAAGGCGGTTGTATTCGCCTTGCTCGGTCACCGGGCTAAGTCGCTGCAGGCGTCGCTTGATGTCAGCGATCTCGCGACTCACTGCGAGCTCTTCGACGCGCGCGAGTACCGCTTCCGCGTACCGCGCGTCCGGCTCGGCGAGCTGTCCTGGCGCCTCAATCGGCTCCACGATGAGCCGCGTCACGAAGCTGCGCGCGGTGTCGTTGGGCGCGGCCGCGCGCAGTTGCTCGGCCCAGTCCCGCGCGGACTGCACGCTCGTCACGCCGCCGCACGCGGCGATCAGGTCGCGCACAGCGGCGTGGGCTGGCACCGTGAAGACGGCCGCGGGCAGCTGATCGAAGGCCGGCCCGCACAGCGCCGGGCGCTGCATGGCGAGCTTGAGCGCCTGTCGCTCGACGTTCACGACCGGATCGGACTCGTCGTAGCGTGCGAGCCGGACCTGGTCGGCCTGCCGGTGGCCGTTCTGACCAGGCGCGTCCGCGGGCTGGCCCGGCTGCGGTTGACCAGGCCGGCCCGCCGGATCAAACTGACCCGGTCGACCCGGCTGCCGAGACTGACCCGGCTGGCCCGGCTGTGCACCGCTCGGCGCGCCGCTGACGCGGCCGCGGCCCGGCGCCGGCCCCGCGGGCCCGGAGTGCGCGCGGACCCGGTCGAGCACGAACTGCTCGTTCATCATGCCGAGCCAGCGATCCAGGTTCACCGCGTACAGCTGGCGGAGCCCGCGATCCTTGATCTTGCCGACGATCAGCGCCGCCGCGTCCAGCGCCGCCAGCCTGCCCTCCGCGGTGTCCAGGTTGTGGTCGGTGAGCGCGCTGCGGATGGCGAACTCGAACAGTGGGACGCGCTGCGCGATCAGGTCGCGGACCGCCGCGTCGCCCTGCTTCACCCGCAGGTCGCACGGGTCGAGGCCGTCGGGCTGCACGGCCACGAAGGTCTGGGTGACGAACCGCTCCTCCATCGAGAAGGCGCGCAGCGCCGCCCGCTGCCCGGCCGCGTCGCCGTCGAAGGTGAAGATGACCTCGCCCCGGAACTGGCTGTCATCCATCAGCAGCCGACGCAGGATCGTGATGTGCCCGTCGCCGAACGACGTCCCGCTGGTGGCGACCGCGGTCGTGATGCCGGCCAGATGGCACGCCATCACGTCGGTGTAGCCCTCGACGATTACGACCTGCCGCTGCTGCGCGATGTCGCGCTTGGCCAGGTCGGCGCCGTAGAGCACGGAGCTCTTCTTGAACAGCACCGTCTCGGGCGTGTTCAGGTACTTCGGGCCGTCGTCATCGGCGGCGAGCTTGCGCGCCCCGAACGCGATGACGTCACCGGTCAGGTCCGCGATGGGCCAGATCAGCCGGCCCCGGAACTTGTCGATGAGCCCGCGCCGGCCCTGGCTGGCCAGACCGCCCGCCAGCAGCTCCGCCTCGGTGAAACCACGGCCGCGCAGGTGCCGGGTGAGCGCATCCCATCCGGCCGGCGCGTAGCCGATGCGGAACCGTTGTGCATCTGCCTCCGCGAATCCCCGTTCGGCCAGGAACGACCGGCCGTCCGCCGCGGCCGGAGTGCTGAGCTGATCGATGTAGAACTCGGTCGCGGCGCGGTGTGCCTCGAGCAACCGCCGGCGCTGTGACTGCTCCTTGCCGGGTACCGCGCCGCCCTGCTCGTACCGCAGCTCGATGCCCGCCCTGGCGGCGAGGCGCTCGATGGCCTCAGTGAAACTCAGGCCGTCGATCTTCCGCACGAACGTGATGACGTCGCCGCCCTCGGTGCAGGAGAAGCAGTACCACATGCCGCGGGCCGGGGTGACGTTGAATGAGGGCGTCTTCTCGTCGTGGAACGGGCACAGCCCTTTCAGCGACCCGCCGCCCGCACTCTTGAGCTGGAGGTACTCGCCGATAACCTCTTCAACCGGCGAGCGCTCGCGTACCAGTGCGAGGTCCTCGTCGCGGATCCGGCCTGCCATCTGCGCCCCTCCGCCCCTCGCTTACATGTCCTGCTCGGCGCGAGTCTAGTCCCGCGGGCCGGACCCCGCGCGGGCCAGAGCCGACGCCCTGCCCGGCGTGCCCGCTCGTCACCCGCGGCTGATACGGTCGCCGCGTGCGGCCGCTACTTGTGCTGTGGGATGTCGACTTCACCCTGATTGACACGGACGGGGCCGGCCGGCGCCTGTACCGGACCGCGCTGCGCGACATGTACGGCTTGCCGCTGCCGCGCGCCGGCCAGTCATTCGGCGGCCGCACCGACAGCGCGATCGCGCTGGAGATCCTGGCCCTGGCGGGCGTGCCCGACCCGAAGGGACAGCTGCAGCGGTTCCAGGACTATATGTCTCAGCTGGCGGCTGACCTGGAGGAAGACGTCCGCCGGAACGGCCGTGTGCTGCCCGGCGCGCCGGACATCCTGGCCGCCCTCGCGCTGGGCACGCACGGACAGCCGGTCATCCAGTCCCTGCTGACCGGGAATCTGCCGGAGCTGGCGAGAGTGAAGCTCAGCGCGCTGCAACTCACCGAGCACCTGGATCTCACCATCGGGGCTTACGGCGACATCAGCGCGGTCCGGGCCGACCTCGTCCAGGTCGCGCAGGCGAAGGCAGCCGCCAGGCACGGCGGCGACTTCGGCGGCCGGTACACGGTGCTGGTGGGCGACACCCCGAGTGACGTCGAGGCGGCGCTCGCCAACGACGCGAGCGTGGTGGCGGTCGCGAGCGGTTCGTTCGGCGTCGGCGAACTCACGGCGGCCGGCGCGCACGTGGTGCTCCCCGATCTCGCCAACACCCCGGTCGCGCTCGCCGCGATCCTCGGCGCCCCGACGGCCGCCGCGGCCGCCTAGCGGGCGACCAGCACCCGGGCCAGGTCCTCGTATCCGACCGGCGGCTCGCTGCGCCACAGCTCCCAGCGCATTGCGCCGAGTTCCAGCGGGTCGACGGTCAGCTCGTACCCGGAGATGTCGCGCACCGGCTGCAGTCGCAGGCCGTCGATGCCGATGCCGCAAGCGTGCACGATCACGTACACGTCCGGGTAGGCGAGGCTGAAGCCCGACTGCCAGCCCGCCATGCCGATGACGGCGGCTTCCTCCAGGCCCCAGTGCGTCGTCGCCCAGTCCTGGTACCGGTTTGCCTGCTGGTTCGCGAACTGCACCAGCGATCCGACTAGCCCGTCGGGACGCGCGCCCGGTACCCGGATCTGATGCAGCGCGAGGTTGATCAGCGCGAAGGTGGCCTCGAACGCGACCTCGCGAACCGGGTCCGAGCCCGTGCCCGCCACCTCGGCGTCGAAGCGCTCACGCGGGAACGTACAGGTAAGCACCATCGCCGCGTCACTCGCGTGACCCAGCCTGATGCCTCGTGCAGGCTCCTGGCCGCGGCCGTGGACAGGCTCGATCCAGCATCGGGACGGCCATGCCGCCTCCAGACCCCAGGGGATGAAGTCGAGGCCGAGATTCTCCATGCGTGACACCTTCTCACGCTCAGTAACGGATGGTGGCCATGTCGCGGATCTTCGCGCCCAGGCCGACAGGGAACGAGCCGCGCTCATCGGTGCCATCTCGGTCCAGGCAGGCCGGCTGGGGCCAGCGACGTGACCGGGCACCGGCACCAATGTTACGATCACTCACAATGTGAGAGATCATAACATTGAGGAGGCGCAGATGACGACTTCCGCAACCGCGACGGCGCGCTGGACTGAGGCCGACATGCCCGATCAGGCGGGCCGGACCGCGGTCGTCACCGGCGCGAACGCCGGCATCGGACTCCAGACGGCCAAGCTGCTGGCGAGCCGGGGCGCGCACGTGGTGCTGGCCTGCCGCAACCCGGGCCGGGCCGGGCGGGCCGCCGCTCGGCTGCGGTCCGCGCACCCGGCAGCGAGCGTCGCGACCGTCACCCTCGACCTTGCCTCGCTCGCCTCGGTGCGCGCGGCCGCCGCCCAGCTCCGGTCGGCCTATCCTCGGCTGGATCTGCTCATCAACAACGCCGGCGTGATGGAGGTGCCGTACGAGCGGACCGAGGATGGCTTCGAGCTGACGCTCGGCACCAATCACCTCGGCCACTTCGCGCTCACGGGGCTGCTGCTGCCCAGCCTGCTGGCGACTCCCGGCTCGCGCGTGGTGACCATGAGCAGCCAGGGTCACGCGAGCGGGGTCATGAACTTCGAGGACCTGCGCGGCGACCGCGGCTACGAGCCGGCCACCGCCTACTTCCAGTCCAAGCTCGCCAACCTGCTATTCACCTACGAGCTGGACCGGCGGCTGCGCGCCGCGGGCGCCGCCACCATCGCGGTGGCCGCGCATCCCGGCGTCGTGTACACCGATCTGTTCCGCACCCGGTCGAAGCTGGATCAGCTGCTCATCAGCCCGCGGCTGCGCGCGGTCAACTTCTGGTTCGCGCAGAGCGTCCGGATGGGGGCGCTGCCGGTGCTGCGCGCCGCGACCGATCCCGCCGTCCGCGGTGGCGACTTCTACGGGCCGCGCCGCCGCTTCGACACCGGCTACCCTGCCAGGGTGGAGTCCAGCGCCCGCTCGCGTGACGTCGCCGACCAGGCGCGGCTCTGGGCGGTCTCGGAGCAGCTGACTGGCGTCGCCTATGCCGTCGCCCGCTAAGAGCGGCCGGTATCACCACGGTGACCTGAAGGCCGCGCTCGTCGACGCGGCCGTGGCTCTGATCGCGGAGCGGGGCCTGCGCGGTTTCTCGCTGGCCGAGGCCAGTAGGCGGGTCGGCGTGTCCGCGGCCGCGCCCTACCGGCATTTCGCCGACCGGGACGAACTGCTGGCCGCGGTCGCGGTGCGGGCGCTGCGCACGTTCGCGGACATGGTGGCCGAGGAAGGCGGGCAAGACAGCCCGGAGCAGCAGCTGGCCGCGATGGCCAGCGCCTACGTCAGGTTCGCGGCCGAGCAGCGGCCGCTGTTCGACGCGCTCTTCAACGCCGGTCTGGACAAGAGCAAGTATCCGGAGCTGACCCGGGCGTGGGCGCCGATCGACGCGCTGCTCGACCTCGTCGACGAGATCTGCCCCGGCGACGAGGCGACCGCGGCGGCGCTCGCCGCGGCGCTGGAAGCCACCGCGCACGGGCACGCGACGCTGCTGCGCGACGGTGAGTACGGCGCCGGGCCGGAAGCGGTCCGGGTCGCGGCCGACCGGGCCGCGGCCGCCACGCTCGCGCTCATCGCCGGGCGGCAGGCTCTGCGCTGACCAGCAGCGACCTGCGCCCGTGACTGACGTCGTCGCTGGCCGCGGGCGCGTCGGTGACCGCCGTGACGGGCCAGCCCGCGGCGGCGAGCAACGCCAGGTGCTCGTCCGCGCGCAGGATGGTGCGCCATGGCTCCGCGGCGGCGGTCCGGCGGCGCGCGTTCGCCGCGGCCGCGACCACCTCCGCGGGCTCATCCGAGTTGTGCGTGGCCAGCGTCGCGGCGAGCGTGCTGCCCGGTCCCGCGCACGCCGCCAGGCCGGTCAGCAACCGGAGGCAGGTGTCACGGCCCAGGTAGACCAGCAGGCCCTCGCACAGGAACAGGGTGGCGGCAGCATCGCGGTGCCCGTGGGCGCGCAGCGCGGCCCCGGCCTGGTCGGTCTCGAAGTCACAGCTCACCAGCACCGGGCCGGCACCGCCAGCCTCGGCACCGATGGCGCGCAGCCGGGCCGCCTTGTCCGCCTGCGTCACCGGGTGATCCAGCTCGAAGAACCGGACGCCGGGAGTGCGGAACCGCAGCGCCCGGTCATCCAGGCCCGCGCCGCAGACGACGACCTGCCGGACTCCCGCCGCGATCGCGGCGGTGACGTGATCGTCCATGAATCTGGTCCGCGCCTCGATGCCCGGCCGCAGCCAGGCGGGCGGAACGAAGTCCAGCCCGGCGCAGAGCGCGCGCTGCGCGCCCGGGTCACCGTCGGGGCTGTGCGGCCGGTCTAGCTCCGCCCGGCTGAGAGCGACGGCCTGGCTGGTGCGTGACGGTCCAGAATTCATAAGCTATAGCTTAGTAGATATCGCCTGATCGTGCGAATCTATCCGGAACTAGTACGTGCTAGCGTGGTATACATGAGCGTCGACCCGCAGCTGATGGCCGCGGCGGCCACCGTGCGCCGCAGCGTCATGAGTCTCGGCCGCAGGCTCAGGCTGGAGCGCCCGGCGGACGGCCGGACGTCGCTGGAGCTGAGCACGCTCGGGCATCTGCACCATCGCGGGCCGATGACGCCCGGCGAGATCGCGACCGCCGAGCGCGTGCAGCCGCAGAGCCTGACCAGAACCCTGACCAGTCTGGAAGCGGATGGGCTGATCTCGAAGGCGGGGCACCCGCGGGACGGCCGGATGATCCTGCTGGAGGTGACCGAGGCCGGGCGGGCGGCGCTGCGCCGGGACATGGCCGCGCGTGACTCCTGGCTGGCCCAGGCGATGGCGGCGCGTCTCACGGCGACGGAACTGGAGCTCGTGCGGCTGGCGGCCGGGCTGCTCGAACGCGTCGCGGACGCGGCCGGCCCGGACGCGGTCGCACTGCCCGAACCCGGCGCGGACGCCGCCGGGCCGCAGTCCCCGGCTGGTTAGCCGGCGGCGAGCCGCTCGTGCCAGGCAAGCGCGGAAGTGTCGGTCAGCGACGCGACCTGGTCCACCACGACCCTCAGCCGGGCCGCGTCGTCGCTCGCCGCCTCGTAGCCGTGCCGGAACAGCGGCTCCAGCGTCCCGGGCGCGCCCGCCGCGATGCGCGCGGCCAGGCCGGCGATGATCTGACGCTCCCGGGCCTGCGCGGCGACCACGCCGGACCGGCTCATGACGTAGTGCGCAGTGACGCCCTTGAGCAGGGCGCACTCCAGCCGCTGCTGCCGCGGCACGGCCAGGTCGGCCGCGTACCGGCGCACCGGCGGATGCCCGGCCGGACGGGTGGCCCGCTGCGCCGCCCGGCAGAACCGGCCGATCAGCTCGCTGGTCAGGTTCTTGACCGCGGCGGAGGCCGCCAGGCTGCCGTCGAAGCCCCGCGGCCAGCAGTCCAGCTCCAGCAGCCGGGCGAACTCCTCGGCCAGCTCGGCCTCGGTGGCGAAACCGGGCGGGCAGTACGCGGCGAGGGTCAGCTTCGCGACGACCTGGCGTTCGCCCGGATCGCGGAGCAGGTCGAAGGTGACCAGCCCGGCGTGCAGGCCGTCTTCCAGGTCGTGCACGGAGTAGGCGACGTCGTCGGCCCAGTCCATCACCTGTGCTTCCAGGCACGGGCGCTCGGTCGGCGCGCCCGCGCGGATCCACGCGAACACCGCCGCGTCATCGCCGTACGCCCCGTACTTGCCGGACGCGCTGGCGTCCTCCCCCGGCCCGAGCCAGGGATACTTCAGCGTCGCGTCGAGAGTCGCCCTGGTCAGGTTCAGACCGCCGCCCGGTGTCTTCGCTTCCAGCCGCGTGATCAGCCGGAGACTCTGCGCGTTCCCCTCAAAGCCCCCGCAATGCGCGGCGACCTCAGCCAGGGCCGCCTCTCCGTTGTGGCCGAACGGCGGGTGACCCAGGTCGTGCGCCAGGCAGGCAGCGTCGACGAGGTCGGGGTCGCAGCCGAGAGCCGCGCCGAGCTCGCGGCCGATCTGGGCGCACTCCAGTGAGTGCGTCAGCCGGGTCCGCGGGAAGTCGCCGGACCCGACGGCCACGACCTGCGTCTTGGCGGCCAGCCGCCGCAACGCCGCGCTGTGCAGCACCCGGGCGCGGTCCCGCAGGAACGGTCCGCGCCCGGATTCTGCCGACTGCTTCGGCGGCTCGGGGATCCAGCGGGCCGTGGCCTGCTGGTCGTAACCGCCCGTCACGGCCTCACCTGCTGTCGCTGCCCCCGGTCGTCTCCAGTACGGCAGCGCGGCCGGCCTCCAGCCGGGCGACGGGCACCCGGAACGGCGAGCAGGACACGTAGTCCAGGCCCGCGGAGTGGAAGAAGTGCACCGAGTCCGGATCGCCGCCGTGCTCGCCGCAGACGCCGATCTTGAGGTCCGGCCTGGTGGCCCGGCCTTCCTCGACCGCGATCTTCACCAGCCGGCCCACGCCGTCCGCGTCGATCGTCTCGAACGGGGAGACGCCGAAGACGCCCAGCTCGATGTAGCGGCTGAAGAACGAGCCCTCCACGTCGTCGCGGGAGAAACCCCAGCCCATCTGCGTCAGGTCGTTGGTACCGAACGAGAAGAACTCCGCCGCCTGGGCGATCTGCCCGGCGGTGAGCGCCGCCCGCGGCACCTCGATCATCGTCCCGATCAGGCTGTGCACGTTCGTGCCCGTCTCCGCGGCGACTTCAGCCAGCACCTGCTCGGCTTCCTCGCGGGCCGCCTCGAGTTCCTGGATGGCGCCGACGAGCGGGATCATGATCTCCGGCTTCGGGTCACCGCCGACCTTGACCCGGTCCACCGCCGCGTGCGCGATGGCCCGGACCTGCATCTGGTACAGGCCGGGGATGACCAGGCCGAGCCGGACGCCGCGCAAGCCCAGCATCGGGTTTTGCTCGTGCAGGCGGCGGACCGCGTCCAGCAGCTTACGGTCCTGGTCGGTCGCCTTGTCCCCAGCCAGCGCGATCTTGACCGACAGCTCCGTCAGATCGGGCAGGAACTCGTGCAGCGGCGGGTCGAGCAGCCGGATCGTGGTCGGCAGCCCGTCCATGGCCTCGAAGATCTCCACGAAGTCGCCGCGCTGCAGCGGCTCCAGGGCGTCCAGCGCGGCGGTCCGCGCGCCGTCGTCGTCGGCCAGGATCAGCCGCTCGACCAGCTGCCGCCGCTCGCCCAGGAACATGTGCTCGGTCCGGCACAGGCCGATGCCCTGCGCGCCGAACCGGACCGCGCGGGCCGAGTCCTCGCCGTTGTCGGAGTTAGCCCGCACGCCCAGGCGCCGCTTGGCGTCCGCGTGGGTCATGAGGCGGTGCACCGCCTCGACCAGCTCGTCGGCCGACGGATCGATCTTGCCCTCGAAGTACTCCACCACCGGGGACGCGACGACCGCGACCTCGCCCAGGTAGACCTGGCCGGAGGTGCCGTCGATCGAGATCACGTCTCCCTCCGAGACCGTGATGTCGCCCGGAGCGGTGAACTTCTTGCCCTTGACGTCGACCTCGAGCTCGTCGGCGCCGCACACGCAGGTCTTGCCCATGCCGCGGGCGACCACGGCCGCATGGCTGGTCTTGCCGCCGCGGCTGGTCAGGATGCCCTGCGCGGCGATCATGCCGTGCAGGTCATCGGGGTTGGTCTCGCGCCGGACCAGGATGACGTCCTCGCCCCGGTCAGCCCAGGCCACCGCCGTCTCGGAGTCGAAGACCGCCTTACCGACGGCCGCGCCCGGCGAGGCGCTGATCGCCTTGGTGATCTTCTTGACGTCCGAACCGGCCTCGAACCGGGGAAACATCAGCTGGGCGAGCTGGCTGCCGGTCACCCGGGTCAGTGCCTCGTCCAGGTCGATCAGGCCCTGGTCGACCAGCTGGGTCGCGATCCGGAAGGCCGCGCCCGCAGTGCGCTTTCCGACCCTGGTCTGCAGCATCCACAGCTTGCCGCGCTCGATCGTGAACTCGATGTCGCACAGGTCCTTGTAGTGGTTCTCCAGCGTGGACATGATCTCCATGAGCTGGCCGTAGGACTTGGCGTCGATCTGCTCCAGGTCCTGCAGCGGCACCGTGTTGCGGATGCCCGCGACGACGTCCTCGCCCTGCGCGTTCTGCAGGTAGTCACCGTAGACGCCCTGCTGGCCGCTGCCGGGGTCACGGGTGAAGGCCACGCCGGTGCCCGAGTCCGCGCCCAGGTTGCCGAACACCATCGACACGATGTTGACCGCGGTACCCAGGTCGGCCGGAATACGCTCCTGGCGCCGGTACAGGATGGCCCGGTCGGCGTTCCAGGAGTTGAAGACCGCCTCGACCGCCATGTCCATCTGCTCGCGCGGATCCTGCGGGAAGTCCCGGCCGGTCTGGCCCTTCACGATCGCCTTGAACGTCTCGACCAGGCCCTGCAGATCCTCGGCATCCAGATCGAGGTCGTTCTTGGTGCCCTTGGCCTGCTTGGCTGCGTCGATGGCGGACTCGAACTCGTGCCCTTCGATGTCCAGCACGGTCTTGCCGAACATCTGGATCAGCCGCCGGTAGGAGTCCCAGGCGAACCGCTCGCTGCCGGCCTGCTTGGCCAGCCCGTGCACGGACTCATCGGACAGACCGATGTTGAGCACCGTCTCCATCATGCCGGGCATCGAGAATTTGGCGCCGGACCGGACGCTGACCAGTAGCGGGTCGGCGTGGTCGCCGAGCTTGCGGCTCATGCTGTGCTCCAGCGCCTGCAGGTGCTCGGTGACCTCGGCCGCCAGGCTGTCCGGAACCTTGCCCTGCTCCAGGTAGTAACGGCACGCGTCCGTGGTGATGATGAAACCGGGGGGAACGGGCAGGCCCAGGTTGGTCATCTCCGCCAGGTTGGCGCCTTTGCCGCCCAGCAGGTCCTTCAGGTCCTTGTTGCCCTCGGTGAAGTCGTAGACGAGCTTCGGCACTGCTCTGCACTCCTCAGATTGCCGTTCCCCGCCCGCCTGCGGCCTGGGCAGTCTCGCGGCTCATGTGGTCTTCCGGCCTGATGGCCCTCAGTTCCGAGCCTATCGACCCCTGGCAGGCACTCGTGCGACGGTCCGCGCACCCGAAATGAACAATCCGCCCAGGTGGCCCCGGCGGCCAGCGACTCTAGAATCAGCAGGCAACCAGCCCGGCCTGGCTGCGTCTCTGAGGTGTGGAAATGCAAATGCCGGTAACGCTCCCTGGTGCACTCAGCCGGGACAGCGCGGCGGTAGCCGTCACCCGCCAGTACGAGGTCCACGCGGTCGGCCTGATCCGGCTCGCGATGGTGATGCTGGGCGACCGTCAGTCCGCTGAGGACGCGGTCCAGGAGGCGTTCTGCGAGCTTTACCGCCGCTATGGGTCGCTGGTGCAGCCAGACCGCGCCCCGCCTACGTCCGGTCCAGCGTGCTGAACGGCTGCCGCTCGGAGTTGCGGGCCAGACAGCGCAATTTCCGCCGGGCGGCCAGGGCGATGCCAGCCCCGCCCGCGCAGCCCGAACACGACGTGCTGCTCGGCGAGGAGCACAGGGAAGTGCTCGCGGCCCTGCGCCAGCTTCCCGATCGCCAACGCGAGGCGCTGGTACTGCGTTTCTTCCTGGACCTGCCCGAGGCGGAGATCGCCCGGTCGATGCGGATCACGCCCGGCACGTCAAGTCGACGACCTCGCGCGGGCTCGGCACCCTCGCCCGGCTGATGGGGGCAGACCCATGACAACGATCGAAGACAGGCTGCGCGCCGCCGCGCCGCCCGGTTGATTGCACCCCTGGCCGCGGCCGCCGCCGTGATCGCGGTCATCGCGGTCGCCGTCAGCCTGGGCCCGGGCCAGCCCAGTCAGCCGCGCCAGCACGGCCCGCTGGCAGCACCGCGTCAGTTCAGCCCGCTCGTGCCGTTTGCCGGCTTCGGCTGGCTGCCATCGGGCGGCAACCGGGCCGTGAACGGGATGACATCTTCGGCCGCCCAGCTCCTGCTCTCGCGGGGCAGGTCGCCGGTGCAGCTGATGACCTACCCGGCCGGTTCCTGCAGCCGGACCGCGCACGCGCTGTCGTGTGGCCAGCCGGCCAGCAGCCTGGGCATCGGCGAGACGGTGCGCATCGACAGCCAGGCGCCCGAGTTGCACGGCCAGCCGGCCTACTGGGTCACCGGACCGACCTTCGTCGGCCTTCCGGCCACGCACACTGCGGAACGCTTCCTCGCGTTCCAGTACGCCCCTGGCGGCTGGGCCCTGCTCGGGTATCCGGCGCGCGCGGATACGCTGCGCATCGCCAGGGCCGTGCGGTTCGGCCTGACCACGCCAATCCGCTTCGGCGCGCAACTACAGCAGACGCCGCCGCGGTGGCAGGTGACATCCCCGCGCATTGGACCACGAAGCCGCTGAACTGACCACTGTGCGTGGTTAGGGACGTCAGAGCGTCCCTAACCACGCCCAGTCGGCGCAGAGCCAAGAATCTTGGCCGCGACCCGCAACATAATGCCGTGGTATGCGTCTCTGGGACATGGACCTTGACGCCGGCCCGCTGCGGCGCTCTGGCCGGGACCGGGCCGACGGCGAGCTGGCCGCCGACCCGGATGGCCTGGCTGGGCCGGCCGGGCCGATGACGCCCGGGCCGCGGTTGGCGCGCTGTACGCCGAGCACGCCCTGGGCCTCATCCGGCTGGCCTACATCATGCTCGGTAATGCGGCCGCCGCCGAAGACTGCGTGCAGGAGGCGTTCTGCGGTCTGTACCGGCGGTGGCCGCAGCTGCGCGACCGGTCGAAGGCGCTCGGTTACGTCCGGTCAGCGGTGCTGAATGGCAGCCGGTCGGTGCTGCGCCGGAGGCCGGTTGTGGAACTAGCCGATGGTCATCAGCCGCCCGCCAGTTCCGCTGAGGCCGCGATCCTGACCGACGAAGCGCGGCGCGAGGTGGTACGCGCCCTGCGCCGGCTCCCACCAGGCAGCGCGAGGTGCTGACGATGCGCTTCTACCTCGACCTGCCCGATGACGAGATCGCTGCCGCCATGGGCATCGGCAACGGCGCCGTCCGGTCGGCCGCGCACCGAGGGCTGATCTCGCTGCGCCGAGCGCTGGAGGAGACGTCATGAGGCTGAGCGAGGATGCGCTGCGCGCGGCGCTCAGGGCAACCGGTGACGAGTTCCCGGCCCACCGGCTCCCGGAGCTGACGCTGCCCGCGGACGAGATGCCGGGCGCCGAGATGTCGAGCGACGAGATGCCCGGGCGCCGACCGGGTGGCACCACGACCGTCCGCCGCTGGCCGGCCCGCAGCCGCACCGGCAGGCTGGTCACGCCACTGGCCGCGGCCGCCGCCGTCATCGCCGTGATCGGCGCGGCAGTTGGCCTGGCCGCGGGCCGGTCTCCGGCCGACCACCCGGCGCCGACGGCGCCGCGGCAGTTCAACCCGCTCGTTCCGTTCGCCGACTTCGGCTGGGTGCCCCCCACGCCAGGGTTTGATCTGCGCGGTGAGATCGTGTCGGGGCAGATGTGGCGGTCAGCCGAGCACCTGCTGACGGGCGCGGACACGACGCTGAGGGTCTATCCGGCCGGCGCCTGCGCGTGGACCCGGCCAGACCCCGTGACCGAGCGGATCCTGACCTGCGGCCCGGGCGGCGCAGACTCGGGCGAGTCGGCGGTGATTCGGGTGTCCGGCCGGGCACCGGACATCAACGGCCTGCCCGCCTACTGGGGCGCCGGCGGTCCGCTCGCTCGCGGCGGCGTCACCAACCAGCCAGTACAGCCGATGATCGCATTCCAGTACGCCCCCGGCGGCTGGGCGCTGCTGCACTACCCGCTTCGCCAGTACGCCCTGCGGATGGCGACGACCGTGCGGTTCCGATTGCGGACGTCGCTACGGTTCGGGGCCCAGCTCCGGAACGGGCTGCCGCAATGGCACGTCATCCTCGTCAGTTTCAGCCGCAGCCTGAGCAGCAGGGCCGGCTTCGATGTCGGCTCGTTCGTCATCGGTGACAGCAAGCAGACTGGCCTCCTGCTCCGGCCTGGGTCACCGTTCCTGGTCGTGTCCCGCCAACCCGCGGTTGGCTCCGCGTCGTGCCCGTTCACGGCGCGGAGCAGCCAGTCCAGGGTCATCAACGGTTACCGGGTAGCGATCCGCACCGCGCGGGCGGTGCCTCCGACCGGCGGCCAGCCTGGGCCCTACCAGGACGTGTGCACGCCGGATGCCGGGGGCCTGTTCGTAGAGGTGATTGTGACGGGCAGCCATCCCCCGCTGACTGCGGTCCAGGTTTTCGGTCAGCTCAAGCTGCTCGGCCCCGATCCCGCACGCTGGACCACGAAGCCGCTGAGCTGACTACGCCGCGCTATGGCACACTCCAGCCATGGTGCTGACGGGCAAGAGCGTGATCGGGCTGCTGCATCCGGGCGAGATGGGCGCCGCCGTGGGCGGGTGCCTGACTGGCGCCGGGCACCGGGTGCTGTGGGCATCCGAGGGCCGCGGCGCCGACACCGCGGCCCGAGCCCAGACCTTTGGCCTGACGGACGTCCGCACCGCCCGCGGGGTCGTCGCCGACGCCGAGGTGATCCTCTCCGTCTGCCCGCCGCACGCGGCACTCGACGTGGCCTGGATCGTGCACGGCTTCACCGGGCTCTACGTCGACGCGAACGCGATCGCGCCCGGCACCGCCCGCGAGGTCGCCCAGCTCATCACCGACAGCGGCGGCCGGTACGTGGACGGCGGCATCATCGGCGGCCCGCCAGTCGCGGCGGGCGCGGCGCGACTGTATCTGTCGGGCGCGCACGCACCGGAAGTGGCCGCGTTGTTCGGTGACACCGTCCTCGCGACGCGGGTGGTCAACGGGTCAGACACTGCGGCGTCTGCGGTCAAGATGGCGTACGCGTCCTGGACGAAGGGCAGTTCGGCCTTGCTGCTGGCGGCCCGCGCGCTGGCGCAGGCCGAGGGCGTGGAGGACGCGCTGCTAGCCGAGTGGGAGCTGTCGCAGCCACAGCTTCCCGGCCGGCTCGCGCACGCGGCCCAGGCGGCGGTGACCAAAGGCTGGCGCTGGGTCGGCGAGATGGAAGAGATAGCCGCGAGCATGGCGGGGGCCGGGCTGCCCGACGGTTTCCATCAGGCGGCCGCCGAGATCTACCGGCGCAGTCCGCGGCTGCAAGCGCACGACGGCTCGCAGGCCACCGACGCGGTCCTCGCCGCGCTCACCGGCGCCTCATAAGACGCCGGTCTTCGGCCGCAGATAGCTCGCGTCGCGGGTCGCGGATCACGCCAGCGGCTGATGGCGGCCAGCCGCCGGCATATCTCGGCCCTGGCTGGCTAGCAGCCGGCGAGCTTCCCCGACAGGTAGCCCACCAGCGCGTCGATCCCGATCCGCTCCTGCCGCATCGAGTCCCGTTCCCGGACCGTCACGGCCTGGTCTTCGAGCGAGTCGAAGTCGACGGTCACGCAGTACGGGGTGCCGATCTCGTCCTGCCGCCGGTACCTGCGGCCGATGGCGCTGGCGTCGTCGAAGTCGGCGTTCCAGTGCTGGCGCACCAGCGCGGCCACATCCCTGGCCTTGGGTGACAGATCGGCGTTGCGCGACAGCGGCAGCACCGCCACCTTGATCGGCGCGAGCCGCGGGTCGAGCCGCAGCACCGTGCGCTTCTCCAGGTTTCCCTTCGCGTCCGGCGCCTCGTCCTCGGCGAAGGCCTCCAGCAGGAAGACCAGCATCGAGCGGTCCACGCCGAGCGCGGGCTCGATGACGTACGGGGTGTAGCGCTCGTTGGTCTCGGGGTCCAGGTACGACAGGTCCGCCCCGGACGCCTTGCTGTGCGTGCTCAGGTCGAAGTCGGTGCGGTTCGCGATCCCCTCCAGCTCGCCCCACTCACTGCCGGGGAACTCGAACCGGTACTCCAGGTCGACGGTCCGCTTGGAGTAGTGCGACAGCTTGTTCTTGGGGTGCTCGTACCGGCGCAGGCTTTCCTTGCTCACCCCGAGGTCGAGGAACCACGCTTCGCGGGTGTCGATCCAGTACTGATGCCAGTCCTCGTCGGTGCCGGGCTTGACGAAGAACTCCATCTCCATCTGCTCGAACTCGCGGGTGCGGAAGATGAAGTTGCCCGGCGTGATCTCGTTCCGGAACGACTTGCCGATCTGCGCGATCCCGAACGGGACCTTCTTGCGCGAGGTCTGCAGGACGTTGCGGTAGTTGATGAAGATGCCCTGCGCGGTCTCCGGCCGCAGGTAGGCCAGGCTGGAACTGTCCTCGACCGCCCCGAGGTGCGTGGTGAGCATGGTGTTGAACATGCGCGGCTCGGCGAACGCACCCCTCGTGCCGCAGTTCGGGCAGGCGAGGTCGGCGAGCCCGTGCTCGGGCGCGTGCCCGTGCTTCTCCTCGTACGCCTCGGTCAGGTGGTCGGCGCGGTAGCGCTTGTGGCAGGACTGGCACTCGGTCAGCGGGTCGACGAACTCGGTCACGTGCCCGCTGGCGACCCAGACCTCGGGCGCCAGGATCACGCTGGAGTCGAGCCCGACGATGTCATCACGCAGCGTTACCATCGAGCGCCACCACTGCCGCTTGATGTTGTTCTTGATCTCCACGCCGAGCGGGCCGTAGTCCCAGGCGGCGCGCAGCCCGCCGTAGATCTCGCTGGACGGGAACACGATGCCCCGTCGCTTGGACAAGCTGACGATGGTTTCCATGCGGTCACTGCGGCGTGCCATTGCTCTGCTCTCCATCCGGCTGGCGGTCGGCGGCCCTGCGTATGAGGTGTGCGAAAGCCCGGTCAAGGGGTGGGGGGTGATGCCAGCTTAGCGGCCCCGGACTGGCGCCGTCGCCAGAGTTTCGGCGGCCGCAGCGGGACAAGCCGCTGGTAACGGGCGGTAACCTTGGCCTCTGCGTACCGTCGTGCAGCAGAGCAAGGCCAGCTCGCGCTGGCCGGGAGGATCAGGGCGTGACCAGCAACAGGACGTCGAGGCAGCGGCGAAGTCCGGCCGCTGCCGCCGGGCCAGAGCCTATTCACCCCGGACACCTCTCCCGCCCGCGCGACCGCCGAGCGGCGCAGCGCCCAGCCGCTGCTGTACCTGCACCAAATGCCGGCCTGGATCGCGCCGATCGCCGCGACGGTGCTGCTCATCGTCGGCCTGGCCGTCCGCGGCCCCGGCGGCGCGGTGGCGCTGGTCGGCGTCGCCGCGGCGCTCGGCTGGCTGGCCATGATCTCCTGGCCCCGGCTCGCGGCCGGCGGCCGGGCCGCGCCGGATCCTCGCCGTCGCCGTGATGCTCGGCCTCGCCGTCTGGCAGGCCCTGCGCTAGCCCGCGGCTGATCCAGCAGACCTCGACTCCGCCGGCGCAGATCTTGTGGATTTCGTCAGGCCTGGCCGACAACGCCGTCTACTGGTCAGTGATCGAACCTACGGGTCTCAGCCGGGCGGCCCGGCACGGACCCGGCCCGGCCGGATAGGGGCCCACCGGATTGGGCACCGCGCCGCCGTAGCGGCGGTCCCGGCTGGCGTAGATCTCGCACGCGTGCCACAGATGCCGCCGGTCGAAGTCCGGGAACAGCGTGTCCAGGAACACGAACTCGGCGTACGCGGACTGCCACAGCAGGAAGTTCGAGGTCCGCTGCTCCCCCGAGGACCGCACGAACAGGTCCACGTCCGGGATCGAAGGCTCGTCGAGGTACTTCCCGATGGTCCGCTCGTCCACCTTCTCCGGCTTGAGCCGGCCGGCGGCGACGTCGAGCGCGATCCGCTTCGCCGCGTCCGCGATCTCCGCCCGGCCGCCGTAGTTCACGCAGAACTGCAGCGTCAGCACCGAGTTCCCGACGGTCATCCGCTCGGCGTCCTCCAGCTCGGAGATCACCGACCGCCACAGGCGCTGCCGGCGCCCGGCCCACCGGATCCGGACCCCCATGGAGTTCAGCTGGTCCCGCCGCCGCCGGATCACGTCCCGGTTGAAGCCCATCAGGAACCGGACCTCATCCGGCGACCGGCGCCAGTTCTCGGTGGAGAACGCGTAGGCGGACAGGTACGGGATGCCCAGCTCGATCGCGCCCATGATGACGTCGAACAGCGCGTACTCGCCGGCCTTGTGACCCTCGGTGCGGGGCAGGCCGCGCTGCTTGGCCCACCGGCCGTTCCCGTCCATCACGAGCGCGACGTGCCGCGGCACGAGCTCGCCGGGAATCTTCGGCGGCTGCGCGCCATCCGGGTGCGGATAAGGCGGAACAACCGCCATTACGCGTGCTCCACGTGCCGGAGCGAGCGGATCGAGTGCTCCAGGTGCCACTGCAGGTAGGCGGCCGTCAGCCCGCTGCACTCCAGCTGATGGCGGTGCTCGCTGGCATCCGCGTGACTCCAGTCCCCGCGCAGCAGTGCACTCATGAGGGCCACCGTACCTGCCGCCGGAGTGGCCGATCCTGGCACCCGGCAGGACTGGCAGTTCAGCCCGCCGGTCGCCAGGCCGAACGCGCGCAGGCCGCCCTGGGCCTGCGGCGCCGGCGCCCCGCACACGGCGCACTCGTCCAGGGCCGGCGCGTAGCCGGCCACCGCGAGCGAGCGGAGCAGGTAGGCGTCCAGCACCAGTCGCGAGTCGTGCTCGCCCTCGCCAAGCGTCCGCAGCCCGCCGACAAGCAGCAGGAACTGGCGCATGGCCGGCTCCTTCTCCACCGGCGTCAGCTTCTCGGCCGTCTCCAGCATCGCGGTGCCGGTGGTGTACCGGGGGTAGTCGCCCGCGAGCTGCTCGCCGTACGGCCGCAGCGTCTCGGCCTGGGTGATCACGTCCAGCGAACGCCCGGTATACAGCAGCAGGTCAACGTGGGTGAACGGCTCAAGGCGGGCGCCGAACCGCGACTTGGTCCGGCGTACGCCCTTCGCCACCGCCCGGATCCGGCCGGTCCGGCGGCCCAGCACCGTGACGATCCGGTCCGCCTCACCGAGCTTGTGGGTGCGCAGCACGATCCCGTCGTCCCGGTATATGCTCACCAGCCCATTGTCGCCCACACTTCAGGCTGGGAACGGGGTGTGCACGCCAGCGAGTTTCCGTCAGCCCGCGGCCGCGCTCTCCTCGGTCATCACGATCACGCCGTGCGCTTGGGCGGGCGTCATCCCCAGGTAGGCCGCGATCTGCCGGGCGGCGCCCCGTTCCTCCAGCGAGAGCTGCCCGTCGGAGAGGCCGATCCGGACGATCCCGGCCAGGAACCACTCGTGCGCGGGCATCGTCAGCTGGCGCGCGAGGCTGGCCATGTGCACGGCCAGCTCAGCGCTCGCGGCGACGTCGTTCCAGGCGGACAGGTCGGCCGTCAGCTCAGTCTCGCCGTAGTCGGCCGCCCCGGCGCCGCGCACGGTCTCGATCGCGCTCGAACGGGCGAGTCCGCTGTCCGGGTCGCCCGCGTGCAGCATGGCGGCCGCCGCCGCGCGGGTCGCGGCCGGCAAGACCATCCGCATCTCCGCGGCGGTCGGCAGCGTGAGGACCTCGATCCGGTACCGCGTCTCGCAGGAGATGCACTGCACGTGCTCGGTTATCCGGTCCAGTGGTATCAGCGGCAGGAAGAACAGGTGCAGCCAGCGCCGGCCGGCGCAGGTCCGGTAGGCGCGGTCGCCGCCGCAGCGCTGGCAGTGCAGCGTGCCCCGTCCGGTGATCCGGAAATGGAACCCCAGTCCGATAAAAACCAACGAGCCGCCCCCCTGCCCCCCAGGCGATCGACCTCGGAAAACAACAGCCTGGGCTCGCTGATCATCACACGTCAGCGACTGGCCGGGCACTGCAATCAGCTTAATTCCCGAACTCTGGCCGGGGCGTCCCCGCCGGTATCCGGGTGATTGCGGCAGGAAGCCGCGGGAGCGAAATTTCGGTTGCCGGGCCAGTCATCGCGCCGGTTAGCTGGCTGCCATGCGCATCGAGCGATTCGACCCGCTAACCGACGACGAGCAGCTGCGCGCCTGCCATCAGATGACGGTCGATAGCCAGCCGGCCGACGACCCGAACGTGCCCGCCATGCCGCTTGCGCTCTTCCGCGCGTGGTGGGCTTACGGGTTCGCGGACCACCCGACCCAGGCCTGGCTGGGTATCTGCGAACACGGCACGCCGGCCGGTGCCTACACGATGGAACTGCCGGTAACGGAGAACCGCGACAACGCCTTCGCCGCGGTGCTCGTCGCGCCGCGGGCGCGCCGCCACGGCCATGGCACCGCGCTGCTCGCGCACCTGGCCGGTGAGTCGGCGCGGGCCGGACGGACCCGAGTTCTGTCCGCCACCAGGGTGGGTTCGCCGGGCGAGGCCTTCGCCGCGGCGACCGGCGGCAGCAGGGCATGCTGGACGTGCGCCGCCTGCTCCGCATCGACGCCGGCACCGCCAAGCTAGCGGCTGAGCTGCGGACTGAGGCCGAGCCGTACGCGGCCGGCTACGAGCTCAGGTCCTGGATCGGGACCACGCCGGCCGACCTCGTGGCCGGGATCTGCGCCACTCATACGGCGCTGGCGGACGCGCCGCACGATGACACGTTCGAGCCGTCCGGCTTCGACGCCGCGCGGCTGCGCGCGGTCGAGGAGCGCCGGGCCGCCGCGGGCATCCGCTGGCTCTCGGTGGCCGCCGTCGAGACCGCCACCGGAGCCGTCGCTGGCCTGACCCAGGTGAACGTGCACCCGGATCAGCCAGGGTGGGCCGAGCAGGCGATCACGGCCGTCACCGGCGAGCACCGCGGCTGCCGGCTCGGCCTGCTGATCAAGGCGGCGATGCTCGAACTGCTGGCCGAGCGCGAGCCCGCGGTGACGCACGTCCTGACCTACAACGCCGACCTCAACCGGCACATGGTCGCGATCAACGACCGGCTCGGGTACCGGGTCAGTAACTACTTCCGGTTCTGGGAGCACGACGTCGCGGCCGCCCGGCGGCTGGCCTGACCGGGTCCCGTGCCGCTCAGTCGTAGAAGCCCAGGCGGCGCAGCTGCCGCGGGTCGCGCTGCCAGTCCTTCGCCACCTTGATCCGCAGGTCCAGGTAGACATGGCGGCCCAGGAGGGCTTCGATCTGCTGCCTGGCGGCGGTGCCGACGTCCTTCAGCCGGGCGCCGCGGGCGCCGAGCACGATGGCCTTCTGACTCTGCCGTTCGACGTACATCATCGCGTGCACGTCGATCAGGTCGTCGCGGCCCTCGCGCGGCGTCATCTCCTCGACGACCACGGCAATGGAGTGCGGCAGCTCATCCCGCACCCCTTCCAGGATTGCCTCCCTGATCAGCTCCGCGACGAGCTGCTGCTCGGGCTCGTCGGTGAGGTCGCCGTCCGGGTACAGCGGCCGGCCGGCCGGCAGGTGCGAGATCAGCACGTCCGCCAGCACATCGAGCTGGAAGCCGCCCACCGCGGAGACCGGCACGATGTCGGCCCAGTCGCCCAGCTCGCTGACGGCCGCGAGCTGCGCGGCGACCTCCTGCTTGCCGGCCTGGTCGGTCTTCGTCACGATGGCGACCACCGGCGTCTTGCCGATCGCGGTCAGCTCGCCGGCCAGGTACTTGTCGCCCGGCCCGATCCGGTCCCTGGCCGGCACGCAGAACCCGATGACGTCGACCTCGGTCAGCGTCGACCGGACCAGGCTGTCCAGCCGCTCGCCGAGCAGCGTGCGGGGCCGGTGCAGTCCGGGCGTGTCGACGATGATCAGCTGCGCGTCCGGCCGGTGCACGATGCCGCGGATGGCCCGCCGGGTCGTCTGCGGCCTGCTGCTGGTGATGGCCACCTTCGCGCCGACGAGCGCGTTCATGAGGGTGGATTTGCCGACGTTGGGCCGCCCGGCAAAACAGGCGAAACCGGACCTGAATCCCTCGGGCGGGCCTGGCCTCGGCTGTGTGCTCACCCGGCCAATTCTCCCCCATCGCGCAGGCCTGCCGGGACAGCGGCGACGCGCCCGCCAGTTACCGGGCGCGCCAGAGCCATCGGCGGGCCGCCGCCAGACCCGCGCCGGGCGCCGCGAGCACCACGAGGGCGAGCCCGATCAGGCTCAGGCCCGCCACCCCGGCCCCCGACAGCTGCTCGCCGAGCAGGGTGAGGCCGAGGATGGCAGCGACCGCGGGCTCCGCGAGGCCCAGGGTGACGGCCACCGGAGCTGGCACGGTCCGCAGCCCGCGGCCATAGAGGAGATAGGCCACCGCCGTGGTCACGACGCCGAGATACCCGGTGACGGCCGCCCCGCGTGGCGTGAGCACCCATCCGGGCGACGTGAGCAGCAGCACCGGCAGGAGCAGCACGGCCGCGATACCGAAGAACGCCGCCATCACCGAGGCCTCCGGCGTTCCGGCGGAAATGAGCCCGGCGGCCGCGAGCGCGTAGACCGAGTAGCACAGTCCCGCGGCGAGAGCCAGGCCCACGCCCGCCAGGTTGGCCGACGCCGCCTGGCCACCCGCGACCAGCGCGCTGACCCCTGCCACCGCGCCCCCGGTCGCGACGACCCACCTGCGGCCGAGCGGCGGGCCGCCGGTCAGCCGGCTGAGGATGCCGGTGAGCACCGGGGCGCTGCCGATGGCCACCGCGGTGCCGATGGCCACCCCGGTCAGCCGCACGCAGGTAAAGAAGCACAGCTGGTAACCGCTCACGGCCACGGCGGCCAGCAGCGTCAGCGCCCTGGTCCGCGGCTGCCCGCGCAGCAGGACCCGCAGTCCGGCGCGATTCGGCGCGCTGCGCAGCGCGATGACGGCCAGCAGCGCGCCGCCGGTCACGATCCTGGCCGCGGCGACCGACAGCGAGCTCGTCCCTGACGGCGCGAAATGGGCGGCCGTCCCGGTGCTCCCCCACGCGGCCGCGCCGGCGAGCAGCGCGACGGTCCCGAACACCGGGCGAGCAGCAGTCCGCGGAGCCGCCGCTGACGCCGCCGCCGGCTCGCCGATCGGTCCTGCTATCAGGGCGCTCTCCGTAGCGCGCTGGGCGTCACGGCCGCAGCGTGGCCAGGACCGTGCCATCTGGCGCGGCGTGGAAGACAACAGCCTCGGGGCCGAGCTCACGCACTGCCGCGAGATCACGCGGATCGGGGGCCTGGCCTTCGCTCACCACGGCCGCCGCCTCCAGGCTGGCGGCACCGCTGGACGCGGCCATGGCAACGGCCAGGTGCAGGGCCGAGAGCTGAAGTGATGGCAGCGCGACCGCGGCCGCGGCATAGGTCCGGCCCGTCTCGTCCCGCACCGCCGCGCCCTCGGCGGCCGCCACCCGGGCGCGGGCGGCCCGGGCCAGCGTAATGATCTTGGCATCTTCAGGGTCAGGCGCCGCTGGCGCGACCTCATTCACGCTGCCGATGATAACCGCTCGCCGACCCGGATCTATTTACCTTGATCCGGCCGTGACCGCCAGCGCTATCCGGCCGGCCAATCGGATGCACCGAAGTCTGGTGACTGAACCAGCAATTTCAGTAATATGACTGCTAAGTCAGTGCATCGTTAATCTGCCCGACTAGATCCGTTACGGGCGACTTCTGCGCAAACCAGACACAGGTTACATGGCAGCCTGATCTGCTGCTATTACGCAAAGTGATTCCTTGATAATTCATAGTTAATCAATGTGATCATAAAAGCTGTAAACCGCCGTGCACCGTGGGGCGTCTTCCCTATGCACGAGCCAAGGGGTGGGAACAGCGGCCGTCGGATGTCGCGGCGCGCTTGTGCATTGGCGCTGGGAGGGCGGCTTTGGCTGTGGACATGACTGTCCCGGAAACTTTGCAGGTTGTCGCGGCCCCCGCCGCCACCCGCAGGGTGACGTCATGGACCGCTTCGCACCGGTGGCAAGCCTCGATCCTCGACGCCTGGTGCGCCATCGCCGCCGGCCTGCTGGCATTCGAGGTCCGGTTCGGCGGCAGCAGCGGCCTGGCCGTGCTCCCTTATCTCTGGCTAGCGCTGACGATGCCGGCCCTCTGGCTCCCGGCGCTCGGCCTGGCCGGCGCCTACGACAGCAAGGTCTTCGGTGTCGGCTCAGACGAATTCCGCCGCGTCCTGAACACCGGAATCTGCCTGACGGCACTCATCGCCTTCGTCGCGTATGCGACCAAGATCGACGTCGCCCGCGGCTACATCGTGATCGCGTTGCCCGCTGTCACGATCTTCGACCTGCTCGGCCGGTACGCGCTGCGCAAGCACTTGCACCGGGTCCGCAGCACGGGCGCCTGCATGCGGAAGGTCGTGGCCGTCGGGCACGCGGACGTCATCGGCGAGCTGGCCGCGTTGCTCCGCCGGGACGCCTATCACGGCCTCGACGTCGTCGCCGCGTGCGTACTTGGCCCGGACTGCCCGGAGACGGTCGACGGCATTCCCGTCGTCGGCGGTCTCGGCAACGTGCCGGCCGTGGTCGAGCGGATGGGCGCGGACACGGTGGCGGTCCTGGCCTGCCCGGAGATGAGCGGAGCCAGGCTCCGCGACCTGGCCTGGAAGCTGGAGAAGACCGGCACCGACCTGTGTGTCGCCCCCGCGCTGCTGGATGTCGCCGGACCCCGGACGACCATCCGGCCGGCCGCTGGCCTGCCGCTGCTGCATCTGGATCACCCGGAACTGAGCGGCACCCGGCGCCTGATCAAGTCCGGGTTCGACCGGACCGCGGCTGCCCTCGCCCTGGCCGTGCTGCTGCCGCTGCTGGCCGCCATCGCGCTTGTCATCCGGCTGTCTGACCGGGGCCCGGCCCTGTTCCGGCAGGTCCGCGTCGGCAAGGACGGCAAGCAGTTCACCGTCTACAAGTTCCGCACCATGGTCGTCGATGCGGAGCGGCTGAAGGCTGAGCTGCTGACCCTCAGCGACGGGAACGGCGTGCTGTTCAAGATGCGCAAGGACCCGCGGATCACACCGCTCGGCGGCTGGCTGCGCCGGCGCTCCCTGGATGAGCTGCCGCAGCTGATCAACGTCCTCAAGGGCGACATGTCGCTGGTCGGGCCTCGGCCGGCGCTGCCCGCCGAGGCCAGCGCCTATGCCGACCACGTGCGCCGCAGGCTGGCGGTAAAACCCGGCATTACGGGATTGTGGCAAGTGAACGGACGATCGGATCTATCGTGGGACGAAGCGGTCAGACTAGACGTGCGCTACGTCGAGAACTGGTCGCTAGTGCTGGACCTCCAGATCTTGTGGAAGACGGGGTCGGCGGTCGCCCGCGGACACGGCGCCTACTGACATGCGGCCGATGCCGGAGACGTCAGTGCCTAACTCAAGGAGGATCGAGTGACGCGGGTCGCGAGTACCCGCTCTCGGGCGGAGCACCAGGGAGCGACCTCACCGCTGGCCACGGGCCAGGGTGGGACGCAGCTGGGCCGGGCCGAGGGCACGCTGGACGTCGCCCAGCTAGTCCGGCAGGCAGCGAGCGGAGACAAGGCAGCGTGGGAGCGCCTCGTCGACCAGTTCTCGCGCCTGATCTGGGCCATGACCAGGGACTTCAAGCTGTGCGAGAGCGACGCGGCGGACGTCGTGCAGGCTACCTGGCTGCGGCTGCTCGAGAACATCCACCGGATCGAGTACCCGGAGCGGATCGGCAGCTGGCTGGCCACGACGGCCCGGCACGAGTGCCTGCGGCACGTCACGGCCGGCAAGCGGGTCATGCTGGTGCAAGATCACGACGCGTTCAGCGGCAGCTCAGGGCAGCAGCCCGCGATCGACGAGCGGCTGCTGGCCGACGAGCGCGCCCAGGCCGTCCGGGCGGCCCTGTCGCAGCTGCCGTCCCGGTCGCAGCGGCTGCTGGAGCTGCTGATGGCCGACCCGCCGGTGCCGTACGTGGAGATCTCCGACCGACTCGGCCTGCCCATCGGCAGCATCGGGCCCACCCGCAGCCGTTGCCTGGAACGACTCCGCGTCATCCTCCAGACGACCTGAGCCTGCCCCCCGAGCACCATGTCAAGAGCCAAGCGAATCCGCGTCGACCCAGTCTCCGCCGCTCGCCTCGATCTCCGGGTAAGCGGCGCTGACCTCGGCGCGCAGATCCGCGAGGAAGAGCACGACCGCGTCCGGATGCCGGGTGGTCAGCTCGGCCGGGCTCACCACCGGGATGTCGGTCCCCGGCATCCGGAGCCCCTGCTTGGCCGGGGACGCGTCGGCCACGGCTGGCAGCAAGTCCCGGCCGATACCGGCCCGCCGCAGCAGCGCGATCGCGCGCGAGGCGGCGCCGTAGCCGAGGACCTGCCGGCCGGCCTGGCGCTGCTCGGTCAGCCAGGCCCGCAGGCCGGCTGCGCGGGCCTGCGAGTCCTGCTGCAGGGTGCGCAGGGCAGCCGGGTCGGTGACGCCGACACTGTCCTCGCGGCCGAGCAAGGTGGTCACGGCGGCGTCGGGTCCGCCCCCGGCACCCAGGCCGGCCCGGACGTCAATGTCCCGGCGGGCCGCCAGCAGCACTGTCCCGCCGTAGAGCTCGAACGTCCACGCGGTGACCGGGCTGAACCCGATGCCCGCCAGCATCCGGGTCAGCGCGATGGTCGAGTAGTAGGCGTAGTGCCCGTGCCGCAGCGCGTTCCACTGGCCGTGCTCGACGATCGCCGCGAGGGTGTGGAACTGCAGCAGCAGGATGCCACCCGGCGCGGTCCGCGCCGCGCGCTCGGCCATGGCCGCGGCCTGGTCCCGGTCGTGCATCAGGCCGAAGCAGTCCACGACTACGTCGGCGGGCTCGCCGTCGGCCGCGGGCTTCAGGCCCCGGTCGGCGAGCAGGCCGAGCCAGGAACCGCCGTGCGGGCTGCCGAACTCGGCGGCCGTGCCGCCGTCCGGGAGCAGGCCGGCCGCCGCCACCCCCGCGACGGCCGCGGCTGCCTGCCGCACCAGCGCCTCCGGCTCGGCCGCGCGCGGCTCCTCCGGCACGGTCGGGTCGTCCATGAGCTGGGCCAGGCCGCAGCGGCCGCACAGCCACATCTGCAGCGGGTACTCCGGGTCCGGCCCGGCGTCGTCCGCCCGCGGGAAGTAGTCGCAGGCCGGCTGCAGGCCAAGGTCAAGTACCAGCGCGCCGGTATCACCGCCGCACGCCCGGCATGCCCAGTCAGCCACTGCCTACCTCCGGTCCGGAAGATCCCGGCAAGGAGCCTAGCCGGGCCGGGCGGCGGAGTTTCGAGTATCCGCGCCTACACCGCCGATGCGGTAAAGACTTGCAGATCAGAACCGAGAACAGCAATTAAGCCCGCGGTCTGCGGGCCTGAGGTTTTGGAGTATGTGTGTCATCGATAGCCCAGTGCCGCCTGTGCGGAGCCGGCCTCACCCGGACATTCGTCGATCTCGGCATGTCCCCGTTGTGCGAGAGCTACGTGCCCGCGGACCGCCTGGACGGCCCGGAGACCTTCTACCCGCTCAACGTCCGGCTGTGCGAGTCGTGCCTGCTGGTGCAGCTGCCCGCCTACGTCTCCGGTGAGCACATCTTCTCCGACTACGCCTACTTCTCGTCCTACTCCGACTCGTGGGTCGCGCACGCCCGGCGGTACGCCGAGGGCATGATCGAGAGCCTCGGGCTGACCGGCGACAGCCTGGTGACCGAGGTGGCCAGCAACGACGGGTACCTGCTGCAGCACTTCGTGGCGGCGGGCATCCCGGTGCTGGGCGTCGAGCCGGCCGGGAACGTGGCCGAGGCCGCGCGGGCCAAGGGCATCCGCACCGAGGTGGAGTTCCTGGGGCCCGAGACCGGCGCCGCACTCGCGGCTAAGCACGGCCGGGCCGACCTGGTCGCGGGCAACAACGTCTTCGCCCACGTACCTGACATCCGCGGGTTCGCGGCCGGGCTGCGCGCCCTGGTCAAGGACACCGGGACGGTCACCCTGGAGTTCCCGCACCTGCTCCGGCTCATCGAGCGCCGCCAGTACGACACGATCTACCACGAGCATTTCTCCTACCTGTCGCTGCTGACCGCGACCAGGGCGCTAGCCAGCGCGGGCCTGGCCGTGGTCGACGTCGACGAGCTCGAGACCCACGGGGGCTCGCTCCGGATCCACGCCCAGCCGACCGAGGCCGCGGCCGAGCCCGCCAGCACCGTCAAGGCGGTCCTGGACGCCGAGCAGGCGGCCGGGCTGCACACGGTCGCGGGGCATGAGGGCTTCGCCCCGCAGGTCCTGAAGATCAAGACCGACCTGGTCGAGTTCCTGCTCGAAGCGGCCAGGCAGGGCAAGTCGGTGGCCGGCTACGGCGCCCCCGGCAAGGGCAACACGCTGCTCAACCACTGCGGCATCCGCGCCGACCTGCTGAGCTACACGGTCGACCGGAGCCCGGTGAAGCAGGGCATGTTCCTGCCCGGCACGCACATCCCGATCTACGCGCCGGAGCGGCTGGCCGAGACCAGGCCCGACTATGTCCTCGTGCTGCCGTGGAACCTGCGCACGGAGATCACCGCGCAGCTTGAGTACGTCCGGTCCTGGGGCGGCCGGCTCGTCTACCCGATCCCTGAGCTCGACATCGTGGAATAGGTGATACAGATGAAAGTTGTCCTGTTCTGCGGCGGCCTGGGCATGCGCATGCGCGACGGCGTGAGCAGCGGGCCGAAGCCCATGGCCATGGTCGGCGAGCGGCCGCTGCTGTGGCACGTGATGCGCTACTACGCCCACTTCGGCCACACCGAGTTCATCCTCTGCCTCGGCTACGGCGGGTCCTACGTCAAGGACTTCTTCCTCAGCTATGACGAGACCCGGTCGAATGACTTCGTGCTGGAGAACGGCGCCAAAGAGGTGCGCCTGTTCAGCACCGACATCTCGGACTGGAAGATCACGTTCGTCGACACCGGGCTCAACTCGCCCATCGGCGAGCGGTTGCGGCGGGTCCGGCGGTTCGTCCAGGACGAGCCCATGTTCATGGCCAACTACGCGGACGTGCTGACGAACGCCTCGCTGCCCGACATCGTCAGCCGGTTCGAAGACAGCAACGCGGTCGCCAGCCTGCTGGCCGTGCCGCCGCAGTCCTCCCACCACGTGGTCGAGATCGGTGACGACGGGCTGATCAGCCAGGTAACCCCCATGCGCGACCTGCGCCAGTGGGAGAACGGCGGGTACTTCGTGCTCCGGCCGGAGATCTTCGACTACCTGTCCGACGGCGAGGACCTCGTCGAGGACGCCATCATGCGCAGGCTGGTCCCGCAGCGCCGCGTCATCGCCTACCCGTACAAGGGCTACTGGTGCCCGGCCGACACCGTGAAGGAGCGGGCGCAGCTCGAGGAGATGTACCACCGCGGCGACTGCCCGTGGATGATCTGGGACCCGGACCGGTCGGTCGGGCCGGCGCCGCAGGCCGCGGCGGACGAGCCGGCCCCGGCGCGGGGTGACGGGCCGTGCTGCCGCTGCACCTGGGTATCCCAGCTTCCGGTCGTCTCACCGTGCTGGCGATCGGCGCGCATCCCGACGACATCGAGATCGGCGCCGGCGGCACGCTGCTCAGCCTGGCCGCCGCTTATCCCGAGCTGACCGTGACCTACGTCGTGCTGACCGGATCGCCCGACCGGCAGCTGGAGGCGCAGGCGGCAGCGGCGGCCTTCACCCCCGGCGCTGAGCTGACGATCTCGCTGCATGACTTGCCCGAAGGCCGGCTGCCTGCCGTCTGGGCGCAGGCGAAGGACGTGCTCGAGGGCGTAGCCACCGGCGGTCGGCCGGACCTCATCCTGGCGCCGGGTCCCGACGACGCACACCAGGATCACCGCACCATCGGGCAGATCGTGCCCACGGTCTTCCGGGATCAGCTCTGCCTTAGCTATGAGATCCCGAAGTGGGACGGCGACCTCGGCCGTCCCTCGGTGTACGTGCCCCTGACGACCGACATCGCCAGGCGCAAGGTGGAGCTCCTGCACAAGTGCTACCCCTCGCAGCACAACCGGGACTGGTGGGATGACGAGGTTTTTCTCGGCCTCGCCCGACTCCGCGGCATGGAATGCCGCGCACCGTACGCGGAGGCTTTCGCGTGCACCAAGTCGATCATTCTCCCCGCGGCGGCCCACCCGGCAGTGGCGCCGCCGCACGTCTCCAACCACCTGAGAACTGAGGTGAACCGTGATGTCCGTTTACGTCGACCTGGAAGTCCCTCCGGATGAGCTAAGGCAGACGCTGTACGACGGCAACCTGGTGATCCTGACCAAGCTGAGTGCGGTCAGCGAGTTCGTCCAGCACGCCAGGGAGCAGCTCACCGAGCTGTTCCGGCCCCACGACCCCGAGTTCGCGCACGAGTACTTCGACCCGGCGACCATGGCGAAGATGCTCGGCGCCTGGAAGCCGGCATTCATCCACTCCGAGCGATCGAACAAGCTCGTCCGCGAGATCATCGAGCAAGCCGGGTTCGGGGCCGGGCACACGCACTACGACGTGCCCAAGCCGCGGACCTCGTTCCCGGTCGGCCACCTCACCACCGGCGTCGCCTTCGCGTTCCCCTGGCACCGCGACACCTGGTACAGCGCGCCGGCCCAGCAGATCAACTGGTGGCTGCCGGTGTACGCGGCCCGGCCCGACAACTCGATGAGCTTCGACCTGCAGCACTTCGGCCAGGCCGTGCCCAATACGTCGCGCGAGTTCGACTACTACGAGAACAACGCCAAGCGGCTTACCACCGCCAGCCAGGTGACCAAGGAGACCCAGGCCCGGCCGGGCGCGATCGGCCACGAACCGCGGCACGATCTGGTCGCCCTGCCCAGCCCTGGCGCGGTGCTGCTGTTCTCCGGCCAGCAGCTGCACACATCGATTCCCAACACCTCCGGGCGGGCGCGCTACAGCGTCGACTTCCGCACCGTGGACGCCGGGGACCTGACGGCAGACCGCGGGGCCGCGCTGGTGGACGCGCACTGCACGGGTACGTCGATTCGCGATTTCCGCCGCATCGTCGACGGCCGCGCCTTCGACGAAGGCCTGGTACGGCATCTGTTCGGCGCGCCGCCGGCGGACGCCATGCTCGTCTACGGGGCCCCCGACGAGGGCTAGCCGGGCGCCGGGCTGGCTGTGCGGCTAGCCCGCCAGCGAGCGCGCTGAGCCGGAGGCGGCCCCCGGCGGGGCGGCCGCCTCCGGGGCGGCGGTTTCGAATCCCGGCAGCAGGACGTCGGACAGCAGCGCGAACTGCTCGGCCAGGCGCTCGGTCTTGCCGTTGACCCGCTCGGCCACGGTCAGCCTCAGCTCGGCCGAGCGCCCTTCCAGCTCGCGGAACCGGTCGATGAGCAGGTCAGCGTCCAGCCACCGGGCGGGCACGCAGAACTCGCCGAGACCCAGGTCGTCCATCAGGACGTCGTGCTTAGGGCTGTAGCTGACCGAGATCGCCGGCTTGCCTAGCTTCGCCGCCGCGATGAGGTTGTGATACCGGATGCCGACGACGGTCCCGACCGGGGCCATCGCCCGCAGCAGATCGCCGAGCGTCGGCGCCGCGGGCGCGGTTACCCACTCGGCCGGAGCGTCGGGCCGCTGATCCCTGATGTCTGCCAGGATCTCCGCCACGACGGTGCTGTCCACCGCGTCCCCGGTAAACAGGCGCACCCGGTGTCCGGTGTCCACCAGCCACCGGACGAATTTCTTCATGCTCGCCACGTACTGCGCATGGATCTCGTCAGCGTCGCGGCGGTCATCGTTCCCGCCGTAGAAGGCCATCACGCCGACGCCCACGATCATCGGGTCGGCGGCGGCATAGGGCGGCACCGGCAGCCCGTAGACAAGGTCGGGATAGAGGGGGTCGCCCGCGGTGTCAAGGCCCCGCCATTCCATTGCCTGCCGCGCGAAGTCGTCGCGAAAGGAGCGGTAGAAGGCGAGCCGGGCCGCGGCCGTGCCGAGCCGGCGGGTCGCCCGCTTCTTGATCCGGCTGGCGCCGACGCTGACGAACGCGACCTTGGTTCCGAGCACCCGGCCGGACGCGGCGAGCACGAACAGCGCGTACGGGAGGCCCCAGGCGTGCAGCGGCAGGCTGTCCTCGAGCGGGCCCGCCCCGGAGATGATGACCACGTCGTGGCGCCGGGTCCAGGCGGCGATGCGAACGACGTCGACGACCTTGCCGAGGATCTTGGTCAGGACTGCCACGGGACGGGGCGCGTCCTCATAGCGCTGGCACCAGAGCATCGGCACCGCGTCGAGTCCGTACTGCGCCCGCAGGCCTTCGGGCCCGGTGGTCATGGCGTCGATCGTCGCGTCCGGGTACGTGCTGCGCAGGTAGCCGAGCATCGATTCCAGCGAGCCGTCATTGCCCACGTTCCCCGAGCCGAGCAGCCCCCACATGCCGATCCTGGGCGGCCGCTCCCTCCTGACCGCTCGCCCCCCGCGCATGACTACGCCCCGATCCCGCTGGCCACGACCGAGCTGACCGACGAGGGCGGCACCGCGCCCGGCATCTCCTCCGGAATGACGGAGGCGCCGCGCTGCTCGGTGTGCACCCGGCTGAGCGCCCAGCCCGTGAGGTGCCGGTAGCACTCGCGGCGCTCGGCCGGTGCCAGCGGCGCGCGCCGGATCATCGCGACGTAGGCCCAGATGTACTCGGCGTACAGCCGGATCAGCGGGTTCCGGAGCTTGTCGGCCCGTTTCGGGTCCATGTTGGCGCACCGGCTGCGGACGCTGGGGAACGCGCGCTCGGCCCGCTCAGGATGGTCGCGCCGGAAGTAGAGCCAGTCCTCAACCTGGTAGAACGGGCCGTGCAGGGCCAGCTCGGCGATGATCGTCCGGTCCGCGTGGTGATAGCTCTCCTTCATCGCGGTGCGGCGCAGCACCGCCGTGCGCACCACCCCGCCGTCATCATCGCCGCCGTTGCCGAACAGCAGGCTGCGGAAGCGATCGGGGGCCCGCGGAGCGGACGTGTCCAGCGGGTAGCCGATGGCCTTCGTGATGTTGTCCGATCCGTCGATCATGGCCGTCCACGAATGCGCCAGCACGACCTCCGGATGTTCGTCCAGGGCAGCGACGCAGAGCTTGAACAGGTCACGACCGTAGAGGTCGTCATTCGATGCCCACTTGAACAGGTCCGCGCTGGCCTGCTCCACGACGAGGTTGTGGTTGGGCGCGAGACCCACGTTCCGCGGCTGCCGGTAGTACTGGATCCGCCGGTCGAGCTTCGCGTAGTGCTGGCAGATGCTGGCCGTCTCGTCGGTCGAGGCGTTGTCGGCGATGAGCAGCTCGAAGTCGCCGAAACTCTGGCCGAGGAGGGCCTCTATCGAATGGGCCAGGTACGTCTGGCCGTTGTAAACCGGCAGCCCGACGCTGAGCCTGGGTGTTGCGGACATCTAGCTTTCTCCCATCGGGTGAATAGCCCCAGGTGAATCGCTGGAATGCGGTTGAGCGATCGAATCTGACTGGGCAGCCAGGGTGGTGTGGTGACGCCCGGCTGGCCGGCTGGCCCACAGGCCCTGGCCGTCCGGCACCTTGTCCGACTCGCGCAGCGCCCGGTGCAGCTGCCACCACCAGAGCAGGGCCCCCGCCCAGACGGCGGCGGCGGTGCCGCGCACGGCCCCGACCGCCCCGCCCTCGGCGGCGCCGGCCAGGGCGGCGGCCACGTACAGGGCAGAGGCGATGACCTGCGTGCGCAGGCTCCGCTTCGATGCCCCCATGGCGCGCAGGCCGGCGCTGGCGCCAGCGATGCAGGTGGCGCCGGCCAGGCCGATCGTGGTCGGCAAGACGATCGGATAGGCCTGCTTCCACAACGTGGGCAGGAGCAAGTGACCGAGGCCGCGCGGCAGCGCGATGAGCAGAAGGCCGCCCCAGGCCAGCGCGGCCAGCGTCAGCCCGACGGCCACGGCCAGGCAGAACAGCGGCAGCCGTCGGGGCGAATTACGCAAGACCCGGGCCGCCTCGGGCACCGTGACCAGGGACATGCCCATGAACACCACCATGAACGGGCCCATCAGCGTGGTGGCCCCCTGCACGTAGCCCACGGCGGCCAGACCGCTGATGATGCCGAGGCCGTAGCTGCGCAGCTGAGCGGCGCCGCTGTTGGCGGTGTTCTCCATCAGATACCGCGGGCCGAGATCGCGGTGCCGGGAGACCCATTTCCGCACCGCCGAGAGATCCGGGATCACCCAGGCCTGCACCGGGCCGACGGCTGCCGCCACGCCCGCCGCCGCCCCCCAGCACAGCACGAACCAGAACACGTTCTGATGATGCGTGTGCTTGATCAGATAGAGCCCCGGCACCATAGCCAGCGCCCAGATGAGGTCGCTGAGGAACGCCTGGCTGCCGCGGCCGAAGGCGAAGAACGAGTATCGCCAGCTGTCCTGCAGCATCAGGCCGGGAAGTGTCAGGCCCAGGGCGAAGAAAGCCAGCCGTGCCGTCCCGCCCAGCGCCATCGCCACGGCGAGCATGCAGACGCCGAGCGCGATGCCGACCGTAAGGGCGGTCGCGGTACTACTCGCAACGGCCCGGCGCCACGTCGCCCGGTCGGTGCCGCTGAAACGCACCATCAGCGGGTCGGTGGCCAGGCCGCGCGAGGCGTTGAGCGCAAACGCGTACGTCACGTACGCGAGGCTGAACGCGCCGAAGTCGGTCGCATGCAATGCCCGGGCCGCGTAAAGGCTGATCGCCGCGTTGGTGATGCTGGAGACGCCCTGGTCGGCGACGCCCCAGCCGAGGCGGCCGAACCCGCGCCGCAGCAGGCCGCCAGCTCGCTTCGCCTTGCCGATCGCACCGCGCGGACCAGCGCCACCGTCGTCTTCGGGCTCGTCGGCAGGCCCGAATCCGGGAGCACCGGGATTCGGGCGGTCCTGGTGTCCCCCGGTTGCCGCGGGCCCGAGGACGAAGCTGACGGCAAGCTCAAGGGTGTTGTCGGACAGGTTTACCGGCTGGTAGCCGTCGCCCGCTGAAGTGTCATCGTCCGCCTGCGGCGCACCGCGGCGATCGCCCGGAGTGAGCTCAGCCTCGGCGGCCGGGGGCGGTCGCGTGCTTGCACCGCGCGCGCTGGGCTGGGCTGCCTCCGCTGCGCCGTGCTCGCCGCGCGCGGGGGCCGTTGTCATAGGCGGCTACTCGTGGTGTCGGATTGCGGGATGCGGCGGAGGGCGGCGTCGATCTGGCCGGAGTCCAGCAGCTCGTTAATCTTACGGAGCCGGACGTACCGAGCCGAGTTGAAGTCTGTCTCGGTCATGCCGTGGGTGGTGTAGGCGGCCAGCAACTCGGTGATGCCGGCCGGGATGCTCCACTCCAGCTTCAGGGCCGGGAAGGTGTCTTCGAGCTTGGCGAAGTCGACCCGGTAGTTCCGCAGATCGGGGCCTGCGCCCTCGGCAAACGACAGGGCCGAGCCGGGCACGGCTGCCTGCACCATCTCGGCGATGTCGCGGACCTGCACGTTGTCGGCCGCCCGGCCCACGTTGAACGCCTCATCGTGGATGTGTTCCCGCGGCGCCTCCAGCACCGCCAGGAAGGCGGCCGCGATGTCGCGCGCGTGCACCAGCGGCCGCCACGGCGATCCGTCGCTCTCCAGCCGCACCTGCCCGGTGAGCATCGCCACCGCGCTCAGGTTGTTCACCACGATGTCGAGCCGCAGCCGCGGCGAGGCTCCGTACGCGGTGGCGTTGCGCAGGTACGTCGGCGAGAAGTTGTCGCCGGCCAGCGCCGACAGCGCCTGCTCGGCCTGGACCTTGGTTTCCCCGTACGGCGTGACCGGCGACATCGTCCCGTCCTCGGCGACCGCCGCCGACCCGGACGCCCCGTACAGGCTGCAGGACGAGGCGAAGACGAACCGCGGCACCCCGGCCGCCTTCGCCGCCCGCGCCAGCGCCAGCGTTCCGTCCAGGTTCACCGACACCGTCGCCGCCGGGTTCAGGTGCCCCAGCGGATCATTCGACAGGGCCGCCAGGCACACGACCGCGTCACAGCCGGCCAGGTCGCCTGGCCGGGCATCGCGCATGTCCGTCAGCATCCGGCCGGGGGCCAGCTCTGGCACCGGGCCGAGGTCACAGCCCTCGTAGAGGCCGAGGTCAAGGCCTTCTACCCCGTGCCCGGCTGCTGCCAGCACTGGCACCAGCACCGCGCCCAGGTAACCCCGGTCACCTGCAACAAGAACCCTCACCAAAGACTCCCTCGGGCAGCGCGGCGCACGGCCGCGCGACAACTAACCTAACCACCAACAAGACCGCCGCGGCCGTGCGCCTGATACACGAGCTGACATGCTCATTCGCTCGGCCTGAGGCCGCTGAGCCGTCGCCGCGCCTGGGCCAGCAAGGACTTCAGGTCTCCGCTGTCGGAAGCGTAGGCCACCAGGCTGAAGGTGACTATGGCGCAGAGCGCGGCCAGCACGGCGATCCCGGCGGCCGCCACCTTGCTACCCGGCGGCAAGGCGACGGCCACGGCCACCCCGGCGGCCGTTCCGGCCACGGCGGCGGCCAGGCCCGCCCAGTTCGCCCGGCCGACGCCAGCCACGGCGGCGCGGCCGCGGATCCGCCGGGTCGCGATGACCAGCGGGACGGCGACCAGAGTCTGGCCGATGGTGTTGCCCAGACCGAGCGCCGCCACCACCAGCTTGGCCGGGGCCAGCCCGGCGAGCACCACGTCCGCGATGATGACCAGGACCCAGCTGCCCGTCACCGCCACCGCTGCCACCTTGAGCCGGCCGAGCGCGAACATGACCCGCGACAGGCTGGCGATCACGCCCACGGCCGCCAGGCCAGGCGCGAACGTGACGAGGCCGAGGAATACCTGGGTGACCTGAGCCGGGTCCCTGGCCAGCACGTGCGCGGCCGGGGCCGCGATCGCCACCAGCACGGCGGTGCCGAGCCAGGACACCAGCAGGATGGCCCTGGTGGACCCGGCACAGGTCCGGTCGAACACCGCGCCGTCGCGCGCGGCCAGCACGGGGTATGCGCTCATGGCGATCGCCAGCCCGAGCACCGCGTGCACCGAGCCGAACGCGAGCCACGCGTAGTTGAAGATCACCAGGGCGCCGGTGACGCCCCGGCCGTTGGCCAGCGCGATCACGGCGACCGTGGACAGGTCGTTGGCGACGATCTCGATGACGCCCACCAGGGCCAGGCCGCCCGCGCGCCGGGCGATGCCCGGCGGAAAGCGCAGGGTGGGACGCAGCCGCAGGTGCAGCCGCCACGCGGGCAGCAGCCCGACCGCGACCAGCGCACCGACCCCGAGCGTGGCGCCGCCGGAGAGGGCCAGCTGGGCGGCGAGCGGCAGCCGCGCTAGCGGCAGGCCCTTGGCGAGCGGCACGAACGCGAGGTAGGACGCGATCAGCACCAGGCTGGCGATCACCGGCGCCAGCGCGGGCCCGGTGAAGCGCCGGTACGCCTGAAGCAGCCCGAACAGCGCAGCAGAGACCCCGTACAGCACGACCTGCGGAGCGAAGACGACGAGCATGCTGCTGGTCGTCGACACGACCTGGGCATGGTTGCAGTGCGAGTTCGGATTCGCCGGGTTGAGGAGCGAGGCGATCGGTCCGGCCGCGACCGCGACCAGGACCGTCATCGGCACGAGCACGAGGAGTGACCAGCTCAGCGCCGCCGACGTGACCTGACTGACCCGTGCCTTCTCTGCCGGGTCGGCCGAGCGCTCCGCCGAACGGGCGAGGATCGGCACCATGGCGCCGGTCAGCGCCCCGCCCACCACCAGTTCGTAGAGGAGGTTGGGCACCTGGTTGGCCGTCACGTACGCGGTGCCGACACACCCGGCGCCGACGGTCTGCGAGAAGACCAGCGTCCGGATCAGCCCGAGTGCCCGGGACAGCAAGGTGAGCCCGGCGATCAGCGCCGCGCCGCGGGCAATACCGGAGCCGGGCCGCTCCCGCCGATCCGATTCGGGGGCCCCGGCTGGCGCTAGCCGGGTCACGTCCGAGCACCTCGCATACGGTGAAGACTCTCAAGTCTGCCGAACGGAGTACAAATCGCGCCCGGCTGCTCACTGATCGCAGCCGTCGCGCGGTGGCGCCGAGCAAACGGGCAACAGCCGTATCACGGGCGCTCGCCCAACTCTCCTATGCACACTCGGGCCTGCGGCCTGGCGCTCCGGGTCGCGGAGCCGGCCAGTGGCACATGGGCGGCAATCAGGAGGATCAGATGAAGGTTGCGGTGGTCGGTCTGGGCTACGTCGGCACCGTGACTGCGGCCTGCCTCGCCGCCAACGGTCACGACGTGTGGGGCGTGGACGTTGACTCGGTGAAGGTCGACGCGATCAGATCCGGGCGCAGCCCGGTCGCCGAGCCAGGGCTGGACGACATCGTCGCCGCCGCCGTCGCGAACGGCTCGCTGCACGCCGCGACGTCCTACCCGGACTCGCCGGACGCCCCGGAGATCTCGCTGGTCTGCGTCGGGACGCCCTCGACCGCCCGCGGGGCCACCGACCTGACCTACATCCGGCGTGCCGTCGACGACATCGCGGCCGCGTTGCGAACCGCCCCTCCGGCTGGCGGCCGGCACTGCGTCGTCATCCGCAGCACCGTCCCGCCCGGCACCGTGGAGCAGGTCGTGATCCCGGCGCTCGCGGCGGGGGTAACCGACCTCGGCCTCACCGTCGGCGGCGCGATGTGCCCGGAGTTCCTGCGCGAGGGCACCGGCGTGGCCGACTTCTATGCCTCGCCGTTCCTGGTGGTCGGCACTGGTGACCAGTGGGTGGCCGACACCATCACTGCGCTGTTCGGCTTCCTGGACCAGCCGGTCCGGGTCGTCGGCACGGACGTGGCCGAGTCGCTCAAATACGCGTGCAACGCGTTCCACGCCACCAAGGTGTCGTTCGCCAACGAGATGGCGCGGCTGCTCGGCTCCCTCGGCGTCGACGCGCGCGAGGTCATGTCGCTGTTCTGTGAGGACAAGATCCTGAACATCTCGCCGGTCTACCTGCGACCCGGTTTCGCCTTCGGCGGCTCGTGCCTGCCGAAGGACATCCGTTCGCTGCTCCACCTCGCGCGGCTCAACAGCGTCGATCTCCCGCTGCTGGCGGGGACCATGGCGACCAACGAGCTGGTGATCAGGGACGTACTGGACCGCGTCGTGGCCTGCGACGCCCGCGAGGTCGCCCTGCTCGGCCTCAGCTTCAAGATGAACACCGACGACCTGCGCGAGAGCCCGAACGTGGAACTGGCGGAACGGCTCATCGGCAAGGGATTCAGCCTGCGGATATATGACCCGGTGGTTAACCCGGAACGGCTGATCGGCGCCAACCGCCGGTACGTGGAATCCAAGCTGCCGCACCTCGGGCGGCTGCTCTGCAGCGAGCCGGGCAAGGCCCTGGCAGGCGCCGACGTCGCCGTCATCTCCAGCAGCGACCCCGGCGTCGTCGCGGCCCTGAAGGCCAGCCCGCCACCGCACGTGATCGACATCAGCGGGCGCCTCGACCACGACGTCGAGCTGCTGGCCGGGTACGAAGGGCTCGGCTGGTGACCCGCGTCCTGATCATCGTCCAGAACCTGCCGGTCCCGTTTGACCGCCGGGTCTGGCTGGAGTGCCAGGCGCTCACCTCGGCCGGTTACCAGGTATCCGTCGTCTGCCCCAAGGGCAAGGGCGACCCCTCGCGCGAGGTGATCCAGCAAGTCGAGCTGTACAAGTACCGGCCGTACGCGCCCGGCGGCAGCAAGATCGGTTTCATCACCGAGTACGTGTACTCGTTCGCGGCCACCCTGTGGCTGACGCTGAAGGCGCGCCGGTCCGGCCCGTTCGCCATCCTGCAGGCCTGCAACCCGCCGGACATCTTCTGGCCGATCGCGCGGCTGCTTCGGGTGCTGGACCGCACCCGGTTCGTCTTCGATCACCATGACCTGTGCCCGGAGCTGTTCGAATCCCGCTTCCCGGACGGCCCGCGGCTGCCCTATCGGGGCCTGCGGGCGCTGGAGCGGATCACGCACCGCACTGCTGACCACGTCATCGCCACGAACGACTCCTACCGGGAGATCGCGATCCAGCGCAGCGGCAAGGCCCCGGCGGACGTGACCGTCGTGCGTACCGGCCCCGACCCCGAGCGACTGCGCCGGGGCTTGGAGGATCCCGCCCAGCGGCGCGGCCGCCAGTTCCTGGCCACCTACATCGGCGTGATGGGCCCGCAGGACGGGGTCGACATCGTCGTGCGCGCCGCCGACGTGATCGTGCGCGAACTGGGCCGGGACGACATCGCGTTCACGCTCATCGGCTCGGGCGACTGTTTCGATGAGCTGGTCGCGCTCCGGGACGAGCTTGGCCTCGGCGGCCACGTCGAGTTCACCGGCCGCGCGCCCGATGAGCTGGTCGGCCGGATCATGTCGACCGCGGACATCGGCCTGTCGCCGGATCCCAAGAATCCGCTCAACGACGTCTCCACCATGAATAAGACGATGGAGTACATGGCGTTCGAGCTGCCGGTGGTGGCGTTCGACCTGCGCGAGACGCGCGTGTCGGCCGGCGACGCCGCCGTCTACGCGACGCCGAACGACGTACGCGAGTACGCCAATGCCATCGTGAGCCTGGCCGACGACGAGCAGCGGCGGACGCTGCTGGGCAAGGTCGGCCGGGAGCGAGTCGAGCTGGAACTGGCCTGGCGCCATCAAGAGCGGGCCTATCTGGGTGTCTACCAGCAACTGAGTGGCGACGGCCAGCTAGCCGGAGAGCAGGTCAGGAGCTGACATGTGCGGAATCGCAGGCTGTTACCAGCAAGCCGATGGCCAGAAGCTCGTCGACATCATGACGGACCGGATCGCGCATCGCGGCCCTGACTCCGCCGGAACGTGGCAGCACGAAACTGATCAGGTGTCGATCCAGCTCGGCTTCCGCCGGCTCTCGATTATCGACTTGAGCGCGGCCGCCGACCAGCCGCTGCGCAAGGACGGCCTGACGATCATCTTCAACGGTGAGCTGTACAACTACCGGGCGCTGAAGGCCGAGCTGACGGCCAGGGGCACCAAGTTCCGCACCCAATCCGACACCGAGGTCGTGCTCGAAGCGTGGCGGGCCTGGGGGCCCAAAGCGCTCGATCGATTCCGCGGCATGTTCGCGTTCGCGCTCGCCGACGAGCGGACCGGCGAGCTGATCCTGGCGCGCGACCCCTTCGGCATCAAGCCGCTGTACTACCTGCGCCGGGGCGGTGGCCTCGTATTCGCCTCTGAGCTCAAGGCCATCGTGGCTGCGCTGGGTTCCGAGCTGCGGATGGAGCCGGGCGCGCTCGTGGCGTCGATGCTCTACTACTGGCTGCCCGAGCAGCGCTGCGCGATCGACGGCGTGCACAAGCTGCCCGGCGGGTCGTGGGCACTCCTCCGGCCGGATGGCTCGATCTCGGTCGAGCAGTACTGGCGCATCGCCGACGTCGCCGCGCAGGCGGCGGCCGGGCCACCCGCCGACCTGCGCGAGGTGATCGAGGAGTCGGTCGCCGCGCACCTGGTGGCCGACGTGCCCATCTCCAGCTTCCTGTCGGGCGGGCTCGACTCCAGCATCGTCACGGTGCTGGCGCACCAGGCGCAGGCCGACATCGACGCCTACACGATCGCGTTCCGGCCCGAGGACCAGCGGCTGGAGGCGATGCCGGACGATGCCGTCTACGCCCGCAAAGTGGCCGCTCAGTACGGCATCACGCTGCACGAGATCGAGATCTCGCCCGACATCGCCGACATGCTGCCGCGCATCGTCGACATCCTGGATGAGCCGATCGGCGACCCGGCGGCGATCAACACCGTGCTGATGTGCGAGGCCGCCAGGGCTCGCGGCGTCAAGGTCATCTTGTCGGGCATGGGGGCGGACGAGCTGTTCGGCGGTTACCGCAAGCAACTTGCCTGCCTGCTGGCCAGCCGATACCGCCGGATCCCAGGCCCGATCCGGCACGGCCTCGTGCAGCCGGTCGTCGACCACCTGCCGGTCGCGGCCGGCGGCCGCGGGCTGCGCTATCCGCGCTGGGCCAAGCGCTTCCTGACCTTCGCGGAACTGCCGGAGGAACCGCGGTTCCGGCGCAGCTACACGCTGTATGACCCGGCCGAGCTCGCCGGCCTGCTCAGCCCGGACCTGGCCGGCCAGGTCAGCAGCGTGGTGGCTGAGCACGCCGAGATCTACAACGACAACTCGCTTGACGACGAGATCAACCGGATGTGCCTGGCCGACGCGCGGCTGTTCATGCCGGGCCTGAACCTGGCCTACACCGACCGCGCGAGCATGGCAGCGTCAGTGGAGGTCCGGGTGCCCTTCATCGACCCGGTGGTCGCGGCGGCGGCGTTCTCCCTGCCCGGCACCGACAAGATCCGGGGGCGGCAGCAGAAGGTGGCACTCAAACAGGCCGCCGAGAACTGGCTGCCGCGCGAGATCGTGCACCGGCCGAAGGCGTCCTTCAGCGCGCCGCTGCGAGCCTGGGTCCGGGGTGACCTGCACGAGATGATCCAGGACGTGCTGGTCCGCGGTGAGCTGGTCGGCACCGGGATGCTCCGGCCGCAGGCCCTGAACCAGCTGATCAGGGATGACGAGGCGGGGCGGGAAGACCGGTCCAAGCAGATCTGGCAGCTGCTCTCCCTTGAGTTGTGGTACCGGCACTCCCAGGCCATGGGTGTGGGCGCGTAGCGCAACCTGGCCGCCGCGGACGCGAACGAACAGGTGACTAGAGGACAGGCATGAAGCAGATAGCGCAGAACTACAAGTCGGGCGACCTCGCCGTGCTGGACGTGCCCATTCCCTCGTGCCGGCCCGGCGGCGTCCTCGTGCAGTCCCTGTACTCGCTCATTTCCACGGGCACCGAGATGATGAAGGTGTCCGAGGCGAAGATGTCCATGGTGGGCATGGCCAGGGCCCGGCCAGACCAGGTCAGCAAGGTACTCGACTCGGTGCGGCAGCAGGGCGCGGTCAACACCTATAAGAAGGTGATGAACCGGCTCGACTCCTACACCCCGCTCGGCTACTCGCTGTGCGGCGTGGTCGTCGAGGTCGGCCGGGGCGCCGAGGAGTTCCGGGTCGGCCAGCTGGTGGCCGGCGCCGGGAACGAGTACGCCCTGCACGCCGAGTACAACTGGATCCCGACCAATCTCTGCGTACCGGTGCCCGACGGCGTGCTGCCTGAGCACGCCGCGTTCGCGACGGTCGGAGCGATCGCCATGCAGGGCGTCCGCCAGGCCGAGGCCCATCTCGGCGACGTTGCCTGCGTGATCGGGCTGGGGCTGGTGGGTCAGCTCGTGGTCCGGCTGCTGGTCGCCTCGGGCGTCCGCGTCGTCGGCCTCGATTTCGTCGCGGACCGGTGCCGGCTGGCGGAAAAGGCCGGCGCCGTGCTCTGCGCCGCGCCAACCGAGGAGGGCACCGCCGCCGTCGAGCAGGCGCTCGCCGGGCTCACCGACGGCCGGGGCGCCGACCACATCCTGCTCGCGGCGGGCGGCTCATCGAACGGCCCGGTCGAGACGGCGGCCAGGCTCGCCCGAGACCGGGGTCGGGTGGTGGACATCGGCAAGACCAAGCTCGACCTGCCGTGGAACGCGTACTACGACAAGGAACTTGACGTCCGCTTCTCCCGCTCCTACGGGCCCGGCCGGTACGACGACCGGTACGAGCTAGAGGGCATCGACTACCCCGCGGGCTACGTGCGGTGGACCGAGCGGCGCAACCTGGCGTGCTTCCTGGACCTCATCGCTGGCAGCGATCTCGAGGTCGGCTCGCTCGCCTCGGCTACCTTCCCGCTGGAGCAGGCGACGTCGGCCTATGCCGACCTGGCCTCCGGCGCCTTGTCCGCGGTCGGCGTCCTGCTCGAATATCCGGCCAAGCCGGCCGAGCTTGGCGGCAAGGCCGCGAGCCAGCCGAGCACCGTCGAGACAAGCACAGGCCGGCCAGCTGCGGCGGCCCGCCCGGCCGGCGGCCCGAAGGCGCTCGCGGTGGGCTTCATCGGGGCCGGCAACTACGCGTCGTCGATGCTGCTGCCGCACCTGCAGCGGTCCGCCGACGTCGACCTCGCGCACGTCGCGACCACCAAGTCGCTGTCGGCCGTCAACGCGCAGCGCAAGTTCGGCTTCGGCGCCGTCTCGACCTCCGCCGACGCGGTCCTGGCCGACGAGTCGCTGGCCGCGATCTTCATCGTGACCAGGCACCATTCACACGCCGATCTGGTCTGCCAGGCCTTGCGGGCCGGAAAGGCGGTCTTCGTCGAGAAGCCGCTCGCGCTGACCGGCGAGCAGTTGCAGCGCGTCATCGACACCGTCGCGGAGACCGGCAACGACCGGCTCATGGTCGGGTTCAACCGCCGCTTCGCCCCGCTCCTGGTGCAGCTGCGCAACCAGTTCGGCCCGGCCGGGCCGGGCAGCGCCAGCCGCTACCTGGTGAACGCCGGGCGGCTGGACGCCGACAGCTGGTACCGGAACGATGGCCTGGAAGGATCGCGCTTCATCGGGGAGGGCGGTCACTTCATCGACACGCTCAGCTGGTGGGCCGGCAGCCTGCCCGCCGAGGTGTACGCCACCGGCGGACCTGAGGCGGACGATGTGCAGGCGCTGCTCCGGTTCGAGAATGGCTCGACCGCCAGTATCAGCTACCTGACCGGCGGCAACTCCCGCTTCCCTAAGGAGACGCTCGATTCGGCCGCCGACGGCAAGAGCGCCCGGCTGGACAACTTCAGCCGCGCCGCCGTCTGGGCGGGCCGCAAGCACACCAGCACGCGGGCCCGCGGCGGCCAGGACAAGGGGCAGCGGCACGAGCTTGAGCAGTTCGTCGCCGCCTGCCGGAGCGGCGGCCCGATGCCGATCACGTTCGAGTCGCTCGTGGCCACCACGCAGGCCACGATCGCCGTCGGCCAGAGCCTCGCGAGCGGTAAACCGGAGCGAGTATGAGCACCTCGCCCGGCGAACGGCTCGGCTGGTACGCGCGCCGGCTCGCGCGGATGTCACCGGCCGAGGTCGGCTGGCGCGCGCGGGACAAGGCGCTCCAGCTCGCCTGGGCTCGCCGCCAGGTCAGCCGGGCGGATATCGAGGGCTACGCGTCCGCGGCGCCGGCCGACCGGCGGTTCCAGAACGCCTTGCCGGCCGACACGGCCGACCGGGTGCCTGCCGCTTCGCGCGCCGCCGTGCTGGCGGCGGCCGACTGCCTGCTGCGGGGCGAGTGGGAAGTGCTCGGCCTGCTGCGAACGGACCTGCGGGCGCCGGACTGGTTCCTCGATCCGGTGACCGGACGAAGCGCTCCCGCCGAGCGCTACGCGTTCCGCATCAACCATCGGTCCGAGAGCCAGACCGGCAACGTCAAGCAGATCTGGGAAGTCTCCCGGCTCCAGCACGTCACGTTGCTGGCCTGTGCCTGGCATCTCAGTCACCGCGAGGCCTATGCGTCGCTGGCGGCCGAGCAGCTGCGGTCCTGGTGGCGAGACAACCCCTTCCTGTCCGGCGTGCACTGGACCAACGGCATCGAAGTGGGCATCCGGCTCATCAGCATGGCCTGGATCAGGCGCCTGCTGGACGACTGGCCCAAGGTGGCCGACCTGTTCGAGCAGGACGAGCTCGCGGTCCAGCAGATCAAGTGGCATCAGCAGTACCTCGCGGCGTTCCGCAGCCGTGGTTCGTCGGCCAACAACCATGTCATCGCCGAGGCGGCCGGCCAGCTGGTGGCGAGCTGTGCGTTCCCGTGGTACTCAGAGTCCCGCTCCTGGCGCCGGACCGCGGCCCGGCTGCTCGAGCGTGAGTTGCTGCGCAACACGTTCCCCTCTGGCATAGGCCGTGAGCTGGCATCCGACTATCAGTGCTTCGTCGCCGAGCTGGCCCTGGTCGCCGCAGTCGAGGCCCAGGCCGCTGGCTGCCCGGTCAGCGACGCGGCCTGGCAGCGGCTGACCGCCATGGTCGACAGCGGCGCGGCGGTCCTGGACGAGCGGCTGCGCCCGCCCCGCCAGGGCGACGGTGACGACGGCCGCGGGCTCGTGCTGGACGCGCCAGAGGCGAATCGCTGGCCCTCGCTGCTCGCCCTCGGCGCCGCGACCTTCGGCCGGCTCGACTGGTGGCCGGCGGTCCCGCCGAACGCCGCCAGCGTGATCATCGCCGCGCTGCCTGGCTCCGCCCGGAGCGGCGGGGACCGACCGCAGACCCGGCCCTGGCACTTCGCCGACGCCGGCCTGACCCTGCTGCGTACGACGAGCACGCGGGAACCGGAGATCTGGTGCCGGTGCGATGGCGGCCCGCACGGATTTCTCAGCATCGCCGCGCACGCGCACGCGGACGCGCTGTCGGTGGAAGTCCGATACGGCGGTGTCGATATTCTCGCCGATCCGGGCACATATTGTTATCACGGCGATCCGGCCTGGCGGTCCTATTTCCGGTCCACGATTGCGCACAATACGCTGGAGATTGACGGCCGGAACCAGTCGGTCGAGGGCGGGCCATTCCTCTGGCTGCGGCACGCCAACAGTCGTGAGCTCAGCGTGGTCGACATCGGCGATGCGGCCGAGTGGACGGCCGAGCACGACGGCTACCAGCCGGCCCGGCACCGCCGCTGTGTCCGGCTGGACCGGGCCTCCAGGACCATTGACGTGGTCGACGAGATTGGCGACCAGGGCCACGACGTCTGCCTGGCCTTTCACCTTGGGCCTGGCGTCGAGGCCGATCTCTACGGCCCCCACGCGGTCCTGAACTGGGCTAAGACCAGCAGCCCTGGCGCGGCGCGGATGGAGTTGCCGGAGCAACTGACGTGGAGCCTGCATCACGGCCAGACCGAGCCGATCCTGGGCTGGTACTCATCCGGCCTAGGACGACGAATACCGGCCTACACCCTCATCGGGCGCGGTCGGGCCGAGCCTGGCCAGCCATTTACGACCCGGCTCAACTTTTACGATGTCTGCAACGCTGCGATACCTCCTGGTAAGCGAATGAACATATGATGGTCAGGCTTCGGCATGTGATAGGTAAGGATGCCGGAGACTTCCAAGGAGGCCAGATGGGCCAGGGCGCCACAGACGCCTCGGACGCTGGCAGCGCACGGGGCAGAGTTCGGGACGAGGATCAGACCGTCATCCTGCCACGCGTCGATGCTGGCAAGGCACGCCCCGACGCTGGCAAAGCACGCCCCGACGCTGGCAAGCCACACCTCGATGCCGACAAGGCACGCGCCGACGCCGACAAGGCACGCGCCGACGCCGGTCAGAAGCGCGCCGACGCCGTCCGGGCCCTCGATGAGGATGCCCGGGCCCAGGAATTGGCCAAGGAATTCCTGGCCCAGGAACTGCTGGCCCAGGACCTGCTGACGGATGTGCCGTGGCCAGACGACAACTCCGCCTACGCGGGCGAGCGGCCACCAGCAGAGCTCGCTACCTCGCTCGCGAGCGGCCTGGCCACCTTCCCCTACCTCGGCCGTACGATCCGGCGCCGGGCCCGGGTCTGGTGCATCCTCGCTGTGGTCGGCCTGGCCCTCGGCCTGGGCCTGCACTACGTCAAGCCGCCGCCCGCTAAGGCCACCACGTCGGTCCAGCTCACCTACCCAACCGCCTCGAACCCTATGGACGCGATCGCCACCGAGGTCGCGCTGGTGCAGAGCCAGACCGTCGCGCGCCAGGCCGAGCGCGAATTGGGCTTGACCGAGAACGTCAACAAGTTCGCGGCTAGCTACACCGCCACCAGTACAACGGACCGGATCATCGTGATCACGGTCAGTGCGCCGACGTCATCGGAAGCAGTCAGGCGCGCGACCACGCTGGCACAGGTATACCTGCAGTTCCAGTCCAGTCAACTGCAGGGCCAGCAGCGAGGGGTTAGCGCGCAGCTCACCCAGGAGATCGCCGGGTACTATCGCAAGCTTGGCGCTGACGACGCCGCGATTACCAAGGCTCAGGCGGCCCGGCCCGGCAGCAGCCAGCAAACGTTGCTGCATCAGCTCACCGGGCAACTGACCCAGGACAAGCAAACCCTCAGCGGATTGCAGTCGGCGCTGCAGGACTATGTGCTGAACAACCAGCTGGGGAACGACCAGGTCGAGTTTGGCAGCGAGGTCCTGGACAGGGCCACGCTCCTGCCGCCCTCGAAGGTGAAGTCGTCGGCCGCTTATGCCGTGGGCGGGCTGGCCGCCGGGCTGCTGATCGGGATCGTCATCGTGATCATCGGGGCGCTCGTCTCCGACAAGCTGCGGCGGCGCGACGACATCGCCCGGGCGCTCTCGGCACCGGTGGAGCTCAGCGTGGGCCGGGTCCGAGCTCGTCGCCGGTCACGGCAGCGTGACCTGGCCGCGATCCGCGACCGGCACCTGCAGCGAGTGGTCACCTACATGGACCGGCTGATCCCCGGACGCTCGGCGCGCCGGGCGCCGGCGCTGGTCGTGATTCCGCTCGACGCACCCCAGACCGGCGCGCTCGCGGTAGCCGCGGTGGCTTTTGCCCGCGCTCAGCGCGACCAGAAGGTCGTGCTCGCCGACCTGCTCGACGGGGCGCCCGGCCGCGCGCTTGCTGGGGGTCAGGGAGCCCGGCACGCACGCGGTCGACCTCGGCGGGCTGAAGCTGACCGTGATCGTGCCGGAGGGTCTCGGCCCGGTCGGCCCGCTCGCCAAGCCGGGCGCCCAGGAGGCCGCCGCCCAGGCCGGCCCGCAGGTCGACGTTGCCGCCGCCTACAGCAACGCGGACATCCTGCTTACCCTCGCGGCCGCTGATCCGACGCTGAGCGCGGAGTACCTGCGCACCTGGGGAACGGGAAGTGTCGTGCTGGTCACGGTCGGCAGTAGCTCGGCCAGCAAGCTGCACGCGACCGCGGAGATGATCCGGCTCGCCGGGTTGCCGATCCTGTCGGCCGTCTTGCTGGGGGCCGACAAGTCCGACGACAGCAGCGGCGTCTGGGCCCCAGCCGGACCGGATGCCGGCGGCGACTACCAGGAGAACGGGCGGGTGGCGCCCGTCGACGCCTTCCTGAGCGCGGTCGTGCAGGCCGACCGGAATTAGCTGACCGCGCACTGTCCATGGGCCTGCGCCGAGTCAGCTGCGGCTACGGATGCAGCGTGCTCCCCGCGTCCTGCCGGTACGGCTGGGCCCGCCAGGTATTCCAGGTCACGATCGTGCCGAGCTGGTGGACCAGGAATCTCCAGGGACCGACGTAGACGTTGTCCGCGAAGTGATTGCCCTGGCGGAAAGTGATGCTGTTTTCCACCGCCTGGCCCTGGAACGGGCTCCAGGTCGGATCACTGCCCCACTCGGAGAAGATGCCGACGAAGCCGCACCCATTCGCGGCCGTGCAGTCGGGGCCGATGCTGGCCGGACTGAAGTCGAACGTGTTGTGGGAGACCTCGACATTCTGCGTCTTCCACCGGCAGAGATCGTAGTAATCAGGCGTCCGGCCTGGTCTGGCCTCGCTGGAGGTCCGACCGGGTGCACGTCTTGAGGTTGGCCACCCTCGGGTCGGCCATGCGTGCAGTCCGTCGTGCTGGTGTTGTCCGGCGATCCGCAGAACCGATTCGAGTTCTCCCACAGGATGACGCCGCTCCAGTTGTCGCTGAAGAGGTTCCCGGTGATGGCGAACGTCTTGTTGTAACTCGTGGGCAGCCGCGGATCCGACCCGGATTCGGAGATGTAGATCGCCCCGGTCGGGAAGCCGTCGTCGTGCGGGCCCTGCCCGAAGCCGTTGCGCACGAACACGTTGTCCTTGATGAGCGCGTTGTAGCTGATCTCGTACACCAGGCCCACGTCGTAGTTGGCCTGGAAGACGTTGCGCTCGAAGTCGAAGCCGCGGTTGTTGGTGTCTGCCCACAGGCCGACGGAGTGGTTGTCGTGGACCCAGTTGTCCTTGACGGTCGCGCCGGTGACATTCCAGAATTTGCCGCCGCCAGTGCACCCGCAGCCGGGGACGCGTTTCTCCCAGTTGTACGTGTCATTGCCAGCGATCTCGTCGTCCGCGAGCAGCAGGTTCTTCGGCCCGCTGACCGAGTAGGCGTTGAACCCGTACTGCTGGTTGCTGCGCAGGCAGTCGAAGGTCAGCGAGTTGTCGCTGCCGAGCATCACGCCCGCACCGGCGTTGCCCTCGATGGTGGAGTGGTCGATCTGCCAGCCAGTCCCGGAATCATGGTTGACGACGCCCTCGTTGTTGTTGCCCCCGTCGGTGCCGAAGTTCTCGATCGTCAGGTAGCTGATCCGCACGTCGCTCGCGTGGTCCGCGAAGGCGTAGTAGTTCTTGTGCTTCCCGTCCAGGACGGCGCCGGGCGCGCCGACGAACGTAGCGCCGGGGCCAGGGTTGATCTGCGCGTAAGCGGCGCCGCCCAGCGTATGGACACCGGGCGCGAACCAGTAGGTCGTGTGCGGCCGGCCGAAGTTGATCGCCGCGTTGACGCCCGCCGGCACGCTGACGGCCCCGGCCGGAGGCCGGCTCGGGCCGTGGCCCAGCACCGAGCTGTTGCCGCACACGTGCACCGGCCTGCGCCGGCGCTGACGGCGCAATCGGCCCCGCCGCAGCGGCCGGTCCAGTCGCTGCTGCCGGTTGCCGAGAGCCGGGCTGACCCGACGCCAGCGCCTTGACGCCGACTACTCCTGCGGCGATTACGGCCACGCCCGTTAACAGCCAGGCCGCGCGGCGCCAGCCTCGGCCAGCCCATGCTCTCCGGCGTTCGTGTGCGTACGGCCGACTCAGCACTCGCTCATTTCGTAGCTGGGTTGGCGACGGCGTACTCGTAGATTCCGACGAGTTCGCGCAGGTTGCGCTCGGGGTTGAAGCGCCGCTCGTACGTCTTGCGGGCCTGCTCGCCGAGCGCCTTGTATCGGTCCGGATCCGCGGCGGCCGCGGCGATGGCAGTCGCCAGCGCGGCCGGGTCGCCCGGCCGGAACAGCACGCCGTCCACGCCTTGTGTGACGAGTTCAGGCAGCGATCCGTGCCCGGCGGCGATCGGCGGCACCCCGAGCGCCATGGCCTCGACCACCACGAGTCCGAACGTCTCTTCCCACGCCGACGGGACGATGACCGCGCGGGACCTGGCGATGAGGCTCGTGCACGCGGCGGTCTCGAGCTGACCGAGCAGCTGAACCGACGGCCGGTCCGCGGCCCACGCCGCCACCTGGTCCGAGAGCGGCCCCGAGCCCGCGATCGCCAGCCGCACCGCCGGTCCCGAGCTGCCCGCCAGGCGCAGGTACTGGTCCCACCCGGCCATCAGCAGCCGCGCGCCCTTGGCGTCGTCCAGACGGCCGGCGTAGGCGACCATCGGCTCCGTCCCGGCGGCGGACGCGGCCCGCCGCGGGATGAGATTGTCCCGGACGAACACGCGGTCGGCCGGGAGTTGCAGCCCGGTGAGCAGGCCAGCCTGGGACTTACTGATCAGGATGTACGCCGACACGAGCGACCGCCAGGCCTTGCGGTGCACGGCCGTGCTGACCGCGAGCGGCGCGGTCGCGAGGCGCGAGTCACGGTAACAGCCGTGCCGCACGCCGGGCATGGGTGACCCGTTCGCGCATTCGTGACAAACCGCGCCCTGCCGGAAGAAGTCGCCGCTCGCGCACGCCAGCTTGTAGTTGTGCAGGGTGGCCACGACCGGCACGCCGGCGTCCCGGCAGGCGTACAAGACCGACGGCGCTGAGCAGCGGAAACGTGTTGTGCACGTGCACCACGTCCGGCCGCCACTGGCGCAGCCGGACGCCGAGCTCACGGCGGCTCTCCGGATTCCACACCACCTTCGCCGGCATCGTCGCCTTCTGCCGTCCGGACCAGGTCTCGATGTCGTCGCTGAAGCGCTCGAACCTGACCACGTCGTGGCCCAGCTCGGCGAGCGCCGCGCCCTCGATGTCGACGACCCGGTTTTCCCCGCTCGGCGCCGCCGACCGATAGCGGTTGTGGACCTGCATGACCCTCATGCCGACCGGGTGTCCGCCCTGGTCGAGACCAGCAACGAGGCCGCCAGCGCGACGTACAGCATGTACGTCGACGCGTCGCTGAAGCCCGTCTCGGTGAAGGACGCGGCCAGGCAGTAGGTGGTCAGGAACATGCCCAGCGCCCGCTGCACGCTGCGCGGCTGGAAGAACGCAGTCATCAGCAAGAACACCAGCATCGCGGCCGACACGGCGATACCGAACAGGCCCTGGTCAAGGTACGAGGCCAGCCAGTTGCTGTCGATCGGAAGGCCCTGGAAGGACTTGTTCGACAAGCCGAAGCCGAACAGATCCTGGAACCTGGTCCGCGGCATGTTCTCCACGCCCGCCCATACCGTGGTGCGGCCGGTCAGGTTGGTGAGTTCTTTGGTGCTCTCGCCTCGCGCCAGCCAGTTGGTCAGGAAGCCCGACAAGGTGACCGCGGCGACCGACGCTACCACGCTGCTGATCGTGAAGATCCGCCTGACCCGCGCCCGCCCGGCGAACATGCTCAGTCCGGCCACCAGGATGGCGCCGACCATCGCCACCAGCGCTGTCCTGGTGTGGGTCAGCAGGAGCGCGACGACCGACACGGCACAGACGGGCAGCGCGAACCGGCCGGAGATCTGACCGCCGAGCCAGAGCACCAGCAGCATGCCGGTCGTCACGGCCGCGAACTCCGCCACCTGGGTCGGCGGCGTCGGCCAGATGACGCCCGCCAGCCGGCCCTGCGCCATGGCCCGGCCCGGCGACAAGGCCAGACCGAGCAGCATCAGCCCGAGCACGGCGTAGGCCACCCGCAGATGGCAGCGGACCAGGAGCATGTCGCGCCGGCCCCACCATGGCGTCAGCAGCCAGAGCGTGACGACGAACGCGATCAGCCGGAAGGCCCGGTAGATCGACCCGAAGTGCTCCACCTGGGTGGTGTTCATCAGCGCTTCCACGGCCAGCAGGCTGACGAGGCACAGGAAGACGTTCGGCCGGAACGCGATCCGGCGGTTGATGGACAGTGCGGCCAGCAGGGCCAGCGGCAGCGCGCCCTGCGTCACCATCTTGCCGACGCTGGACGGGATGGGGATGATGAGCGGTGCCCCGCTCCAGGTCCGCGGATAGAACGTCAGCGTGTTGAGGGCGAGCAACGCCCAGGTGAGCTGGACCCGGCGGCGGATCTTCCGGTCGGCCGCCTCGTCCGGATCGAGAGCCAGCACGGAGTCGAGCGGCCGCCGGGTAGGCCCGCGGGTCGGGTTGCGGGCCGGATCGAGACTGACCGGCGGGGCGGGCGCCATCGTCATCCCGGCACTCCGACGCCCTTGCTCGGCGGCTGCCGGTAGGTGACCTGCTGGTACCGGGTGGCGGGATTGGCGCCGACGCTGTCGTCGTTCTTGTCCGCCCCGAGCAGGACAGCGGACAGCGACACGCCCGCCAGCCGGATCATCTCGGCCGTCGCGCCGAGGCCAGTCGCGGTGCACTCGCCGGCCGTCACCAGGACGACGGCCGCGCTGGCCCACGTGCCGATGTGGTCGCCGCCGAGGGCCGGGTCCAGACTCGCCAGCGTCACGACGACGTCTGCGGCCCGGAAGGCGCTGGCCAGCCCCTTACCGGACAGTCCTGAGCCGTCCAGCGGCCGGCGGAAGCCCGCCCGGACCGGGCGCAGCGGGCCAGTCGGGCAGATCCCTTCCGGGAACGCGACCACCAGCTGCTCGCCGTCCACGCTGACGGCCCGGACTCCCTCGCCGGCGACGCCCAGTAGCTTGGCGGCGTGCGTGCCGCCCGACAGGTCGGCGAACAGGACCGCCTTGCGCTCCTTGGCGAGCGATAGCGCCAGCGACACCGCCGCGACCGCGGCCACCCGCGGATTGTCGGCGGGGATCACCGCGAGCGCGGGCGGCCGGGCCGCCGCGTTCGGCATTACGTTCCGCAGATGGCCCACGATCCGCTGCAGCTCCGGGTCCGTTGGCCGCGGCCAGACCGTGCGGGCCGCGCAGTCCGCCGATCCGGATCCGGCCGACGCTCAGCTGGACCGGCGCGCCGAGCGCGCGGGCGATGTCGTCCCGGCGGCGCAGTCGGTCCGAGGCGAGCGCCCCGACGATCACGCCGCCCATACCCAGGACCAGCCCGAGCAGCAGGCCGCCGAACACGTACTGCAACGGCAACCGCAGCCGCCGAGCGGGCCAATGCCGTGGCCGGTCGCGACCCGGCTGCCCTCGATCTCCTGCTGGATTGTCGTCGGATAGTCGGTGACGCTGTTCTGCAGCCCCACCAGCGTCTTCGTATCCGAGGCCAGTGTGTTCTGCGGCGAAGCTGACCGCCTGCTTCTGTTTGGCGGACACGGGCTGCGTCTCCGCCTTGTTGAGCGCATTGGCGTCAAGCGTGAACTGATGCTTCGCCGCCGTGACCGCCTGCTCGAGTGACTTGACGACCAGGCCTTGCTCGCGCTTCAGCCGATTAGCCCGGAGATTCAGAAACGCCGTGGCCAATGCGTTAGCCCGGCGCACGGCCTCGGCGCTGGTCTTCGCGCTGACCGTGATCGTCATGACCTCGTCGGTAGTAGCCGCGACCGTGTAGGTGCCCAGGAACTTGCTCACGCTCTCGGCGAGCTTCAGCTGGTTCACTACCGCGCCGGCCACCGCCCTGGTCAGCACCAGCGCGACGTCGGTCTGCATGGCATCGGCCGGATTGTCGGTCCCCGGCTTCAGAATTAGCGAGGTCGAGGCCTGGTACGGCGGCGGCGCGAGCACGAACAGGGCGGCGCCGAGGAGCACGCCGACGATGGTCGCGCCGACCCACACCCGGGCCCGCCGACGCAGCGCCGCCCCGATGAACGACAGGCTCACCAGGCCAGCCGCCGGGTTCACGGTCCGGGACCGGTCCAGATCGTGACTCGCCCAGACCGACGGCCCGATGGGGCCGGTGTCCGGCGCCGTCACCTCCGCTCCGTGGTGTCTGGCAGCCGGGTGGGCATCCGGCGGTGCGTCGGGCGCTCGGCCTGGGGCACGCTGCCGGTGGTGGGGTCGGTCGGATCGGGGTCGGCGACCAGGATGCCGGTGATCTCGCGGCCGTCCCTGGCCGCGTTGACCGCCACCCTGGCCAGTTGCTCGGCCGTGGTGCCGCCCGCGGACACCCCGAGCACGCTCGCGGTGGTCCGCATCGTGCCGGTCAGGTCGGGCGCCTTGCCGTCGACCGTCGCCACGACGACGGTGAGGGCCGCGCCCGACTGCCGGTCGACGCCGGTGCCGAGGCGCATGTTGACCGGCCGGCCCGACGGGGTGGCGGCCGTACCGCCGCACGCCGCGGCCAGCGTCGCGGTCGCGTTCGGATCCTGCTGCGGGCCGAGCACAAGCGAGGTCTGAATACCCATCGACGCGACGAAGACGGCGATCTGCGGGCCGAGCGCCAGGCCGGCCCGGTCACCCGCCACCGAGATCACCGTGAGGGACGTGCCGGCCTGACCGGCGCCGCTGAAGTCGGTGAGGCCGAGCTGCCGCAGGGCCTTGCGCAGGCTCCAGGCGTCCACCACGGCGGGCTCGTACGTATCCAGCAGCCGGGTCCAGCCGGCCGCGTCAGACGGGCGCAGGACCGGGATCGAGGCCAGCACCGGGATGCCGATCGCGTCGGCGATCTCGTCCCGCCGCCGCAGCTTCCGGTCGGACTTGCTCACGATCAGCGCGATGGCGATGCCGATGAGGAAACCCAGGATGAAGCCGATGACGCCATAGAGAATGCGGGCCTTGAGCACCGAACCCTTGCTGGTATTCGCCTTATCGATGACCTCCGCGGTCGCCGGGGCCGTGGTCGGGTGCTTCGTTGACGCACGACAGGTACGGCGTTGGCGACGGCGTTCGCCATCTGCTCGGCCCGGCCCGCCGTGGTCGCGCTCGCGGTGATCGCGAGGACCTGAGACGTGGGGGCGCCGACCGAGATCCGCTGCTGCATCGTGGCCTCGGGCACCGGCGGGCGGAGGGCATTCCCGGCGTGCGCGAGGACCGGGGTACGACTCCGCGATCAGCACCTGGGTCTGAATGGCGTTCGGCGCCTGGGCACGGGTGGCGGGGAACTGCACCTCGACCAGCGCCTGGCTGCTGAGCAGCGGCGGCGACAGGAACGTGTAGCCGACGCCGAGCCCGAGCCCGAGCAGGGTGATAAGGGCGACGATCAGCTTGTGCTGCCGCGCGGCTTGCCAGAAGCGCTTGAAGTCCATCGTCGCCTTCTCGTGGTCCGGGCTCGGTTACTGCCGACACACGGCTCTAGTCAGGTCCCCCGACGCGGGCTTCCGCGGCTCCAGCGCGCGTGCTGGCATATCTATACGACTGCTAGGCCCCGGACGGTGATACTACCTGGGCGAGTCGTTTTCAGATATCTGCTTTGCACGGATCTGACCGTGTCGCTCGCGCCTTCGGACCGGTTTAGGCCGATGTAGCGCGGCGCGCGCGGCGGGCCACCGACTTCGCCACCCCAGGGGCCACGTTGTGGGTGCCGGCGATGAACCGCATGGACGGCCCCAGGCTGCCGGCCGCGGGCGCGCCCAGGAAGTAGAGACCGGGCACGCTGGACTCGCAGTTGCGGGTCAGCACCGGGTAGCCGCCCGCGGTGCGCAGCCGGGATACGACGTTCGCGCCGAGCTCGGGCAGCCCGGCCACGTCGATCTTGAAGCCGGTGCCGGCGATCACGTGATCAACCTCGACCGTGGACTGCTTCGGCCCGTCGAGCAGCAACTGCAGGCCGCTCTCGGCCGCCACGGCGCCCTTGACCCGATGCTCGGTCAGGACGTCGACGACGCCTTCGATCCGGTCCCTGAGCCACCAGGATCCACTCGGCCCGAGCACGGTGCGCGCCTTGGTGAGCCGGTAGCTTTCGGATAGCCGCCGGAACGCGAACGGCGTGTTCCAGAACACGCAGTGCCAGCCCTCGCACAGCTTCGTGGTCGGCCGCTTGACGTGCCCGAGCGCCCTGATGTGCTCCGGATTCGGATCGAGGAAGTGAATCCCGTGCCCGCGGGCGATCAGCTGCGTCTCCGCGCCCGCCTCGTGCAGCAGCGCCGCGGTCTCCATCGCCGACTGGCCGCGGCCGATGACAGCGACCCGGCGGCCGCGGAAGTCTTCAAGATCGTGGTGATCGGAGGTGTGCGACACCAGGTCGATCGGGAACCCCTGCAGCTCGGCCGGGATGTGCGCGAAGGGACGGATGCCCATCGCAACAACGACCTGCTGCGCGGTGACCGGGTCGCCGTCCGCGAAGCTGACCCGGAATCCGTCGCCGTCGGCGGCGATCTCCGTCACCGTGACGTCGTCGACGTCGGGAACAAGCTCGCTGGTGAACCAGTCGGCGTAGCCGAGGAAGCGCTCCAGCGGCAGCGGACCGAGCCGGTCGACGTACTCCAACCCGTGCGCCCGGCAGTAGGCAGCCAGCTCATGGCCGGGTGACGGCGCCGAGAAGTAGGAGCCGTACGGCTCAGACTTGAGGTTCATGCCCTTCGGCATGTACGTCCGCCAGTGGTCGACCGGACGGCCGACGATGCGGTGGTCGACGCGCAGACCGCGCAGATGGGCGGACAGGGACAGCCCATACGGTCCGGCGCCAATGATGAGAATCCGGTCAGAGGACAACTGTCCCTCCCTTACCCGCGCCGAGGCGAAGTTGATTGCGACGTGGTTCTTCTGCGCACTGCGATCGCGGTATTGCGCAACTCGGCGAACGCCGGGCTGAGGTCGCCGCGATCCAGAAAGTCGTAGTGGACGGTCTTGAGGAACTCGGTGCCGAATATCCACAGCGAACGCGCGGGCGAGACGCTGTCGGGCCGTCCGCCCCGGCCGTAGTTCTCCAGCAGCCAGCGCATGTCGCCGCGCAGCCAGCGCGTGCGCACTCCGGTCTGGTAGCTGGTCACGGGGGTCACCGGCTGCCCGGACGCCCACTGCCAGATCATCCAGGGGACGTCGACACCCGAGCGCAGGGCGTTCTCGATCGTCCCCCCCAGCCGGGCGTTGACTTCCATCAGCAACGGACGCCCGGCCGCGTCCCGGCGGAACTCGACTTCACACACCCCGGTGAGGCCGATCTCCTGCACCAGCCGCACCGCCGAGGCGTAGATGTCGGACGGCGGCAGCACGCTCTTGCGCATGACGGACGCGCCGCCCAGCGGCGGGCTGGTCCGGATCGCCACGTGCCCGCAGTAGCTCACGACCTCGCCGCCGACCACGAAGAGCGTCACGCCTTCTCGCTGTCCGCTCGCCCACTCCTGGACCAGGACGCTGGCTCCGGTACCGAGGTAGCGCTCGATATCGGTCATCGCCTCGGCCTCGCTGATGGCGTCCACCGGCGCGATGCGTTCCGGGGCCCCAGGCACCCAGGAAATAGTCGGCTTGAGCACGACCGGAAAGCTGAAGGACTTGAGCGCCACCGGGGCCTCGTCGAGCCGGTCAATCCGTTCCGATCGCGGATAGGCGATGCCCAGCCGCTCGGCGAGCGCCAGCGTCTTGGCCTTGTCGTTGGCGATGGCAAGGGAGGCGTCGGACGGAAGCGCCAGCATGCAGCCGAGCTCCGCGAGCTCGGCTCGCCTCGGCATCAGCGCCGAGATCGAGCCGTCCATGGTGGGCAGGACGACCTTGGTCCGGTGCGCGCGAACGAACTCGACGACCTGCGCCCCGAACTCATCGGGGTCGGTGGCGTAGCTCGGCAGCACCAGGTTGTACCGAGAGTGGCGGGACCGGAAGCCGACTACCGGCGACGTCGGTGCGCACTCCGCGAAGCATTCGGCCGCCACCACGCGCAGGCCGGCCCGGCCGAGGCTGCGCACGCAGGCGAGACCCTGTTTCGTGGCCGCATCGAGGATCAGCGCATCGTATTCGCCGCTGGGACCGTCGGCGGCCGCACTAGCCGGTCCGGTGCCCACGGCCGCCCCGGGGGCGGCAGCCGTTCGGCGGAGCTCCGCGAGTCCCACGTCGTCAATTCCTCCGCTCCGCCCGGGGATATAGGCGCATAACAGTGAGTAAGAGAGATCAGCGCATCAAGTGGTGATACACCGGCGCTCAGGTTTTACGCAGGCATTACTCAAGAGATGGCTGACCTGCGGGGCGGTCAGTCGGCGCGGCGGCTTCCGGCCTTGACCGCGATACCGAACATCCCGATTACGTCGAGTGACTCGCAGACGATCGTGTGGTACTCGGGGTGCCGCCGCGCGAATGTGGCGAAGCCGGTGTGCGACTTAATGTCGTCGACCAGCATGACCCCGCCCGGAGCTAGCACCGGGGCGACTTGTTCCAGCTCGAACAAGGTGTTTCTGGCCGTGTGCAGGCTGTCGTGAATGAACAGATCCACCCGCCCGACGTCGGCGACCAGGGCCGGCAGCCGGAGCCTGCTCGTGCCCTCCAGATAGGACCAGCGGTCCCGGCGATCGGCGGGCACGGCCACGGCCGTGTCGCCGTGCAGTTGCTGATCAAGGGGGTGCGGCAGGTCGATACTCCAGAGGTGGCCGTGGTCGTTCCGCCGGAGCGCTTCGAGCACCACCCGGCTGGAAACTCCGTGCGCGACCCCGGTCTCGACCACGATCTCGGGTCTTGTGTGCACGGCAGCGCACCACATCGCGCGGCAGAGGAAGACCTCGGCGTCGCTGTACCACCCGTAGGTGCGGCGGCCGGAGCCGAGCCCGTGGTCGGACAGCAGCCCCGAGATCTCGGCCATGAGTGCGTCGAGCCGGTCCGGCTCCGGGCACGGCCACGCCGCGCCGAGCATGCCGTGCAGGTGCTCGAACCAGCGGTCGTCTAGCTGGGTCGCACCGTATTTCACGCTCCCGTGCCGCTGCCGGAACTCGCCGGGCAGCGACCGGCCCACCGCCACCGGATCGGCGGCGAACGCTCGGAGCAACCGTGCGAGCTGCTGCCCGCGCGACTCCTGCAGCTCAGGTGTCCGGGTCACAAAATACTCCCCTCGGTGCTGACTGGCCGATGAGCACGGCCAGCGGCGGGGGCCAAGCACATGCGTATGTAAGAGCTGCGGGCAAGTTGTCTTGATACTGAGCGCGAGCGAATCCTTACGCCCCGTCGGCTTGGCCGGCGGCGGGCACCTGGCCATTACCGTTCGGCCGACCCTCCCCAGCGCCCTCGCCGGGCCCAGCCGCCCGCGTCAGCCGCTGCACAGTCACCGTGCCGATCCGGTTGCGCCGCCCCGCCAGGCTCTCCGCGGTCAGCCGGAGAGCCGGCCACGGTCGCCACCGACCCGGCGATCGGCACCCGGCCTAGCTGATGCGCCAGCAGCCCGCCGACGGTCTCCACGTCCTCGGCCTCGATGGCCGCCCCGAACAGCTCCTCCAGCTCGGCCACCGGCAGCCGCGCGCTGACCCGCGCCGACCCGTCCTCCAGCCACTCCACCGGCGGTCGTTCCCGGTCGTACTCGTCCGCGATCTCGCCGACGATCTCCTCCAGGATGTCCTCGATCGTGACCAGCCCGGCCGTGCCGCCGTACTCGTCGATCACGATCGCCATGTGCACATGCCGGGCCTGCATCTCCCGGAGCAGGTCATCCACCGGCTTGGAGTCCGGCGCGAACGTGGCCGGCCGCATGAGCGACTCGACCGTCTCGGCCGACTCCCCCTCCGGGTGCTCGTACACCCGGGTCACGACGTCCTTCAGGTAGGCGATGCCGATGATGTCGTCCAGGTTCTCCCCCACGACCGGGATCCGGGAGAATCCGCTGCGCAGCGCCAGCGATAGCACCTGCCGCAGCGTCTTGGCCCGCTCGATGAACACCATGTCCGTCCGCGGCACCATCACCTCGCGGACGATCGTGTCCCCGAGCTCGAAGACGGAGTGGATCATCTCCCGCTCGCCGGGTTCGATGATCTGCCGCTGCTCCAGCAGGTCGACCAGGCCGCGCAGGTCCTCCTCGGTACCGGATTGCCCGTCGCGGCGGGCCTGGGCCGGCGACAGCGCCGTGCCGGCCGCCGCCAGCAGCCGGGGCACCGGGCCGAGCAGCCGGACCAGGGGCCGGAGCACGGCGGCGGCGGCGCTGGCAACCTTGACCGGGTTGTGCCTGGCGATGCCGCGCGGCACCGTGCCCGCCAGGATGTAGCTGGCCACGGTCATGACGACGGCGGTGACCAGGAATGCCCGCCAGCCGATTCCCCACCAGTGCACCAGCACGGCCGTGACCAGCACCGCCGAGGAGATCTCCGCCGCGACCCGGACCAGCAGCACGACCGACAGGTAACGCGGCACCTCCGCCAGCACAGTCTGCAGCGGCTCGGCCGATTCGCCTGCCGACCGGCCGAGCTCCTTCGCGCCCGCCCGCGACACCCGGAGCAGGGCCGCCTCGGCACTCGTGCACCAGCCAGCCACCAGCATCAGCGCCGCGGCAGCGACCAGCAACCAGCCCATCGGCGTTACCTGGCCTCTTCTGGATTCTCGCCCAGCAGGTCCTGACCCCGCTCGGACCGCCAGGAGGCGAGCAGCCGGTCTTGCAGCCCGAACATCTCGGCGTGCTCCTCCGGCTCCGCGTGGTCGTAACCGAGCAGGTGCAAGATGCCGTGCGTGCAGAGCAGGTCGATCTCGTCCTGGACGTCGTGCTCCGCCTCCGCCGCCTGCCCGGCGGCCACCTGCGGACAGATGACCACGTCGCCGAGCAGCGTCTCGGTCGCGTCCGGATCGGGCGGTGAGTGGTCCCCGTGTGTGCCCGGCTGCGGCAGCCGCAACTCATCCATGGGGAACGCGAGCACGTCGGTGGGACCCTCTTCGCCCATCCATCGCACGTGCAACTCGGTCATGGCGGGCTCGTCCACGAGCAGCACGGACAGCTCGGCCAGCGGATGCACCCGCATCCCGTCCAGGACGTGCCTGGCCAGGGCCGCCAGCAGGGCCTCGTCGACGTCGACGCCCGACTCGTTGGCTATCTCAATGCTCATCCGGCCCCCGCCCGTCCCGTGTCATCCGCTGCCTCAGCGCGTCCGCGGGCCGTCCCGCCGCTGCCGCCCCGCCTGCAGCCGGCCCGGCTCCGCCGCTGCCTGCCTGGCGTCATACCGCTCATAGGCATCAACGATGTCAGCCACCAGCTTGTGGCGCACAACATCGTGGCTAGTCAGCCGGGAGAAGTACACGTCCCCGACGCCGTCCAGGATGTCCTGCACCAGCCGCAGCCCGCTGGCCGTACCGGCCGGCAGGTCGACCTGGGTGACGTCGCCGGTGACGACGATCCTGGAGCCGAAGCCGAGCCGGGTGAGGAACATCTTCATCTGCTCGGGCGAGGTGTTCTGTGCCTCGTCCAGGATGATGAACGAGTCATTGAGGGTTCTTCCCCGCATATATGCCAAAGGGGCTATTTCTATCGTGCCCGCCGCCATCAGCCGAGGGATCGAGTCAGGGTCCACCATGTCGTGCAGGGCATCGTAGAGCGGCCGCAGGTACGGGTCGATCTTCTCGTACAGGGTGCCGGGCAGGAAGCCGAGCCGCTCCCCCGCCTCGACGGCCGGCCGGGTCAGGATGATCCGGTTGACCTCCTTGGCCTGCAGCGCTTTGACCGCCTTGGCCATGGCCAGGTATGTCTTTCCGGTGCCGGCCGGGCCGATGGAGAACACGATCGTGTGCGTGTCGATGGCATCGACGTAGCGCTTCTGATTGAGCGTCTTCGGCCGGATCGTGCGGCCGCGGTTGGACAAGATGTCGAGATTCAGCACCTCGGCAGGCCGCGCGCCCGTCTTGCGGCGCAGCATCGAGATGCTGTGCTCGACCGCGTCCGGGGTGAGATCAGCGCCGCTGGCCACGAGCTGGATCAGCTCCTCGAACAGCCGGGAGGCCAGTACGGTCTCGGCGGCCAGGCCGCTGACCGTTATCTCATTGCCACGAACGTGGAAGTCGGCGTCGATGGCGTTCTCGATGATCTTGAGGAGGCCATCACCGGAGCCGAGCAAACTGACCATCGAATGGTCGTCCGGAATGATGATCCGGACCTGAGCAGTCCCCTCGGGCCTAGCGCCCTTGGTCAGCTCACCGGGATTGTCTGTCAATGACTCTTTCCTGCCGCAGGGAGGCGCGGGCCTGCGCCTGCCCGCGCATAGCCCATGATATCGGCCCGCGGCCAGGGCCCGGCCCGAAGGCCAGCCCCGCCCGAAGGCCGGCTCAGCCCGGCGGCCAGCCCAGCGCCCGGCCCCCGAGCAGGTGGGCGTGCACGTGGTCGACACTCTGACCCGCGTCCGGCCCGGTGTTGAACACCACCCGGTAGCCGCCCTCGCTGATCCCCTCGCTCTCGGCGAGCTCGCGCGCGTGCTCGACCAGATCACCGAGCAAACCGCTGTCGGCGGCCGAGAGCGCGGCCAGGTTGGGATGGTGCTCCCGCGGGATTATCAGCACGTGCACGGGGGCCTGCGGGTTGATGTCGCGGAAGGCGAGAGTCCGCGGTTTGGCCGACACCACAGTGGCCGGGATCTCGCCCGCGGCGATGCCGCAGAAAAGGCAGTCAGGCACGGGGAAGATCTTAACGTGTGGCCAGTCCGGCAGCCGTCCGACATATATGGTTGCTCTACTGCGAACCCACGGTGCACCACCCCTCTGGTGCAACGGCGCCGCCGAACGTTGGCTTTCCGTCGCCCAGGGTGCGTCAGCGCGGGCGCGCTGCGAGCGAATGAAGTGGCGTGGGGGGAAGTGCACGGTGAGGACATTTGGTCTGTCGGCGGCGAGTCACGATGACCCGTGATGACGGCGAGTGAACCTTCGGACGTGGCTGAGCGTCCTATTCACGTGACCGAAACCCTGGTGGCGGATGTCGCCCTGGGTTCGATTCCGGCCGACTTGGATGCCGACCGGGCAGTGACAGAGCTGTACACCACGCATTACCGATCGCTGGTGCGGCTGGCTGCGCTCCTGGTACGTGACATAGGAACCGCGGAGGAAGTAGTGCAGGACTCGTTTGTCGCGATGCACGGTGGCTGGCGCCGCCTGCGGGACAGCGAGAAGGCCTTGTCCTACTTGAGGCAGTCAGTGGTCAATCGATCACGCTCCGTACTCAGGCATCGCGTCGTCGTTGACCGGAACGCGCCGAAGCCTCCGCCCGATATGCCCAGCGCCGAACACGGCGCCATCGCTCTCCTCGAACGCTCCGCGGTCATCGCCGCGCTCCGGACCCTCCCGGGCCGGCAGCGCGAGGCCCTGGTGCTACGGTTCTACGCCGATATGTCAGAAGCCCAGATCGCCGACGCCATGCAGATAAGCAAGGGTGCGGTCAAGAGTCACACCGCCAGAGCAATGGCGACGCTCCGAACCGTGCTGGAGCGTGACGCGTGAACGAGATCTTTGCCGGTGAGGCGGCGCTCCGCCGGGCGCTCCATGCCGCGGCCGAGCAGGTTGAACCCGGCGGCGACGGCCTGGACCAGATCAGGCAGCGCGTCCGGCACCGGCGGCCGATGCCGATGGCGATCGCCTGGGTCGACATCGCGCTGACCAGGCTGTCGCTGGGGGTTCCTGACGGCTTCTGGGTGGTCTGGGACCGGATGGCGCTCGAGGCGCGCGCGGTTGCCAGGCACTTCTGGCCGGAGCAGGGCCGCCCGGCCCGGCCCGGACGCGCGTGGCTCGGCTGGGCGCGACCACTCGCGGCCATGAGCGCGGCCGTATTCATCGTCGCCGTAGTGGCCTACACGGCGGTCGGCGTCTCGCAGGTCTTCGTTCCTGCGGGGTCGTCTCAGCCGGCCGGGCACAACGGCGGAGGCCAGCCGGCCACCGGCGGCAAGGGCGGTCAGGGCGGCCAGCCGCAAACCTGGCCGGGGGTCAGCCAGGCGATCGGCCCCGGGCCGACAGTCGGCGCGACCAACTCATCGGCGTGCACGTCGACCAAGCCGACGCCGGGCGGTACCATCACGAGCTCGCCCCCGTCGCCGACCTCGACGCCCACGTCGTCGCCGACAAGCACGCCGACGCCGACGGTCACGCCCACCCCGACGGTCACGCCGACGCCCACGCCCACGCCGTCCAGCACCGACAGCAGCTCGCCGAGCGGGTCGGGCACCGGACCGGCGGACGGGTCGCAGGTCCCGGCCGGGCCGAGCCCGGGGACCACTGGCTCGCAGGAGGGCAACGCCAGCAAGACGACGACGCACAAGAGCGCCAAGCTGGCGGCGGGTCACACCGCGGCCCGCACGCAGATCGCGAGCTCGTCGCCGACCCCGTGCCCGTCCTCGACGCCGAGGCCGTCGTCCTCGTCCGTCAGGGTGCGTCCGGCCGCGATCGGCCAGCTATCGCTGCGGCTGAGCGGCCCGGTCGCGGACAAGCAGGCCAAGCTCAACTAGGTACTGAGCAGCACTCAGACAGTGGCAGGCTCCGCGGAGCCTGCCACTGCGTCTAGGCGGGATAACAACCCGGCTAGCCGCTAGGCGCTAGCCACCGGCGCGTGCGCGCGAGCACCAGCCCCGCCGCCACAACTCCCGCCGAGGACGCGCGCAGCACCGTCGGGCCAAGGCGGGCGCCGACGGCGCCCGCCCCGGTCAGCGCGTCCTGCTCGGCCGCGGTGATGCCGCCCTCCGGCCCCACGATGAGCACGATGTCGCCGGCCACCGGGACGTCCAGATCGGCCAGTCCGCGGCTGGCCTGCGGGTCCAGCAGCACCGCCAGCGCCGCCGCGCGTACCCGGGTGGCGATCCCGCCCAGGTCTTCCTGCGGCGGCACGACCGGAAACCACGCCCGCCGCGACTGCTTGGCCGCCTGCACCGCGGTCGACTGCCAGCGGGCGTGAGCCTTCACCGCCCGGTCGCCGCGCCACACCGCGACGCAGCGCTCGGCCGCCCAGGGCACCACCGTGTCGGCGCCGACCTCGGTGAGCAGTTCCACCGCGAGCTCGCCGCGATCCCCCTTCGGGATCGCTTGCACGACGGTCACCGCCGGCTGCGGCGGCGGCTCGGTCGTGACGGCCACGACGGACAGCTCAAGCTCGCCGGGCCGGACCGCCGTCACGACGCACTCGGCCACCCGGCCGGCGCCGTCAGTCAGGTACGCCTGCTCGCCGGGCACCAGCCGGCGCACGGTCGTCGCGTGCCGCCCTTCCTGGCCGTCCAGGACGATCCGGGGGCCCGCCAACGCGGCTCGGTCGGTGACGAAGAACGGCGGCTTCAGCCTGGACTCCCGGCCCGAAGGCAGCTCAACGGCCGTTGAACGCGTCGCGCAGCCGGGAGAAGAAGCCGTGCTGGCCCGGCGCGAACTTGCCCGGCGGCGACTCCTCGCCGCGCAGCTTGGCGAGCTGCCGCATCAGCTCCTCCTGGTCGGGCTCCAGCTTGGCGGGCGTCTCAACCGAGATGTGAATGATCAGGTCGCCCCGGCCCGAACCGTTGAGCCGGCCGGTGCCCTGGCCATAGAGCGGGATGGCCTGGCCCGACTGGGTGCCCGGTCTGATGTCCAGCTCGGCCGGTCCGTCCAGCGTCTCCACCTGGAGGGTCGCGCCCAGGGCGGCGGCGGTCATCGGGATGGTGACGGTGCAGTGCAGGTCGTTACCCTGCCGGTCGAAGATCGCGTGCGGCCGCTGCACGATCTCCAGGAACAGGTCGCCGGGCGGCCCGCCGCCGGGGCCGGTTTCGCCCTCCCCGGCCAGCTGGATGTGCGTGCCGTCCTCGACCCCGGCCGGGATCCGCACCTTGATGGTCCGCCTGGTCCGGACCCGGCCGTCCGCGTCGCACTCGGGACACGGCTTGCGGATGACGGTGCCGAAGCCGCCGCAGCCGGGACACGGCCGCGAGGTCATCATCTGGCCGATGAACGACCGGGTGACCTGGTTCACCTCGCCCCGGCCGTTGCAGATGTCGCAGGTAACGGGGTGGGTCCCCGGCGCGGTGCCCTCACCCGAGCAGGTCGGGCAGACCACCGCGGTGTCCACCACAAGGTCTCTGGTCGTACCGAACGCACACTCGGACAGGTCGAGATCCACCCGGATCGTCGCGTTCCGGCCGCGCCGGGCCCGGCTCTTCGGGCCGCGCGGGGCGGCACCGGCCCCGAAGAATGCATCCATGAGATCGCTGAACGGGAACCCGGCCGCACCACCGAAGCCGCCCGCCCCAGCGCGGGCGCCGCCCGGCGCGAACGGGTCGGCGCCGAGGTCGTACATCTGGCGCTTGTCCGGATCGGACAGCACCTCGTAGGCCTGGGTCACTTCCTTGAACCGCTCCTGCAGCGCGGGGTCAGGGTTGACGTCCGGATGCAGTTCGCGCGCCAGCCGCCGGTAGGCCTTCTTGATCTCGTCCGCGTCAGCGTCGCGCCGCACGCCGAGCACGCTGTAGTAGTCGTTCGCCACCGGCATCCCTAGGACTCCGCCAGGATCTGGCCCACATATCGTGCCACCGCGCGCACTGCTCCCATCGCTGTCGGGTAGTCCATCCGGGTCGGCCCGAGCACTCCCAGCCGGGCCAGCGCCTGCTCCCCGGACCCATAGCTAGTCGCCACAGTAGACGTGCTGCGCAGGCCCAGGAACTCGTTCTCGGCCCCGATGCGCACGGTCACTGTCCCGTCCCCGGACTCACCGAGCAGGCGCATGAGAACCACCTGTTCCTCCAACGCCTCCAGGACCTCGCGCAGTCCCCTGGAGAAGTCCACCGCGGTGAGATTTGCGGCACCCCCGACCACGACGCGCTCTTCGTGGTGCTCGACCAGCGTCTCGACGATGACGGAGAACACGGCGGCCGCGTTCGGCCGGTCGGGTGCGCTGACCCGGCTAGGCAGGTCAGCGACGACCGCGGCGACGTCGGCCAGCCGACGGCCGTCCAGGCACGCGTTGAGCACCGCCCGCAGGTGCGTGAGCGACTCGTCCCCGATCGCCGCGGGCAACTCGATCGTCCGCTGCTCGACCCGGCCGGTGTCGGTGATCACCACCAGCAGGACCCGGCGGTCGCCCAGCGGCACGAGCTCGATGTGCCGGACGGACGACTTGGTCAGCGACGGATACTGCACGACGGCGACCTGCCGGGTGAGCTGCGCCAGCAGCCGCACGGTGCGCATGACGACGTCGTCCAGGTCGTACGCGCCGGCCAGGAACGTCTCGATCGCCCGCCGCTCGGCCGCCGACAACGGCTTGACGCCCGACAGCCGGTCAACGAACAACCGGTAGCCCTGGTCGGTCGGGATCCGGCCGGCGCTGGTGTGCGGCTGGACGACGTAGCCCTGCTCCTCCAGCACCATCATGTCGTTGCGGATCGTCGCCGGGGAGACGTCGAGATTGTGCCGGTCGACGAGGGATTTCGAGCCGACCGGCTCGTTCGTGGAGACATAGTCCTCCACGATCGCGCGCAGGACCGCCAGTTTCCTGTCGTCGAGCACGCCGTCACCTCCCCTTGGCACTCCCGTGACCTGAGTGCCAAGTCTATGGCGGAAACGAGCACAAGGCACAGATCGCGCTGATCCGCTGGTCAGGCGGTCAGTTCGTCAGGCCCCTGATCACCGCGTCGGCCAGCAGTCGTCCCGTGGTCGTCAGCTCAACCCGGCCCGCGGCCAGCGCATCCGGGCTGGCCAGGCCGTCCGCCACCGCCTGCCGCGCGGCCGACCGGCCGGCCGGGCTCAGCGCCGACGCCGGGTAGCCCGAGATCAGCCTCGTCGCCAGCATGATGTCCTCGACCCGGCGCTCGGCGCTGGTCAGCACCTCCCTCGCCTGGCCGGGGCTAGCGCCGGCCGCGAGCCGCTGCGCGTAGGCGGCGGGGTGCCGGACGTTCCACCACCGGGTGCCCGCGACGTGACTGTGCGCGCCCGGACCGACGCCCCACCAGTTCCCGCCGGTCCAGTACAGCAGGTTGTGCCGGCACCAGGACGACTCGCTGGCCGCCCAGTTCGAGACCTCGTACCAGCGGAGGCCCGCCGCGCCGAGCATGTCGTCGGCGCTGAGGTACCGGTCGGCCAGCACATCATCGTCGGGGACCGCGAGCTCGCCCCGCCTGATCCTGGCGGCCAGCCGCGTTCCCTCCTCGACGATCAGTGCATACGCAGAGATGTGGTCCGGACCGGCCTCGATGGCGCGGCGCAGGGACAGCTCCCAGTCGGCGTCGCTCTCACCCGGCGTGCCGTAGATGAGGTCGAGGCTGACCTGATCGAACCCGGCCGCCCTGGCCCAGCCGACGCAGGCCTCCGGCCGCCCTGGCTGGTGCGCGCGGTCGAGCACGTCGAGGACGTGCGGCACCGCGCTCTGCATGCCGAGCGAGACGCGGGTGAAGCCGCTGGCCCGCAGCTGTGCCAGCGCCGCCTCGTCGACCGACTCCGGGTTCGCCTCGGTGGTGATCTCGGCCCCGGCGGCCAGGCCCAGCTCAGCGTCGATGGCGCGCAGGATGGCGGCCAGGTCGGCGGGCGGCAGGAGGGTCGGCGTGCCGCCGCCGAAGAACACCGTCTGCACCGGGCCTGCCCGGCCCGCGAGTACCCGGCCGGCCAGCCGGATCTCCGCGATCGCGAGCCCGGCGTAGCTCTCCCTGGACGCGCCGGAGCCGAGTTCCGCCGCGGTGTAGGTGTTGAAATCGCAGTACCCGCACCGGGTCCGGCAGAAGGGAACGTGGACGTAGACGCCGAACGGCGCAGTGCCGAGGTCGCGTTCGGACTCGGCGGGCAGCCCGCCGTCGGCGGGTACCGGCTCGCCCGGTGGCGGCTGGCCCGCCATGGTCAGGTCACCCGCCAGGCGGCCGCGGTCAGGCCCGGCTCAGGACCGAAGCCCCGATCGTGTCCCACCGGTCGCCCCGCCCTTCCACCGTCAGCAGCCTGTGCATGATCTCGCGGTCGCCGTAGTAGGCCAGCATCGCCTCGGCGACCGTGACGGCCTGCTCGGGCTGGCTCAGCACGGCTATCACGTCGCCGGCGCCGACCGCGCCCTCGGTGAGCACGCGCAGGTACGCGCCAGGCCGGCGGCCGGCCGCGAACCGCTTGACCCAGTGTGGCTCACTGAGCCAGGACTGGAACGTGACGCACGGGATTCGCGGCGCAGTGACCTGGATCACGGCCGTGCCGAGCTGCCAGACCTCACCGATGAGCGCGCCGGAGACATCCAGCCCGGCCGTGGTGATGTTCTCGCCGAACAGCCCGTCGCGCAGGTCCCGGCCGAGCTGCGCCGCCCACCAGTCCAGATCCTCCCTGGCGTAGGCGTACACGGCCTGATCGCGGCCGCCGTGATTCACCTTGTCGCCGTAATCGTCACCAGCGAGGCCACTGAACCCGAGGGCGACCCGGCCGGTCTGGGGCTGCTTGTCGATCCCGGACCGGGCCGGCTTGCCGCCGACCAGCATGCCCCGGACCGGGCCGCGGTTTACCGAGACGACGTATGGACTGGTCATGCTGGCACGGTAGCTGACAGTTTCCGCCCGAGTCGAACGCAAAGCCCGGTTCGGGCCGGTCCCGGCCACCACATCGGGCACTTTCGCCGCCCGAGCGCCACGTTTCGCATTAATCACTACACCGGGTTCCGCATCGGTAATACTTGGCCGACCAGCCAGTACGGCTGGCCATTGCGACCTGGGGGACGTCATGAGTTCAGGCGGATTCGGCGAGCAGAGTCCACAGTTCGGCCAGGGCCCGTTCTCCGGCGGGCCGCAAGGCGAAGCCGGATTCGGCCCGCCGCAGCCGGGGCAGGCCCCGCCGCAGTACGGCCAGGGTGCCCCGCAGTACGGCCAGGGCGCGCCCCAGTACGGCCAGCCCGCCGGCTACGGACCGCCCCAGTTCGGTCAGGCGGCGCCATACGGCCGGGTGGGCCGCGGCACGAACTCGCTGGCGATCGCGGCTCTGTGCTGCGGCATCGGCCAGATCATCGCCGGGCCGCTGGCCGGCATCCCGGCTGTCATCCTCGGCTTCATGTCGCTCGGCCAGATCTCCCGCTCTGGCGAGGACGGCCGCGGAATGGCGATCACCGGCTTGGTGCTCGGCATCGTCGGCCTGATGCTGACCGTGCTCGTCATCATCCTGATCGTCGCGATCGCTAATAACGTCACGTCGTCGTCGATGGTGCCTGCGGGTTAGCGCTTTTTGTCGGGCGTCTGCTCGGTGGACAGCGCCGCGACAAATGCCTCCTGCGGTACCTCGACCCGGCCGATGACCTTCATCCGGCGCTTGCCTTCCTTCTGCTTCTCCAGCAGCTTGCGCTTACGGGTGATGTCGCCGCCGTAGCACTTGGCGAGCACGTCCTTGCGAATGGCCCGGATGTTCTCGCGGGCGATGATGCGCGCGCCGATCGCCGCCTGGATCGGCACCTCGAACTGCTGCCGCGGGATGAGCTCCTTGAGCCGGGCGGTCATCGACAGCCCGTATTCGCGGGCCTTGTCCGCGTGCACGACCTGGCTGAACGCGTCGACCGGCACGCCCTGGAGCAGGATGTCGACCTTGACCAGGTCCGCATCCTGCTCGCCCGCCCGCTCGTAGTCGAGTGAGGCGTAGCCACGGGTGCGCGACTTCAGCTGATCGAAGAAATCGAAGATGATCTCGCCCAGCGGCATCGTGTAGCGGATCTCGACCCGGTCGGCGGACAGGTATTCCATGCCGAGCAGGACCCGCGCCGGCTCTGGCAGAGTTCCATGATCGCGCCCACGTAGTCCTTGGGCGCCAGGACCGTGGCCCGGACCACCGGCTCGAAGATCTGCCCGACCTTCCCCTCGGGGAACTCGCTGGGGTTGGTCACGATGGTCTCGACGCCGGACTCCAGCACCACCCGGTAGACGACGTTCGGGGCGGTGGAGATCAGCTCCAGGCCGAATTCGCGCTCCAGCCGCTCGCGGACGATCTCCATGTGCAGCAGCCCGAGGAAGCCGCAGCGGAAGCCGAAGCCGAGCGCGGTCGAGGTCTCCGGCTCGTAGTCCAGGGCCGCGTCGTTCAGGCGCAGCTTGTCGAGGGCGTCGCGCAGTTCCGGGTAGTCGTCGCCGTCGAGCGGATACAGGCCGGAGAAGACCATCGGCTTGGCGTTGGCGTAGCCGGGCAACGCCTCGGTGGCCGGCCTGGCGACGCTGGTCAGGGTGTCACCGACGCGGGCCTGCCGGACATCCTTGACCCCGGTGATCAGGTAGCCCACCTCGCCGGCGGCCAAGCCGTCCGAGGGCACTGGCTCGGGCGAGATCACCCCGATCTCCAGCGTCTCGTGCACCGCCTTGGTGTGCAGCATCAGCGTGCGCTCGCGCCGGCTCAGCCGGCCGTCCATCATGCGTACGTAGGTCACGACGCCCCGGTAGGTGTCGTACACCGAGTCAAAGATCAGCGCCCTGGCCGGAGCCTCGAGATCGCCGGCGGGTGCCGGGACCTGCTCGACCACCGCGTTCAGCAGGTCGGGGACGCCCTCGCCGGTCTTCGCCGACACCCGCAAAATGTCGGCCGGGTCGCAGCCGATGATGTTGGCCAGCTCCGCCGCGTATTTCTCCGGCTGCGCGGCCGGCAAGTCGATCTTGTTCAGCACCGGGATCAGGTGCAGGTCGGCGTCCAGGGCGAGGTACAGATTGGCCAGTGTCTGCGCCTCGATCCCCTGGGCCGCGTCGACCAGGAGAACGGCGCCCTCGCACGCGGCCAGGGACCGGGACACCTCATAGGTGAAGTCCACGTGGCCAGGCGTGTCGATCAGGTTGAGCACATAATGGGTGCCATCGGGGCCGCGCCACGGCAGCCGCACCGCCTGGCTCTTGATCGTGATGCCGCGCTCCCGCTCGATATCCATCCGGTCCAGGTACTGCGCGCGCATTTGCCGCGCGTCGACCACCCCGGTCAGCTGCAGCATCCGGTCGGCGAGAGTCGACTTTCCGTGGTCGATATGGGCGATAATGCAGAAATTACGGATAATTTCCTGCGGGGTCCTGGAGGGTTCGGGCGTGGCCAGCTGGCGCGTCGGCTGCTCGGGCGTTGATGACACTGGAAATCCGCCAGGGTGGCTAGTCGGCTGGGCCGGGCTGCTGAGATCTGCGGGCGGAGCAGCCGTTCGCCCAGACCAGGCTAGGCGTCGGGCGCTCGCCGCCGGGGCTCGGCCCGGTCAGGCCCGCACCCGGCCGCACGCTGGCACCGGCGGGCCCAGCCTGTCAGCAGGCCGCGCGGCCCGGCAGATCCTTCTCGGCTCTATGGTTGCACGCCGGTACCGATGCGATGGCCACAGCGGCGCTTGGCCGCCGCAACCGGCCCGGACCGGCGCTCGGTTTGAGCAGCCCCGGTGATCTCGGCTATCCTTAGCTCTCGACTGCCTGCATGCCCGCGTTCGCCCGCGCTGCGGGCCGCGACTCCAGACCACTCGGCTCGTGCCGGGCAGCACCGAGACCACCTAGACAAACGCTAACGAGGCATTCGCGTGGCAAACATCAAGTCCCAGATCAAGCGCAACAAGCAGAACGAGAAGGCGCGCCAGCGCAACAAGGCCGTCAAGTCCGAGCTGAAGACCGCGGTGCGCAAGTTCCGCGAGGCCGCAGACTCCGGCGACGTCGACGCGGCGAGCCTCGCGATGCGCGCTGCCTCGGTCAAGCTGGACAAGGCCGCGAGCAAGGGCGTCATTCACAAGAACCAGGCCGCCAACCGCAAATCGGCTCTCGCCCAGCGCGCCGAGCAGCTCAAGCAGGCCTGACCGGGCCGGTGCGCTCGCGGCCGGGCCTAGTGCGCCTCGCCCCGGCAGGCCACGATCGTCGTGACGCACCGCTCCAGCGCGTAACCCGCGCTCGCCCCCTCGCCCTTCACCTGGGCGTCCGCCTCCGCCACGGCCGCGTGCGCGGTGGCCAGGCCAGCCGCGGTCCAGCCGCGTAGCTGCTGGCGCGCCTTATCGATCTTCCACGGCGGCATGCCGAGATCGGCTGCGAGCGCGTTCGGGCTCAGCCCGCGGCCGACGGAGCCGACCAGCCCCAGGGTCCGCAGCCCGGATGCGAGCGCGCTGCTGATCAGCACCGGCGCGGTGCCCGTCGCCAGCGCCCACCGCAGCTGCTCCAGGGCCGCGGTCAGGTTGCCCTCACACGCCCGGTCCGCCACCGAGAAGCCGGTGGCCTCGGCCCGGCCCCGGTAGTAGCGCAGCACGGTCTCCTGCCCGATGACGCCGGTCGTATCGGCCGCCAGCTGGCTGCACGCGGCGGCGAGGTCACGCAGGTCGGTCCCGACCGCGTCCAGCAGCGTCCGCAGACCGCCTTCGTCAGCCTTCCGCCCGGCCCGGCTGAACTCCCCCCGGAGGAAGTCGAGCCGTTCGCCAAACCGCTTGATGGCCGGGCACTCGACCCGCCTCGCCCCGGCGTCGGTCAGGCTGGTCAGAAGCGCCTTGTTCCGCGCGCCGCCGGAGTGCGTGAGCACGAGAATCACGTCCGGATCCGGCGCGGCGGCCAGCCGCACCAGCTCGGCGGTCAGGTCCTTGCCCGCGTCCTGCGTGCCCCGGACCACCACCAGGCAGCCGCCGCCGAACAGGGAGGGCGCCGTCACCGACCGCAGCTCACCCGGCGCCAGGCCAGCGGCGGCCACGTCATGAACATCCAGGCCGCCGACCTGGCCAGCGCCAGCCGGGACGACAGCCTCGCCAGACCCGCCGGCCGCCTGCGGGCCGGCCGCCGCGCTGGCCAGCACGGCGCTGACCGCCCGCTCGACGAGCAACTCCTCGTCGCCCACGATGAGAGTGACGGGATCGGGGCCGGACCTGGCTGCCTCCGCGGTCTGCCGGTCGCGCCGTGCGGCTGGACTCATGCAGGCAGCATGCCACGACTTGCTAGCAAACGAGCCCGCGGGGCGAGACCCCGAGCGAGCCGGAGGGGCGCGGCGTCGTCTGGACTGAGGAGCGGGGTTCGCGAACGAGACGCCTGACGCCCCGAGGGCTGGCGGAGACAGCGCCGAGGCCGTCTGAGCGAGGCAGCGGGGCGACGGCGGCGCGCCCCGACTGAGGAGCGGGTAGCGAGCGACGAGGGAAGACGACGCCTAGCGCCCAGGGCTGAGCGGGAAGCACAGCGCCCCGCTGGCGAGCGGGAAACAGAGTCAGGCTTGGATCGGCTCGCCGCCGCGCCAGATGCGAACCGGCTTCATCCCGTAGGACCAGCCGAACGCGCCCTCGTGGTCAGCGTCCCAGGCCACGATGTCGGCCAGCCGGCCGCGGGCCATGGCGCCGCGATCGGGCGCGCGCAGCGCCTGCGCACCGCCAACCGTCGCGGCCCGGAGCGCCTCGGCGACGCTCATCCCGAAGTTCGCGATCGCGAGGCTGATGACCAGGGGCATCGAGGTGATGCCGTTCGCGCCCGGCGCGTGCCCGGAGCCGAGGGCTAGCGGCACGCCCTTGTCCAGCAGCGCCCGCACCGGCGGCTGGCGCCTGCCGTCGGAAGAGTTCGCGGGGCAGACGACCGCCGCCACGTTGGCCCGCGCCAGGGCGGCCACGTCGTCGTCGGTCGCGTCCAGCAGCATGTCGGCTGAGGCGCAGCCGAGCTCGGCCGCCAGCACCGCCGCCCCGATCCGGCTGTCACCGCCGCGCGTGCAGACGCGGCTGCAGCCCGGCGGCGCGGCCCTTGCCCAGGATCCAGCTCGCCTCGCGAGCGCTGAACCGGCTCTCGTCGCAGTGCACGTCGATGCTGTCGGCACCCGCCGCCGCGGCGTCGGCGCACCAGCTGGCGACCGCGTCCACGTAGTCGGACCGCCGGCCGAAGTACTCCGGCGGCAGCGCGTTGGCCGCGAGGAACGTGACGTGCACGCGCGGCATGCCCAGCTCGCTCTCCAGCGACCGGAGCAGCCGGACGTCGGCGAGTTCCCCGTCCCTGGTCAGGTGGTAGCCGGTCTTGGCCTCGACAGTGGTGGTGCCGTTCAGGATCCAGGACCGCAGCCGCTCCCTGACCCCGCTGCACAGGGTCCACGGGTCGGTGCCCCTGGTGATGGTGACGGTCGAGGCGATCCCGCCGCCGGCCGCGACGATCTCCGCCTGCGATGACCCGCCGGACCGCATCGCCAGCTCTGCCCACCGGTTGCCCGCGTAGACCGGGTGCGTGTGGGCATCGATCAGGCCGGGCGTGACGAGCACGCCGCCCAGGTTCTCGACGTGGTCCACGTCAACGATGTCCCTGATCACGCCGGGAACGCTGGCGGGCAGCTCGGCTGCGGGACCGACCCAGGCGATGCGGTCGTCCTGGGTCACGATGGCCGCGTTGCTCCACACCTCGGCGCCGGTCCACAGGCGGCCGATGTTGGTGAGCAGCCGGATGGTCACCGGGCGCCGCCAAGCTGAGGACCGTTGCCCCGGCGGTGTCCCCGAGCTAGCATGCGGTCTCTCCTGCCGAGCAGTGGGAATAAGCGTGCGGACCGGCCGTGACCTGCCGCTGCGGGCCGCGTCCGTGGTCGCTACGGGCGACTCCTGACGCGCTTCACCAACATATCGGTTGAGTCACGGTATTGCACAAGTCGATCCCTGTAAAGGGTCGCATAAGGATACCGCTAAGTGTCGGCTCATTGCCAATCAGCGCCGGAAGGAAGGGCGCTACCTGCAGCAGTGTCCGGCACGGGGCCAGCTGCGCCCGGACGCTTGTGGCACCGTGCCTGCCAGCCAGATCAAGTTTAGTAAGCGGTTCCGCAATCGTTCTCATGAGTTCAGAAATTGCGCTTCAGAAGTCGCGGCAATCACCGGAAAACAACAAAGCAGTGCCTTCACGCAATTGCGACCCGGAAAACCGACCGTTCAGTATCCGCCGCTATCGCGGCGCACCGGACGATGTCACGCCGTAGCGGTCAAGCTCGGCGGCCAGCCCGAGCGGCACCCGCGCCGTCAGCTCGGTGCCGTCTCCGTTGTGCCCGACAGCGAGCACCTCGCCCTCGTCATGCACGCGGGAGACCAGATCGCCGCGGTCGTACGGGACAACGACGGTGACCTCGCGCTGGCTGCGCGGCAGCAGCCGCTCGATCTCAGCCCGCAGCTCTTCGATCCCGTCCCCGGTGCTCGCGGACACGATCACTGACTGGCGCTCGGTGAGCTGCAGCCCTTCCAGTGCGATGCGGTCCGCGGCGTCGGCCTTGTTGATCACCACCAGCTCGGGCACGTCGCCGGCCCCGATTTCGCTGAGCACTTCCCTGACGGCAGCCAGCTGTGAGCGCGGGTCCGCGTCCGAGCCGTCGACCACGTGCAGGATCAGGTCGGCGTCCGCTACCTCCTCGAGCGTGGATCGGAATGCGTCCACGAGCTGGTGCGGCAGGTGCCGGACGAAACCCACGGTGTCGGTCAGGGTGATCGGCAGGCCGGACGGGGTGCGCGCCTTGCGCACGGCCGGGTCCAGCGTCGCGAACAGCGAGTCATCCACCAGCACCTGGGCGCCGGTGAGCCGGTTCAGCAGCGTGGACTTGCCGGCGTTGGTGTAGCCGGCGATCGCGACCGACGGCACCTCCCGGCGCCGGCGCTGGCCGCGCTGCACCTCCCGGCCGACGGACATCTCCGCGATCTCCCGGCGCAGCCGGGTGATCCTGGTCCGGATCCGCCGCCGGTCGGTCTCGATCTTCGTCTCGCCGGGTCCGCGGGTGCCGATCCCGCCGTTTCCTCCGGCCCGGCCGCCGGCCTGCCGGGACAGCGACTCGCCCCAGCCGCGCAGCCGGGGCAGCAGGTACTGGAGCTGGGCGAGCTCGACCTGGGCCTTGCCCTCCTTGCTGCGCGCGTGCTGGGCGAAGATGTCCAGGATCAGCGCGGTCCGGTCGACGACCTTGACCTTGACGGCGCCTTCCAGGCTGCGCAGCTGGCCAGGGGTCAGCTCGCCGTCGCAGATGACGGTGTCGGCGTCCTCGGCGGCGACGATCTCCGCCAGCTCGCGGGCCTTGCCCGCCCCCACGTAGGTCGACGCGTCCGGTCGGCTCCGCCGCTGCACGAGGGCGTCCAGCACCTGCGAGCCCGCGGTCTCGGCGAGCAGGGACAGCTCCCGCAGGGAGTTCTCCGCCATCGCCAGCGTGCCGTCGGTCCACACCCCCATGAGGACGACCCGTTCCAGCCGCAGCGCCCGGTATTCGACCTCGGTGACGTCCTGCAGCTCGGTAGACAGCCCGGCTACCCGGCGGAGGGCGTGCCGCTCTTCGAGATCTAGCTCGCCGTCCTCCGGCAGATCCTCGGGCTGCCAGTCGGCATCCTCCGCCGTGAGTTCCCGGTCGCCGTTTTCGTCTGATAGCGCGGTCATAGAGTGCTAGCCACCTAATGCCGGGCGGCCAGGCCGCCCGGACCATTCTGAGCCGTAATAAGACGGTACGTATGCTTGCGCCCGCCTGTTGGCGGGAGCTGGTCCGATAGTGCCACGGACTGCTTTCATCCTCACCTCAATAACAGCCGGCGCGGCTGTAACGTGCCCGCGGCGCCGACAATAAGCCCGCAGCCTGCTATCTGGCGGCGGGTGCCTGCTCGCTGGCGGCGGCGACAGCCACCCCGGCAGGCGGGGCTGTATGCCGCGGGCTGATGAGTTACCTTCGGGTACACGAGCGGCCCGTCGCGGCGCGGAAGGAGCGTGGACTGGTGAGTGGCGTGGAGATCGCCGGCCCGTCCGGCAGCAGGTACGACGAGATCCTCACGCCCGAGGCGCTCGGTCTGGTAGCCACGCTGCACCGCGAGCTCGGCGCGCGCCGCCGTGAGCTGCTCGCAGCCAGAGCCGCGCGGCAGGCCGAGCTTTCGGCTGGCGCCCTGCTCGACTTCCGGCCCGAGACCGAGGCGATCCGGGCCGACTCCGGCTGGCGAGTCGCGCCGCCCGCCCCCGGGCTGGTGGACCGGCGGGTCGAGATCACCGGACCGACGGACCGGAAGATGACGATCAACGCGCTGAACTCCGGCGCGAAGGTGTGGCTGGCCGACTTCGAGGACGCCAACACGCCGCTGTGGGACAACATGATCACCGGCCAGCTCAACCTGAAGGACGCGCTGGACCGGACCATCGACTTCACCAGCGACGAGGGCAAGTCCTACCAGCTAGGGCCCGATGCCGAGCTGGCCACCATCGTGGTCCGGCCGCGCGGCTGGCATCTGGACGAAAAGCACCTGCTCATCGACGGTGAGCGGGCGTCGGGCAGCCTGGTCGACTTCGCGTTCTATTTCTTCCACTGTGCACAGCGGCAGCTCGACAAGGGCCGGGGTCCCACTTCTACCTGGCCAAGATGGAAAGCCACCTGGAGGCGCGGCTCTGGAACGACGCCTTCGTCCTCGCCCAGGATGCGCTCGGCATCCAGCAAGGCACCATCCGGGCCACGGTGCTGATCGAGACGATCCCGGCCGCGTTCGAGATGGAGGAAATCCTCTACGAGCTGCGCGATCACAGCTCAGGCCTGAATGCCGGCCGGTGGGACTACCTGTTCAGCATCATCAAGAAGTTCCGTACTCGCGGTGCCGAGTTCCTGCTGCCCGAGCGCAACGCGGTGACGATGACCGCCCCGATGATGCGCGCCTACACCGAGTTGCTGGTCAAGACGTGCCACGCCCGCGGGGCGCACGCTATGGGCGGCATGGCGGCGTTTATCCCGAACCGGCGCGACCCGGAGGTCACCGAGCGCGCGCTCGCGAAGGTGCGCGACGACAAGACCCGCGAGTCTAACGACGGCTTCGACGGCTCCTGGGTCGCCCATCCTGACCTGGTGCCGATCTGCCGGGAGATCTTCGACGGCGTGCTCGGCAGCGCCCCGAACCAGCTCGGCAAGCAGCGGCCCGAGGTTCAGGTCACCGCCGCGGATCTGCTCGCGGTCAGCCAGACGCCGGGCGAGATCACCGAGGCGGGCCTGCGCAACAACATCAGCGTCGGCCTCCAGTACCTGGCCAGCTGGCTCGCCGGCACCGGCGCGGTCGCGATCTTCAACCTGATGGAGGACGCCGCGACGGCCGAGATCTCCAGGTCACAGATCTGGCAGTGGCTGCACAACGACGTGACGCTGGCCGACGGCGCCAAGGTCACGACCGAACTGGTCGAGCGGCTCATCGCCGAGGAGCTGGCGACGATCCGCGCGCAGCAGCGCGGCGCGTTCAGCGAGGCCGGCTACGAGCAGGCGACGTCACTGTTCACCGACGTCGCCCTCGCGGACGACTACGTCGACTTCCTCACCCTGCCCGCCTACGAGCGCATGCCCTGACGGCGCCCACGACCGTTCCGCCCGGACCGGGACTAGCGCCGCCGCCAGCAGCGGGAACGCAGCTACCGCGGCGAAGCTGACCCCGTAACCGGCGGCCCCGATGGTCAGAGCCAGGACCGGCGGGGTGGCCGCGGCCAGCGCGTTCTGCCCGGTGTTCTGCACGCCGAGCGCGCGTCCGGCCCACGCTGAGCCCGCGTACTCGGCCACGGCGGTGAAAGCGAGCCCGTTGCTGCTGACCGCGACGACCGCGCAGGCGAGCAGCACCGGCACGGCAACCGCCGAGCCCGCCGCGGCGCCGGCCGCCAGCGCGAGCATGCCCGCTCCGGTGCTGATCGCGAGCAGACGCATCGGCCGCATCCGGCTGCCGGCCCGGTCGGACCAGTAGCCGGCCCCGAGCCGGGACAGCGCACCGCAGGCCTGCGCGCCGGCCAGCAGCAGGCCGGCCGCGAGCGCGGTCCAGCCGCGCGCGTCCACGAGGTATACCAGCGCGAACGTGGCGACGGTGAACTGCGGCACGACCAGCAGCGCGCTGGCCGCGTGGATGCGCCAGAGCACGGCCTGGCGGTACGGCGACGCCGTTCGAGCCCGGCCGGACGGGCCTGCCGGCGGCTGCGGCCGGGCCGGGTCGCGGACGAGGACGATGACCAGGGCGGCGGCGACGAGGCAGAACAGGCCGAGGAACAGCAGCGGCGCGGCCGGGCCGGACGCCCCGAGGGCCGGCAGGCTCGCGGCCGCCAGCGCGACCCCGATCGGCTGCGAGCTCTGCCTGATGCCCATGGCCAGCCCGCGCTCGTGCCGGGCGAACCAGCCGAGAATGAGCCGGCCGCTCGCGGCGAACACGGACCCGCCGGAGGCGCCGGCCAGGATCAGGCAGACGGCCAGGCGGCGGTGCCGTGCACGTAGCGCGCGGCCAGCAGCACGACGCCCGCGCCGCTCAGGCCGCTGGCGAGGACTACCCGCTCACCCCACCGGTCAGCGGCCGCGCCCCAGCCGATGAGCGTGAGCAGCAGGCCCGCGGTCGGGCAGGCCACCAGCGTGCTCGCGACCTCCAGCGAGAACCCTTCGTGCCGCAGCGCCGGGATCAGATACGCCAGTCCGTACTGGTACGTGCAGCCCGCGGTCATCGCGATCAGCCCGACGACGAGGATCAGCCAGCGACGGCGCTCGGCCGCCTCCGGCCCGCTCGCGTCTCGCCCGCGCACGTCCTGCGCACCGACGGCTCCGCTCATATAATGATACTAACTGTCCGCATATTGAGACGAGGTCGATGCCACCGGGACCGCCAGTGGCGGGCAGCCGTCCGGCGAGAGATGCTGGAGGACATGGATAGCGCCCGGCCCGGCAGCGGGCTCGCCGCCCGGCTGACCGAGATCTGCGGCGCCGATGGCGTGGTCACCGATCCGCAGGAGCTGCGCACCTACGAGTGCGACGGCCTGACCGCGCACCGCTGCAGCCCCGGCCTGGTCGTGCTGCCGCAGACCGCCGGGCAGGTCGCGGCCATCGTGCGCGCGTGCGCGGCGGCCAGCGTCCCGTTCGTCGCCCGCGGCAGCGGCACCGGGCTGTCGGGTGGCGCGCTCCCCCGGTCGGACGGGGTCCTGATCGTCACGTCGAAGATGCGCAGCATCATCGCCATCGACGCGGCGAGCCGGCGGGCGATCGTGGAGCCCGGTGTCACCAACCTCTCGGTGAGCAAGGCCGCCGAGCCGCACGGCCTCTTCTACGCACCCGACCCGTCCAGCCAGGTGATCTGCTCGGTCGGCGGGAACGTGGCCGAGAATTCGGGCGGCGCGCACTGCCTCAAGCACGGCTTCACCGTGCACCACGTGACCGGCCTGCAGATCGTCACCCCGCGAGGTGAGCTGACCTGGCTGGGCGACGGCACCGGCGCCGCACCCGGCTACGACCTGGTCGGCGCCTTTACGGGCTCGGAAGGCACGCTGGGCATCGTTACCAAGATCGTGGTGAAGCTCACCCCGATCCCCGAGGCGGTGACGACGTTGCTCGCGGCGTTCACGACCATGGGTGCAGGCGGCGCCGCGGTGTCGGCGATCATCGGCGCGGGCATGCTGCCCGGCGCGATCGAGATGATGGACGCGCTGGCGATCGAGGCCGCCGAGGCGGCGGTGAGCTGTCAGTACCCCGAGGGCGCCGGCGCCGTGCTGATCGTCGAGCTGGACGGCCCGCGCGGCGACGTAACCAGGGACGAGGTCGCCGTGCGGGAGATCTGCACCCGGCTCGGCGCATTCGAGATCAGGGCGGCCAAGGATGCGGCCGAGCGCGCGGCGATCTGGACCGGGCGCAAGTCGGCGTTCGCGGCCGTCGGCCGGATCAGCCCGGCCTACATCGTGCAGGACGGCGTGGTGCCGCGGACCGCGCTGCCGCAGGTACTCGACCGGATCAGCGAGCTGTCCGCCGCGACCGGCATCCGGGTCGCGAACGTGTTCCACGCCGGCGACGGCAACCTGCACCCGCTGGTGCTGTTCGACGACGCGGTACCGGGCGAGCAGGAGGCCGCGGAGCAGGTCTCCGGCGCGATCCTCGATCTGTGCATCGAGCACGGCGGCTCGATCACCGGCGAGCACGGGGTGGGCGTGGACAAGTCCAGGTATATGCCGAAGATGTTCACCGCCGACGACCTCGACACGATGCAGCTGGTGCGGTGCGCGTTCGACCCGGCCGGGATCTGCAACCCGGGCAAGATCTTCCCGACCCCGCGGCTGTGCGGTGAGGTCCCCGGCGTCCGCCGCGAGCCGCATCCGCTGGTGGCGTCGGGACAGCTGGAACAATTCTGATCATGAGCACCTCGGTCCCGGACGAACTCGCCAGCGCGTGCGCGCACGTCCGCCCCGCCGGGGACGGCGACGCGGTCGGCGGGCGGCCAGCCAGGTTCGTCGCCGAGCCCGCCAGCACAGCCGAGGCCTCGGCCCTGCTGCGCGCCGCCGCCGGGCTGGATCTTTCCGTGCTGCCGCGCGGCAGCGCGACGCGGCTGAGCTGGGGCGACCCGCCGCACGGCTGTGACCTGATCGTCAGCACCCGGCAGCTGGACCAGGTCATCGAGCACGCGGCCGGCGACTTGGTCGTCACCGTCCAGGCCGGGGTCGCGCTGGACGCGCTGCAGCAGCGACTCGCCGCCGAGGACCAGCGGCTCGCCCTGGACCCGCCCGGCGGAGCGTCCGTTGGCGGGCTGATCGCGACCAACGCGACCGGGCCGCTGCGGTTCCGCTACGGCGCGCCCCGCGACCTGCTGATCGGCATCACCATCGTGCGCGCGGACGGCACGATCGCCAAGGCCGGCGGCAAGGTCGTCAAGAACGTCGCCGGATACGACCTCGGCAAGCTGTTCGCCGGCTCCTACGGCACCCTAGGTCTGATCATCGAGGCCACGTTCCGCCTCCATCCCCTCCCGGCCGCGGTGCAGTGGGTCGTGGTGGAGACCGACGACGCCGGTACCGCCGCAGCTCTCGTCCTCTCCGCCGCAAGGTCACCGGTCGCTCCTTCGGCCATCGAGCTGGAGCGCCCGTCGGCTGGCGGGCCGGTCACTGTGTCAGTGCTCCTGGAAGGTGATGAGACCGAGCGTGGGCGAGCGGGCTGACGTTCTCGCGGACGTATTGGGAAGTGGGCCCGCTGGACAGCGGTCGGCCCACACGAAACGGGCCGACCGCAATCCAGCCAGGCCCAGCTCGCGGACGTCGGGTACGGAGATCAGGATCGGTTTCTGGGCTGGTCGCCTCGCCGAGGTGCTTGAGAGTGTCAGCGGAGTTGCCGCTGCGCACGCTCTGGACCCATCGATCAGCGGGGCGGCGGGGGCTGGGGTATTGGAGCTGGCAGTTCCGGGCGACTCCCCGGCCGAGGCGACGGCGCAACTGATCACAGATCTACGGGCAGCTCTCGCAGCGGCGGACGGCGACATGCCGACGGGATCGGTCGTGGTGCTCGATGCGCCGGCCGAGGTGCGGGCGGCGGTCGACATGTGGGGGCCGATGCCGTCGCTGGATCTCATGCGGGCGGTCAAGGACCAATTCGATCCCGGCCACCGGATGGCGCCGGGCCGGCTGGCGGGAGGGATCTGATGGGCACGCCGCCTGACCCGACCGGCGAGCTGCGCGAGCTGGCTAGTGACTGCGTGCACTGCGGGTTCTGCCTGCCGGCCTGTCCGACGTACCAGCTGTGGGGCGAGGAGATGGACTCGCCGCGCGGCCGGATCCACCTGATGACGCAGATCCTGGACAGCGGCGAGGGTAGCGCGGCGGCGGCCGAGCACTTCGACCGGTGTCTCGGCTGCATGGCGTGCGTGCCCGCGTGTCCGTCCGGGGTGCGGTACGACCGGCTGATCGAGGGCGCGCGGACGTGGGCCGAGGGTGAGCCGGGCGCGGCCAGGGTGCTGCCGGCCCGGTCCCGGCGCGACCGGGCCGTGCGGGCGGCCATCTTCGCGACGTTCCCGTACCCGCGGCGGCTGCGGGCGCTGCTCGCTCCGCTCCGGGTGGCGCAGCGGACGAAGCTGGACCGGGCGGTGCTGCGCAGCTCGGCGCTCGGCCGGGCTGGCACCCGAGGCAGTCGCGGCGCTCTCGGTCGCGCCGGAGCCGGTTCGCGGTGTTCCGCACGGGCGGTTGCCGGAACTGGTGGCGGCCCGCGGTGCGCGGCGCGCGGTCGTCGGCATGCTCACCGGCTGCGTGCAGTCGGTCTTCTTCCCGCGGGTCAACCAGGCGACGGTCAGGGTGCTGGCGTCCGAGGGCTGCGACGTGGTGATCCCGCGCAGTCAGGGCTGCTGCGGCGCGCTGTCCCTGCACAGCGGGCGGCACGAGGAGGCGGTGGCGTTCGCGCGCGCCGCGATCGAGACGTTCGAGCGGGCCGGGGTTGATGCCATCGTCGTCAACGCGGCCGGCTGCGGCTCGGCCATGAAGGAGTACGCGGGCCTGCTGGCCGCGGACCCGGCCTGGGCCGACCGGGCGGCCGCGCTCACCGCGAAGGTCCGGGATTTCAGCGAGTTCCTGGCCGAGCTGGGGCCGGTCGCGCGCCGGTCCGGGCTGGAGCTGACGGTCGCCTATCACGACGCCTGCCACCTCGGGCACGCGCAGCGGATCACCGCGCAGCCGCGCGGCCTGCTGCGCGGCATCCCCGGCCTGACGCTCGCCGAACTCGGCGACGGGGGGACGTGCTGCGGCTCGGCCGGCATCTACAACCTGGTCCAGCCGGTCGCGGCGGCCGAACTGGGCCAGCGCAAGGCGCGCGTGGTGCGCGCGGCGGCGGCGGACCTGCTGGTGTCGGCCAACCCCGGCTGCGCGCTGCAGATCACCAGGGCGCTCGCGGCCGACGGCGGGCAGCCGCTGCCGATGGCGCACGTTGCCGAGGTCCTCGACGCATCGATCCGGGGCGTTTCCGCCAGTTCCCTGCTCCGCTAGAGCGCCACTGTGTGGGTTTGCTGTCGTGGGAGCGGCCCGATAGCGACAGTAATCCCACACAGTCATTCCAGGCCAAGCCGCAGCTGCGGTCAGTGGCGTCAGTTTGCTCGCCGTCTGACGTCATAGTGGCGGTTGACAGACGTCAGATCTGACGTCATGATGATGTCATGGATCTCAGCGAGTACGCGGAATCGCTCCGCCGGGAGCTGCTGGCCATCACCCGGTTCGCGGGCGAGGACGTCACCAGGGCCGCCGAGATGCTGGCGGAGTCGCTGGACTCCTCGGTCCGGCTGGCACTGCTGGACGTGCTGTCGGCCGCGGCCGAGGAGATCACCGCGGGCCTGGACGGGGCAGTGATCGACGTCCGGCTCTCCGGCATGGAGCCCGAGTTCGTGGTCACGCTGCACCAGGACACCACCCCCGAGCCCGCGGCCGCGGCTGCGGACCCAGGTGATGACGCGAGCCAGGCCAGGATCACCCTGCGGATGCCCGAAGGCCTCAAGACCCGAGTCGAGTCGGCGGCGGCCGGGAGCGGCGTCTCCGTCAACACCTGGCTGGTCCGTGCGGTGTCCCGGGCGCTGGACGTGCCGCCTGACCGCGGTCCTTCGGCCAAGCCCCGGCCTTCGATCGGCAAGCGCTACACCGGGTTCGCCCGCAGCTAGCGCCACCTCCAAAACAAACCCCCGCTATCTCAGAGGAGTCAGCGATGACTACGTGGAATTTCCCCTGCACCGAGCCGGCCGCCATCAGCATCACCCACTGGGCCTCCGGCAGCGTCGCGGTGGCCGGCGAGCAGACCGACGCCGTCTCGGTCGAGGTCGTCGGCAGCGATCCGCGGGCTAACGTCGACGACCTGCTGGCGCAGGTCAAGGTCACCTTCGAGAACGGCACCGTGTCGGTTCGCGGCCCGCGGGCCGAGGGCCTGTGGCGGCGCCGGTCGGGCCTGGACCTCACGATCAAGGCACCCGCTGGGTCCGCGTGCGAGGCGCATACCGCGTCTGCGGACGTGTCGGTCGTTGGCCAGCTCGGCGCCCTGAGCGTGCACACGGCCAGCGGCGACATCACCGCGACCGCCGAGTGCGGCCCGATCACGGTGCACACGGCCAGCGGCGACGTCTTCCTTGAGCGGGCCGATACGGAAGCGGAGATCACCACCGCGTCGGGCGATGTGAAGATCGGCCAGGCCAGCGGTGACGTCTCGAGTCAACGCCGTCAGCGGTGACCTGTCGATCGGCAGCGCCACGGGTCAGATCGGCGCCTGCACGATCAGCGGCGATATCGCTATCCGCGACTTCTCGGCTGGGCAGGCAAACCTGGCCACGACCTCCGGTGACGTGCAGGTGATGGTGACGCCCGACCTGGGCGTCTACCTGGACCTGTCGACCATGTCCGGCCGGGTGGGCAGCGAGCTGGACGAGCAGGAAGGCGACGGCACCGACACCGCGCTCGAAATCAAGTGCCGCACGATCAGCGGCGACATCCGGGTCTCGAAGGCCTTCGCCGCGTAGCGCCAGTGCGATAGACAACAGTGGACTAGACGACGGTGCGCTCAGGCACCAGCCCGGTTAGCCAGCCAGCGGCTAGCTCGCCCTGGGCAACGATCTCGGCCGGCCCGGTGAGGCGGCTGGCGGTGGCGCTCGGCGTCACCGTCAGCAGCCCGCCGGGCACCCGTATGCGCCATGGCAGTTCGCGCCCGGCGTCCCACTCCCCCGCCGCGACGGCCGCCGCGACCGCGGCCGCCACCGCTCCGGTGCCGCAGGACATGGTCACCCCGGAACCGCGCTCGTGCACCCGCATCTCCGCCTCATGCTCCCCGGCGATGCGCACGACTTCCACGTTCACCCCTCCGGCCTGGACCTCCGGCGCCAGCAGCTGCGGCGCCGTCAGATCGAAGTCGGCCACCGGCGTGTCGGTGACACACGCCAGGTGCGGGTTCCCGACCGAGATCGCCAGCCCGCCGAGCTGCGCGCCGCCGAGCCGTACCTGCCCGGAGCCAGTTACCTGCGCGCCGCCCATGCCGACGGTCAGCTGCCCGTCGGGCTCCGCACTGACCGGCCGCAGGCCCGCCCTGGTGGCCACGGCGAGCTCCGGCCCGGCCGCGAGCCCGGTGTCGAGCAGGTAGCGCGCGAATACCCGCACCCCGTTGCCGCACATCTCGGCGATGCTGCCGTCGGCGTTGCGGTAGTCCATGAACCACTCGGCCGGCTGGTCGCCGGGTACCTCCGGCCCCGCGGCGGCGGTCCGGACTACGCGCAGCACGCCGTCGCCGCCGATCCCGAACCGGCGGTCACAGATCCGGGCGACCGCCGCCGCGGACAGGTCGAGCCTGCCGTCCGGATCGGGCAGGATCACGAAGTCGTTGCCGGTGCCGTGCCCCTTGGCGAAGCGCATGGACCCGATCGTAGCCCGCGGGCTATCCCGACCCGGACGCCCGCACCGCGGCGAGGGCCAGGTCAGCGGCGTCCTGCCCAGGTCCTGGCAGCCACCTGACGCGCGGGTCGCGGCGGAACCAGGATTCCTGCCGGCGGACAAAACGCCTGGTCGCCTGCACGGTCTGCGCGGCGGCCTCGGCCTCGTTCCAATCCCCGTCCAGAAACCGGAGGACCTGGGCATACCCGAGCGCCCGGCTGGCCGTCCGGCCCTCGCGGAGGCCCCGGGCGGCCAGGTCGCGCACCTCGCTGACGAGGCCCAGCTGCCACATCCGGTCGACCCGCGCCGCGACCCGGCGGTCCAGTTCGGCCCGGTCGAGCGTGACGCCGATCTGGATGGCCGGGAAGACCGATTCATAGTCCGGCAGCGTGGCGGTGAACGGGCGGCCGGACAGCTGGATGACCTCCAGGGCGCGGACGATCCGGCGGCCGTTGGTCGGCAGGATGGCCGTCGCCGCCGCCGGGTCCAGGCTGGCCAGCCGCGCGTGCAGCCTGGCCGGGCCCACCCGCGCCAGCTCCGCCTCCAGGTCCGCCCGCACACCGGCGTCGGTGCCGGGAAACTGCAGGTCATCGATGGCCGCCCGGACGTACAGGCCGGAGCCGCCGACCAGGATGGGCGTCCGGCCGCGCTGCTGGATGTCCGCGATCGCGGCCCTGGCCAGGACCTGGTACTCCGACACGCTCGCGGCCTGGGTCACCGGCCAGATGTCGAGCAGGTGATGCGGGACGCCAGCACGCTCGGCCGGCGTCAGCTTGGCTGTGCCGATGTCCATGCCCTGGTACAGCTGCATCGAGTCCGCGTTGACGACCTCGCCGCCAAGCGCTCGGGCCAGTGCGAGCGAGAGGTCCGACTTGCCGGCCGCAGTCGGCCCCACCACCGCAATGACTGGCCGGAGCATGGCTTCAGTCTGGCAGCGCAGGGTAAGTGATCGCACACGAGATGCGGCCGGGGGTGGCCGCCGAAGCGGGGGATCCATGACTTACGGAGACGACATCATCATGTCCGATGGCTTTGTGCCGGACGAGGAGGACGACGAGTTCGACTCCGCGGCTTACGAAAGCCAGTTCCGGAAGGACTACGAGAGCGGCGGGGACGACGATCAGGCATCGGACCGCCAGCCCGGCAGCTAGGCCGGCGCACCCAGGGTCGGCATGCCCAGCAGCACGGCCGGCCCGGCGTCCACGCTGCCGACCTGGCCGCCGGACGCTTGCCGGGCCGCCCAGCTGTCGCCGCCGCGGGTGGCGCGCACGCTGAGGGGCGCCCCGTCGGCCAGCAGGTAGTGCGGCGACGCGCTGGTCACGACTGTGGTCACGATGTCACCGGGCCGCGGCGCGGGCTCGGCCGGCGCGAAGTGCACGAGCCGGTTGTCCCTGGCCCGGCCCGACATCCGGTGGGTCGCGCTGTCCTTGCGCCCTTCGCCGACGGCCACGAGCACCTCGACCTGCGTGCCGACGAGCTTCTTGTTCTCCGCCCAGGACACGTCGGCGACGAGCGCGGCCAGCCGCTCGTACCGGTCGGCGACGACATCGGGCGGCACCTGGTCCGGCATCCCGGCCGCGGGCGTGCCCGGCCGGATCGAGTACTGGAACGTGAACGCGCCCGCGAACCGGGCCGCGCGGACCAGGTCGAGCGTGTCGCCGAAGTCCCGCTCGGTCTCGCCGGGGAAGCCGACGATGATGTCGGTGGTGATCGCCGCGTCCGGCATCGCGGCCCGGACCCGGTCCAGGATGGCCAGGTACTTCTCCCGCCGGTAGGCGCGCCGCATGCTCCGCAGCACCGCATCCGAGCCGGACTGCAGCGGCATGTGCAGCTGCGGCATGACGTTCGCCGTCGCGGCCATCGCGTCGATCACGTCGTCGGTGAAGTCACGCGGATGCGGTGAGGTGAAGCGCACCCGTTCCAGGCCGTCGATCTTGCCGCAGGCCCGGAGCAGCTTGCCGAAGGCCAGTCCGTCGCCGAAGCCGACCCCGTAGGAGTTCACGTTCTGGCCGAGCAGTGTGATCTCCAGCACACCGTCCGCCGCGAGCGCCCGGATCTCGGCCAGCACGTCGCCGGGCCGCCGGTCCTCCTCCTTGCCGCGCAGGCTCGGCACGATGCAGAACGTGCACGTGTTGTTGCAGCCGACCGAGATGGCGACCCAGGCCGTGTAGGCGGACTCGCGGCTGACCGGCAAGACCGAAGGGAAGCGCTCCAGCGACTCCAGGATCTCGACCTGGGCCGTTTCCTGGACCCGCGCGCGCTCGAGCAGCACGGGCAGGGAGCCGATGTTGTGCGTGCCGAACACGACGTCAACCCACGGCGCCCGCTCGGTGATCGCCGCCCGGTCCTTCTGCGCCAGGCAGCCGCCGACGGCGATCTGCATGCCGGGATGCGCGGTCTTCACCGGCAGCAGGTGACCCAGGTTCCCGTAGAGCCGGTTGTCAGCATTTTCCCGGACTGCGCAGGTGTTGAAGACGACCACGTCCGGGTCGGTGCCGTCGCTCGCCCGCCGGTACCCGGCGTCCTCCAGCAGACCGGCCAGCCGCTCGGAGTCGTGCATGTTCATCTGGCACCCGTAGGTGCGGATTTCGAAGCTTCGCTGCTGGGTGGCGCCGGCCATGACATCCAGGGTAGACGCCTGGCGGGCCCGCGCTGGCCGGTGTGTGCGTCAGCCGGGTGCGCGAAGATTGAACCAGTGTCCGTATTCCGCGCCAAGCGCCCCCGCCCGGTAGGGCACCATATGCGTATGACCGACAGCAGGACAGAAAATGCCGTGGGCGTTGCCGACGTCGAGACCCTCGAGCCGGAAGCCCCGCAGGACTTGCGCCCTGCTGTCCCCTATGGCGAGTGGCCCTCGCCGATCACCGCGGCCGAGATCGCCAGTGGCGAAGCCGCCGGCTCTTTCCCCGTAATCATCGGCAGCGACACGTGGTGGCAGCAGGGCCTGCCGGAGGAAGGCGGCCGGACGACGATCATGCACGGCTCGGGCGGCAAGCAGACCACGCTGCTGCCCGCGCCGTGGAGCGCTCGCACCCGGGTGCACGAATACGGCGGCCAGTCGTTCCTGCCGGTGCCGCGCGCGGCGTTGCAGCCGGGCCAGCAGGCCCGGTCGGCCAAGGGTTACGAAGTCATGTTCGCCAACTTCACGGACCAGCGGCTCTATCTCGCCGGTCCGGGGGTCGCCGAGGGGCGCGAGCAGCCGCGGCCGATCACTCCCGACCCGCTCGAAGTGCAGGGCGGCTCCGGCCCGCCGGCCTCCGCCGGGCTGCGCTACGCCGACTTCACCTTGTCGCACGACAAGCGCGAGGTCTGGTGCGTCCAGGAGCGGCACGAGGACGGCAAGGTCAGCCGCGCGATCGTGGCCGTCCCGCTGGACGGCTCGGCCGCGGCAGCGCCGGACAAGATCCGCACCCTGGTCACCGGGACCGACTTCTTCGCCTTCCCCACGCCCTCGCCCGACGGGAAGTGGCTGGCCTGGATCTGCTGGAACCACCCGTACATGCCGTGGGACGGGACCGAGCTGCGGGTCGCGCCGGTCGCGAACGGGATGCCCGGCAAGGGCCGCCTGCTGCAGGGCAGCCTGCGCGAGTCGGTGCTCGCGCCGCTGTGGCGGGACAACGAGACCCTCTACATCGCGACCGACTGGCCGGGCTGGTGGAACATCTACCAGTTCGGGCTGAGCGGCGAGCCGCCGCTGGCGCTGTTCCCGGCCGACGAGGAGTTCGCCGGGCCGATCTGGCAGCTCGGGATGCGACCGTTCGCCCTCCTGGGCGACGGCCGCCTCGCCGTCACCCACGGGGCCGGCTCCTACCGCCTGGGCATCCTCGACCCGGAGACGTTCGAGCTGCACGACCTGGACACCCCGTTCAGCGACTTCGCCCCGACCCTGTCGGCCGACGGCAACTCGATCGCCGCTGTGGCGGCCGGTCCCGCTCGCCGCCCGGCCGTCGTCCGGGTGGACGCGACCACCGGCAAGACCGAGGTATTGCAGCGCGATCTGCCCGACCTGCCCGACGAGGCGTACCTGCCGGTGCCGCGGCAGGTCGACTTCGAGGGACCGTACGGCCAGGTCGTGCACGCGCAGCTGTACGCGCCGGCCAACCCGGAGGCGCGCGGCCCCGACGACGAGCGGCCGCCCTACGTCGTATGGGTGCACGGCGGGCCGACCGGCCAGGTAAGCGGCGTACTCGATCTGGACAAGGCGTACTTCACCAGCCGTGGCATCGGGATCATCGACGTGAACTACGGCGGCTCGTCCGGCTACGGCCGCCAGTACCGCGAGCGGCTGCGCCGGCAGTGGGGCATCGTGGACGTGCAGGACGCGATCGCCGCCGCGCAGTGGGTGGCGAAGGCCGAGAACGCGGACCCGGCCAGGCTCGCCATCCGCGGCGGCTCGGCCGGCGGCTGGACCACCCTGGCTGCCGTCACGACCGGCACGGTCCGGGCGGGCAAGGTCTTCAGCGCCGCGGCGTCCTACTTCGGCGTCTCCGACCTGCGCGGTTTCGCCGAGACCACGCACGACTTCGAGTCGCACTACCTGGACGGTCTCATCGGACCGCTGCCCGGCTATGAGACCGTCTACGCGGAGCGCGCGCCCGTCGGGCATGTGAACGCGCTGACCTGCCCGATCCTGCTGCTGCAGGGCCTGGACGATCCGGTCGTCCCGCCGGCCCAGTCGGAGAGCATCGCCGCCGACCTGGCCGCGCACGACACCAGTTACGCCTACCTGGCGTTCGAGGGCGAGTCGCACGGCTTCCGCAAGGCGGAGTCGATCATCGCGTCGCTTGAATCCGAGCTGTCCTTCTACGGCCAGATCCTCGGGTTCACGCCGCCGGGCGTCCCGGCCGTCAGCATCATCGGGCCGAAGTCGGGCAAGCGCGCGGGCAGCGCGAAGTAAGGGCCAGCGCGCTACCGAGCGAACTCGATAGCGCGCGACTCGCGGATCACCGTCACCCGGATCTGGCCCGGGTAAGTCAGCTCGTCCTCGACCTGCTTGGCGACATCCCTGGCGATGACCTGGGCCTGGATGTCGTCGATGTCGCCGGGCTTGACCATCACCCGGATCTCCCGGCCGGCCTGCATGGCGAACACCTTCTCGACGCCGTCCTGGGCGAGCGCGATCTGCTCCAGCCGCTCCAGCCGCTTCACGTAGGCCTCGAGCGACTCCCGCCGCGCTCCCGGCCGCCCGCCGCTGATCGCGTCGGCGGCCTGGGTCAGGACGGCCTCGACCGTTCGCACCTCGACCTCGTTGTGGTGCGCCTCGATCGCGTGCACGACATCCTCGGACTCGCCGTACTTGCGCGCGATCTCGGCGCCGATCAGCGCGTGGCTGCCCTGGACCTCGTGGGTGAGCGCCTTGCCGATGTCGTGCAGCAGGGTGCCGCGCTTCATCAGCACCGGGTCGAGCCCGAGTTCGCTCGCCATGATCCCGGCGATGTGCGCGGACTCGATCAGGTGCTTGAGCACGTTCTGCCCGTACGAGGTCCGGTACCGCAGCCGGCCGAGCAGGTTGGTCAGCTCGGGATGCATGTCGGTGATGCCGACGTCGATCAGGGCGTCCTCGCCCGCCCGCACGCACAGCGCCTGGATCTCGGCGACGCTGCGCTCGTAGGCCTCCTCGATCCGCTGCGGGTGGATCCGGCCGTCCAGCACCAGCCGCTCCAGCGTCAGCCTGCCGACTTCGCGGCGGACCGGGTCGAAGCAGGAGAGCAGCACCGCCTCGGGCGTGTCGTCGATGATCAGGTTCACGCCGGTGACGGACTCGAAGGCGCGGATGTTGCGGCCCTCCCGGCCGATGATCCGGCCCTTCATTTCGTCGCCCGGCAGGTGCAGCACCGAGACGACGGACTCGCTGGTCTGCTCGCTCGCGATCCGCTGAATGGCGAGGGTGACGATCTTCCGGGCGCGCTTATTGCCCTCTTTCTGGGCCTCGCCCTCGATGTCGCGCACTAGCAGGGCGGCCTCGCGCTTCGCCTGCGTCTCGATGGCCGTGATCAGCTCCGACTTGGCCTGGTCGGCCGACAGCCCGGCGACGCGCTCCAGCTCGGCCTGCCGGTGCGCGTCGACCCGCTCCAGCTCGGCCCGCTGCCCGTCCAGGGCGTCGCGGCGGGCGTCGAGGTCCGCGGACCGCTGTTCGGCCTTGCGCCCCGCCTCTTCCGTCCGTTGCTCGCGCTCGGTCAGCCGGTCCTCGCGCCGTTCCATGTCGGCCCGCAGCCGCCTCGTCTCGTCCTTGGCCGCCTTCGCGTCTTCCTTCGCGCTGCGGGCGTCAGCCTCCGCGTCCGCGCGGGCCTGGGCGGCGGCCGACTCGGCCTTGCTGAGGATCTCCGCGGCCTCCCGGTCGGCGGTGGCCTTTAGCTGGGCTGCATAGGATTCCGCCTCGGCCGCGAGCCGGGCCCGATCCGCCTCCGATAGCTGAGCGTCAGGCTGGGAACGCGGGGTCTGGGTGGCGAGTGGCGTACCCCGCCGAAGCAGTATCACGAGCACTGCGAGGGCACCTACCGCGGCGAGGAACCCGAGGATCGCCAGTGCGAGTACTGCTCCGTTGTTCACGGTCCACCCCTCTCCGCCGCCGGCCGCGCAACGCGCTAGCCGCCGGCCGGCTTGTCGGCCTGCAGCGAGGGGTCATGCCCGAGCAAGGTGAGCCGCCCAGGGGCGGGCGCACCCGGAAACTGGCGCGGGGCGGAGGTGGCCTGATACTAGCGGCCGGCCGCCACACCGGCGCCGCTACGTTCCTGCCGTCAGGTGTCCCGCGCTAGCCGACTGCACTGAATCGCAGTCGGCCGCACAAACTCTGAGCTACTCTCTCCTTCCGCCGCCCTGATCTCGATCGCTCAGGTCACCCGGCCGGACCAGGACGGCTGCTACCCCGCCCCGCGGAACCGGCTTGCTACCTGCGCTTATCTCCCGCTTCCCGGGCATCCGGACTGCCAGCTCAGCAGGCTGGCCGCCGTCCTGCCGCTCGTATCGTGAACGCTTCTATACGCTGGAACGCCTTGCACGGAGCAAAAACCTCGCTGCCGTGAGGCTAAGCGTAGATAACGATTTGAGCAAGCCTGCCGATCTTGGATGATGCTCATGATTCGGCTGAGGCGGGACAAGACGCGTTAGAGCTCGCCGGGCGGGCCAAATCCCTCCGGCCCCTCATCGCCGTCGGGCTCGGCCAGTTCGTCGAGGTAGCAGGCCTCGTCTTCGCCGTCAGCTGGCTCTCGCTCCAGCGCCTCGCGCACAACCCGGTACGCGAGGCCGGCCGGGTAGCCCTTGCGCGCGAGCAGGCCCACGAGCCGGCGCATGCGGATCGGTCCCGGCTGGCCGCGGGTGCCGGGCAGCCTGCGGGCGATCAGTTCCCGCGCCGTGGCGAGTTCCTGGCCGGGATCCAGCTCGGCCAGCGCGCTGGCGATGTCATCCGACCCGACGCCCTTGCGTCGCAGCTCGTCGCGCAGCGCCCGGCCGGCCAGCCCGCGGCCGTGGTGCCGTGACTCGACCCAGGCGCGGGCGAACGTGGCGTCGTCGACGAGCTTCACCTCAGCGAACCGGGACAGCACGGCCTGCGCGGCGTCCTCCGGCACGCCGCGGCTGCGCAGCGCCGTCGCCAGCTCCGCGTGCGTCCGCGGCGCTGCAGTCAGCAGCCGCAGGCAGATCAGCCGGGCGACCGACTCGGGATCGTCGCGCTCTGGATCGTCGCGCTCCCGGCCTGGTGGTGTTCCGCGCTCGTCGCGCTCGCGCCCGGCAGGCCAGTCAGCCGGGTCGGCGGAGTCCGCCGCGTCGACTGGGATCGTCGTCATCCAGCCGGGCTCGGAGCGTCGCCCGGCGGTCGCCGCCGCATCCGCCTTCGGAGTCCGGACGCGCGGAGAGCCGGGCTTGGCTCTCCCCGCCCGGCTCTGCCGCCCTGCCATGTGCTGCGCCTTTCGCTGCTGCTGCCTACTCGGTCCGCAGGCTCGTCACGGACGCGAGCCCGGCTCCGCCCGCTGGCGGCAGCGCGCCGTTCGCGGCCACTGGGTCCGCCGCGTCCACCCGCGCGCCGACGCCAAGCTTCTCCTTGATCTTCTTCTCGATTTCGTTGGCGACGTCGGGGTTGTCGCGCAGGAAGTTGCGCGCGTTCTCCTTGCCCTGGCCGAGCTGATCGCCGTCGTAGGTGTACCAGGCGCCGGACTTGCGCACGATGCCCTGCTCGACGCCCAGGTCGATAAGGCTGCCCTCGCGACTAATTCCAATTCCGTACAGGATGTCGAACTCGGCAACCTTGAACGGTGGCGACATCTTGTTCTTGACGACCTTGACCTTGGTTCGGTTCCCGACCGCGTCGGTACCGTCCTTCAGCGTCTCGATCCGCCGGATGTCCAGCCGGATAGAGGCGTAGAACTTCAGCGCCTTACCACCGGTGGTCGTCTCCGGACTGCCGAACATGACTCCGATTTTTTCCCTGAGCTGGTTGATGAAGATCGCCGTGGTCTTGGTCTGGTTCAGCGCGCCGGCGACCTTGCGGAGTGCTTGTGACATCAGCCGGGCCTGCAGGCCGACATGGCTGTCGCCCATCTCGCCCTCGATCTCGGCGCGCGGCACCAGCGCGGCAACCGAGTCGATCACGATGACGTCGATGGCGCCGGAGCGGATGAGCATGTCCGCGATCTCCAGTGCTTGCTCACCGGTGTCCGGCTGGGAGACCAGTAGCGCGTCGGTGTCGACGCCGAGCTTTTTCGCGTACTCCGGGTCCAGCGCGTGCTCTGCGTCAATGAACGCAGCGATGCCGCCCGTCTTCTGTGCGTTCGCCACGGCGTGCAGCGCAAGCGAAGTCTTCCCGCTCGCCTCAGGTCCGTATATCTCCACAATTCGCCCGCGCGGGAAGCCGCCGATACCAAGCGCGACATCCAGCGCGATGGACCCGGTCGGGATCACCTCGACCGGGGCGCGGGTCTCATCCCCGAGGCGCATGATCGCGCCGCGGCCGAACTGCCGCTCGATCTGCGCGAGCGCGGTCTCGAGGGACTTCTCCCTGTCGCCGCTCCTGCCGAGGCCCGTCTTGTCGTTCGGTGCCATGTCAGCTCCTGTGGGGAAGAAGGGCTACGCCAAGCGACTCGCGTTGTGCGTAGTCAGCGTCGTCAACTTTGCTGGCATCTGCTGCCGGCGATGACGCTACGCGCCGCCACCGACAATTTCGCTGAGCCGCGCGCCGCCGTCGTCGCGCAGATACAAATGGCCGTCATTGCCGCTGACTCTAGCGAACAGTTGTTCGATCATGAAGCCAACACGCCGACCGGAGCCAGAAACCTGTCCGGTAGCTCCCGGGCCGTGACGCGCGTACACCGAGAGCACCCGCCGCTAGTCGGCCGAGTCCGGCAGCAGCGTGCCCTGATGGTGCACGAGACGCCAGCCACCCGGCTCGCGTCGCCACAGTGACGTCCGCCGGGCCCGCCGCCCGCCGCGATCCGAATCCCAGCGGACCATGACGAAACCGTCGCCGACGACCCACCCGGTGAGATCGTGAACCTCGATCACGGCGGCATCCTCGGACTCCGCGGCGAGCAGTTCCAGCGTCGAGGCCCGATCCCAGATCCGGCCCGACGCGCCGACCTCGGAGAAGTCTTCCGCCAGCAACGCGCTCATCCGAGCGTGATCACATCTGCACGCGGCGCCCTGGAGTTCGCGCTCCAGTTGGAGCACGTCCTCGACATCGCCGGCCGCGGTCGTCACGACGCCCGCCGACACTGACAGCAGCGTTCCACACCGACAGTCTGGACCAACCACGCCAGCCGGGACGCACCGCCGCACCCAGGACGAGCCGACCACGGATAGTAGCCGTCCGCTACGGGTAGTAGTTCTGCACCATGAGCAAGGCAGGGCGAAGCCGGGCCGCGGCCAAGCTGCGGGACAAGGCGGCGCGGCTGGAGCGCGAGATTGCCCGCCTGCAGCAGCGCAAGCCGGTCCTGGCGGTGGCGTTCGGGACGTACAAGAAGTTCAGCGACGATCAGGCCGGCTATCTCGCGGGCCTGATCGCGTACTACGGCTTCGCCGCCCTGCTGCCGCTGCTGCTGGGACTGATCGCCTTTCTCGAGCTCATCGGCAGCGACGACGACAGCCTGCGCAAGCACCTGCTCGAATCGGCGCTGAGCCAGTACCCCGGCGTCGCCGGCGAGCTGAAGAACAGCGCCCACGGCCTGGGCGCTACCGGATTCGCGCTGGCCGCCGCCCTCGTCTTCACCCTCTACGGCGCGCACCGGTTTGCCACCGCGGTCCAGAACGCGATGAACACGGTGTGGGGCGTGCCCCGGTACCGCCGACCCAAGCTGCCGCTGTCGCTGCTGCGCAGCTTCGGCCTGATCGCGGTCATAGGGCCGGGTCTGATCGCCACCGTCACGCTGTCCGGCATCGCCAACGGCATCGGCGCGCTCGGCGGGCCGGGCAGCCGCATCCTGGCCATCTGCGTCTCGCTGCTGCTGAACATCGGCCTGTTCTGGCTCGGGTTCAGGATCGCGACTGACAGCGAGGTGCCGGCCCGCTATCTGCGGCCGTGCGCGATCCTGGCCGCCATCTCGTGGGAGACGCTGCAGCTAGTCGGCGGCTACTTCATCAGTCACCAGCTGAAGTCCAACTCCGCCTACGGCGCGTTCGGCATCGTGCTGGGCCTGCTGGCCTGGCTTTACCTGCAAGCGCAGCTGACCCTCTATCTGGTCGAGCTGAACGTCGTGCGGGTCAAGCAGCTGTGGCCGCGGATGGTCGCCCCGCCGCCGACCGGTTACGCCGACATCCGCACCTATGACCTCGCCGCCCAGGCCAGCCTCCGCCAGCCAGACCTGGAGATCGAGGTGCGCCGGCGCGGGCGCGGCGATCAGGGCCAGGCTCAGTAACCAAATCTCCCGCGGCCGGGGCTTTCCAGGCAGGCGGCGCGCCAGCCAGAATGAGGGCAGCCAACATACCGACCACCCGGTACGGAGAGCCCATGCCAGTACGCCGTGCCCGCCGGCCGATCCGCGCCCGGCGCAGTCTCGCCGTCCTCGCCGTCGCCGGGCTCACGGCGGCGACGGCCGCGTGCAGCGGGTCGGGCTCGGCCGGGGCCAGCCATCCGCGCTCGCCGCTGCTGGTCCGCGTCGCCGACGGCCAGCTCCGCGGGAAGCAGGCGGGGGGGACCGACGAGTACCTCGGCATCCCGTACGCGGCGCCGCCGGTGGGCCAGCTGCGCTGGGCGCCGCCGCAGCCGCCCGCGGCCTGGACCGGGGTCCGGCCGGCCACGAAGTTCGCGCCGCACTGCGCCCAGTCGGCTGGTGTATTCGGGCGCGCGAGCACATCCGAGGACTGCCTCTACCTGAACGTGTACGCGCCCGCGAAGAGTCACGGCCGCCGCCTGCCCGTCATGGTCTGGATCCACGGCGGCGGCTTCGTCGGCGGCGAGAGTGACGACTACGACCCGAGCGCCCTGGTGGCGCACGGCGTCATCGTGGTGACGATCAACTACCGGCTCGGCGCGCTCGGCTTCCTGGCGCATCCGGCGCTGGCCGCTCAGCCCGGCGGCGCCGAGCGGCGACTACGGGCTGATGGACCAGCAGGCGGCGCTGCGCTGGGTCAAGCGCAACATCCGCGCGTTCGGCGGCAACCCGGCGAACGTCACGATCTTCGGCGAGTCGGCCGGCGGCCAGAGCGTGCTGCTGCAGCTGATCTCGTCCACCGCGCGCGGGCTGTTCGCCAAGGCCATCGCGGAGAGCGGCGGCTACGCCCAGTACCCGCTGCCGCTCGCGACCGCCGAGGCGCAGGGCCGCGCGTTCGCGACGAAGGCGGGCTGCGCCAGCCAGACCGCGCAGTGCCTGCGCAGCCTGCCGGTCTCCACCGATCCTGGCCGACCAGAACCAGTCGGGCGCGAGCGCCGACATCGACGGCCAGGTACTGACCCAGCCGCTGAAGACCGCGCTGGCCGAGCGGGGACTTCAGCCACGTGCCGGTGATCGACGGATCCAACCACGACGAGTGGCGGCTGTTCGTGGCGCTAGCGACGTTCGTGGGTCACCCGGTGACCACGGCGAACTACCTGGCAACGATCGAGTCCACGCTGCACGTGCTCGCGCGGATCGCCACGGTCATCGCCGCCCAGTACCCGCTCAGCGAGTACGCCAGCCCGCCGCTGGCGATGAGCGCGGTCGGGACCGACGGCATCTTCTCCTGCCCGACGCTGCTGCTCGACCAGGACATGGCCAAGTACTCGCCGCTGTACGCGTACGAGTTCAACGACGAGAACGCGCCCGCCGCCTATCCGAGCCCGGGATTCCCCTACGCCGCCACGCACGCGGCCGAGCTGCAGTACCTGTTCGGGCTGCCGGCCAGGCGCACGGCACGCTCTCGGCGCCGCAGCAGCGGCTCGCGGCGACCATGCAGCAGGAGTGGACGAGCTTCGCGAAGTCCGGAGTGCCGTCGGCGCCCGGCGCAGCCTCGTGGCCGCGGTTCGTGCCCGCGGGCCAGCAGATGCTCTCGCTGGTCCCGCCGAAGCCGCAGGTCGAGTCGGACTTCGCCACCGAGCACGACTGCGGCCTGTGGGCGCTGGGCGGCGACTGAGCCGGGCGGGGTCAGCGCTGGTTCTCCGGGATCCGGAACCCGTCGCACACCGCGCGCCAGATGTTCTTGACCGCTTCGCCGTCCGCGAGGGCCTGGTCCACGGTCCGCCCGCCGAGCTGGGCCAGGACGTGGTCGTGCGCCACGCTCTCGGCGTAGCTGTCGCCGAACTGCGCGCGCATTCGCTTCCAGAACTCGGTCAGCCGCACGCGCGTCAGGCTACCGGAGCGCGGGAGCCTGTAAGCGCGCGCGCGTTCCCATGGGGACGGGAAGCGCCCGCGCTACCGGCTGGCGGGTGCGCTGGCGCCACCAGGCTGGGTGTCCAGATGCCGGTGGCGACGTGCGGTCCGGCGCAACTGCACGATGCGGCCAGTACCGGGGATGATCACGATGAGCGCGCCCGCGGCCGCCGACAGCAGCAGAGCCACACCAAGGGGGAGGTCGGCGTGGGCACCGAAGAAGCTGACGTCGGCGCGCTTGAGGTTCTCCAGGATGAAGACGAGCAGCAGAATCAGGACAACCGCCGAGATGGTCAGCATCACCCAGACACCGCCGACCCTGGTCCGCCGGATCTCATGATGGCGCGGCGGCGGGGCAACCGCAGCTTGCGGGCCAGCGGGACCAACCTCCACTGGCTGCGGCGCAGCGCCAGGCACTACCTGCGGGGGGCTATCTGGAACAGGCTGCGGACTGAACGGCCGGCACCGGCTGATCGGATCCGCCGGGAATTCCGTGTTCTGGATGGTCATGAACCTTTGCCCCCTTCTGCTCGCCGCCAGGCCCGAGCCCTCCAGCTACCCGGTCCTGGCGGTGCAAACGTCAGCGGGAGGACTTACTGCGCGGTGCCACCCCGGCGTCCCGGTCAGGCCCCGGCCGGCGAGCCTCGCCCGGCCCCGCTCGAGTCCGGCCCGGCCTCGCCCGAGCTGGCCCCGGCCTGGCCCTGCCGTCCGCCGGCTGGGCGGGGAGGAACACCGCGGCCAGCACCGCTCCCCGCGGCCGCGACCCCGCCGGCCACCAGGCAGCCGATCGTGAGCCCGTGCAGGAACGCGTTCGTGGCCGCGTGCTGCACCGCCGCGCCGGCCGCGCGCTGGCCCGCCGCCCCGAGCCGTGCGGCGACCGCAGCGCGGCGCCGACCGACTCGTGCGCGACCGCGGTCAGCCGTCCCGGCAGCGCCGACCGGCAGCTGCGACGGCTAGCCGCGCGTTGTACAGCGACGCGTAGACGCTGCCGATCACCGCCACGCCCGAGCGTGCCGCCGAGCAGCCGGGTCGTGTCGTTCACGGCCGAGCCGACGCCCGCCTGGCGCAGCGAGACCGCGCCCATGATCGACTCGGTGGCGGGCGCGGACGTGAAGCCCATGCCCAGTCCGTACAGCACCATCTGCACCGCGATGATCCCGTAGCTGACCGACGTCGTCGTGGTCGCGGCGACCCAGCCGTAGAAAGCCAGCCATCGCGAGCAGCCCGAGCGTGACGATCAGCTTCGTGCCGCGGCGCACCGCCAGCTGCGTACCCGAGCACCGAGCCGACTCCCGACCGACAGCGCCACCGGCAGCAGGTGCACGCCGGTCGACAGCGGCCCGTAGCCCGCGGATGAACTGGAAGTACTGCGTCATCAGGAAGATGAAGCCGAACAGGGTGAAGAACGAGATCGTCACCGACGCCGCTCGCCGCGGTGAAGCGCATGTTCCGGAACAGCCGGATGTCCAGCATCGGCTCGGCCGCGCGCCGCTCGCGCCAGCCGAATGCGCACAGCCAGCACCGTCGCGCCGGCGAACCCGGCCGCGCTGCGGCCGACGCTCCAGCCGGCCGACGGCGCCTCGATAATCGTGAACACGAGCAGGGCCACGGCGGCGGTCGAGAGCACCAGGCCGGTGACGTCGAGCCGGGCCGGACTGCGCGACTGCGGACGCGGGCACCGCCACTGCGGCCAGCACGATGCCGGCCGCCGCGACCGGGCCCATGGCGACGAAGACGCTCGACCAGCTGAAGTGCTCGAGCAGCCAGCCGCCGACGATCGGTCCGAGCGCGATCGCGACGCCGCCGATCGCGCCCCACAGGCCGATCGCCCTGGCCCGCTCGGCGCGCCCGGTGAAGACGTTCGAGATCAGCGACAGCGTGGCCGGGAACGTCATCGCAGCGCCCAGGCCCATAACCGCGCGCGCGATGATCAGCCAGCCGGGGCTGGCGGCGAAGCTGCCCGCGACGCTCGCGACGCCGAACACGGACAGCCCGGCCAGCAGCATGCCCTTGCGGCCGATGCGGTCCGACAGTGCGCCGCAGGTCAGCAGCAGCGCCGCGAAGACGAGGTTGTAGGCGTCGACCACCCACTGGAGCTGGGTAGTGGTCGCGTTCAGCTCGCGCACCAGGGTCGGGCAGCGCGACGTTGACCAGCGTGGTGTCCAGGTTGATGACGAAGGCCGCCAGTAGCAGTGAGACGAGGATCATTGGTTTCGATCGCATAGTTGCGATCCTCAAGCTCTAGATTGATTTTGTCAAGCTCTAGTTCTTGGAATTCAACTATCAGCGCTGGTAGCGTCGGAACATGCGGAGCTACGGCCAGTACTGCTCGGTCGCCAAGGCGCTCGACGTCGTCGGCGATCGCTGGACGCTGCTGATCATCCGGGAGCTCATCCAGCAAGGCCCGTGCCGGTACACCGACCTGCGCAACGGCCTGCCGGGCATCGCGACGAACATGCTCGCCGACCGGCTGCGCGAGCTGGAGGATGCCGGGCTGGTACCGCCGCGAGGAGGCGGCGCCGCCGGTCGCGGCGACGCTCTTCGAGCTGACCGAGGCCGGCGCCGAACTGGAGCCCGCCCTCCGCGCGCTCGGCGAGTGGGGGCTGCGGTACATGACCGAGCCGCGGGGCGACGACGAATTCCGCAGTCAGTGGTTCTCGTTTCCGGTCTCGCTGTTCCTGCACGACAGCGAGCCGGACGGCGCGCCGGTCACGATCGAGCTGCGAGCGGGCGGCCGGCCCGCGGTCGTCTCCGTGCAGCGGCGGCGACGATCACGCACCAGGCTCGGCACCGCGCAAGCGCCCGACCTCGTCCTCACCGGGGATCCGCAGCTGATCCTCGGTCTGCTGGGCGCGTTCGTCACGCCGGCCGAGGCCGCGCAGGCCGGCCTCGAGATCGACGGCGACCTCGCGATCCTGGGCCGGCTGCAGCGCACGCAGGGCCCGGTCAGCCCGGCGGGCGCCGCGCGGTAACTATCAGGTGCGGGCCGACGCCCGAGCAGCTCGGGCACCCGCTCCAGCGCCCGGGCCGAATCGAGCACGATCCGCCAGTCCTCCGGGTCCGCGGCGCGCTCAGCCAGGTCCGCCAGCATGATCGCGGCGCCCTCGACGCAGACCAGGTCGGCGACCTCCAGGCCGGCCGCGGCGACCTCGGCTCGCAGCTCCTCCGGCCGGTGCGTGAACCCGCAGAACGAGCCGGCCGACAGCGGCTGGAGCACGCCGGTCCGCTCTACCTCCTCGACCATCTGCTCCATTTTCGGCTCCGTCTCGTAGAGGCGGTGCGCCAGCACGCCGTCCAGCCGCGCGGCCCAGCGCGTGATCACGGCGCCGAACACCGGGCCGCCTGGCCGGACGATCCGGCCAGCCTCCCGCAACGCGCGGATCCGGTCCGCCCGGTCCAGGTGGTACAGCGGGCCGAGCAGCAGCACCGCGTCCGCGCTGGCGTCGGCGAGATCCAGGTCGCGGGCGTCCCCGACGGCGGACTCGACGCTCAGCCGATCCGGCGCGGCAGCCGCGGAGGTGACCTGCTCGACGTGCAGCGGCACCAGATCACGGTGCAGGACCCGGTAGCCGAGGTCGGCCAGCCAGAGCGCGTACCGGCCCGGCCCGCCGCCGATGTCGGCGACCACCGCCGGCGCGCGGCGGCAGCGCGCGCGAGCACGATCTCCTGGTGCGCTCGAACTCCAGCCGGCCGGGGCCGCGCTCGCCGAGCCGGTCCGACCTCCTTGCCCAGCTCGTAGTACGCGTGCATGGCGGGGGTGAGAGAAGCGCTGTCGGCCATACCCGATCATGCCCGGACCGCGGCAGTGCCGCGCACCTGAGATTCTGGTCAGCATGACGTCGGCAGCGGATGCGGGTACCTGGACGCTCGGCGACCGCACGGTGAACCGACTCGGGTTCGGTGCGATGCGGCTGACCGGCGGCAGGCCGTTCGACCCGGCGAGCAGGCCGAGCGACCGGGCCCAGGCGATCGCGGTGCTGCGGCGCGCGATCGAGCTCGGCGTCAACCATATCGATACGGCAGCGTTCTATTTCTCGCGCGCTCCGGTCGGCCAACGAGCTGATCAACACGGCTCTGTCGCCCTACCCGGCCGACCTCGTCATCACCACCAAGGTGGGGCCGGGCCGGGACGCGGACGGCGACTGGATCCACCGGGCCCGGCCCGAGCAGCTGCGCGGGCAGGTCGAGGAGAACATCCGCCAGCTCGGCGTCGACCACCTCGACGTCGTGAACCTGCGCTGGGGCTCCCGGACCGACCCGATCGACGAGCACTTCGGGGCGATGGCCGAACTGCAGCGGGCCGGCCTGGTGCGGCACCTGGGCATCTCCGCCGTGGGTGCCGCTCAGCTCGCGCAGGCCCGGCGGATCGCGCCGGTGGTCTGCGTGCAGAACGCCTACTCGGTCGGGGCGAGGCCGGAGGCGCACGAGTTCCTGCGCGAGTGCGGCGCGCTCGGGCGTGGCGTTCGTGCCGTTCTTCGCGATCGCCGGCCGCGGCCGCGAGGGCGGCGTCGCGCGCCGACGACCCGGCCGCGCCGCGCAGGTCGCCGCCGTCGCCGCGGCGCACGGCGCCACGCGCGGCCCAGATCAGGCTCGCCTGGACGCTCGCGCAGGGCCCGCACGTGCTGGCCATCCCCGGCACCGGCGACGCCCGGATCACCTGGACGGAGAACGTGGCAGCCGCCGCGATCCGGCTGACCGAGGCCGAGCGGGCGCGGCTGGAGTCGGTCGCCGCCGTCCATGCCCGGCCCGCTGACGCAGTGCCCGCCTGGTGACGAGCGCCCCGGCTGACCAGCGGCTCACCGTGCGATACTCGGCAGCACGGGAGGTGCCGTGATGCGCGCGCTGCGGAACGCCGTGAACCCGCTCTCCACCGCCTTCAGCCGGTGGTGGTGCCACTCCAGCCTGCGAGCGATAGCGCAGCGGCAAGCCCCGCGACTTCTACCGGCAGCGACTTCCGGCCCGGCCGGTGCCCACGCCGCCGCTGGACCCCGCCGTCCGCCAGGCCCGCATCGACGCCACCGAACGGGTGCTGGGCAGCGGCCGCGACTAGTCCCCGATCAGGTCCGCGATCCGCGCCGTGTCCTCCGGGCTGGCGGTGAACACGACCAGCTTCTGCTCCGGGTCGTCGGCGACCTGCAGGACCGCGTGCTGGAAGTCGATCACGCCGAGCGCCGGGTGCCGGATCCGCTTGCTGCCCGAGCTGAGCGGGACCACGTCGTGCTCGGGCCACCACCGCCGGGCCTCCGCGCTGCCCTCTTGCAGCGCGGTGATCAGCGCGCCGAACCTCGGGTCACCGGGATGCCGCGCGGACGCCGCGCGGAGCCGGGCCAGCTCGGCCCTGGCCACGCCTCGCCAGTCCGCGAGCACGGTCCGGGCGGCCGGCTCCAGGAACGTCCACCACAGCACGTTCCGCTCCGGCTCCGGCCGCGCCGGCCAGTCGGCCCACAGCGCGCGGGCCGCCCGGTTGCACGCGAGCACGTCGAAGCTGCGCCCGGTGACGTACGCGGGCCAGGGGTCCAGCCGCGCGACCATCTCGGTCACCGCCGGCAGCAGCGTGTCGGGCCGCTGCGCGGCGACAGCCGGGCCGCCGTGCACGAGGTCATGCAGGTGCGCGCGCTCGGCCGCGGTGAGCCGCAGCGCCCGGCCGAGCGCGTCCAGCACCTGAACCGACGGTCGGACGTCGCGGCCCTGCTCCAGGAACGTGTAGTAAGTCGGCGAGATGTCGGCGAGCTGGGCGACCTCCTCGCGCCGCAGGCCGGGCGTCCGCCGCCGCGCGCCTTCGGGCAGTCCCACGTCTGCAGGTCGAAGCCGCGCCCGCCGGGCCCGCAGGAACTCGGCGACCTCCGCCGCGGCGCTGTGCCTGGCCACGGCGCTGCCGGCCGCCAGCTGCGGCTCGGACCGAGCTCATCATGGCACTCGCGTTACTAGCATAATCTTAGTATGGCTGGTCGGCCGAGGCGCCTTCTACGCTCGGTGCAATGAGTGTTGGTGCAATGACTGACAACGGAATCGTGCACCGAGTGGCGTGCAGATCCCGGTGCCGGGCGCGGAGCGCGCCGATGACCGGCTACCTGGCCCGACCGGCCGGGGCCGGACCGTGGCCCGCCGTGCTGCTCGGCTTCGAGATGTTCGGCATCACCGGGTACCTGCGCGCGGTCGCGGCCCAGGTGGCGGCCGCCGGGTACCTCGCGCTGGTGCCGGACTTCTACCACTGGCAGAGCCCGGCGGCGAGCACACCGAGCTGCCAGCCGACGCGGCGGACGGGCCCGCGGCCTGGACCTGATCAACGGGCCTGCGCCGGGAGCAGGTCGAGGCCGACGTGCGGGCCGCCGTCGCGGAGCTTCGGCCCGCGCCGGACAGCACCGGTCAGATCGCGATGGTCGGCCTGAGCGCGGGCGGCCACATCGCGTACTACGCCGCGACCCGGGTCCCGCTCGCCGCCCTGGCGGTGTTCTATCCGGGCTGGCTGACCGGCGCCGAGATTGGCCTGAGCCGGGACGAGCCGGTGCTCGCCAGCACGCCGCGGCTGGCCGAACTCGGCACCCCGGTGCTGGTGCATGGCCGGCGCCGACGACCACCTCTACGCGCCGGGCGACCTGGACGCCATCGAGGCGGCTCTGGCCACGGCCGGCGTGCCGCACGAGCTCGTCGTCTACCCGGACACCCCGCACGGCTTCGCCTGCTTCGAGCGGGACACCTACCGGGAGAAAGAGGCAGCTGACGGGTGGCGAGCGGGCCTTCGGGCTGCTCGCGGAAAACTTCGGCACCAGAAGCAATCCTCTTGCGCACTAGCCGGGCGGAAATGTTACCGTCTTTGAAGTGGAGTCAGCGCAGCGCCGCGCGGTCCAGCCAACCCCGTAGCGCAGCACCGACCTAGCCTCCGGAGGCCCTGTGAACCGCCCGACCGCGCACCGCGGCCCGTGGTTGGTCTGCCGCCGTCACATTGACCAGATGCGCATCTCCAGCGCCATGTGTCGTCCTTCTCGCTGATCCAGGTTTCCCGCGCGCCCATAGCTCGCCCGTCCCGGGCGGCACCCTGTCCGTGCCCCTGTCTCCGCACCAGCAAGAAGGATCCCCGCAATGCCATCCCAGCCCGAGCGGGCCAAACGCAGCGCGGCCAGGGCCAGTGGGCCCTCGGCCACCACGAGCCGCTCAATCCCGCCGAGCGATTCAAGAAGGACGATCCCGGCCTGAACGTCCGGGACCGGATCGTCAACCGCTACTCCGTCCTCGGGCTTCGACTCGATCGACCCGAGCGACCTGCGCGGCCGGTTCCGCTGGTGGGGCCTCTACACCCAGCGCAAGCCCGGCATCGAGCGGCGGCAAGACCGGCGCGCTCGAGGACGCGGAGATCGAGGACAAGTTCTTCATGATGCGGGTCCGCATCCCCGGCGGCCAGCTCGAGCGTCAGCCAGCTGCGCGCGATCGCCGAGGTGTCCAAGGAGTACGGCCGCGACCTGGCCGACATCACCGACCGGCAGAACATCCAGTTCCACTGGCTGCGGATCGAGGACATCCCCGCGGTCTGGGAGCGGCTGGCGGAGGTCGGCCTGTCCAGCCAGCAGGCCTGCGGTGACGTCCCGCGCAACATCCTCGGCTGCCCGGTCGCGGGCCTGGACGCGGACGAGATCATCGACGCCATCGGCGGCGCTGCGCGCGACCGAGGAACTCGCGCTGAGCCGGCCGGACCTGGCCAACCTGCCGCGCAAGTTCAAGACGGCGATCTCCGGCTGCGCGAACCAGTGCACCGCGCACGAGATCAACGACGTCGCCTTCGTCGGGGTCAGTCGGCCCGGACGGCACGCCGGGATTCGACCTGTGGGTCGGCGGCGGGCTGTCCACCAACCCGATGCTGGGCCAGCGGCTCGGCGCGTTCGTGCCGGACGAGCGGGTCCCGGAGGTCTGGGCCGCCGTCGCCGCGCTGTTCCGCGACTACGGCTACCGCCGGCTGCGCAGCCGGGCCCGGCTGAAGTTCCTGGTCGCCGACTGGGGCCCGGAGAAGTTCCGGGAGGTGCTGGAGAAGGAGTACCTCGGCGGCGCGCTCGCGGACGGTCCGGCGCCGCCGCCGCCCGCCTCCGGCTCGCGCGACCACGTGGGCGTGCACCGGCAGGGCGACGGGCTGTACTACGTCGGCGTCGCGCCGCACACCGGCCGCACGTCGGGCACCCAGCTGTGGCAGGTCGCCGACCTGGCCGAGACCTTCGGCTCCGGCCGGATCCGCACCACGGTCGAGCAGAAGCTGCTGATCCTCGACGTGCCGGCGAGTCGGTCGACACCCTGACCGACGAGCTCGCCGCCATCGACCTGCAGGCGAAGCCGTCGGTGTTCCGGCGCGGGACGATGGCGTGCACCGGCATCGAGTTCTGCAAGCTGGCGATCGTCGAGACCAAGGGCCGGGCCCGCGAGCTGTACACCGAGCTGGACCGGCGGCTGCCCGACTTCGACGCGCCGATCTCGATCAACGTCAACGGCTGCCCCAACTCGTGCGCCCGGTTCCAGCTCGCCGACATCGGGCTGAAGGGCTCGATCGTGGACGGGGAAGAGGGCTTCCAGGTTCACCTGGGCGGCTCGCTCGGCGCCGACCCCGGCTTCGGCCGCAAGCTGCGCGGCCTCAAGGTCACCGCCGACGGGCTGACCGACTACGTCGAGGGCCTGCTGCGCAACTACCAGGCCGACCGGGCCGCCGGCGAGCAGTTCGCGACCTGGGTGCGGCGGGCCGACCAGGCGCTGCTGGAGGTGCGGTCATGACCGGGGAACGGCAAGTCCCGTTCTACTGCCCGTACTGCGGCGAGGAGAACCTGCGCCCGGCGGGCGCGGAGGCCGGCGACTGGGAGTGCCGCGCCTGCGCGCGGGCTTCCAGCTGCGGTTCACCGCGGTGATCCGGCCGCGGCTGGGTGACCTGCGCTCCGGACGCCGGCGTGACCGCGCCGCAGTACGCCGCTCGACCCTGATCTGGCCGGCCGCGGGCCGTCGTAGTGGGCGGCGGCCAGGTCGCGCTGCGGCGCGCCCGCGGCCTGCTCGACGCGGCCGCGAACGTCATCGTGATCGCGCCGGAGGTGCTGCCGGAGCTGGCCGCGCTGCCGGTCACGGTGCTGCGCCGGGAGTACCGCGACGGCGACCTGGCCGCGGCCTGGCTCGCGCACGCCGCGACCAGCGACCCGGCGGTCAACGCACAGGTCGCCGCCGAGGCCGAGCGGCACCGGATCTGGTGCGTGCGGGCCGACGACGCGGCCGTGTCGGCGGCCTGGACGCCGCGGTCACCCGGCAGGACGACATCACCGTCGCGGTCACCGCGGGCGGCGACCCGCGCCGGGCCCAGCGGCTGCGGGCAGCGATCGAGGTCGCCCTCGCGGCCGGCTCGCTGCCGGTCCGCAGGCAGCGCACCGCCGGGACCGGCCACGTCGCGCTGGTGGGCGGCGGTCCCGGCGATCCCGGCCTCATCACGGTGCTCGGCCGCCGGCTGCTGGCCGCAGGCCGACGTCGTGGTCACCGACAAGCTCGCGCCGCGCGCGCTGCTGGCCGGGCTCGACCCGGACGTGGAAGTCATCGACGCCGGGCAAGGCGCCGCACGCGCACAACCTCACCCAGGAGCAGATCAACGAGCTGATCGTGGCCAGGGCGCTCGCCGGGCAGCGGGTGGTCCGGCTCAAGGGCGGCGACCCGTTCGTGTTCGGCCGGGGCGGCGAGGAGGCGCTCGCCTGCGTCCGGGCCGGCGTGCCGTTCCAGGTAGTGCCCGGCGTCACCAGCGCGATCGCGGTGCCGGCCTACGCGGGCATCCCGGTGACGCACCGCGGCATCACCCAGGACTTCGCCGTCGTGTCCGCGCACCTGGACCCGTCGCAGCCGGGCGCGACCGTCGACTGGGACGCGCTGGCCAACGGGCCGGGCACGCTGGTGCTGCTGATGGCCGTCGCGCACCTGGACAGCGTCGCGGCCGAGCTGGTCAAGCGCGGCCGGGACGCGGCCACGCCGGTGGCCGTCATCTGCGACGGCACGATGCCCAGCCAGCGCGTGCTCACCTCGACGCTGGCCGACGGTCGCGCGGCCGACGCCGCGCAGGCCGGGATCGCCGCCGCCGGCCGTGGTCGTGATCGGCGACGTCGTCCGGCTGCGGGAGATCGCTAGGGGCAGCAGATGAGCAGTCCGGCGTTGCTGGCGGTCGCGCACGGCAGCAGGAACCCCGCCGCCGCCGACGTGGTGCGCACGGTGGCCCGGCAGATCGCCCGGCTCGCGCCGGTGCTCGACGTCCGGGTCGCGTTCCTCGGGCACGCCGAGCCGTCGCTGCCGGCCGAGCTGGACGCGGCCGGGCGCGGGCGCGGTCATCGTGCCGCTGCTGCTGTCGTCCGGCTATCACCTCTCGACCGACATCGCCGCGGCCGCGCGAATCCTCGGGCGCGCGGGTCGCCGCGCCGCTCGGACCCGATCAGCTGCTGCTGACGGCGCTGACCGCGCGGCTGGCCGAGGCCGGGTGCCGGACGGCACGCCGCTGGTGCTGGCGGCGGCCGGCTCCTCCGACCCGGCCGCGACGACCGACGTCGAGCGAGCAGGCCGAGCTGCTCGCCGAGCACCTGGACGTGCCGGTGCTGCCCGGCGTACCTGTCCGCGGCGCAGCCGACCGTCGCCGACGCCGTCCGCCGGCCTGCGCGACCAGACCGGCAGGCAGGTCGCGGTCGCCTCGTACCTGCTCGCGCCCGGCCACTTCCAGGATCAGCTGGCCGGCGTGCGGGGCCGGACTGGGTGACCGCCCCGCTCGGCGGCCACCCGGCCCTGGCCGGCCTCGTCATCGACCGGTACCGCACCGCGGCCCGTCCAACTATCCGGCCCGGCTGACCCTAGGGTTTCCGGTCATGAAGGTTGATTCCGTCCCGCGGCATCGTCGGCGCGCTGCTGTTCACGCCCGAGCCCGCACGTCGACGAGCGCGGCTTCTTCTGCCGGACCTACGAGAGTGCCGACGTGCGCGCGGCCGGGCTCGACCCGGCCCGCGTTCGTGCAGGACAGCATCTCGCGGTCCCGGCAGGGGGTCGTGCGCGGCATGCACGTGCGGCGCGGCGCCGGCGAGGCGAAGCTGGTCCGCTGCTCCTACGGGGCCGTCTTCGACGTGGTGGTCGACCTACGGCCGGACTCGCCGACGTTTCGCAACTGGGAGAGCTTCGACCTCACGGGTCCTCCCAGGTGACGCTCTACGTGCCGGCCGGCTGCGCGCACGGGTTCCAGGCGCTGACCGATCCGGCCGACGTTTCGTACCGGATCGATCGCTTGCACGACCCGGCCGAGGACGTCTCCATCGCCTTCGACGACCCGGACCTGGCCATCCCGTGGCCGCGCCCGTCTCGGTCATGTCCCAGCGCGACCAGCGGGCGCTGCCGCTGGCCGAGGCGCTGCGGCTGCTGGGCTGAGCCCGCCAGGCTGGGCTGCTGGGCTGGGCCTGCTTGACCGGGCCAGACTGTCGGCAGGACCAGGCAGTATGGAGGTATGTCGGCGACAGGCCCGGGTCTGGTGAGCACCGGCCCGGCCAGCACGGGCGGGCTGCCCGGCTTCAGCGAGGCCACCAGGGCCTGGTTCACGGCTGCCTTCGCCGCGCCGACCCAGGCCCAGGCGCAGGCCTGGCAGTCGATCGGAGCGGGCGACCACACCCTGGTGATCGCGCCCACCGGCTCGGGCAAGACGCTGGCCGCGTTCCTGTGGGCGATCGACAAGCTCGCCAGCGAGCCGGTCCCGGCCAATCCCGCGGCACCGCTGCCGCGTGCTGTACATCTCGCCGATGAAGGCGCTGGCCGTCGACGTCGAGCGGAATCTCCGCTCGCCGCTCACCGGGGTCCGGCACGCGGCCCGCCGGCTCGGGCTGCCCGAGCCGGACATCACGGTCGGCGGTGCGGACCGGCGACACCGCCGCCGACGAGCGCCGCAAGATGTCCAGCAAGCCGCCCGACATCCTGATCACGACCCCGGAGTCGCTGTTCCTGCTGCTGACCTCGCAGGCGCGGGAGTCGCTGCGCGGGGTCGCAGACCGTCATCGTCGACGAGGTGCACGCGCTGGCCGGCGGCAAGCGCGGCGCGCACCTCGCGCTGTCGCTGGAGCGGCTGGACGCGCTGCGGATGACCGCGCAGCCTCGGTGCCCCCGGCCCCGCCGCACAGACTCGGGGTACACCGGCCCGGGGCACGCAGGCCGGGGCGGGCAGGCCCCGGTGGCGGCCAGGCGCCAGCGGATCGGGCTGTCGGCGACGGTCCGGCCGCCGGAGGAAGTCGCGACGTTCCTCGGCGGTGCGCTGCCGGTGACCGATCGTCGCGCCGCCCAGCGAGAAGCGGCTCGACCTGCAGATCGTCGTCCCGGTGGAGGACATGGCCGACCTGCAGACGGCCGCGGCCGCGGGAAGGCCGACGGCGACGGCGGGCGGCCGCCGGCCGGGGACCCGGCCCGGCAGCACTCCATCTGGCCGCACGTCGAGGCGCGGGTGCTGGACCTGATCGAGGCGCACCGGTCCACGATCGTGTTCGCCAACTCCCGCGGGCTGGCCGAGCGGCTGTGCGGCCGGCTCAACGACCTGGCCGCCGAGCGAGCGGCCGAGGCGGCCGAGGATTCGGCCGCCGCTGACCCGGGCCGGCGATCTGATCGGGACTGCAGCGGCGGACCCGCCGCCGGGCCGGGCGCGGACGGGTCGGCCGTGCCTGGCCCGGCCCGGATGCCCGCGCAGATCATGGCGCAGTCCGCGGTCGCGGCCGGCGCGCCCGCCGGTCGTCGCGAGGGCGCATCACGGCTCGGTATCCCGGCAGGAACGCAACCAGATCGAGGAGGCGCTGAAGGCGGGCAGGCTGCCGGCCGTCGTGGCCACCTCCAGCCTGGAGCTCGGCATCGACATGGGCGCGGTGGACCTGGTCATCCAGGTCGAGTCGCCGCCGTCGGTGGCCAGCGGGCTGCAGCGCACCGGCCGGGCCGGGCACAACGTCGGTGACGTGTCCCGCGGCATCTTCTTCCCCAAGTACCAGGGCGACCTGGTCCAGGCGGCCGTCGTGACGACGCCAGATGCGCGCCGGGCAGATCGAGCAGCTGCGGATGCCGCGCAACCCGCTCGACGTGCTCGCCCAGCAGATCGTCGCGATGACCGCGATGGACGACTGGGAGGTCGGCGAGCTGGAGCAGGTCGTCCGGCGCGCGGCCCCGTTCGCGCAGCCTGACCCGGCCGGTCCTCGACGCGGTGCTGGACATGCTGGCCGGCCGCTACCCGAGCGAGGACTTCGCCGGGCTGCGGCCGCGGCTGATCTGGGACCGGACCACCGGCAGGCTCAGCGGCCGGCCGGGCAGCCAGCGGCTCGCGATCAGCAACGGCGGCACGATCCCCGACCGCGGCCTGTTCGGCGTGTTCCTGGCCGGCGGGCAGTCCGGAGCGGTCGGGGCGGCACTCCCGCCGGGTCGGCGAGCTGGACGAGGAAATGGTGTACGAGTCGCGGGTGGGCGACGTGTTCGTGCTCGGCGCCACCTCGTGGCGGATCGAGGACATCACCGCCGACCAGGTGCTCGTCACCCCGGCGCCGGGCCAGCCGGGCCGGCTGCCGTTCTGGCACGGCGACGCGCCCGGCCGCCCGGCCGAGCTCGGCGCGGCGATCGGCGCCTTCTGCCGTGAGCTGGGCGCGATGCCCGACGATCAGGCGATCGCCCGGCTCGCCCGCGACGGCCTGGACGAGCTCGCCGCGGCGAATCTCGTCTCCTACCTGTCCGCAGCAGCGGCAGGCCACCGGCTACCTGCCGGACGACCGCACGCTCGTGCTGGAGCGCTTCCGGGACGAGCTGGGCGACTGGCGGCTGGTGCTGCACAGCCCGTTCGGCGCCCAGGTGCACGCGCCGTGGGCGCTGGCCATCGCGGCCCGGCTGCGCGAGCGGTACGGCGGCATGGACGTGCAGGCGCTGCACACCGACGACGGCATCGTGATCCGGGTGCCGGACGCGGACGAGCCGCCGCCGGCCGGCATCGCGATGCTGGACCCGGAGGAGGTCGAGCAGCTGGTCACGGCCGAGCTCGGCGCGTCCGCGCTGTTCGCGTCCCGGTTCCGCGAGTGCGCGGCTCGGGCGCTGCTGCTGCCGCGGCGGCAGCCCGGCCGCCGGACGCCGCTGTGGCAGCAGCGCCAGCGCGCCGCCCAGCTGCTGGCGGTGGCCAGCCAGTACGGCACGTTCCCGGTGGTGCTGGAGACGATCCGGGAGTGCCTGCAGGACGTGTTCGACGTGCCCGGCCTGACCGCGCTGATGCGCGACCTCGCCAGCCGCCGCATCCGGCTGGTCGAGGTGGAGACGCCGACCGCGTCGCCGTTCAGCAAGTCACTGCTGTTCCGCTACATCGGCGCGTTCATGTACGAGGGCGACGCGCCGCTCGCCGAGCGCCGCGCCCAGGCGCTCGCCCTCGACTCGGCCCTGCTCGCCGAGCTGCTCGGCCAGCCCGAGCTGCGCGAGCTGCTCGACCCGTGGTGGTCGAGGAAGCCGAGCGGGAGCTGCAGCGGCTGGCGCCGGGCCGGACCGGCAAGGACGCCGAGGCGGTCGCCGACATGCTGCGCGCGCTCGGGCCGCTGACGACCGCGGAGGTCGAGCAGCGCGCTGCCGACCCGGACCACGCGGCGCCAGTGGCTGGCCGGGCTCGCCGCGCAGCGCCGCATCCTGGAGCTGCGCATCGCCGGCGAGCCGCGCTGGACCGCGATCGAGGACTGCGGCAGGCTGCGCGACGCGCTCGGTCGTCGCGCTGCCGCCCGGGCTGCCGGACGCGTTCACCGAGCCGGTCGCGGATCCGCTGCGCGACCTGGTGCTCCGGTACGCGCGCACGCACGGCCCGTTCAGCGCCGCCGCCGTGGCCGAGCGATACGGGCTGGGAGTCGCCGTCGTCACCAGCGCGCTGCACCGGCTGGCGGCCGAGGGCGTGGTGTCGGAGGGCGACTTCCACCCGAGCGGCGGCACGAGCTGGTGCGAGGCCGGGGTGCTGCGGATGCTGCGCCGCCGGTGCCTGGCCAAGCTGCGCAAGGAAGTGGAGCCGGCCCCGCCGGCCGCCTACGCGGCCTTCCTGCCGGCCTGGCAGCACGCGGACGAAGGCGGCACCGGCCGACGGCAGGCAGCGTCCGGCCAGGGTCGATGCCGTCTATGACGTCGATCGATCAGCTGGCCGGGGCGGCCGTCCCGGCCTCGGCGCTGGAGACGCTCGTGCTGCCCGGTCGCGTGCCCGGCTACTCGCCGGCGCTGCTCGACGAGCTGACCGCCGCCGGCGAGGTCATCTGGTCGGGTGCGGGCGCGCTGCCGGGCGGCGATGGCTGGATCGTGCTGACGCCAGCCGCGGCGGCGCCGTTGCTGCTGCCGGAGCCCGGCGAGATCACCATGACGCCCGTGCACCAGGCGGTGCTCGCGCGCTGGACGGCGGGCGGCGCGCTGTTCTTCCGCGCGATCGCGGACCGTGTCTTCGTCAGCCTGCCGGCCGGACGCCGGCCGCAGCACCGATCGCGAGGTTGCCAGCGCGATCTGGGACCTGGTGTGGGCCGGCCGGCTGACCAACGACACGCTGGCGCCGCTGCGCACGGTGCTGGGCAGCGGCCGGCCGGTCCCTCCGGCCGCCGACGGCCCGGAACCAGCCCGGACTCACGCGACCGTACGGCCGGCCGGGCGGCGGCCTGTCCCGGCGACCCGGCTACGGGCGCGCGGTGCTGCCGTCCAGGTCCGGGCCGCCGACGGTCAGCGGCCGCTGGTCCGCGCTGCCGCCAGCGGAGTCCGATCCCACCCGGCGACGGCACGCCCAGGCGCTCGCCTCTGCTCGAACGGCACGGCATCCTGATCCGCGGCGCCGCCGCGGCCGAGCACGTCACCGGCGGATTCGGCGCGCTCTACCCGGTGCTGCGCGCGCTCGAGGAGGCCGGTCAGTGCCGGCGCGGCTACTTCGTCGAGGGCCTCGGCGCCGCCCAGTTCGCGCTGCCGGGCGCGGTCGACCGGATGCGCGCGATGGCAGACACGGCCAGAGCGTCGGCGGTGGCCGCGGACCCGTGGGCCGACGCCGCCCAGCCAGCCCGCACGCCGGATGATCGTGCTGTCCGCGGCCGACCCGGCGAACGCCTACGGAGCGGCGCTGCCCTGGCCCGAGCGGCCGGACGACAGCGCGACCGGGCACAAGCCGGGCCGCAAGGCGGGCGCGCTGGTCGTGCTCTCCGACGGCGAGCTGGTGCTGTACGTCGAGCGCGGCGGCAAGACGCTGCTGTCCTGGACGAGTGAGCCGGACCTGCTCGAGCCTGCCGCGGCCGCGCTGGCCGCCGCGGTCCGGGCCGGCGCGCTCGGACGGCTCACGGTCGAGCGGGCCGACGGCGCGGGCGTGTACGACTCGCCGCTCGCCAGGGCGCTGGAGTCGGCCGGATTCCGGCCGACGCCCAAGGGCCTGCGGCTGCGCGGCTAAGGCCGGCGGCGCGGCGCGGCCGGACGCGGCAGACTTCACCCGGCACGCTGGCACACTGGCGTCATGACCGCCGAATTCGAGGCGCTGATCGCGCTCATGCCGTATGCGGGACAGCTGGGCATGGCCCTGACCGAAGCCGGCCCGGACCGCGTGGTCGCGACGCTCGACTGGGAGCAGCGGCTGTGCACGACGGCCGGGATCATGCACGGCGGCGCGCTGATGACCCTCGCCGACACCGTCGGCGCCCTGGCGGCGTTCCTGGGCCTGCCCGAAGGCTGCACCACGGCGACCATCACCTCGACGACGCAGATGTTCCGCCCGGTCACCGCGGGCACCGTACGGGCCGAGGCGGTCCCGCTGCACCGCGGCCGGACCACGATCACCGTGCAGACCAGCATGCGGGACTCGCAGGACCGGCTCGTCGCGATGACGACCCAGGTCCAGGCGGTCCGCCCGGCGTAGCGAGCCGACTCCGGCAACAGCATCAGGTGGTGGTTTGGTGTCGTTCTTACGACACCAAACCACCACCTGATGTCCTACGGACTGCCGCTCAGAGTCAGCAGAACTCGGGCAGCAGCTGCTGCGCGAGGGCCAGGTCCTCGTCCAGCGGGCGGTCCGCGGTCGAGGCGGGCAGCACAGCCGCCGCCCGATCGAACGCGTCGCGCAACGGGCCGGGTTCAAGGGCGATATCGCGCAGCCGCAGCGCCCGCACCGCGGCCACCAGCTCGCAGGCCAGCACGACCCGGTAGGCCGCGACCGCGCCGGTGGCGGACCGGGCCGCCTGGGTGGCGAAGCCGGCGTGCTCCTCCACCCCGAGCGACAGCACCGCGCTGCCGAGGGCCGCGGGCGCGGCCAGCCGGCGGATGTCAGCGACGGCCGAGTGCGACACGTACTCCAGGATCATCAGGCCGGAGCTGGGCGGCGGGTCGGTCGCCTGGAACGGGTTCAGCGCGGTGAATTCCGGCTCCATCAGCGTCCCGAGCCGGGCCGCCGACAGCGCCGCGGTCTGAAACAACGCGGACCGGGCCGCGTCCAGGCCGAGGCCGACGTAGGCAGTGTGGAAGTTGCCGTTGTGCCAGATCGCCTGCCCGGCGACGTCCACGAGCGGGTTCTCGGCCGCGGCGTTGATCTCCGTGGTCACGGCCGCTTCGGCGTGCGCGACCGCGTCCAGCGCCGCGCCGTGGACCTGAGGCAGTGCCCGGTATCCATAGGGATCCTGGATCCTCGCGCTGCCAGCGGGCCAGCCGGCCAGCAGCTCCCGCAGCCGGCTCGCGACCTCGTCCTGACCCGGATGCGGCCGGGCCTGCTGCACCGGCAGGGCGTACGGCTCCACCGATCCGCCGGCCGCGACGTGGCTCAGGGCCGCGATCACCGTGCTGGCGGCGAGCAGTCTGGTCAGGTCAGCGCAGGCGATCGCGGCCTCACCGAGCGTCGCCGCGTTGCTGGAAATGAACGCCAGCGCATCCTGCGGATCCAGCGCGAACCGTGGCGGCGCGGCCGCGCCCGGCAGCCAGTCGCGCTCGCCGAGCAGGCAGAGGGCAGTGACCGCCAGCGCGGTCAGGTCGCCCGTGCCGATCGCCCCGTACACCGGGGCGGGCGGCCACAGCCCGCGGTTGACGCACTCGGCGAGGGCCGCGAGCACACCGGGGTCGACGCCGGAGCCGCCGGCCGCGATCTGGTTGGCGCGCACGACCAGCATCGCCCGGCCGAGGGTGTCCTCGATGAGCGGGCCGCCGCCGCCCGCGTGGCTGCGCAGCAGTCGCAGACCGTGCGTGCCCGCGTCGGTGCCGGGCACGGCCTGGCTCCGGTTCGCGCCCACGCCGGTGGTCCGGCCGTAGACCGGGTGCTGCGCCGCCAGTCGGCGCGCGAGCGCGGCCGCCGCCGCGGCGCGCTCGAAGCCGGCCGGATCGACGCGAACCGTGGCCCGGCCAGACGCCGCGTGGGCGACCGCCGCGCAGGTCAGCGACTTTCCGTCGATCGCGATGAGCACGCACCCTTCCCCTCTGCCTGGGCTCCATCATGCTCAGCTCCCTGCGGTTGGAGGTTAGGGAGGGTCGGAGCGGACGGGCGGGATGGGCGGAGCCGACGACACGCTGATATCGACGGCGATCATCTTGATATCGTCCACTGGCACGAGCAGGTAGGCAGCATGCTCCTCAGCAGCGGCCGGCTCCGGCCGGAACGTCACGTTATCGAGCCGCACGGCCAGCCTCGTGCCGACCGTGCCAAGGTCGCTTTCAGCCACTGTGCCATTGACCTTCGACCCGGCACCAAACCAGATGGTGACCGCGCCCTTTCGCTCCTTCCGCAGCTCAGTGAGCCAATCGGTCACCTCTTGCGGTGGCGGGCTCTTGGCCATGGTGTCGCCTCGATTCCTACTCTCGCGGCCTGCCGCCTTGCGGGCGGCAACCTGACTGACTCCTATTGACGAGGGCCCACCCGAGGTACCGCGGCCGGCCTGGCCGCGGTAAGTCTGCGGGATGCCCATAAAATCCCGGATGAGGACGGGTGCCGCTGCGGCTACCACTCCGAACCCAAGCAGCGTGATCAGCGCAGTTATCAGCAGGCCGACAAATCCGAGATCATTTTCCAGCTGGGCCAGCACGCCCTGCTGGTCCACCGATCTCAGGAGCTGCCGGAGCAGCGCACTGGTGTCCTCGGGCAGGACGCTGGGCGAACCGAGGACGACGCCACCCTGAACCAGCTCGCGCTGGTCCTTAAGCTGATTCTCCAAGCCGAGATCGGCCTCGAGGTACCGGGGCACGACGACGAGCGATACCGCCTGCCCGTCGGTTTTGGCCAGGTGCGCTGCCAGCGCCATGCCGATGGCCACGTCCGGTGGATCCCCTGGTGCCCACTCAGCCGCGAACACAACGACGGAATGCAGCGTCTTAGTCGGCGCGATCCGGGCGAGCCGGACCAGCGGCTGCGTCGCTGCGAGCATTGACACCTGGCCGAGGTCCGACCGGCCGGGCGCCACGCAGCCTCGGACCGGTTGCGGCTGCGCGGATCCTTTCGACGCCGCGCGCCAGGCAGCAATAGTCGCGCGGACAAGCCGCTCCCGCCGTGGATCCGTCGAGGTGAACAGCAGCGGCGCATCCTTGACCATGGCGCAATCTGCTGCGTCCAGCATGAGCTGCCGACTAGCACTCGACGGGATCTCGACGAGCAGTGCAGGCGGTTTCAACCAGAGATCTGACGCCGCGACGGCAGTCTCGACTCTCGTCTGGCCACCGACCCGGGAGAACGGCGCGGCGACCGGTGCGCCGCGCCAGATGGCGCTCAGCAACCAGAGCCCGACGAGCAACACCAGTGCCGCGACGACGACAGCCAGGGCAGCGAGCTTCTTGCCTCGGGGCCACTGCTTTACCGCAGCGACCCTCTTGCCCAGCCACTTCCTCACCGCAGCCGGCCACGAGGCGACCGACGACCGGGCACGGCGCAGTTGACGTGCCGCAACCTGGCGCTCGGTGGCATCGACATTGCTCGCACCTTAGCGCCAGCCCGCAGAAATCCGGCGCAGTGACGCGGACAAAACACGGTAGTCCCGGCCGAAGCCGGCCCTACGGGTCGATTGGCTGGTCAGGCGGGCGCGGCGACCGAGTCGAGCAGTTCGGACCGGGCCTGGTCGACCGCGGCGAGGATCGCGCCGCGCAGCACCGGGCCGCCGCTCACAGCCGACGGCACGACGGTCGGCCGGGCCGGGCAGATCCGTCCGACCTCCGCCTGCCACCCGATCGGCCAGCGCGGTGCCGCCCGCGAGGCCCACGTCGCCGCCGAGCACCACCAGACCGGGATCCAGCACCACCGAGATGGCCGCGACGCCGGTGGCCACCCGGCCGGCCAGGTCGCCGCAGAAACTCGCCGCCCCGTTCCTGTCCCGCATCCGCTGCCCTGACCGCGGCCGTGACAGCGGCCGCCGCGGTCGGCTCGGCGAACCCGTACTGGGCGGCGAGCGGCAGCAGCGCCTGCGCGCCGACCAGCCGCTGGAACGCGCCGGTCGCCGGGTGGGTCACGTCCTCCGGCAGCGGCACGCCCGGCACCGGCAGGTAGCCGATCTCGCCGGCCGCGCCGCCCACGCCCCGGTGCACCCGCCCGCCGAGCACGGTGGCCAGGCCCAGGCCGACCCCGATCCACACCAGGACGAAGTCCGCGACGCCCGCCGCGGCGCCGACCGACCGCTCGGCCATCGCGGCCAGGTTCACGTCGTTCTCCAGCGTGACCGGCCGGCCGAGGTCGCTGCGCAGGGCGTCGAGCACGCCCTCGTGCCAGGCGGGCAGGTTGACGGCCAGCCGCGGGTCGCCGGTGCGCGGGTCCAGCACGCCGGGCGTCCCGATCACGAACGCGCGCAGCGCCTCGGGCGCGACGCCGGCCGAGTCACAGGCCGCCATCACCGCGTTGCGGACCAGTGCCACCGGGTCGTCGGCCGTGGCCGGGTTGACCGAGATCTTGGTCACCACGTTGCCCGTCACGTCGGCGACGCCGGCGCTGATCTCGTCCCGCTCGACGTGCAGCCCGGCGACGTAGGCGCTCGACGCGATCACCGCGTACAGCGCGGCGTTCGGGCCGCGGCCGCCGGCCTGCTCGCCCGCCACCGCGACCAGGCCGCGCTCGCCGAGCCGGGCCAGCGCCTGCGACGCGGTCACCTTCGACAGGCCGGTGTGCTCGCCCAGCTGCGCCCTGGTCATCGGTCCGCCCGCCAGCAGTAGCTCTAGCGCGGACCGGTCGTTCAGCTCCCGCAACAAGCTGGGCGTCCCCGGCCGTCGCTGCATGCGCCCCTCCCCTTGGCCTGAGCCCCGTATCCGGCGGCCTCAGTCAGCTAGCACTGCCCGACAGACTCTGCCGAGCACCACTGTGCGCGCAAGCACTACCTGCTGCAACGCCCTCTGTGTCTCAATATGGCAACGGACTCTATCTTATAGGAAAGTTTCCTGTTAGTTTCTGCGGCATACACCGTCGGGGCACCGCCCTGGCAGAGCACCGACGGCGAGCCTAGCTGGGTAAACCAGTCCAACTCGCCACTTAACGTAGGTGCCGCCGCCAGCGTAAGGCCCGGCCGGAGGCGTCCGCCCCGGAGGACGCGGCTCCGCGACACGACAGCCGGGAAGGGAGATCGGGCAGTGACATTCACCAGATCGGCGGCCGCGATTGGCGCAGTCGTCGCGCTCGCAGGAGCCGCCGCGGGCATCGCGGGCTGTGGCTCCAGCAGTCCGTCATCGGGCTCAAGCTCCTCCGCGCCGGCCAAGCTGGTCGTGTGGCGGATGGGCGGTTCGGTTCCGTCCCAGGTCACCTGGATGAACGGAATCGTCTCGCAGTTCCACAAGCAGTTCCCCCAGTACAAGAAGACCAAGGTGGTCGTGGACTGGATCCCGTGGGACCAACCGGGCGACCGACTGGACCAACGCCCTGACCAGTGGCAAGGGCGGGCCGGACATCACCGAGCTCGGTAACACCGACACGCCGGGCGTGGCCGGGCAGGGCGCGCTCGCGACATCGCCAGCAACGTCAAGTTCCTGGTCCGAGCGGCTCGGACCTCATCGAGGGCAACCTGGCCAACGACACCGTCGGCAGCAAGGTCTACGCAGTGCCGTGGTTCGGCGGCGTGCGCGGCGTCTGGTACAACAAGGACCAGTTCGCCAAGGCCGGCATCTCCTCGCCGCCCGCCACCTGGGCGCAGCTGGTCAGCGACGCCAAGGCACTGATGAAGGCCTACCCGGGCACCTACGGCCTGGGCGCGCCGAGCGACGACAGCAACGCGATCGTCAGCTTCATCTGGGGCGCTGGCGGCCAGGTAGCCGTGCAGTCGGGTGGCCAGTGGAAGGCCGAGCTGAACTCGCCGCAGTCTGAGGCCGGCATCAAGTTCTATGCGGACCTGCTGCGCAGCGCCAAGGTCTCCCCGGCCAAGTACATCGGCGAGACCGAGCTCGGCACCGTCGGTGCCACCTCCGGCGGTTCGAACGAGGACTTCGCGCTCGGCAAGCTCGACATGTACATCGACGGCCCGTGGGCCGAGTCGCAGCTGGAGCAGGTCAGCACGAAGAACAAGGCGCAGTGGGCCTCGTTCCCGATCCCGAGCGAGAATGGCCCGAACCCGGCGCCGGCCTTCGCCGGCGGCTCCGACCTCGGCGTCTGGGCTGGCAGCAAGAACCAGTCCGCGGCCTGGGACCTGGTCCAGGTGATGGACAGCCCGTCGAACGCGACCACGTTCGCCAACTCGCAGGGCTTCTTCCCCGAGTTCACGTCGCAGCTGTCCAGCGGCGTGTACACCAGCAGCCCGGTCATGTCGGGCTTCGCTAAGGCAGCCGGCTACACCCAGATCTCCCCGCTCAACTCCAAGAACTGGGCGACCGCCGACACCGGGAAGTACAACATCATCCCGAACATGATGAAGGCGCTCATGCAGGGCGCTAACTTCACCACCACGGTGAACAACGCGAACACCCAGCTGCAGACGGTGCTCAACACCGGCACCGAGTAATCCGCGGGCCGTAAGGACAGTCCCGGCCGGCCTGCCTCGGCCGGCCGGCCGGGACTCACCAAGCACGTGATCCGAACAGCCGGAAGGAGCGATTGGACCGATGGCCGATAGCCTGCAGCCCCGGGCCGGCGCCCCGCTTCCGCTGCCGTCTGCGCCGGTACGGGGCTTCGGCCGTTCCCCCGGCCCAGCATCACCCGGCGTCGTTCCGATCCCGGCTCGCCGTCTTCACCCGGCGCCACAAGCTGGCGCCGTACCTGCTGATCCTGCCCGCGCTGGCGGGCATCGCGACTGGTCCTGCTCTGGCCGCTGGTCCAGGTCGTCATCTACTCGTTCCAGAACTACGGGATCCAGCAGGCCAACGGCGTGCTGCCCACCCAGTGGATCGGCTTCGCGAACTTCACCAGCATCTTCGCCGACCCCGAGTTCTGGCTCTCGCTGCGGATCACGGTCCTGTTCGCGCTCGTGGTCGTGCCCGCGACCCTGATCGTCGGCACCATCGTCGGACTGATGCTGAACCGGCTCGGCAAGAAGATGTCGATCTTCGTCAGCACCGCCGCCCTGCTGGCCTGGGCTACCCCGCCGGTGTCGGCCAGCGTGCTGTTCTACTGGATGTTCAACCCGGACGGCGGCCTCGTCGACTGGGCGCTGAACAAGATGCCGCACTGGCTGGTCGGCAACTCCAACTGGTCGGATTTCAACTGGGCCACCACCAACGCCACCGCCGCGTACACGCTGATCGCGATCCTGGTCGTCTGGCAGTCGTTTCCGTTCATCGCCGTCGCCGTGCTGGCAGCGCTGAAGACCATCCCCGGCGAGCTGAACGAAGCCGCCAGAGTCGACGGCGCGAGCCCGTGGCGGAGTTTCTGGCGGATCACGTTCCCGCTGATCAAGCCCATCTACCTGGTGCTGCTGCTGCTGTCGGTGATCTGGGACTTCAACATCTTCACCCAGAGCTACTCTCATCACCGGCGGAGCTGGGCAACTCCAACGAGTTCAACCTCGGCCTCTACATCTACGACAAGGCCTTCACGTTCCCGCCGAGCTTCGGCCTGGGCGGTGCGCTCGCGCTGATCTTCGTCGTGATCCTGCTGATCGTGACGTTCGGCTACGTGCGATCCTCGGTCAAGCAGGGAGCCCTCACGTGACCAGCCAGGGCATGACCAGCACCGGCATGGCGGGCCTGGACCTGGCGCACGCTGAGGCCGCGGCCGCCGGCCGGCCGACTGCCCGCGCGGTCAGCAGCCGGCCGCGCAACCGGAAGCGGGCCAAGGCGATCGGGCTGAACGCGTTCGGCGTGCGTGATCGCGCTGCTGACGCTGTTCCCGATCTTCTGGATGATCAGCACCGCGTTCAAGCCGTCGCACGAGATCTACTCGCTCACTCCGCACCTGGTGCCCGCGCACCCGACCTGGGCCAACTTCAGCCAGGTCATCAGCGGCCAGGTCGCCGGCGGCATCGGGGCGCGTCTGGATCTTCTTCCGCAACAGCCTGTCGGTCGCGATCCTCAGCGTCGTCATCGCCTCGCTGCTCGCCCTGCTCGCCTCCGTCGCGGTCGCGAGGTTCCGGTTCCGGTTCCGCACCAGCTTCCTGATCATGCTGCTGATCGTGCAGATGATCCCCGGCCAGGCGCTGATCATCGCGCTGTTCCTCGACTTCAAGTCGCTGAACCTGCTGGGCAACCTGGCCGGGCTGGTCGTGGTGTATTCGGCGCAGGCGCTCCCGGTCACGATCTGGATGCTGCGCAACTTCGTCGCCACGATCCCGAAGGAACTGGAAGAGGCGGCCGCGATCGACGGCGCCTCAAGCGTCGGATCTTCTGGCGCATCCTGCTCCCGCTGGTCGCGCCCGGCCTCGTCGCGACGAGCATCTTCGCCTTCATCACCGCCTACAACGAGTTCATCGTGGCGCTGACTTTCCTCGGTCAGGCCCACTCTGACTACACCCTGCCGATCTATGTCCAGTACTTCTTCGGCCGCGGCGGCGCGCAGTGGGGCCCGATTATGGCGGCGTCCACTATGTACACGATCCCGGTGGTGATCTTCTTCCTGATCGTCCGCCGCAGGCTCGTCGGCGGGCTGGTCGCGGGAGCGGTGAAGGGATGACACAAGAGCTTGCAGCCGACCCAGCCCTGGGCCGGCTAGCCGACGCAGTCCTGATACCGCCGTTTCCTGGTCCGCAGGCGCCCGAGTGGATCTGCGCGGCGCTGACGGAAGGTCTGGCCGGCGTCACCCTGTTCGGCCCGAACGTGACCGACCGGGTCCAGCTGGCGGAGCTGACCAGCCAGTTGCGCGCCGCGGTCGCCGAGCCGGTCATCGCCATCGACGAGGAGGGCGGTGACGTCACCCGGATCTCGCACCAGACCGGCAGCGACTACCCGGGCAGCGCGGCCCTCGGCGCGGTCGACGACGTACGGCTGACCGAGGCCGTCTACGCGGCCCTCGGGCGCCGACCTGCGCCAGCTCGGGATCAACGTCAATCTCGCTCCGTCGGTCGACGTCAACACCGCCGCCGACAACCCGATCATCGGCACCCGGGCCTTCGGCTCGGATACCGCGCTCGTCGCCCGGCACGCCGCCGCCGCCGTCACCGGCCTGCAGTCGGCCGGGGTGGCCGCGTGCGCCAAGCACTTCCCCGGCCACGGCAGCACCAGGCTGGACTCGCACGACGTCATCGCCACGGTCGAGGGCTCGCTGCGCGACCTGCACGTCCGCGACCTGCCGCCGTTCGAGGCGGCGATCCGGGCCGGCGTGCGCGCGATCATGCCCAGCCACCTGCGGGTACCTGAGCTGACCGGCGACCTGCCCGCCTCGCTGTCGGCCGCGGCGCTGACCGGCCTGTTGCGCGGCGAGCTCGGGTTCGCGGGCGTCATCGTGTCGGACGGGCTCGAGATGCGCGCGGTGAGCGAGCCGTACGGCATCCCCGAGGCAGCCGTGCAGGCCGTTATGGCCGGAACTGACCTGCTGTGCCTCGGCCGCGACATCGATCAGCTGACATTCCTGGCCGTCAGGACCGCGATCATGGACGCGGTCCGGTCAGGCAGGCTCCCTGGCGAACGGCTCGAGGAGGCCGCCGCGAGGGTCGCCGAGCTCCGGTCCTGGACCGCCAAGGCGGCTCTGCGAGCCTGGGCTCGGCGGCGGGCCGGCCGGCGAATGCGGGCGCTGGCCTGCCCGACTCATCGACGGCCGCGGCCGGTCACGGGCGGAGGTGGGCCTCGCCGCCGCCAGGCGGGCCACGGTCGTGACCGGCGTGCTGCCGGCTACCGCGTCACCCGCTCGCGGTCCAGCTCGTACCGCCGTCGAACATCGCCGTCGGCGCGGTCCCGTGGGGCGATCGGCCCGTGGCTGCCGGCCGAGCAGCATCCGCCAGGTCAGCACCGACACTCCGGCCGGCGAGGTGCCTGCGGTCGCCGCCCGGCTGCTGGCCGAGGCCGAGGCCGGTCGTCCCTGATCATCGTCGTGCGCGACGCGCACCGCCATCCGGTCGCGACCGAGCTGGCCGAGCCTCCTGCTGGCGGCCAGGCCGGACGCGGTCGTCGTGGAAATGGGCCTGCCGGTGTGGCGGCCCGGCACCGGCAGCTACGTGGCGAGCTACGGAGCCGCCCACAGCAACGGCGTCGCCGTCGCGGAGCGGCTCGGCCTCGCGCCGCGCTGCGCCGGCGGGCAAAGACTACAAACCCGGCAGGATCAGGGCTGATTCGCGGTGCGCCAGCTCAGCCCGGCCGCGGGTTACCTGCATAATGCTGCATATGCGTTTGTCCGCGCGGTCCGATTACGCCCTGCGCGCCGTCATTGAGCTAGCTGCCTCCGACGGCGGGCACGTCACGGCCGACCAGCTGGCGCGGACCCAGGCGATTCCCGGCAAGTTCCTCGAGGCGATCTTGACCCAGCTGCGGCGCGCCGGACTGGTCCGCAGCCAGCGGGGTCCGGACGGCGGGTTCTGGCTGGCCCGGCCCGCGGCCGAGATCTCGCTCGCGGACATCATCCGGGCGATCGACGGACCGCTGCTGGGCGTCCGGGGCGAGCGGCCGGAGAACCTCGGCTACACCGGCGCCGCCGCGCCGCTGCAGACCGTCTGGATCGCGCTGCGCGCCAACGAGCGGGCCATCCTGGAAGAGGTCACGCTCGAGCACATCGTGTCCGGTCACCTGCCCGCGTCGGTGCGCAAGCTGGCCGAGAACCCCGAGGCCTGGACCTCGCACACGGCCAACTAACGGCTAGGCCAGGCCCGTCCGGGCCTGGCCTAGCCGCGAAGCGCTCGGGTTCGTCTCTAGACGGGCACCATGTTGGTGATCTCGCGGGTGAGCGTCTCGAACTCGGGCTCCTCGCCGCCCTTCATCGCGACCTGCTCGATCAGCGGCTCGTTCGCGGGCACGAGGTGCTGAGCGGAGCGAACCGTGAGCTTGCGCTGCGCGCCGCCCGGCAGGACCAGACGCTGCTTGGACGGCTCGGGCATCCGGACCGGAGCCGGGATCCGCTGCGCGGCGGGTACCTGCCCCTCCCGCTCGGCCGGCCGGGACCGGGCGGGCCCGGTGAGGGCGGGCTCCATCGGCGCATCGAAGACGGGCTCGTTCTGCAGCTCGGCCAGCGCGAAGCTGTCGGAGACCTCGCGCAGCACCTGCGACAGCGGGGCTCCGAGGGCCCCGCAGATCGAGGCCAGCAGCTCGGAGGAGGCCTCCTTCTGACCGCGCTCTACCTCGGACAAGTAGCCCAGCGAGACCCTGGCGGCGGCCGATACCTCGCGTAGGGTGCGACCCTGCCGAAGGCGCAGTCGTCGAAGCGCGTCACCGAGCATCTGACGAAGCAGGACCATCGTCGCGCTCCCCTCCCTGAGGCCTTACCGCTACACCCTCTACCGTACCTGTCCGCACTGACCGTGCGGGAGAGGGCATAGCTGCGTGTTCACGAGCTCGTAACACTGTAATCAAGATATATCTTCCCGCAAAGTGCTGACCAGCAGCGACAACACGGCGACCACCGAGGCCGCCCGGACGTCGCTCCGGCCGCCGGCCAGATCCGGAGCCCGCGGACCGCGCTGCAGACCCGGCCCGGACACCGCCACGAACACGGTCCCGGCCTGCCTGGCCGTCGGCCGGCCCCGGCCCGGCCACGCCGGTCGTGGCCAGGCCGTAGGTCGCCCGCAGCCGTGCGCTGACGCCGCTGGCCATCGCGCCGGCCACGTCTGGGATGAACGGGACCGTGAGCGGCCAGCAGGTCCCCCGGCACGCCGAGCAGCTCGAGCCTTGAGCGGCGTGGCGTAGGCGACGATCCCGCCCCGGAACACGGCCGAGGAGCCCGGCCACGCTGGTCAGCGCCGCCGTCACCAGGCCGCCGGTCAGCGACTCGGCGACCGCCACCGTCTCGGACCTGGCGATGAGCAGACTGACGGCCTCGGCCGCCAGGGCCTGCCCGGGCAGCCCTGTGTCACCGCCGGCCGGTGTCGCCGCCGCCTGTGTCACTGACGCCTGCGGCCACGCCGCCGCCGGTCACTGGACGGCCCGGCGGAGCCGGACGGCCCGCGCCATGTAGTCGCCGCCGGTCACCACCGTCACCGCGACCGCGGCGCCCATCACCGCCTCGCGCAGCACGGTCAGGTGGATGGGCAGGACGTAGAGGCTGATGGCGACGATCTGCAGCATCGTCTTGATCTTGCCGCCGCGGCTGGCCGCGATCACGCCCTGGCGGATGACCCAGAACCGCAGCCGCGTCACGGCCACCTCGCGGACCGACGATGACCACGGTGACCCACCACGGCAGCTCGCCCAGGTACGACAGGGTGATCGAGGGCGGACCCGGTCAGCGCCTTGTCGGCGATCGGGTCAGCGATCTTGCCGAAGTCCGTGATCAGCCCGCGCCGCCGGGCCAGTTCCCCGTCGAGCAGGTCGGTCACCGACGCGACGGCGAAGGCCACGAAGGCGATCGTGCGCCCGCCGGTGCCGCCGGCAAGCAGGAACCAGACGAAGACCGGGACCAGGACGAGCCTGGCCACGGTCAGCGCGTTGGCGACGTTGACGATGCCGGGCGCGAGCGTTGGCCGCGCCAGCCCCGGATACCCCGTCCCCGCTCACGTCAGCCGCCGGCTGGGTCAAGTGCGCCCGAGGGCTCATGTCCGGGGTCGCTGCGATCAGGTCGACGCCGTCGCTGCCGGTCACCACGGTCGCGCAGCAGGTCGCCGGGCCCGGTCGCGGCGCTTCCCGGTCACGACCTCGGTGGTGCCGTCGACCTCGGGCGCCTGGTGCGCGGCCCGGCCCAGGTAAGCGATCGCCGCCCAGGACCTCGTCGATCAGCACCTCGGCGTGCTCGCCGATCCGCTCCGCGGCGCGCTCGGCCATGAGCTCGTCGGCGAGGCCCGCCAGCTCCTCCAGCCGCGCCGCGATCTCGTCCTCGGGCGAGCTGGCCGGGCAGGTCAGCGGCCTCGGTGCCGTCCTCGTCCGAGTAGCCGAACACGCCGATGGCGTCGAGCCGCGCCTCGGCCAGGAAGTCCTGCAGCTCCTGCACGTCAGCCTCGGTCTCGCCGGGGAAGCCCGACGATGAAGTTCGACCGCACGCCCGCGTCCGGGTGCGGCCTGCCGGACCTGCGCCAGCAGCTCGCAGGAACCGCTCCCGGTCGCCGAACCGCGCATCGAGCGCAGCACCGGGCCGCTGGCGTGCTGGAAGGACAGGTCGAAGTAGGGCGCCACGCCGGGAGTGCCCGCGAGCACCTCGATCAGGCCCGGTCGCACCTCGGCCGGCTGCAGGTAGCTGACCCGCACCCGGCAGATGCCCTCGACGGCGGCCAGCTGCGGCAGCAGCGACTCGAGCAGCCGCAGGTCGCCGAGGTCCTTGCCGTACGAGGTGGAGTTCTCGCTGACCAGCAGCAGCTCGCGGGCCCCGTGATCGGCGAGCCAGGCTGCCTCGGCGATCAGGTCCTCCGGTCGCCGGCTGACGAACGCCCCGCGGAAGGCCGGGATCGCGCAGAACGTGCACCGCCGGTCGCAGCCGGACGCGATCTTGAGCGGGGCCACCACGGCGCCGCCGAGCCGGCGGCGCAGCACCCGTGGGCCGGAGGCAGGCGCGACGCCGGGCGGCAGGTCGGTGATCAGCGGCGCGATGACCGGGCTGCGGCGTGCCGCGGCCGGGCGCTCGGCTGGCGACAAGCGGCAGCAGCCGGCGCCGGTCCCGCGGCTCGTGCGCGGCCCAGCGCTCGCCTGCGGCGACCGCGTCGAGCCGGGCCGCGATGTCCGTCGTAGTCGTCGAAGCTGAGGACTCTGCGCCTCGGGCAGGGCCTCGGCCAGTCCCGAGCCGTACCGCTCGGCCAGGCAGCCCGGCGGCGACCACCTTGGCGCCGCTCGCGGCGGCGCCCGAGCAGCTCGTCGATGGACTCCTGCTTCGCCGCCTGGATGAAGCCGCAGGTGTTGACGAGGACGATGTCGGCGTCCTGCGCCGTCGTCGGCGAGCTGCCAGCCGCCCGCCTCCAGCCGCGCGGCCAGTTCCTCGGAGTCGACCTCGTTGCGCGCGCAGCCGAGCGTGACCAGGCTCACGCTACGCCTGGCTTGTACCTGCTTGTTCCCGGCTGGACGGCACACCCGCAGACTACGGTAACCGCCCGGTGCGGGCGCACCGCCACGTGCGCGCGAGCCAGGCGATCAGCCTCCGGTCACCGTGCACTTCGTCTGGGTAGCAAGACAGATTGACCGGGTTGATCGAGTTGATCTTCTGCCTACCCCGTTGAGGTACAGCGTGCGCCGCCGGGTTGCCCAGCGACAGCGTCACCCGGTGCTTCTCCGTCCAGACCTTCCGCGCCGGGTACGGCGGCTGGGCCGACGTCACCGTTATAGACCACCTTGCCGGTCGGACGTCGTCAGCTCAGCCCACGTCATCGACCCTGGCTTCGCGACCAGCACGAGCCGGACGTGCTTCGGCTTCGGCGTGCGTCACCGGCGCGGTCGTGCGGTGCTGCTTCTGGTTGTGCTGGTCCACCGACGTGCGCGCGGTGGACCGGGCGGGCGGTTTTGTGCGAGCCCAGCAGCTTGAACCCGGCGATGCCGAGGACGGCGACCAGCCCGGCCAGCAGCAGCACGGACCAGTTCGGCCCGCCGCCGCTCCTTGAGCTTGACCGGAGTGAACGGCTGGAACACGTCCGCGGCCGTGATCGGCTGCGGCGCCGCCTGGGTGGCGTCGTACTCGCGCCACCAGTTGCATCCGGGTCCAGGCCTACCGCGCGGGCGATGCTGCGGATGTGACCGCGCGCGTAGAAGTCACCACCGCAGGCGGAGTAGTCGCCCCGCTCGATCCCCCGGACGATCGTCTCCCTGATGCAGGTGCGCTGGCTGACCTGCGTAATGGTGAGACCGGCCTCGCGGCGCGCAGCCGCCAGGGCGTCACCGATGCTCACGCGGTGCCTCCACAGTTAATTGCTGCGTCCCGTCCCGGGCCGCGATACGCAGATTACCGTCACTTTGAGTTCCCCCGTGATCCCTGCACGAGGGATCGGTCACCAAGTGTAGACATCCGGTTACGCTACGGCGAGGACCGGCCGGGATTCGGAGTGGCTACGTTCCTAGTCTCTCGCCGCGAGGCCGCGGCTGCCAACTGGCCTTCGCCGCGGACGCGACGATCAGTTCTCGCCGCGCAGCGACGCGAGCAGTCCGGGCAGATCGTCCGGGCCTGATCAGCACGTCCCGCGCCTTGGACCCCTCGCTCGGCCCGACGACGCCGCGGCTCTCCAGCAGGTCCATCAGCCGGCCCGCCTTCGCGAAGCCGACCCGCAGCTTGCGCTGCAGCATCGACGTCGAGCCGAACTGCGTGCTCACGATCAGCTCGGCCGCCTGCACGACCAGGTCGAGGTCGTCGCCGATGTCGGCGTCGATCTCGCGCTGCCTGCCCGCGGGCGCGACGACGTCGTCGCGGTAGCGTCGGCTCGGCCTGCTTCTTGCAGTGCACGACGATCTCGCGGATCTCCTTCTCGGTCACGAACGCGTTCTGCAGCCGGATCGGCTTGCTCGTGCCCATCGGCAGGAACAGCGCGTCGCCCTGGCCGACGAGCTTCTCCGCGCCTGGCTGGTCCAGGATGACCCGGCTGTCGGTCAGGCTGGACGTCGCGAACGCCAGCCGGGACGGCACGTTGGCCTTGATGAGGCCGGTGACCACGTCCACGCTCGGGCGCTGGGTGGCCAGCACCAGGTGGATGCCGGCCGCCCGGGCCAGCTGCGTGATCCGGACGACCGCGTCCTCGACGTCCCTCGGCGCGACCATCATCAGGTCCGCCAGCTCGTCGACGATCACCAGCAGGTACGGATAGGGAACGTAGACGCGCTCGCTGCCCGGTGGCGCGGCTGATCGCGACCGGCCCGGACGGCCTTGTTGAAGTCGTCCATGTGCCGGAACCCGGACGCGGCCAGGTCGTCGTAGCGCCGGTCCATCTCGCCGACGACCCACTGCAGCGCGTCGGAGGCCTTCTTCGGGTTCGTGATGATCTGCGTGATCAGGTGCGGGATCCCGGCGTAGGCAGCCAGCTCGACCCGCTTCGGGTCGATGAGCACCATCCGCACCTCGTCCGGCGTGGCCCGCAGCAGGATCGAGGTGATCAGCCCGTTCAGGCAGACCGACTTGCCCGAGCCGGTGGCGCCGGCGATCAGCATGTGCGGCATCTTCGCGAGGTTGGCCACGACGGTGCGGCCCTCGACGTCCTTGCCCAGTCCCGACCACCATCGGGTGGTGGTCGGTCGCGGCAACCGGTGAGCGCAGCACGTCGCCGAGGCTGACCACGTCGCGGTCCGCGTTGGGGATCTCCACGCCGATCGCGGACTTGCCGGGGATCGGCGACAGGATCCGCACGTCCGCGCTCTTGACCGCGTAGGCGATGTTCTTGGACAGCTGGGTGACCCGCTCGACCTTCACCGCCGGCGCCAGCTCGATCTCGTACCGGGTCACCGTCGGCCCCCGGGTGAACCCGGTGACCTGCGCGTCCACCTCGAACTGGTCGAGCACCGCGGACAGCGCCTCGACCACGGTGTCATTGGCCCTGGTCCGGGCCCGGGGCACGGTGCCCGGCTTGAGCAGCGCGACCGGCGGCAGGGTGTAGCTCGCGTCGGTGGACGCGGCGAGCGTGAGCTGCTCGGGCTTCGCGGTCCCGGCTCTTGGCCGCCGCCGCGGACGCCTGTGCACGGCCGCCTTCGGCTGCGCCCCGAACCAGTCCTCGTGCCAGCCGGCCTCGGCCGCCGCGTTACCCGCGGCCGGCCCGTCGGGCCCAGCCGCGGAGAACACCAGCGCATCCGCGACCGGATCGGCCTCGGCCGCGGGTCGCCCGCGGCCGGCACCTGGCCGCCGAAGCCGCCTGCGTGGCTCTTCGCCTTGAGCGTCCCGCCCAGCAGCGGGCTGTCATAGGCCTGGTCGCGGGCGCCGGCCTCGATGGCCTCGGCCCGGCTGCCGCCCGAGCCTGACTGCGGCCGCCTGGCCGGTGCCGGATGTTCCGGCCGCGTCGCCGGCGGCCTCGCCCTCGAGCTCGCGTCAGCGGTCGCGGCCGAACCCGAGCAGCTCGGCCAGCCGCTCCGGGCACCCGGTGCAGCGGCGTGCCGGTGATCACCAGCACGCCGAACCCGGCGACCAGCGCCAGCACCGGCGTCGCGCCCCACTTGGTCACGAGGTCCACCAGCGGGACCGAGGCGCCGAAGCCGATCAGGCCGCCCGCCGACCTGATGGCCGCCATGCCGCCGGATAGGCGCGGGGTGCCGGACGCGATGTGCGCCAGCCCGAGCGCGCCGACCACCAGCGCCGACCAGCCGATCACCACCCGCGCGGTCGCCGCGTTGTTGTCCGGGTGGCGCAGGAACCGCCACGCCAGCAGCGCGAGCAGCACCGGTACGGTCCACGAGCCCGCGCCGAACATGCCGCGCAGGAACGTCTCGACCGGCTTGACCGGGCCGGTGACATGCCACCAGGTCGCCGCGGCCGCGATGATCGCCGCGCACAGCGCCGTAAGCCCGGCGCCGTCGCGCCGGTGCAGCGGATCCAGGTCCTTCGCGCTCTGGCTGGCCAGCCGCGCGACGGCGCCGACCGTGTGCGCCAGCGCCATCCAGATGCCCGTCAGCGCACCGCCCAGCCAGCCCGCCAGGATCACGATCGGATTGGTCGACTTGGGCCGGGCCGGCCGCCGGTACGCCGCCTTGCGCCCGGCGGGCCGCCTGGCCGCACCCGCCCGGTAGGCCGCGCCCGACGTGACGCGTGTTGCGGGTCGTGGTACCTCCCCGGCCGCGCGCGGTGGCAGGTGCCTGCCGGGTCCGGCTGGCCGTGCCGCCGCGAGGGCGCGCTGCGCCCCTGGGCGCACGAGTCGCCATGCTGCTCACCGTAGCGAGGATGCCCGGCGATGCGCGCGGAACCGTCGCGGCGTGTCGGCCGGCGGATCTCGCGAGCCCACCTGGTTGACACCAGGAATGCCTAGTAATCCTATTGTGCTAGGTACCTAGTTAAACGTGAGGAGGCTCGGTGATCGAGTTCCACCTGGACACCCGCTCCGGGGTCGCGCCGTACCTGCAGCTGATCCAGCAGGTGCGGCAGGCGCTCCGGCTCGGCTGCTGCAGGAGGGCGACCGGCTGCCCACCGTGAAAGAGGTCTCCGGCGTCGCTCGCGATCAACCCGAACACCGTCCTCAAGGCCTACCGCGAGCTTGAGTACGAGGGCCTGGCCGCCGCCCGGCCCGGCGTCGGCACGTTCGTGACCAAGACGCTGGCCGACGAGTCGGTCGCCGCGCACCAGGAGCTGAGCCAGGCCCTCACCGGCTGGCTCAGCCAGGCCCGGGCGGCGGGCCTGGACGACGAGAGCATCGTGGCAGTCTTCCAGCAGGCACGCTACGGACCTGAAGTACGAGGAGGAAGCGCTATGACCGCAGCCATCGAAGCCCGCGGCCTGGGCAAGCAGTACGGGCGGCGCTGGGCGCTGACCGACTGCACGCTCACGGTTCCCGCCGGGCATGTCGTCGGCCTGGTCGGCCCCAACGGGGCCGGCAAGACCACCCTGCTGAACCTGGCCACCGGCATGCTGGAGCCGACCACCGGCACGATCGAGGTGCTGGGCGGCCGGCCGGCCAGCAGCCCGGCACAGCTCGCGCGCGTCGGCTACGTCGCGCAGGACACGCCGACGTACGCCGGGCTCAGCGTCGCCGATCACCTGCGGTTCGGCGCGCACATGAACCCGGGCTGGGACGCCGCGCTGGCGCAGCAGCCGGATCGAGCAGCTCGGCCTGGACCCGGCGCAGAAGGCCGGCAAGCTATCGGGCGGCCAGCGCGCTCAGCTCGCGCTGACGCTGGCCATCGCCAAGCGCCCGGAGCTGCTGATCCTGGACGAGCCGATCGCGAGCCTGGACCCGCTCGCCCGGCGCGAGTTCCTGCAGATCCTGATGGAGGCGACCGCCGAGCAGGAGCTGAGCGTCGTGATGTCCTCGCACCTGGTGGCGGATCTGGAGCGGGTCGCGGACTACCTGATCGTGCTGGTGGGCTCGCGCGTGCAAGTGGACGGCGAGACCGACGACCTGCTGGCCAGCCACCGGCTGCTGACCGGGCCGCGCGCGGATGCGAGCGCGCTGCCGCCCGGCGCGGCGGTGATCACCGAGAGCCACACCGACCGGCAGAGCACGTTCCTGGTGCGCAGCACCGCGCCGGTCGCACGACCCGGCCTGGACGGCCGACTCCGTCGACCTGGAGGACCTGGTGCTCGCCTACATGGGCAAGGCCGCCGGCCAGCGCCCGCCCGGCGCTGGAGGAGATCCGATGATCTGGCTGACCTGGCGTCAGTTCCGCGCCCAGGCGATCGCCGCAGCCGCGATCTTGCTGGCCATCGCCGTCACGCTCGGCATCACCGGCGCGGGGCTCGTCTCCGACTTCAACGGTGCGGGCCTGAACGCCTGCCACCTCAGCTGCGGCCAGGACGTGACCAACTTCCGGAATTCGCTCAGCGGCAGCATCTATATGCCCTTGTTCTACGGCGGGATCGTGGTCATGTACCTGACCCCGGCGCTCATCGGGCTGTTCTGGGGTGCGCCGCTGATAGCCCGCGAGCTGGAGACCGGCACCTACCGGCTGGCCTGGAACCAGAGCGTCACCCGCGGCCGCTGGATCCTGGTCAAGCTCGGCATCGGCGGGCTTGCCTCCGTTGCGGTTGCCGGACTGCTCAGCCTGATGATCACCTGGTGGGCCAGCCCCATTAACACGGCCCTGACCTACGATGCCTCGGGCACGCAGAGCAAGTTCGGCCGCATACAACCGCTGATGTTCGCCGCGCGCGGCGTCGCCCCGCTTGGCTACGCCGCGTTCGCGTTCACCCTCGGGGTGACGCTCGGCGTCCTGCTGCGGCGCACACTTCCCGCCATGGCCCTTACCCTGGCCCTGTTCGTCGCTGCCCAGCTCCTGATGCCGGCCCTGGTCCGGCCGCACCTACTGCCCGCCGAGCAGGCGACCGCGCCATACAACCCCGGTCGCAATGGCGAGATGATGATCACCAACAGCGGGCAGATGACAGTGTTCGTCCCCGCGACCGTCCCCGGCGCATGGGTTATCTCCAACGTCACGGTCGACCCGGCCGGCAAAGTCTTCACCGGTCCGGCCACCAGTGCCTGCCTGGGGCAGAGCAACAACCCCTGCATCAGCTGGCTCACCGGCAAGCACCTGCGCCAGCTCGTGACATACCAGCCAGCCAGCCGGTTCTGGCCCTTGCAGTGGATCGAGCTGGCGATTTACCTGGCGGCATCGGCCGGACTCGCCGGGGCCTGCGCCTGGCAAGTCCGCCGCCGGCGGGCCTGAGCGCCTGCCGGCACCACCCAGTTCCCGACGATCTCAGAGGAAGTGACATGTTCTGGCTTACCTGGCGGCAGTTCCGGCCGCAGGCCATCGTGGCCGCCGTCGCGCTGGCGGCGATGGCCGTCACGCTGGCGGTCACCGGACCGCATCTGGCCGCGCTCTACCACGACAGCGGCCTCGGCGACCTGCACGGCCGACTGCGGCAAGCCAGGTCTCCAGCTTCATCAACCAGGTACGCGGCACAGCCAGCGAGGACGATCTTCTACGGCGGCAGTCTTCCTGCTCTATGCGCGTGCCCGCCCTGATCGGGATCTTCTGGGGCGCCCCGCTGATCAGCCCGCGAGCTCGAGTCCGGCACGTTCCGGCTGGCCTGGAACCAGACGCATCACCCGCCGCCGCTGGATCGCGGTGAAGCTCGGCCTGGTCGGGCTCGCCTCGATGGCGGCGGCCGGGCTGCTCAGCCTCATGGTCGGCTGGTGGGCCAGCCCGCTGTACCGGGCCGCGGGCCAAGCCAGCCAGAACTCGCTCAGCATCAACCGGTTCACGCCGCCGTTGTTCGGCACCACCGGGATCGCGCCGATCGGGTACGCGGCCTTCGCCTTCGCGCTCGGGGTCACCGCCGGCCTGCTGATCCGCCGCACGATCGCGGCCATGGCCATCACGCTCGCCGTGTTCGTGGCGATCCAGATCCTGTGGCCGATCTTCGTCCGCCCGCACCTGATCTCGCCAGCGCACACCACCCGGGCGCTGAGCGCGGTGACCTGGAACGGCGTCGGCGACGTGCACGGCGGCCACCTGATCCTGCAGCCCGGCACGATCAGCGGGCTGCCGCCCGGCACCTGGATCACCGGCAGCACGGCGGTGACCGCGGCTGGCCAGCCAGCCACGATGACTCCGCGCCGCAAGTCTGCGATTCAGCCGCGCGCGAGCTTCACTCGGCTGCCTGCAGAACCACGGCATCCGGATGGCGGTGACCTATCAGCCCGCCAGCCGGTACTGGGAGTTCCAGTGGCTGGAGACCGGCATCTTCCTGGTCCTCGCCGGCCGGCCTCGGCGGCGTCTGCTACTGGCGGATCCGCCGCCTGGCTTGATTGTCAGCACCCGGTGGCACCGTGAACTGCGCGAGGGCAAGTACGAGGGCAAGTATGAGCAGGTCGCCGACGTCACCGGGGACGACGAGTTCCGTGCCGCGCGACCCTTCGTCGTCACGATCCGGCCCTCGGCGCTCGTCCGCACCGGCCCGCTCGACTGAGGACTTCACTCGATATCGCGTTCTGTTGACGACCGTTCGCACTGCGCCATAGCCTGGCAGCATGCGGATCGCGATCGCGGGCGGCGGGCCAGGCGGGCTCTACTTCGCCGCGCTCGTGCGTCAGCTGCTGCCCGACACCGAGATCACGATCTGGGAGCGCAACGCGCCCGACGACACCTTCGGCTTCGGCGTGGTGTTCTCCGACGAGACCCTCGGTGGCATCGAGAACGCCGACCCGGTCATCTACCGGCAGATGGAGCGGGAGTTCGCCCGCTGGGACGACATCGACGTGCACTACCAGGGCGAGGTCATCACCAGCGGCGGGCACGGCTTCGCCGCGATGAGCCGGCGGCGGCTGCTGGAGATACTGCAGCAGCGCTGCGCCGAGCTGGACGTGACCGTGCACTTCCGCACCGAGGCGCCGGACGTGGCCGACCTGGCAGCCGGCTTCGACCTCGTCCTCGCCGCCGACGGCGCGAACTCGGCCGATCCGCGGCCGGAGAGCCGCCGCGTTCCGGCCCGAGATCGAGGCCAGGAACTGCAAGTACATGTGGCTGGGCACCGACCTGGTCTTCGACTCATTCAAGTTCTACATCGAGCAGACGCCCCATGGCGTCATGCAGATCCACGGCTACCCGTACGACGCCACCGGCAGCACGTTCATCGCGGAGATGCACGACGACGTGTGGCACGCGGCCGGCTTCGGCCAGCTCGCGGCGGCGGACCTCGCGCCGGGCGAGTCCGACCTCGCCTCGGTGCAGCGGATCGGCGAGTTGTTCGGCGGCGTGCTCGGCGGGCACCGGCTGCTGGCGAACAACTCCCGCTGGCTGAGCTTCGGCACGCTGCGGTGCGGGAGCTGGCGGGACGGGAACGTCGTCCTGCTCGGGGACGCGGCGCACACCGCGCACTTCTCGATCGGCTCGGGCACCAAGCTCGCGATGGAAGACGCGCTCGCGCTCGCCGCCTGCCTGCACGAGCACAAGACCGAGGGCCTGCAGACCGCGCTCGCCGCGTACGAGGCGGAGCGCAGGCCGGTCGTCGCGTCCACGCAGCGCGCCGCCCAGGCCAGCCTGGAGTGGTTCGAGAACCTGGGCCAGTACACCGGCCAGGAACCCGAGCAGTTCGCGTTCAACATCATGACCCGCAGCCGCCGGGTCACCCACGACAACCTGCGGCTGCGCGATCCGGAGTTCGCGCAGCAGATGGACGCGTGGTTCGCCGGCTACTGCAAGCGCCGCGGGGCCGGGGCCGGCGACGTCGATCCCGCCCATGTTCCAGCCGTTCCGGCTGCGCGAGCTGGAACTGGCGAACCGGGTCGTGGTCTCCGCCATGGACATGTACTCGGCGCCAGGACGGGACGCCGTCGGACTTCCACCTGGTGCACCTGGGCGGCAAGGCGCTCGGCGGCGCCGGGCTGGTGATGACCGAGATGGTCTGCGTCAGCGCCGACGGCCGGATCACGCCCGGCTGCGCCGGGATGTACGCGCCCGAGCACGGAACGGGCGCCTGGCGCCGGATCACTGAATTCGTGCACGCGCAGTCCGGCGGCGAAGATCGGGCTCCAGCTCGGTCACTCCGGCCGGAAGGGCTCGACCCGGCTCATGTGGGAGGGCATCGACCTGCCGCTGCCCGACGGGCAACTGGGAGGTCTGCGCGCCGCTCGCCGCTGCCCTACCTGGAGGGGGTCAATCAGGTCCCGCGCGAGCTGAGCCTGGCCGAGATGAAGCAGATCAAGGACCAGTTCGTGGCCGGCGCCGCGGCGGCCGACGCGGCCGGTTTCGACCTGCTCGAGCTGCACTGCGCGCACGGCTACCTGCTGTCCTCGTTCATCTCGCCGGTCAGCAACAACCGGACCGACGACTACGGCGGCTCGCTGGCCGCCAGGCTGCGGTACCCGCTGGAGGTCTTCGCGGCCATGCGCGCGGTCTGGCCCGCGGCCAAGCCGATGACCGTGCGCATCTCGGCCACCGACTGGGTGCCCGGCGGCATCACCGGCGCCGGAGGCGGTGGAGATCGCGGCGGCTTCAAGGCGGCGGGCGCGGACGCCATCGACGTCTCGACCGGGCAGGTCACGCCGGACGAGCAGCCTGCTTTCGGCCGCTCGTACCAGACGCCGTTCGCGGACGCGATCCGGAACCAGACCGGCATCGCCACTGTCGCCGTCGGCGTGATCTCGTCCTACGACGACGTCAACTCGATCATCCTGGCTGGCCGGGCCGACCTGTGCGCGCTCGGCCGGGCGCACCTGTACGACCCGAACTGGACCGCTGCACGCGGCGGCGGCGCAGGACTACGCCGGTCCCGCGGCGGCCTGGCCGGTGCAGTGGCAGGCAGGCAGCCGGCCGCCGCAGAGCGGCCGGACCGACGGACCTCGCCCGCGGCTCGAACTGATCCGGCAGGGTGAGACAGGCACCGGCACGCTCGCTGGAAGCCGTGACCGGCAGCTGGGACGGACATGATGAGCATCGAGCGGGTGAACCCGCCGTCGCTGGCGGCGCCCTCGGGTTTCTCGCACGCCGTCGTCGCGACCGGCGGGCGGCTGGTGTTCCTGGCCGGGCAGACCGCGCTGGACGAGCTCCGGTGCCGATCGCGGGCGGGACCGTAGCCGAGCAGTTCGAACTGGCGCTGTCCAACCTGCTGACCGCGCTCGCGGCGGCCGGCGGCCAGCCCGAGCACCTGGCCAGTCTGACGGTCTACGCGGTCGACCTGGCCGACTACCGGGCGCAACGGCCGGGAGATCGGCGCGGTCTGGCGCAAGCTGGCGGGCCGGGACTACCCGGCGATGGCGGCGATCGGCGTGTCCAGGCTCTGGGACGCCGCTGCGCTGGTCGAGGTCCAGGGGTTCGCGGTCATCCCGGCCGCGGGCTGAACCGCCCGAGCCTGACGACCAGACCGCTAGACCGCTAGACCATCCTGCGCGGCTGCTGGAAGTAGTACGACGACTCCTTCCGCCACAGCAGCACGATCGCGCCGAGGCCGAGCAGCCAGCCGAGGCCCGACGAAGATCACCGAGAAGCCCGCCCGGCTGACCGAGAGCACCAGGTAGATGGTGTTCAGGCCGAACAGGACACTCGCCATGATCCGGGCCCAGTTGCGGCCGCGGCCGTTCGCCCAGGCCATCCAGACCCACAGGGCCACACCCACCAGCAGGACGAACACGAAGATGGCGATGGTCACGTTCTCGACCGAGTGGATCTGGGCCGCGGTGAGAGGCTTCTTGCCCTGGCTGATCAGGGTCTTGTTGCCGTTCCGCAGCGCCCTGCCCTCGGCGTTCCTGATGGACGAGCCCAGGGCGAGGACCAGGATCGCGCTGATCGCGCTCAGCGCGGCGCCGCCGTACATCAGCCAGACCGCGTTGCGCACTGACGTCGGCTGCTCAGGGCGCTGGCCGAGCTGGTTGCCGCCTGCGGGATAGGGCTGGGACGCCCCGCCGCTCGGATAGGGCTGGTAGGACATCGCCTCTCCTTGGTATGGAACCCCGTCGCAGGCACCCGGCCAGGACCCGCTTATGTCAGCACAGACCGGGCCGGAACGCTGCGCAGCTACCCAACCGTACACCGGCATGTCAGCTGCTTGCGGCATCGCGGCGGCAGCCCTCAGAGCATGATCCTGCCCGGCCCCCGACCGCAAGGGGACAGACCGGATCAGCCGGTGATCTCGGCGACATGCTGCCCGGCCGGGCCGGCCAGCACCGCCCGGATCCGGGCGAATAGCTCTGCGGCCCTGGCCCCGTGCCAGTCCGCGGGCAGGAGCTCTGGTGGCAGACCGGGATCGAGGAACGGCAGCCGGCGCCAGGCCGTCAGCACCCGGACGTAGTCGGCGAACGCCTGCGCGACATCGCCGGGCTGGTCCGCCCAGCGGGCCAGCACCGGCCCGGCGCTGTCGATGAACGCCTGGTACAGCTGCTCCAGCCGGTCCAGGTCCCACCACCGGCCGACCTCGCACCGGACGTCACCGAAGGCCAGGTGGCCGGCCGTGAACAGGCTCACGTACTCGGTCAGCCCGTCGCTCGCGAGCACGTCCCTGGTCTCGGCGGCGAGGTGCGCGGGCGCGATCCAGACGCCGGCCGCCACCGAGCCGAAGCCGAGCCACGCGAGCCGGGAGCGCAGCGCGTGCCTCCTGGCCCGCTGCTGCTCGGGCACGCTGAATACCGCCAGCAGCCAGCCATCGGCCAGGCTGGCGCGCGGCCGCTCGAAAATCCGCCGGTCGCCCTCAGCCAGGATCGCCTGCCCGCGGTCGGAGAGCCGGTACCCGGCTGCGCCCCGTTCCTTTCCCGGCTCGAGCAGGCCGCGCTGCTTCAGCCTGGAGATGGCCGACCGGACGGCGGGCTCTTCCACGTCGAGTTCCGCCATGAGCCGGATCAGGGCGGCGATGCTGAGCCAGCCGCTCGCGGCCCGGCCGTACAGGCCGTAGACCGTGACGATCAGGCTCCGCGGCTGGGCCGCGAGCGCCTCGCTGCCCGTGCCCCGCTCATGATCGGCCCCGCTCACGCGATCAGGTTACGCCGGTTCATTGACTATCGTCACAAGGGCGGCATACTGGGGACCGTCCCGGCGGCATTAAGGAAGGTCCGGACATGCAGCTCTCGCCCTCCGCGCACACCGACACGTTCTGCCGGGACAACCTGCCACCGGACGGGCAGTGGCCCGATCTGGACCTGTCGATCGCGGGGCTGGCCTACCCGGACCGGCTGAATGCCGCCGACGAGCTGCTGGACGCGACGATCGCCGTGCACGGCCCGGACCGGCGCTGTCTGCTGTCCCCCGAGGGGACCTGGAACTACGGCGACGTCGCCGTCAGAGCCAGCCAGATCGCCCGGGTGCTGACCGAGGACCTCGGGCTGTTGCCGGGGAACCGGGTGCTATTGCGCGGCCCCAACAACCCGTGGCTGGCCGCCTGCTGGCTCGGCGTCCTCAAGGCCGGCGGCGTGGCCGTCGCGACGATGCCGATGCTGCGCACCGCGGAGCTGACCAACATCTGCGAGATCGCGCAGGTCCAGCTCGCGCTGTGCGACCACCGGTTCACCGCGGAACTCGCCGCCGTGCCTGGTGTCGGCATCATCACCTTCGGCGGCGACGACGCCACGGACCTCGCCGCCCTCGCCGCGGCCAAGCCCGGCACGTTCGCCAGCGTGCAGACCGCGGGCGACGACGTCGCGATGATCGCCTTCACGTCGGGCACGACCGGCCGGCCGAAGGCGGCCATGCACTTTCACCGGGACCTGCTGGCGACGTGCGATACCTACTCCAGGCTCGTGCTGCAGCCGGGGCCCGATGACCTGTTCACCGGGACACCGCCGCTGGCGTTCACGTTCGGCCTCGGCGCGCTGCTGCTCTTCCCGCTCCGGGCCGGCGCCGCGACGCTGCTCCTGGAAAAAGCGACTCCGGCCGAGCTGGCCGACGCGATCGCGGCGTACGGCGTCACGATCGTGTCCACCGCGCCGACCGCGTACCGCGCGATGCTGGCCGCGGGCAAGGCGGACCAGCTGCGCGGGCTGCGCCGCCCGGTCTCGGCCGGCGAGCACCTGCCGCGATCGACGTTCGACTCGTTCCACGCGGCGACCGGCGTGCAGATCGTGGACGGCATCGGCAGCACGGAGATGCTGCACATCTTCGTCTCGGCCACGCCCGGCCAGATCCGGGCCGGATCCACCGGCACCGAGGTGCCCGGCTACCGCGCCGTCATCCTGGACGCCGAGGGCAAGCCGGTGCCCGACGGCCAGCCTGGCCGGCTCGCGGTCAAGGGCCCGACCGGCTGCCGATACCTCAACGACCCGCGCCAGCAGCAGTACGTGCAGGACGGCTGGAACATCACCGGCGACACCTACGTCCGCGACGCCGACGGATTCTTCTGGTACCAGGCTCGGTCCGACGACATGATCATCTCAGGCGGCTACAACATCGCCGGGCCGGAGATCGAGGAAGTACTGCTCAGCCACCCGGACGTCGCCGAGTGCGGGGTCGTCGGCGTGCCAGACGAGGCCCGCGGGCAGCTGGTCAAGGCGTTCGTGATCCTGAAGACCGGCGTCGCCGGCGACGACGCCAAGGTCAGGGAGCTGCAGGACCTGGTGAAGGAGCGGATCGCGCCGTACAAGTACCCGCGCGCGATCGAGTTCGTCACTGTGCTGCCGCGTACCAATACCGGCAAGCTGCAGCGCTTCCGGCTGCGCCAGCAGTAATTCCGGTGGCGCCGGCGCAACCTGGCGGACGGCAGAGAGCCTCTACGCAATATGAGCCACTTGCGCGGCTGGAAATTGCGGTGACGGCCGGCCGCGACGCCGACTTCACCGAGTTCGTCGAGGCCGCTGTCCCCGCGCTGCGGCGGCTGGCCTACATGTTGTGCCACGACTGGCACAGCGCGGACGATCTGGTCCAGGCCACCATCACCCGGCTCTTCGTGCGCTGGTCCAGGGCCGTCGGCGCGGACAACCTGGAGGCCTACGTCCGGACGATGCTGTTCCGCGAGTTCCTGCACGAGCGGCGGACGAGCTGGGCCAGGCGAGTGGACCTTACGGCCGAGCCGCCGGCCGGGATCGCGGCTGCCTCCGATCGTGAGGCCACCATCGATGTGGCCGCGGCCATCCGCGCGCTGCCGCGCAGCCAGCGAGCGGTGCTCGTGCTGCGGTTTCACTGCGACCTCAGCGTCGAGCAGACCGCGGCCCAGCTCGGCTGCAGCCAGGGCAACGTCAAGAGCCAGACCGCCAGGGCGCTGGCCGCGCTGCGCCGGTCGCTCGAACCAGAGACCGTTCCGCTAGCAGACTCCGGTGCGGAGGTAGCCGACCATGCTTGAGCAGGACATCAGGGATGCCTATGAGCGGATGGCCGCTGCGGAGATGCCGCCGTCACCCATCAGCCTTCCGGCCGCCGGGCGCGCGGGCCGCCGCCGGCAGCGCCGGCGCCGGGCCGGCCTGATCTCCGCGCCGGTGTTCGCTGCCACGGCCGTCCTGGCGATCGCCGTCGTCAGCTTCCTCGTCACCGGCAACGGCCAGGCACCCGCTCCTACGGCCAGCCCGAAGGCCGCGCCGGCCCACTTCAGCCCGCTGCGCCCGTACGTGGCTCTCAGTCCGGCCGATCGTGCGGTGGCGGCGCAGAGCTTCCTGCTTCCGGCCTACCAGGTGTTCAGCATGCGCAGTCCGACGCGCGAGATCGGCGTATTCGCCGCCGGTCAGTGCGCGCCCAGCGCCGGGACGCTGACCTGCCCGAGGGCACTTGGCGCGGCCATGCTGAAGCCCAGCCAGCGGACCGGCCACCTGGCCGGGAAGGTCGACGGCCATCGCGCGTACTGGAGCGCGGACGTCGGCTCGCTCAGCGTCACCGTGACGATAAACCAGAGCGGCCAGCAAACCGGCAGCAAGCCGGGTGCCGGGTACGGTGTGCTCCAGTGGCAATACGCCCGTGGCGGCTGGGCCGAGCTCGCCGCACCCAGCGAGCGGTCCGCGCTCTCGACCGCCAGGGCAACCCGGGTCGGCCCGGCGGTGGCAGCCCCGGTCAGGTTCCCGGTGCAGCTGGTCGGTGTGCCCGCCCGCTGGAAGGTCAACTCCGTGGCGGAGACGGCGAACAAGTGGCACGACACCCAGTGGGCGATGTCCGCGGCCAACGCCCCGGTGCTGACTAGCGGGCTGGCCGGTAGCTCGTGTGCCGCCGACATCGGGCCCGGCCGGTCGCAGCTCGCCAGGAGGGTCGTCAATGGCTATCACGTGCAGACCATGCGGCAGCGGCTCGCGAACCGGAAGTATGTCCACGAGCTGTGTGCCCCGGATGCGGATGGGATCTACGTGATACTCAGCGCGTTCAGCAGCCCGCAGAGCCTCGTCAGCTTCTTCGCCCACCACCTGCGCCTGTTCGGCCGCGACCCCGCGAACTGGACGACTAAGCCGACCGGCTGAGCCAGGCAACCGAATCGCCGTCCGGTCCCGTCTACGTGGCATGATGACCCCGCCCCGAAGCGGACAAGGCGCGTGAGATCAGATCGGGACGCCGCGTTTACCGACTACATGTCGGCCCGGATGCCCGCGCTGCGGCGGCTGGCCCGGCTGCTGTGCCAGGACTGGGCCACGGCCGACGACCTGCTCCAGGCGTCGATGACCAGGACCTACGTGCACTGGTCCAAGGCGGCCAGAGCCGACAACACCGACGCCTACGTGCGGGCGATCCTGGTCCGCGAGTTCGTGGAGCAACGGCGCGCCAGCTGGACCCGGCGGGTCAGCGTGACCGACCGGCCGCCCGAACTCCCGGCGATTACGCCCGACCACGAGAACGCGATCGACCTGCGGACCGCAGTGGCCGCGCTGCCGCCGCGACAGCGTGCGGTGCTGGTACTGCGCTACTTCTGCGACCTCAACGTCGACCAGACCGCGGACGCCCTCGGCTGCACTCCCGGCACCGTCAAGAGCCAGACCGCGAAGGCACTGCAGACGCTGCGCCAGACAATCGGGCCCGCATACGACGCGACGACCGAGCTCCCGCCTCGCCCTGCCAGGGGCGCGGCCAGCACGCGCGAGGTGAGACCACATGCTTGAGCACGACTTGATCGAGCTGTTTGACCACCAGGCCAGCGAGGATCAGCCGCCGCCGGGGACCAGCATCGCCACGGCCACCCGCGACGGCCGGACCCGGCGGCGCAGGCGGCGCGCCGTGAACATCGGCGCCCCGCTGCTGGCTGTCATTACCGTGCTGGCCGTCGCCCTGAGCGGCACCCTGCTGGCGCCGCCGCCGGTCCCGCAGCCCCCGAGTCAGAGCCAGTCGCATGTTGTCCCCCGGCTCTACCTCTGGCCCGGCTGGCTGCCGCGCGGCATGGCCATAACAGCAGGCGTCATCTATAACCCGCACGGCGAGACGCTCGATGTCGGCCCCGCTCGCGGCCCCTTCGAGTCGAGCGTGAGCAGCTTCGCCGCGACGTGCACCGCGAAGCAGTCGAAACTCTCCTGCAAGGTGCAGCCCGACCCTTCGTTCGACGGCTTCGCGGGCACAGTCAACGCGTTCCCTTCCATCGACGGCCGGGCCGGTACAGTCAACCGGTTTCCCGCCTATTGGACCGGCGGGGGTGGCCTGATCGTCGAGCGGTCACGTGATCAGTGGACGGTCGTCACATTCCCGACCCACGCGGACGATCTGCGAGTCGCACGGCATCTCACCGCCCCGGTTCCTCCGGTCCGGTATCCCGCGCAGCTCACCGGCAATTGGCCCGGCACGGGCCTGCAGTACGCGAGCTTCACCTACAGCCACGGCCGCGCGGTCATCAACGGGTACGCGCTCGCCCAGGGCGGAGCCCTCAACCCGCCAGGCGACGCTCCGCCAGGTCAGAACACCGTGCAGGTCGACGCCCGGCCCTCTGGCCCGAAGAGTAAGTGCGGGCCACCGCGGGGAACAGCCGAGGTGATCAACGGCTATCACGTCGTCGTCAGCTGGGTTGTCCGCGGCGGGCCGGACCCGATCGAGGACGTCTGCGCGACCAACGCCGACGGCGTGCAGGTCCGGACCCACTCCGACGGCAAGCACCTGGTTGCCTCGGCGCCAGCGGTATTCGCGCACCTCAAGCTCTTCGGGCCGGGTCCGGCGAAGTGGCCGGCCACGCCGTTCGGCTAAGCCCTTCGCCGGTTGACGGCGGAGCTACGTCGATCCGCCAGGACGTGACTGTGTTGGTTTACTGTCGCGCCAGCGACTGTTCAGCGACAGCAAACCAACACAGTCGAGCGATCAGCTCGATGGCTTCTCGATCCGGCCGCCGGCGGTGAGGCGGACGGCCCCGTTGGCGCCGAAGTCCTGCTGCGAGAGCGTGTTGACGAAGCTGACCGCCGTCTTGGCCGGGTCGCGCTGCGGGATGCCCGGCGCGGCCAGCCGCAGGGGCGTGATGCTCCCCCGCACGAACGCCCCCGACGCCGTGAGCGTGACGTGCAGGATCGCGCTGACCGAGGTGTAGGAGTCCAGGCCCAGCGTGTTGTAGCCGGAGAAGTTGCCGACGCTGTAAGCGATCAGGTGCTGGTGATACCACTGCATGCCCCGCAGCACATGCGGCCCTGAGCCCATCACCAGGTCGGCGCCCGCGTCGATGACCGCGTGCGTGAACGCGATCGAGTTGCCGCGGTCCTGGCCGAGGAAGTATTCCTCCCCCGGCTGCACGTGCCGGTGGGTGGGCCCCTCGGCGCCCAGGTGCTCCAGCACGATGACGAGCTGCGCGTGCCGCTTCGCGGTGCGGACCAGGGCTTGCGCCGCGGGGATGTCCAGCGCGTTGGCGTCGTACGGCCACGGCCCGAACCCGAGCAGCGCGATCTTGATGCCCTTCCTGGTCAGGTACGTGATCTGGCCCGGCCGCCCGGTCCACGCCAGGCCGGCGGCGCGCAGCGCCGCGTCCGTGCTCGCCTCCCCGGCCACGCCCGCGTCCATGGTGTGGTTGTTGGCCACGTTGACGGCGGCGAATCCGTCGTGCCGCAGGTCGGCCGCGGTAGCTGGGGGCGCCTCGAACTCGTAGCAGTCGGATTCGCCGGGCGAGCACTTGGTTACCGGCTCCTCGCCGAGCACCGACTCCAGGTTGCCCACGGTCAGGCTGCTGTGCAGGTACGGCCGCACGTCGTCGAGCAGCGACCCGGTGCCATCCGGCGGCCAGGCGTTCAGCATCCCGAACGTCATGTCGCCGACCCAGGTGATGCTCACCGTGGCCGCCGCCGGCTTGCTGACGACTGGCACCGGGCCGGATGGCTGCCGCCCCGCGGGGGGCCGATGACTAATCCTGGCGGGGGCGCGGTGCGCGAGCAGCGCATAGCTGCCGCCGCCGATGAGCACCAGAACGACGAGCCCGGCCAGGGCGGTAGGCCACCGTGCCCCGCTGCGGCGGTGCCGAGCAGGGAGCCTGCTGCCCCCGTGCATAGGTCATGTCTCCACTACCACCGGAATGATCATCGGCCTGCGGCGGTAATTCTCGTTCACCCACTTGCCCGCTGTCCGGCGAACGAGCTGACGAACCTGGTGCGCATCGGTGATACCCTCCCGCGCGGCGCTGGCCAGGGCCTCCTCGACCAGCGGCTTTACCTCGGCCAGGCCGACGTCGTCGATGCCCGCCCCGCGCGCGTGCACCTCGGGCCCGGCGACCAGCTTGCCGCTGGTCGAGTCGACCACGACCACGACCGAGATGAACCCCTCGTCGCCGAGGATGAGCCGGTCCTTGAGCGAAGCCTCGGTGATCTCACCCACGGACAGGCCGTCCACATAGACGTAACCGGCCGGCACCTTGCCCGCGATCGAGATCTGCCCGTTGACCAGGTCGACCACGACGCCGTCCTCGGCGATCAGGATCCCGGCCGCGGGCACGCCGGTCAGCGCGGCCAGCTCGGCGTGCGCCTTGAGGTGGCGCCACTCGCCGTGCACCGGGATGAAGTTGCTCGGCCGGACCAGGTTCAGCACGTACAGCAGCTCGCCGGCCGGAGCGTGCCCGGACACGTGCACGAGGGCGTTGCCCTTGTGCACAACCCTGGCCCCGAGCCGGGTCAGCTCGTTGATGATCCTGGACACCGCCGACTCGTTCCCCGGCACGAGCGAGGACGCGAGGATGACCGTGTCGCCCTCCGCTATCCGGATCGGATGATCCCGCCCGGCCATCCGGGACAGCGCCGACATCGGCTCGCCCTGGGATCCGGTAGAGATCAGCACGATCTGGTCGGGCGGCATCTCCTCCGCCTCTTTGAGGTCGACCAGCAGCCCGCCGTGCACCGACGGCACCTTGAGGTAGCCCAGGTCGCGGGCGACGCCCATGTTCCTGACCATCGACCGGCCGACGAGCGCGACCTTGCGGCCGTGCTCGGCCGCGGCGTCCATCACCTGCTGCACGCGGTGCACGTGGCTGGCGAAGCAGGACACGATGATCCGCTGGTCGGCGCCCTCGAACACGGCCGACAGCACCGGCCCGATGTCGCGCTCGGAGGTGACGATGCCGGGCACCTCGGCGTTCGTCGAGTCGGCGAGCAGCAGGTCGACACCCTCAGCGCCGAGCCGGGCGAAGCCGCCGAGGTCGGTGAGCCGCCCGTCGAGCGGCAGCTGATCCATCTTGAAGTCGCCGGTGTGCAGGATGACGCCGGCCGCAGTCTTGATCGCGACGGCGAGCGCGTCCGGGATCGAGTGGTTGACCGAGAGGAACTCCAGGCCCCACGGCCCGAGCTGCTGCTGCTCGCCCGCGGCTACTTCTACCTCCTCGGGCACGATCCGGTGCTCGACGAGCTTGCTCTTGACCAGTGCGAGCGTGAGCTTGGACCCGATGAGCGGGATATCGGGCCGCTGCCTGAGCAGGTATGGCACCGCCCCGATGTGATCCTCGTGCGCGTGCGTGAGCACGACCGCGTCGATCAGGTCCAGCCGGCCCTCAAGCGCGGTGAAGTCCGGCAGGATCAGGTCGATGCCGGGCTGGTTCTCCTCCGGGAACAAGACCCCGCAGTCCACCACGAGCAGCCGGCCGGCGTGCTCGAACACCGTCATGTTCCGGCCGATCTCGCCGAGGCCGCCGAGCGCCACCAGTCGCAGACCACCGGGGGCCAGCGGCGGCGGGGTCCCCAGCTCCGGGTGCGGATGGCTCATCTGAGCTTCACACCGCCCGCGGTCAGGTCCTCCCGGAGCACCTGGATCTCCGCCGGGGTCGCGTCCGACAGCGGCAGCCGGACCGGGCCAGACGGCAGGCCGAGCAGCCCGAGCGCCGCCTTCGTCAAGATCACGCCCTGGTTCCGGAAGATGCCGGCGTACACCGGCAGCAACTCACGGTGCAGCCGCTGTGCGTCGGCGACCTGCCCGGCCGCGAACGCGGTGATCATGTCGTGCAGCCGGTCGCCGGCCACGTGCCCGACGACGCTCACGAAGCCGGCGGCGCCCACCGAGAGCCACGGCAGGTTCAGCATGTCGTCGCCGCTGTAGTAGACCAGCGGCGTGCGGGCCAGCACCCACGACCCGGCGCCGAAGTCGCCCTTCGCGTCCTTGACGGCCACGATCCGCGGGTGCTCGGCGAGCCGGACCAGGGTCTCGACCGCGATCGGGGTGCCGGTGCGGCCAGGGATGTCGTAGAGCATGCTCGGCAGGCCGGTGGCGTCCGCCACCCGGCTGAAGTGGGCGACGAGGCCGCTCTGCGGCGGCTTGTTGTAGTACGGCGTGACGACCAGCAGGCCGTGCGCGCCAGTTCGCTCGGCCGTCTGGGCGAGCTCGCAGGTGTGCTCGGTGTCGTTGGTTCCGACGCCGGCCACGACGGTGGCCCGGTCCCCGACCGCTTCCAGCACGGTCGCGAGCAGCCGTTCCTTCTCCGCGTCTGAGGTGGTCGGGGACTCGCCCGTCGTCCCGCTGATCACCAGGCCGTCGTTGCGCATGTCATCGACCAGGTACGCAGCGAGCCGGGCGGCACCGTCGTAGTCGACGGCCCCGTTCCCGGCGAAAGGCGTGATCATCGCCGTCAGCATGCGCCCGAATGGCGCGGCCGGTGACCGGGCGGCGGATGCGCCCGCCGGTGTCACGGTGTCAGTCATAGACGGAACGCTACCGGGCCGGGTCCCCCGGCGGGTACAGCCGAGCCCCGGAACCGCCGGCGCGCCCGGCCGGCCCGCTCGCGCGGACAGTCAGCCGGCCGGGCGCCGGTGTCAGACTCGTCGACGTGAGCTCGGGGGTACCCACGCCGCGCGCGTCTGCCTGGATATCGGCCGCCGCGTCCGGGGGCGTTACGCCCGGCGCCGCCCATCTTGCGGCCGGCCACCAGATGCCGGCGTGTCGGTGCTGGGCCGGTCCGCCCCGGCTGTACAGAATTGGCACGGGCCTCTCCATGTATGAGATGGAGGGGCCTTAAGCATGCGTCCGGTGGCACCCGGCCGGTTGCGGTAAGCTACCGCCGTCCCGGGACCCCGCCCGGGCTGGTGTGTGCCCAGCGAAGCCGGTGTGATCCCGGCGCTGTCCCGCAACGGTAATGCCTCTCCCCCGAGGACGAGCCCGGCCGCCTGGCTCGCGCCGACGACCTGTCCTCGGAGGAAGGGCGGCTCGTTCCGATGCCCCGTTGGTATCGCAGCGGACGCACTTCGTCCTCCCGAACCACGGAGGATGATCATGCGGGTTCGTACCCGTCAGCTACCCGCACTCGTTGCGGCTCCTGTTCTCGTCCTGGCGGCGGCTGCCTGCAGCAGCTCGCCCGCCAGCCCCGGCCCCGCCGCCGCGACCACGCAGGCCGCGGCGTTCCCGGTCACCATCACCAGCTTCGCCGGCAAGGTGCACGTCCCGGTCCGGCCCGGCGCGATCATCTCGCTGTCGCCGACGGCCACCGAGATGCTCTACGCGATCGGCGCCGGCGGCCAGGTGAAGGCCGTCGACGACGACTCGGATTACCCGGCGAGCGCGCCCGTCACGAAGCTGTCCGGCTACACCCCGAACGCTGAGGCGATCGCCGCGTACAAGCCCGACCTCGTGGTCATCTCCAACAACATCTCGGGCATCACGGCCAAGCTCCAGTCCCTGTCGGTGCCCGTGCTGACGCTGCCGGCCGCGGTGAACCTTCAGCAGGAGTATGCCGAGTTCGACCAGCTGGGCATGGCCACCGGGCACCTGCTGCAGGCCCAGCAGGAAGTCACCAGGCTGAAGGCCGCCGTCAGCAAGATCGTCGCGGCCGAGCCCAAGCGGACGACCCCGCTCACCTACTACTACGAGGTGTCCACTGACCCCTACTACTCCGCCACCTCGAGCACCTTCATCGGCAGCGTGCTGTCGCTGCTCGGCATGAAGAGCATCGCGGACGCCGCCAAGGGCGCGGCCGCCGCGGGCGGCTACCCGACCTTGTCCTCGGAGTTCATCCTCAAGTCCAATCCGGACTACATCATCCTGACCGACACCGGGCCGACCGCCGGCGGCCAGTCGGCGGCCACGGTGAGCCACCGGCCCGGCTGGTCGGTGCTGACCGCCGTCAAGGACAAGGACATCATCAGCCTGAACGCCGACGTCGCCTCGCGCTGGGGCCCGCGCGTCGTGCAGATGCTCCAGGACGTCGCCAAGGCGCTCGCGGAAGGGTCGCAGTGACAGCTGCCAGTCCGGCCCGGCCAGCCAAGCCGGCGCCCGCTGCGGGCCAGGAAGCCAGTCCGCGCCCGGATGCCGGGAACGGGGCGGTCGCCGGTCCGCAGCCAGCGGCAGGCGCGCAGGCAGCAGTAGCCGCGGTCCGGCCCCGGCGGGCGGCCACGCCGATCCTGGTGGCCACCGCCGTGCTGCTGGTCTCAGTCGTGGTCGGCATCGCGGTCGGTCCGGCCGGGCTCTCGCCCGAGCAGGTGGTGGCGGCGCTCGCGGACCGGCTGCCCTGGCACCCGCATCTGGCCGTGTCGCCGCTGAACAGCGCGATCGTGTGGCAGCTCCGGCTGCCGCGGGTCCTGCTCGGGGTGCTCGTCGGCTCGATGCTGGCCGGTGGCGGGGCCGCCTACCAGGGCATATTCCGCAACCCGCTGGCCGACCCCTACCTGCTGGGGGTCGCCGCGGGCGGCGGGCTCGGCGCGACCATCGTGGTCATCTCCGGCGGCAGCCAGGCGCTGCTGCCGCCGGCGGCGTTCGCGGGCGCCGCGGGCGCGGTCGCGGTGACCTACGTGCTCGGCACCAGCGGCCGGGGCGGCGAGTCAGCGGCGGCCAGGACGGGTACCGGCTCGGTCCTGCTGGCGGGCATCGCCGTCGCGGCCATGCTCACCGCGTTCCAGACCTACCTGCAGCAGCAGCACACCCAGACGCTGTCGGTCGTGTACTCGTGGATCCTGGGCGGCCTGTCCGCGGCGACCTGGTCGCAGATCTGGCTGGTCCTGCCGTACATCGTCGTATCCGGCGTCGCGCTGCTGGCCCACCGCCGGCTGCTCGACGTGCTGCGGGTCGGCGAGACGGAGGCGGCCAGCCTCGGCGTCAACGTAGCCAGGGTGCGCCTATTCGTGGTGATCGCCGCGACGCTGGGCGTGTCCGCCGCGGTCGCGGTGAGCGGCCTCATCGGGTTCGTCGGGATCATCGTCCCGCACGCGATCCGGCTGACCGTGGGTCCGAGCTACCGCATTCTGCTGCCGGTGTCGATGATCGGGGGCGCCGCGTTCCTGGTCCTCGCCGACGTGGCGGCGCGGACCGCACAGGCCCCGGCCGAGGTGCCGATCGGCGTTATCACCGCGGTCGCCGGCGCGCCGTTCTTCCTGTTCGTACTCAGGTCCCGGCGAGCCCAGCAGGACCTGACGTGATCAGGTTCACCGACATGACCGTTCGCTACGGCCAGGCCGTGGCGCTGCACGCGATCAGCGGCTGCGTCGCGGACGGCGAATGGCTGGGGGTCATCGGCCCGAACGGGGCCGGCAAGACGACGCTGCTCAACGGGCTGGCCCGGCTGGTCAGCTTCGACGGGCACGTCGAGGTGTGCGGCCAGCCCGCCGCCCGGCTCGGCCGGCGGGAGCTGGCCCGGCTGATCGCCTACGTACCGCAGCGGCCCATGTTGCCGCCCGACATGACGGTCAGCGACTACGTCCTGCTGGGCCGGACCGCCCACATCAGCTACCTGCGGGCCGAGACCGCCGCTGACCGGCGGGTCTGCGCGGCCGTCATGGACCGGCTGGATCTCGTCCCGATGGCCGATCGGCGGCTGCGGGCCATGTCCGGCGGCGAGCTGCAGCGGCTGGTGCTGGCCAGGGCGCTGGCCCAGGAAGCACCCGTGCTGCTGCTGGACGAGCCGACCAGCGCGCTGGACCTCGGCCGCCGGATGGACGCGCTGGAGCTCGTCGACGACGTCCGCAGGGAACGGGGCCTGACCGTGCTGTCGGCCATTCATGACCTGACGCTCGCGGGCCAGTTCGCCGACCGGCTGATGCTGCTGGCGGACGGCCGGATCGCGGCCGACGGCCCGGCCGCTTCCGTCCTGGACGGTGCACTGCTCGCCGGGCACTTCGGGGCCGGCATCCAGGTCATCACCACCGACGCTGGGGAGCTGGCCGTCATTTCCCGGCGGCTCGGGCGCCGCGCGAGCTAAAACGCCGGGCAGCGCGCGTTCGCAGCAACACGCTAACCCGCCGAAAGCGAGCAGTTCCAGCAGGCTGCCGCCGACGGTGAGCACGAACGCGCCGAGGATCAGCACCGCCGCGAGCATCACGCCCTGGATCCCGACGGCCGTGATCAACAGCAGCCGGGGCTGGCCGCCGCGCAGCCGGCAGGCCATCCGCACCTCGGCTGAGCCGAGGCACGCGGCGACGGCGATGCCCAGCAATTGCGCCCCGGACCACAACACCCGGCTGCCGTCGCTGATGAGGTTCAGCCCGGTCGGCCGGTGCAGCAGCCAGGCGGCCAGACCGGCCGCGGCGAGCGCGAGCCAGGCCAGTCCCTGGCCGAGCAGGAGTCCGTGCACGTACCGGACTGGCTGGCACGAGGCCGGGGTCCGGCGGTCGTCCGCAGGCAGCGCCGCGCGGGCCGAGGTAGAGCCACGCAGCGGCGTTCCGGCCACGGGTGAACCAGGCACGGGCGGGCGCCGGGGCCGACCCGGTTGGCCGTGACCTGGCGGAGGATCTCCACTGGGCACCCGGCCGACGCTAACATCCGGCCTTACGGACCGCTGAACAGCGGTCCGTAATCATACGATTACGTTACGCTGCGCTGGGCTCAGCTAGATAGGCGATCCACTGCGGGTCACCGTCCTGCTCGGCCCCGATCAACCGCCAGTGCGCGCCGCGCGGCGCGGCCGGGTTGCGGTCGAGCGTCCAGCCGAGTTCGTCGATCAGCCGGTCGGCCTTGCGGTGGTTGCACCTGGTGCACGAAGCTACGCAATTCTCCCAGATGTGCTGCCCGCCGCGGCTACGCGGGATGACGTGGTCGATCGTATCGGCCTTGGTCCCGCAGTAGGCACACATGTAGTTGTCCCGCCGCATCAAGGCCGCCCGGGTCAGCGGCACCCGGCTGCGATGCGGGATCCGGATGTAACGCCGGAGCCGGATCACCGACGGGACGGCCAGCTTGGACGACGCCGAGCGCATCACCGCCCCGCCGCTGTCGTCGTGCACCACGTCGGCCTTCTCACCCAGGACCAGGCAGACGGCGCGGTGCACTCCGACAGTGGTCAGCGGCTCATACGTGATGTTGAGCAGCAGCACCCGTTGCACGCGCACCTCCATCTGCCTGACTGGCGCCAGCCGGTCAGGTAAATACCCGGCGCCGTGCCGCCGGGGCACCCGTGACCAGTGTGACGGCCCGGTGGGCAGTTCGCCAAGAGCATTAGACCTCGCGGACCGGCGAGTTCGGCCTGGCCTGCCGCCAGGCCGGCCCGGGCGGCGGCACCGCCAGCGAGGCCGACGGCCGCGGACGCGCCGGTTATATCGCCGGTTAGGGTGCCTGATATGGACCCCGCCTACCCGGCCGCGCCGCGCCAGGACATCGCCGACATCATCCACGGCCAGCCGGTGGCCGATCCGTACCGCTGGCTGGAGGACGCCGACAGCGCGCAGACTGAGCACTGGCTGCGGGCCGAGGACGAGCTCTACCGCGCGTACGCGGCGACGCTGCCGGCCAGGGAGCGATTCGCCGCCCGGCTGACCGAACTGCTCCGGGCGGGCGAGGTCACGCCGCCGGTCTGGCGCGGCGAACGGCAGTTCTACACCCGACGCGAGCCGGACCAGGAGCACGCCGTGCTCTACACAGCCGCGCCCGGCGAGCCGGAGCGGCCGCTGGTCGACCCGATGGCGGCCGACCCGACCGGCGCGACCACGCTCGACTACTGGCATCCGAGCCAGGACGGCGGCCTGCTCGCGTACCAGCTGTCCGAGGGCGGTACCGAGGAAGCGGTGCTGCGGATCATCGAGACGAGCACGGGCGCGCTCGTCGACGGGCCGATCGACCGCACCCGCTACTCCAACCTCGGCTGGCTGCCCGACGGCAAGTCGTTCTACTACGGCCGCCGGCTGCCGCCCGGCGCCGTGCCGGCCGGGGAAGAGCAGTTCCACCGCCGGGTCTACCTGCACCGCCTGGGGACCGACCCGGACCAGGACACGCTGATCCTGGGCGACGGACTGGAGAAGACGAACTACTACTACGTCCAGGTGAGCCGCGACGGCCGCTGGCTGCTGATCACGGCCGAGGCCGGCACGGCGCCGCGCACCGACGTCTGGGTCGCGGACCTGTCGGCCGGACCCGACGGCCAGGCCGCGGCGCCCGACCTGCGGGTGCTGCAGCAGGGCGTCGACGCGAGTACCTGGCCGCGGCCGGGCCGGGACGGGCGGATCTACCTGTTCACCGACCGCGACGCCCCGCGCGGCCGGATCATGGCCGCGGACCCCGGTCACCCCGCGTTCCCGGCCTACGAGAGCTGGCAACCGGTGCTCGGCGAGGACGCGGAGTCGGTGCTCACCGGCTTCGCCATCCTGGACGCCGGCCTGCCCGAGCCGGTGCTGCTCGCGGCCAGGACCCGGCACGCCATCGGCGAGATCACCGTGCACTCCCTCGCCGGCGGCCAGCAGTCGGGCACGCTGACGCTGCCCGGCCTCGGTACCGTCGGCGGCCTGACCGAGCGGCCCGAGGGCGGGCACGAGGCGTGGTTCGGCTACACCGACCACGCGGAACCGGTGCGGGTGCTGCACTTCGACGCGAGTACCGGGCAGACGCGGACCTGGCAGCGCGCGCCGGGCCGGGTGGACGTGCCGCCGATCACGGCCGAGCAGGTCGCCTACTCATCTGCCGACGGCACGACGGTCCGGATGCTGATCCTCAGTTCCCCGGCGGCCGGGGCGCGCACGCCGCGGCCGGCCATCCTGTACGGCTACGGCGGCTTCAACATCAGCCTGACCCCGGCCTACTCGGCGACCATCCTGGCCTGGATCGAGGCGGGCGGCGTCTACGCGATCGCGGGACTGCGCGGCGGCAGCGAGGAAGGCGAGGACTGGCACCGGGCCGGGATGCGGGCCAGCAAGCAGAATGTCTTCGACGACTTCCACGCCGCGGCCGAGAAGCTCATCGCGGACGGCTGGACCAGCAGCGCCCAGCTCGCCGTCTGGGGCGGGTCCAACGGCGGCCTGCTGGTGGGCGCGTCGGTGACGCAGCGGCCCGACCTCAGCGCCGCGGCCGTGTGCTCGGCGCCGCTGCTCGACATGATCAGGTACGAGCTGTTCGGCCTCGGCCAGACGTGGAACGACGAGTACGGCACGGTGGCCGTGCCGGAGGAGTTCGGCTGGCTGCTGGCCTACTCCCCGTACCACCACGTCCGCGACGGCGAGCGGTACCCGGCGGTGCTGTTCACCGTGTTCGACGGCGACACCCGGGTCGACCCGCTGCACGCGCGCAAGCTCTGCGCGGAGCTGCAGCACGCCACCAGCGCGCCGGCCGCGGAGCGGCCGATCCTGCTGCGGCGGGAGGCGAACGTCGGGCACGGCGCCAGGGCGGTCAGCCGGACGGTGGCGCTCGCGGCCGACGAACTCGCCTTCACGGCCGCCCAGACCGGACTCGCCTGATACCGGAACGGGGCCCGGAATTGTGCCAGCCGGCTGATTAGTATCGGGCGGGTGGCTGCCTCACTGCTCGTGACCGCCGTTGCCAGCGCGCCGACGCTCGCCGCCGCCTGCCACAGCGCCGAGCCGGGCATCGCCTGCCGGCTGGTCTGGGATCTGTCGCACAGCACGCACGCCGCCGACGTCACGAGCGTGTATCTGGCCGGGCCGATCCGGCTCGCGCTGCGCGTCGCGCTCGTGCTGATCATCGCGGCGCTGGTGCGCATCGCGGCCCGGCGCATGATCGACAAGGTGACCACGCGAGCTGCCAGCCGCGAGGCGGCGTCGGTGGGCAACCGGCGCAGCCAGCGCGGCACGGCTATCGGCTCGCTGCTGGGCAACGCCGCCTCGGTCGCGATCTTCACGATCGCCGGCCTGATCATTCTCGGCGACATCGGGCTGAACCTGGCCCCGCTCCTGGCCAGCGCCGGAGTGCTGGGCATCGCCATCGGCTTCGGCGCGCAAAACCTCGTGCAGGACTTTCTCGCGGGGATATTCATCCTGCTCGAGGACCAGTACGGGGTCGGTGACGTCGTCGACATCGGCTCGGTCAGCGGCAGCGTGGAGGCGGTCAGCCTGCGCATCACCAGGGTCCGCGACGTGAATGGCATCGTCTGGCACATCCGCAATGGCACGATCAGGAAAGCCGGCAATGAGACGCACGGCTGGGCCAGGGCGGTGGTGGACTTCCCGGTGCCGGCCGGAATGCCAGTGGCGGCCGCCCGCCGCGTCCTGTCCCGCGCGGCCGTCGACATGGCCGCCGAGGCGCGCTGGCGCGCGTCGATCCTCGACCCGCCGGAGGTCTGGGGGATCGAGACGATTTCGCCCGACGGCGTGCTGATCCGGGTCACCGCCAGGACAGCGCCGCAGGCCAGGCAGGACGTGACCAGGGAACTGCGAGAGCGGTTGAAGTCCGCGCTCGACGCCGAGCTGGCCACGGCCCCGATCGCAGCCGCTCCGGCCATCCCGCGCCAGCCGGGCGCCCCCAGCGCCAGCCCCGCCAGCCCCGCCAGCCCCGCCAGCGCCGCCGAGCCAGGTCCCGGGGCCGCCCCCGGGCCGAATACCCTGGGCGGGTGACGAGCCAGCCAGCGAGCCTGTACGAGGAGATAGGCGGCGAACCGGTGTTCCGCCGCCTGGTGCACCGGTTCTACCAGGAGGTAGCGGCCGATCCCGAGCTGCGCCCGGTGTACCCGAGCAAGGACCTCGGGCCAGGCCGAAGAGCACCTGCGCCTGTTCCTGATCCAGTACTGGGGCGGTCCGCAGACCTACAACGAGCTACGCGGGCACCCGCGGCTGCGGATGCGGCACGTCCGGTTCTATATCTCGGCGAAAGAGCGCGACGCCTGGCTGCGGCACATGCGCACGGCGCTGGACGAGCTGCAGCTGGACCCGGCCCACGACCAGCAGCTCTGGGAGTACCTCACGATGGCCGCGCACAGTTTGGTGAATCAGCCCGGCGCGGGCGACGACCGACCGGATCTCGGACTGAGCCCAGCCTGAGCACAGGTCAGCATCGGCGGGCTTGTTCTGTTTGCGACAAGCGCGCAGGCCGAAGATACTGTGACCACTTGTCTTGCCGGCCCGGGCCCGGCGGCGCCCGCCGCCTGGCCCTGCCGGAGCGCAGCTAGCCGCCGCTGGAGGGGTCGCGGTGACAGAGGACTTCAGCCACCTGGCAGGCACCCTGGCGGCTGGTAACCAGATTGCCGGCTACCAGATCGGCGAGCAGATCGGTACCGGCGGCATGGCCGTCGTCTACCGGGCGCTCGACCTGCGGCTGGACCGCCAGGTCGCGCTCAAGGTCCTCGCCCCCAGGCTGGCCGAGGACGACGGCTTCCGGCAGCGGTTCATCCGCGAGTCACGGGCCGCCGCCGGCGTGGATCACCCGCACATCATTCCCGTCTTCGAGGCGGGCGAGGCCGACGGCGTCTTGTTCATCGCGATGCGCTATGTCAGCGGCGGGGACGTGCGCTCGCTGATTCAGGCCGAGGGCACGCTCAGCACCACGCGGGCGAGCGCGATCGCCAGCCAGGCGGCCGCCGCGCTCGACACCGCGCACGCGCACGGGCTGGTGCACCGCGACGTCAAGCCGGGCAACATCCTGCTCGACTCGGCCGGCGGCCGCGATCACGTCTACCTGGCCGACTTCGGCCTGAGTAAGTACGCGGTCGGCGCGAACACGCTGACCGGCACCGGCCAGTTCATGGGCACCCTCGACTACGTGTCGCCGGAGCAGATCCAGGGACACCGGGCCGACGGCCGGGCCGACCAGTACGCGCTGGCCTGCACGGTGGTGGAGATGCTGTGCGGCAAGCCGCCGTACACCAGGGACGAGAGCATGGCGCTGCTATGGGCGCAGCTGGAGGCCCCGCCGCCGATGGTGACCGAAATGCGCGCCGACCTGCCGGCCGGGCTCAACCAGGTCATCGGCACCGCGCTGGCGAAGTCTCCGGCCGACCGGTACCCGACCTGCCTGGACTTCGCCGCCGCGCTGGCGCAGGCGTGCGCGGCGCAGCCGGTGGTGTTGCGGGCACCGACCGAGCTCGCGGCCGCGGTGCCGGCCGAGGCCGACACGCCGCCAGCGCCCCGCCCTGGCTGGGCCGGCCAGACCAGGCCCGAGCCGCTGCTATCAGCGATCCCGGCGGCGGAGGAAACAGCCGCTGCGGCGCCGCGCCAGCCCGCCTCGGTCGCGGCGCCACCAGCCGCCGCCGCGGCGGCGTTCGCTCCGCCGGCCCAGGACCGGATTCCGGCCGCGGCCAGCCCGGCCCCGAGCCCGCCGCGGCCAGCAGCCAGTCCGCCGCCGTCGGCCGTCGAAGCGGGCGGTAATCGGCCGCAAGCCGGCTGGGACCGGCCCGCAGCGGGCGGTGACCGGCCGCACGCCGGATGGCCCGCGTCAGCCGGCCCGGCACTCCCGCCGGCGGGGACCTGGTCTCCGGCCCGCGAACCGCACCTGGTGCCGCAGCGCCAGCGGCCGCGCCACACCGGCCGCCGCGTGCTGGCCAGCATCCTCGGCGTGGCGGTCGTGGCCGGATTGAGCTTTGCCCGGCTACAAGCTCCTCGACCGCCCGGCGACGGGCAACCTGCCGCCGGTATACGTGACCAAGACCGTCCCGCCCTCACCAGGAGTGGCGGCCGCTGCGCTGACGCCGCAAGGCACCGTGCGGGCCTACTTCGCCGCGATCAACGCCAAGGACTACACGCGAGCCTGGAACCTCGACACCTACGTTCACAACCAGACGTTCGGGCAGTTCAAGCACGGCTTGTCCGGCACGGTGCACGACACCTTGACCGTCTTGTCGACGACCGGGAACGTCGTGACCGCGAAGCTGCTGGCCCAGCAGTCCGACAACACGGTCAAGACGTTCGAAGGCACTTACACGGTTACCAACGGCGTCATCACCTTCAGCAAGGTGGCGCAGACCGGCACGCAGTAACCCGCGCCGTCACATCCGGACGCGCTTGTTGGCCGGGTCGTAGTACGGCCGCAGTGAAACCCTGGCCGGGTGGCTGCGGTCACCGATCTGCACCGACCACTGACCCGCGTCGAGCCAGGCCTGGTCGATCGGCTCGCCGCCGGACTCGATCATCGCCAGGCCGACCGCGCCGCCCAGGGTCCAGCCGTAGGACGCGGCCCGGATGTACCCGACCGCGGCGCCGTCCCGGCGCACCAGCTCGGCGTGGAACATCAGCGGCTCCGGATCAGTCAGCAGCACCTGCACCAGCCGCTTGCTGAGCGGTCCCGCCACCTTCTGCGCCAGGACCGCGTCCCGGCCGAGGAAGCCGCCCGGCTTGTCGAGCGCGACCGCGAAGCCGAGCCCGGCCTCCAGCACCGTGTCAGTGTTGTCGATGTCGTGCCCGTAATCCCGGTAGCCCTTCTCCATCCGCAGGCTGGACAGCGCCTTCAGGCCGGCGTGCCGGAGGCCCAGGTCGCGTCCGGCTGCCACCAGCCGGTCATAGACGTGCACTGCCTGCTCGGCCGGGATGTGCAGCTCGTAGCCGAGCTCGCCGAGATAGGTGATGCGGATGCACAGCAGCCGGGCGAAGCCGATGTCGATGAACCGCGCGGTGCGGAAGCCGAACGCCTCGTCGCTCATATCCGCGCTGGTCACCGCCGCCAGCAGCGCCCGCGATCGCGGTCCCTGAACGTTGAGCTGAGCGTAGGACGAGGTGACGTCGAACGCCGCCGCCCGCGCGTCGCGGGCGGCGAAGTGCCGCCGCATCCAGGTCAGGGCGTGCCGGTGCGCGGTGTCGGAGGCCACGACGTAGTAGTCATCCTCGCCGAGCTTGGTCACTGTCAGGTCGGCCTCGAGCTTGCCGTCCTCGTTGAGCCACTGGGTGTAGGTGATCATGCCAGGGTCGGCGCTGACCTGATTGGCCGACAGCCACTCCAGCTCGCGCCCGGCATCCCGGCCCTGCACGGCGAACTTGGCCATGAACGACATGTCCATGAGGATCACGCCGTCCCGGCAGGCGTGGTGCTCGGCCTCCCAGTTCCCGTACCACTGCTGCCTGCCCCAGGACAGCTCGCCGGCCTCCGGCACGGTCCCGGCCGCAATCGATCCTTCCGGTGCGTACCAGTCGGCGCCTTCCCAGCCGCTGACGTCACGGAAGAACGCCCGCTCCGCGACGAGCCGGTGATGAACGGGGGACAGCTTCGCGCCCCGCGCGGTCCGCATCGACCGGCCGGGGTAATGGGTGGCGTAGACCATGCCCAGCGACTCGACGGTCCTGGTCGCCCGGTACTCCGGATTGGCCTGGTAGGGATGCAGCCGGTCGATGTTCATGCCGGTGACGTCCATGTCCGGCCTGCCGGTGGTGATCCAGTGCGCGAGCAGCCGCCCGATGCCGCCGCCGGTGAGAATGCCGATCGAGTTCAGCCCGGCCGCGACGAAGAAATTCCGCAACTCGGGCGCCTCGCCGACGACCGGCGCGAGGTCAGGCGTGAAACTCTCCGGACCGCAGAAGAACTTGCGGATGCCGACCTGGGCGGAGATCGGGATCCGCGACATCGTCTGCTCCAGGAACGGCCCCATCCGGTCCCAGTCCGGCGGCAGCTCACCGAAGGAGAAGTCCGGCGGTATGCCCTCGACCTTCCAGGGCGCGCACACCGGCTCGAACATGCCGAGCATGAGGCCGCCGCCTTCCTCCCGGAAATAGCCGTAGTTGGCCGGGTCCTCCAGCACCGGCCAGTTCCGGTCCACCTCGGCGATGGGCTCGGTGAGCAGGTAGTAATGCTCGGCCGCCTGCAGCGGGATGCTGACCCCAGCCAGCTCGCCGAGCTGGCGGGCCCACATTCCCGCGCAGTTCACGACATACTCGGCCTCGATGTCGCCGTACGGGGTGCAGACGCCGGTCACGGCCCCGTCGCGCTGCCGGAATCCGGTGACCGGTACCCCTTCGATGATCTTGGCACCCTGCTGCCGCGCGCCCTTGGCCATCGACATGGTGACGTCGACCGGGTTGACCCGCCCGTCGGCCGGGATGTAGAAGCCCGCCAGCACGTCATCGGTCCGCGCCAGCGGCCACAGGTCGGCGACCTCACGGGCCGAGATCTCGTGCACCTCGACCCCGCAGTGCCGGTTGAACGCCGCGACCCGGCGGTACTCCTCCAGCCGGCCCGGCTCGATGGCCAGCTCGATGAGACCCACCTGCCGCATCCCGGTGGCGAGGCCGGTCTCTGCTTCCAGCTTCAGGTACAGGTCAAGGGTGTACTTGCGCAGCTCGGTGGACGTCTCGGAGGTCGAGCCGAACGTCGCCATCAGCGCCGGCCGCGTGCCAGGTAGTGCCCGAGGTCAGCCGATCGCGCTCCAGCAGCACGACGTCCCTGACACCCATGTGGGCCAGGTGATAGGCGACCGACGTCCCGATCACGCCGCCGCCGACGACAACGACCCTGGCCCGCTGCGGCAGGTCGCGGCCAGGCCCGGCGGGCTCGGGGCGAACAGAGGACGAGTCCGCGGTGATCATGCAGGTACGGCTCCGATCGGCTTTGCGGCGGGGCAGGCGCCGGGTTTCGCGCTTCACGGAGCATATGCGGAGCTAACCGGCGTCGACCGGGCGAGAAGCAACTTGACCATTTGGGATACTGCACGGCACCTGACCACCGAACCGGAACGCGATCCGCTGCTACCTACCTAACGTGAGACACCCTCCAGCGAGCCCGGCCGCGAGCCCGCCGCGCACTGACGCCGACGAGGTCGCCCTGCTGCGCGGCATCGCGGCCGGTGACCAGGCTGCCATGGCCGATTTCTATCGCCTGCACAGCCGGGCGGTGCTGACGCATATCTCGCTGATGGTGGGCGAGCGCGCGCTGGCCGAAGAGGTGTATCAGGACACCATGCTCGCTGTGTGGCGTGGCGCCGGGTCGTTCCGTGGTGACGCCAGGGTCCGTACCTGGGTGATTGCCATCGCCCGGCGCCAGGCCAGGGACCGGCTGCGGCGCCGGCAACTGCGCCTCGTCAGCGACACCGAACTGGCGGACCGGCCGAGTCCCGGCGCGGGGCCGGAGGCACTCGCCCTGGGGCGGGCAGAAATCAGCGACGTCGCCACGGTCATCGCCGGCCTCGGCCGGGCGCACCGGGACGTGCTGGGCCTGGCCTTCGGCGCCGGGCTCACCCTGGCGGAGGTCGCCGAAGTACTCGAGGTGCCGGTCGGGACCGTCAAGAGCCGCCTCACCGCGGCGCGCACCGCCCTAGTCCGGGCGCTGGCCGAGAAGGGGAAGACCCGATGAGCGTGCGATCGCAGCATCTGGACCTGGCGGACATCCTCACCGAGGTGAACGGCGACGCGTCCGCCGAGCAAGCCATGGCCCACATGGCGATGTGCGCGAGCTGCCGGGCCGAGACCGAGAGCTGGGCCGCGGTGGCTAGCGCAGTGCGATATCTGGCGGCGGACGTGCCGGTTCCGGCCCGCTCGAGCCCGGAGACTACCTCGGCCGAGCAGCGTGGCCGGGTCCGGCCGGGCTGGCTGGCGCTCGGCCTCGCGGCCTGGCCGCCGCTGTCGTGGCGGCGCTGCTCGTGGTGCTGCTCCCGGGCCATAGCCAGCTCAACCGGCCAGTGCATACCGCGTGGCAGGCCTCCAGGCAGCTACCGGAGTCATCGGCGGCCGGGACCGCTGCGGCCGCTGATCACTGGCGGCTGGCGAGCTACCTGGTCAGCGCTGGCTGGAAACAGAACACCGCAGGACCGGAGTCGGGCTACATGACCTGCCCGACCGCTGAGACGTGCTATGTCGAGGGCGACAATTCGCCATCGGCCCGCGGGCCCGCGGACTTGGATTCGTTCTTTGTGTCCCACGACGCCGGCCTGAGCTGGAGTGTCTTGCCGGTACCGGCCGGGCTGACCTTCAGCACGGCGCTGTCCTGCGCGGCGGCAGCCGACTGCGCGGCCGGCGGCCGCTACAACGGGCAGCCGGTGTTCGTGCGCACCGCCGACGGCGGCCATTCTTGGACTATCGACCCGCTGGCCGCGGACACCGACGGCGCCATCTTCCAGCTCTCCTGCCCGACGACGACGACGTGCAACGCCCTGGTGACGTCGTCACCGGTACAACTTCCGGTCGCGCAGCAGTACCACGGTGGCGTGACGTTCCTGCGCATTACCGATGGCGGGCGTCACTTCGCCGCCTCATCGTTCCCGGCCGGAATGTCGATGCAGACGCTGAGCTGTCCTACCGACCCCGAATGCGTCGCCGTCGGCGTCAGCAGCGGCAGCCTCGGCGCCAACGACATTGCCTCTCGGGGCTTCGTGCAGATCACCACCAACGGCGGTGCGACCTGGACGCAAGGCCGGCTCGCCGCTGGCTTCAGCCCGGGCTACTTGCCCGTCATCACCTGTCCCGATGCGAGCCACTGCTTCACGCTCGGCACGGCCAACCCGAAGACCGACACGGGCGATGTCGCGATGTCGGCTGACGGCGGCCGGACCTGGGTCCAGCGGCCGCTGCCAGCCGGCCTTCCGCAGCCATACCTGGCTGGCATCTCGTGCCCGACCAGCTCGGCCTGTTACGTGTCCGGCACCGAGGCGGTCGCGCAGCGGTTCGGAAAGCTGGGTTCCAACGGCGGCTCAGCGATGATCCTGACGACGAGCGACGCCGGACAGACTTGGAACCGGGTCAGGTTCGCGGTCCCGGCCCGGATTCCCGCGGGCATGCAGATCGATGCGTTCATGGAGATCGGCGCCATTCAGTGCCCGCAAGCTGGCCGATGCGTGGCGCTGGGGGTGTCGGAGCAGGGCTCCAAGTCCACCCCGGTGTACACCTACGGGACCGCGCCGTAAGAAACTGACGTGCTGGTCCCGGCCCGCCTGCGGGGACCAGTGCTGTCTAGTCCCTGGTCAGCTTGCGGTAGGTGACCCGGTGCGGGCGGGCCGCTTCGGCCCCAAGCCGCTCGATCTTGTTCCTCTCGTACGCGTCGAAGTTGCCCTCGAACCAGAACCAGCTCGCGCCGCCCTCCCAGGCCAGGATGTGGGTGGCGATGCGATCCAGGAACCACCGGTCGTGGCTGGTGATGACGGCGCAGCCGGGGAACTCCAGCAGCGCGTTCTCCAGCGACGACAGCGTCTCCACGTCCAGGTCGTTAGTCGGCTCGTCCAGCAGGAGCAGGTTCCCGCCCTGCTTGAGCGTGAGCGCGAGGTTGACCCGGTTGCGCTCGCCGCCCGACAGCACGCCGGCCGGTTTTTGCTGGTCGCCGCCCTTGAAGCCGAACGCGGCCACGTACGCCCGGCTCGGAATCTCGGTCTTGCCGGCGGTGATGAAGCTCTCCCCGTCGGAGATCACTTCCCAGACGTTCTTGTCCGCGGCGATCCTGCCCCTGGACTGATCGACGTACGCGATCTGGACCGTCTCGCCCACCGAGATCGAGCCTGAGTCCGGCTTCTCCTCGCCGATGATCATTTTGAACAGGGTGGTCTTGCCGACGCCGTTCGGGCCGATGACGCCGACGATGCCGCCCTGCGGCAGGCTGAAGCTCAGGTCCTCGATCAACGTCCGGTCGTCGAAGCCCTTGGTCAGCTCGCTGACCTCCACGACCTTGGTGCCGAGCCGCGGGCCCGGCGGGATCTGGATCTCCTCGAAGTCGAGCTTGCGGTCCCGGTCCGCCTCGGCCGCCATCTCCTCGTACCGCTGCAGCCGCGCCCGGCTCTTGGCCTGCCGCGCCCGCGGGCTCGATCGCACCCAGTCCAGCTCGTCCTCAAGCCGCTTGCGCCGCTTGGCGTCCTTCTGGCCCTCGACCTTGAGCCGGGCGGCCTTGGTCTCCAGGTAGGTCGAGTAGTTGCCCTCGTACGGGTAGGCGCGGCCGCGGTCCAGCTCCAGGATCCAGCCCGCCACGTTGTCCAGGAAGTACCGGTCGTGGGTGACCGCGACCACGGTGCCGGGATATTTCTCCAGGTGCTGCTCCAGCCACTGCACGCTCTCCGCGTCCAGGTGGTTGGTCGGCTCGTCCAGCAGCAGCAGGTCCGGCTGGGCCAGCAGCAGCTTGCATAGCGCGACGCGGCGGCGCTCGCCGCCCGACAGCACGGTGACGTCCGCATCCGGAGGCGGGCAGCGCAGCGCATCCATGGCCTGCTCGAGCTGGCTCTCCAGATCCCAGGCGGCCTTGTGGTCAAGCTGCTCCTGCAGCTTGCCCATCTCCTCCAGGAGTTCGTCCGAGTAGTCGGTCGCCATCTGCTCGGCGATCTGGTTGTAGCGGTCCAGCAGCGCCTTGGTCTCGGCGACGCCTTCCTCCACGTTGCCCAGCACGGTCTTGGAGTCATCCAGGCCAGGCTCCTGGTCCAGGATCCCCACGTTGAAGCCAGGCATCAGCCGCGCATCGCCGTTCGAGGGGTGCTCCACGCCCGCCATCATCCGCAGCAGGGTGGACTTACCCGTCCCGTTGGGGCCGAGGACGCCGATCTTCGCGCCCGGCAAGAACGCGAGCGTCACGTCGTCGAGGATGACCTTGTCGCCGTGGGCCTTGCGGACACGGCTCATCTGGTAGATGAACTCCGGCATGCCATCCAGGGTAGGGCCAGCGGCACACGACTATGAACGTCGCGGCCTCGGCCCGCGGCCAGACTGGGTCCGGGCGGCCGTGGCGTGCAATCCCGGGTCGCCAGCCCGCCGCGAGCCGCCCGTCCCGCCCCGGCCAGGTCGCGGCCGATCGGAACGGTGCCGGTCAGAACGGTGCGGGTCAGAACGGTGCCGCCACCGGGTCGCCGGCCTGCTCCAGCAGCCGGGCCGCCTCGGCCTCGACCTCTTCCGCCGTGGGCCCGGCCGAGTCGGCTGCCGCCGGACCGGCCGCGTGGTCGTCGGCGGCCAGCGCGGGCCCGTCGAACTCGGCGCTGTCCCGGTCGTCTGCGGACCCATCCGGCCCGTGCTCCCCGGCGGCGCCGTGCTCCCCCGCCGGGCCGGGCGCCCCGCCCTCGGGGCCGTACTGCCCGTCGTCGGCGCGATCGGTCTTGGGCCGGACCCGGATGTAGTTGGTGATCCCCCGGGACAGGTCATGGCCGAGGGAGGTCGCCGTGATGTCGACGCTCGTGCGCAGCGTGCCCTCCTTGGATTGGTAGTCGTGCATCCTGAGCGTCCCGGTGACGACGACGGGATCGCCCTTGTCCAGGGAGGCCTTGGCGTTCTGGGCCGTCCGGCCGAAGCACTTCACCGACACGAAACAGGTCGGCCCGTCGGTCCACTCACCGGTCACCCGGTCGATCCGGCGCGGGGTCCAGCCGACCCGCATGGACAGCGTGGACACGCCGGTCTTGGTCTCGGAGAGAAACGGCTTGGTGGCGACGTATCCCGCCACCGTGAACTGCGCCTCGTTGGGCATCTCTACCTCCGTCGCTCGTGGCGGCGGCCGGTCCTCCGGCGCAGCCGCCCGCCCGCGGCTGGTCGCCGTTCGGGTCAGGTGCCCAGGCTCGCGCGCGCAGGCGTCAGCCGGCGTCTGGCCGCTCGGGGCTGTGGGAAACCGCGGGACGCGTGATTGCCCTGTGGATGACGCGGATGCGAACCGGTGCCGCTCGTGCGAGCATTCGCCGCGGCCGGGCCGGCGGTCGTGCGGCCGAGGCTAGACCAGCCGTCCGTGCCCGGCGGCGATCTCAAGCTCGGCCCGGAACCGGTCCAGCTCGGCCAGTTCCCGCTCAGCGGGCGCGACGACATATTCGTCGGCCACCGCGGCCATCCGGTCGCCGATGTCAGCGACGAGTTGCTCGGTCTCCCGGATCGCGGCGACCTGGACGACGGTGACGCAGCGCCTGGCCAGCAACCACCCAGCAGCAAGCGCGGCCACGACGACAACCGCCGAGACCGGGAGGAATACCAGGTCGTTGAACAGCGCAGGCAGTCCGTGGACCCCGGCCGCCTTGATCGCCAGCAGTGCGATGAACCAGCCGAACCCGACCACGGCGCAGCCCAGCAGCAGGCCCTGCGCGACGCCGGCGAACCGCCACCACCGGTCGCCGCTGGACTCGGCCGGGAGCGCCGCCCCGATCTCCGCGCCGAGTGCCGCCGGGATCTGATCCGCCCGGGACCGGACCGCGGTCCTGACGGTCCGCGCCCAGGGGTCCGGCAGGCCAGGGGTTACCCGGTCAGCGAGCTGGGTCAGGGAGTTATCGATCTCAGCCCGCTGCGCGCCGGTCGGGCCGGCCGCGACGTCGCGCAGCTCGTCCCAGATCATGCCGAGCCGGATCTTCCTGGCCGGATCCCGGTTCGCCACCCGCTCGGCCATCCAGCTCACCGGCCAGCCGGTGTAGTCGAGCGCCCGCAGCTCCCTGGCGCTACGCACGCCGTCCCCGATGGCCAGCACGCCCGCGGCCCGGCCGAAGTCGGCGCCCAGCAGGTCAGCCGCCCCGGCCGGGACGCCCGGCACCGGCCCGCCGGCCGCCACGTCGAGGGTGACCTCACCGAAGGGCCGGAACTGGACCACCATCTGGTCCACGTCGGCGGCGATGCGGGCCGCCGAGGCCCGGCGCGCGGACACCGTCTCGGTCAGCAGCTTGCGCAGTTCCTCGATGCCCGCGCCGGTGACCGCGGAGGTGACGATGATCTGGACCTCGTGCAGGTTCTCCGAGTCGAGCAGCCGCCGCAGGTCGTGCAGGCAGTCCTCCACCTGCGCGGCGGTCAGCAGGTCAGCCTGGTTGAGCACCACGGCGATGACCTCCGAGTGCCCGGCCAGCGGCACCAGGAACCGGTGGTGCACCGCGCGGTCGGCGTACTTCTGTGGGTCCAGCACCCAGACCATGAGGTCCGAGACCCCGACCAGCCGGTCCACCAGGCCGGTGGCGTGGCCCATGACCGAGTCGTGGTCGGGCATGTCCAGGAGCACGAGCCCGTTCAGGGCCGGCTCGCCGTTGTCCAGCGCGCTCGACCGCGCGTACCGGTACCGGCGCGGCACCCCGAGCCACTCCATCAGCGGCCCGGAGCCGGCGACGCCCCATACGCACGCGTGCGCCTCGCTGGTGACCGGCCTGGTCACCCCGACGGTGGAAAACTCCGCCCCCGACAGCCGGTTGAACAGGGACGACTTGCCGCTGCCAGTCCCGCCGGCCAGCGCCACGACGGTGTGCTCGGCCGACAGCATCAGCCGCTCGCCAGCCCTGGTGAGCAGCGCCTCGGACTCGGCCAGCAGGTCATCGCTGAAGCCGTCACGGCCGCGCCGGGCCGCGCCGATCTGCACCAGCCGGGCCAGCGCGTTCAGCCGGGCCGACAGCCCGGCCCGCTCGGCGACGAACTGCGCCTGCTCTGCCATCGCCGTCATCGCGCGCTCTCCAGCGTGTACCCGGCCTGCATCAGGTCGGCGGCGACCGACTCATCGAGCGCGCCGACGCCGTCCACGATCGTGGTGAAGCGAAGCGACTCGGCGGCGAACAGAGTGCGGACGCGCTCGTGCAGGTCCATCCGGACCCGGACACCGATGTCACGCAGCAGCCCGGCCCCGAACAGGGACGTCAGCACCCGCTGCGGGACGGCGCTCGCGCCCTCGGTGACGGTCAGGTCCGCGGTGCCGTAGCCGAGCACGGCGATGGCCAGCACCAGCCCGAGGGACTCCTCATCGAAGGACACCACGCGCGCGACCGAGCGCCTGGTCACGTTCTCCTCGCGGACCAGCTGGTGCACGTATTCCTGCCAGCCGCTGATCGTGCGCGCGGCCCGGGCCGCGAGGCCCGCCGTCGCCCTGGACAGCGAAGCCAGCGCCGCCGGATCGGGCTCGGCGGACGCGTCCGCGACGCCGAGGTCGGCCAGGGCGGTCGCCACGAACTCGGTCTCGGAGACGGCGGTGCCATCCGGTTGCCGCGCGCTGGTCGCGACGGCGGTCAGCAGCGCGGTCCCGGCCTCGGTGTGCTGCCAGCTGTCCGCGGTCTGTTCCGCGGCCCGGTCGGCCGTCGAGATGATCAGCGACTCCAGGCTGGCGTGCAGGGCGGTGCGCAGCGCCTCGGCCCGGCCGGACGCGCGATCCTTCTTGGCCTTGCCGCCGCGGCCGCGCCGGGCCTGGAGCGAACGGAGCAGGTCGCCGGTGCCGGCGAAGTCCTGCCACCGGGCCAGAACCTCACCGCACAGCAGTGAGCCGTTCCTGGTGGCCTCGTCGAAGTCGGCGAGGCCGGCCGCGTAGGCGCCCTCGACCCCGTCCAGCAGCTCCCGCCGCGCGCTCAGCTGGCCGGCGGCCAGATCGGCCAGGGCCGGCACCCGGTCGCGGAACGTGTCGAGCACGCCGGACATCGTCTGGGTCAGCACCGCCACCCGCCGGTCGTCCCGCCGCGCCGTGTCGGTCAGGTAGGCCTTGACCGGGGCCGCCACCCCGGCCGGCAGCTGCGCGTCCTTGATGATCGTCTCGGGGATGATGAATCGCGGCACGTCATGCAGCCCGTTGGCGTCGAGCATCGCGTCGAAGTGCCCGGAGAGCTGCGGCGTGGAGGCCGGCGGTACCCGCGAGAGTACGGTCGCGAGCGCGGCGCCCCGGTCCCGGCCGTCTTTCAGCATCTCCCAGACCGCGGCGTCGGCGTACCGCCGCGCGGTCGTCACGAACAGCCACAAGTCCGAGGCATCCAGGAACTGGTTCGCGAAGTCCCGGTGCGCCTGGACCACGGAGTCGATGTCCGGCGTGTCCAGCACCGCGACGCCTTCGGGCATGCCATCGCTGGCGGCCAGCACTAGCAGGCCATCGCGGCCGGGCATGGCCAGCCCCTGCTGGCGGACCCGGGGCAGGGTCGGCAGGAAGACGTTCTCGGCGAACCACCGCATGTCGCTGGGGTTACACGCGAGTACCGGGCTGTTGGTGGTTGGCCTGCGTATCCCGGTCGCGCTCACCTGCATGCCGACCAGGCTGTTCATCAGCGTCGACTTGCCCGCGCCGGTGGACCCGACGAGCGCGACCAGGATTGGCGCGCCCGACTGCCGCAGCCGCGGCAGCAGGTAGTCGTCGATCTGGCCGAGCAGCTTGAGCCGCTCCGCCCTGGCGTCCGCCACCCCGTCGGCTTCCAGCACGAACGGCACGCCCATCAGCGGCTTGCGCAGGCCGAGCAGGGCGGCCTCCAGCTTGCGCGCGTCGACCCGGGCGTGCGGCTCGTCCGCGGCATCGGCCGCTGCTGGTGACTGCGCGGCCGGGCGCGGCCCGCCCGGCGGCGGGAACGACCCGCTGGCGCGGCCGGGCCCAGTGGGCTGGCTGTCCTGGGCGCCCGGCGAGAAGCTGCGCTGGCCGCCCGGTGCGGACGTACCCGGACCGGCCGGCGCGGAGATGCCGGGGCCAGCACCGCTCGCGGTCCCGCTCGGCGCAGCCGGAACTGGCCCGCCGCCGCCGGTCCACGGCGTCGGCGCGGCGGCCAGATCCCGTCGCTCGGTCATGCGTACTGGTCTCCCGCCCAGGGCGAGTCGGTCATCGCAGATTAGTCCTAGTTACCTACTACCCAGAGCCGGGTGATCCAATTTGCCCTGAGTTCCACACCCATCACCCCGATCTTCGGGATTCCGCTAACTCAAGTGTGCAGCTCACAGGGCGCGAGTATCCGGCGTTGAGGTAATTCTGCGCCGGTAGGCAGATTACCGTCTGGGCCAGGCAAAAAGGCAATCGGCCGGCGGCCCAGCTAGGACTTCTCGGTGACCCCCGCGGAGTCGAACGTCGCTACCTCGCGCAGGGCCCGGCAGGCGCTCTGCACGATCGGCAGCGCCAGCAGCGCGCCCGTCCCCTCCCCGAGCCTGAGCTCGAGATCGACCAGCGGGTGCAGGCCCAGGTGCTCCAGGCTGACGGTGTGTCCGGGCTCGACCGAGCGATGGCCGGCGAGCAGGCAGCCGACCGCGTCCGGGGCCAGCGCGCAGGCGGCCAGCGCGGCCGCGCCCGCGATGACCCCGTCCAGGATCACCGGGACGCGCAGCGCCGCCGCCGCGATGATGAAGCCAGCCAGCGCAGCGTGCTCGTAGCCGCCGACAGCGGCCAGCACGCCGACCGGGTCGGCCGGATCGGGCCGGTGCAGCGCCAGGCCGACGCGCACGACCTCCACCTTCCTGGCCAGGGTCGCGCTGTCCACGCCGGTGCCCAGGCCAGTGACCGAGGCCGGGTCCTGGCCGGTGAAGACGGCGATCATAGCCGCCGAGGCGGTAGTGTTCGCGATCCCCATGTCGCCGGTCAGCAGGCACCGGTTGCCGGCCACGACGAGCTCCCTGGCGACCTCGATGCCGACGCCGATGGCGGCCACGGCCTGGTCCCTGGTCATCGCCGGGCCGGTAGTGAAGTCCGCCGTGCCCGGGCCGATCTTGCGCGGTAGCAGGCCGGGCATCTGGCTCAGCCCCGCGTTCACCCCGACGTCGACGACTACGACCTCGGCGCCCGCCTGCGCGGCGAAGGCGTTGACCACCGCGCCGCCATCCAGGAAGTTGGCCACCATCTGGGCCGTGACCTCCTGCGGCCACGGGGTCACGCCCTGGGCGTGCACGCCGTGGTCGGCCGCGAAAATCGCGACCGCGGCCGGCTCGGGCAGCGGCGGCGGGCAGCTCCCGGCGAGCCCGGCGAGCTGGACCGAGACGTCCTCCAGCTGGCCAAGCGAGCCGGCCGGCTTGGTCATGATCGCCTGGCGCTGGCGCGCGGCGGCCATAGCCTCGGCGTCCAGCGGCCGGATGCCGGCCCGGACCTCGTCGAGCAGGCTGACGGCCTCGCGGCCCGGCAACTCGCGGCGGCCGTACTGCTCGGCGTGCACCGCCCAGTGCAGCGGCCTGCGGCTGGCCCAGCCGGCCGCGGCCAGCTCGGGCTCGGCGCCGAATTCGCTGACGTAGCCGACGCACAGGTACGCCGCGACCTCCAGGTGCTCGGGCAGGCCCAGCTCGGCGGCGAGTTCGCGCTCGCTGAAGAAGCTGACCCAGCCAACACCCAGGCCCTCGGCCCTGGCTGCCAGCCACAGGTTGGCCACGGCCAGCACGCTGGAGTACATCGCCGTCTGCGGCTGGGCGTGCCGTCCGAGCGTGTGCCGGCCGCCCCTGGTCGGGTCGCAGGTGACGACTATGTTGACCGGCGTCTGCAAGATCGCCTCGGTCTTCAGCTGGTCGAACGCGCGGGCCCGGGCGGCGGGCAGCGACGCGGCGAAGCCCTGGCGGCTCCGCTCGGCCAGTTCCTTGATCCGCCGCCGGCGGCCGGGGTCGCTGATGACGATGAAATCCCACGGCTGCGAGAAGCCCACCGACGGCGCGCGGTGCGCGGCCGCCAGCACCCGCTCCAGTACGTCGGCCGGGATCGGGTCGGGCTGGAACCCGCGGCGGACGTCGCGGCGCTCCTCGATGACCCGGTACACCGCCGCCCGCTGCTCGTCCGGGAACGGGGCGGCACATGGTTGCGGGCCGTCGCCAGCCGGCGGGGCCTGCGGCACGGGCAGCCCGCTGGCAGCCTCGTCGTTCTCGGTCGGCACTGCTTGTCTCCCGGAGCTACCAGTTCGCGCTGTCGTCGTCGGGCGCCGGCTCGGGCCCGCCGGCCGGCCAGCCCGCGCGTGACCCGGCCACCTCGCGAGCGGCGTGCAGCAGCGCGGAAAACGCCGCCACGGCCACGGCCGGGCCACCCTTCTCCGACACATTAGTCACCGACCGCAGGTCGCTGGCCCGCAGCGCGTCCTTGGCCGCGGCCGCGCCCACGAATCCCGCGGGCAGCCCGACCACGAAGGCCGGCTCCACCTCCCGGCGCAGGATCTCCGCGAGCGCGGCGGCGCCGCCGCCGACGACCCAGACCGCGCCCGGCCCCGCCTCCCCGAAGGCCAGCCGCACCGCGGCCGCGGCCCTCGAGATGCCCGCCGTCCTGGCCAGCCGCTGGGTCAGCGGCTCGTTGACCTTGCAAAGGACGGGGCTGGCCGTGATCCCGGCGGCCACCATGGCGGTGTCCACGATCACGGCGGCACCGGCCGCGAGCGCGGCCACCCCGTCCGCGAGCGCGTCCTCGTCGCAGATCAGGTCGGTGTAGTAGTCGAAGTCCGCGGTGGCGTAGATCACCCGCTCAGTGACGTCCCGGCTGAGCTTCGGCAGCCTGGTCAGGTCGATCCGGTCGCGCAGGACGCGGTAAGACTCCTCGACTGCCGGGTTCGTGCTGGCTGGCGCGCCATCGGTCCAAGTCACGATGCCCCCACCTGCTCAGGGCCCCGGGCCGCCGGAGCCTGCATCTCGCTTCGGTCAGGGCGTCGTCAACGCCCCGCTCCCGCCGCCAGGCATCCCAGCATGGCACAGCCGAGCACGAAGGACCGCGGTATCGGCGGGGCGGTACCACCCGTCCGTAAGCGCGTCAGGGCTTGGGCTGCTGCCGGTTGGTCTCGGCGGCCAGCGCCATCTGCGGAGCGTCATCGGCGTGGGACACCTGCTCCGGCGACGCCATCTCTGGCAGCGCCGACGCGCGCTTGCGCCGGTCAGCGAACAGGACGTAGTGGAAGATCAGGAACCGGCTCACGAACGTCACGCAGTTCGCCAGCAGGTAGGCGCCGTTGACGACGGCGATCTTCTCCAGGTGATGCATGTGCTCGTGCTTGGCAAAGGCACCGGCATAGTGGCTGGTCAGCGACAGCACGCCCCAGACCGCGAAGGATATGAGCCAGAACGGCACCGTCTCGCGCAGCAGGTCCGGCCGGCCCTTGCGCTCCCACGCCCAGCGGCTGAGCAGGTAGCTGACGAGGGCGCCGACCACGGACGCGATCAGGGCCGCCTTGCCGGCCGTCATCTGCACGGGGCCGACGAGGATGGCGAGGGTGATCTGGCTGGAGGCCAGCGCGGCGATCGCCACCGGCACGAACCGGCCGAAGCGTGTGCCCGCCTCGGTCTGCAGCCGCTTCCTGATCGGACCGGGCAGGAGGCGAAGCACCGTATCGCCGATCATCGAACCCACCCTGCTGAGCCGCGGGTGACGTTGAACGGGGGCGGGCTTCTCCGGTTCTGCGGTCATCAGATTCCTAGCTCGAAGGACGGCTTGGGCTGGCCTGAACAGCTACAACAGTACGGGAACCTGCCACGGGGGTCCGGGAAAGCCAAGGCCGCACGGCGCTGCCGCAGCTGCACGGTTGCGACGGCGGGAGTGCTGGCACCGGCGGTCGGGCCCGCTAGATCACCCAATAGAAGGCTGCCACAAGGATAGGTCACGCACGGTGAAAACGGGCCAAGGCGGCGAACTTGATCATTGGCCGCGGTCCGTGCGCCGCCGGCACCATCAGCGCCTGCGGCCCTGGACGAGCACACCAAGATCGACTGGCTGCTGCCAGCCGGTCGACGCGGTGAACCGGGCCGACCAGAGCGTGGCCTTGGACCCGACCCAGAACAGCTGCAGCGGGTCACCGGTCCCGCCGCTCGCGGCGAACGGCGCGGAACTGAGCCCGGCTGCGAGCTGCACCGGGCGGGCCTTACCCCATTTGCCACGAGTCCGCGGCACCTGCCAGAGCTGGCCGCGCGGGTCCCGGAAGACCACGCTCTCCACCCCGGCCGCCACGACCGGCCAGGGCGCTCCGCTGACCACGCCGCCGAGATTGCGCGGACCGCGAACGCGCTGGTCCGGATCGATCTGGGCGGACCAGATCGAGTGCGGAATCTGCCCGCGCCAGAACACGTCGGTCTCGCCATTCGGCAGCTGGACAGCGTGCGGCGGCCCGCCCATCGGCGCCATGCCGAGAGCCCGGGGTGCCGTCCAGGCCGCTCCGACCCGGCGGACGACCCGCCAGAGCCTGCCATCCGTTCCCTCCCAGAAGACCTGAATCACGCCAGTACCCGACTCGACCGGGTCCGGCCAGCTAGCAAGGCTGCCCTGGAGCGCCTGCGGCCCGCTCCAGCCTCGGCCCGGATTGAACTCGCCATGCCACAGATGCTTGTCGTAGTTACCCGACCAGAAGACATCTATGACTCCGTTGGTCTGTGCAACTGCCCGCGGCGCCCCGCCGATGATGCCCATCCGGGCCAGGACCTGCGGCGCGAGCCAGCGACCGGCGGACCGGCGGATAACTGTAAGTTCGCCGGTCCCGTTCCGGTAAAACACGGCCAGGCCGGATTTGCCCACCCGAACGACGCTCGGCTCGGAACTCAGCCGGCCACCCAGGTCGCGCCGGGACCAGGAGCCGCCCGCCGCCCGGTTCTCCGCCCACAGGTGGTTGCCGCTACCCCGGTAGACCACGGTGGTCGCGGCGCCCGCCTCGATGGTGCCGGCCGCGGACTCGGTCGTCCCGCCCGGCGCGGTCATGGCGAGGTCCAGGTAGTCCTGGTCGACGTCCATCGTGTCGCCGCCGAACGTCTGCAGCACATTGCCGCTGAACTGATGCACCCGCCGGGCGCCAGACCAGGCGCCATTGCGATAGCTCGAGTCGGTGACGTCTTTCGCGCCATTCCAGAGCGCCTCGAAGATGACGTCGGGATGGGTGAGGCGATTCGAGTGGTAGTCCCTGGCCAGGTCCGCCACACCCGAGGACGAGCTGCTGTACACGCCCGACAGATAGCCGAGCGCGTGCAGCTCCCTGGTCCAGGCGGACAGGAACCGCAGTGCCTGGCCGCTGGCCGCCGCCCCGTAGGCCTCCATGTCGTAGTAGATAGGTGTCTGCTGGCCGAAGGTCAGCCGCTGGGCCTGCGCCACGGCGTCCGCCGCGGCGGCCGCACCCAGCCGGGCCGGATCGGCGAGCTGGCCGAACGACGCCTGCGGTCCCACGTACATCGGCATGAAGCGCCAGCCCGCTGCCGCTTGCTGACGGATCCAGGACGCGGTGAGGTTCTGCTGGTCGCAGGCGCGGTCGGCGCCGCCGATGTAGACGCCGACGGCGCGATAGCGCGAGTACCGGCGCCAGGCGCGCATGTAGCTCGCGCTCGGCGCCGCGCAGACGTCGAACCCGAGGCCGACTTCGTTCGTGACGGTCGCGGGGAGCGAGGGCGCGGCGGCGCCGAACACGATCGACGGCTTGGCCACCGCCCGGCTCGCCGAAACCGCGTCGGCCGTGCCCGCCCGGCTCGATCCCGCCGCGACGGTCGGGCCGAACCTCCGGCCGCGGCCGCGAGGCGCCCCGTTCCCGGCCCCGGCCATGGGGGTTAGTGCGGCCGCCAGCCTGGCCGGGCTCGCAGTGACGATCACCGGCGCGGCGAGCCGGGCGCTCGCCAGGATCCGGTAGATGACGGTTGGGTCGGTATCGAAGGTAGCGGTCACCTTGATCCGCGGCGCGCCGGCCGTGATCTGGTGCGCGACCGGGTTCTCCACCGTGCGCCGCCCTGCTTTGGCCGCGCCGGGCTGCACGACCAGGGCCTCGGTCGTGCCGACCAGCCAGCTCGGGCAATTCTGATTCACGCCAGGCCGGCCCAGGTACACCGCGTGCAGGTCGAAGCGCACGCACGCGGTGCGGTGCCGCGCCGTCCGGATCACCGGCCAGGACTTCGGCACCGCGAACCGGTAGCCGCGATAGGACACGGTCTTCAGCGTCGTCGCGTGCGACCGCGCGACCGCCGGGCGGGCCGCGGCGAGCGCGATCGCCGGCCAGCAACCGGCCGCGATCGCCGCGGCGGCGGCACCGGCGAGGAACGCCTGCGCGCGTCGGCGCGCCAGCCGCGCGGCCATCTCAGCGGGCCACGGCCGACGCGGCCGGGCGCGCCGCCTGACCCGGACCTAAAGTGCGGACAACCGGCTGCGAATTTCCCCCGGACATGGCGAAAGACCTCCCCGTTGCCTGCCCTGCCCCCTGACAAGGCACTGGGCGGACGGCCCAGCCGGGACTCCCCTGTTAACCCCGTCCCGGCTCAGAATCCGGCGCGGCACGCGGTGCGCACCGCAGCCCGAACGCCCAGGTTCCCGAGAGTAATAGCCGCTTCGCCGCCCGACAGTGTGACGCGCCGGGCGGTTTGCTCTGGTCAGTTTCTCGACAGCGTCCAGCGGCTGGACTCGTGGTCACGCCGCAGCTCGAACGTCGCCGCCGTAGTGGCCTGCTGCGCGGTCGCCTCGACCAGCCAGTACTCCGGCGATAACGGCTCGTCGCCGTCCGGGCCGGCCGATCCTGGCTTGCCGCCGCGCCGGTCCAGGACGAAGAGCACGACGTAGAGGCGACCGCGCCAGACGAACCTGGCGGGCCGCCCGTGGCGGAGCCAGACCTCCACTGGTTCCCCCCGAATACGGCGCATCCTGCCCTGCTCTCCCTGGGCCGCGGCTAGCTGGCGGCTGCCCAGGGGAAGACAGGCAGCTGACGTTCACTATCGAACATACATTCGCATAGACTGAAAAGCAAGGTCAGGGCTCCGTACGCAGGGCCGGCCGACCGGCCGTATCCAGCTCAGGCCGGGCCGCCCCAGCCGGGCATCGGGAACCCGGCGAGCAACTCGCGGACCTGGACCGCGATCGCGGCCAGAGCCTGTTCGTCCGCCTTGACGGCCGCGGTGATCGCCTGGTCGATCCAGCCCGCCAGCAGTTCCATGTGTGGCTCGGTCAGCCCGCGGGTGGTGACGGCCGCGGTGCCGATCCGCACACCGGACGGATCGAACGGCGGGCGCACGTCGAACGGCACCGTGTTGTAGTTCACCTCGATGCCCGCGCGGTCGAGTGCCTGCGCGGCCGGCTTGCCGCCGATGCCCTGCGCGGTCAGGTCGAGCAGGATCAGGTGGTTGTCGGTGCCGCCGGAGACCAGCGTGTGTCCGCGCTCGGTCAGACCAGCCGCGAGCGCCTTGGCGTTGGCCACGATCTGCCGTGCGTAGCGGCCGAACGAAGGCAGCGACGCCTCGTGCAGCGCGACCGCGATCGCGGCCGTGGTGTGGTTGTGCGGACCACCCTGCAGACCGGGAAAGACAGCTTTGTCGATCGCCGCCGCGTGCTCGGCGGTGGCCAGGATCATCGCTCCGCGCGGGCCGCGCAGAGTCTTGTGGGTCGTGGTCGTGATGACGTCGGCGTGCCCGGCCGGCGACGGATGCGCGCCGCCCGCGACCAGACCCGCGATGTGCGCGATGTCGGCGACGAGGATGGCCTCGACTTCACGCGCGATCTCGGCGAACGCCGGGAAGTCGATCGTGCGCGGGATCGCGGTGCCGCCGCAGAAGATCAGCCGCGGGCGCGCCCGCCGGGCCAGGTCGCGGACCTCGTCGAGGTCGGTCATCCCGGTGTCAGCCCGCACGCCGTAGCGGACGGCGTTGAACCACTTCCCGGTGACGGAGACCGGCCAGCCGTGGGTCAGGTGCCCGCCCATCGGCAGCGACATGCCCATGATCGTCTCGCCCGGCCGGGCGAACGCCAGATAGGCAGCCAGGTTCGCGGGCGACCCGGAATACGGCTGGACGTTGGCGTGGTCGACGCCGAAGAGCCGCTCGGCGCGCTGCCGGGCCAGCCGCTCGACCGGATCGATGAACTGCTGGCCCTCGTAGTAGCGCTTGCCGGGGTAGCCCTCGGAATACTTGTTCGTGAGCACCGTGCCACTGGCTTCGAGAACGGCCGCGGACGCGTAGTTCTCGGACGCGATCAGCCGGGCTTTCTCGAACTGCCGGCGGGCCTCGCCCTGGATAAGCTCCGCGATGTCCGGGTCGGTCCCCGCCACGTGCGGAATGGCCGGCTGATGCATGTCAGGCTCCCCCCGTGCCCACGCGGCCCCGTCGCGCGGCCCGTCGCGGCGGCTCGAGCCCGGCCGCGGTCGCGCTACGCCGGCCGTTCCGGCTTACCCCATCCGGCTTACCCGTTCTGGCTTACCCGTCCCGGCTAACCGGCCGCGTCGGCGCGCGGCCCGGTGACTGTGACCGGCCGGTACCCGACGTATCGTTCCTGCACGAGCGCCCAGGCGGTGCCGTTAACCGGGTCAGCACCGATAAAGGTGAGCGCCCCGACCTTCGCCATCCGCACGGCGCCAGCGCACATCTGACACGGCTCTAGCGACGTCACCAACCGCAGACCGGCGTGGTGCCCGTCGGCCGACAAGCAGAAGAGCGCGTTCATTTCCGCATGCGCGAGCGGGCTGGCCGACAACGGCCCGGCGCGCCGGACGATTCGTATACGGCATTACGGCCAGACGCGACGATCGTGCCGTCGCCGTCCACGACCGCGGCGCCGATCGGATTGGTCCGGGCGACCATGGCCTCCCAGGCGAGGACCAGGCAGGCGCGTTCCGGTTCCGACAGATCGGGCATTGGCGACAACGAATGACTAGTCGCAGTCGTCACGATAAGCGTGGCCGGTCGCCGACCTATCCCGGCGACCGGCCGCCGCCCGCAGAACCGGCAGCGCGCCTGGCCGTCAGCCTGCTACTGCGTCGAGCAGCTTCTTGCGCTGCTGGTCACCCAGACCGCCGACACGGCGGTTGTCGTCAATCCCGGCTTCTTCCATCACGGCGGCGGCCTTCGCCGGGCCGTATCCGGGCAGCGCCTTGATGACCTGAGCCACCTTCGTCTTCTTGGTGACGTCGTCCTTGCGGTCAAGCAGCTGGGCGATGCTTACCTTGCCCGCCTTGACCTTGGCCAGGAGCTCGCTGCGCTCCTTGCGCGCGGCCTGGGCCTTTGCCAGCGCGTCGGCGCGCTGCTCAGGTGTAAGAGTTGGCAGTGCCATGTCACTCCTTCGATTAGGTCGATCAACCCTCCCACATACCCTGTATCCAGCGCGGTAACGGCGCTCGTGTCGAGGTCAACGGTCCGCGATTCAAGTAACCCCAGGTCAGCGCGTCGCTGCGGGGTACCGTCGCACTGGGCAGCCATATCGACTTAAAGCGCCATCTAGCCGACGGCCACTGATCCTGGCAGGACTTCTCCGGTCGCCGTGATCTCGGGTCCGACTTCGGGGGATTTGCGAGCACGGGCAGAGTGGCAAGTGGCAGCGCTGCGGCGAGGACTCGGCGGATCCGGACATGCGGACGCGCTCCGTCGCGGCGTTCACCGCGGCCTGAATGGGTGTTGTATCCGGGCGCAGCGCAGCTCGTGCCGCCCCCGGAGACCGCGGCCGCCGCGCTCACCCAGAGTGAATGCGCAGGCCAGGCGGCGGCCGGTGACGCCGACGCCACCCCCGCGACGCACGCGAAGCCAGCTAACGCCGCAACTGATCCTGCCCGGATCGTTTCCACCTGTTACCCCTATCTCTATTCCCCAAGCCATTCGCGGAGAAGATAGCTAACGAGCGCGCCGGCATTTGACCTTCTAGATTTATTCGCACCAATGCTCTCTGTGAGCCATTAGGAATGGAACGCCATAGTGTGGCCGCGCCAGCCCGGCGGGCGGACAACTGAAGATCAGCCAGTAGCCTGCGGGGGTGGCCGCGGCACCCCCCGGCCCGGTCTGCCCGCCGGCTGGCGGCTGACCCTCGCCTGACCTTCACCGACCGGAGCCGGCATGCGCATCGGGCAGATCGCGATTGACGTCGCGCCGCTGCGCGAGAGCCGTGACTTCCGCCGCATGTTCGCGGGCCAGTTCCTGTCCAGGACCGGTGCCACCGTCGCGACCACGGCGGCGAACTGGCAGGTCTATAACCTGACGCACAGCTCCCTCGCGGTCGGCCTGGTGACGCTGGGCGCCGGCATGGGCCTGTTCATCGGCCTGCTGGCCGGCGGTATGCTCGCCGACCGGCATGACCGCCGCAAGCTGCTCATGGCGGTGCAGATCCCCGAGGCGCTGCTCGCGTTCGCTCTCATGGCCAACAGCCTGCTGGGCCATCCGGCGCTCTGGCCGCTGTACGTGCTCACCTTCGGGCTCGGCCTAATGTCCGGCCTGAGTTCCCCGGCTTCGACCGCCGCCACCCCGGCCCTGGTCGGTGAGCGGCGGCTGGCGGCGGCAGCGGCGCTCAACTCGGCCGCGAGCCAGCTTGGGGCGCTCGGCGGGCCAGCGCTGGCGGGCATTCTCATCGCCGGGCCGGGGCTTCCCACCTGCTACGCGATCAATGCAGGCTGCTACGTGCTGTTCGGCATCGCGGTGACCGGATTGCGGCCGCTGCCCCCGACGGTGCGCGCCGACCGGCCCGGCCTGAGCTCGCTGGCGGAGGGGTTCCGGTACGTGCGCCATAACGCCGTGGTCGCCGGCATGCTGCTCGTCGATACGAACGCGATGATCTTCGGCATGCCGTCAGCGCTGTTTCCCGGCCCTGGCCAGCGAGCATTTCCACGGCGGTTCAGCCACGTTCGGACTGCTGACTGCCGCTCCGGCCTTCGGCGCGATTCGTCGGCGCGGCGACCAGCGGATGGACCGGCCGCCTGCGGCGCCCCGGCCTGGTGGTCATCGGCGCGGGCCTGGTCTGGGGCGGCGCGATCACGGGGTTCGGGCTGGTGACCAACCTGTCGCTGGCGCTGGGCTTCCTGGCGCTGGCCGGCATGGGCGACATCATCTCCGAGGTGCTGCGCAACGCCTTGCTGCAGCTGTATACCCCCGACCAGCTGCGCGGCCGGGTTTCCAGCCTCTACCTGGCCCAGGTCAGCGGCGCGCCCGCGCTGGGCAACGTGGAGGCGGGCGGTGTGGCCAAGCTCGCGGGCCTGGAGTTCTCGATCGTCAGCGGCGGCCTCGCCTGCATCGCCGGCGCGCTGCTGCTCGGCATGCTGATCCCGGCCTTGCGGACCGCCACCCTGCAGGGCCCGGCCGCCGGCGACGGCGCCCGGCGACGGACCGCCGCCGTCCGCAGAACCCGCGACGGCCCCAGCCTGAGCGCTCCTGAGGGACTGAGTCGTCAGGGCTTGAGTTGCCAGCCCGGGCGGGTGAGGCCCGCGGGCGGGACCAGCGGCAACCCCGGCGTCGGGCCGCCCTCGATCAGCCGCAGCAGCGCCGCGGTGTCCAGGTGCTCGGCGACGAGATCACCGAGCAGGTCAAACGCCGCCTCACGGAGGGCGGCGAAGCAGGTGTCGGCGCGCGGGCTTGAAGTCCCGCCCGGCGAGCGCGGCGACTTCGGTCAGGAACCCGCGCCGGAACTCGTCGTTCTCCAGCGTGCCGTGCCAGCTGGTGCCCCAGACCGTGCCGCTGCGGCAGCCGCCAGGGAACGGCTCCGCGGTGATGCCGGAGACCGAGACGACGCCGTGGTGGATCTCGTAGCCGGACACCTCGGCGCCGTAGGCCGTGCCCTTCGGCCGGCCGAGGATCTTCGTGTCGCCGAAGGTGACGCTGGCGGGCAGCAGGCCGAGGCCGGACACCCGGCCCGGCGCCGGACTCCACATCGTCGGCGATCTGGCTCGCGAGCATCTGGTAGCCGCCGCAGATGCCGAGTACCGGCTGGCCGGACCTGGTCCGTGTCGCTATTGCCTCGGCCATGCCGCGGTCCCGCAGCCAGCTGAGATCAGCCACCGTGGCCCTCGTTCCCGGAATGATCACCAGGTCGGCGTCGGCCAGCTCGGCGGCGGTGTCGGCGACCCGGACCAGGACGCCGGGCTCGGCGCACAGCGCGTCGATGTCGGTGAAGTTGCTCATCCGGGGCAGCCGGACGACGCTGACCCGCAGCACGTCGTGCCCGGCTGGCGGTCCGGCCGACGGCCTGACCGCGGTCGAGAGGCTGAGCGAGTCCTCGGCGTCGAGCCAGAGCCCTTCGGTCCACGGCAGCACGCCGAGGACCGGGCGGCCGGTCAGGCCGCGGAGCATGCCGAGGCCGGGTTCGAGCAGCGCCCGGTCACCGCGGAACTTGTTGATGATGAAGCCGGAGACGAGCGCCTGGTCCTCCGGCGCGAGCAGGGCCACGGTGCCGTGCAGGGCGGCGAACGACCCGCCCGCGGTCGATGTCGGTCACGAGCACGACCGGCAGGCCGGCCGCGCGGGCGATGCCCATGTTCGCGATGTCGGTGGCCCGCAAGTTGATCTCCGCCGGGCTGCCGGCGCCCTCGCAGATCACGACGTCGTAGTCGCGGCGGAGCTGGGCCAGGCTGTCCACCGCCACGTCGAGGAGCCGGTCGGCGTGGTCGGCGTACTCGGCGGCATCGACCTCGCCAATGGGCTGGCCGAGCACGACGACCTGGCTGCCGTCGTGACCCGGGCTTGAGCAGCACGGGGTTCATCCGGGCGTCCGGCTCGAGCCCGGCCGCCGCCGCCTGCATCGCCTGCGCCCGGCCGATCTCCGCGCCATCCGCGGTCACGAACGAGTTCAGCGACATGTTCTGGGCCTTGAACGGGGCTACCCGGACGCCCTCGCGGCGGAGCCAGCGGACGATCCCGGCGACTATGACGCTTTTGCCCGCGTCCGAGGTCGTGCCGGCGACGAGGAGAGCGCCGTTCACGACTGGATTCAGCCCCGCGCCGGGATCCGGACATGGCGACGTGCAGTGTTCGGCAGCGGGGCATGGGACATGACGATAGGCAATACGGTGGTCCTGCGCAGCGACCGCCGCAATAAAGGCGTGTCCTGCGCGTGACCTGTCGCGGGCACAATGTGCCCATAAGCGCCTGTAGCTCAGCCGGATAGAGCAGCTGCCTTCTAAGCAGCCGGTCGCAGGTTCGAGTCCTGCCAGGCGCGCCCGGCCGGGCGCCCTGAGCCCGAGACGGCGGGCCGATCGCCCGGTCGAAGACCGGCGAGCGCGGCCCGCCAGTCCGGGGTCAATGGCCTTCTGAGATACGTGCGTTGCCCCACGCTACAGAAATGGCCCAACCGGCCGACGCAGATTCACCAGAGCCGAAGCATTCGAGTTGGAGGGCATGGACCCCTGTTACATTGACATCGATTGTTTTTGGCCTAACGGCGCCGACAGTAAAGGTCCGGAGGGTGTGTCCATCGCCATCTATTATTACGGCAGCCCCGAAATGTGGCGGGAACTTGGCCCCAAGTGCAATAGTAGCTTGGAAACGGCGAGCGTTATGCTTTAGCTTATATGCAGGAAAAGCAGTTGGATCGCCAACGTTACAATAGAACGAGATACTCTTGGGGTAAATTGATCCGTCTATCTTGACCGGACCTGCGTTCACCAGCTCGCCGAGATTCCCGGCAGGTACCAGATCTGAGAGAAATGAGAACGAGGACGTGCCGGAAGTCTTCGGAATCACCACTGGGGCAGACTCGCCAGCTGGGGAGCTTGCACTGGCCGAAACGGGAGGCACGGACGAAGAGGCTGCCACGGGCGAAGAGGCTGCCTTTGGTGACGTGCCAGGGTTGACTTCAATCACTGCTATTACTATCGCTACCGCAGCTACGACGCTTCCGATAATCGCCCAGAATAGTGGGCGCCCTCGCCGCATAGCTCCTCCGAGGCCGTTGTGCCCAAGTCTAGGCAACTTAGCACGAATTACGGCGGGTCGGTCTCAGCGCCAGAAGCTAGCCTGGGCAGCAGCGAGAGGATGGCCCTGCAGGTGCCGGCTGACCCGACCATGACCGCAACGCTTGTTGTCACGAACAGCTATCAGTGGACCGGCAATCCCTCGGCAGCCGGATTCATCGTCTATCTCGACGACCGGACGATCGGAGTGGCTTCGCCAGGACGGTCCCTCACGGCGCGAGTGCACCCAGGTCCGCACACCCTGGTGTGTTTGTGGTATTTCCTCAGTCCCCGCGCGGACGAGGAGGTATCCGGGTTACCCCTCGAAGACGACCTCGATCTTGATCCGGTCTGGATCCTCGAAATAGACCGCGTAATAGCCAGGCGCGTAAGCGGGATACGCCTTGGCCCCCCCGTACAGTGGCTCGATCTGCCGTGGCCTCAGAAACTCCGCGACGAACTTGTCGACCAGGTCGGCCGACTCCACCTTGAACGCGATATGACCGAGGCCGGTCCGCTTCCGGTGGAACCCCGGGTCCTGATGCCCGGCGTTTGTCACCTGCACGCACAGCGACGTATGCCCGTCGCTGGCATCAAAGTGATTTCCGTCCGGGATGACCGCGAAGTCGAGGAAGGCGAGCAGGTCCTGCCAGAACGCGAATGGCTCTTCAGCCGAGGAGAGGTTGATGCCGACGTGGCCAAGGGCTGCCTTCATCTTCCGGACCGTAGCAGGCTCGCGGGCGCGAGCCCGCCGCGCGCCACGACGTGACCGAGCGCCGATCCGGCTGGCGGCTGCGCTGGAGGCTGGCGCAGTATGATCGCGTACTCCGTGACCGAGGAGGCATTCGTGCGGTGCAGCGGGACGACGGGAGCGACGGTGCCTGACCGCGCCGCGACGCGGGTTGCTCGCAGCGGGGCGCCCGGCTGTTAGGCCGCACGGATGGACATTGGCAACATCGCCGAGCTGAACGCGTTCCTGGTGCTGGACGCGATCAGATCGCACGGCAAGGTCACCCGGCGGCAGTTGTCCGCGGAGCTCGGGCTTGTCCGACGCCTCGGTGAGCCGGATCGCGCAGCGGCTGCTGCGGGCCGAGCTGATCGCCGAGGAGCCGGGCGACCGCCCGGCCCGCGGTCGCACCCCGACCGTACTGCGGTTCGTCGGCGCGGCCGGCAGCGTCATCGCGATCGACCTCGGCGGCACGCGCTGTCACGGCGTGCTGGCCGACCTGGCCGGCACGACCATGGCCGAGGACTTCCGGCCCACCCGCGAGGGCGAGCACGCGGCGGCGGCCCTGCTCGAATGCATCGCCGCGCTGCGGCCGGACGAGGGCAGCCGGAGCTGGCCAGTCCGCGCCGTGGTGGTCGGCATCCCTGCCGTGATCGACCCGCGGACCGGCCTGGCCACCGCGGGGCCGAGCGTGCACTGGCAGGACTTCGACCTGATGGGGATCCTGGCGGCCGAGGTGGCCGAGCCGTTCGAAGTGGACAACGACGCGAACCTGAGCGCGCTCGGCCAGGCCTGGCGCGGCGCCGGGCGCGGGGTGCACTCGTTCGTGACGATGTCGCTGGGTACCGGCATCGGCGGCGGCATCGTCGTCGACGGTCACCTGCTCAGCGGCCGGCACAACGCCGCCGGTGAAGTCGGCTACCTGCCGGTCGGCGGCCGGCGGGACGCGGCGCCGGGCGGCAGCGGCTTCGGCTCGCCGCCGGGCGGCTTCGAGGACGTCGCGTCCGGTCCGGCGCTGCGCAGCCAGGCCGAACGCCTCATCGCCGACGGCCGGCCGACGTCGCTGACCGCGGACTTCACCGTGGCCGACATCTTCGCCGCCGCCGCGACCGGCGACGCGGTCGGCCGCCGGGTCGTGCACGATCTCGTCGGGCACGTCGCCGCCGCGATCGTCGGCGACGACCGCGCTGATCGACCCCGAACGGGTCATCCTCGACGGCAGCATCGGCCGGGCGCTCGAACCGTGGCTGCCTGAACTCACGCGCGGCCGTCCAGGAGCGGGTGTTCGGCGCACCGGAGATCGTCATCTCGCAGCTCGGCCCCAACGCGACCGTGACCGGCGCGATCGCGCGGGCGCTGGCGATGGTGGCGGAGCAAGACACGCCTGTGCCGCTCGGCCGCCGCGCGCTGACCTGACCGCCGGCAGCGCTGACCGCTGACCCCTGGTGCAGCCAGTCCTAGTGGCGCCGGACCGCGCGTATACCACAATTCTCGCGTTCGCAGGACCTTGTTTCTTAGTGGGGCTAATCACTATTAGTTCAGCCGTTCCCGATAATTTTTCATCCTGAAAAGAAGTCCGGGTGAGCGGGCTGTCGGTCCTGCGCCCGGCGGGAGGTGCGGCATGCGAGCCAGCCTGCGGATTGCCGGGATCACCAGTCTGCGCAGCGAGCCTCGCCTGGCTCGGGGTACCTGGCATCGCCTCCGCCGCGCCCGGCCAGCGCGCGCGCCGGGGCCGCCACGACGCTGTCGGCCGCCACGACGCTGTCGGCCGCCACGACGCTGTCAGCCGCCACGACAAGGAGGGCCGAGGCTCAGAGCACCGCCACGATCGGCGCTGGGCGGCTGGCAGGTGCAGAGCACGGCCGCGGCCACGCAGTGGACGACCAACGCCGGGCGCGACCGCAGGACGGCGCGCAGATCTCCGCGCCCGGATTCGCCGCGAGCGGCTGGCTTCCGGTCAGGCCGGACAACGCCGGGCGCGGTCGGCACCGAGGTCGAGGCGCTCGTGCAGAACGGCGTCTGCCCGGACGACACCGCCCTGGAGCCGGTGAACGCCAGCGCCGACAGCACCAGCAGCGTGTTCTACTCCGACAACCTGACGCAGTGCTTCGGCGCGCCGATGACCAGCACCGGCGCCGACACCGATCCGCTGTTCGACGTGCCGTGGTGGTTCCGCACGACGTTCGCCGAACAGCCTGCGGCCCGGTCAGGACGCCAAGCTCGTCATCAACGGCGTGATGGGTCAGGCCGACGTCTGGGTCAACGGCACCGAGGTCGCGACCGAGGCCACCGTCGAGGGCGACTACACCAGCTACAGCTTCGACGTCACCGAACTTGCTGCGCAGCGGCACCAACGCGCTCGCGCTCGAAGCTGTTCCCGAACAACCCGAGCACGATGTTCACCCTCGACGACGTGGACTGGAACCAGATCCCGCCGGACAACAACACCGGCATCCAGTTCCCGGTCCAGCTGCCGGCTCGTCCGAGCGCGCTCGGCATCGCCAACACCTATGTCACCCAGGACGACGCGCCCGACCTGAGCAGCGCCGCGCTGACCGTGCACGCGCGACGTCACGAACAACACCCCGGACCGGCAGTCCGGCACCGTCACGGCGGCCATCAGCCCGCCGGGCGGCGGCGCGGCGATTCAGGTCACGCAGCAGGTCACGCTCGCCGCGGGCGCGAGCCAGACGGTCACCTTCCGGCCCGCCGACTTCCGTCAGCTGGTCATGCAGTCATCCGCAGCTGTGGTGGCCGTACCAGATGGGCGGCCAGCCGCTCTACCAGCTGCAGGCCTCGGCCTGGGCCGGCGGCCAGGCATCCGCCGTTGCGCCGCGGCCGGTCAGCTTCGGCATCCGCTCGGTGTCCACCTACCTCACCACGCCGTCGGTGCTCGCGCCCGAGGGCGTGCGGGTCTTCGAGGTCAACGGCGTGCCGTTCGACTTCCGGGCCGGCGGCTGGTCGGAGAACCTGTTCCTGCACTACTCGGCCGCCGACCTGGCCAACCAGATCGGCTCATCAAGAGCATGGGCATCAACGGCATCCGGACCGAGGGCAAGGAGATGCCGCAGAACTTCTACGACCAGATGGACCGGGCCGGCATCCTGATCGACGCGGGCTTCCAGTGCTGCGACAAGTGGGCGCCGTCCGGCAGCGGCCGCGGCGTGACCTCGCAGGAATTCCACGTCATGTACGAGTCGTCGCTGACCATCGGCGAGCGGCTGCGCGACCACCCCAGCGTGCTGAACTACAGCTGGAGCGACAACCCCCCGATCAACGAGCAGGAAGCGGCGTCGCTCGCCGGCTTCAGCCAGTCCGGCTTCCAGGACCCGATCATCTCCTCCGCCGAGTACAACGTGTCCGGCGTCCTCGGTCCGTCCGGCGAGAAGGAAGGACCCTACGACTGGGTGCCGCCCGACTACTGGTACGACAGCGCGCACTCCAGCAACAACGGCAACGACAACGACTCCACCATGACGAACGTCGGCGGCGCCTGGGGCTTCGACAGCGAGCAGGGCTCGGGCGACACGGTCCCGACGATGGACTCGCTGAACCGCTTCATGTCCCCGGCCGACCAGGCGACGCTCTGGCAGCAGCCGGACGCGCACCAGTTCCACACCAACTACGAGTCGACCGACGGCTCGCACTCGGGCTACTCGTTCGGCACGCTCGACAACCTCGACACCGCGATCAAGGCCAGGTACGGCAGCTGGAGCAGCCTGCCGCAGTACGTGCAGGAGGCCCAGGTCCAGAACTACGAGGACATCCGGGCCCAGTTCGAGGCCTACATCGATCACTGGAGCAACGGCGCCGACGCCGTCCACCGGCACCGACTACTGGCAGCTGAACAAGGGCTGGCCGACGCTGCTCTGGGACCTGTACAACTACGACTACGACGAGGCCGGCTGCTACTTCGGCGCCAAGAAGGCCAACGAGGACCTGCACGTCCTCTACGCCTACGACACCGGCCAGGTCACGATCGACAACCTGACCGGCGTCCGGCAGCAGGGGCTGTCGGTCCAGTCGAAGGTCTACGGCGTGGACGGCATCGTGCTCGACAGACCAGACCACCAGCCAGCCGCTGTCGCTGGCGCCGCAGCAGGTCAGCAACGGCGTGCTGACGCCGCAGGTGCCCGCCGCCACCACCCCGCCGGCGCCGGCCAAGACCTACTTCGTCGAGCTGATCCTGCGTCAGCACGGCGCGGTCGTGGACCGGAACGTGTACTGGCTGTCGACCCAGCCGGACGTGATCGACTGGTCATCCACCGAGGGCAACCCGCAGGCCGAACAACGGCGACCCGCTGAGCCAGTACGCCGACATGACCGCGCTGCAGAACCTGCCGTCCGAGCCGGTGCAGGTGACGGCCGACACCGCCGGCGCAGCCCGGTCGCGGCGGCAAGGTGGTCACCAGCGTCACGATCACCAACCCGTCCTCGAACCCCGCCGTCGCGTTCTTCCTGCGCGCCGACGTGCGCCGCGGGAACGCCGGCGGCACCGCGCAGGCGGGCGACAACCAGGTCCTGCCGATCACCTGGAGCGACAACGACATCACCCTGTGGCCGGGTGAGTCCCAGACCCTGACCGCGACCTACCGCTCGTCGCTGCTGCACGGGGCCGGCCCGGTCGTGAGCGTCTACGGCTGGAACGTGCCGGACGCGACGTTCGCGGCGCCGCAGAGCGCGGCCGCCGTGGCCGCGGTGCGCACGGCCGAGGCCGGCCGCGCACCTGCAGCACTTCGGGGTCGCGGACGGCGCGCCGGCCGTGCAGCGGCACCGCGCAGCCGGGCGTCGGGCACGCCGCCGGGCGCGAGTGCCGTCGCTTCACCGCGGGCACGGCCAGCGGCAAGGCGAAGGCGCCGAGCGCTGACCGTCACGTCGGTGGCGAACTCGCCGGACACCACCCCGGCGACCAGCTTCACCCAGGGCGACAACGCCGACACCTACACGCTGACGGTCAAGAACACCGGCAACGCGCGCCGACCGACGGCACCACCCCGGTCACGCTGACCGACATCGTGGACCCGAACATCAGCATGACGTCGATCAGCGGCTCCGGCTGGACCTGCGACACCTCGAACGACCCGACCGAGGTGTGCACCGAGACCGGCGGCTCCGGCGGCGGCCCGGCCGTCCTGCAGCCCGGTCAGTCCTACCCGCCGATCACGCTCACGGTGCAGGTGCCGCTCGGCACCGGCTTCGGCACCCAGGACTCCACCGACGGCCTGCACGTGACCAACGGCGTGATCGTGACCGGCGGCGCGCCGTCGCAGCCGAGCACGTCGCTGGCCAGCCCGACCCCGATCGTCGGCGTGCCGAGCCTGACCGCCGACAACGCCGTCGACGGCGCGTTCCGGCAGGGCGGCACCGGCCGGTACGAGATCACCGTGCTGAACACCGGCGGCGGCGCCGACCAGCGGCAGCAGCTCCGACCCGGTCACCGCGACGATCACCGGCCTGCCCGACGGGCGTCACGGTCCAGGCGCTGTACGGCAGCGGCTGGACCTGCAACCTGGCGCGATCACCACCCCGCTGACCGAGCCCGCCGACACCTGCTACCGCAGCGACGTGCTCGCGGGCGAGAACGGCGAGGAACCGCCGATCACGGTCGTCGCCAGCGTCGCCGACGAACGCGCCCGCCACCGGGAACGAGACGGTCCAGGTAGATGGCGGCGGCGACGTCGGCGGCCCGGCTTCGGTCAGCGCGGCGACCACGGTCCAGCAGGCAGCCGACCTGAACGCGACCAGCTCGCACTCGGGCAGCTTCGCCCAGGGCGACAGCGCGGACACCTACACCCTGACCGTGTCCGAACGTGGACGGCCCGAACGCGCCACCACCGGCGGGCCCGCGCTCGGCCTGGTCTGGGTGACCGACAGCCTGCCGTGGGGCCTGACCGCCACCGCCATGTCCGGCCCCGGCTGGACCTGCCGGGTCGGCGCGCTGACGTGCTACCGCACCGACACGCTGGCGGCCGGGTCGTCCTATCCGCCGATCACGCTGACGGTCAAGGTCGCCGCCAACGCCCCGGCGTCGGTCACGAACTCGGTGACCGTGTCCGGCGGCGGCATGACCTCCGGCGCGAACTCGTCGACGTCGGCCGGCGGCCAGACCGGCACCGACCCGACCACGATCAGCCAGAGCGGTCCGGCGGGCACGCCGCCGGCACCGGCGGCGCCCGGCCCAGCTGTCGGTCGCCAGCAGCCACGCCGGCGGCTTCGGCCAGGGCGACGTGGCCGACTCGTACACGCTGACGGTGTCGGACGCGGCCGCGGCCGGACCGACCGCCGGCATGGTGGTCGTCAGCGACGCGCTGCCTGCCGGGCTGACCCCGGTCGAGCTGACCGGCGACGGCTGGACCTGCTCGCTGGCAGCGCCGACGCTGCCGGCCGCGGCGGCCTCGCGGCGCAGCACCGTGTACAACACCTTCGAGCCGCAGCCGACCTGCTACCGGTTCGACTCGGTCCCGCCCGGTGGCGCGTACCCGCCGATCACCCTCGCGGTGGCGGTCGCGGACAACACGCAGCCGTCGGTGACGCAACGACGCCACCGTGGCCGGTGGCGGCGGCGGCGCGGCCGACGACACCGACGCGACGGCAGTGAGCCAGCTGCCGCAGCTCGTGGTCAGCAGTTACGACTCGGCCGGCGGCGTGCCGTACGCGCCGTTCGGCCGGGGCGGCGCGTCGCAGCGCGACGTGTACCACGTCACGGTGGCCAACGACGGCTTCGCCGCCGACCAGTGGCGCGGTCACGTTCGCGGCCGACCTGCCCGGCGGCGTGACCGCACTGTCGATGTCCGGCCCCGGCTGGTCCTGCGATACCGCGTACGGCGACCTGCCGCACCAACCCCGGCGTGAGCCTCGCGGCCGGCCAGCAGGATCAGATCACGCTGACCGTCAGCGTCGCGGGTAACGCCCCGGCGGACCTGCAGACGCTCTTGCAGGCCAGCGGCGGCGGCCAGATCCCGGCCGCCGGGCTCGATGAGAACAACGACTACAGCACCGTCAGCAACGGCGGCGCGTACGTCGACCCGACCTACGTGCAACCTGCGCAGTAGGACTCGCGACGGGCGGGGCCCGGGGCAGTCTGCCCGGGCCTCGCCGTTGCCCCTATCGGGACAAATACGCTATGCGCCGCATCAGGTCTGGCTCAGCTCCACTGCGGAGATTTCCGTCCACAACGCGGGGACTGCCACAGTCGGTGCGCTGGCCGAGAAATATCGCCTGACGCTGAAGCGCCCGGCGATCGGCAAGCGTCTCCCTAGCGTGAACGAGACGATGGCGGGCGAGCCCGCCAGCTGGCAGCCTCGCGCGGCTGATCCCGGAGCCGCGGCGCCGCGCATCACGCCACGGCGGTGCAGGACTTGTTCCGAGCAGCACTGGCTCGAACTCGTGCGGCGTGGCCACCGTGATGGTCGGCGACGTCGCCACCGCCGAGGACGTCGTCCAGGACGCCTTCGAGCGACTGCAGCGCAGCTGGCACCGGCTGCGCGAGCCATCGAGCGGCCTGGCCTACGCCGGTCCTCGGTGCTCAACGGCTGCCGCTCGGTGCACCGCCGGGCCGCGGTCGCGCGCAAGTACGGCCCGCGACTGGCCCGCCAGCCGACACCGCCGGTCCGGACGCCTGGCGGCCGCCGACGACAGTAGTCGAGGTCGTGGCGGCGCTGCAGCTGGCTCACCCGCCGCCAGCGCGAGGTGATCGTGCTGCGCTACTACGCCGACCTAGACATCGCCGAGATCGCCGCGACGCTGCGGCTCACACAGAGCGCGGTCCGCGCCACGATCAGCCGGGCCCTGACCGCGATGGGCCGCGCGCTGGAGGGGGACAACGATGATGACTGACCTTGAAGACCGGCTGCGGCGCGACCTGACGACGTTCGCCGAGCGGGTGCAGCCGCAGGATATCCGCGGTCCGCAGCCGCTGTCGCGTCCGCGCGGGCCCGCGCGCGGCGCGCTGGCTGGCCCGGCCGGCGCGGCTATCGCGGTCGTCGTCGTGGCCACCATCGGCTGCTGGCCGCCACTGGCCATGGCTTCCGGGTCGACCCCGCCGCTACCTCAGCAGCACCACCAGTCCGCTGGCGCCGATCTCTGCGCCGGCACCTGGCATGCCGCAAGTTCTACGTCGTGGTCTACAACACCTTCGTCGGCTCGAAGATCCCCACGATCGCGGCGGTGCACGACTCCGTGACCGGCAAGACACTGACGAGGGTGCAGGTGCCGACGCTGTATTCGAACGGCGGTGCTGACGGTCCCGGCATCAGCGCGGCGGCCGACAATCGCACCTACGTGATCACCGAAAGGGCGATCGGCGCCAACCGCAACTGTCTGGTTCTTCCTCGCTCCGGGTGGCGGCCAACGGCCGCTCGGCCACCGTCCGAAAGCTGCCCATCGCCTGGCCGAAGACGCTGTCGGCCGACGTCGCGGCTGATCTCCCCCGACGGCACCAGGCTCGCGATGGCCGAACAGGACTGCGGGCGGTCCCGGTGCCAGTACACCGGCGTCCGGGTGATCACGATCGCGACCGGCGCAGTCCGGACGTGGACGACCAGGCGAACGGCGCGCCGTTCCAGGTGTCCTGGGCCGGGAACTCGCGCATAGCGTTCGAGTGGCAGAGCAGCAGCAAGACGGCCGGCCCGGCCGCTGCGTACCGCGTACCGGCTACTCGATGTCAGTGGCGCCGGCGGCGATCTGCTGTCGGGCCCCATCGTCGCGACTCCGCGGCCGGTGGCGACCGGGCGCCATGCCCGCCGCGCTCTTCACGGCGGATGGCAGCCTGGAGATCACGTCGACATTCACCAGCAGGTCGGATGGGCACGGAACCCGGCACCGTGGTGGCCAGGACGGTCGAGCTGAGCCGCGCGCACCGGCCAGCTGCTACGGGTGCTCGTCACGACGACGGTGACCGGCGCCTCGACTAACCAGAACAGCCCGAACTCGGCTGCGATGTTCGAGCAGGGCTGCGATGTCATCGCGGCGGCGCCACGCGGCACCAATTTGCTGGCGTCGTGCGGCCGGCTTCGGCCGCATCGGCGTCAAGCGGCTTCACGCCGCTGGACGGATCCCCGGCGTCCGGCAACGGCGGGGTGTACGCCTGGTAGCCCGCGACGGTCAGGGTACGTACAGGCAGAACGGGTGGCCGGCCGGGTCGAACAGCACCTGTACGTCTTCCTGCGGCTGGAACTCCGCGAGCGTAGCCCCAGCCGCAAGTGCCCACGCGACGCCCTCGTCGAGACTGGCCACCGCGATGTCCAGGTGCTCGGTCGCGACCGGCCCGCCCGGCCGGGCGGGCCAGGCCGGCCGGGTGAACTGCGCCTCGTACTCGAAGTTCAGGGTGGGGCCGGGCTGGCCGGCCGGGGACGCAGCTGGGCCCAGCTCGCCTCTGGCGGATCGCCCGGCAGCGCAGGATCATCAGCGGTGATCGTCCAGCCGAGGAGCTGCGCGTAGAACGCTACGAGTTCGCTGGGTGCGGGTGCCCCGATGGTCACGGACGTGACCTGGAACGAAGGCCGGGCCGGTGCCGGCTCTGGTCATGGCGGTCTCCTTCCGCGCGGTTGGCTCGGTGCCGTAATTGTCCCCGCCGCCACCGACAGTCCGTCATCGCGGCGCAGCTTCACCGAGGCACGGGGCCGTGCAGGACAATCAGACCCTTCACCAGGCCAGCGCTGCCCGCGACGCCCCAGACCGACCGAGTGCGCGGCACCCAGGCCAGCCCGAACAGGAGCCAGCGCGGGCTAACTGGCTGCGGCCCGCTCCACCCGCCCCGGGCGTAGTGCCAGAACCCGGCCGGGCCGGGGTCCGCCGAGCCGAGGCTCCCCGTCAGCGACCACACTCCCCCGGCTCCGTCGGGCACTAGCGACTGCAGATAGATGTCCTGCTCGGACGGCCTCGCGGGCGGATTCACCTGCACCCACGACCTCCCGTTCCAGCGCCGCGCCAGTTCCGAGGCGCCGGTCTTGCGATTCGGCCTGCTGCCGCCGAGCCAGACCTCCGAACGCCGCACGGCCAGGATGCTGTCTAGCGTGGCGTGCCGCGGCAGCGCCGGCTGGACCTTGACCACGTGCCAGCCGTGACCGTTCCAGCGGACGACCCGCGGACTGGCCGGAATGCCAGAACCAGGAATGTCCGTCCCGGTCACCGCCCACATATCGCGGCTGGAGATGGCGCTGACGGCCAGCGCGCCCTTACCCGGAACCGGGACCGTAGCCCAGCCACGACCGTCGAATCTGGCCGCGTACGGACGCAGGTCAATCTTCGACACCGGCCCGACGAACCGCAGGCCGAACACCCACACGTCGCGCGGGCCGAAGACGACCGCCTGATCGAGGAAGACATTCTGGCCATGCCGGAGCGGAACTCGGCCCAGGATCCAGCGGCCGCGACGCAGCCGCAGGTACCGGCCCGTCTGGCTGAACACCCACGCGTCACGGTCCGACTTGGCCGCCACGTAGACGAAGCCGACGCTCCCGCCCAGCAACGAGGCGGCCCGCGCAGGCAACGCCACCCGGCTCCAGGCCACCCCGTTCCAGTGCACGAGCAGCGCACGCTGGTGCTGTTCCTTCGGGCCGCCGATCAGCCCCGCTGCCCAGGCATCCGCCGGGCCGACCGCATCGATGTTGCCGAGCAGCACGGACTTGCCGCGCTGGGCGACGGTGGCGTAGAGCCGCCAGCCGCTGGCGGCGGGCTGCGGCCGGGCCTCGCTCGCCGAACCGGCCGGAACCGGAGCTGCTAACAGGGCCGTCGCGGCGGCCAGGCCGACTGCGGACACGCGAGCGAGCAAGCTGCTGATCATGTGAACCCCCGTGCTGATCATGCGTCCGGGCCGGACGCCGGTCGCTTCGCCTTCACGCTCGCAGCGCAGGCCCGGCGGGGCCTGAGCCGAAGTACCTCAGCCGGCCTACTCAACTTCGGCGCGCGCCGCCGGCCGCGCGGGCGGATCAGGCAGGATCGGGCCATGGCCGTGACGGCGCTGCCAGCACAGGCGGCAAGGCGACTGCAGGCCGCCGGGCTGACCTATCCGGAGGCCGGCGCGACGGCGAAAATCCTGCCGCCCGGGTATCACCACGTCCGCATGCGGCGCCGGATCGGCACCGGGGCGGAGCTGTTCGTCGCGGCCAGCGCGGCGGTGCTGGCCTGGGCCGCGCACACCGGCGCGGGCCTGACGGTGGCGGCCGCCGCGCCAGTGGCGGCGCCCGGCACCGACGTGCTCCTGACCGCCGGCGTCGGGCCGCTTCGGCTGCACGCGCCGTGCCGGGTGATCTACGTAGTCGACGAGCCGAGGCGGCGCGGCTTTGCCTACGGGACGCTCGCCGGTCACCCCGAGAGCGGCGAGGAGGCGTTCGTCGTCGAGCTGGCCGCTGACGGCGCGGTCACGTTCGTGATCACCGCGTTCTCCCGCCCGGCGACCGCGCTCTCGAAACTGGCCGGTCCCCTGGGCAGGCAGGTCCAGCGGGCAGTCACCAGGCGCTACCTGCGCGCGCTGACGCGCGCCGTCGCCAGCCATTGAACCAGCTAGCCACACTGCCGAGGATGGAAGGCGGTGCTGCGATCGCGGATCTTCCTGTGCGGGCAGGCCGTCTCCATGCTCGGCGACGGCCTCGCCCTCCTCGCGGTGCCGCTGCTGGTGCTGCAGCTCACCCGCAGCCCGATGGCGGCGGTCCTGGCCGCCCTGCCGGGCAGCGTCGGCTACCTGGTGGCCGGCCTGCCTGCCGGGGTCGTCATCGACCGGCTGAACCCGTGGCTGGTCCTGATCTGCTGCGACCTCCTCCGCGGCGGCATCTTCGTGGTCCTGTTCGTGCTGACCGGGAGCCGTGCCGTCACCGCCTGGCCGGTGCTGGCGCTGGCCTTCGCGGCCGGTGCCGTCACCGTGTTCGCCGACACCGCGCTCGCGGTCATCGTCCGCGACGTCTTCGCCGGGCCGCGGCTGGTCTCGGCTAACTCCTGGCTCGAGTCAGCCAATCAGGGCGGCCAGATCATCGGCCCCGGGCTAGCTGGCCTGCTCGCCTCGGCGGGCCTGCTGCACGTCTCCATGCTGATCGACGCGGTCACGTTCGGCGTCTCGCTGGCGACGCTCACCTGGGTCCGCCGTGCGGCTGGGAACGCTGCGCACGCCGGGGGGCCGGGCCGGGACCCGGTGCGCTGGCGGGCCGTCAGCGGTGAGCTCGGCGCCGGGCTGCGGTACCTGGCCGCGACCCGGCTGCTGCTCACGCTGCTGATCTTCATGCTGGTGCTGAACCTGGGCCTCGGCGCGGACAAGCTGATCGTGTTCCTGGCTCGGGACACCCTGCATCTGCCGCCCGGCACGGTAGGCCTGGTCGTCACGGCGGGCGGCGCGGGCGGGCTGGCGGGCGCGGTGACAGCCGGCCTGCTCGCCCGGCTGATCGGGCCGCTGCGCACGGTCTGGGCCGGCGCCGCGCTCTCGGGCGTGGCGTTGCTCCTGCTGAGCGCCGCCACGTCCGCCGGGCTGGCGATCGCGGCGAGCGCGCTGTACAGCTCGGCCATCATCGTGGCCAGCGTCATGATGCGCTCGCTCCGGCAGGTCCTGGTTCCCCGCGAACTGCTCGGCCGGGTGACCGCCAGCTGGCGGCTCGGCGGTCAGGGCGTCACGTTCTGCGGCGCGTTGCTGGCCGGGGCCATCGCGGCCGCCAGCGGCGGCGATCCGCGGCCGGTGCTGGCCGGGGCCGGCCTGCTCACTCTCGGCACCGCCGGGCTGGCGTGGTGGCTGGCGCTGCGCGGCGAGGATCTGCCCGCCGCGCTGCTGACCGGGCCGCCGGCCCGGTCAGGCCGCCCAGTCCGGGCCGCCGGACGACACCGGCGAGAGCCGGGCCGCCCTGGCCGCCACGACCACTCGCTGCACGAGCAGGCTCACGACCAGATAGAGCAGGACGGTCGCCTCACCCAGCCCGGTCAGGTTCCTGTGGTGGTCGAGCAGGGCGTCATAGCCAAGGTGGGCGGCCAGCGCGAGCACCCACAGGATCGCCGTGAGCACGTTGCCCTGGGACCACGGCTGGCCATCCTGCATCCACACCCGGACCGTCATCGCGCGGATGAGCCCGAACGCCGCCGCGAGCACCAGGCTCCCGGCCAGCGCCCCGACCGCGGTGGCTCCGGCGTCGTGGTTCGCCAGGTACTGATAGGTCTCGATCACGCCGATGACGCCCAGCACCAGGAACAGCCGCTGGTTGACCTGGCGGACCGGCTGCGCGCGCAGGTTCCTGACGATCAGCAGCCCGAGAACCGCGATGCCGATGACGAGGTAGATCAGCGTCTGACTTGATGGCATCTGCGCGAGTCCCCCATCAGCAGTCCGGTGCGGCCGGGTGGCCGTCATTTCCTCGGGACCGGGTATATCCAGGCTAGGACGGGGAAGACCGGACCGGCATATGCAAGCCGTCCGGATCCGGCCATGACAGATGTCACCAGCCCGATCGGACGGCGCATATTTCGCATTGCTAGTTGAGCGCCGGGGGATTTACGGGGCCAGATCGGAGGTATTCGATGGGCCTGCCTGTACGTCAGCGCAGGGTACTGGGCCGGATCGAAAGTTCATTGCGGGGGTCAGATCCCAGGCTTACTGCTCTTTACTCGATCTTTGCCAGGCTCACACGGGATGAGGAACTTCCGCGGATCGAGCAGTTGCGGCACGGAATCGCGGCGCTGTCTGCCCGGCTGCGCCGCGGGCTGGCGACGGTGCGCATCCGGACGGTCGGGCGGATGGATTCGCGCCAGAAGGCAGTGCTGTTCTTCCCGCTGGCGCTGTGCCTGATGATCGCGACGATCGTCCTCGCGGTCCACACCGGCAAGGGCCCGAGCTGCACTCCGGTCCTGCCGGTCGCCGCGGCGAGCCAGCACGTTCCGCCGAGCAATGTCTGCCGGAACCAGCCACCCGTGGGCCTGTACGCGGGCCGCTTAGGGCTCAGTACCTGATCGCGGTCAGCTCCGGCCGCTGGCAAACCGCAGGAGTCCCGCTGCTCGCGGCGGCGCACGTCGCCAGCAAGGTGACGGCGCTATCTTGGCCCGCGCTGCCGCCCAGGCCAGACGAGTCCGCGAAGAAGTGCGGCCAGGGCAGCGAGACGGAGGTCCAGACGACCTTCCGCGTGGTCATGTCGTAGCCCCACGCGACGCCCAGCGCTCCCTGGTCCAGGCCGAGGGCGACGCCGTCCCTGATCGCGTACAGTCCGGCGGCTACCGACTGCGCGGGGCGGCCGAGCAGGACGCCGGTGGACAGCCGCAGCGCGAACAGCGAATTCCCGGCCGCGATGTAGCCGATGCCCTTGGCCGGGTCGACCAGCTCGAGCGCGGTGGCCGACCGGCGCCAGCGCAGATCGCCCGTCCTGATGCTGTATCCGCGCAGCTCACTGCCGCCGGTCAGCAGCACGACGGCGTCGACGACGCCGCTCAGCGTGCCGGCGAACTTCCCGCCCAGGTGGGTGATGTGCTCGGCACCGCTGGCGAGGTCGATCCGGCGGATCGCCGTGACCGGACCGGAGACGAGGTACCCGCCCGCCGTCTCCGCCATGTAGAGGTAGTGGCCAGACACCGTCCAGGTCTGCGCGGCCGTGCCGGTCCCGCGCTGCCAGAGCACCCGGCCGCTGGAGTTCGCGTAGCCGATGACGCCATGGCTGCCGACGATCACCGTGCTCGTCCGGCTGGCCCAGACGGCGCCGCCGTCAGTAGACCGGCCGGGAACGAGCGGATCTGGCGGCCGGTGGCGGCCGAGAAGGATGATCTCCGCCCGGGTCTGGCCGGACTGCCCGGCCGGCGCCGACACACCAACGGCGACGATGGCAGGCCACGCCCGGACGCTGACGATGGTCGCGCCCGGCCGCAGCCCGGTCAGGGCCGTCTGCCAGCTCACCCGACCGGTCCGGGCGTCGTAGCCGGTCACCGACGTGCCGGCGGCCAGAACCGCGACCTGGCCGGCCGAGGCGGCGTAGGCCTCGCCGGCGGCCGGGACGGTGCCGGTAACGCCGGCCTCGGCGAGCCAGGCGCCAGTGAGCCTGGTGGACCACAGCACCGAACCGGACCGGCTGCACCGGGTGCCGGAACAATGCGCCGCGGTCTGGCTGCTGGCCCGGCCCGGAATGATCGCGGCGCCGATGCAGCACGATCGCGAGCAGTCCGCGCCGGGTCCACGTGGCCGAGTCGCGCCTGGTCCACGTCGCGAGCCGCCGGCTGACCTTCACGACCCGTGCCTCGCCCTTCCGTCTGCTGCGTCCAGATCACGGCCGCCAGCCCCGGCGGACCCGGCTCGTCCAGCCGGCTGATCACCTGTGTGACCACCGTAGCCTTAGTCAGCGCCAGGTCGGACCGCAGATCCGCAGGCCGCTGGGCGCGGCTGTGGCCGCGGGCCAGCGGCCGCCAGGACCAGCCCGGTAGCGTTGCCTTGGCCGTGCTGGCCCGCCCCTATGGAGGAACCGATGACAGATCGTGCTCCGCTCCCCTATGACTTCCACCCGGAAGTGCCCGCTTTCACCGTCGAGAGCGACGACGTCGCCCACGGCCAGCAGATGGGCGACGCCCAGGTCTACAACGGATTCGGCATGACCGGACAGAACATCTCCCCGGAGCTGCGCTGGCACGGCTTCCCGGCCGAGACGAAGGGCTTCGCCGTCACCTGCTTCGACCCGGACGCGCCGACGGGATCGGGCTTCTGGCACTGGATCGTGCTCGGCATCCCGGCCTCGGTGACCGAACTCCCGCCGGGGCCGGGAGCAGCGACGGCTCAGGCCTCCCGGCCGGCGCGTTCTCGGTGCGCAACGACTACGGCAGCAAGGACTTCGGCGGCGCGGCGCCGCCCCAGGGCGACCCGGCGCACCGCTACGTGTTCGCCGTGCACGCGCTCGACACTGACCACCTGGACGTCGACTCGGACGTCTCGCCCGCGGTCGCGGGCTTCAACCTGCGCTTCCACACGATCGCCAGGGCGCTGCTCATCCCCGTCTTCGGGCACTGATCGCGCCGCCGGCCCGTGAGCGGCAGGCCCGCTGCCGCGGGCCTGCCGCAGGTCAGCTCCGGCCAGACCCGCCAGGACCGCCTGTTCCCGCTCGGGGTCAAGGCCGTGCTGCGGACGGCCCGGCGTCGGCTCCGGGTCGCCTTCCCGCTGCAGCCAGTCCCAGGTGTCGGCGACGGTCTCGCGGACCGGGCGGCAGGTCAGGCCCGCGCGCGAGCGCGGCGCTCACGTCGCCGTCGTGCAGGCCAGCCGCCTCGCCCTCGGGCGGCAGCCAGATCGGCAGCTCGACCCAGGGCGCGATACCAGCCGCCTCGATCACCTCGGGTTCGGCCCAGACCAGCCGGGCCGACGACCCGGTGACCTCGACCGCGGTGTCGAGCAGGCTCGCCATCGTGGCGTGGCCCGGCTCGCTGACCGTGTTGTACGGGCCGGACTAGGCCAGTCTCGGCCGCGTGCAGCAGCCATCGGGCCAGGTCCCGGGCGTCGATGTACTGCAGCTTGCGGTCCGGCGGGCCGGGTGCGAGTACGTCACCGCCCCGCTCGATCCGGCGCAGCCACCAGGGCAGCCTGCCGACGCCCTCGTACGGGCCGAGGATCAGGCCCGCCCTGGCCAGGACCGTGCGGTCGGCGCCGAAACCGGCCTGACGCCGCCAGCTCGCCGCCGCGTTTGGCGGCGGCGTAGTCGCTCGGCCTCGTCGCTGGCCGGGTCCCCGGCCACGACCGGACCCGACTCGTTCAGCCCGACGGCGGGCGGCCACTGGTAGACCGACCGGCTGGAGACGTAGCCATAGTGGCCTGCCCGCCCGGCTAGCAGCCCGGCCGAATCCAGCACGACCCGCGGCGCGCCGCTCCAGGTGTCGACCACCGCGTCCCAGGTGGCGTCGCCGAGCACGGCCCGCAGCGCCGCCGGGTCGGTCCGGTCGGCGTGCAGCGCGAGCGCCCCCGCGGCCGAAGGGCCGCTGACTCCTCTGGTCAGCGTCGTGACCTGATCTCCGCGCGCGATCGCCTCCTCGGCCACCGCCCGCCCGACAAAATGCGTCCCGCCAAGCACCAGCACTCTCATGGAGATCATCGTGCCCGTCCGGGCGCGGTGCGGGCGAGGGCAGTTCGTCCTGGGCGTAGCCGAGCGACCAGAATGAGAGATATGCCCCTAGACCAGCATCCGGCCCGATCTGTCTTCGACGCGGCCGCCGCGGAGTATGACGCGGCCAGACCGTCCTATCCGGACGGGCTCTTCGACGCGGTCGAGGCCGCCGCCGGGCCGCTGGCCGGGCGGCTCGTGCTGGACTGGGGCGCGGGCACCGGGATCTCATCCCGGCAGCTGGCCGGGCGCGGCGCTCGGGTCGTGCTGCTCGACATCGGCGAGCAGATGCTGCGGTACGCGCGAGCGCGCGACCCGCGATCCCGCTGCGTCCTCGCGCACGGCAGTCACATGCCGGTCCGGGCCGAAACCGCGGACCTGACCACATTCGCCCAGTCGTTCCACTGGTTCGACCGGCCGGCCGCGCTCGCCCAGATCGCCAGGGTGCTGCGGCCGGGCGGGTACTGGGCCGCCTGGTGGAACCGCCCCAGAGCCGATGGCATGCCGTGGTTCGAGCGTTATCAGGACGTCCTCGTCGCGAACTGCCCCGGATACACCTGGCGCGACCTGCGCGACGAGACGATGGCGCCGGACTGGTCGGTTCCAGCGGTGCGCGCGGTCGCCGCGCTCGAGCCGGCTCCGCCGGCCTTTGCGTCCTGGACCCGCCACATCACCGCGAGCCAGTGGCTGACCGACGAGCGCAGCAAGTCCTACATCATCGACCTGGACCCGGCCCGGCGCGACGTCCGTGCTCGGCGACCTGGCCGCCGTCGTGGCCGCCGAGTTCCCCGCCGGGCAGATGGTGGTTCCCTACGTCACCACGCTGCTCATGGCGAGGAAGGCGGTCTAGCAGCCCGCGCCGGCAGGCTGGCGATGCGCTCGCCGCAATTCGACAGCGTATAGCCGGGCAGGCTGGCCAGCTGATCGAGCAGCCACTGCGACGACAGCGCCCGCAGCAGCGCCTGAACCTCACGAGATCCGGCCTGGGCCGCGGGCACGACCAGGTCGAACCGCTCCTGGGTGAGGGGGATGAACCGCAGGCCGTGAGCAAGCGCCGCCGGCTCGCTGGCGATCCCCGCGTCGGCCAGGCCCGCCGCGATGGCCGCCGCCACCTCCAGGTGACCGGTGGCGCGCGTGCCGTAGCCCGGCAGTGACCGCGGCTCGATGCCCGCGGCCGCCAGCTCACGGTCCAGGACCCGGCGGGCCTCCGCGCCCGGCTCGCGGTTCACCAGCCGCAACCCGGCCGCGACTGCGGCCCGCACGCTACCGATGCCCGCCGGCAGGTCGGGCCGCAGCACCAGGCCCTCCCGCCACGAGCAGAACCCGATGATGTCGGCGCCGCCGGTGATCAGCTCGGCCGCGGCGCTCGTGTTGTAGTCTCCGCCCGCGTCCTGCAAGTGCGCGCCCGCGACGTGCACCAGCCCGGCCGCGGCCAGCGACAGGGCCTCCTGGCTGGCGCACGGCCACCAGAGGAACGACACGGGCGGATCGAGCAGGCCCAGCGGCTGCTCCAGCAGCGGCAGCGCGGGGTCGCAGCCGGCCACCAGGAGCGTGGGCCGCGGCGGTCCTAGCGGGCTCACCTCCCCCGGCCCCAGCACCCGGCCGCCAGCCGGCGAGAACCCCGCCCTGGTCGCGGTCGCACCGGACAGCGGCAGCGCGACCATTGCCTCGCCCACCGGCGCCAGCGAGACCCGGCTGCCCGGCGGCCCGATCGGCGCGAGCGGGCGGGCCGGCACCTTCGGCTCGCTGATGGCAGGCCCGAAGATCTCCTCGACCGTCATGCCGAGGGCGCGGCTCAGTGCCAGCGCGACCCGCAGCGACGGATCAGACAGCCCGGACTCGACCGCGGACACAGCCTGCCGGGATACGCCGGCCATCCCGGCGAGCTGAAGCTGCGAGAAGCCGCGGGCCTGCCGGGCGAGCCGGAGCCGCAGGCCCGTGCCGCCGGCGGCCTGCTGACCGGTCATCGCCCCGCGCTCCCGGGGGTCCCGGCGGTTCCGGTGACCGGCACCGCGGCGGCCGGCCAGGCGGTCCCGTCCGGCCCGAACACCGGCGCGTCGATCGCGGTGACCGTCAGGTCGCCGCCGTCGGTCACCGGCCGCTCCGGCAGCCGCGCGGTCACGACGCCGCCAGCGCACTGGATGTCGGCCTCCCAGCCGGCCCCGGCCGGGCGGCTGCCGGTCAGCAACCCCCGCAGTACGAGCCCACGGGCCGGGGCGGCGCCCGCGATGAGCCGGTCCGGGTGGATCCCGGCGGTGTGCGGCTGGTCCGCCACCTCGCCATCGGCCGGGACGCGGTACGCCGCCGGGCCGGCCTCGACCACCGGGACGAACCCGAGGTAACCGACCAGCTCGGCCACCCGGCGGGACGCTGGCCGGCGGACGACTTCGTCGGGCCCGCCGTCCTGCAGCACCGCGCCCCCGTCCAGCACCGCCATCCGGTCCGCGAACGCCTGCGCGTCCGCCAGTTCGTGCGCGACCAGCACGGCCGGTACGCCACGGTCCGACACGAGGGTGACCACCAGCGCCGTCAGGGTCCGGCGCAGGGCGGCGTCCAGGCCGGAGTACGGCTCGTCCAGCAGCAGCGCACGGCAGTGCGCGAGCAGTAGCCGGCCGAGGGCGACCCGGTGCTGCTGCCCGCCCGACAACCTGGCCGGCATCGCCCGCAGCAACTCGGCGATACCGAGCGCGGCGGCCAGTTCGGTCAGCTCGGCCCCGGCCGGGTCCACGCCCCGGCCGTAGGCGAGGTTGTCCCGGACGGACAGGTGCGGGAATAGCCCGGGTTCCTGGCGCAGCAGGCCAACCTGCCGGCGCCAGGCCGGAACGAACACGGCCGGACGCTGCGTCCTGGTCAGGACCTCGCCGTCGAGGACCACCAGGCCGCGCCGGGGCGGCACGAGGCCGGCGATGGCTTCCAGCAGCGTGGTCTTGCCCGCGCCCGACGGGCCGAACAGGGCCAGCCGCTCGCCGGGCGCGACCTGCACCGCGGCGCGCACAGTGAACTCGCGCCGGTCAACCTCGACGTCGGCCTCGAGCACGGGCGCTCCAGATATAGGCGGCCAGCGGCAGCGGCAGGGCAACAACCAGCAGGACAAGCGCATACGGCAGCGCCGAGGCCAGTCCCGTCTCCTGCAGCGTAGTGAAGATCTGCAACGGCAGACCGAAAGGATGATAGGCGACGATGATCACTGCGCCGAAGGCTCCCATCGCCCGCGCCCACGCGATGGCCAGTGACATCGCCAGGCCCGGCGCGGCCAGCGGCAGCGTCACCCGGCGGAAGACCCGGCGCGGCCGGTCACCCAGCAGCGCTGCCTGCTGCTCCAGGCGGGAGTCGACCGAGTCGAACGCCGCCTGCGCGCCAAGGACGTAATACGGGGCCGACTCGTAGACCTGCGCGATGACCAGGGCGAGGAACGTGTTGGTAGCCGACCAGTTGAAGTGCCCGATGAGCTCGCCAAAGGGTGTGTACGGGCCGACCATGAACACCAGCAGCAGGCCGATCACGAGCGGCGGAAGCAGCAGGCTGCACAGCAGGCCGGCTTCCCAGATGCGCGGGAACGGGAGCCGGCCGCGGGCCAGCATCCAGGCCAGCGGCGTGCAGACCAGGAAGAGCACGCCGAGAGTGACGCCGCCCGATTCCAGCGATACCTCGAGCGGGTCGAGTGCGCCGGGATAGGTCAGCGCGTGCCCGATAGCGCTGCCGGACAAGTGCCCGATGAGCGTGATGACCGGGGCCAGCATGGCGAGCCAGATCACCAGCGCCCCGGCTACGGACAGCGCGCCCGAGACTGAGCGCAAGGATTGCGGCACGGCCAGCGCACGGCCCGGCCGGCCGGGCTGGCCGGGGCGCTGGTCGCCCCGGACAGCCCCGCCGGCTGCCGCCGCCGGGCTAGCTGCCCAGCTCACTTCTTACCGCAGCGGGTACCGAGCCCATGTCGCCCGTCAGCGTGGGCGTGATCAACGTGAAGCCGCCCGCCTTGTATTGCGCCAGGCCTTGCTGGGACAGGGTGTACCTGACGAACGCGATCGCGGCCTTCGTGGGCTTGCCGATGATCGTGATGTCGATCACCTGCGGCGAGCCGCTCTTGACCGTCGGGGATCCGCCCGCGGGCGTGATCGTGACCGACGCGGTGTGGTAGAGAGCCGCGAGTGACTGGTCGCCGAGGTTGATCGTCGTCGGCAGCGGGATGTACGACAGGCCCAGCTCGACCGCCTGGGTGACGAACGCGCTGGCCGCGTCCAGCTGACCGGACTGCAGCGTCGAGTCAAGCGACGACTCGGCGTAGATCTCCGGCGACGTGGCCGACCCGGCGGGCCCGCCCAGTATCTTGGTGACCGTGTCGGCCGGGAGGTGGTAGGCCTTCTGGGCGAGCTCCAGCATGAAGATGAAGTCACGGCCCTGCGGGTCAATGTTCGGGTCGGTCCGGCCCAGCTTCAGGCCCTTGGTCTCCAGCAGCGGGAACAGGTCCTTGAGCGGTTTCTGGCCGTCCGCGATGGCCTTGAACTGCGGGGCGTACTTGCTATGCGGGTTGTACGCGACCACCATCGAGGTGCCCGCGTACTGGACGTACCACTTGGTGTACTTGGGCTCGAGCGGGGTGATGTTGTCACCGCCGACCGACTCGAACACGTTCGGCGTGATCTCGCCGCCCGCGATCTCGGATGACAGGGTTCCGGAGGCGGCACCCTGGCCCGAGTACTTGTAACCGGTCGAGCTGGCGAATGCCGGGCCCGCCGTGTGGTCGTTGAGGTACTGGAGCGAGGACGCGTAAGCGATGCTCGCGGTGCCAGACACCTTGGTCCCGGTACTGGAGCCGGAACTAGTGCTGGGCGACGAACTCCCGCAGCCTGATGCGGCGAGCGCGAGGCAGGAGAGAGCAAGCAGCACGCCAAGACGCGCGCTGCGACTGTGAGTTAGGGGCACCATTCAACAGACGATAGCTAGCACTGTTTGCGCCCCGCAAGAAACCTGGACATCACAGGCGCGGCGGACTGACCCGGACCCGGTCCTCGCTCCCGCCTCAGCACAGCGAGAGGCCGTCTTCAGCAAACTTTCAGCTAGATAGCCTTGGGTTTGTGGTGACCACCGTTTGCCCGCGCGCCTTACGATTAGGCGGACGCTGGCTTGCCGGGGCCTTGCGGTGTGCGGCCGCGATGTCGCTGGCGGCCCGGCCCGCTCAGCACCACCAGATTGAGGACCACTGTGGCGAACCAGAACCAGCGCACGAAGGCTGCTGCCCAGACCGCACGAAAGAGCGGCGGTCCGCGAGGCGGCCAGGCTGCTCGCGCCGCGACGGCGTCCCGGCCGGCCGGGGCCGGGACGGGCCGCACGCGGGCCGCACGCCAGGCCGCCGCGGGCAGTGCGCAGGGGGCCTCGCCCGCCAGCACCGCCGGGGCCGCGTGGACGCCGCAGGCAATCAAGATCGCCGCCCTGGCGCTCGCCCTGCTCGGCACCGGCCTGAGCATCTACCTCACGTACGTGCACCTCAAGGGCGAGGTCCCGATCTGCAGCAACAAGGGGATTGTCAACTGCGCGGCCGTCACAACCAGCCCGGAGAGCAAGGTATTCGGCGTCTTCCCGGTGGCCGAGCTAGGACTCGCCTTCTTCGTGTTCATGACGCTGATGAACACGCCGTGGGCCTGGCGGCCGTCGTGGACGTGGCTCAGGGTCAGCCCGGAACGGCAGCAGCAACTCGGCCTGCTGGCCTGGCGAGTCCGGCTGGGCAGCGTCGTGGTGGGGATCCTGTTCATTTTGTATCTCGTCTACACTGAGCTTATTACGCTCCGTAACATATGTTTGTGGTGCACTTACGTTCATATAACCACTTTCTTGCTATTTGTGCTGTTGCTGACGCAGGCAACCTTCTGGGGCGATCCCCGTAAGGCCCTCGGCGCCAAGCGCGGTCAGTAGTAGCTGGCTTGAGATAGAGAAGTCGAGGAGAAACCGGAAATGGGCAAGGGCGCGAGAATTCGCGAGCAGAGTGCCCGCGAGCGGATCGCCATGCAGCAGGCGGCAGCCCGCCGTGCTGAAGTGCGCCGCCGCGGCATGTTCCTGGGTGGCACCATCGTCGTTGTACTCGCCGTGGTGGTCGCCTTGATCGTGGCCTTCAATCTGCGGAACAACAACTCGCCCGCCGCGGCCAAGGGCGGCGTGCACGGCACGGTCCTCCCGGCCAGCGTGAGCAAGGACATCACCAGCGTCCCGGCGGCCACGCTCGACCAGATCGGCGGTGGCTCGGTCCCGAGTTTCCTGAACAAGACCTACTCCGGGTCGCCGATCGTGCCGATCAGCGACTCGGCGCTCACCAGCGGCGGCAAGCCGGAGATGCTCTACATCGGCGCCGAGTACTGCCCCTACTGCGCCGCGATGCGCTGGTCGATGGCGGTCGCGCTGAGCCGGTTCGGCCAGTTCACGACCCCGCTGCACGGGTTCCACTCCTCGTCCACGGATGTGGACCCCAGCACGCCGACGCTGACCTTCTACCAGCAGGGGTACACGAGCAAGTACCTGACCTTCACGCCGGTCGAGAACGAGGACATCAACCGCAAGACGCTGCAGAACACGACGTCGGCGCAGGAGTCGCTGTGGACGAAGTACGACTCCAGCAGCACCGGCCTCGGCTATCCGTTCATCGACTTCGGCAACAAGTCCGTGCTCAAGTACCCGATCTATGACCCGGCCCTGCTCAAGGGCATGACGTGGGCTCAGGTCGCGTCCGCCCTGCACGACCCGTCCAGCCCGGTGGCCCAGGCCATCAACGGCGCGGCTAACTACATGACGGCGGCCATCTGCAAGATGACGAGCAACGCGCCGGCGACGGTGTGCACTTCGTCCGCGGTTACCAAGCTCGAGTCGGGCGTCTAGCCCGGTAGCGCGTAGGCGGGGCCCGGCTGCCATCGGCGGCCGGGCCCCGCTGCTTTCGCCCATATCCAGGCGTAACCGGCTTCCCGGCTGGGTAGCCACTAGATAACCCGGATGGGGCGCAGGCGCACGGAACGACAGGGCTCCGGCGGCTGGCCGCCCCGGCAGGAGGCTCGATGTCCACGCCGCCAGCCCGGCTCCGGGGCGTCTCGGATCTAAGAAACTTCTTCCGGACCACCCAGCTGCCGATCTATTTCGTCTCGCCGACCGCGTTCAACCTGCTTGGCCTGGACCGGTGGGTGCGCAGCTTCCGGTATGTCTGCTACTACGACTCATTCGACGGCGGGCACCCGAACGTGTTCGTCCCGGCGGACCGGCGCGCGCCCGAATTCGAGTCAATCGAGGACATCTGCAACTACCTGCTCCGGCATCCCGAGGTCGCCAGCATGATGCGAGCTGAGGGCCAGGGCGGCCTGGTCACGTTCGTCATGTTCGACGACCAGACCGAGGAACTCGCGGCCCGGCTCGGCCTGCGGGTGGCCCATCCCCCGGCGCAGTTGCGGCACCGGCTGGACTCCAAGATCGTGACGACCCAGCTGGGGAACGCGGCCGGCGTGCCGAGCGTGCCGAACGTGCTGGGCCGCGCGGCTAACTACCCAGAGCTGCTCGCGCTGGCCGCCACCGCCGGGCTCGGCACCGACCTGGTCGTGCAGACGCCCTACGGCGACTCCGGCAAGACCACGTTCTTCATCAAGACCGGGGCCGACTGGGACGCCAGCGTCGCCAAGGAACCGCTCGCTTCGGCGCAGCTGAAGGTGATGCGCAGGATCGAGCACCGCGCGATCGCGGTCGAGGCGGTGCTGACCCGGCACGGCACGCTGGTCGGCCCGCTCATGAACGACATCACCGGGCATCCTGAGCTGACGCCTTACCGCGGCGGCTGGGCGGGCAACGACTACCCCGCGACGCTGACTGCCGAGCAGAAGGCGCGGGCCCGGCGGCTTACCTATCAGCTCGGCAGCCAGCTGGCGGGCGAGGGCTACCTCGGCTTCTTCGAGGTCGACTACCTCGTCGACACCGATTCCGGCGAGCTCTACCTGGGTGAGCTGAACCCGCGGATCAGCGGTATCAGCCCGGTCACCAATGTGACCGCGGGCGCGTACGCGGACATGCCCTTGTTCCTGTTCCACCTGCTGGAGTACCTCGACCTCGAGTATGAGATCGACGTCGAGGAGATCAACGAGCGCTGGTCGCACGAGGCGGAGGTGGACGTCTGGAGCCAGATCGTCATCAAGGAGACCTCGTCCGCGGTCGACCTGCTCACCCGGGCACCCCGCTCGGGCATCTACACTCTCGCTCCGGACGGCACCGCCGACTTCCGCCGGGCGGCGACCGACTGGCACGGGATCGTGCGCGAGTCTGAGGCGTTCTACCTGCGCATCCTGGCAGCCGGTGACTTCCGGTACAAGGGCGCCGACCTGGGCGCGCTGGTGACCCGCGGGCGGCTGCAGACCGACGACAACCGGCTGGAGCGGCGCTGCCTGGACTGGATCGCGGGCATCCGCGGCGAGTTCGGCGGCACTCCCGTCGTCCCGATGCAGACCCCGCCGCCGGTCCGGGAGTCGTTCAAGATGGCGTGACCCCGCCCGGTCCGCGACGCAGGAATGCCGCGATCGCGGCCGCCAGCGCGGCCGCGATCACACGCTGGTACGAGGGCCGGATCAGCAGCGCGGCATCGGTCGCGTTGCGCATGTTGCCGCACTCGATCAGCACCTTCGGCACGGTCGTGAGGTTGAGTCCGGCCAGGTCGTCGCGCAGGATCACGCCGCCCGCGCCGTAGTAGTCGCTGGCCGGCATGCTGGTCCGCGCCAGCATCGCGGCCTTCACGTCCGCGCCGAAATTCAGCGACGCGGCGATCACGCCGTCGTTCGGCCCGTCCGCCACCGGCTCCAGGACGGTGAACCCGCGGCCGGAGGCCGGACCGCCGTCGGCGTGAATGTCGACGGCCACGTCCGCGTGCGCGTGGTTGATGATCTGCGCCCTGGTGGTGACGCACGGCCCGACGCCGGTGTTGGTCTTGCGGGTGAGAACCACCCTCGCGCCGTCCGCGATCAGGATCGCCCGCAGGTACCGGGCGACGTTGAAGTTGAACGTGCGCCTCGGTGTAGCCGGCATCCGTCTGGGTGCCGGTCGTATCGCAGTTCTCGTCTTCGCGGCCATTCCAGATCTGCGTGCCGATGACCGTCGCGGCGTCGAAGTTGCCGCCGTTGTGGCCGGGGTCGATCCCGACTACCTCGCCGGCCAGCGGCCGTGCGGCGTCGGTGTCGGCGGAGGAACCGGAGTGCGCGTCGCCGGGTCAGGAGTACTCGGGCTGGCGAGGATCGCCGGCGCTTCCACCGGCGTGCTGGCGTGCTGGCCCGGCCCGGACGTGGCCGGCCCGGCTGGAAGGCTGCTGCAGCCCGCGCTGACCAGTACCACCGCCAGCACAGACCACCAGATCCGCGGCCTGCTCCGCATTTGTGCCACGCTAGCGCCGCCGTCCCCCGTTCGGGGCCCGGACCGCGGCTTTCAACCGCGCGTCCAGGCTTCGCTGTGCGCCCACAGCTCCCCGGCCAGCTCGGCGGTGGCGACCGGGCTGGGCTCGCGCTCGGCGCAGCTGTCGTAGTACCGGCCGGTCGCCGCCGCCAGGGCCGGCTCGGTCGCGCAGTACAGCGACGTCTGGGCACCCTGCTCGACGGTGAGCATCCGGCCGGTGAGCAGCCGGCGCGCGGGCCACGGCACCCGGCGCCAGATGTCGGACGCCACGACGCCGGGGTGCAGCACGTAGCTGGTGACGCCGGTGCCCGCGAGCCGCCGCGCCAGCTCCTGGCTGAAGAGCACGTTGCAGAGCTTGGACACCGCGTACTCCGGCATCCCGGTGATCGCGCGGGTGCGGCTGCGCACCCGGCCGAAGTCGACGCCCTTGGCCTGGAAGTGCGCGTCGCTCGCCACGGTCACGATCCGCGCGCCCTGGCCGTCCCGGCCCGCGCTTCCGGTCAGGCAGTCCAGCAGGCCGAGCGTGAAGGCGAAGTGCCCGAGATGGTTCACCCCGAACATCAACTCGAAGCCATCCCTGGTCAGGCCGCGGCGGCCGGCCACGCCCGCGTTGTTGATCAGCACGTCGAGCGGCTCGCCCGTGGCCCGGAAGGCCGCGGCGGCCGCCCGGACCGCGGCCAGGTCCGACAGGTCGAGCCGGAGGAACCGGACCTGCTCGTTGCCGGTCTGCGCGGCGATGGCGGCGACGGCGGCCGCGCCCTTCTCGGCCGACCTCGCGGCGACGGTGACCGTGCCGCCCCGAGCGGCCAGTGCGGTGGCCGTGGCCAGCCCTATCCCGGTGTTCGCCCCCGTCACCAGGAACGTTCGTCCTGACAGCTCGCTCCATGGCCGCCTAGCCTGGCGCATCTTGGCGCTGGGCGCAAAACGGGCAAGTCGTCCACGGGCGCGCGACTGCGTTGGTTTTCCGTCACCGGAGCGACGGAAAACCAAACACAGTCAGCACAGCTAGCGGCTTGCCCAGCGGCACGCCGGCCGCGACCGGTCGCCGCCGCCGCTGTCCCGGAGTACAGGTACACGCCCAGGGCGGCGAAGACGAGCACCACCACGCCGCCGGTCTTGGTCAGGCCGCTGGATGCCGTGCTGGTGCCCAGCAGCACCAGCAGCAGCGCGAGCGCGACCAGGGCGAACAGCGCCGTGTAGGCCACCGGCAGTCGCAGCGTCGCGAGCGTCAACATCGCGATGATGATCAGCGAGACGGTCAGGAACAGCTCAGCCGGCGACTACGCCACCGGAGTGGCCATCGTCCGGAACGTGCTCACCGAGCCGGCCCGGCTGATCGCCGCCAACGCTGGCTATGACGGGAATGAGGTGATATCCAGGCTCGTCTGGGCTCGGTCCCGACGAAGGCTTCGACGCGCTGGAGGGCAGGTACGGCGACATGATCGAGATGGGCATCGTCGATCCGCTGCGGGTTGCCCGCTCGGCCCTGCAGAACGGCGCGTCGGTCGCCGGGCTGCTGCTGACCACCAACACCCTCGTCGCCGAAGAGCAGACGCCGTGGGGCGGCAGCCCCGCGCTGATGACGGAGTTCGGGCCGCTGGACGAGGGCCTGCACCAGCCCTCGCCAGACTCCAGCACGCCGCAGTCCCTCGGACTCGGGCCCTCGGTCGGCTGAGGTCACGCCCATGGCACCGGACGCTGGCGCAGCGCCCGTGCCGGCTTGCCCGTGCCTAGGTCACCCGTGCTTGGGTCAGCCGTGCTGGCTCCGGATGGACGGCTCACCGTCGGGACCGGGCTGCCCGGCGGTGAGCCCCGGCTGTCCCGCTCGGGGCCGACTGGCGCAGCTGCGCTCGCGCGGCCGGCTGCGCGGCGCCGCGGCCCTGCTCGGGCCCGCGTTCGTCGCCGCCGTGGCGTACGTCGACCCGGGCAACTTCGCCACGAACTTCTCCGCCGGGCGCGGTCAGCGGATACTCGCTCGCGTGGGTCATCGTCGCCGCCAACCTGATGGCCATGCTCGTGCAGTACCTCAGCGCGAAGGCCGGCGTCGCCACCGGCCGCGACCTGCCCGAACTCTGCCGCGAGCATCTGCCGCGGAGCGCGGCCCGCGGGCTGTGGCTGCAGGCCGAGCTGATCGCCATGGCCACCGACGTGGCCGAGTTCGTCGGCGCCGCGATCGGGCTGAACCTGCTGTTCCGCGTGCCGCTGCTGGCGTCGGGCCTGATCACCGCCGTGATGGCGTTCGGGATCCTCGGCCTCCAGCAGCGCGGCTACCGGCGGTTCGAGCTGGCCGTCGCCGGGCTGCTCGGCCTCGTCCTGCTCGGCTTCGCCTACGACCTGGTCGCGGTGCACCCGAGCGGCGCGGCCATGGCGGCCGGGTTGGTGCCGCAGTTCGGCAGCCCGGACGGCCTGCTGCTGGCGGTCGGGATCATCGGCGCGACCGTCATGCCGCATGTGGTCTACCTGCACTCGGCGCTGACCAAGGACCGGGTGTCGTGCCGGGACGACGCCGAGCGCCAGGAACTGCTGCGGTTCCAGCGGCTGGACGTCGTCGTCGCGCTCGGCGCCGCGGGCCTGGTCAATCTCGCGATGCTGTTCATCGCGGCCGCGCTGTTCGGGCACGCCGGGTCGGGCGAGCGGCTGGCGCCGGCGTCACTGGCCGTCGGCGCACGCCGACCTCGGCCGGCTGGTCGGCGGCGGCGCGGCCCTCGCGTTCGCGATCGCGCTGCTGGCCTCCGGGCTGTCCTCGTCCAGCGTGGGCACGTACGCGGGGCAGGTCGTGATGCAGGGCTTCATCGGCCGGACCGTGCCGCTGTTCCTGCGCCGCGCGCTGACGATGCTGCCGGCCCTGATCGTGCTCGGCGCTGGCCTGCCGCCTACCACCAGCCTCGTCATCTCCCAGGTCGTGCTGTCCTTCGGCATCCCGTTCGCGCTCGTGCCGCTCGTCACGCTGACCGGCGCGCCGACGTGATGGGCGCGCTGGTGAACCGCTGGCCGACCACCCTCGCGGCCGCCGGCGCGGCCGGTCTGATGATCGGCCTGAACGTCTACCTGCTCGTCAGCGCCCTGTAGCCGCACAAGGTGGAGCGTGTGGGGGCTGTCAGCCCCCAAAGTCTCCACCTTGTCAAGATCACTGGATTCACCGGTCGATTTCTGCCCGCAGCAGAGCGGCGTCGTGCCGTGGCCGCCGGGCGGCAAACTGGTGAGGATGACACCGCCCCGCTACGAGCGCGTCGCTGTGCTCGCCGACATACACGGGCACTTGCCCGCCCTGGAAGCAACGCTCAGCGCCGCGCAGGCGGCGGGCGCCGAGGCGTTCGTGCTGCTCGGCGACATCGCGCTCGGCCCGATGCCCGGTCCGACCCTCGATCTGCTGGCCGGTCTCGGCGACCGGGCGATCTGGGTGCACGGCAACTGCGAGCGCGAACTCGTCACCGCGTTCGACGGCGGCGAGATCCCCGGCCCGAACGGCGAGAGCGCCGCGGCCACCGCCCGGCTGATCGAGCGCCAGGCACCGCGACCGGTCGACGGACTGCCGCTCACCGTCACCGTGGACATCGCCGGGCTCGGCCTGGTCCTGTGCCGCCACGCGACGCCGCGGTGCGCGACGACGAGATGATCCTGGTCGACAGCCCGCCGGACCGCTGGGCCGCGGTGCTGGCCGGACCGCGAGCGGACCGTGGGTCTGCGGTCACCGCACATGGAGCCTCGACCGGCCGGCGGCCGCGACCGGGTCATGAACCCCGGCAGCGTGGGCACGCCGGACGGTGGCGCCGGTCGCCGCTGGGCCACGCCCGGCCCGGACGTCACCCTCCGGACAGACCGGCAACGACATCGCCGCGGCCGCGGAGCGGATCGGGCCAGACGGATACCACCACGCCCTAGGACTGGGCGGACCCGTACGTACGCCAGCACTACTCCGACACCGAGGCGCTGGCCGCGTTCACCGAGATCGCCAGCGAGCAGGCCGTCGGCGCCGCCACCCCGCTAGCCGCCCATATACTGCCGGCGACGCCATTGCCAGCCAGCCCCGAGCGGAGCCGGCGACGTCGCGCGACAAGCGCCGGATCCTCATTGCGTGGCCGCGTGGTGGTCGCCCTAGTCGCGGTCGGCATCTGGGCGGCGGTCCGGCCGGGCGCCTACGGCAGCTCCAGCAACGGCGGCGTACGGTGAACATGCCGAGCTCCACCGGCGGCGCGCTGATCCACGAGTGCGGCCAGGCCGCGAAGACGATGTGCAGGCGCGCGTTCACCGCGAGCGACAAGGTGTCGCTGCTGACCCGGCCGCAGTGCCGGGTGGCGGGGCCTCGCCCCGCAACCGCGACACCTAACCGAGCAAGCACGTCCGCGTCGGAAGCAGGTCCGGTCGCTGGTGGCAGGTCCGTCGGTCTGGTACCACCTGTACCAGCACCGCGTCGCCGTCCAGTCCAGCGCCACCGACACCACCCGCCGCACGTGCCCGGAACTCTTCCGCCTTGACCGAGGACCCGCTGCTGCGCGACGAGTACGTGCACTTGCCCGTCGTCAGCGTCCGGTGCAGCGCCTCGTCATCCATCGAGGCGAGCATCAGCACCTCACCAGTGTCGTGTCGCGGCGCGATGGCGGCGACCAGGCCGTCTGCGTCGCGCTTCAGCCGGGCGCCGATCGCCGGGTCGAGCCCGGAGGCCGTCGCGTCAATCCGCATCAGGAAGTCCTCCGCGTCTGGCACCGGCCGGACGACGTGCCCGGCCGCGGCCAGCTCCGCCTT
>CAVSCN010000010.1:0-187222 GCA_963726425.1 uncultured Actinomycetota bacterium | reverse complement strand
CTGCGACTGCACGATCACAGCATGCCGGCCGGAACGGACCAGTCCACCCCGAGACTCTTTTTGGCGGCGGCCTCGAAGAGGCGGAACGGCAGCACTCGTTTCGCGAACACGCCAGCCCGCTCGGCGGCCTTGCCCACGGGCACCCGGCGCGGCGGCCGCGCGCGTCGAGGACCCGCTCCACGGCGGCGGCGACCTGCGCGGGCGGCGCGCCGTTACGCTCGTCCCGCTCCATCACCTCGACCGCCTTGGCGGTGGCGGCCGCGTAGTCGCCCTGTCCGGACGCCGCCGCCTTCTTCCGGCTGTCGGTGAAGTCGGTGGCAAAGTTTCCCGGCTGGATCAGCGTGACCGACACTCCGAAGGGCGCGACCTCGTACGCGAGCGACTCGGCCCACCCTTCGAGCGCGAACTTGCTGGCGCTGTAGTACGCCTGAAACGGTATGCCGATCACGCCGCCGAGCGAGCTGAGCAGGACGATGCGGCCGCTGCGGCGGGCGCGCATCTGCGGCAGAACCGCGCGCACGACCCGCACGCAGCCCCAGAAGTTCGTCTCGAACTGGGCCCTGGCCTCGGCGATCGTGGTGTCCTCGACGGCGCCCGCGACGCCCCAGCCAGCGGCGGCGACCAGCGCGTCGATGTGACCGTGCCCGTGCGAGCAGGCTGGCGACGCCGTCCTGCACGGACGCGTCGTCGTCGACGTCCATGACCAGGCCGTCCCAGCCAGTGCTGGCGGTGCCGCGCCTGCTCGCGCCCGCCACCAGCCAGCCCGCCCCGGCCAGCCGGTCGGCGCAGGCGCGGCCGAGTCCCGCCGACGCTCCGGTGACCAATGCGACGCGTGCGGTATTTGTCATGCGGGAGCTTCTCGCGTTGTCAGTGGCTCTGGCTAGATTCTGGGGCCATGACGGTACTGGCGGGCGTCCTGGACGGACTCAATGCCGATCAGCTAGCGGCGGCCACGCACCAGGGCAGCCCGCTGCTCATCCTCGCCGGGGCCGGCACCGGCAAGACCGGCACGCTGGTCGCGCGCGCGGCCTGGCTGCGCGAGCAGGGCATCCAGCCGAGCCGCATCCTGCTCCTGACGTTCACCCGGCGCGCCGCCGACGACATGCTCGCCCGGGCGCAGCCGCCGGGCATCCAGCCGGCGGAGCGCATCTTCGGCGGGACGTTCCACGCCGTCGCGCACCGCATCATCCGGTCGCACGCCGAGTCGTTCGCGCTGCCGCCCGAGTTCAGCGTCATCGACACCGCCGACGTCGCCGACATCATGGATACGCTCCGGGACGAGCACGGCCTGACCGGCACCGGCCGCCGCGCACCGCGGGCCGCGACGTGCGCGGACATCTACACCAGGTGCGTCAGCACCGGCATGCATCTCGCCGACGTCGTGGCGGCCGGCTATCCGTGGTGCGTGCCGTTCACGGAGCAGCTGGCCGGCCTGTTCACCGGCTTCGTGGCGTTCAAGCGCCAGCACGGTCTGGTGGACTTCGATGATCTGCTCCTGCTGTGGCGGGCGGCGCTGGCCGACGCGACCGCTGGCGCGGCGTTGCGCGCGCTGTTCGACGCGGTCCTCGTCGACGAGTACCAGGACGTCAACGCCGTGCAGGCCGACATCGTGCGGCTGCTGCGGCCCGGCGGCGACGGCCTGACCTGTGTCGGCGACGACGCGCAGGCCATCTATGCCTTCCGCGGCGCCGACCCCGAGCACCTGCGCGCGCTCGGCGCCGCATTCGCCGACCTGGCGATCGTCCGGTTGCACCGCAACTACCGGTCCCGGTCCGAGGTCCTGCTGCTGGCCAACGAGATCCGGCCGCAGGCGTGCGGGCTTGAGCTGGTGCTGTCGGCGGAGCGCGGCGCGGGCCAGCGGCCGGTGCTCATCCGCTGCCACGACGAGGCGACCCAGGCGCGGGAGATCTGCGCGCGGGTGCTGACCGAGTATGAGGCGGGCGTGGCGTTCCAGCAGCAGGCGGTGCTGGTCCGGACGTCGCACCACAGCGATCTGCTGGAAGTCGAGCTGACCGCGCGCGGCATCCCGTACGTGAAGTACGGCGGGCTGCGGTTCACCGAGGCCGCGCACGTGAAGGACTTCCTGGCCGCGGCCAGGGTGGTGGCCAATCCCGCCGATCAGCTGGCCTGGTTCCGGCTGGTGCGGCTGCACGAGGGCATCGGCCCGGTGCTGGCGCAGCGGGTGGTGGAGACACTGCGGGTGACCGAGCCTGCGGTGTTCAGCCGGTGGCCGGAGGCCGAGGAGGCGCTGCCGCAGCGGTCTCGGGCGGCGCTGGCCGCCACCTTCGGCGGGCTGGCGGCGGCCGCCGAGCTGGACACCACGGCGGACCGGGCCACGGCGATCCTCGCCGCGCTGCGCGATCCGCTGCAGGCCCGCTACGCCGACGCCGCCGTGCGGATGGCCGACCTGGAGCGGCTCGCCGACGCGGCCGCGGCCAGCCCGTCCCTGCACGACGCGCTCGTCGAGCTCGCGCTCGACCCGCCGGTCTCCGGGTCGGACCTGGCGGGGCGGCCCCGGCTGGACGACGACTTCCTGGTCATCTCCACCGTGCACTCGGCGAAGGGCCTGGAGTGGCCGGTCGTGCACCTGCCGCAGCTGGCCGACGGCGCGGTGCCGAGCGACATGGCGCTGTCGACACCGGCCGGGCTGGAGGAGGAGCAGCGGCTGTTCTACGTCGCGGTGACCCGGGCCAGGGACCGGGTGTACCTGTACGCACCGCTGCGGATGCATCATCACCGCACGGGCGCCGACGACCGGCACGGCTATGCGCAGCTCACCCGGTTCCTGACCAAGTCCGCGCTGGACCGCTGCGAAGTCACGCACGCGCGTCCGGCTCGCCCGGCGCTGACCCCGCTCGCGCCGCTCGCGGCGGCCGTCGACGATCAGCTCCGATCCCTGTGGGGCCCAGCCTGACCCTGGCAGTGCCGCGAGTACCGTCATGACTTGTGACCAAACCGACATTGCAGATCATCATCGCCAGCACGCGCCCCGGCCGGGTCGGGCCGTCGGTCGCGAGCTGGTTCGCCGACCGCGCCGTTAAGCACGGCGGGTTCGACGTCGAGCTGATCGACCTGGCCGAGGTCAACCTGCCGATGTTCGACGAGCCCAAGCACCCGCGGTTCGGCGAGTACGTGCACGAGCACACCAAGGCGTGGAGCGCGACGATCTCCCGCGGCGACGCGTTCGTGTTCGTGATCCCCGAGTACAACTACGGCTTCAACGCGGCCATTAAGAACGCGATTGACTACCTGAATAAGGAGTGGCAGTACAAGCCGCTCGGTTTCGTCACCTACGGTGGCGTGGCCGCCGGCACCAGGGCCATGCAGATGCTCAAGCAAGTAGCGTCCGCGCTCAAGCTGGTCCCGATGGTCGAGGCCGTCAACATCCCGTTCGTGCAGCAGTTCCTGGACGAGAACCGGGTGCTGCAGCCGAACGAGATCATGGAGACGGCCGCGACGGCGCTGCTGGACGAACTGGAGCGCTGGGCCGCCGCCACCGCGAGCCTGCGCCCCGCACCTGAATAAGCCCTGCACCTGAATAAGCCCCGCAGTCGAGTAAGCCGGAGCCGAATAAGCCGCTCGTTGCTCGACTGATTATTCCCGTGATATGCCTATCTACACGTCCTTAGCCGCACGCTAAGGGTATAGGGGATTTTAAGGTCAATACGGGAGCACGGGAGGCGCCGGGTGGACCGGTACGCACTTAACCTCGGCGCCGCGCTGGTCGGCGTCGTCGCGCTGGCCGCGCTCGCGGTGGCTCCGGCCGAGGCGGCCACGGCCACTACCACGCCGACGATCACGATCGCGCTGAGTCCGGACACGCTCGACTACGGTCATCAGACCGTCGTCGTCTCCGGCACGGTCAGCGCCGTCCCGGCCGGGACCGCGGTCACGATCGGGTACGAGAACAGCAGCGACGCGGCCGACCAGGTCGTCGCGACCACCGGCGCCAGCGGCGGCTACCAGGCCACGATCGCCAACCCGGAGGCTGCCGCCCAGACCGTGACCGCGACCGTCGCCGCGACGGACTCGACCGATGCCGCGTCGGCGTCCGCCCCGCTCGGCTTCAGCAAAGACGACGTGACGATCACGGCCGGTTTCGCCAGCCCGGTTGTCGATGCCGGCCTGCCGGACCTCATGACCGGCACCGTCACGTATACCTCCGCAGGCGGTCAGGTGCCGCTCGCAGGTATGACGCTGACGCTGACCACCGACGCGTATTTCGTGCCGAAGTCGGCGACGGTCACGACCGCGGCCGACGGCAGTTTCAGCTACCTGGCCCCCGGGACATATGGGGGCTCGGAGGACTACACCATCAGCTCCGCCGCGACGCCCTTCCTGAACGCGGCCGAGCAGCACGCCAGTTTCGACATCAACCTTGCCGCCGGGATTACTCAGTTCACCGGCACCCTCTCGGCTGAGCACGTGCTGCGATTCGATGCCTGCGGCGGCCTGGCCGAACCTCTGGCCGACGGACCTCTCTTCGGTCCGCTGTACTACCAGTACGCCACCAAGGCGAGCGGTCCGTGGCGGACACTCGGCGTCGGCCGGGAGAACGAGAATGGCCCGTGCTTCGATGCCGCCTACGGAGCGAACTACCCCGGTAAGTTCCGGGCACCGCCGACGGCCGGCTACTACCGGGCCTATACGCCCAGAGTGAAAGGCCAGACACCGGCGGTCAGCAACGTGATCCACCTATGGCGGTACCAGGCGAAGATCACCGGGTTCGCGCTGACGCCGCGTAAGGTCGCTCGCAACGGCAAGATCACAGTGTCCGGGCGGCTGTGGCGGCGGGGGACCAAGTGGCTGGCCGATGCCAAGCAGAAGGTCACGATCGAGTACCGCTACCACGGCAAGACCTACAAACTGAGGCAGCTGACCACGACATCGTCCGGCCGGTTCAGCGGCACGTTCCGGGTCCCGCGCACGGCTAGGTGGCTCGCCGTTTACGCCGGCGGCCGCAACCAGTTCTCCGTCGCGACCAAGCCGGCGGAGGTGACAGTCCGCTGATTCAGCGGGCCGCGAGCCGGCGGACGCCCGCGGGATAGGCACCGCCCCGTTCCCCGCCTGAACCGCTCTTATGGGTTGATTCCGGGCGGATAGCGCGTGGCCGCGTCGCTGAGCTTCGCGTTCGCGGCGGCGGCCAGGTCGATGCCGAGCACGTCGGCGAGCAGCACCAGATAGAGCAGGACGTCCGAGATCTCCTCGCCGGCCCTGGTCCGGAGCGGCTCGTCCAGCGCCAGCTCACGGGCGGAGTCGGCGGGCAGCCACTGGAACAGTTCGGCCAGCTCGCCCACCTCGCCGACCAGCGCGAGGATAACCGACTTCGGATCGTGGTAGCTATGCCACTGACGCTCAGCAGCGAAGGCTCGCATGCGATCCCGCAGCGCCTGGAGGTCCGACACACTCGACACGCCCAGCAGCATCGCATGTCACTTCACCGCCAAGACGGGCAGGCCGTGCGGCGAACGGAAAAAAGCGGCTAAATCTGGTAGGAAAGATCAGCCTGAGGTGGAATGACGATGGCTGACGGTGAGTTGGAGAATAGCTGTATGAAAACTCATAGGCAGGCCCTGAAAATTCTCGGGGCATCCGTCGTTGCGGTGGCCGCGGCCGCCTGCGGCAACAGCGGCGGTACGCCCTCGAGCTCAAACACGTCCAGCACCTCGACGCCGGCGGCGACGCCGAGCGCGACGACCGGGACGTCGTCGTCCGCCGGCGGAACCGCGAGCAGCGCGATCACCGCCAACTGGACGGCCTTCTTCAACTTCAAGACGCCGACCGCCAAGCGGATTGCCCTGCTGGAGAACGGCAGCCAGTTCTCCTCGATCATCAAGGGCCAGGCCGGCCAGGGGCTCGCGTCGACCGCGAACGCGAAGGTGCTGTCCGTCTCGAACGTGACCGCCTCGCCAGGCGACGGTGAAGTACGACATCCTGCTCGGGACCACTCCGGCGCTGACAAACCAGACCGGGACGGCCGTCTTCCAGGACGGCACCTGGAAGGTCGGTGACGGCAGCTTCTGCGGGCTGCTGAAGCTCGAAGGCCTGAAGCCGCTCCCGCCCGCCTGTTCGTCGGCTGGCTAACGTGGTCAGCTCGGTCGACATCTCCGAGGGCGAGGCCACGCCCGTCCGCCATGGCAGCCGCCCCATCGCCCTCGCCGTGCTCTGCATCGTGCTGTTCCTGACGTTCCTCGACAACACGATCGTCAGCGTCGCCCTCGGCAACATCCAGAGCGACCTGCACGCCGGCGTCACCGCGCTGCAGTGGGTCGTCGGCGCGTACGCGCTGACCTTCGCCGGCGCGATGCTCGGCTTCGGCATGGTCGGCGACGAGTTCGGCCGCAAGCGGGTCATGATCATCGGCATCGTGATCTTCCTCGGCGGCTCGATCATGTGCGCCACCGCCAGCGGCCCGGACGCCATCGCGTGGCTGATCGCCGGCCGCGCCGTGATGGGCTTCGGCGCGGCCGCCTGCGAGCCGGGCACGCTGTCGATGATCCGCCACCTGTACACGACGCACCGCACCCGCACCCGGGCGCTCGGCGTGTGGACGGCGGTGTCCGGGCTGGCGCTGGCGATGGGCCCGGTGCTCGGCGGCGCGCTCGATCGGCGGGGGGCAATCCGGGAGGCTGGCGCTCGATCTTCTGGTTCAACCTCGCCGTCGGCGCGCGTGGCCCTGATCGGCGCGCTGATCGTGCTGCCGGAGAACTCCGACCCGGACGCGCACCGGGTGGACATCCCCGGCACCGTGTTCGGCGCGGCCGCGATCTCCGCGATCGCGTTCGCGCGTCATCATGGCCGAGAGCTCCGGCTTCGGCGACGGCATCGTGATCGCGCTGCTGTGCGTCGCGGTGGCGTCGGTGGCGTGGCTTCTTCTGGTGGGAGAGCAGGGCCGCGCACCCGCTGCTCGACCTCAAGTTCCTGCGGGTGCCGGAGTTCCTGACCGCCAACGTGCTGGCGTTCGCGCGTACTTCGCCACGTTCGCGGTGTTCTTCTTCACCGCCCTGTACCTGGAAGAGGTCGTCGGCGACAGCGGCTACCAGATCGCCGAGATCTTCCTGCCGATGACGGTGCTGATGGTGCTCGCCTCGGTGCTGGCCGGATTCTGGACGATCACGGCCGGGCTGCGCTGGTCGATGCTCGTCGGCTGCGTGCTGTTCAGCGCGGGCCTGCTGCTGACCTCGCTCGCGATCAGCCCCGACCCCGCCTACCTGCCGCTGGCGGCGGCGCTCTCGCTGGCGGGGATCGGGGTGGGCGCGACCGTCGTGCCGGCCACGTCGTCGGCGCTGTCGTCGGTGCCGCCGGAGCGGTCCGGCATGGCTGCGTCGACCACGAACACCAGCCGCGAGATCGGTGCCGTCACCGGCGTGGCGGTACTCGGCGCGCTGGTGGCGTCCCGGCTCGAGTCCGACCTCACCAGCAGCCTGCAGCACCTCGGCCTGTCCAAGGCGCTGCAGCAGTACGTCATCCCGGGGTCGAGTCGGGCCTGGAGCCCTCCGGCGGAAACACCGGCGGCGTCGGGCCGGCGACCAGGGCGGCCTGGTGCAGAAGGTCGTGCACGCCGCCTACTGACGCGTTCCAGTCCGGCCTGCACGCCGCGCTGCTGCTCTCGGCGATCCTCGTGCTGGTCGCGGGCCTCTTCAGCTTCGTCCTGCTCGGGCGGCGGGCCCGGGGCGAGTCCGGGGTGGCGCCGGCGTCGGCGGCCAGTGACTAACGCCCGTGACCGCTGAGACGCCGGACCTAGCGCGCTGCGTCGCGGACTACGCCACGCGGCTGCACGCCGCGGCCGGCCAGCGGCACCACGTGGCGTCCGCGCTCGGCGCGTGGCTGCTGCTGGCCCTGGCCGCGCCGGCCAGCTCGGGCGCCGACCGCGAGCGGCTCACCGGCGTGCTCGGCTGTGACGCCGACACCGCGGCCCGGTACGCCGCCGAGTTGCTCGATCACCCGCATCCGGTCGTCGCCAGCGCGGCGGCGGTCTGGACGCGGGCCGGCCGCCAGGCTGACCGAGCGATTCCGGCCGTGGCGGGATGCGCTGCCGGCCGCCGTCGACCCGCGGCGACCTGCCTGGCCAGGCGGCGCTGGACACCTGGGCTCGGGAGCACACGTTCGGGCCTGATCGACCGGTTCCCGCTCGACACCAGCGACGCGTAGCTGGTGCTGGCGTCGGCGCTGGCCACGAAGGTGTCCTGGCAGACGCCGTTCACGCTCGCGCCCGGCGACGGCGCTCGGGCCCGCCAGCGCCTGGCCGTCGGCGACTGCAGCGGGTGCTGCGCACGCCCGACCCGTGGCACAGCCGGGGCCACCACCAGTTCATCGCCGCGACCCCGGAGGCGGGTGACGTCGCCGTGCACGCGGCGGCCGCCCGGACGGCCTGCGTGGTGTACTCCGTCGCGGCGGCGCCGGACGTCGGCGTACCTGGACGTGCTCGCGGCGGCGCACCGGATCGCGGTCGCGGACACGACCGGCGCCGCCGTCGAGCCGCCGCGACCTGCACGACCTGCCGCTCGGCGACGGGCCGGCCTGGGTGATCCGCGAGGAACGCGCCGCGCAGTCCGGCCGACGTCTGCACCGCGGTGCTGCCCGCCTGGTCGGCCCGGTCCGAGCACGACCTCGATGTGCCCGACCTGGGCTTCGGCGCGGCCGCGAGCGCCCTCGCGCCTGGGCGAGCCGTGGGCCGCGAGGCAGGCCGCGATGGCGAAGTACTCGCCGTACCGGCTTCGAGGCCGCGGCGGTCACCGGGTTCGCCGCGTTCGCCGCGTACACGGCGCCGCAGACCACCCGTCGGGTCGGCGAGCTGCGGTTCGGTCACCCGTACGCGGTCGTGGCGGTGGCCACCGGGACCCACGATGTCCGCGGCGGGGTCGTCCCCCGGGTCAGCACCACCGACGGCGCGGTGAGCGCGGCCTGGCATAGCCTGCCCGTTTTTTCCGCCTGGGTCAGCGAGCCCGAGGACGCCGACGACGCGGACGACACCGCCGTGGCGGAGATTTTGCGCTAGATCGCCGGAGCCTGCCAGGCTGATATGCATGCACTCAGTCGACGCCATCACCGAGCAGATGATCCGGTCCGTGCTGGCCTACGCGGAGAACCGGCTCCGGCTGAATCCGGTGCCGCTGGACAAGGGCTCGCGCGATCCGGCCGAACTCGACTTCGCGCTCAGCGGGCTGCTGGACGAAGAACCGCACGATCCCGGACCAGGTGCTCGGCGTGTACGCGGCGTTCCTGGCCCCGGCCGTCATCTCCGCCGACAGCCCGCGGTTCCTGGGCTTCATCCCGGCCGCGCCGACGAAGGCATCACTGCTGTTCGACATGCTCATCTCGTGCGCGTCCATCCAGGGCATCTCCTGGCTGGAGGCGGCGGGCGCGATCCACGCGGAGAACCAGGTGCTCCGGCTGATCGCGGACCGGGCCGGGCTGCCCGCCGGGCGCGGGCGGCTGCTTCGTCTCCGGCGGGTCGGCCGCGAACCTGTCCGCGCTCGCGGTCGCGCGGGAGCAGGCCAAGCGGCGCAGTCGCCCGGCCCGGCCAGCGCTGGCGTGCGCTCGTGAGCTCGGACGCGCACTCCTCGATCCACAACACGCTGCGCTGCTGGAGATGGACGCGCTGGTCGTGCCGACGAAGTCGCACCGGCTGACCGGCGAGGCGGCCCGCGCCGCCATCGCGGCCGACGGCGACCCGGCCTCGCTGGCCGTGATCGTCGGCGACGTCCGGCACCACGAACGCGGGCATCATCGACGACCTGGACGGCCTCGCGGCCGTGGCCCGCGAGCACGAACTGTGGTTTCACGTGGACGGGGCGTATGGCGGCGCGGGCCTGTTCGCGCCCAGCGTGCGCGCCGCCTACGCGGGCCTCGAGCACGCCGACTCGTTCGTCGTCGACCCGCACAAGTGGCTGTTCTCGCCCTTTGACTGCGCCGCGCTGCTGTACCGGGACCCGGCGCTGGCCCGGTCCGTGCACACCCAGGACGCCGGCTACCTCGACGTCATCCACGAGCAGCCGGGCGAGTGGAACCCGACCGACTACGCCTACCACCTGACCCGGCGGGCCCGCGGCCTGCCGCTCTGGTTCTCGCTGTGCGTATACGGCGTCCGCGCGTACTCGGCCGCCATCGAGACCGCGATCGGGCTGGCGCAGCAGGCCGCCGCCGAGATCGCCGCCCGCGACTACCTGGAACTGGTCCGCGAGCCCAGCCTGTCCGTCGTGCTGTTCCGCCGTCGCGGCTGGAGCCCGGCCGACTACAGCCGCTGGGCCGACAAGCTGCTGGACGACCAGGTCGCGTTCATGCCGCCGACCACGTGGGAAGGCGAAACCGTCGCCAGGTTCGCGTTCCTGCACCCGCAGACACCCCGATGGACCTGGTCGCGCGAGATCCTCGACCGGATGGCGGCGCGGCATGACGGCGGGCGCGAGCGCGGCGGTCGAACTGGACCGGGTGACCGAGGCCGACCTCGGCATCCTGGAGCGGCTGACCCAGGACCCGGCGTCGACCGGAGAGTTCGCCTGGTTCGGCTGGTGGAACGTGCAGCGCTGGCGCCAGGAGTGGGCGGAGAACCGGATGCTCGGGCCCGGACGGCGGCGCGCTGATGGTGACTCGCGAGCGGCGACCGGCTCGGCTTCGTCATCTGGCGGCGGCGGGCCGTCTCCGCGGCCGCGTACTTCTGCGAGATCGGCGTCGCGATGCTGCCGGAGGCGCGCGGGCACGGCTACGGCGCGCAGGCACAGCGGCTGCTCGCGGAGTACCTGTTCGCGCACACGCCCGTGCACCGGATCGAGGCCAGCACCGAGACCGGACAACGTGGCCGAGCAGCGGGCGCTGGAGAAGGCGGGCTTCAGCCGGGAGGGCGTCAGCCGCGGGATCGGCTGGCGTGACGGCGCGTGGCGGGACGGCGTCACCTACGCCATCCTGCGGACCGACCCGCAGCGGCTAGACGCCGGTCTGCGCCGTCAGCCGCCCGGACTTCACCGCCGCCCGGAACCGGTCGTAGTCGCGCTCGTTCTGGTCCGCGTACGTGGCCGCGAACTCACCGATGGCCGCCTCGAACACGGGCGAGCTGCCCAGGTAGGCGCCGATCGCGATCCGGTCGCCCGAGCGCGCGTGCGCCCGCGCCAGCGTGCGTCCGCACAGCGCCCCGTAACTGCGCATCGTCTCGGGCGCCATCTGCGCGGTCGCGATGCTGAACTTCCAGTCCCGCAGCTGCCGCACGTAGTAGTCGCGCTCGCGCTGACCGGTGCCAGCCGAGGAAGATGTCGCTGGCCGCCTGCATCAGCCGCTGGCCGGAGACGACGCGCTGGCCCTGGGAAGGGAACGGGGTCGCGCCTGCGAACTGGCTCAGTACGGACGGCTGCGCCTCCTTGAGCTGCAAGAACAGATAGTCGCCCCGGTCGCGGCCAGTGAGCAGCACGAGCCAGCACGGCAACCCGACGCTGCCGATTCCGGACACCTTGCGGGCTACGTCCGCCACCGTGAACTGGCTCATCAGGTACCGGCGGTCCGGCTCCAGGCTGGCGCGGTAGCCGGTGACGATCCGGGTCCAGCTGCGGGCCGAGTTCGTCCTGGCCGCCGGGCTCCAGCTCGGTCAGCGGCACGATCAGCGGCGGCGCGGCCTTGATCCGCGGCTGTCCTGACCCGGGCGCGCGACTCCCCGGGCCCCGGCGGAAATGTGCGGTGCCGACCCGGCAGGACGACCCCCCGGACCCCCCGCGGACATGTCTTGGACGCCTGCGGTCACGATCGCGGGCAGGTTGTGGACTTCCTGGCCGGCCGCGGCCAGATCGGTTCCGGCCAGCATCCGTTCCCGGCGGGTGAGCACGACCCGGAAGCGCGCCTGCAGCTCGTCCAGCTCACCGCGCGAGTACCAGACGTCGAGGCTGCCGAGGCCGGCCAGCCTGCGCATCTCCAGCCGGTACTGCGCGGCGGTCTCGCGGACCAGCCTGCGCCGCTGCTTGGTCCCGTAGCCGCTCACCCGGCCGGCGATCTCCAGGCTGGCGGCCAGCCGCTTGACGTCCCACTCCCACGGCGCGGGCAGCGTCTCGTCGAAGTCGTTGATGTCGAATACGAGCCGACGCTCCGGCGAGGCGAAGATGCCGAAGTTACCCAGGTGCGCGTCCCCGCAGGCCTGCACGATGAAGCCGGTGTCCGGCGTGCCGGCCAGGTCGCCCGCCATCGCCAGGGCCGCGCCGCGCAGATACGCGAGCGGCGAAGCCAGCATCCGGCCGTACCGGATCGGCACCAGTCTCGGCCAGCCGCGTCCGGGCCTGGTCTTCCAGCAGGCCGGACCGGATCGGGCCGGCCAGGCGCCGGGTCGAACTGCGCGTGCGCCTCTCTCGGCACCGCGCGCCTGGTCGCCTTGGCCCGCGCGGCCTGCGTCGCCGGATCGTCGGCCTGCGGATCCTCGAGCCGGGCCTGGGCCGGGATCGATCACGTCGAGCCCTGCCCGGGCTCGCCGGGGCGGGTCAGCACGCGCGGGGCCGTCGGGCGCGGCGGCCGTCAGGCGCGGGCGTCGGCGCGCCGATCCGGCCCGGCCGCCACAGCGTGCCGAGCGTGCCCTGCGCCGCCGCGGTGCCGAATCTCGCCGCCGCCGGGCCCGCGCAGGACCCAGGCGATGCCGACCGCGATGACCGCGCCGATGGCCGGCCCGAGCAGGTAGGCCCACCAGGCCGTCCAGTTGTCCGAGCACCAGGTCCGGCCCGAGCGAACGCGCCGGGTTCATCGACGCGCCGCGTGACCGGCGCCGCCGACGAGCCCGGCCAGCGCGATGTAGCTGCCCACGCCGAACGCGGCGATCGGGCCGAGCTGCTGCGCTCCCGACGCGGTGCCCGAGCATGACGCTGACCAGACCGGTCGTCAGCAGCACCTCCCACAGCAGGGCGATCGTCGCTGGAGATGCCGGGGCCGGGGAGCGTCAGCCCGGCGCTGCCGTGGGCGCCGATGAGTCCGCGCAGCATGAGCGTCGCCAGCACCGCGCCCGCGAACTGCACGAGCACGTAGGACGGGACCCGGCGCCACGGGAAGTTGCCGCGCAGCGCGAACGCGAAGCTCACCGCCGGGTTGAGGTGCGCGCCGGACACCGCGCCCATGAACAGGATGACGGCCATCACCATCAGAGCCGGGGCCACCGCGCGGGCCGGGCCCGGGACCGAGCCCGCCGAACCGGGCGTTGACCAGCCCGCCGCCCACCCCGACGGTCACCAGCAGGAACGTGCCGAACAGCTCGCTGAACAGCCGCCGCCACTCGTAGCTGTTGTCCCAGAAGTCGAACTGCCGTACCGCCGCGTTCGGCTGACCGAAGGATCGCAGCGTCACTTCCGCATGCGCCGCCTGCCGGGCCGTGACCGGCGCGTCTTGACTGCTCACCGGGCGAGCTTAAGCCCTGGCCAGCGGCCCGAGGAAGGGTCCGAGCCGGGCTGAACCGCCGACGTCATCCGGCCGTTGCATGATCGGGGCCAGCCCGAATCGGTCTGCAGGGGAGGCACAGTGCAAGGTGTGTTAAGGCAGTTCGCGGCCCGCCGGACAGTGACGGCGGGCCTGACGCTGGTCCTGGCCGCAGCAGGAGTAGCCGGCACCACGATGGCGGCGAACGCGAGCAGCGCGAATGGCAAGCACTCCGCGGAAGTCGTCAGGGTAAAGACGCACCGCCCGTTCGGGAAGATCCTCTACACGACGCACAACCAGGCGCTCTACTACCTGCCGAAGGGAGCCTGGCTCCTGCCGCGGCAGCTGCCTGTCGGTCTGGCCGACGCTGCTGATGCCCACGGGCAAGACGGAGCCCGAGGGCGCGAAGTGCCTGGGCACCGTCGCGTTCGGGAAGCGCCGCCAGGTCACCTTCAACCACCGCCGGCTGTACACGTTCGTGAGTGACAGCCGGGGCAGCGTCACCGGCAACAACGTCGAGGGCTTCAAGGTGGCCAAAGTCACCGCCCACTGCCACTGAGCAGCTGACCGCCAGCCGGGCGGGCCGCGGCCGACCACTCAGCGGCCACGGTCCGCCCGGCTGGCACACCCGATGCACAGGCTGGCTGCGGGGCGCACGGCCAGCCGTTCCGGTCCGATGCCGTTGCCGCACCGGACACAGCTGCCGTAGCTGCCTTCATCCAGCCGGACGAGCGCATCGCTCGAGCTCGCGCAGCTGCTCGCGCGCGGTCGCGATGAGGGCCGCCACGTGCTGGCGCTCGAACGCGATCGTGGCGCCCTCGGGGTCGTGCTCGTCGTCGGCGTTCGCCGTGTCCGCGGCCGCGATCGAGCTGAGGAAGTCGCGTTCCAGGGCGGCCAGCCTGGCCGCGGTCCTGGCCTGCGCCGCCAGCAGCGCCGCGCGGATGTCTCCCATCGTCCCTGGATAGCACAGGCATCTTGCCTGGATAGCACGGCCGGGGCGGATGTGCGCCGCGCGGCCCGATGAGGCAGGCTGGGATCATGGCAGAGAATCTCACCCTGATGGCCGTCCACGCTCACCCCGACGACGAGGCGTCGAGCACCGGCGGCGTGCTGGCGTACTACTCCGACCAGGGCGTCCAGACCATCGTCGTCACGTGCACGAACGGGGAGTTCGGTGACGCCCCTGGCCAGGTCAAGCCCGGCGACAACGGGCACGACGAGCAGGCGGTAGCCCAGCTCCGGCTGGCCGAGCTGCGCCAGTCCTGCAAGATCCTGGGCGTCAGCCACCTGGAGCTGCTCGGTTACCACGACTCGGGCATGCCGGACTGGGAGTACAAGGACCGCCCGAACGCGTTCTGCAACGTGCCGCTGGACGAGGTCTCCGGCCGGATCGCCGGCCTGATCCAGCAATACCGGCCGCAGATCGTCATCTCCTACGACCCCGAGGGCATGTACCAGCACCCCGATCACGTGCACGCGGCCCGCGCGGCGGCCGCGGCGGTCGCTAAGTCCGGCACGCCCGCCAAGTTCTACGAGACCGCGATGCGGCCGAGCTCGTGGCGCAAGATCTGGGAGGCGCTGCGCGAGGCGGGCGTCGAGATGCCGGACCGGGGGCAGCCGACCGAGGAAGAGCAGCGCAAGATGGCCGAGGCAGAGGCCCGGATCACCACGTCGGTCGACATCCGGCCGGTGCTGGAGCGCAAGCGCGAGGCCCTGATGGCGCACGCCAGCCAGATCCAGGACAGCTGGTTCAGCAAGATCCCGCCGGAGATCGCCGAGGAGGCGTTCGGGTTCGAGTCGTTCGTGCGGGTCACCGACACCAGCGGCGCGCCGCTGCCGGAGACTGACCTGTTCGCCGGCCTCCGGTAGGAGGCGAGCGGCGGGCAGGAGGGCTGGGACTGAAGTGACAGAAAGCCTCTACGAACACGCCGGCGGCGACGACGGCCTGCATCGTCTCGAAGAATGTTTCTACGAAAAGGCGCTTGCCGATCCAGTGCTGAGACGGCTATTCCCTGATCGAGTGCCGACCCACGTCGAGCATCTGACCTGGTTTACCGCGGAATCGTTCGGCGGCCCGGACCGGTTCACGAGCCGACTCGGGTTCCAATACATCATCGATGTACATCGGCATCTGAAGATCACCGACGCCGAGCGCGACCGCTTCGTCGCGGTCTACCTCGAGGCCCTGGATGAGGCCGGGCTCCCAGCGGACGGCCGGTTTCGGCAGGCGGTGCGCGAGCACGTCGAATTCGGGGCTCGTGTCGCCCAGCAGAACTCGCGGGCTGAGTCCGATGCTGACCTGCACCCGATCCGCGCTGTGCCGCACTGGGACTGGCCAGCCTAAGGCGCATCCCCCGGGGTAGCTCGTCCGGGCTCGACGCGGACCTGACCGTCCCGGCGATCGGCGCCCGCGTCGCCAACGCACCCGATCGTGGGATGCTCGCCTGCGTTCGGAGGTGCGGGCAGTCACACTGGAGGGGTGAGCGAGCGCGTCGTCCGGACCGCGGTCCGGGTACGAGGCGTGGTCCAGGGCGTCGGCTTCCGGCCGTTCGTGTACGGGCTCGCGACCGAGCCTGGGCCTGTCCGGCCTCGTCGGCAACGACGTCGACGGCGTGTTCGCCGAGATCGAGGGCGAAGCCGGAGGCGGTCGCGAAGTTCCTGCTCCTGCTGGAGCAGCAGGCGCCGCCGCTGGCCCGGATCGATCGGGTGACGCACCGCGAGCATGCGGCCCGCCGGGCTCGGCCGGATTCACGATCGCGCCCGAGCCAGGCGGGCGGACAGCGGCACGCGCTCGTCTCGGCGGACAGCGCGACCTGCGACGACTGCCTGCGCGAACTGGCCGACCCGGCCGACCGCCGGTACGGTTACCCGTTCATCAACTGCACCAACTGCGGGCCGCGGTTCACGATCGTGCGCGACGTGCCCTACGACCGGCCGCTGACGACGATGAGCGGCTTCGCGATGTGCGCGCAGTGCGCGGCCGAATACCACGACCCGGCCGACCGCCGGTTCCACGCGCAGCCAGTCTGCTGCCCGGCCTGCGGACCGCGGCTGCGGCTCGTGCATGGCGACGGAACAGCGCTATCCGGTACCGATGACCCGATCGCCGCGGCCGCCGCATTGCTGCAGGCCGGGCACGTCGTCGCCGTCAAGGGCCTCGGCGGCTACCACCTCGCCGTCGACGCCGGTCAGGACGAGCGCGGCGGCCGCGCTTGCGGGCGCGCAAGCACCGCGAGGACAAGCCGTTCGCGGTGATGGTGACGGACCTCGCGATGGCCAGGAGCTGTGCGACCTGGACGAGGCCGGGCAGCAGCTGCTGACCAGCATCCGCCGGCCTATCGTGCTGAGCCCGCGGCGCGCCGCGGCGCCCGGCCGGATCGCGGCCGTCGGTGGCGCCCGGAAACTCCGCACCTCGGCCTCATGCTGCCGTACACCCCGCTGCATCACCTGCTGCTCGGGCGCTGGCCGGCGGCCGGTCGTGGTCGACCAGCGGCAACGTCTCGGACGAGCCGATCGCGTACCGGGACGCGGACGCGCTGGCGCGGCTGGCCGGCATCGCCGACGCGTTCCTCCTGCACGACCGCGAGATTCACATCCGGACCGACGACTCGGTCGTCCGCGTCAGCGACGGCCGTCCGGCGGTGCTGCGCCGGGCCCGCGGCTACGCGCCCGAGCCGCTCCGGCTCCGGCACCCGGTGCCGCGGCCGGTACTCGCCTGCGGCGCCGAGCTCAAGAGCACGTTCTGCCTGGCGGAGGGCGACCGGGCGTTCCTCTCCCAGCACATCGGCGACCTGGAGAACGCGGAGACGCTGCAGTCGTTCACCAGCGGGCATCGAGCACTTCCGCCGGCTGTTCGACATCGAGCCGCAGATCGTCGCCCACGACCTGCACCCCGACTACCTGTCCACGAAGTACGCGCTCGACCTGACCGGGGCCGAACGGCGAGCCTCGAGCTGGTCGGCGTGCAGCACCATCACGCGCACATCGCGTCCTGCCTGGCCGACAACGACGAAGACGGGCCGGTGATCGGCGTCGCGTTCGACGGCACCGGCTACGGGCCGGACGGCACGATCTGGGGCGGCGAGTTCCTCATCGCGGACCTGGCCGGATTCGCGCCGGGCGGGCGACCCTGGAGCCGGTGCCGATGCCCGGCGGCGCGGCCGCGATCCGGCAGCCGTGGCGGATGGCCGCCGTCTACCTGGACGCCTCGCTACCCGGACGGCGTCCCGGCCGGGCTGGCGGTGCGGCAGCGGAACGAGCAGGCCTGGGACGCCGTCACCGCCGATGGCCGCGCGCGGCATCAACGCGCCGCTGACCTCCAGCGCCGGCCGGCTGTTCGACGCGGCGGCCGCGCTGCTCGGCGTGCGCGACGCGATTCACTACGAGGGTCAGGCCGCGATCGAGCTCGAGCAGCTGGCCGACCCGGCCGAGGGCGCGGGCTACCCGGCGACGCTGAGCCGGTCCGGACCGGCCCGGCGGGCGGGCCGGGGATGCTGCGGGTGCGCGGCGCCGACCTGATCCGGGCGGCCGCGGACGACCTGCCGCCGGGACCGAGCCGAGAGGTGATCGCGGCCCGCTTCCACCTACGGCGTCGCGGACGCGATCCGTGGCGGCCTGCGTGCGCGCTGCGGGCGGAGCACGGCGCTGGCGACCGTCGCGCTGTCCGGCGGCGTCTTCCAGAACGTGCTGCTCACGTCCGCCGTCGTGCGGCTGCTGCAGGCGCGCCGGCTTCACCGTGCTCACGCACAGCCGGGTGCCGTGCAACGACGGCGGCATCAGCCTGGGTCAGGCCGTGGTGGCGGCGCCCGAGACCGGCTGGGCCTGCTCTAGGCACGCGGCCTGACACGGGCCGCTCCAGCCCAAGCTCTCAGCGCGGCCGTCAGTCGTGCGGCGGGGGGATGCGCCGTCGCAGCCAGTCGTACCAGGCCTGGACGCCGTCGCCAGTCGTCGCCGAGATCTGCAGCAGCAGCGCCTCAGGCGCCGCCACCCGCAGGTCCGTCATGTACTGCTTGAGGTCGAAGTCGACGTACGGCAGCAGGTCGGTCTTGTTCAGCAGGACGAGGTCAGCCTGGCGGAACATGTGCGGGTACTTCAGCGGCTTGTCCGCGCCCTCGGTGACCGACGCGAGCACGACGCGGGCTTCTTCGCCGAGGTCGAACAGGGCCGGGCAGACGAGGTTGCCGACGTTCTCGATCACCACGATCGAGCCGCTCGGCGGGTCCAGGCCGCGCAGCCCCTGGGCGACCATGTCCGCGTCCAGGTGACAGCCGACGCCGGTGTTGATCTGGACGACCCGGCTGCCCGCGGCCTGGATGCGCCGCGCGTCCAGCGCCGTCTCCTGGTCGCCCTCGATGACCGACAGCATCATCCGGCCCGCCAGGTCCACGGTGGTCCGCTCCAGCAGCGTCGTCTTGCCCGAGCCGGGCGAGCTCATCAGGTTGATGGCGAGGATGCCCCGGTCACGCAGCCACTCCCGGTTGCGCTCGGCCAGGTCGTCGTTCTTCGCCAGCACCTTCTGCTGGAGTTCGACCGTCCGGCCGCCCTCGGGCAGGTCCATCACGTACACGTGATCGTGATCGTGATCGCCGTGGTCGTGGTCGTGGTCGTGGTCATGATCGTGCGCGAAGTCGGCGAGCGCGTAACCCGCGTCGGTCAGCACGTGGCCGCCGCGTTGCTCGTCATGGGTATGCGGAGGATGCAGCCGGGCGCCGCGGTGCAGCCGGTGCCCGGGACCGCCCATCCAGGCCGGCACCGACCGGTCCGCCAGCAATGTCACAACTGCGCCAGAACCGCAGCCACATGATCCGCACATATCTATGCCACCTGCACTGACGTAATTTTCAGGTCCTGACCGGTGAGCACTGTGACCTCGACGCTGCCGCAGGGGCACAGGGCTATCGGACTGTCGGGCTCGAAATCCTGACCGCACACCCGGCAGTGGCACATCGCAGGCGGCTGGTTGATCTCCAGCGCCGCGCCCTCCAGGTTGGTTCCCTCGGTGACGAGGTCAAAGCAGAACCGGAGCGAGTCGGCCACCACGCCGGATAGCGCGCCTATCTCCAGCCGGACACATGTGACCTTGGCCCCGGGCAGGCGCTCGCATCACGGCGTCTACCAGGCCCTCGGTGATGGCTAGCTCATGCACTAGCTGGCTCGCTTTCGTCTCCGGCTCGATAGGTGTGCGACTCAGCAGATCCTCGGTAGCGGATCGCCGACCAGCAGGTCCACGATCCGCGTGCCGCCGAACGCGGTCTTCAGCTGGACGACTCCCTGCGGCTCGGCCGTCACCTGGCCGATGACGGCGGCGTCGGCACCCTGCGGGTGCGCGCGCAGGGCGGCCAGCGCCGTGATCCGCGCTCGCGCTGTCCACGACCGCCACCAGCCGGCCCTCGCAGGCGACGTACATCGGGTCGATGCCGAGCAGCTCAGACGCGCCGCGCACCTCCGGCCGGACCGGTATGTCGTCCTCGGTCACGAGCACGCCGACACCGGCCGCGGTCGCGATCTCGTTCAGGATGGTGGCCACGCCGCCGCGGGTCGCGTCTCGCAGCGCCCGGACACCGGGAGTGGCCGCCAGCAGGTCGGCCACCAGGCTGTTCAGCGGCGCGGTGTCGGACTCGATGTCGGCCTCGATGTCCAGCTCACCCCGGCCAGCATGATCGTGACGCCGTGGTCGCCGATCGGACCGGACACCAGGATCGTGTCGCCCGGCCTGGCCTGCGCGACGCCGAGGCTGCCCTCGTGCTCGATGACGCCGACGCCCGCGGTGTTGATGTAGCAGCCGTCGGCCTTGCCCTTCTCCACCACCTTGGTGTCGCCGGTGACGACCTGCACGCCGGCCCGCTGCGCCGCCGCCTGCATCGACGCGACGATGCGCTGCAGGTCGGCGACGGGAAAGCCCTCTTCGAGGATGAAGCCGGCGGACAGGTACAGCGGCACGGCCCCGGCCATGGACAAGTCATTGACCGTGCCGTTCACGGCCAGGTCGCCGATGTCACCGCCGGGGAAGAACAGCGGCGAGACGACGTACGAGTCGGTGGTCAGCGCGACCGTGGCCCCGTTCACGTGCAGCCGGGCGGCGTCCTCCAGCGGCTCGAGCAGCGGGTTGCGGAACGCGTCCAGGAAGACCGCCTCGATCAGCGTGTGGGTGGCCTTGCCGCCCGCGCCGTGCGACATGATGATGCGTTCTTCCTTGACCCGCGGCCTGGCCCGGCGGGCCCGGTCGATCCGCTCAAGCACCAGTCTCCTCGCGCACCGTGCCGGGCAGCGGCTGCGGCGAGCCGTGGTGCTCGAAGCGCGTCCCGGCCGTCTGCTGCTCGTGCTCCCGCTGTGCCTCCTCATGCGTCCGCAGCGCCTCCTCGACCCACCCGGCGGTGGCGCTGGCGGTGGGGGCGACCCAGCCGCGGACGAGCCCGCCGTGTCGTCCGGTGCCCGCGCTCATGAGGTACTCGCTTCCTTGACCCGGGTCCTGGTGAGCCGGCCGTAGTTGTAGTACGCGGCGCAGGCGCCCTCGGGCGACACCATGCAGGTGCCGATCGGCGTCTCCGGCGTGCAGGCGGTGCCGAAGACCTTGCACTCCCACGGCTTGAGCACGCCCTTGAGCACCTCGCCGCACTGGCACGCCTTCGGGTCGGCGACCCGGACGCCGGGCACCGAGTACAGCAGTCTCGGCGTCGAACTGGGCGTAGTCCGCCGCGCAGCTTCAGCGCCGAGTGCGAGATGAAGCCGAGGCCGCGCCACTCGAAGTACGGCCGCAGCTCCATCGTCTGCCCGATCGCGCGCAGCGCGACCACGTTCCCGTCCCAGGGCACCACCCGGGCGTACTGGTTCTCGACCTCGGACCGGCCCTCGGCCAGCTGCAGCATCAGCATGTAGATCGACTGCAGGATGTCCAGCGGCTCGAAGCCCGCCACCACGACCGGCTTGCCGTAGTCGCGGGCGATGAACTCGTACGGCCGGCAGCCGATCACCGTCGACACGTGGCCGGGGCCGATGAAGCCGTCGAGCCGCAGGTCGGGCGAGTCGAGGATCGCCTTGATCGCCGGGATGATCGTGACGTGGTTGCAGAACACGGAGAAGTTCGGCAGGCCCTCGGCGGCCGCGCGCAGCACCGTCATCGCCGTGGACGGCGCCGTGGTCTCGAACCCGATCGCCATGAAGATGACTCGCTTGTCCGGGTTCTGCCGGGCGATCTTCAGCGAGTCGAGCGGCGAGTAGACCATCCGGATGTCGGTGCCGCGCGCCTTGGCGTCGAAGAACGAGCCGTTGCTGCCCGGCACCCGCATCATGTCGCCGAACGACGTCATGATCACGTCGGGCTCGCCGGCCAGCGCCATCGCGTCGTCCACCCGGCCCATCGGGATCACGCACACCGGGCAGCCGGGGCCGTGCACGAGCGTGACCTGCTCGGGCAGGTAGTCCTCGAGGCCGTGCTTGTAGATGGTGTGCGTGTGGCCGCCGCACACCTCCATCAGCTTGTACTGCCGGCCCGGCTCGCACAGGCTGGCGATCTTGGCCGCGAGCGCGTGCGCCTTGTCGGCGTCCCTGAACTCATCGACGAATCGCATGACCGGCGCCTCCTACTCGATCCGCGACTCGGCGAGCGCGGCGAGCTCGTCCTCGTAGGCCTGGCCGATGCCCTCCAGAAACTGGAGGGCCGCCGCGGCCTCCGCCTCGTCGATCTTCGAGAGCGCGAACCCGACGTGGATCAGCACCCAGTCACCGGGCGCGACGGTCTCGTCCTCGAGCAGCCCGATGTTAATGACGCGGCGGACGCCGCTGACGTCGACCCTGGCCAGGTCGGGCTGGTCGGCGAGGATCTCGATCACCTCACCGGGAATTCCGAGGCACATGCGACTCACTCCTTCGCGACTAGGTGATGTCCCTCGCCGGACGCGGCGGCACGGGCGACGAGCTCGAGCACGACGCGGACGGCCTCGTCGACCGCCGCGGCGACCGGCTCGCTGAGCCCGATCCCGTAGTCGAGGCTGGCGGGCTCGCAGCCGACGACGAGCACCTCGCGGGCGCCCGCGTCCGAGCATGCCGAGCATGCCGAAGACCACGTCGGGCTGCATGCCGTGCGCGTTGAACAGCGGATTCGCCGCTGCCTCCGGGTCGGCTGTCCCCTCCTCCGGGACAGCCGTGCAGGTCCGGCTCGATCACGTAGATCGTGCCTGGCTCGCCGCCGCGGGCGGTCGCGTCGATGAGGATCATGGAGTCGTAGCCGTTGGCCAGGTCATAGGCCAGGTGCATGCCGCGGATCCCGTAATCGACGACGTGTGCCCAGTCCGGCAGGTCGGCGGTCGCCAGACGGCTGGCGACCTCGACGCCGAACCCGTCGTCGCCCAGGAAGATGTTGCCGACACCGGCGATCAGCAGCCGGCCGCTCATGGCTGTGCTCCCTCAGGCCCGCGCAGCGCCTCCTGGCACAGCTCCCAGAGCACGTCGTAGATCGTGGTCTGCGCTTCCTGGATCCGGTGCACGGACGCGGACGGGCGCGACGAACAGGTAGTCGATGCTGTCCAGCTCGGCCATCTTGCCGCCGGAGTAGCCGGCGATCCCGATCGTCAGCAGCCCGCGCCTGCTCGCCTCGTCGAACGCGCGCAGCAGGTTCTCCGAGTTGCCGCTGGTGGACAGCCCGACCGCGATGTCGTGCTTGGTGCCGAACGCCGCGATCTGGCGGGCGAAGACGACGTCCACGCCGATGTCGTTGCTCAGCGCCGTCAGGACCGAGGCGTCGGTGGCGAGGCTCAGGGCCGGCAGCGGCTGGCCGCGCTGCTCGAGTCCGCGGGCCGAGTTCGCCGAGTCCGCCGGGGTCGGCGCCAGGAACATGGTCGCCAGCTGCTGCGCGTCGGTCGCGCTGCCGCCGTTGCCGAAGGCCAGCAGCTTGCCGCCGGCCGCGAACCTGGCCGCCATGTCCCGCCCGCAGGCCATCAGCCGCTCGACCGTCGGCGGTCAGCACCGCCTGCCGCAGCTCGAGTATCTCGTCGGCCTTCGCGACGGTGGACTGGCGGACCTGCTCGAGGACCGCGGACACATCTGTCGTACCCGAATACAGGAACGGGTAGAGCGCCTCGATCGAGCCGGCCGCAGGCCTGGCCGTTGCCCGCGGTCTGGCGGTGTCATGCCGGCACCACCGCGATCGCCTCGCCGGCGTGCACCAGGATCGTGTCCCCCACCGCAGCGGTGACCAGCGCGACGCTGACCTCCTCCTGGCCCGACGCCGGTGTCGACCACGGCCATCGCGTCGGCCGCGCAGCTCGACGATCCGCACCTGGACGGCGGTGTCGGAGCAGGTGATGCAGACCTCGCCGTGACATTCGGGAACGCTCACGCCACCACCCCGGGGTCCGAGCACGCCGGGCTGCTCGAAGAACACATGCACAAGTTCCCACAGGACGTGGTAGCAGGTCACGTGCATCTCCTTGACCACCCGCGGGTCGGCCGACCGGGTGACGAGCAGATGGTCGACGGCCGGGGACGCGGCGATGGCGCCGCCGTCGCCGCCGACGAGCGCGATCGTCAGCAGGCCGAGCTCGCGGGCGGTCAGCAGGCCGGACAGCACGCTGGCGCAGTTGCCGTCGGCGGAGATGCCGAGCGCGATGTCGGCGGGCTGGGCCAGGTAGCGCAGCTGATGGGCGAAGATCGGCCGCCATCCCGGACCGCGCGGCGATGCCCGGTGACCGTCGCGACGTCCGAGGTGAGTGCGATGGCGGGCAGCGCGCGCTTGCCCACGATGACCGGGTGCACGAACTCGACGGCGACGTGCTGCGCGTCGGTGCTCGGCCCGCCGATGCCGAACACCACCAGCTTGCCGCCCTGGTGGAACCGCAGCGCCATCTGATGGCAGGCGGCAGCTACCTCGCCCGCCTGCTCGGCGAACTCGCGGACGGGCTGCTCGCGCCGCTGGAACAGGCGCGCGACCAGGCCGTCGTCTTCGGGGCTGGCCCCTGACGGGTCGCGCGGCGCGGGCACGGTCATGCCGCACTCTCCCGGTCCTCCGCGCACCGGACAGGTCAACCTCGACCTCGACGTCGACGGTGTCCCTGCACCTTGAGCGCGCCGAGGAAGCCGGAGTACGGCTTGATGCCGAAGTCGGTCTGCCTGATCGTCGTGGTCGCCTGGTACCGGCCCGAGCCCGCGGGCTGCACCCGCAGCTCCATCGGTGCCGACTGCCCGGCCAGCTCTAACGTGCCGCGCACCGTCCCGGACGCGTCCGTCGACGGCTCGACCGGTCAGTTGTGTCCGGGGCTGGCTGGAACGCCGTCGCGGTGAAGACTGCCTGCGGGAACCGGTCGGTGCTCAGCACCTTTCTGGCCGTAACCGCCGATCTCCCGCTTGTCCCGGTCGGTCAGCGGCTTCAGACCGCCGGTGCCCTCCCGGACGACGAGCGAGCCGAGATCGGCGGTGACGGTCAGGCTCGCGGGCGCCAGGTCGTCAGTCACCACGAGCTCGGCTGACCAGCGCGCTAGCGTCGATGGTCAGGTCGTGGCCAGCCTGGGCTGCCAGTCCGTCGCGAAAGGTCCGTAATGTGATCCGGCCTTTGTCCATTCCGAACTGGTGGCGTCCCGCTTGAATCGCCATAGCAGAACGGTAGGACACAAGTGGGGGCGCGTCCAGTGATCCGACTAGACAGGACCGGCCAATTTACGGAATTGCCCCACGCAATTGCGCGAGAAGGGGCAGAACCCCCCAAAGGGCAGCGCGAACGGCGCTACGGAAGCGGGACCTCGCCGAAGACTTCCTGAATACGGCGCAAATCACGCATTCGCGGCTCGGTGGCGCCGCCGACCCAGCGGCTGACTGTCTTTACCGAGACGCCGAGCTGGCGGGCCGCCGCCTCCTGGGTCAGGCCCTGCGTGCGCAGCACGTCCTGCATCCAGTCGGCGAATGTCGATGCGCCCTGACCGCCGGGAATGATCGAGCGCGGGCCGGACGGGCGGTCGGCCGCGGTCGGCACCGAGCGCAGCGGCTCCGGCGGTGCGCCGGGCTGTGGCGCGCCGGCGGGTGGCAGCCAGCGGCGACCTGGCTGGCGGCTCAGCGGACGCGGAGCGAGCGTAACGCGGTCGGCGGTCCGGGCATGAACGGGCGACTGTATGACCTGGTCAGAGTGCAGAACGTCGACCTCGACGTGCTCGGGGAAGATGCGGAACGCCACCTGGATCGAGCCGTCAGGACCGGCCGCGTCGAGCAGCGCGCGGAAGACAGTCTCGCCGACTTCGCGGGTGCCTTCCTCGGTCAGCGGGGACTCGGCGAGGCACCGCCGGACGAAATCGCGGATCTCCGGGATCGAAGACGGGCGCGCCGTGAACACCTGGGATAGCACGACGACAGGCACGACCTCGATCGGGCTACCCGCGGGTCCGAAGCTTGGCTCCGCCACCGACTCAGTCTCCCTCTGGCCCGTCCCCCAGCGCGCGGCACGGCGGGGCTCCGTAGTCAATGTACGTGCTGCGACCGTTGCGCGGAAAGCCCGAGGGCAAGATTCAGGCGACCCCGGGGCAGTTGTGCCCGGACCGGAGCAGAGCAGGCCCACGGTCAGAAATGGCTGGTCCTGAGATCGCAGCTAATGGCCGGTATTGCGCGGCATTGACGCCCTCCGACTAGACATTTCTGTCCGGTGAAGTGTCCGCTAATCCTTGTCGGCGCTAGGCGGCCAGGTCTAGCATTGCCTCCGTCTGCGCATCACTGAAGGCGAGGTGCGTGTTGAGCGAATGCGTCGGCGCATCCTCGCCGTCCTGGGCGTCGTGCACACCGCCCGCCAGGCCACGGGCCGACGGCCAGGCAGCGCTCCGGCGCCTTATCTGCCGCCGCGTAGCCGGTGCCACCGGGACCGCCCATCCACGCCACAGCTCACCGGGGAGCAACCGCCCGGCATCCAGCCGATCCACAAGCGAGGAGGTGGCCTCGCGATGGCCACACAGACAGACGCGGTGTCGCAGGCTGACACCGAGGAGTCGCCGGTCCACATCCTCTGGATGAACGGCGGGCTGAGCTGCGACGGTGACTCCGTCGCGCTGACGGCGGCGACCCAGCCGAGCATCGAGGAGATCGCGCTCGGCGCGCTGCCGGGCCTGCCGAAGGTCGCGGTGCACTGGCCGCTGATCGACTTCGAGTGCGGGCCGGAGACCGGGGCCGACAACTTCATCGAGTGGTGGCACAAGGCCGACCGCGGCGAACTCGAGCCGTTCGTGCTCGTGGTCGAGGGCTCGATCCCGAACGAGGCGATCAAGGCCGAGGGCTACTGGTGCGGCTTCGGCAACAACCCGGCCACCGGCCAGCCGATGACGACCAGCGAGTGGCTCGACCGGCTGGCCCCGAAGGCGACCGCGATCCTGGCGGTCGGCACCTGCGCCACCTACGGCGGCATCCACGCGATGGCGGGCAACCCGACCGGCGCGATGGGCGTGCCCGACTACCTCGGCTGGGACTGGCGGTCCAAGGCCGGGCTGCCGATCGTCTGCGTGCCCGGCTGCCCGATCCACCCGGACAACCTGTCCGAGACCATCCTCTACCTGCTCTACCAGCTTGCCGGCGTCGGCGCCGATGATCCCGCTGGACGAGGCGCTGCGGCCGACCTGGCTGTTCGGCGCCACCGTGCACGAGGGCTGCGACCGGGCCGGCTACTACGAGCAGGGCGACTTCGCCAGCGAGTACGGCTCGCCCAAGTGCCTGGTCAAGCTCGGCTGCTGGGGACCGGTCGTGAAGTGCAACGTGCCCAAGCGCGGCTGGATCAACGGAGTCGGCGGCTGCCCGAACGTCGGCGGCATCTGCATCGCGTGCACGATGCCCGGCTTCCCGGACAAGTTCATGCCGTTCATGGACGAGCCGCCGGGCGCGCGCGTGTCGACCGCGGCCAGCAGCCTGTACGGGACCGTCATCCGCACGCTGCGCGGCTTCACCGCCAAGACCGCGGACGAGGAGCCGAAGTGGCGGAAGAAGAGCGACGAGCTGCTGACCGGCTACAAGAAGACCTGGTGACCGAGCCCGACGACGCGAGGAAGCGAGAACCCTGAGATGACAGCGGTTGAAGATACCGGCCTCGTCGAGATGGCCTGGGACCCGATCACCAGAATCGTCGGCAGCCTGGGCATCTACACGAAGATCGACTTCAAGCAGAAGCGGGTCGTGGAGTGCCACAGCACGTCCTCGATCTTCCGCGGCTACAGCATCTTCATGAAGGGCAAGGACCCGCGGGACGCGCACTTCATCACGAGCCGCATCTGCGGCATCTGCGGTGACAACCACGCGACCTGCTCGGTCTACAACCAGAACATGGCCTACGGGGTCCGTCCGCCGCACCTCGGCGAGTGGATCATCAACCTCGGCGAGGCCGCGGAGTACATGTTCGACCACAACATCTTCCAGGAGAACCTGGTCGGCGTGGACTTCTGCGCGCGGATGGTCGGCGAGACCAACCCGGGCGTGCTCGAGCTGGCGAACCGCACCGAGGCGCCGCACGCGGCCGACCACGGCTACAAGTTCATCGGCGACATCATGCGCTCGCTGAACCCGCTGGAAGGCGAGTTCTACCGCGAGGCGCTGCAGGTCTCCCGCTCCACCAGGGAGATGTTCTGCCTGATGGAAGGCCGGCACGTGCACCCGTCGACGCTGTACCCGGGCGGCGTGGGCACGACCCCGACCGTGCAGCTGTTCACCGACTACCTGACCCGGCTGATGCGCTACGTCGAATTCATGAAGCGCGTCGTGCCCATGCACGATGACCTTTTCGACTTCTTCTACGAGGCGTTGCCAGGCTATGAAGAGGTCGGCCGCCGCCGCGCGGACATGGTCTGCTGGGGCAGCCTGAACGACCCCGAGCACTGTGACTTCCGGTACGACCACATGACGAACTGGGGCCGGAAGATGTTCGTCACCCCCGGCGTCATCCGGGACGGGCAGCTGCTCACGAACGACCTGGTCGAGATCAACCTCGGCATCCGGATCCTGCTCGGCTCCTCGTACTACGAGGACTGGGAGGACCAGGAGATGTTCGTGACCCGCGACCCGCTGGGCAACCCGGTCGACCGCAGGCACCCGTGGAACCAGCACACGATCCCCAGGCCAGCGAAGCGGGACTTCGGCGACAAGTACAGCTGGGTCATGTCGCCGCGCTGGTTCGACGGCGAGAACCACCTCGCCGCGGACACCGGCGGCGGCCCGATCGCCCGGCTGTGGGCGACCGCGCAGGGCGGCCTGGTCGACTTCGGCTACGTCAAGGCCACCGGCAACAGCGTCCTGATCAACCTGCCGCGGACCGTCACCAAGCCCGAGGTCACGTTCGAGTGGAAGATCCCGACGGACAAGAACGGCGCACCGCTGTCGAACGCGATCGAGCGGGACCGGGCCAGGACCTACTTCCAGGCGTACGCCGCCGCCTGCGCGCTGCACTTCATGGAGAAGGCGCTCGCGGAGCTGCGGGCCGGGCACACCAAGACCTGGGAGCCGTTCAGCGTCCCGGACGAGGCGATCAGCTGCGGGTTCACCGAGGCCGTGCGCGGCGTGCTGTCGCACCACATGGTCATCAGGGGCGGGAAGATCGCGAACTACCACCCGTACCCGCCGACGCCGTGGAACGCGAGCGTCCGTGACAGCTTCGGCACGCCCGGCCCGTACGAGGACGCGGTGCAGAACACGCCGATCTTCGAGGAGAACCCGCCGGACCGGTTCAAGGGCATCGACATCATGCGCACGGTGCGCAGCTTCGACCCGTGCCTGCCGTGCGGTGTGCACATGTACATGGGCAACGGCAAGTCGCTGCAGAAGGTGCACTCACCGATGGCCGCGATCCTGTCCACCTAGTTCGAGCGAGCCGGAGGGCCGCGGCGCCTAGCGGCGGCCCGAGGGCTGAGCGGGAAGCAGAGTGAGCGGGAGGCACAGGGCGGGATGCAGGACGTTCAAAGGGTGGGCGCACGGGTTGAGGAACTGCTCGACGCGCTGAAGTCCGGCGGGTTCGGCCCGGCGGCCGACGCCGCGGAGGAGCTGGTCGGGCTCCTGGTCGGCATGTACGGCGACGGCCTCGGGCAGATCATGAACCTGCTGGCCGACCAGCCTGGCGGCGCCGCCATGATCGACGCGCTGGCCGAGGACCCGCTGGTGGAGAGCCTGCTGCTGCTGCACGGGCTGCATCCGCTGGACGTCGACGCGCGGATCCAGCGCGCGCTCGACCGGGTCCGGCCGTACCTCGGCTCGCACGCGGGCGGCGTCGAGTACCTCGGCGTGGACGATGCGGGCGTGGCCCGGCTCAAGCTCGAAGGCAGCTGTCATGGCTGCCCGTCGTCCACCGTGACGGTGGAGCTGGCGATCACGGGCGCGGTGCAGGAGGCCGCGCCCGAGGTCACCGAGGTGAAGGTAGAAGGCATGACCGTCACCCCGGAGCCGGGCTTGCTGCAGATTGGCAAGCGACCCGACGACCTCCCGGCTCAGGCCGGGAACGGGGTCGAGTGGGTGCAGCTGCCGAACGTCGGGCCGCCGAGTTCGAAGCCAGTCGTCGGCCCTGGCCGATGGCGTCGCTGTACTCCTGTGCTCGGTGCGGGGGACCCTGTACGCCTATCGCGATGCGTGTGCCTCCTGCGGTTTGTCGCTGGCCGAGGGACGCCTGGACCGGGAGATTCTCACCTGTCCTGGCTGCGGCACCAGCTATAACGCCCGGCTCGCGGGCAAGGGCGTCGACGACCCGGCCCTGCACCTCGATCCGCTGCCGCTGCTGGCCGACAGCCACGGCGTCCGGGTGGCCGTCCCTGAACCGGTGTCGTCGTGACCGGAGGCACCGGCCTGCGCCGGTTCGTCCGGCCGCCGGCCGCCCCGCCGCCTCGAGCGGCTGAACCCGAGCCGGAGATCAGCCCGCTGGTCGCGAGCATGCTCAACGCGCCCAGCCGGATGGCCGGACAGCTGCCTGCGCTGCAAACAAATGTGCCGCAGCTGAACATGCCGCTGCCGGGCAGCGATCTGCGGCCGGGCCGGGGTGAGCGGCCGGCCAGGGCGGCCGAACGATGCGAGATGTGCGGGACCGACGTACCGCCTGAGCACGGGCACATCGCCGACCTGGAAGGTGCCTCGCTGCTGTGCGGCTGCCGGGCCTGCTACCTGCTCTTCACGCAGGAGGGCGCCAGCCACGGCCGCTACCGGGCGGTGCCAGACCGGTACCTGGTCGACTTCGGCCGGGTGATGACCCCGGCGCAGTGGGATCGAGCTGGAGATCCCGGTCGGCCTGGCCTTCTTCCTGCACACTTCGCGCGCGGGCGGCGAGCTCACCGGGTTCTACCCCAGCCCGGCCGGGGCGACTGAGTGCCGCCTCGACCTGCAGCTGTGGGCCCGGCTGGTCGAGGACTACCCGCTGCTCGGCGCGCCTGAGCCGCGATGTTGAGGCGGCGCTGATCAGCCGGTCTGAGACCGGGGTGGAGTACTTCCTCGTTCCCATCGACGCCTGCTATGAACTGGCCGGCCGGATGCGGCTGAACTGGCACGGCTTCGATGGCGGGACAGAAGCGAAGGCGAGCATCGCCGCGTTCCTGGCGAACGTGCGGCAGCGCGCCCGGCCATTCCGGCCGAGGCCCGCCAGCCAGGGGGAACCACGTGGCTGATCTCGTCTTCGACTGCACCGGCGCCCGGGCCGACAAGTATCGCGGTCGTGCCGCAGATGCTGATGACGCTGCGGATCAGCGAGACCAGCGGCCAGCGGGTCGAGGCGATCGCGCTGCGCTGCCAGATGCGGATCGAGCCGGCCCGGCGGCGGTACACCGACGACGAGGCCGAGCGGCTGAACGACCTGTTCGGCGAGACCCAGCGCTGGGCGGACACGCTCAAGCCGCTGCAGTTCATCAACGTGTCGATCATGGTGCCCGGGTTCACCGGCAGCACCGAGATGGACCTGCCGGTGCCGCTGACCTACGACATGGAGATCGGCGCGACCCGGTACTTCGCCGGCCTGGACGAGGGCGAGGTGCCGCTGCTCCTGCTGTTCAGCGGCACCGTCTTCAGCCTGGCCGACGGCCGGATGTCGGTGACGCAGGTGCCGTGGAGCAAGGAGGCGACCTACCGGCTGCCGGTCAGCGTCTGGCGCGAGGCCATCGACGCGCACTTCCCGAACAGCAGCTGGATCCGGCTGAGCGCGACCGCCATGGACGAGCTGCTCCGGTACAAGATGCGCTGGGCGCTGCCGACCTGGGAGTCCGCCGTGCTGTCGTTGCTGGACGAGGCGGCCGATCCGCTGGAGTCGCCATGAGACTCAACGCCGACACCTGGAGCACGCGCGGCGGGTCGCGGACGCGATCCTCTACGAGGGCTACCTGCTCTACCCGTACCACAAGTCCGCGCAGAAGAATCAGGTCAGGTTCCAGTTCGGGGTGCTGATGCCGCCGGGCTACGCGACCGTGGACGCCTTCGAGCCGAGCTCGAGCCAGACCGAGTGCCTGCTGGAATGCGCCGACGACGCCGAGGTGCGGGTGCTGGTCCGGTTCCTGCAGCTGCAGCGGCGCACCGTGCAGGCGGTGTCGCCGGAGAACGGCGAGCTGCACGACGTGGGCACCCTGTACGTGGACGGCACCGAGTACACGACGCTGGGATGAGGCGACCGAGCGGGAGCAGCGGATCACCGCCGTGCGTCTCCGTCGCTGCTGGCGGAGGACAGGTCGTGGAGTTCCACCTCGGCACGGGCGAGTCCGTCGAGGACCTCACCGACTGCCGCGGCCGGCCAGGCCGGCTGCCTGGTCCGGCAGTGGAGCCGGGCTCGACGGCGTCGTGCGGCTGCACGCGGAGCGGGTCGCCGGTCCCTATCAGGCACTGAAGCTGCGCCTCCAGGTGGAGAACCGCACCACCCCGCCGGAGGAGTTCCGGACCAGGTCAGACGGCCTGCGGTACGCGCTGATCGCCGCGCACTCGCTGATCGGCGTGCCGGGCGGGACGTTCCTGTCCATGACCGATCCGCCGGAATGGGCCGCCGCGGAGATCGCGCGCTGCCAGAACGTCGGGGACATGGCCGGTGCTGGCCGGACCGCAGGCGACTGCCGCGACCTCGATGCTGTCCGTCGCCGGTGATCTTGTATGACCACCCGGAGATCGCGGCCGAGAGCGCGGGTGACCTCTTCGACGCCACCGAGATCGACGAGATCCTCACGCTGCGCACGCTGACGCTGACCGACGCCGAGAAGCGGCAGGCGCGCGCCACCGACAGCCGCGCGGCCGACCTGATGGACCGGCTGGACGGCCTGCCGCCGGAGATGCTGGACCGGATGCACGGCGCGATCCGGTACCTGCGGTCGGCTCCGGCCGGTGCCGGCGCTGGCCGGCCCCGGTGCAGCTGCCGGCGGCCGCGGCCGGGGACGAGGACATCGACTGGCCGGGCCCGAGATCACCGACCGGCCCTCGGTGCCGTGGTGGGATCCGGGCTCGGACGCCTCGGTGTCGCCGGAAACCGACTAGCGTCCTGGTCGGCGGCGTCCGGGTGGCGCGCGGCAGCCGGGTGCTGATGCAGCCAGGTGCCCGTCGAGCCGACGCTCAGGACTTGTTCCTGACCGGCCGCGAGGCGATCGTCGAAGCAGTGCTGCAGGACGTGGACGGTCAGGTGCACCTGGCGGTCACGCCGGTGGACGATCCGGCCGCGGACCTGCAGCGCAACCACGGACGGTTCCTGTACTTCGCGCCGGACGAGGTCGTGCCGCTGGACGGGCGCCTGACCGGGCAGGCACTGCGAGCAACCGGAGGGAGGGGAAGCAATGATCACCAGACTGGCCAAGGCGGCGATACTGGCGGCCGTGCTCGCCGCCATCGTGGCATCCGTGCCCGATCTGAAGCGGTACCTGGAACTGCGCGACATGTGAGCACCGGCGAGCGACCCCCACGAAGGTAAGGGCAGGACCATGGAGACGATTCTCGGTTTCGTGGCCGGCTACCTGGCCGGCAGCAGAGACGGCAAGGACGGCGCGAAGCGACTGCGCGAGTCCTTCGAGGCCATCATCAGCTCGCCCGAGGTGAAGCGGCTCGCGGCTGAGGCGATGACGATGGCCGAGGCGGCCGCGCGGCGGGCCACCGCGGCCGCGCGGCAGCCTGTCCGACACGGTCGGCACCGTGACCGACATGCTGACGCACCGCGCCGCGGCGCTCGGCCGGGGAAACCGCGCCGCCTGACTCGAGCGCCCGTGCGTGACTCCAGCACTGTGCCGGACGGCCAGCGCGGCTGCAGGGTCGCCCGAGGCTGCGGGCCGATTTGGCACAAACTTTCCCTTCCGCGCCATGACATGAGCTGGTGGGTTTGGGAGGATACGAGCCGTGAACGGGATACTGCTCCTGGCCGACGGCTCAGCGGTCCCGGCCGATGCGGACGCGGTGCGAGCGCGCGCTGAAGGACGGCACGCTGGTCTGGCTGGACGTGCTGCAGCCGAGCGCCGACGATGTCACGGTGCTGAGCCGACACGTTCGAGCTGCACCCGCTCGCGGCCGAGGATCTGACGGACTTCGGTCAGCGACCCAAGATCGAGGACTTCGGCAACCTGGTCTACCTAGTGGGTTACGGCCTCGCCGGCCATGTCGGCGACGATCGCCGAATTCGACGTCACCACCCTCGGCGTCACCGAGGTGCACTGCTTCTACGCGGAGAAGTTCCTGGTGACGGTCCGGCACGGCGGCTGTCACTCGCTGGAGCAGATGCGCACGCGGATCGAGGCGAGGGTCGCCGAGCTAGCCAGTGATGCGCTGCTGCCCGGAAGCACGGGCCTGCCAGACAGCGGCCGGCCGGTCCGGCTGATCCTGCTGCACCACATCATGCACGGCCTGTCCGACAGCTTCTTCCCGGCCCTGTCGACCTTCGACGACCGCATCGACGACCTGCAGGAGCAGATCTTCGCCGAAGCCGACGAACGATCAGCTCGCTCAGCTGTTCGGCATGCAGCGCTGGCTGGTCCACGTGCGCAAGCTGATCGCGCCGCAGCGCGACGTGATCGCCTCGCTGGTCTCCGGCATGGTGAACCTGCCCGGCATGACCGCGGAGAGCGATCCGTACCTCCGTGACCTGTACGACCACCTGATCCGGATCAACGACATGATCGACAGCTACCGCGATCTGCTCAGCAACGCCATGTCCGCCTACCTGTCGATCGTGTCGAACAACCTGAACGTCGTGATGAAGCAGCTCACGATCATGGCCACGGTCTTCCTGCCGCTGTCGTTCCTGACCGGCTTCTTCGGGCAGAACTTCGCGCTGGCTGGTCGACCGGCTGGGCTCGTTGCCGACCTTCCTGATCCTCGGGCTCGGCACCGAGGTCGCTGGCGGTGGGCGGTCTGTACTGGCTGTTCCGCCGCCGGGGCTGGATCGGCGGCGGCTAGTCACTGCGGCGTGAATAGGCTAGGGCGGTGGCAATCCCTTCTCCGGCCCCGGCGGCTGCTCGCGCCGCGGCGCCATCCTCGACCGCGCTGGTGCGCCGTGCTCGGAAGATCAACCGCGAGCTGACCGGCGCTCTACCCGGACGCGCACACTGCGAGCTCGACTTCAGCTCGCCGCTCGAGCTGCTGGTGGCCACGATCCTGAGCGCGCAGACCACGGACAAGCGGGTCAACCTGGTCACGCCGATCCTGTTCGCGAAGTACCGGACGGCCGCCGACTACGCGGCCGCCGACCGGGGCGAGATCGAGCAGATCATCCAGTCGACCGGCTTCTTCCGGGCCAAGACGACCAGCGTCATCGGCCTCGGTCAGGCGCTGTGCGACCGATTCGGCGGCGAGGTGCCGCCGCGGCTGAAGGACCTGGTCACGCTGCCCGGCGTCGGCCGCAAGACGGCGAACGTCGTGCTCGGCAACGCGTTCGGCATCCCCGGCATCACGGTGGACACGCACTTCGGCCGGCTGGCGCGCCGGTTCGGCTGGACCACCCAGGACGACCCGGACAAGGTCGAGCAGGAGGTCGGGGCGCTGTTCCCCAAGTCCGAGTGGACGATGCTGTCGCACCGGCTGATCTGGCACGGCCGCCGCGTCTGCCACTCGCGCAAGCCGGCCTGCGGTGCCTGCGCGATCAGCGCGGCTGTGCCCGTCCTACGGCGAGGGGCCCGACCGATCCGGTGCAGGCGGCCAAGCTGGTCAAGGCCGGTCCCTTCTCTTGACCTCGGCTACCGCGCGGACGGCGCGCCGCCTGGCTGGCTCGGCCGGCTCGCCGCGCCGCCGCCGGCCAGATGGACATCCCGGCGGCGCTGCTGCGGCCGCCCGGCCGCGAGGCCGGCCGCCGCCGTGCTGATCCTGTTCGGCGACGATGGCGGTCACGGCCCCGACCTGCTGCTGATCCGGCGCAGCGCCGGCCTGCGCAAGCACGCCGGCCAGCCGGCCTTCCCCGGCGGCGCGATCGACCCGGCCGACGGCGGGCCGGTCCGGGCCGCGCTGCGCGAGGCCGCCGAGGAGACCGGGCTCGACCCGGCCAGTGTGCGCGTCGCGGGCGTGCTGCCGGAGCTGTACATCTGGCGCAGCGACTTCCGGGTCACGCCGGTGCTCGGCTGGTGGCGCACGCCGGGCCCGGTGGCGCCCGGCGACCCGGCCGAGATCGAGTCCGTCCGCCGCGTACCGGTCGCCGAGCTGGCCGACCCGGCGAACCGGCTGATGATCCGGTACCCGAGCGGCCACGGCGGACCCGCGTTCCGCGCCGCGGGCCTGCTGGTGTGGGGATTCACCGCCGCGGTGCTCGACCGGCTGCTGGCCCTGGGCGGCTGGGAGCGGCCGTGGGACGCCGCGAAAGCTGACCGATCTGCCGCTCGCTGACCTGCCGGACGGATGGCCGACGACCGGCGCGTAACGCATGCGCCAGAGATGCCTCGATACCACCGGGCGCACTATAAGTTATTTGCGTGCCCGGCGACTTCCTCGACTTGATCCTGCTCACCCTCAGCGCGGCGTTCGCGGTTGCCGGGTACCGGCAGGGCTTCATCATCGGGGTCCTGAGCCTGGCCGGCTTTCCTCGGCGGCGTCGCGGGCGGCGCCGTGATCGCGCCGCCGATCTCCCGTGCGTTCGCGCACAGCGCGCCCTGGCAGGCGATCATCGCCGTGCTGGTCGTGTTCGCCGCCGCGGTCACCGGGATGCTGCTGGCCTCCGGCATCGGCGTAGCGGTCCGGTCCCGGCTGACCGGGCGGGCCGGCGACGTTCCTCGACTCCGTCGGCGGCGCCGCGGTCAACGTCGATCTCGGTCCTGCTGCTGGCCTGGCTGATCGGCTCGCTGGTGTCGTTTCCCTCGGTGTCGCGGCAGGTCGACGACTCGCTGGTGCTCCGCGCCGTGGACAAGGTCATGCCGCACCAGGTGCTCTACCTGCCGGTGTTCCCGCCGCTGGCCGGGTTGCTCAACGCCGGCGGCATCTACTCGCCGATCTTCAGCGCGATCGGCGCCGAGGGCGGTCTGGACCTGCCCGGCGGCCAGCAGAGCGTGCTGCACACCCGCGCGGTGCCGGCATCATCGACCGCAGCGTCGTCAAGATCGAGGGTGTCGCGCCGTCGTGCTCGCTGAAGATCGAGGGATCGGGCTTCGTCGTCTCGCCGCAGCACGTGCTGACGAACGCGCACGTGGTCGCCGGCGTGACCGACGGCCCGCGGGTGTTCGCCACCGACGGGGCGTCCTACGCCAGTCAGGTCGTCTTCTACGACCCGCAGAGGACGTGGCGGTGCTGTACGTGCCCGGCCTGCGGGCCGCGGTCATGCAGTTCGCCGGCCCGCCCGGCTACGGCGCGCCGCGCCATCGTGGCGGGCTATCCGCTCAACAACCCGCTCACGATGTAACCCGGCGAGCGTCGGCAGCAGCATCGACGCGTACGGGCCGAACATCTACCAGACCGAGCGCGTGCACCGGCAGATCTTCCCGATCCACGCCAGCGTGCAGCCGGGTAACTCCGGTGCGGCCCGCTAGTGGCGCCCGACGGGCAGGTCTACGGGATGGTGTTCGCGGCGTCCACGTCGGTGGCCGACAGCGGCTACGCGCTCACGGCCAGCGAGATCTGCCAGCGACGTGCAGGCCGGAGAGCAATCCACCGCCGCGGTCTCGACCGAGCAGTGCCAGCGCTAGCGGGTCAGGCTGACCCGCAGCCGGCCGGCCGGCAGGCCGCCAGGCCGGCGCCTCGATCTCCCCGGCCAGCCCGGTGGCCTGCGCCGCGGACTGCCGTCGACGTCGATGCCGTGCGGGCTGGTCCCCGCGTACCCGGCCAGCCGGGCGCCGCCGCGGCGCAGCAGCGTCACCGCGCCGCGCGCGTTGCCGCGCAGGGCGTGGGTCAGGCCGACCGCCAGCTGCGCCAGGCCCTGCCACAGGTCGCGCTCGGCGCGTCCGGCGCGGCCTTCCACGCGGCCTCCAGCACCTCGTGCGCGTGGAACGGGCGGCCGTCGGTCGAGCATGTCCTGAGCGGTCGCGACGGCCCAGTCCGGGGTCACGGCGATCTCGTCCGGCAGAACCGGCTCGCCCGCGGCGCCCGCGCGGCAGCGGCCGGCCGAGTGCGTCCCGCGGCCGGGTATTCCGGGCCCGGCCGACCGCATCCCTATCCCGCAAGCGGCACTGTTCCTTCAGCTAGCATTGTTCCTTCAGCTAGCACTGTTCTGTCGGGTAGCACTGTCCCGCGGCTAGCGTTCTGGCTCGGGGTCGGCCAGCCAGGACAGCAGCTCCAGGTCGAAGCGCTCCGGCATCTCCTCGTGCGGGTAGTGGCCGGCCCCGTCCAGCAACCGCCACCGGTACGGCGCCTCGACGTGCACGCCCGAGCCGCGGGCCGAGGACGGCAGCACGCACCGGTCGAGCGCGCCGTGCAGGTGCAAGGTGGGCGCCTGGATCGGGTTGCGCATCGCCCGGTTGTACCGCAGCCCGTCCGGGCGGAACCGGGAGCGCAGGTACCAGCGGTGGTACTCCAGCGACGAGTGCGCGACCGAGGGCACTCGCATGGCGTCCTGATACCGGCGCGCGGTGTCCTGGTCGGGCCAGCCTGGCCCGGACCAGTCGGCCAGCAGCCGGCCGACGCGGTCCGCACCGTCGCGCAGCAGCCTGCGCTCGGGCCACATCGGCAGCTGGAACCCGAACGCGTAGCCGATGCTCCGGCCCTGGCCGAACGGGTCGGACAGCACGGCGGCCCGCAGCCGCAACGGGTGCGGCATCGAGACGACCGCCAGCCGGCGGACCACCTTGGGGTAGTACGCGGCCATCGTCCAGGCGATCAGGCCGCCCCAGTCGTGGCCGACGACGACGGCGTTCGCTTCGCCTAGCGACCGGACCAGGCCGGCCGCGTCGGATGCCGCCGTGATGAGGTCGTAGCCGCGCGGCGGCTTGTCGCTGCCGCCGTAGCCGCGCAGGTCGGGCGCGACCGCCCGGTAGCCCGCCTGGCTCAGGGCGGGCAGCTGATGCCGCCAGGTCCACCAGAACTCCGGGAAGCCGTGCAGGAACAGAACGAGCGGGCCGTCGCCGCTTTCGGCGACGTGAAACCGGGTGCCGTTGGCGCTGACAGACCGGTGGGACCAGGGTCCGCTGATGTAGATGGACGCGTTCCCGCTGACGGTCATAGCTATCCGGCTCGTGCTCCGGCCTTGGCCGCAGGACTGGCAGCCGTGGCCGGCGATCCGGCGGCGCGGCCGCGACGCAGCACCGAGAGGCCTTCGCTCAGGCCGCGCCGGGTCTTGCTCAGGCCGGTCATCTTCCGCAGCAGCACCCACGCGATGAACAGCGCCGCGCCGGCGAACAGCAGCAACGTGCCGAAGACGCAGAGGAACGCCTGCCACAGTGCCAGGCCAAACGCGGCCTGGAGGCCGTAGGCATACGCGAAGCACAGCACCATCAGCATCAGGCACGCCGCGCAGCCGCCCAGCACCAGCAGCGCCCCGCCGACGGCCACGCGCTTGACGTCGTTCTTCAGTTCGATCTTCGCGAGGTCCAGCTCATACCGGACCAGCTGCGAGATGTCTCGCGCGGCCACGGAAACAAGATCGCCGATGGACTGATCGGTCCCGCTGGCGGACGTTCGCCTGACCGCGGGCTCGGCCATGTGAGCCTCCCTGTGTCATGTGTCAAGTCAAAGTCTTGCTTATACCCAATGGCGGCCGGAGCCGGCATCCGCTAATTAGCTCCGGGCGTGTCGGCGCGCCGGATCTGCCGCAGTGACACCACGTCATAACTCTGAGTAAAATATTCGTCAAGAAACTGAAAAAAGTGGCAATTCACCAGCAGACGCCAGAGCGGCAGATGAACAGCAAACGGCGCCCCTTTGGAGGGGCGCCGCCGCACTCACGTCAGGTCCGGGTTACCAAGCGTGCAACTTTCACTGCCGTGGTAGGCGTACTCCGCGCTGCGCCGCTTCCGTCAACGGCGCACTCAGTGGCTGAATTCGCCTGCCACGGCACGCCTCCCGCGGCTGGTCGCGCGTGGGTACCCGGCTGCCGTGCCCGGACCAGCGGTCCGTGTCTCCTTTCTACTGGGATTCCAGCGGCTTGGAAACCCCCTGGCGTAATCAATTCGTGATCTCGATCGATACGCCGCGTTACATGCCTGCTCAAGCTTCGCTGCTGACAGTGCTGGTGACGCTGCCGGTGCCGGGGCCAGTGCGGCGGAAGGTCAGTACTGGCCAGCCCCGGGTCGTGGCGACGCGGCGCAGTGCCCGGTCAGGATTGACCACGTGCGGATGGCCGACCAGTTCCAGCAGTGGCAGGTCAGTCACCGAGTCGCTGTAGGCGTAGCAGTCGGCCAGCTGGTAGCCGCGCTCGGCTGCGAGCTCACGGGCCCGTTCGGCCTTGGCCTGCCCGTATGCGTAGAAGGCGACGGAACCGGTGTACCGGCCTTCGGCGATCTCAAGCCTGGTGGCGATCACCGCGCAGGCGCCGAGCAGCGTGCCGATCGGCCCGACGATCTCCTGGCCCGAGGTGCTGGCGATGAGCACGTCGTGCCCGCTGCGGAGGTGGCCGTCGAGCAGCTCACGGGCCCCGGCGTACACATGCGGCACGATGGTTTCAGCCAGGCCGTCGGTCACAATCTGGGCAATCTGGCTCGCGTCCCAGCCGCGACACAAGCCGCTCACCTGATTTTTGATGCGCTGCATCCGGTAGTGACTCGCGCCCGTCAACCGGAATGTCAGCTGCGCGCACGCGCCGCGGAACACCTGTGACCTGGTGATGAGCCCGAGGCGGTAGAAGGCCGGCGCGAACGCGAGGGTGCTGGATCTGGAGATGATCGTCTTGTCGAGGTCAAAGAAAGCAGCAGTAGTTCTCCCGCTGCCCTCGACGGGGGTGCTCACGGTCGTGCAGCATAGGGGATGAATCCCGAACCCTTTGCGGGCTGGCATGACCGACTGGTAACTTGCCGGGATTGGAACTAGTCTTTCTTGGGTAACGGACCCGGCTCTGCCCCCCCGGAGCCGGACCGTATGGCGACCCCCGTTCTCCCCCCCGACGGGGGTCGCCCCATGTCCGGACACTTTTGTGCTTATCCAGGGGAATTCCTGGCTGGTCATAGCTGTCCCGCGTTATCGGCAGCCGGACAGCAGCGAGCCCAGCAATGCAATCGCACCCGGCTTGGAGAGCGGCTCGTTGCCGTTGCCGCACTTGGGTGACTGGATGCACGACGGGCACCCGGCCGCGCACTCGCAGCTGGCGATCGCCTCGGCGGTCGCGGTCAGCCAGTGACTGGCGGTCGCGAAGCCGCGCTCGGCGAACCCGGCGCCGCCCTCGTGCCCGTCGTAGACGAACACGGTCAGCTGCCCGGTCCGCGGGTGCAGGTCAGCGGACACGCCGCCGACGTCCCAGCGGTCGCAGGCGGCGAGCAGCGGCAGCATGCCCGATCGAGGCGTGCTCCGCGGCGTGCGCGGCGCCGGGCAGGTCGACCCCGCGAGCCGCCAGGCGCGGCGCGCTGGCCGGGCGAGATCGTCCACCAGACCGCCTTCGTCGGCAGGCTGCGCTCGGGCAGGTCGAGCACCACCTCGTCCTCGATCATGCCGGTGTCCAGGCTGCGCCTGGCGTAGGAGACCACCTGCCGGCAGACCTGGACGTCACCGAAGCAGATCGCCGGCCTCGCCCCAGTCCGCCCTGGTGAGCTCCGCGGCGACCTCGATGTTGGTGAGCTCGCGGGCGACGGTCGAGTAGCCGGGATCGGCGACCTCCACCAGGGCCACCCGCTCGTCCAGGTCGAGGTTGGCTGACCAGGTACATCTCGCCCTGGTGCAGGTAGACCGCGCCGTCGTGCACGAGGAAGTGCGCCGACGGCTCGTCCATCGTGCCGACCAGCCGCCCGGTGGACTCCTCGATGATGCGGACCGGTGACGCCGCCGGTGCCGCGCAGGCCGGTGCGGACCGCGGATCCGCGCCGGGTGCAGTACCAGCGCCCGGCCGCGCGAGCGCAGCAGCCCGTCGGCCGCCAGCCGGGCCGCCAGCGGCCCGGCGGTCTCGGTGAAGCTGGCGAGGTCGGGCTCGCTGAGCGGCAGCTCGGCGGCGGCCGCGCACAGGTGCGGCGTGAGCACGTAGGCGTTGTCCGGATCCAGCACCGTCGCCTCGACCGGCGCGCCGAGCAGCGCCTGCGGGTGGTGCACGAGATAGGTGTCGAGCGGGTCGTCGCGGGCGATCAGCACCGCGACCGCCTCGCGGCCGTCCCGGCCCGCGCGGCCGGCCTGCTGCCACAGCGCGGCCCTGGTACCCGGCCAGCCGGCCATCAGCACCGCGTCCAGGCCGGTGACGTTCGACGCCGAGCTCGAGCGCGGTGGTGGCGGCGAGCGCGCGAGATCGCGCCGGTGCGCAGCGCGCTCCTCGAGCGCGCGGCGCTCCTCGGGCAGGTAGCCGGACCGGTACGCGGCGACCCGTGGGCGCAGCGCAGCGTCGCGCCGGCCTCGGCGAGGTGCCGCCGGGCGGCCAGCGCGACCGACTCGGCGCCGCGCCGGGACCGCACGAACGCGAGCGCGCGGCACGTCCCCGGTGACGAGGTCGGCGAGCAACTGCGCGGCCTCCGCGGTCGCCGTGCGGCGGACCGGCGCGCCCGCCTCGCCGCGGCCGCCGGTGAGCGGCGGCTCCCACATCGCGAACGTCATCGGGCCGCGCGGCGCGGCGTCGCTCGGTCACCGCCGTCGCCGGGCCGGCCGGTCAGCAGCGCCGCGGCCGAGGCCGGCTCGCTGATCGTGGCCGAGGCGAGGATGAACACCGGGTCGTGGCGCTGTGATGGCAGCCGATCCGGCGCAGCCGGCGCAGCACGTGCGCGACGTGCGAGCCGAACACGCCGCGGTAGGTGTGGCACTCGTCGACGATGACGTAGTGCAGCCGCCGGAAGAAGCCGTTCCACCGGGCGTGCTGCGGCAGCAGCGAGTGATGCAGCATGTCCGGCGTGGTCAGCAGGTAGCTCGCGTGCGACCGGGCCCAGGCGCGATCGGCCCACGGCGTGTCCCCGTCGCACGACGGCCGCGCGCACGCCGCGCAGGCCGAGCGACTGCACCAGGCGCAGCTGATCGGCGGCCAGCGCCCTGGTCGGCGCGATATACAGGGCGCGTGCCGCCGTTCAGCACCGACGTCAGGGCCGGGACAGCAGGTACGCCGAGGGACTTGCCGGACGCGGTGCCGGTGGAGATGACGACGTTGCGGCCGGAACGGGCCGAGCTGTGCGGCCTCGGCCTGATGCGCCCACGGCGCGGTCACGCCAGCGGCCGCGAGCGCGGCGACCAGGTCGGGCGCGACCCAGTCCGGCCACTTGCGCGTGCTGCCCGGCGCGGGCGGGCAGCTCCGTGCGGTATGTGAGCCGGCCGGATCGCGCCCCGGCCGCCAGGATCGACCCGGGCCGCTCGCGGCGGTCGCCCGGGCCGGGGGGCGATTGCGGGTCGCCGGGGACAAGAGGCGTTACCGAAGTCATCAGCTTCCAGTGTGTCATCTCGGGGCCAGCGTGCCTGGGTCGCCGATCTGGTATAGACATGACACTGGGCGTGGTTGAATGCGCGACGGGCGCACTCGTGCCTGCCCGCGCGCGACGCCTGGACGACAACCGCCGTAGGGCGCTGGAGGATTTGTGGACCTGAAGCTGGACCACCACAGCAGGGACGGGATCGAGATCGTCGACGTGGAGGGCGAGATCGACGTCTACACCGCGCCGCGCCTGCGCGAGCTGCTGATCGAGCTGGTGAACAGCCGCTTCTACCAGCTGGTGGTCAACATGGAGAAGGTCGAGTTCCTCGACTCGACCGGACTCGGGGTACTGGTGGGCGGCCTCAAGCGCGTCCGGGCCCACGACGGCTCGCTCGACCTGGTCTGCACGCAGGAGCGGATCCTGAAGATCTTCCGGATCACGGGCCTGACCAAGGTGTTCGGCATTCACGACACCGTGGACGAGGCGATCGCGGCCAGGCGGTCGGAGAAGTAGGCGACGTTCCCGGCGATGGCGACAGTTGAGCTGAGCTTCACCCCGCTGCCCGCGCACGTCCGGACGGCCAGGCTGGTGGCCACGGCCGTCGCCCGCCGCAGCGGGGTCGACGAGTCGCTGCTGGACGTCGTCCGGCTCGCGGTCGGCGAGGCGTGCTCGCGGGCGGTCGAAGAGCACCAGCTGCACTGCCCGGCCGAGCCGGTCCGGCTGTCGCTGACCGACAGCGCCGACCGGTTCGAGGTCGAGGTCACCGACAACTGCGCCCCTAGCGTCGCGACCGGCCCGCCGGGGACGGCAAGACCCGGAGAGCTCAGGCTGCTGCCCGGCCGGGCCTGGGCATCGCCGTCATCACCGGGCTGGCCGATGACGTCGAGATCAGCGAGACCGCCGCCGGTACGAGCATCCGGATGAGCTGGCCGTCGGCGGGAGCCGTCCGTTAGCTGACCGACAGGCCATGCTCAAGCGGCCTGTAGTCGAGGACGTCACGGACGGTAACGAGCTACAGCAAGCGAACCTGCTTGCGTTACGAAATCATCGCGAAACCGCTTGGATTGGGGCCCGATTTACCATCTGGCCACCTGCGATGCGTAGACTCCCGGCACCGTAGGTTGCCGGTTCTGTACGTCCCCCGTGACGGGCCTGGTTGTCCAGCGACTAACGCGTACGGGCCCGGCCTGCGAGTGCCGCGCCCGCTACTTAGCTTGTAACCCCCTGTCAAGGAGGACGGATGAGGGACACACCCGCCCTGGCGGCCGGCGTGGTCAGCGTGACCGGCGCCAACCAGGCCTGGGTAATCGTGGTGGCGGTGATCGCTGTGCTCGCGGTGGGCGTGGCGTTCTGGCTGCGCCGGGACGTGCTGGCCGCGAGCCAGGGCACCGCGAAGATGCAGGAGATCGCCAAGGCGGTCCAGGAGGGCGCGTCCGCGTACCTGAGCCGGCAGTTCAGGACGCTCGCCTACTTCGTGATCCTGGTCTTCGGCATCCTGTTCTTCCTGCCCGCGATTGACACCGGAGTCCGGGTCGGCCGGTCCCTCTTCTTCCTGGTCGGCGCCCTGCTCTCGGCGTCGACTGGGTTCACCGGCATGTGGCTCGCGGTCCGCGGCAACGTCCGGGTCGCGGCCGCCGCGCGGGAGGGCGGCGAGCGGCCGGCCATGCGGATCGCGTTCCGCACCGGCGGCGTGGTCGGCATGCTCACGGTCGGGCTGGGCCTGGTCGGCGCCGCGATCGTCGTGCTGATCTACAAGGCGCAACGCGTCCGAGGTGCTGGAGGGCTTCGGCTTCGGCGCGGCGCTGCTGGCCATGTTCATGCGGGTCGGCGGCGGCATCTTCACCAAGGCCGCCGACGTCGGCGCCGACCTGGTCGGCAAGGTCGAGAAGGGCATCCCGGAGGACGACCCGCGCAACGCCGCCACGATCGCCGACAACGTCGGCGACAACGTCGGCGACTGCGCCGGCATGGCGGCCGACCTGTTCGAGTCGTACGCCGTGACCCTGGTCGCGTCGCTGATCCTCGGCAAGGTCGCGTTCGGCACCCAGGGCCTGATCTTCCCGCTGATCGTGCCGGCGGTCGGCGTCATCACCGCGATGCTCGGCATCTTCCTGGTCGCGCCCCGCAAGAACGACCGCAGCGGCATGACCGCGATCAACCGCGGCTTCTTCGCCTCGGCCATCATCTCGCTGGTCGGCGTCATCATCATGGCGTTCGTCTACCTGCCGGACAAGTTCACCAAGCTGACCGGCGTCACCGACCGCTCGATCCTCGCGCCAGACCGGCAACCCGCGGCTGGTCGCCATCCTCGCCGTGCTCATCGGCCTCGTGCTGGCCAGCGCCATCCAGCTGCTGACCGGCTACTTCACCGAGACCAACCGGCGGCCGGTGAAGGAGATCGGCGAGAGCTCGCTGACCGGCGCCGGCCACCGTCATCCTGTCCGGCATCTCGGTCGGCCTGGAGTCGGCCGTGTACTCGGCGTCTGCTCATCGGTGGCGCGGTCTACCTCGCGTTCCTGCTCGGTACCGGCAGCGCGACGCTGTCGCTGTTCTGCGTGGCCCTCGCGGGCACCGGCCTGCTGACCACCGTCGGCGTCATCGTCTCGATGGACACCTTCGGCCCGGTCTCCGACAACGCCCAGGGCATCGCGGAGATGTCCGGCGACGTCGAGGGCGAGGCCGCCGTGGTGCTGACCAAGCTGGACGCGGTGGGCAACACCACCAAGGCCATCACCAAGGGCATCGCGATCGCGACCGCGGTGCTGGCCGCGACCGCGCTGTTCGGCGCGTTCCGCACGCAGGTCGAGACCGCGCTCGGACGCGCCGCTGGAACCGTTCAGCCTCGGCATCGACAAGCCGAACGACCTGTTCGGGCTCATCATCGGCGCCTCGGTCGTGTTCTTCTTCTCCGGCTTGCTGATCATGGCGGTCGGCCGGGCGGCCGGCCGGGTGGTCTACGAGGTGCGCGAGCAGTTCCGCAACCATCCGGGGATCATGGACTACACCGAGAAGCCCGAGTACGGCCGCGTGGTCGACATCTGCACCAGGGACTCGCTGCGCGAGCTGGCCACGCCCGGCCTGCTGGCGGTGCTGATGCCGATCTTCGTCGGCTTCGCGTTCGGGTACGCGCCGCTTGGCTCGTTCCTGGCCGGCGCGATCGCGGCCGGCGCGCTGATGGCGGTGTTCCTGGCCAACTCCGGTGGCGCCTGGGACAACGCCAAGAAGCTCGTCGAGGACGGCAACTACGGCGGCAAGGGCTCGGAGGCGCACGCCGCGACGGTCATCGGCGACACCGTCGGCGACCCGTTCAAGGACACCGCGGGCCCGGCGATCAACCCGCTGATCAAGGTCATGAACCTGGTCTCGCTGCTGATCGCGCAGAGCATCGTGACCGCGCACCTCGGCCTGCGGGCCGGCGATCGCGATCGCCGCCATCGTGATCGTGGTCGGCGCGATCGTGATCTCCAAGCGCCGCTCGACCAGCATCGCGGCGGGCGGCACCGAGGCGAAGGAGCCGGCCAACTCCGCGACGGTCTGACCGGCAGACAGCATAACGCCCAGGTGGGCGGTTCGGTGCTCGCGGACTCGCGGCCGCCCGCCGGGTCGCTTCCGGCCGCGAACGCGACTCGCCACCGCTTGCGCCCGGCCCGGATCTGGCCGACCATAGCGTCATGAAGCGAACGGGGCGTCTGATCGTCATGCGCCATGCCAAGGCCGGCGAGCTGCCCGGCGGGCCGGATTTCGAGCGCGCCCTCCGGTCGCGCGGGCGCACCGACAGCTCGGCCGCGGGCCAGTGGCTGCGGGCCGGCGGCTACCTGCCCGAGGTGGTGCTGTGCTCCGCCGCCCGGCGGGCGCGGCAGACCTGGCAGTACGTGTCCGAGGCGCTGCTGGCCGACGGCGCCGGCCGCCAGGCCCGGAGCCAGCAGTGCGGACCGAGGAACGCCTGTACGGGCCGACGCGGACGACCTGGCGGAGATCATCGCGAGACCCCGGCCCGGCCCGGGACGCTGATGTACGTCGGTCACAATCCCGCCGCGGCCGATCTGGTGACCATGCTCACCGGCGTCCGAGCCGGACTTTCCCGACCGCCGCGATCGCGGTCATCGCGGCGGCCGGCGACTGGGCGGAGCTGGTCGGCCGGGCGAGCAGCGAGCTGCGGTAGTCCTGGACGCCGCCCACGGCGCGGCTAGCGGGTCCGGGCTGCGTCGCGGATCCTCGGCGTCGGCCGCCTCGACGTCGTCACGGGAGATGCCGAGCAGGTGCAGGATCACGTCGAGCTGCGGCACGCTCACCGAGGTGTCGGCCGCGCTGCGGACGGCGGGCTTGGCGTTGAACGCGACCCCGAGGGCCGCGGCCGAGATCATGTCCAGGTCGTTGGCCCCGTCGCCGACCGCGACGGTCTGGCTCAGCGGGACACCCGCCAGGTCGGCGAACTCGCGCAGCGCCGCTTCCTTGCCGGCCCGGTCGATGATCGCACCGGTGACCCGGCCGGTGAGCTTGCCGCCCTCGATCTCCAGCGTGTTGGCCTTCGCATAGTCGAGTCCCAGCTGCTCCGTGAGCCAGTCGGTGAACTGGGTGAACCCGCCGCTCACCACCCCGCACCGGTAGCCGAGCCGCTTCAGGGTCCGGATCAGCGTCCGTGCCCCCGGCGTCAGCCGCAGGTCGCCGGTGACCTGGTCGATGACGGCGGCGTCCAGGCCGGCCAGCAGCGCGACCCGCTGATGCAGCGCGTGCGGTGAAGTCGAGCTCGCCGCGCATCGCCGCGGCCGTCAGCTCCGCCGACCTGCGGCTGGCAGCCTGCCCTGGCCGCGAGCAACTCGATGGCCTCGTCCTGCAGCAGCGTCGAGTCGACGTCCATCACGACCAGCCGCATCGCCCGGCGGTGCAGGCCGCCGCGCTGGACCGCGATGTCCACGCCGAGCGCGACGGAGTCGCTGCGCCAGCGCGGTGCGCAGCCCAGCCGGGTCGGCGCCGGACACGTCGAACTCGATGCAGGTCACCGGGCGGTCCGCCAGCCTGCCGATGCGGTCGATGTTGGCGCCGTTCGCGGCGATCCGGCCCGCGATCGGCCGCGATCACCTCGGGCAGCAGCGGCCGGCCCAGCACCGTCACGTGCAGCCTGCCGCGCATCCGCGGCGGCGGTTCTCCCGATCCCGAGGGTGATCTCGGCCTCCATGCCCATGTCCGCGGCCAGCGAGATGACGTCCTGGTGGATCGCGGTCAGGTCGGGTGAGCTGGCGCGGCCAGCAGCACGCCGAGGACGAGGCGGCCCCGGATCACGACCTGTTCCACGTCCAGCACGGTGGTGCCGTGCGCGGACAGCACCGTGAACAGCCTGGACGTGACTCCCGGCCGGTCCCGGCCGGTGAGGGTAATCAGCAGCGTCATCTGCGGACCGGACATAGCGCTGTCCACGGTATCGATCGCCCCCGGCCGGTCCGGGGAGGGGTCCCCAGCTGGGGAGGGTTCCCCTTTCGCCAGGTCAGGCCAGCCAGGCAGCATCGACGGGTCACGGCAGCACGCCGTGCTGACTAAGGCGAGGTTGATGGCGATGAAGGTTGTGCAGCAGGGGCGAAGGCGGCGGGCGATCGCCGCGGCAGCCACGACGGCCGCGGCGGCCGCCGCGATCGGCGTGGCGGTGCCGGCGCTGGCGGCGTCGGCTGGGACTGGGTCGGCCGGGACCGGGCAGGCCCGCGTGCTCGGGGCAGGCCAGACCGGGAACCGGGCGCAGGTGCCCTGGCGCCTGGTCGGGCCCGGCTGGTCACTGGCGCTGTACTCGGCTCGGCAGGGCGGCGAGGGAGTCAAGCCGAAGGCCGGTCCTTCGACGCTTTACCTGGTCGACCCGGCTGGCGGGCGGTACAAGATGATCAGCTGGCGGGCGCGCAGCCCGCAGACCAGCTGGTACCTGCAGGCCTGGTCGGGCGATATGCGCCGGGCGCTGTTCATCCCGGAAGGCCAGCTGTACAACGGCGGCATCCGCCAGCACGTCTATCAGCTCCAGCTGCGCACCGGCAAGATCTCCGGTCTCACCCTGCCGTCGCGCGTTTCCGCTATGGGCTACACCCGTCCGGACGGCCTGAACATCCTGGCGCAGAAGAGCACCCCGACCGGCCTGAACAGCAACGCCATTACGCTGCAGCGCTACAACCTGGCCGGCCAGCTGCAGGCGACCCTGGCCGCGGTCCAGGACTTCGAGGGGGCCGGCTTACCAGCCGTCCGGCGCCGAGCTGGCCGTCGGCGTGCGGCGGGGCCTGGAACTGGTCAGCAACGTCGGCGGCGTCGTCAGGCGGCTGCCCGTGCCGGGCATCAAGGACGGTTGCAGCCCGGTCCGCTGGTGGACGGCGCGGGTGATCCTGGCGACCTGCACGCACACCGGTCTGTGCGGGCGGGAACATGTGGCTCGTGCCGGCCGGTGGTGGCACCCCGAAGGTGCTGACGCCGCCGCGCCGGAAGGTCACATTCGACGCGGGTGACTTCAACGCCTGGCAGCTGTCCAGCGGGCTCTACGTCGACGGCGTCGGCGCGTGCGGGACTCTCGTAATCGGCAGGTAGCCCGCGCACGGGCCCGAGCGAATGGTCCACGTGCCGGGCGCGCCGAGCAGCCTCATCATCACTGCCACCAGGACCCGGCTCCTGGTGGAGCGTTTCAACAGCTGCAACCCCGGTGCGTCGTTGGTATGGCTCAACCCGGCCACCCACAAGATGAGCGTCGCGGTCCCCGTCTCGGGCCGGCAGTGGGGAGTCACGAGCGTGGTGCCGTTCTTCGTCACCGGCAAGTTCTGACCTAAATCGCGGGGCGGCCGAGCAGGGCCGGCCGCCCCTGGCAGTGCGGCAACAGCGCCGAAGACTAATCAAGTGAGGTTGATGACGATGAAAATTGCGACGGGCTTGCGCGGGCGGCGGGCGATCTGCGCGGCCGCGGTCACGGCGGCGGCGGCGACGCTGGGGCTGGCTGTCCCGGCGGTGGCGGCACCAGGATCCGCGGTCAGCGCATCGGTACTGGGCGCGGGCCGGACCGGGGCGCTGGCGTCGGTGCCGTGGAGCCGGGTCGGACCGGGCTGGACGCTGGCGATGTTCTCCAGGAACTCGGGCGGCGAGGGTGCTGCGGTGAAGTACGGGGCCACCACGCTGTACCTGGTCGACCCGAATGGCGGGCGTTACTCGCTGCGCACCTGGCCGGCCAGGAACGTCGCGTGGCAGTGGCAGCTGCTGGCCTGGTCGGGCGATACCCGCCGGGCCCTGTTCACGTCGCTGGGGACGAGCGACCAGGTGCAGGTGCACCAGCTCCAGCTGCGGACGGGCCGGGTGAGCACGTTCTCGATGCCTGCCGACATGACGGTCCGTCGGCTACACCAGGCCGGACGGCCTCAACATCCTGATCGTCGAAGTGGCACGTCGGCCGGGCGCGGCACGCTGCAGCGCTACAGCCTGACCGGCCGGCTGCAGAAGTCACTGGCCACGGTAGAGAGCGCCGCCGCGTGGCCTATCAGCCCGCGGGCGCGAAGCTGGCGGCCGGCGCAATGAACGGCCTCGCGCTCGTCAGCAACGGCGGCGGCGTCATCAGGAGGCTGCGCGTGCCCGGCGTCAGGTACGGCTGCGATCCGTCCGCTGGTGGACCGCGAGCACGATCCTGGCTTCCTGCGCGGGGACCACCAGCCAGCCCTGGCAGCGGCTGTGGCTGGTCCCCGCGAGCGGCGCGCGACCGCGGGCATTCACGCCCGGCCCGCTCCGGCACGACCTTCGACCTGGGTGACTTCAACGCGTGGCAGCTTCCCGGCGGCCTCTATCTGGACGGCGTCAGGGCTGCGGGGCGGGCTCGCATCGGCAGGCAGCCGGCCCACGGCCCGGAGCAGCAGGTGCAGGTGCCCGGCGCGGACGAGCGAGGCTGATCGTCAACGCGACCCGGACGGCTGCTGGTGGAACGGTCGAGCGGCTGTCCGGTGGCGTCGCGTGCTACCGGTCACCTCGATGCCGTCTGGTTCGACCCGGCGACCAGGGCCATGCGGGTCGGCCCGCTTCGGCACGCCTGGCGGCACCGAGCACGGGGTGGAGTGCGGGCCGTGCCGTACTTCGTCACCGGCAAGTACTGACCGGCCAGGCAGCGGCGTCAGGGCAGCAGCAGGTGCACGTCGCCGAACTCGTGCCAGCGGTAGCCGCGCTCGGCCGGCCTCGGCGTAGCAGCGGCCGAGCAGGTCCTCGCCGGCGAATGCGGCGAGCATCAGCAGATGCGATGACCGCGGCTCGTGCAGGCCGGTCAGCAGTCCGTCGACGGCCCGCAGGCCGGTCTCCGGGGTCACCACGTGGGTGGTCCAGCCGGAGGCCGGCCTGCCGGGCGGGAGCGGGCAGCGGTCTCCAGCGCGCGCACCACGGTCGTCCCGGCGGCGACGACCCGGCCGCCGTTCTCGCCGCGTCATCGTCACCAGCCGGGCGGTGGCTGGCGGCACGTCGAAGAGCTCCGGGTACGGCTCCTCGTGGTCCTCCAGCGAGGAGACGCCGGTGTGCAGCGTGATCGGCGCGATCGTGACGCCGCGGCTGACCAGCCGGGTGACGATCTCCGGGCTGAACGGCCGGGCCGCGCTCGGCATCTCCGCGCTGCCGGGCACGGTGGCGAACACGGTCTGGTACGCCTCGATCGGCCACCCGTGACGCACGTAGGAGTAGCGGATCGGGCTGGCCGTACCTGAGCAGGTACGGCACCACGGCGGTCGACAGCCGGGCGCGCCACAGCCGCTCGGTGAACCGGCTCTCGAGCCGCAGTAGCGCGCCGCCGGGCAGCACGCAGCCGTCGCCCGGTGCGCCGCCGCGGTAAGGCACGGTACCGGTGTCCCAGTCATGGCCGGCACTGCCGAGGCGCAGCTCGACTAGCCAGCCGCCGTCCGGCATCGCGGTGGAGAAATGCACCGACAGCCCGTCGCTGACCGGCGACGGCGGCGGCAGCGTGCCGGAGTTGTTCACCACCAGCAGGTCGCCGGGCCGAGCAGTTCCGGCATGGCACCGAACCGATGATGGCTGATCGCCCCCTCCCGGCTGCGGCTGACCAGCAGCGCCACGTCGTCCCTGGCCGCGCCGCGGGCCTCCGGCGGCTCGTGTGCCTCCAGGGCCGCGGGCAGGTCGAACGTGATACTCATCGGGCCACCCCCGCTGGGCGCAGGTCGGCGGCCCGGTACCGGCCGCTCGGCAGCCGCTGCGAGATCAGGTGCAGGAAGGCGGGCGTGACCGACTCCGGCAATGGCCGGTCGGAGATGTCCTCGCCGGGGAACGCGTCCTGGTGCATCCGGGTGCGGAGGTCACCCGGGTCCACCCACCACACCCGCACCGCGGCTCTCCTCGGCCGCCAGCACGTTGCACGCCTGCTCCAGCGCGGCCTTGGCGGCGCCGTAGCCGCCCCACCCGGCGTACGCCTCGACCGCGGCGTCTGACGTGATGCACAGCACCGCGCCGCCGGACCTGCGCAGGCCCGGCAGCAGCAGCTGGGTCAGCGCGACGGCGCCACCACGTTCGTCTCGAACGCGGCGAGCAGCTCGGCGGGCGGGTAGTCGGCCAGCGCGGGCAGCGGGCTGACGCCGAGCGTTCCCGCGTTGTTGACCAGCAGGCTCGGCGCCGCCGAGCTCGGCCGCCGCGGCGGCCAGCGCGGCCCGGTGGCCGGGATCGGCGATGTCGCCCGCGATCGCGGTCACCCGCCAGCCGTGCCGGCTGGCCAGGGTCGCCGCGGCCGCGTCCAGCGCGATCGGCGTCCCGCCCGTCGATGACGAGCCGGTAGCCCGGCCCCGGCCAGCGCATCCGCCAGGGCGCAAGCCGAGGCCGCGGGAGGCGCCGGTTACGACTGCGATAGGTGCGCTCCGTACTCATGCCATCGACGCTAGGCACGCCGCGCCGCCGGCACATCGGCCGCGGCCCGGACTGGCCTCGGTCAATGGTCCTAGGACCACTGGCCGGCGCGGCCGGATGGCGGCGCGGGTAGCGTCGGGTCATGGGCGATCAGGCCGGCCCGACCCGCGGCCAGGACGAGGTCTTCGAGCGGGTCAGCCACGTCGTGCTGGCGGTGACCAGCCAGCTGTCGGTCCGCGACGTGCTGCAGATGATCGTGCGGTCGGCCCGGTCGCTGGCGGGCGCCCGGTACGCGGCGCTCGGCGTGCCGGACGACCACGGCGGCTTCGCCGAGTTCGTGGTGGACGGCATCTCCGCCCGCCAGCAGGCCGAGATCGGGCCGCTGCCGCGCCAGCACGGCATGCTGGCGGTGATGCTGCAGGACGGCAAGCCGCTGCGGCTGGCGACATCAAGGCCGATCCGCGGTACGGCGGCTGGTGGCCGGCCGCGCATCCCGACCTGACCGATGTGCTCGGGCGTGCCGATCCTGGCGGCCTGCCGGAGGACGGTGAGCGTGCCGCCCTCCTCGGCTTCATCTTCGCCGCCTGCAAGCGCGCGCCCGGCGGCTTCACCGAGCGGGACGAGCGCGTGCTCACGCTGTTCGCCGCGCACGCCGCGATCGCGCTGACGAACGCGCGGCTGTACGAGCGCGGCCGGGAGCTGTCCGTGCTGGAGGAGCGCGCCCGGCTGGCCAGGGACCTGCACGACGCGGTCGCGCAGAAGCTGTTCAGCGTCCGGGCGAAGGCGCGGGCGGCGGCGCTGCTGGTGGACCGGGACCCGGCCAGGGCCGTCGCCGAGATCGACAGCGTCGCCGAGCTGGCGGGCCAGGCGCACGCCGAGCTGCGGGCGGTCATCGACGGGCTCGCGCCGCCGGACCTGTCGTCCGGCGGGCTGGTCGCGTCCATCCGCAGCTACGCGGTGCTGGTCGGCGGCACCTACGGCGCGCGGGTCCGGGTCGAGGCGGACGAGCTGCCGGAGCTGGACGCGGCCGCGAGACGGTGATGTACCGGGTCGCGCAGGAGGCCATCAGCAACGCGCTGCGGCACTCCGGCAGCTCGCACGTGACCGGTGCAGCTGCGGGCCCGGCCGCGCAGCGTGCAGCTCGAGGTCGCCGACTCCGGCGCCGGCTTCGATCCGGCCAGCCCGCGCGGCCGGGCTCGGCCTCGACTCGATGCGCGAGCGCGCCGCCGCCGTGGCGGGCCAAGCTGGAGGTCATCTCGGCGCCGGGCGCAGGCACCACGATCCGGCTGCACGGTGCCGGCTGACCGCTGCCGTCCCGGCCAGGCCCGAGCCAGAAGCACAGCGTCATGACCGGCAAGCCGATCAGCGTGCTGATCGCCGACGACCACCCGGTCGTCCGCCAGGGCATCTCGGTGCTGCTGAGCGTGCACGACGACATGACCGTGGCTGGGCGAGGCGGCGGACGGGGACGAGACCCTCCGGCTCGCGGCGGAGCTGCGGCCGGACGTGCTGCTGCTGGACCTCAAGCTGCCGCGGCTGGACGGTGTCGAGGTGCTGCGCCGGCTGCCCGAGCAGTCGCGCGGCCACCAGGGCGCTGGTCCTCACCAGCGCGGCCGACAAGGCCCAGGTCGCGCTCGCGCTGCAGGCCGGGGCGGCCGGGTTCCTGTACAAGGACGTGGATCCGGACGCGCTGGTGCGGGCGATCCGCTCAGTGCACGACGGTCACACGCTGCTGGCGGCCGAGGTCGCCGACGTGCTGTCCGTCCGCGCGGTCCGGACGCGTCACGAGCGGCATCGGCGCGCTCACCAGCCGGGAGCGGGAGGTGCTGGCGCTGCTGGCCGACGGGCAGTCCAACCGCGAGATCGCCGGGCCCTGCGGGTGTCGGAGAAGACGGTGAAGACACACGTCAGCTCCGTGCTGGCCAAGCTCGGGGTGGCCGACCGGACCCAGGCGGCGGTGCTCGCGGTCCGGCAGGCGGGCGGCCGCGCCCGTTAGCAATCGCATCGCCGGGTAACTTGCCGCGGCGGCTGGGGCATGCCGTAAGTTCGTGCTGGGACAGAGCGGGCGCGAAGGGAGCCGGATGGCGGCGGAAGTGCTCCGGCTGCGCGGGGTCGGGGTCCGGTTCGACAAGTCAATGCTCTTGCGGGACGTCGACTGGACGGCGCACAGCGACGAGAGCTGGGTGGTTATCGGGCCGAACGGCGCGGGGAAGACGACGCTGCTGCAAGTGGCCGCCACGCTGCTGACGCCGACGCACGGCACGGTCGAGGTGCTTGGCGAGCCGCTGGACGACGCCGACATCGCCGACCTGCGCACCCGGATCGGCATGTCCAGCTCGGCCATCGCCGATCAGGTGCCGCTCAGCGGAGAAGGTCATCGACCTGGTCCTGACCGCCTCGTACGGCATTCTCGGCCGGGACGCCGAGGACTACGACTCCGGTGACGTCACCAGGGCGGTGGAACTGCTGGACGCGCTCGGCTGCGCGCACCTGATCCGGCGCCGGTTCGCGACGCTGTCCGAGGGCGAGCGCAAGCGGGTCCAGATCGCCCGGTCGCTGATGGCGGACCCGGAGCTGCTGCTGCTGGACGAGCCCGCCGCGGGCCTCGACCTCGGCGGCCGGGAGGATCTGCTGCGCCGGATCGCTGGCCTGCTGCGCGATCCGCGTTCGCCGATGATGGTGCTGGTCACCCACCACGTCGAGGAAGTCCCCGAGGGCTTCACCCATGCCCTGCTGATGCGCAAGGGCACCGTGCTGGCAGCCGGGCCGGTCGGCGAGGTGTTCACCGAGCGCAACCTGTCCCGGTGCTTCGGCGTACCGCTGCTGGTGGAGCGGCGCGCGGCCGCTGGTCGGCCACCGCCCTCCAGCTGCCCTGACGGCCCGCGCACGGGTCGACAAACAGTCCGCGGCGCGGTCACCGGCGTGCTCGCTTACGATCAAGGTCATGTTGCGAGGATCATGTGGGCCCGGCTGAGGCAGCCGCGATCCTCGGCGCCGGGCGCGGCCGCGGGCGCGGTCAACGCCGTCGTCGGCTCGGGGTCGCTGATCACCTTCCCGACCCTGCTGGCGTTCGGCTACGCGCCGGTGGTCGCGAACGTGTCCAACAACGTCGGGCTGGTGTCGGGCAACATCAGCGGCGCCATCGGCTACCGGCGGGAGCTGGCGGGCCAGCGCAGCAGGCTGATCCGGCTGTCAGCGTTCGCGGTGGCTGGCTCGATCGCGCGGCGCCGCCGCGCTGCTGTCGCTGCCGTCAAGCTCGTTCAAGCTCATCGTGCCGGTCCTGATCCTGATCGCGTGCGTGCTGGTGTTCGTGCAGCCGCGGCTGAGCGCCCGGATCGCGGCCCGCCGGGCCGAGGCGGCGGCCGCGAACGGCGCAGGCCGGGCCGGAGCGCACCAGCCCGGCTGCTCGCGGCCGGCGTGGTCGGCTCCGCCGCCTACGGCGGCTACTTCGGCGCCGCGCAGGGTGTACTGGTCATCGGGCTGCTCGGCTCGTTCCTGGACGAGCCGTTGCAGCGCGTGAACGCCGCCAAGAACGTGCTGGTGGCGATCGTGAACGGTACCGCCGCGATCGTCTACATCATCTTCGCGCACGTCGCCTGGCTGGTCGTGCTGCTGATCGCGGTCGGGTCCACGATCGGAGGTCTGGTCGGCGCGCGGTACGGCCGCCGGCTGCCGCCGCTGGCGCTGCGCATCTTCGTCGTGCTGATCGGCCTCGATCTCGGTCGTCAAGCTGATCTTCTTCTAGCGCATCGGTGCCCGCCTCCGCGCGGCGCCAGCGCCGGCGCGACTCGCCGTCGTCCGGCCGAGCAGGCCCGCCCGGCGCCGATCGCGACCGCGATGACCGCGGCGAGCGCGAACGCGACCCGCAGCGAGGAGAGATCGGCGACGCCGCCCATCATGCTCGGCGCCGCGAGGCCCGCGCCGTAACTGATCGTGGCCACGCCCGCGACGCCGACGGCCGGGCTCGGCCCCGGAGTGACCGGCCGCGGCGAACACGAGCGGCACCACCACCGACACCCCGATGCCGATCAGCGCGAACCCGAGCATGGCGCCAGCCAGGTGTCCGGCGCGACGGCGACGAGCAGGCAGCCGGCCGTGCCGAGCACGCCGCAGACCCGGACGCTGCGGACCGCGCCCGAGCCGCGGCCGACCACGTAGTCGCCGGCGAGCCGCCCGGCCGCCATCGCGAGCGCGAACACGGCCGTGGCCAGCGCCGCGACCGCCTGGCTGGTGTGCAGCGTCCAGTGCATGAACAGCGCCGCCCAGGAACTGGCCGCGAACTCGACGAAGATGGCCGCGAACGCCACGAGCCCGATCAGCAGCACGAGCCCGCGGGGCCAGACGAACTTCGGCACGTCTGCCTCGGCGGCCGATCCGGACACGGGATCACCTGCCAGCCAGGGCGCGCTCGCGACCCCGGACACCGCGATCAGCGCGCCCATCACGGTGAACTGGATCCGCGGATCGAGGCCGACCTTGGCGGCCAGCGAGCCGGCCAGCGCGCCCACCAGCACGCCGACGCTCCACATCCCGTGCAGGCCGGACATGATCGTCGTGCCGGTCTTGCTTCTCCGCCTCCACGCCCGGCGGTATTCATCGCGTTGTCGCCGGTGCCGATCACCGCGCCCATCAGCACGAAGATCACCGCCAGCACGACCACGCCCGGCGCGAACGGCGGCAGCGCCAGCGCGATGCCCGTGGCCACCGTGAGCACCCAGGTGGCCGCCCTGCGCGCCGTAGCGGTGCACGAACCGGGCCGCGAACGGCATCGTGACCAGCGCGCCCGCGGTCGAGGCGAGGCCGAGCGCGCCGATGACGCCGCTGCTCAGGTGCAGCCGGCCGGCCAGCCAGGGCCACCGGGAGGACAGCGTGCCGGTCAGGATGCCGCTGGCCATGAACACGATCGCGGTGGCCCGGCCGGCCGCGGATCTCAGCATCTAGGCGCCCTCGTCTGGCGCGGCTCGGCGGCCGGCGCGGGCGCCAGGACGCCGTCCGCGACCGCCTGCAGGACCAGGCCGCGCGCGAACCCGCCCAGCGTGGCCGAGCCGTCCTCGATCAGGGTGCACCTTGGACAGCACCTGATCGGCCGTCACGCCCTGCGCCCGCCACGCGCGGCCGCCCGCGTGCACGTCCTGCAGGATCGGCAGCAGCCGGTCCAGGGCACGGGCGAACCTGCGCCTCGGTGCTCGTGCGCTCCTCGAACTCATCCCAGCACGCGCGCAGGCGCGTTGCCTGGTCGGCCGGCAGCAGGCGCGAACAGCCGGTCCGCGGCGGCCAGCTCGGCGGCGTGCTGGTGCGCCTGCGCCTCGGCCGGCGCGTGCACCGACAGGTCGCCGGCGTCGATCTCCACCAGGTCATGCAGACGACCATCGTGATGACGGTGCCGATGTCGGTGCCGGGCGGCGCGTGCTCGGCGAGCGCCAGTGCCATCAGCGCCAGGTGCCACGAGTGCTCGGCCGAGTTCTCCCGCCGGGGCGGGTCGGTCAGCTCGGTGTGCCGGAGCACGCCCTTCAGCCTGTCCGCCTCCTGCACGAAGTCGAGCTGTCGGCCAGGCGATCCATGCCCTCTATTGGATCAGGTGCCGGTCGTCGGCGCGCACTCGCGCGGCCGCGGCGGCGGGGTGCGCTGGTCGTACGGGTCAACCGGCGGCCCGCCGGCTGCAGCGCTCGGGCCCGGCACGATCGGCGAAGGCCGGGTGCACGAAGCCGTCGTAGATGCCGCACTGAGCTGCCGGTCGGACCGCCGCGTGATGCTGTACACGTACGGCGACGAGCGTGCTGCTCGCGGGCTCGTTCCACGGTGCGAAGTCAGACGGTCATGAGCACCCGGTTCACGACGCGCATCCCGGGCAGCGGCGTGGCCCGAGCGGTTCACCGGATACACGAACAGGTAGTCGGTGTGGATGCGCAGGACGGTGCGGCCGGCGGTCGCGCGCCGTAGCCGCGGTCATCTGGCCGTGCACCTTGATGAGCGTCGCCGACCAGCTCGGTGCCGGGTGCGAACGAGGTGACCCATGCGCGGCTGGATCGCTGCGCGCCGTCTTGGCTGCACGCCGATCAGGGTCGAGGTCGCGCAGGAACGCGTCCGCTGCGTGGCGGCCAGCAGGCTGGCGAACGCGGTGGGCCGGCCGCCGACCAGGATCTGCGGGATTGAGGTAGCCGGCGATTAGCAGCTTGCGCGGTGGTCGTGTACGCGGCCGACCTCGGCGGCGGAGAACTGGCCGACCTGCGCGCGCGACCGGCATGACGATGCCGCTGGCCCGTTCGCGTAGGCCGCGGCGCTGGCGTGCCCGCGAACGGATCCGGCCGGGTTGAAGCCGACGGCGGCGGCGAGGCGCGCGGCGTCGACGCGTCGGCGTGATGCTGGGCGCCGAGGTCTGGCGGTCGTGCGTGGCCGGCCGGCGGGAGCCGTGGCCGAAGTGCCGGAACAGGTACCGCCCGCCGATGGACACCCCGACGAGCAGGGCCACGATGATGACGATCGTGGTGACGGAGCGCGCCACGCTGGGCATCGTCGCGTCGGCGTAGCCGCGATCCGGCACCGCCCGGCTCGCCGCCCGCCGGGCCCAGCGCGACTGCCGGGGCGGCCGCGGCGGGGCGCGGGCGCACCGGCGGAATCGACCGGACGGCGCAGTTCCTCGGCCTTGCGCAGGCCCGCCGCCGGCCGAACCGGGCCGGCGCGACCTCCTTGGCCGCGGGCCGGACGGCGGTCACCCGGGCGCGGGCGCGCTCGGCCGCGCTCGGCTCCTTGAACCGTGCTTCCGAGGCCAGCTCGGCCGCGATCTCGGCCAGCCTGCTGTTGATGTCGTCCGGTCCCGCGGGCGTGCCGTCAGGCGTGTCGCTCGTGCCTGCCATAGCGCCAGTATTAGCCAATACCCAGGGCTTGTGCGTAACGATATGGGCCGATAATCGGTTAGAACTGATCCGGCGTCGCATCTCGCGGCCGAAACCGGGCCCCCGGCTGTCACCCTCCGCAACCGACCTGTCATCCTATGTTGTGGGGGACCCAAAGAGATGATTCCGGGGGGACCGGTCATCATGCCTGTCCTGGCGGTGCAATTGCCTCGCCAGGACGGGCTTTTCCATGATCAGCGCCGCTGCCGGGTTCGCGCCTCGGTCATCCCGCGATTGGCCAGCGCGTCGGCCCGCTCGTTACCGGGGTTGCCGGCGTGTCCCTTGACCCACAGCCAGTGGACCTCGTGCCTCCCGGCCGCCGCGTCCAGCCGGCGCCACAGGTCCTCGTTCTTGACCGCCTGCTTGCTGGCCGTTTTCCAGCCATTGCGCTTCCAGCTGCTGAGCCAGCTGGTGATGCCATTGCGCAGGTAGCGCTGTCGGTGTGCAGGCGCACGACCGACGGCCGGGACAGGCTCTCCAGCGCCTGGATCGCGGCCATCAGCTCCATCCGGTTGTTCGTGGTCCCGGTCGCCTCGCCGCCGTGCAGTTCCAGTTCGTGCCCGTCGTAGCTGAGCACCGCGCCCCAGCCGCCGGGTCCGGGATTGCCGCTGCACGCGCCGTCGGTGTAGATCTCCACTACCTGCTAATCCCGGTCCGTCATAAGCCGCAACCGTACCGGTCAGGGCGGTACGTCCAGCGCCGGATTGCGGTCGAAGAATCCCCACGGCTTGAGCCAGAACGAGGTCCGGTCCACCGGCATCACCGGCCAGTCCTCCGGCCGGGTGATGTGGTGCAGTCCGAACACGTGCCAGAGCACGACGTCGGTGTCCTCGATCGGGCGGTCCCTGCGCGGTCCAGGCGGGCAGCCCGTGATCGGTGCGGCTCATGTTCGGGAACTCGCCGCACGGCCAGCGTTCCTCCGCCGCGTACGGCGTGACCCACAGCGTGTGCCCGATGACCTCGGCCCGCTGGAACGCCGGTGACGACTGGTCGATCAGCGGCGGGAAGCTGCCGCCGGGCACCAGCTTGTAGCCGGGCCGGGTGCCGAGGCCGTTGACCGACCCGGCTGGACACGACCTTCCAGCCGCGCTGGGTGGCCCAGTCGTAGTCCTGCCTGCCGTCGCGTCTCGGTCCGCAGCGGCGTCTCCCTGACCACCAGGGCCAGCCCGTGCGGGTTCGCGTCGCTGACCGGCAGCGGCTCGGACTCGAGGGCGACGACCGTGTTCGGCTGGCCGTCGATGTCGAGGTCGAGCCTGGCCACGATGAAGTGCTGGTGGTACGGCGCGTACGTGCGCTCGTCGACGAGCGTGCCGGTGGCAGGCTGCGCGCCGGCCGGGAAGTACGAGGTCACCATGATGCCGGTGGCCCGGACCTCGCACTCGATGTTCCCGTCCTGGTAGAACCGCCAGTAGACGAGGTACTCGTAGTTGGCGACCGTGACGTGGAACGACAGCACGAGCCTGCGCGCGCGCCGGGTCTGCGCGCCGGTGTGCTCGTCGACGTGCTTCCAGCCGGATGCCGTCGTCCTCCTCGTGGATGCAGATCGCGTTGCGGATCGTCGCGCGGCTCGCCGCGTGAGTCGTGCACGACCGCGTCCAGGTAGCTGATCTCGCCCAGGCAGTCGCAGCCGAGCTCGAGCGACGTGGTCATGAACCCGAGGCCCCACTCACCGATGTCGAACGCGGTCCGGCGGTAGTGGTCGGTGGTGGCGTCCCGGTACGGCACGATCATCTCGGCGAACGACATCCGGTGCGCGATCGGCCGCAGCCGCCCGTGGTCGTGGAAGCCGACCGTGTGCAGCACCAGCCCCTCGCGGTGATTGAAGCCGAGCCGCAGCTCCCAGTTCTGCCAGCGCAGCAGCCGTCCCGTCGAGGCTGAACGACACCCCGTCCGGCTGGCTGCACCGCCAGCGCGCTGACCTCGCGCAGCGGCATCGGGATCAGCCCCGGCCGGTACTCGCCCATCACGTCGGGCCGGTCGCCGTCGCCGCTGTCCTCGAGCTCCAGCAGCTCCATCGAGTTCAGGTCGACCACCGGGTGCAGCCCGGTCGAGACTGTGCGCGTACGGGTTGCCGTCCGCGCTGGACCGGTACCAGACGTCGGACCAGCCGATCCTGCGGCCGGCGAACTGCGGCGGGACGAGCTCGGCGCCGTACGCCCAGACGTCGGTCAGCACCCGGCTCAGGTCGGTGATCCCGCGCGCGGCCAGCGCCGCGATGAGCCGCGGATGCTGGCGCAGCATCTCGTCGCACTCGTGCCACTCGTCGACCGTCATGGCCGGCTGGTGGCCGGGCAGCGTGCTCCCAGCTGGTGACCGTTCCGCCGGGCAGCGGTTACCCTGGCCCGGTAGGCCTGGCCGTCCCGGTATTCCAGCAGATCGCGATCGCGGCCCTGGTGCCCGGCGCGAGGGCGGCGGCCAGCTGGTCCTTCGGCGGCTCGGCGAGCTCGATCGAGGCGAACCGCCAGCCGTCGGCGACACCCTGCTGGTCGCGTAACGTGACGGCGACCTGGCGGATCTCGGCTGCGGACAACGGATCGAGCGGATGCGGGCTGCGCCAAGTTCTCGCCTCCTGAAGGGTTGGCACCATTGTGCGCTGGCACCGCGAACCGGTACCGTCGCTTGCCATGGGAGCTGGCGTGTTCGCCGATCAGCCTTGTCGTCGTGACCGGCGCCGGGCGCGGGATCGGGCGCGCCGTCGCGCTCGGTTTCGCCGCCAACGGCGCGCAGGTCGTCGCCGCTGACATCGACCTGGACTCGGCCCGGCGGACTTGCGCCGTCATCGAGTCGCACGGCGCGAGCGGGCTGGCGGCCAGGGTCGATGTGGCCAGCGCCGCGGAGATGGAGCAGTTCGCGGGCTGGGTCCGGGCCGAGGTCGGGGTGCCGGACGTGGTCGTCAACAACGCGGGCATCGCGATCGTCGGCCCGTTCCTCGACCACACCGAGGCGGACTGGGACGCGATCGTCGGGGTCAACCTGCTGGGCGTGGCTCGCGGCTGCCGGCTGTTCGGCGCGCAGATGACCGACCGCGGCACCGGCGGGCACCTGGTCAACATCGCGTCCTGCGCGGCCTGGGCTCCGGCCACCGCGCTGCCCGCGTACTGCGCGACCAAGGCCGCGGTCCGGATGCTCAGCGAGTGCCTGCGGGCCGAGCTGCGGCCGGCCGGGATCGGCGTGAGCGCCATCTGCCCCGGGTTCACCAGCACCGGCATCGCCGCCGCGGCGCGTTATGTGGGAACGGGAAGCGCCGCCGACCCGGACGCCGTCCGGTCTTCGGCCGTGGCCGGACTGGCCCGGCGTTCCTTCCCGGCGGACAAGGTCGCGCTCGCGGCCATGCGCGCGGTGCTGGCCGACCAGCCCGTGCTGCCGGTGAACACCGAGGCGTGGACCACCTACGCGCTGTCCCGGCTGTCTCCGGCCCTGCTCCGGAGCTGGCCCACGGGCTGGACCGGCTCACGCACGGCTCGGCCGCTGCCAGTTTCATTCCCCGTCAGACCCGGTTACGCTGCCCGTACCCGACTCCTGGAAGGCGCGCCCGATGGCCCGGACCCTCAGGCCTGGCGGGTTGATGACCGCCTACCTGGTGCTGTTCCTTGTCGCCGGACCGTGGCCCGGTGCGCATGGCGTCCCGGCCACCGCGCACGCGCTGGCTCACGATGTCAGCTGGTCCGGCATCGCGATCGCCGCCTTCTTGTCCTGGCGGGTCACGCGCGGGTCGGCGGTGGCGCGCGGCTTCATCCTGGCCTGGGCGATGCTGGGGTTCGCCGGAACGCTCATGAGCCCGGCCCTGCGGTCCGGCAGCCTCGTCCCTTGCTGGCTGCTCGCGGGTTACGCCTGCCAGCTCGCGCTGGTGCTCAGCGCGCCCGTCTACGAGCGGACCCGCAAGTTCCCGGTCGCGGGCGAACCCGGCCGCCCTGTCCGCTGGCCCATTCCGCCGCCGTGGACGCCGGCTCGCCGCGGCCGCCGCGGCCGCGGCGTGCACGCTGCTGGGCCTGGGCAGCATGGATTACCCTCACTCGCCTGTGCCCGACTGCGGCGCTGCCGCCTGCACGCTCAGTCAGGGCTACCCCGTCCACTTCCTCACCGCGGCGCAGGGCGTCGGTCTGGGCGATGGTGTCGGGCAGTTTCTGTCTCAGCTGGCCGGGGCCGCTTACAACGCGGGTGCGCTGACCGAGGACCTCGCCCTGTGGTTTGTTGCTGCCTTCGCGCTGATCTACCTGCTCTGGATCCCGTCCCGGCGGCCAGCAGAATCGCCGCCGGTCACGAGCCTGGCGGTATCGGATTCGCCCTGGCCGGCTGGTCTGCTGCTGGTCGCGGAGCCGGGCGAGGTGCTTGCGGATGATCTTCTCCATCTCGTCGTAGAACCCGACGATCAGCCGGAGCTCGTCGTCGGAGTACCGGGCCGCCAGTTCCTGCCAGTCGGCGATCATCGGCGCGAACACGCTGGCCACCTCCCGGATCGCCTTCTCCAGGGTGATCGACACGACGACCCGGCGCCGGTCCTTGGGATCGCGCACCCGGCTGACGAACCCGGCCGCCTCCAGCCGGTCCACGACGCCGGTGATGGACGCGGTCGTGAGCCCGGTCGCCCTGGCCAGCTCCCCCGCCGTCATGCTGCCGCTGAAGCTGAGGATGTTGAGGCAGTTCAGGTCCGTCGCGTTGATGCCGATCTTGTCCGCCGCCGCCTGGCTCATCACCTGCATGAGCGATCCGGTCTTGCGCAGGCCGATCGCGAACGCCATCGCGAGCAGCCGCCGCTCGTCGCTCCAGCCGGGTGCGCCCGGCGCGCCCGGCCCAGGGTGCCTCCCAGGACGTCGCCTCAGCCCAGGGAACCTGCCAGTCCGGCTCGCCCGCGCCGTTCCCGGACAGCTCTCCAGTCATCTCTAGGACTCCTAATAGTTAAGCTAACTAGACAATAGCAAACCAAGAAGCTAGGTTAGTTACGTAACGAGGACGACGACCTCCTAGAGCGGAGAAACCGATGGCTACTGATCCTGAGATCCTGGCACCTCAGGCGGCATCAGGCGATCAGAGCGACCCACGGCGGTGGCTCACGCTGATCATCCTGCTGCTGGCCGCGTTCATGAACCTGCTTGACGTATCGATCGTCAACATCGCGATCCCGTCGATCCAGCGGGATCTGCACGCCAGCTACGCCGACGTCCAGTGGGCGCTGGCCGGCTACACGCTGGCCTACGCGCTGGTGCTGATCACCGGCGGGCGGCTGGGCGACACCTTCGGCCGCAAGCGGCTGTTCCTGATCGGCGTCACCGGATTCACCATCATGTCGGCGCTGTGCGGGGTCGCGCAGAGTCCCGGCATGCTGATCGCCTGCCGGGTCGTGCAGGGCGCGATGGGCGCGATCATGGTGCCCGCAGGTGCTGGCCGTCATCCAGGTCATCTTCCCGCCCGCCGAGCGGATCAAGGCGCTGGCCGGCTTCGGCGTCACCGCCGGGCTCGGCACCGTCAGCGGGCCGCTGCTGGGCGGGCTGCTGATCCAGCACAACCTGTTCGGCTGGGACTGGCGGCCGATCTTCCTGATCAACGTGCCTGTCGGGCATCGTCGCGATACTCGCGTCGGCGATCCTGGTGCGCGAGTCGCGCGCGCCGCGGCCGCCGAAGCTGGACCCGGTCGGCGTCGTGCTGATCTCCGCCGCGCTGCTCCTGCTGCTGTACCCGCTCGTGCAGGGCCGCGAGCTGGGCTGGCCGACCTGGACGTTCGTGTCGATGGCGGTCTCCGTGCCGGTGTTCGCGCTGTTCGTGCTGTACGAGCGCGCGAAGGCGCGCCGGGACGGTTCGCCGCTGGTCGAGCTGAGCCTGTTCCGCGAGCGCGGCTTCAGCACCGGGATGGCGATCGCGGTCGCGTTCTTCATGGGCATCGCGTCGTTCGGGCTGGTGCTGACCCTGTTCCTGCAGATCGGGATGGGCTTCACGGCGCTGCACGCGGGCCTGACGTTCCTGCCGTTCTCGGCGGGCGTGCTCGCTCTCCTCCGGCGCGGCGGCCCGGCTGGCGCCTCGCTTCGGCCGCGGCGTCACGATGGCCGGCGCGCTGATCATCGCCGCGGGCATGGGCTCGCTGATCGGCATCGTGCACCACTACGGCGTCAGCGTCAGCACCTGGGACCTCGTGCCCGCGCTGGTCGCCGCGGGTCTCGGCCTCGGTGCGCGTCATCGCGCCGCTGGCCGACATCGTGCTGGACCGGGTGCCGGCCCAGCACGCAGGCTCCGCGTCCGGTGTGTTCAACACCGGCCTGCAGCTGGGCAACTCGATCGGCATCGCGCTCATCGGCGTGATCTTCTTCGGCCTGCTGGGCACGCAGTCGGCGAGCGCCGCGCACGCGGTCGCGCCGCAGCTGCGGGCCGGGCTGACCGCGGTGCATGTGCCGGCCCCGGTGGTCGGCCGCGTCGAGGCGCAGTTCGGCGCCTGCCTGCACGCGCGACTGGTCGCGTCGGACCCGACCGTGACCCCGGCGGCCTGCCAGCTGACCCCGGCGCACGGATCGGCGGGCCGGACCAGCCGCGCTGCCGGCCGCCGCGAAGGGCGTGCTGGCGAGCGTCGGCGGCACCGCGGTGAAGCACGACTTCGCCGCCGCGCTCGAGCGGACGCTGTGGTTCCAGGTGGCCGTCTTCCTGGCGCCGCCTTCCTGCTCATGCTCGGCTGCCGCGCGGCGCGGGCGCCGCGACTCGGCCGCGGCGTCGGGTAACGAGGCCGGCCTGGCCAGCGCTCGGGAGGGCGTGGTCATCGGCTGACAGTGGTCCAACTCCGCGCCCGCCGCGCGCACCGAGCGCGGCGCTGAGCGTCCGACGAGGTGAGGAGCAGAGATGCGACTGGCAGCTACTGGGCGGCACCGGCCGGATCGGCGGCCAGCTGCTGACCTCGATGCTGGCCGCGGGCCACGACGTGACGATGCTGGCGAGGGACAGTCCGGACTGGCCGGCCCGCCCGCGGGACCGGCACGGTGACCATCGTCCGCGGCGAGCGCGACCGACCGGCGGCGGTGCACGCCGCGATCGACGGGGCGGACGCCGTGCTTGTCCGCGCTCGGCCCGCGCGGCGCCAAGACGCCGGCGCTGCTGGGCACGGCCGCGCGCAACGTCACCGCGGCGATGGCGAAGACCGGCGGCTCGCCGGCTGATCTGCGTGTCCGCGGCGGGCGCGTTCGTCGACGGCGACCCGGACATTAACCTGCTGGTCAGGCTCATCCTGCCGCGGATGCTGGCGAAGCCGTTCGCCGACGTGCGGGACATGGAGGCCAGGCTGTCTGCGGCACCGACCTGGACTGGACGCTCGTGCGCGCGTCCCGGCTGGTGGACACGCCGCCGACCGGCCGGTACCGGGTGCGGCCGGAGTACACGCCCGCGGGCGGCGGCAAGATCTCCCGCGCGGACGTCGCGCACTTCATCGCGGCCGCCCTCGCGGAGGGCAGCTGGATCCGGCGGCCGGCCCTGGCCTACTCGCCTGCTGGGCAGCCGGGCCATCAGCCGGACTGAGCCGCGATCATGTCCCGGTACCAGGCATACGACGCCTTGGGCGTCCGCCGCTGGGTCGCGTAGTCGACGTGCACCAGGCCGAAGCGCTGGTGGAAGCCCTCGGCCCACTCGAAGTTGTCCAGCATCGTCCAGGTGAGGTAGCCGCGCACGTCGACCCCGGCGGCGATCGCGTCGGCCACGGCGCGGATGTGACCGTCCAGGTAGCCGATCCGGAACTGGTCGTCGATGGACCCGTCCGGGCCGACTCGTCGGTGGCTGAGCAGCCGTTCTCGGTGATGTAGACCGGCGGCAGCCGGTCGGCGTACTGGTCGCGCAGGTAGACCAGCAGCTCGGTGAGCCCGGCCGGGACGACGGGCCAGCCGAAGGCAGTCACCGGATACCCCTCGATCGGCTCCAGCTGGAACGGCAGCGGCGAGTCGGGCAGCGCCGAGATCCGGGTCGGGTTGTAGTAGTTCACGCCGAGGCCGTCGATCGGGAGCGCTGATCGTCGCCAGGTCGCCGTCGCGGACGAAGTCCGGGCCGCGGGCCCGAGCCCGAACGCGGACAGGTCGGGATAGCGGCCGAGCAGGACCGGGTCGGTGAACAGCCGGTTCTGCAGCGTGTCGAAGGCGGCCGCGGCGGCCGTGTCCGCGGCGCTGTCCGAGGCCGCCCAGACCGGCGAGTAGTTGTTGGTGATCAGCACCCGCTGCGCGCCCGCGGCCCGCAGCGCCGCGGTCGCCAGCCCGTGCCCGAGCAGCTGGTGATGCGCGGTCGGCAGCGCGCCCAGCATGAGCGCCTGGCCCGGCGCGTGCATGCCGAGCGCGTAGCCGAAGGCCATGACGACGAACGGCTCGTTCACCGTGATCCAGGTATCGATCCGGTCGGCCAGCCGCTCCGCGGTCAGCGCCGCGTAGTCGGCGAACCTGGCCGCGGTGTCCCGGGACAGCCAGCCGCCGGCCTCCTCCAGTTCCTGCGGCAGGTCCCAGTGAAAGAGCGTGGGCAGCGGTGTGATGCCGGCTGCCAGCAGGCCGTCGGTCAGCCGGTCGTAGAAGTCGAGGCCGGCCTCGTTCGCCTTGCCGGTCCCGCCGGGCTGCACCCGCGGCCAGCCGATGGAGAACCGGTAGGCCCCGATGCCGAGCCCGGCCATCAGCGCGACGTCTTCCTGCCACCGGTGGTAGTGGTCGTCGGCCACGTCGCCGGTGTCCCCGTCCCGGACCGCGCCGGGCTGGCGGCAGAAGACATCCCACACCGAGTCGGTCCGGCCGTCCTCGGCGACCGCACCCTCGATCTGGTAGGCGGCCGTCGCGACGCCCCAGGTGAAGCCGGGCGGGAAACGGGGGAAGTCAAGATCGCTCACGCCTGCGATGGTAACCGGGTCACTCCGTCCGGAACGTGGCGGCGGGCGCAATCCGCGCGGCAACGTGCGCTGGCCACAGGGCCAGCAGGTTCCCGGCGACCAGCAGCGCCGCGACACCGGCCAGCAGCGCCGCACCGGGCACGACCGGCAGCGGCACGACGCCGATCGAATTCGCGAACCTGGTCCAGGTCCAGTTGCCTGCCGCGATGCCGAGCGGCACGCCCGCCGCGATCGCGATCAGCAGGCTCGTCGTGGTCTGGCTGGTGACGACCGTCCGCACTTGCCCGGACCGCAGGCCAAGGGCTTTGAGCAGGGCGAGGTCCCGGCGCCGCTCGCGGACCGACGCCAGGACAGTGAGCGCGAGGGCGAGAATCGCGGCGATCGCCACGCCGATGGCGAGGGTCCGCGGCTGGCTGCCCATGTCGCTGGCGTTGAGTACCGGAGCCCCGATCTGCGGCGGCAGCTCGTAGTAGGAGCCCACGTTTTCCGGCGTTGAGTCGGCCCAGTTGATGATCTTGTTCTTCAGCGCGCTGGCTTCGGCCGCGGTCCTCAGGTCGAAAACCATCGCCGCCGGGTAGGCGGGCACCGCGAGCGCGTCCGCATACTGCTGAGGTGTCGGGCTGAAGGGCAGATTCATGATGCTCAGCAGGGTGCGCTCATCCGTCAGCGCGCCCCGGCCGAGCGAGACATGATCGGTCAGCACCACCCCGAACGAGGGGAGCGTCACGGTGCCGACAACGGTCACCGGCACGGGGTCGTGGCCGATCCGGATCCGGTCGCCGACGTGCAGCCCGAGCTGGCGCATGGTCAGGGTGCCGAACTCGATCTGATTCTGGCCCGTCACCGGATGCCCGCTGGTCGTCGGCGGTTCGACGGGCCGGCCCGGGTGACTTAGCACTCCCATCACCGGGACCTCGGTACCGTGGATGGTCAGCTGCGCGAAGCCCAGTTCCGACCAGCCGAGCAGACCGGGTTGGCTCGCGACGATACGGCCGGGGCTGTAGAAGGCATTGCGGGGATCGATGTCATTGAGCGGGTCGAGCTGCCCGGTCGGCCAGCTTCCCCATCCGCCGGAGGACTCCACCAGCAGGTTCCAGGTGTAGCCGTACCGGTCCGGGTGCGTTGTCAGACCGTTCAGGCTGGCGCCGAACACGAGCGCGGCGACGAGGGCGGTGACAGCTGCGACAGAGCCGGTCAGCGTGGCCAGCACCGGAGCGCGGAGGCGGCCAGCGCCGCGTTCGAGCGCGTGCCGGATGCCGGTGACGACGGTAACCGGCAGCGCGGTGTGGCTGGCGACGGCCACCAGTACGGACGCTCGCGCGGCCGGCAGCTCACGGCCCTGCCGGACCGCGCGCCAGGCCAGCCACGCGAGCAGGATCAGGAGGATGGCCAGCACCACGCCGCCGCCGCCACCGAGCACCAGCCAGTCGGCCTGGATGCCGCGGGCCGGGTCGTAGGTGCGGACCGGCCCGACCGGGGCCAGCGGCGACACCGCGATCGCGCCGACCACCGTTAGCAATACCGCGCCCAGCACCGCGACGACGCCCCACGCGGCGCTGGCCGCGGCAGCCGCTGGCCTGCTGGCGCCGAGGGCCCGCAGCGTCGGCGCGTCCGCCGCTGGCCGGCTGAGGACCTGCGCCAGCCCTTGTGCCATCAAGACGATGAGCGCGAGCGCCGCCAGGCCGCCCAGCACTGCGAGGGCTAGCGCCTGCGGCTCGATCGCCTGCTGGGCCTCGTGCTGGACGGCCGCGAGCTGGCGGATCGTGAGGGTGATCGGGAAGCTGGAACTCCTTCGTCAGCTCGACGCTGAACTGGTTGAGCCAGGCCCGGAGCGCGGGCACGTCGGCGTCACCGTGGCGCAGCCGCAGCGCAGCCCAGCCGAATGCCCACTCGTAGCCTTTACTGGTGGGGAAGCTGAGGATCCGCTGGGTGGCGGCCGGCGGGAGGAGTGCGGCCGAGACGGCATCGTACTGCGTCGACTAGCGCGGGAGAAATGCTCACGATCGCGGCGATCCGGTAGGTGACCTGCTCGGTCTTTCGCGGCGGGCGTGTCCGAGGTCGGCTCGCCCGCGTAGAGCTGCCAGGTCATCAGGTCGCCGACCCGGTACCGTACCCGGTATTGCTGCCAGAAGGCGTCGGCCTCGCTCTGGGTGAGCATGATCTCGTTGGCGGCGCCTGGCGGCGGTAGCTTCCCGGCCAGCACCGTGACCTTGTCCTGCCGGTAGAACTCGTCGTCGAGGCTGCCGGTGAGCGCGTTGGTCTGGAAACCAGGGTCGACCTTCCCGCGGATGACGGGATCACCGGCTACGCCAATCCAGGCCGCGCTCGAGACCGCCTGCGGCGCGTGCTCGACCGCTTTGAGGATGGACATGATCGGGCCGGGAATGTCCACCATGACGTCGCTGTCGTGCACCGAGCCCAGGTACCGGCCGTAGGCGGAATCGGTGCGGCGGGCGGCCGCGAGCGACCCGAGGGCGACGGCGCCCAGGAGGCCGCCGATGACGGCGACGACCAGCGTGATCCGCCACATCTGCCGCCAGTTGCCCCGGCACGCGTACCACGCGATCCTCATGCCGTCATTGTGCGCTGCCGCCGGCCGCCGCGAGGCAGGCAGTGCCGGCACCACCTTTGCCTGGGGAGATAGCCACCCGGGCAGATGGTGCGCGGTGGCGCCGGTGCGCGTACGATCTGCCGCGATGACGCAGAATCCGGGTTGTGCTGGCCGATGACCACGTGCTGCTGCGCGAGGGCATCTCCCGGCTGGTTGCCGCCACCGATGACCTGGAGCTAGCGGGCACGGCCGGCGACCTTCCCGGCTTGCTCGCCTTGGCCGAGCGCGAGCGTCCTGATGTCGTCGTGACCGACATCAGGATGCCGCCCACCGGCTCCGACGAAGGCATCCAGGCGGCCGCGTGGATCCGCGAGCACCTGCCGGAAACGGGCGTCGTCGTGCTCAGTCAGTACGTCGCCCCGAACTACGCCATCGCCCTGCTCGAAGGCGGCTCGGCCGGCCGGGCGTATCTGCTGAAGGAGCGGATCGGCAACGTCGACGAGCTAGCGGGCGCCATCAGGACCGTCGCGGGCGGCGGCTCGGTCATCGACCCGATGGTGGTCGACCAGCTCGTGCGCTCGCGAGCACAGGACCATCTGGGCGTGGCCGCGCTGACCCCGCGCGAGCTAGAGATCCTGGCCGAGATGGCGCAGGGCAAGAGCAACTCGGCGATCGCCGCCACGCTGTTCGTGACCGAGCGCGCGGTCGAGAAGCACACCAACTCGATCTTCGCGAAGCTGAACCTGAGCGAGGAGCGGGACGTGAACCGCCGGGTCAAGGCGGTCCTGGTCTACCTGAACCAGCAGCGCCCCGCCAGCTGACAGCGCCAGTCGCACGGGAGGCTGACTTCCCGCCGCAGCGGGGGCCAGCACCCTCGGCCGGCTGCGCTCCAGGTGCGACACTGACCATGTGGCTAGCTCGCACTCGGTGCTCGTCGTCGACGACCAGGCACCCTTCCGGCTGGCGGCGAAGGCTGTCCTGCGCCGCCTCGCCGGTTTCGAACTGGCCGGCGAGGCCAGCAGCGGCCACGAGGCGATCGAGCTGGTGGACCAGCTGCATCCGGAGCTCGTGCTGATGGACATCAACATGCCGCAGATGAACGGCATCGAGGCGACCCGGCAGATCCTCGCGGCGCATCCGGCCACCGTCGTGATCCTGTGCTCTACCTACGACGTCAGGGACCTGCCCGCCGACGCCAGCGCCAGCGGCGCGGCCGGGTACGTCCACAAGGAGCGGCTGGGTGCCGACCTGCTGCAACGACTATGGGAGCACCGGGACGCCGGCTGGCCGGGCCCGGACTGACCGGGCTAAAGGCGGTGCTTGCTTAGGGCAGTGCTTGCTTAGGGCAGGGGGATCGAGCCCTGCACGGTGGCGCCCTGACCGGGCTGTGATTGCCAGCGCACGGTCCCGCCGATGGCGCCGAGCCGGTCGGCCATGTTCGTGTACCCGTGCCCGCGGTGCGCACTGGCCAGGTCGAACCCGGGCCCGTCGTCGGCGACCGCGAACAGCAGCCCGCCCGACTCCTCCCACAGCCGGATCGTGACGGTGGCGCCCGGCGCGTGCTTGGCCGCGTTCTGCAGGGCCTCCAGGCAGCAGAAGTAGACCGCCGCCTCCACTTCGGCCGAGTACCGGCCGATGTCCGGCGCGAGCACGGTGACCGCGAGCGGGCTGCGGCTGGCGGCCGCCTCCAGCGCGCGGCCGAGACCGCTGTCGGCCAGCAGCGGCGGGTAGATGCCGTGGGCGAGGTCGCGCAGTTCCTGGATGGTCGTCTTCAGATCCGCGGCCAGCTGGTCCAGCATCTCGCCGGCCGCTTCCGGCTCGTCCGCGAGTACATCCCGGGCCAGCCGGAGGCTCACGGCGAGCGCGACGAGATTCTGCTGGGCGCCGTCGTGCAGGTTGCGTTCCAGCTTGCGCCGCTCCGCGTCGCCGCTGGCGACAATCCGCGCGCGCGACTCTCGCAGCGCCACGGCCTGCGCGCGCAACTCGTCGAGCGAGTTCTGCAGGGCCGAGTCCAGCTCCGCGTTGTGGAACGCGAGCCCGACCTGGCGGGCCAGCTCGGTGAGCACGCGGTCGTCCTCGTCGGTGAAGCTGTCGCCGGCCGCCGGCCGCTCGACCACGATCAGCCCGAGCAACTGCCCCGCGTGACTCACCGGGGCGACCCGCAGCTGCGCGTTCTCCCTACCGTCCAGCAGCGCGGGCAGCCACACCGACGCCCAGGCGCTGCCGGACACCCCGGCCCTGGTGACGACGGGCAGCTCGCGCGGTGTCAGCAGCAGGGAGCGCGGCCCGGCGTCGGGCACCGAGACCGCTCGGTCCAGCACGTCGCCGCTGCCGGTGTAGACCTCCGCGCTGGTCAGCGCCATCGACTTGCGCAGTGACTCGGCGAGCTGCAGTAGCAGCTCGTCCATCGGGATCGCCCGGGTGAGGCGGTTGCCGAACGTCCGCAGCGCCTCGTCGGGCGCCTCCCTGGCCCCGTACACCGCGTGCTTGGCCCGGGCCAGCAGGCGTTCCCTGGCCGGCACGTAACCGACCGCGGCGATCGCCGCGGCCAGCATCGACAGGCCGAGCAGTTCCCGGTCGCTGGCGTCGGCCGGCTCGCTGCCGACTCCGAGTACGACGATCATGTACACGGCGGCGACCAGGACGACGAAGCCGGTCACGGCGATGAGCTGCACGAGAACCCGGCCGGCCGACGGCCCGAACGACCGCACCTCCCCGGCGATCAGGCCGAGAGACAGCGCGCCGGTGCACGCCGCGGCCGTCGCGGCGAGCGGGGCCGGCCAGCCGACGAGCATGTGCAGCACCGCGGCGGCCAGCGCGAGCCCGGCGGCCAGCACCGCCCCGGCGCCGATCCACTGCAGCCGCTCGCGGTCCCGGCCCGCGGCGGCCAGGTACTCCAGCCGCGCGGCCGGCAGGGCGAGGACGAGCGCCCCCGCCCAGAGGGCCGCGCCCCAGGTCACACTGACGGCGCTGCCCTGGATGGCCAGCAGCACCCCGGCGGCACCGGCGACCGCGTAGCCGATGACAACGCCGATTCGCCGGGGCCGGCTCGGCGGCGCGGCCCGCTCGGGCCGCGCTGGCCCGCGGCTCAGCGACCGGCGGCCGGGTGAGCCGCCCGTCCGGCAGCGCCAGGACCAGGTGCACGGACGCGGCGATGACGATCAGCGTCGCGGCGGTGCCGGCTTCGCAGCGCCGCGGCGTGCGCGCTACCGGTCAGGTGCGCGGCCAGGCGGTAGCAGGCGAACGCGCCCGCGGCGGCGAAGGTGCCGATGGCGACCTGCCACTGCGGCGTCCGCTCGCCCGCGCGGACCAGCACGGCGGCCGAGATCGCCGCGAGCAGGATCAGGACGGCGCCGACGCGCTGCAGATCGGACAGCGCCATCCGGGCCGGCATCAGCAAGGCGACCGCGACCAGCCCGATCGCTCCGGCCGGCAGCAGCACGCCCGTCACTACCCGGCGGGCTGCCGACGCCGGGGGTGCGGACCCGCCGCGCGGTCCGGCGTCCGGCCCCGCCAGGCCGGGGACTGTCGCGTCCGGGGGCACTGGCACTTCGCCTGGCCGGGTCGGCGCGGGCGCCTCGGTCATCGCGCCTGCACCGGGACGGCCGCGCCTGGCGGCGCCTGGCTGGCGACGGGCGCGGCCGTGATCCGGCCGTCGAGCATGCGGACGACGCGCTCGGCCGCGTCGGCCACCGCGCTGTCGTGGGTGACGAGCAGGATCGTCTGACCGCCGGAGTGCAGCCGCCGGAGCAACTCGATGACTTCCTGGCCGCCGTCAGAGTCCAGCGCGCCAGTCGGCTCGTCGGCGAGTACCAGCGTCGGCTCGTTGGCCAGCGCGCGCGCGATGGCCAGCCGCTGGCGCTGGCCGCCGGACAGCACGCCCGGCGTGGCCGTCGCCTTGTCCCCGAGCCCGAGCAGGTCCAGCAGATCCCTGCGCCCGGGTCTCGGCTGGCGCGCCGCTTGCGGCCGGCGATGATCGCGGCCAGGGCGACGTTCTCCAGCACGGTCACGCCTTCGAGCAGGTTGAAGAACTGGAAGACGATGCCGATGTGCCGGCGTCGCATCCGGGCCAGCTCGTCCTCGCCCTGGCCGGTGATCTCCTCGCCGGCGACGTAGATGCTGCCCTCGTCGGCCAGGTCAAGGCCCGCCGCGAGATTCAGCAGCGTCGACTTGCCGCACCCGGACGGGCCGGTCAGTGCCACGAACTCACCGCGCGCGATGTCCAGATCGACGCCGCGCAGGGCGCGCACCGGCGCGTTCTCGGCTTCGAACGTCTTCCGCACGCCGCGCATCTGCAGGGCGAGATCGGTGCCGGTCATGTTCTGTCCCCTCCGGTTGCAGGACCCGGGCCGGGTCCTGAGATCACTAGCTTGAAGGCCACTACCGGGGTGTCGCGACCCTTCACCATCTGGGCCGGCAGTGGCAGCACGTCGACTGGCGCCGCGAGCGCCTTCACCGTCGCCTCGGACAAGACGGTCTCACCCGCGCTGGCCAGCTGCTGCAACCGCTGGGACAGATTGACGGTGTCGCCCACCAGCGTGTATTCCAGCCGCTCGGCCGACCCGAGCAGGGCGGCGGCGGCCTCGCCGGTGGACAGGCCGAGCCCGAGCCCGAAGGGCGGCCTGCCGTCGCGCACCCAGTGCACGTTGATCTCGGCCTGCAGGGCGTGCATGGAGATGGCGGCCGCGACCGCCCGGTCGGCGTGGTCGGCCTGCGGGAACGGCGCGCCGAACACGGCCATCACCGCGTCGCCGACGAACTGCATGACGGTGCCGGCCTGGCCGAGGATCGCCCGGTTCATCGCGGCCCGGTGCGTGCCGAGCTGGCCGGCTAGCTGGCTCGGATCGGCGTGCTCGGCGATCGTCGAGTACGACCGGATGTCGCTCATCAGCACGGTCACCGTGACCCGCTCGGTCTCGCCGATGGGGCGCGACTCCTGCCTGCAGCTTCTCCGCCAGCCCGCTCGGCAGCAGCCTGGACAGGGTCTCGCCCTGCTCTTCCCGGTCCACGATGGCCTGGTGCAGCAGCCGGAGCCGGCGGATGGCGCCCTGCTGCCCGGCCGAGACGCCGGCCGCGAGCTTCAGGAACACGGCCTCCACCTCGGCGTCGACGGCCTCCGGCGGCACCTTCCGCGCCGCGGCGATCGCCTTGATGGGCTTGCCCTCGGCGATCAGGCCCAGCAGTTCCTCCTCGGCCGGAGCCAGCCCGCCAGGGCTGAGGATCGGCCGGAGCAGAGCCGCGGAGATGGTCGGGTCCAGCGCGGTGCCGCCGCTGGCCACCGCGCGGATCGCGTCCGCGAGCTGGCTGCCCTCGGCGACCCGGTCCTTGAGCAGGTAGCCGTAACCGGCGGAGCCGTCGGACAGCAGGGCGATCGCGTACTCCGGGTCGTCGAACTGGGACAGCACCATCACCCCGGTGCCGGGATGGCGCTTGCGGACTTCCTTGGCGGCGTCGATGCCCTCGGTGCGGAACGTCGGCGGCATCCGGATGTCAGTGACCAGAACCTGCGGTGCGTGCTCGGCGCAGCCGGCGATGACCTCGTCATAGTCCGCGGCGACGCCGATGACCTCGAGGTCAGGGCTGCGGTTGATGAGCGCGCGGACTCCCTCGCGGACGATCAGGTTGTCGTCGGCGAGGAAGACGCTGATGGTGCGCCCGGCCGGCGCGGCTATGCCGTTCATCACAACAGTTGTCGCACGCAGGTGACCGTGCTGGCCAGGGTGCAGGTGCCAGTACGTGACGTGGTGCTAGCACGCCGGCCGATGCCAGCCACCATCCTGGCCCTTGCTCATCATTCAGGACACCGTAAGGATCAGCCCACACCCGGTGCAAGGCCCCTGGTCGAGAGAGGCCACGATGACATGCGCGCGATTACCGCGATTGCGGGCCGGCGGCTGCGGGCCGGCTGGCGTGGCTGGGCCGCGCTCGCGCTCCTGATCGGCCTCGCCGGCGGGGCGGTGCTCGCCGCCACTGCGGGTGCGCGGCGGACGGAGAGCGCGTTTCCCCGGTTCCTGCGCGAGACGAACGCAGCCCGGGTGCTGGTCGGCCCGGCCCTGGACGGCGTCCGCGACGGGTACGACCTGGCCGTCGGCCGGCTCCATGGCGTCACCCAGATCGCGCCCGTGGTCGGCCTGAACTCCCAGCCGGTGCTGCGAAACGGCAAGCTCGACGAGGAGGCTGAGGTCGTGGCGCCGCTGGACGGGCGGCTCGGCCGGGTGCTCGAACGACCGCGGCTGCTGGCGGGCCGCCAGCCCCGCGCGGACCGGGCGGGCGAGGTGATGGTCGATCAGATCGCCGCCGGGCGGCTGGACCTGCACGTGGGCAGCACGCTGCGGCTAGCCGCGCTCGGCAATAGCCCGGCCAGCAAGATCCGGTACCTGACCGTGCGCGTGGTCGGCGTGGAGGTACTCCGCGACTCGATCGTGCCGGTGAACGTGCTGGCGCAGACCGCCTACATCCAGGCCACTCCGGCCCTGTACCGGGAGCTCGGGCCTGACTACCAGGCCTTCGACGGCGCCTATGTGCAGCTGGCGCCGGGCATCAGCGTCGGCCAGTTCACCATGGCCGCGACCGCGCTGGCCCGCGAGCAGCGGTACGCCAAGACCGGCGGGCAGATCTTCGTGTCCGACGAGTCGGTCCAGGACGCGGCCGTCGAGCGGTCGATCCGGCCGCAGGCGATCGCCCTGGCCATCTTCGCGCTGGTGCTCGCCATCACCGTGCTGCTGGTCGTCGGCCAGGCCGCGGTCCGGCTGCTGCTGGCCGACAGCGCCGACAACCCGGTGCTCGCCGCGCTCGGGCTGACCCGGTGGCAGCTGCTGGCGGCAGGGCTGCTGGAGGTCGCGGTCGCGGTGCTGGCCGGCGCGCTGCTGGCCGCCGCGGTCGCAGTGGCGGTCTCGCCGCTGATGCCGATCGGCCCGGCCCGGCTGGCCGAGCTGCATCCGGGCGTCACATTCGACCTGGCGGTGCTGCTGCCCGGCTGCGCGGCGATCGTCCTGCTGCTGCTCGGCCGGGTCGGCTGGACCGGGTGGCGCGAGGCGTCGGTGCGCACCGGGCCGCCCGGAGGAGCGCTGGCGGCAGGCCGGGGTGGCTCCAGGGTCGCGCGCTGGGTGTCTGGTTCCGGTGCTCCGGTCACGGTGGTGACCGGCATCCGGCTGGCGCTGGAGCCAGGCCGGGGGCGCCGGGCCGGTGCCGGCGCTGGGCGCCATCGTGGGCACCGCGCTGTCCGCGGCCGCGGTGATGGCGTCGGTTACCTTCGGCACGAACCTGCTGCACCTGGAACGGACGCCCCGGCTGTACGGCCAGAACTGGGACGTGGCCATGGACCTTCAGTTCGGCGCGGTCAAGGCCGCGCAGTTCGACAAGCTCATCCGGCCTGTCCCCGGCATCACCGGCTGGACCTATGGCCTGCACGGCACCGTCACGCTGCCAGGCCGCGGTGGCGTCATACCCGCGATCGGCCTCGCGCCGGGCCGCGGCCGGCTGCTGACGCCGACAATTCTGGCCGGGCGTCCGCCGCGGGGTGACGAGATCGTGCTCGGTACATCCACGATGCACCAGGGCGGCTTCCGGCTCGGCCAGGTCGTCACCATCTCGGCGTCGGGCCAGCGGCGGCAGGCCCGGCTGGTGGGACGCGCGACGTTCCCGGCCTTCGGGCAGGGGTCGTTCACGCCGACCGATCTCGGTCAGGGCGCGCTGGTGCCGGCCCGCCTGCTGGCGGGGCAGGCGCAGACGGTGACCGGGCCCGGCTACAACTTCGTGCTGGTAACGTTCGCGCCCGGCCCGCGCCGCGCGGCCGACATCGCTGCGTTCGGCCGCGCGGTGGCGCCGTTCTGCGCCACGCAGCAGCAGACCACGTGCTGGTCGCAGAGCCAGAAGCCGAATGGCATCTACTACTACGAGCGGATCAACTCCACGCCACTGGTGCTGGCGGCCCTGCTGGCGCTGCTCGGGCTCGGCGTGCTGACTCAGTTCATCTTCCAGTCCGCCAGGGCCAGGCGGCGCGACTTCGCCGTGCTCAGGACGCTCGGGTTGCAGCGACGTCAGCTGACGGCGTTGCTGGTCTGGCAGATCTCGACGCTGACCGGGCTCGCCGTGCTGATCGGCCTGCCCGTCGGGGCGGCGGCCGGGCACTGGGCCTGGGCGCTGTTCGCCGAGGTCCTCGGGGTGGCGCCGGGTACGAATATCCCGTTCGGCGCGGGGCTGCTGCTGATTCCCGCCGCCCTGGTGGCCGCGAACCTCGTCGCGCTCTGGCCCGCCCGGCGCAGTCTCCGGATCCCGACCGCGCAGTTGCTGCGCGCGGAGTAAGTCGCCGCGGGGCTGGTCAGTCGCGGCGCAGGATCACCGCCGGCTGGATCCTGCGCCGCCTCCCAGCCCGGCCAGGCCGCGATCGCGATGGCGGCGGCCAGCGTCACCGGGATCGCGATCAGCACGGCGAGGTCCGGGATGCTCGCGGCCGGGCTGACCCCGGCCGAGGTCGCGAACAGCGCCCAGGCCCAGCGGCCGGCGAGCAGGCCGGCCGGGACGCCGATCAGCAGCGCCGCCGCGGCCATGGCGCCCGCCTGCCAGGACACGACGGCGAGCAGCTGGGCCCGGCGCAGCCCGAGCGTCTTGAGCACGGCGAGGTCGCGGCGCCGGCGGCGGACGCTCGTCAGCAGCACGTGCGCGAGCGCGGCGATAGCCAGCAGCGCGAGCAGCGCGCTGAGCGCGAGCGGCGTGCCCTGCACCGACGCGTAGTCCTGGATATCGGCGGGCCGCTGGTCGGCGGTGATCGTGGCGCAGCCGGGCGCGCACCCGTGCGCGGTCAGCGCCGCCTGCAGTCGCCGGGCCGCGGCGTGCAGATTGGTGCCGGGCCGGTAGCGGATCAGCACGAACGCGTAGCAGGTCTGGCGGCCGGTGCAGAACGGCGGCGTTGGCGTGGACAGCAGGCTGGTGGCGATCTCGGCGCCCTGGCCCAGGTTGGTCGCGGCGAAGCCGCCCTCGCTGAACGACGGCAGCACCACCTCGCCGACGATGCGCATCGGCCGGCGCCGGCCGCGCTGCCCGGCCGGCTCGGGGGTGGCGCTTGCCGAGATCTGCTCGCCGACGCGCCAGCCGTGCGCCCGCAGCGTGCCGGCGCCGAGCGCGATCTCGTCCGGCCCGGCCGGCGCCCGGCCGCGCAGCAGCGTGACGAAGCCGCCGCCGGACGCCGCGTCGATGCCGATGGCCGGGGTCTGATCGCCGCCCAGCCGGACCTGGCCGTAGCTGCCCGCCGCGTACCCGGTGACGCCGGGGACCGCGTGCATGAGGTCACGGACCAGCGGCCATGCCGATGGCCGGCTGCTGGGTGTCGATCTTGAGCATCCAGTTCTGCCCGTACAAGTGCGGCGAGCGGACCAGGCTGGCCAGGCTGCTGCCGAACGTGATCGCGGACACCACCGCGGCGATCGCGACGATCGTGCCGGTCAGCGCGCTGCGGACGGGTACCGCCGTCCGGCCCCGGCCCGGCTCGAAGGCCATCCTGACCCCTATCGCGGCCGTGACCGAGCTGCCCGTCGGCAGCCGCATCGGCCCGGCCGCGGCCGTTCCCGCCCGGCTCCGCGACCCCGAGCGGGCCCATCGCCCGGCGGGCCGCCGGCCAGGCCGAGCGCGTCACGAGCGCGAGCGGCAGCAGTACCAGGGCGGCGAACCCGCAGCCGAGCACCGCCAGGTTGACCTCGACGCCGGGACTCGGCTCGGCGATCCGGGCGGGCCCGATCGGCATCAACGGCGACGCCACGATGGCGAGCGCTACCGCCAGCACCGCGCCTGCGCAGGTGACGATCGCGGTCGTGGTCAGCGAGACCAGCGTCAGCTTGCCCGGCGACATGCCGAGGGCCCGCAGGATCGGGAACTCGGCCGCGTCGAGCGTGACCTGCCTGCTCAGCAACTGGCCGATGACCGCGAGCATGATGAGGCCGGCCAGCAGCGCGAACGCAGCCAGCGCGATCACCTGCGGCCTGATCGCCTGCTGCACGGCGATCTGGTCGGGGCGCAGGCTCACCACCGTGAGCCGCCCGACCACGGCCCGGTACCGCGGCCCAGGGCCCTGGCAGCACGTTCGAACGCCAGCGACGCTCGCTCCCGGCCGCAGCCGGATGCCCGCGTACTCGCCCGGTCTTGAACGCCGCCGCGTCAGCGGTGGTCGCGAGAATGCCGGCGTCAGCATGCCCGCGGCTCGGCGTACACCGTCCCGCTCGGCACTACCTGGTCATCGAAGGCCACGATGGCCGTGACCCGGAACGTCGAGCGGGACCGGGTGGGCGAGGTCGGGCGCGTTGGTCATCGCGCCGCGGATCCCGAGCAGGCGCAGCGTGCTGCCCGGCACCAGGTGCTCGCGCGCGGCCAGCTGGCTGTCGACCATGGCGTCGCGGCTGTTCGGCCGGGTCGAACAGCGTCCCGGCGATGACCCGGACCCGGTCGGCGGTCGCCTGCGGCGCGGTGTCATAGCTGCCGATGACGTTCACGTTCAGATCGGGACCGGCGTGCTCGCGTGGCAGCGCCATGGTCAGCAGCGCCGCGCTGGACATGAACGCGACGGCCGGCAGCCTGCGCAGCCCGGCGTAGTAGCCGGTGGTGCCGGTGCCGTCGGGCACCGGCGAGTTCGAGCCGAGCGGGCTGAGGTCAAGCTGCGCGGCATGCGCCCAGACCTCGAGTCGCGGATAGGCGGTCGCGGTCCGGCGGGCACCGGCCGCCGCGGTCAGCACGACGCCGCCAGCGAGCCCGACGAGCACGGCCAGCGCGAGCAGCGCTCGCCAGCGGCGGCTGAACCACCGACGAGACCAGGATCCACACTGCGGCCATGGCGAGATTTACCTGCATCAGGTCCGCGCGCGTCAATAGTGCGAGCACACGTCCGGGCTGCGTGGTAACCGCACCGGCGGCCTGATCCTGGTGATATCCACACCCCGCGAACGCCAGGCAGCACCCTGTCAGCGCCGGTCGCCGGCGGCGAACCTGGGGTCATGAGGTACGAGAGCACCGTCACATCCCTGTCCTGGATCCCGTCCGAGGCCGTAACCGGCAGCATGCGGATCGCATTCGACGCCGGCATCGGACACTACGACGACCCGCCGCCGGCCGAGGTCACCGACCTGGCCGCGCTGCAGGCCGCTGACCGGTTCCGGTTCGCCAACCTGCTCCGCGCCTGGATCGAGGTCACTCCCGACGGGCAGATCACCGACGCCGGGTACAGCGGCGGCGGCCTGATCGGATCCACCACGGTCAAGCTCGGCGCGCTGAAGTACCGGTTCCAGGCCGCGCAGCTGCCGGACCTGCAGCGCGCGCCCGAGTACGGCGACGGCTGGGTCCGGTTCAGGCAGACCGTCGGCGGCCGGACCGGCGCACCCATGCCGCGCCGGGTGAGCCGGAAGCCATTCGTCCAGTGGCTCGCGCCGATGGTGTGGTCCACCCTCGCGCTGACGCTGCACGCCGACGGGACCGCGGAGTTCGTCATGACCGGGGCCAGCCCGTTCCCGCGGCACTGGATCTACGACGACGCGGGCCAGCTCGCGGCCAAGTCGGGTCTCACCGACTGGGAGGAATGGACAGCCAGCTCGGGCACCATGCACACGCCGTGGGGCGACGAGGACTCGCCGGCCCTGGTGACCGCCGTCGAGACCGCGCTGGAGCGCACCCTTTCGGTTCAGCTCATGCACGGCGGCCGCAAGCCCACAATCTCCACCCTGAAGGCCGGGCGATACGCTGGTCCGACAGGGCGAAGCAGGCTCTGACCTGTACCTTGTGCTGGACGGGGTGGTCCGCGTGGACCGGGACGGCGAGCAGCTGGCCGAGGTCGGCCCTGGCGCGATCCTCGGCGAGCGCGCCTACCTCGAAGGCGGCATTCGCACTGCCACCCTCGTCGCGGCGACAGCCTGCCGGGTGGCAGCGGTGCCTGCCAGCCAATTCGACCCGCAGGCGCTGGCCGAGCTGGCTACCGGTCACCGGCACGAAGACGCAGTCCAGGGCGGTTAAGTGCGGATAAACGTCTGTGGCACCAGGGGTTCCACGCCCGCACCCGGCCGCGAGTTCGTCCGCTACGGCGGGCACACCTCCTGCCTGGCGATCACGCCGGACGGCGCGGCCGGACCGGAGCTGCTGCTCGATGCCGGCACCGGGATCAGGGAGGTCGCCGGGCTGCTGGCTGGCGCGCCCGTTCCGCGGCACGATCGCCCTGACGCACCTGCACTGGGATCACGTGCAGGGGCTGCCGTTCTTCCCGGCCGCCGACCGGGACGACGCCCGGGTCCGGCTGCTGCTGCCCGCGCCGGCCGACCGGAACGGCCGAGGCCGCGCTGGAGCGCGGCATGTCGCCGCCGAACTTCCCGATCACCCCGCGTGAGCTGCGCGGCCGCTGGCAGTTCGAAGGGCTCGAGCCCGGCCTGGTGCGGCTCGGGCCGCTGACCCTGCTCGCGCTGGAGATCCCGCACAAGGGCGGCCGCACCTTTGGGTACCGGGTCAGCGACGGCGCAGCACGCGATCGCGTACCTGCCCGACCACTGCCCGGCCGATCTCGGTCCGGGCCCGGCCGGGCTCGGCGTGTACCACGAGGCGGCCCTGGACCTGGCCCGCGGCGCCGACATCCTGATGCACGACTCGTTCTGGTACGCCGAGGACTTCAACCCGGCGCGGACGTTCGGGCACGCGGCCGCCGAGTACGCGATCGGACTGGCCGCGGCGGCCGCGGGCGCGCGGCGGGTGGTCCTGCTGCATCACAAGCCGGACCGCACCGACACCGAGCTGGAGAAGCTGGCCGCCGGGCTGCGGGACAGCCGGGTGCCGATCACGCCTCGCGGCGGACGGCGACGTGGTCTCGCTATGACCGGACCGGACGCGGTCGTCGTGGGCGCCGGGCCCGAACGGACTGGCGGCGGCGCTGACGCTGGCCCGCGCCGGGCTGCGGTGGAGGTCTTCGAGGGCGTCGGCCGAGGCCGGCGGCGGCTGCCGCACCGCCGAGCTGACGCTGCCCGGATTCCGCGCACGACGTCTGCTCGACCGTGCACGCCCTGGCGGCCGCGTCGCCGTTCTTCGCCGCGCAGCGACCTGACCGCGCGCGGCGTCCGGCTGCTCGCGCCCAAGATCGCGGCCGCGCACCCGCTGGACGGCGGCCGGGCCGGTGCGATCAGCGGATCGGTGACCGAGACCGCCATACGGCTCGGCGGCGCGGACGCGCGCGCGTACGAGCGGCTGATGGGTCCGCTGGTGCGCGACAGCGAGCCGATCCTGGCGATGACGCTCGCGCCGCTGCGTTCCCGGCCCGGACCGGCTGCTTCCGGCCGCCCGGTTCGGCGCCGAAGGGCCTGCTGCCGGCGACCGTGCTCGCCCGCAGGCTGCACACGCCGAAGCGCCGGGCGCTGCTCGCCGGGCATGGCCGGGCACTCGATGCGGCCGCTCGTCCGCGCCGCTGACCGGCGCGTTCGGGCTGACCATGCTGCTGCTCGCGCACACGACCGGCTGGCCGGTGATCGAGGGCGGCAGCGGGCGGCTGATCGCGGCCATGACGGCCGAGCTGGCCGAGCTGGGCGGCACGTCACGCACCGGGACGTGGATCGAGCGGCTCGTCGGACCTGCCGCCCGCGCGGGCCGATCGTCCTCGATGTGACCCCGCGGCAACTGCTGGCCATGGCGGGCGACCGGCTGCCCGCGGGCTACCGGCGCGCGATGCGCCAGTTCCGGTACGGACCCGGCGTATGCAAGGTCGACTGGGCGCTGGCTGGCCCCGTTCCCTGGCAGAACCAGAGTGCCGGCAGACGGTCACCATCCACGTGGGCGGGACCATCGCGCGAGGTCGCGCGCAGCGAGGCAGCGGTCGCGGCGGGCCAGGCATGCCGGACCGGCCGTTCTGCCTGGTGACGCAGCCGGTGTCGTCGACCCAGCCGGGCGCCCGCGGGCCAGCACGTGCTGTGGGGTTACTGTCACGTGCCGCCCGGCTCGGATGCCGACATGACCGACCGGATCGAGGCGCAGATCGAGCGGTTCGCACCCGGCTTCCGGGACCTGATCCTCGCCCGGTCCGTCAAGACGGCGGCCGACATGGAGCGGTACAACCCGGGCTACGTCGGCGGCGACATCGCCGCGGGGGCGAGCACGCTGCGGCAGACGCTCGGCCGGCCGACGTGGCGGTGGAATCCGTACCGGACCCCGCTGCCCGGCGTCTACCTGTGCTCGGGATCGACGCCGCCGGGCGGCGGTGTGCACGGAATGTGCGGTCTGTGGGCGGCGCGGACGGCAATGCAGGATCTGCATCTGGCCGCCTGATCAGTAACACATCGACCGGCGCCGGCCCTCGCCCGCGGCACCGGTCCGCGGAGAACACACCTTATGGGAGGGTGAAATGAAATGGTTCGGTGTTAAACGTTCCACCGCTGTCGGACTCGCGGCTAGCGCCGCGCTCGCGCTCGCGGTACCAGCGGCTAGTGCATTAGCGGCCAGCCGGCCGCAGCGTGCGGCCACCGCGCTCCCGGTGATCACGGTCACCATGAACGGCAAGTCGATCAGTGTCTCCGGCGCCTTGGTTTCCGGCGGCGTGAAGGTCGTCTCCAAGGTCAGCCGGGAGCCTTCAGGTAACCCGACGTTCGTGCGGCTCGATCCGGGCGTCACCCCCGCGCAGCTGCTCAAGGCGGCTGCCGGCGACCCGAACAACATCGCGCTCATCGCCTCGATCGTGTTCAGCCCGCAAGCCAATAAGGGCACCAGCTGGGCGGAGGTCAGCCTGAAGCCGGGCAACTACGTCGCGGTCGACCTGAACGCCAGTCAGTCGAATCCGCCCGTGACGACCTTCACGATCAGCCGGAGCTCGAGTCCGGCCAGCCTGCCGAAGCCCAAAGCCACCCTGAACTCGATCGAGTTCGCCTTCCGCGGCGCTGGCACCCTGCATGACGGCGAGCTCGTGCGGTTCGGCAATCGCGGATTCCTCGTGCACATGATGTTCGCCGCGCGGGGCGCGAGCAAGGCGAGGGCGCATCAGATCGCCGCGCTGCTGAAGGCGGGCAAGGACGGCAAGGCCCAGAGGCTCGCGGACGGAAGCTACGGGTTCTTCGGCATCCTCACCCACAATCAGTCGGAGCAGCAGATCGTCAGGCTACGGCCGGGTTACTGGGTCATCGCCTGCTTCATGGACACCCAGGATGGCCGGGAGCACACCACGCTCGGCATGGAGCGGGTCATCCACATCGTCAAGTAAGCAACCAGCAAGCACCCGGGCGGCGGGCCGAGTGGCCGGCCGCCCGGGCTTGCCGGCTGGCACGCGAAGCGGTTAATCGGCGGCGCGCGGGTACGTTGAGAACGTGAAGAAGATTATCGAGCTGCTGCTCTGCTTCCTGCACCCGCTGGCGGTCATCCTCATCTGGGTGGACCTGCTCGGCCGCCGGGAAATCGGCGGCGGCGCGAAGGTTGCGTGGGCAATCTTCAGTATTGTCCCGCTTGTGCCGTTCCTGTACGTGCTGACCGGCGGCGACCTCTGGTAGTCCGGCCGTTGCCGGGTTAGCTCGGATCGCACTGCCGACCGCGGGAGCGACGATTTCCGGCTGGCCGCCGGGTCTATACCGGCAGGGCCAGCACCCGCTGGCCCGGACGGCCAGCATCCGCTGGCCCGGACGCACGAGGGCAGGCAGCCGGATGACGGTCACGGATGAGTTCACCAGTCGCGCGAGCCCGTTCCGGGGCGAGCTGCTGGCGTACTGCTACCGGATGCTGGGCTCGGCCGAGGAGGCCGAGGACCTGGTCCAGGAGACGTACCTGCGCGCGTGGCGCGGCTACGAGCGGTTCGAGGACCGCGCGTCGATGCGGACCTGGCTGTACCGGATCGCGACCAACGTCTGCCTGACCGCGATCGAGCGCCGCAGCCGGCGACCGCTCCCGTCTGGCCTGGGCGGCCCTGCGGAGGATCCGGGCGCGCAGCTGGTCGCGGCACCCGAGGTGCCGTGGCTGCAGCCGTTCGCCGGTCCGGTGCTGGCCGCTGGCTATGACGATCCGGCCGCGGTGGCGGTGTCCAGAGCGGGGATCCGGCTGGCGCTGGTCGCCGCGCTGCAATACCTGTCGGCCCGGCAGCGCGCGGTGCTGATCCTGCGCGACGTACTGGAGTGGCCGGCCGCCCAGGTGGCGGACCTGCTCGGCACCACGACCATCGCCGTGAACAGCATGCTGCGGCGCGCCCGCGCCCAGCTCGCGGACGCGACGCCCGCCGAGCACGACCTAGCCGAGCCGTCCGACCCGGACCGGCGGGCGCTGCTGGAGCGGTTCGCGGCTGCGGTCGAGAACGCCGACGGCAGCGCGCTCGCGCAGATCCTGACCGCGGACGTGGCCCTGGAGATGCCGCCGCTGCTGACGTGGTTCACCGGGCGCGACATCGTCGCCGCGGTCGTGGCGGCGAACCTGTTCATCGCGCCGGGTGCGCTGCGGCTGCTGCCGGTCACGGCGAACGGGCAAGACGCCTTCGCCGTCTACCAGCGCGCGGCCGACGGGCGGTGCTACGCGCACGCGATCATCGTGCTCGAGCTCGCTGCGGCCGGGGTCGAGCGGATGACGGCGTTCCAGCGCCCGAGCCTGTTCGCGCGGTTCGGTCTGCCAGCCGAGCTCGCTGCCGCCGGACCGGCCCCTGCCGCGGACTGAGTGATCGCGGTGGCACCACTGAGCCGGGGGCTGCAGCTGCTCGAATCGGCGGTCGGCTACGCCCTGGGCAGCGCCGCGATGGTCACGCCGCCGCTGCTGTCCGGGCCTACGCCGTGCCCCGGCTGGGACGTGCGGACGCTGCTGGTCCACCTCGGTGACTCGATCGCGGTCCTGCGCCGGTCGCTGGCCGGGCCGGGCCCGGCGGTCGCGGACCACGCTGTCGCGGGGCAGGCGGCCCCGGATCCTTCGCCCGGCTCCGGGGCGGACCCGGTGGTGGTGCTGCAGCGGCAGGCAGCCAGGCTGCTGGCTGGCTGCGCCGAGGCCGGCCCGGCCGAGCACCAGGTCCCCCTCGGCGGCGGCGCGCTGGCCGGGAGCATCGTCGCGGTGACCGGGGCGCTGGAGATCACCGTGCACGGCTGGGATATCGCGGCCGCGTGCGGCGGTCCACGCCCGGTCCCGCCCGGCCTCGCGATCGTGCTGCTGCCGGTCGCGCAGCTGCTCGTTCCGCCCGGCACCAGGCCGGGGCTGTTCGCCGGCCCGGTCCAGGTGGCCGCCCCGGCCTGCCCCGGCGATCAGCTCGTCGCGTTTCTCGGCCGCCAGCCGCGGTGACTCCGCGCTTCCCGGCTGGTCTGTAACGGTAGGCCGCCCGCAAGTGGCGGACCAGCCAGTACAACGCAAGCGGAGGAACCACCATGACGATCGCAGCCAAGACAGTCCTGATCACTGGGGCCAACCGGGGCATCGGCCGGGCCCTGGTCGAGGAAGCACTGCGACGGGGCGCGGGGCGGGTGTACGCCGGCACCCGGCAGCCGTTCACGCACCCGGACGACCGCGTCACGCCGCTGGCCCTGGACGTGACCAGCCCGGCCCAGATCCAGGCGGCCGCCGTCCGGGTCGACGCGCTCGACCTCCTGATCAACAACGCCGGGATCGCGCGCTACGACGATCTCAGCGACCCGGCCGTGCTGCAGCAGCACCTGGACGTCAACCTGTTCGGCGCCCACGGCGTGACCCGGGCGTTCCTGCCGCAGCTGACCCGATCGGGCGGCGCCATCGTCAACAACGTGTCGATGATGGCGCAGGTCCCGGTGCCGTTCACGCCGGCTTACGCGATCTCGAAGGCGGCCGCGTTCAACATGACGCAGTCGCTGCGGGCACTGCTGGCCGGGCGCGGCGTACGGGTGCACGCGGTGCTGACCGGACCGACCGACACCGACATGAGCCGGGGCTTCGACGTCCCCAAGGCCTCGCCCGAGTCGGTCGCCAGGGCCATCTTCGACGGCGTGGACGACGAGGAGGAGGACATCTTCCCCGATCCGGTGTCGCAGACGATGGCGCAGAGCTGGCGCGACAGCGTGGCCAAGGCACTGGAGCACGAGTACGCGGCCCTGGTGCAGGCACCGTCGGCCGCGGCCTGAGCGGCGCGAGCGCACCGGAAGGAGGCAGGAACGATGACGGAGCACGCGATAGCCGGCCGGGCCGAGTGGCAGGCGGCGCGGGACGACCTGCTCGCACGGGAGAAGGAGCACACCAGGGCCAGTGACGAACTGGCCCGCCAGCGCCGGGAGCTGCCGTGGCTGGCGGTCGGCAAGGACTACCGGTTCGACGCAGACGACGGGACGAAGACCCTGGCCGAGCTGTTCGGCGGCCGGTCCCAGCTCGTCCTGTACCACTTCATGTTCGGCCCGTCCTACACGGCCGGATGCCCGGTCAACTCGTCCATCGCGGACAGCATCGACGGCTTGCAGGCCCACCTGCACGCCAGGGACGTGACTCTCATGCTGGTCTCGCAGGCGCCGCTGACCAGGCTGCAGGCCTACCGGCGGCGGATGGGCTGGTCGATTCCCTGGGTCTCGACGGCGAACACCGACTTCAACTTCGACCAGGGCGCGTCGTTCCGTCCGGAGGACGTGCAGACCTGGGCGCTCGATGCCGCCGCGCTGCCGCCGATCGTGGCCGTCAACGCGGCCGCGACCGGGACCGACATCCCCGGTTACCTTTCCGAGGCTCCGGCGGTGAGCGTCTTCGCGCTGCAGGACGGCGTCGTCTACCAGACGTACTCGGCCGGGGCGCGGGGAGTGGAGTTCCTGATGGATTACTACCCGATCCTCGACCGGGTACCGAGCGGGCGCGACGAGGGCGCCGAATGGCAGACCTGGATCCGCCGACATGACGAGTACCCGAGCCGATGACCTGCCGGGCGGCGCGGGTGCGGACGGAACGCAGTCCGGCCCGCCCGCTCCGGCCCGGACCCAGGTCCTGGGGAGGGCTACCCTTGGCCGCCCCCCGTGAGCGCGCCTACGGTCGTGGCAGCCGAGTGTTGGGAGTCGAGTCGTGGCTGCTGCGATCTGGTCAGGTGCAGGCATCCGGCGGGTGCTCGCGGTCGCAGCCGTGATTGCGGCGGTTGCTCTGGTCGGGCTGACCTGGACGGGGGCGGCCGCGCAGGCCTCCGCCGGGCGCCGCCCGCCCGCCGGGACGATCACGACGGTCGCGGGCGGCCCCGGCGGCCCGGGCCCGGCGACGAACGTCTCGATCAGGGCGTGCGGGCTGAAGTCGGCCGGCGGCGCGCTGTACTTCGCGGCCGGGGCGGTCGTGCGCCGGGTCGACGCGCGCACCGGCTGGCTGACGACGGTGACCGACTCGGTTCCCGCTAGTGGTGCCGGCAGTGGCGTTAAGGGCTGCGGCGTCACGACGGATGCGGCCGGGAACGTGCTGGTCGCCGACACCGATCGAGTCCTGGTGGTAGCGGCGCGGACCGGGCGGTTTTACGGCCGGCGGATGCTGGCCCGGCATGTGTTCGCGATCGCCGGCCGGGCGAACGCCCCGGGGCATGCCGGCAACGGCGGGCTGGCCGTGAGGGCGGCCCTGCTCGACGCCGTCGATGTCGCTGTTGACCAGGCTCGCAACGTGGTAGTGGCCGACTCCGGTTCCCCGCAGGACAGAGAGATCGCCGCCGTCGGCGCCGAAGTACGAGTCGTGGCCGGGAAGACGGGCCGGTTCTACGGCCGGAAGATGACCGCCGGTCACATCTACGCCGTCGCCGGCACCGCGGCGGGCGGCTCCGACCGGAACGGCGGGCTCGCGACCCGGACCTCGCTGGGCGTGGCCATCGGACAGGTGCGGGTGGACAGCAACGGCAACCTGGTCCTCGCCGACCTGGGTGTCGCGCCGGACGCCAGTCTGGCCCCGAGCGTGCGCGTGATCGCGGTCAGGACCGGCCGGTTCTACGGCCAGCGGATGTCAGCCGGGCACATCTACTCGATCGCGGGCAACGGGCGCCGCGGCTATGCAGGCAACGGCGGTCCGGCCCGCAAGGCCGCGCTGGACTACGGGGCCGGGGTGGCGCTGGATCACGCCGGGAACGTCGTGATCGCCGACTGTGGCCAGGTGCGAGTCGTGGCCGACCGGACCGGGCGGTTCTACGGCAGGCATATGGCCGCCGGGCACATCTACGCCGTGGCCGGCCAGCCGGGTCCCGACGTCAGTGGTGGCTGCCTCGAGCGTCATGACGCCGGCGACGGCGGCCGGCTAGCCGGGCCAGTGTCATCGCGTCGGCAGTAACCGTCGACAGCGCCGGCAACGTCCTGCTCACCGGCGATGGCAACTATCGGGTCCGGCTCATCGCCGCCCGGACCGGCCGCTACTACGGCCGGAGCGTGCGCGCTGGCGACATCTACACCGTCGCCGGCAACGGGAACAACCAGTCGTCCGGGAACGGGCTGCTCGCGACGCGGGCCGAGCTGGGGCCCGAAGCGGTGACCACGGACCGCGCGGGTGACGTGCTGATGCTAGATGGCTGGCAGGTGCGGATGGTGCCCGCGGCGTCCGGCACGTACTTCGGCCAGAAGATGACCAGGGGCGTCATCTACCGGGTGGCCGGCGGCGGCAGCCGGCTTCCGGCCGATGGCGGCGTCGCGACCGCGACCGGATTCCAGTTCATCTACGGCGGCCCGGCCGTGGCGGCCGACGCGGCCGGGAATGTCCTGGTCGCCGACACCAGCCGGCACCAGGTGGACGTCGTCGCCGCGCGGACCGGCACCTACTACGGGCGGAAGATGTCCGCCGGGCACATCTACATCCTCGCCGGGAGCGGGACGAACGGGTTCGCCGGTGATGGCGGCCCGGCGACCGCGGCGAGCCTCTCCAACCCCTTTGAGGTGACGACCGACCACGCCGGCAACGTGCTGACCGCGGCCGACGTCGACGGCAACCGCCGGGTCCGGGTCATCGCGGCCCGGTCGGGTACCTTCTACGGCCAGCAGATGACGGCCGGCGATATCTACACGATCGCCGGCAACGGAACGGTCACATACCCGGGCGACGGCGGGCCCGCCACGCAGGCAGGAATCGCTCCCGAGGCTATCGCGGCCGACCCGGCCGGGAACGTCGTGATCTCCGACGCCGACAGCTGCGTGCCGCCCCGGTCCGGCGATGTCGGGTGCCAGGTCCGGGTGGTGGCGGGGACCTCAGGCACGTTCTACGGCCAGCAGATGACGGCCGGCGACATCTACACGATCGCCGGCAACGGGACCGCCGGGTACTCGGGCGACGGCGGCCCGGCCACCAAGGCCAGTCTGTCGGAACCCGAAGAGCTGGCGATCGACAGCGCGGGCAATATCGCGGTCATCGTCGATCCTTACAACACTGACGGTACCGACGTCGTCCGGATGATCGCTGCCCGATCGGGGACGTTCTACGGCAAGAAGATGACGGCCTGGGACATCTACACGATCGCGGGCGGCGGCACCACCACCCTCGGCGACGGCGGCGCCGCGACGCGCGCCGCGCTCAGCACCCCGCTGGGGATAGCGATCGAGCCGGGCGGGAACCTGCTCATCGCCGACTCGGGCAACGGCAGGGTCCGGTCGGTGACCCGGGCCTGATCGGCTGAGGCGTCGAAGCCGCTAGGCGACTTGGGCCCGGCTCAGGGAGCGTCGGCGAGCGCGATGGCGCGTCCTCGACCTCGGCCTGCCGGGCGACGACCTCGGCCGCGTACTTCTCCTCGTCGATCTTCTCGGCCAGTTCCTCATCCGCCCGCATGAGTACCTCAAGGTCGGCGTCGGCGGCCTCGATGACGCCCAGGTCGGTGTAGGCGTGCTGCACCTTCGGACCCCACAGGCCGATGTCGCGGACGCACGGCACGATCCGGGAGAACAGCAGCGTCCGGAACGCCTGCTGGACCGGCGACTGCTCGGTGAACTCGAGGCACTCCTGCACGTCGAATCCCATCCGCTCCCAGACCTCGCGGCCGGTGAACCGGTTGCGCATCAGGTAGCAGCCCTCGACGATGAACTCCTCGCGGTCGGCCCGCTCCGCGTCGGTCAGTTCCTTGTAGTAGTCCCGTAGCGCGAGCCGCCCGAAGGCGACGTGCCGCGCCTCGTCCTGCATGACGTAGGCGAGCAGCTGGGTCACCAGCGCGTTGTTGGACAGGTCCCGGTGCACGCCGAACGCGGCCAGCGCCAGGCCCTCGATGAGCACCTGCATGCCGAGGTACGGCATGTCCCAGCGGGAGTCCGACAGCGCGTCCTCAAGCAGCTTGGCCAGGTCGGGGTTGACCGGGTAGTAGAGCCCGATCTTCTCCCGCATGAACTTCGCGTACAGCTCGACGTGCCTGGCCTCGTCCATCGCCTGGGTCGCGGCGTAGAACTTGGAGTCCATGTCCGGCACCGACTCGACGATCCGGGCGGCGACCGTCAGCGCGCCCTGCTCGCCGTGCAGGAACTGGCTGAACAGCCACGCCGACAGATGGTGGCCGAGCTCGTCGCGCTCCTTCTGGTTGAGCTTGTCCCACTGGGCCGAGCCGTAGATCGGGCACAGCTCGTCGCCCTGCTCCATGACGTTGCTGGGATTGACGTCGATCGACCAGTCAATCCGCTTGGTCGCGTCCCACTGCTTGTCCTTGCCGCGCTGGTACAGGTCCAGCAGCCGGGTCCGGCCGCTGTCGTACTCCCAGTTGAATCGCGTCGCGCCAGTCGCGGGAATGTCCCAGGTACCCGGCCCGACCGGGGTCGTGTAGTGCTCGTAGGTGCTCACGGCAGCCTCCTGAAGCGCGGCGATACTCCCGACATTACTCGCGGGTATCGCCGCGCTCTAGCGGCGTCTGACTACGGGATCTGCCCCGCGTGCTTCACGATGGCCGAGGCGAGCAGTGCCTCCCAGCCGAGCACCTGACCCTTCTTGATGTAACGGGTGCCGTCCGTGGCCACGGACGTATGCGCCCGCACGGCGATCCACTCGTCGCCCATGTAGGAGTACGTGACCGGGTTGACCACCAGCTCGTGCTTCTCCCAGCCGTCTACCACCAGGTAGAAGCCGAGGCCGATCCGTCCGGCCAGGTCTGCCGCGCTGTCGAAGTGCACGCCAGGGGTCTGCTGCAGGAGCCGGTAGAGGGCCCCCGCGAGCCTGGGCGGCAGCCATACGCCCTCGGTCTGGCCGACCAGGAGCGTGGCGATGGCGCTGAACACGGCGACGTCCGGATTCGGCTCGTACCAGGGCATCCGCGGGTTGTTCTGGCTGAGGATGACCGCTCGCAGCCGGGCCGGGTCGGTGGGCAGCGAGTTCAGGTACGCATAGCGCACGCTCTTCCAGCCGCCGAGCGACCCGGCGCCGCCGCGAGTGATGCTGATGTGAGTGTGCACGACGGTCTGCGGCGGCAGGCTGACCGGGAAGCTCTGCGTTCCCGCGTACTGCCGCCAGTCGACCCGCACCCAGCTCAGCGAGAACGCTCGCTCGTCGGGCGGCCCGAACAAGAACCCGCCGCTGCCCTTGGTGGAGTCCGCGAACTCGATCTTCATGTACACCCAGTCGCGGCGGCCCGGTGCGCGGGCCGGCGCGAGCGCGGCCGCACGGGCGGCGAACTCGACGAGCTGCGCGCCGGTGCGCGCGCGCCCGACGCTAGGCAGGCCGAGCGCTGGCAGTGGCGCCGCGGGCCGGCCGGTCCACGCCAGCACCTGCGGGCCCGGGTAGCGGACCTGGCCGCCGTCGACGTACACGGCCACCGCACCCGTCGCCGCAACCGCGGCGACCGCTACCGAGGCGGCGATCAGCCGCCGCCTGGTCCACTGCATCCGCCGCGTCCAGAGCGTCCGCCTCGGCCGGTGCGTCCGCCGGGCAGGGGGTTCGCTGGCGATCGCGGCCAGCACCGTTGCCTCCATCCGGCCGGCCGGCGGGGCGAGCGGCACCTCGGCGCGCATCCGGTCGAGCAGGTCCATCTCGTTCATCTCAGCTCTCCTCTTGAATCCGGCCGGGCGCTAACCGGGCGCAGCCGGCCCGGCGCGTCCGGCCTGGCCTGCACGCTGGCAATGTCATCTCTGAGCGCGGCCCGCAGCCGGCGGCGGGCGCGGCTCACCCGCGACTGAACCGTGCCGAGCGGCACTCCCATCGCCTCGGCGGCCTGTTCATAGGTCAGCCCGCCCCAGGCCACCAGCAGCAGTGCGTCCCGCTGCGGGCCGGGCAGCCGGGCCAGTCCCACGGCCAGTGCCGCGTTCGTGCTCATGGACGCGTCCACCTGATCGGTAAATGGCGCGGTCACCGGGTCGGTGCCGGTCCGCGCCAGCAGCCGCAGCTGCTGCACCTCGGTGCGCCAGTGCCGGCGCAGCATGTTGGTGGCGATTCCGTACAGCCACGGCAGCGCGTCCGGGATCCCGGCGCGGAACGCCGCGCGCTGCCGGAACGCCGCCAGGAACGTTTCGGCGACCACGTCATCGGCAGCGTGCGGTCCGATCCGGCGGGTCACGTATCGCTGGATCGCGGGCGCGTGCCTGCGGAACAGCACGGCGAACTGCTCAGGGTCGGTCAGTGACCGGCCGATGACAACCGAGTCCGGATCCGCCCCGGTCTCGCTGGTGCTCATAGGCGGCCTTCCGTGGGTGGTGGAAAGGACACCTGTCTTTGCCGCCGGCGGGACGCGATGTTCCCGCCCGCGGACGACAATCTTCTCGCTAGCTGAGCACCTTAGATACCGGCCGGGCTTTCATGAGCACATCTGGCGGCCCCGTCGCCGTCTTGGCGACGGGGAGCTGCCAGTCAGCGGCTGCCGAACCGCCCTTTCCACCGGCGCCTGGTCAGGACCAGTGCCACACCGCCGGCCAGCAGGAAGGTCGCCGAGGCCGCGATCAGCGCGGCCAGGTTGGCGCCGGTGATCGGCAGCGGGCCGGGCGGGCGGGGCGGACCCGGTGAGTGAGTCGGCGGCGGAGTGGGCACCGACAAAGCGTTTTGTCGGTAGCCGCGAATGTCACCAGGCTCCGCGGTGATCATCCGGCTTTGCCGAGCTCGGTATATCCGGCGGCGACTTGTCGTTGATGTCCCGTGGTCCTGCCCGGCATGATGCGGGGAGTAGTTGCCGCCGCCCGGGCGCAGCCGCGTGCCCGGCATCGCCGAGGAGCGGACATGGATTTCGACATCCCCGCCGAGCTGACCAGTTACCTGACGGAGCTGGACGAGTTCATCGAGCGCGAGATCCGGCCGCTGGAAGAGACCGACGACAACATCCGCTTCTTCGATTATCGCCGGGAGGACGCCAGGACCGACTGGGACCGCGGCGGGCTGCCGAACCGGGAGTGGGAGGCGCTGCTGTTCGAGGCCCGCCGGCGGGCCGACGCGGCCGGGCACTACCGGTACGCGTTCCCGGCGAAGTACGGCGGCCGGGACGGCACCAACCTCGGCATGGCGATCATCCGCGAGCACCTCGCCAGCAAGGGCCTGGGCCTGCACTGCGACCTGCAGAACGAGCACATGATCGTGGGCAACAACGTCGGCCTGCTGCTGATGATCGAGTACGGCACCGCGGAGCAGCAGACGGAGTGGATTGACCGGCTGGCCGAAGGCCGCGGCGGCTTCGCGTTCGGCATCACCGAGCCTGCGCACGGCAGCGACGCCACGTTCATGGAGACGACGGCCGTGCGCGACGGCGAGCACTGGGTGATCAACGGAGAGAAGACCTGGAACACGGGGATCCACGTCGCTTCGCACGACCTGATCTTCGCCCGGACCAGTGGCGAGCCGGGCGACGCGAACGGGATCACCGCGTTCCTCACGCCGGTGGCCGCCGACGGCTTCACGATCGAGGAATACCTCTGGACCTTCAACATGCCGACCGACCACGCGCACGTGACGTTCCGCGACGTGCGCGTCCCAGCCAGCGCGATCTTCGGCGGCGAGGGCCGCGGCCTGCAGGTTGTCCAGCACTTCTTCAACGAGAACCGGATCCGGCAGGCCGCCTCCAGCCTCGGCGCCGCCCAGTTCTGTATCAGCGAGTCGGTCGCGTACGCACGCGAGCGGCGCCCGTTCGGCAAGCCCCTGGCGGCCAATCAGGCCATCCAGTTCCCGCTGGTCGAACTCCAGACCCAGTGCGAGATGCTGCGGGCGCTGATCCACAAGACGGCCTGGCTGATGGACCGGGACGGGCCCTTCTCGGCCTCCGACAAGGTCTCCATGTGCAACTACTGGGCGAACCGGCTGTGCTGCGAGGCTGCCGACCGGGCGATGCAGGTCCACGGCGGCCTCGGCTACTCCCGGCACAAGCCGTTCGAGCACATCTACCGGCATCACCGCCGGTACCGGATCACCGAAGGCGCCGAGGAGATCCAGATGCGCCGGGTGGCCGGATACATGTTCGGCTTCATGCACCAGCGCGCCCCGAAGGGCGTTTCTGCCGGATGACCGATGGCGTGGACTGGAACGAGCTCGCGCGCCCCGTCGGGCGATGGGCGGGCCGCGGTGCCCGCATCGAGGACCAGCGGCGGCTGCCCGGCGGCGCGTCCAAGCAGACCTGGTCGTTCGACGCCGTCGCACCGGACGGGGCCCGCACCGAGCTGATCCTGCGCCGCGATCCGCCGGGACGCCCGTCCGAGCCCGGCGCGATCGACCGGGAGGCGGCGGCCCTGACGCTGGCGCACGCCGCCGGCCTCCCGGTGCCCGAGCTGCTGTTCACCTCGCGCGGCGCGGCCGGGCTTGGCGCCGCGGGCATGATCATGCGCCGCGTACCCGGCGAGACGATCGCTCGCAAGATCTTGCGCGACGGGCAGTACGAGCATGCCCGCGCCCTGGTCGTGCGCCAGCTCGGCCAGTTCGCAGCCGGGCTGCACGGGCTCGCGGACAAGCCGGATCCGTCCTTCTTCCCGACGCCGGACCCGCTGGCCAGCCTGCGCGAACAGCTGGACGCCTTCGCGCAGACCGGGCAGCGCAGCGAGGTCTTCGAGCTGGCTTATGCCGAGCTGGCGGCCGGCCCGCCGCCGGCCCGCGAGCCCGTCCTGCTGCACGGTGACTTCCGGCTCGGCAACCTGATCGTCGGCCCGGACGGGCTGGCGGCGGTGCTGGACTGGGAGCTGACCCATCTGGGAAACCCGGCCGAGGATCTCGGCTGGCTGTGCGTGAAGGCGTGGCGGTTCGGCGCCGGCCTGCCGGTGGCAGGCCTGGGCAGCCGGGAGGAACTGCTGGCGGCCTACCGGGAGGCGGGCGGCGCCGACATCAGCCTGGCCGAGCTGCGCTGGTGGGAGATCCTCGGCACGCTGCGCTGGGGTGTCATCTGCATGACCCAGGCGTGGGTGCACCTGTCTGGCGCCTACCAGTCGGTGGAGCTAGCCGCGATCGGCAGGCGGGTCTGCGAGCAGGAATGGGACCTGCTGCTGTTGCTGGAGCCGGACGCGGCTGCCGCGGCCGCCGTCCGCCGCCCGCGCCCATCCGGGGAACCGGGCGGCGCGCCCGCGCCCTACGGACGGCCGACGGCCACCGAACTGCTGGCGGCCGTGCGGGGGTACCTGACCGACCAGGTCATGCCCGCGACGGAGGGCCAGCTGGCGTTCCACGCGCGGGTGGCCGCGAACGTGCTCGCGATCGTGGCCCGCGAGCTTGAGCTCGGCCCGGTCAGCGCGGAACTCAGCCTGGCGGACGCCGTGGCCGCCAGGCTCGCGGTGGCCAATCCGCGCTACTTCGGACCGGGCTGACCGGCGCGAGCGGCGTCCGGCGCCGCGCGGCTATCCGTGCATCGGATGCTCGTGCTCCGCGTGCCCGGCGGGTTCGAGCTGGAAGGTGGAGTGGTCGACGTCGAAGTGCCCGCGCAGGCAGTCCTGCAGCTGGTCCAGCATGATCGCGCTGCGCCCGGCCTCGATGATCTCCGGGTCGACCACAACGTGCGCGGAGAACACCGGCAGGCCGGAGGTGATCGTCCAGACGTGCAGCTCGTGCACCTCGCGGACCCCCGGCAATCCGGCCATGTGCGTGCGGATCTCGTCCAAGTCGATGCCCTCGGGGCTGGCCTCGAGCAGGATGTCTACGGCTTCCCGCAGCAGCCGCCAGGTCCGGGGCAGGATCAGCACGCCGACGACCATGGAGGCGATCGGGTCGGCCAGGGTCGCGCCGGTCACGCTGACGATGACGCCGGTGACGATCACGGCGGCGGCGCCCAGGGTGTCGGCCGCGACTTCCAGGAACGCGCCGCGCACGTTCAGGCTCTCAGCCTGCCCGGCCCGCAGCAACAGCAGCGAGATCGTGTTCGCCACCAGCGCGCCCGCGCCGAACGCGATGAGCAGGCCGGAACTGATGCCCGGCGGCGAGGAGAGCCGCTGGATCGCCTCGGTAAAGATCAGCGCGGCCATGCCGAGCAGTAGCAGCGAGTTGGCCATCGCGGCCAGGATCTCCGCCCGGGCGTAGCCGAACGTGCGCTTCGCGGTCGCGGGGCGGCCCGCGAACCAGGTGGCGAGCAGCGACAGGCCGACGCCGGCGGCGTCCGCGGCCATGTGCGCGGCGTCCGCGAGCAGCACCAGCGAGCCGGTGATGATCACGCCGATCACCTCGGCGACGGCGATGGCGGTGCTGATCCCGAGCACCGCCAGCAGCGCGCGCCGGTGCTGCCCGGTCACCGTCGCCGGACCGCGGCTATGCGAATGCGAGTGCGGGCTCATGATCCCTGGTCGCGGCCGCCATCAGGTTCGCCCGGCGCGAGTAGCTCGTAGGCCGGGTTGATCATGACCGGCCGGCCGGCCCGCAGGCCGACCGGGCCGCGCAGCCGCACCTTGGAGCCCGGCCGCAGGCCGGTGATGTTCGACCGGCCGTAGAACAGCGCCGTCAGCTGACCGGTCGAGTCCTCAAGATCGCAGGCCAGCACCGTGTTGTGCTCGACCGGCCGGATCTCCACGGTGTGCACCCGGCCCTCGACTGTGGCCCGGCCGGGTATCCGCAGCGAGCCGATGGGCGTGATCCCCTTGCCCGGCGTGGGCCGGGCGTACTCGTCCTTGCCGGGCGGCGTGGCCATCGCCGGGTCGATCGGCGCCCTGGCCTCGGCCTCGGTCTCCGCCCGCTCCGCTGCCGTCGGTGGTTTGGGGGCCTGAGCTGGCGGTGGCGCCGCCGCGGCGGTGGCGACCTGCGCCATCGGTCCGCGGCCGCTGAGACTCTCGACCCGGCTGCGGACGTCGAACGGCACGATCGTGGCCGCCGCGTGCGGGATGCGACTGATGACCGCCGCCATCCGGTCCGCGGTCCGGTCGTGCAGCAGCCGGCCCACTATCGGTGCGTAGCTGCGGCGCGGAAGGACCGCGGTCACGCCCACGCCGGGCAGCACCGCCTCCGCGCTCACCAGGGTCGCCGCGGCGTTGGCCAGCCGCCGGTCGGGGCAGTCGACGAAGTCCAGCGCGATGCTGGTGCTGGCCCGCACCCAGTCCTGCCGGAGCCGGTCGGCCTGCACGTTATCGATCACGAAGTGGACTGCGCGCAGCGACGTCGGGCGCAGGCTCCGGGCGTACCGCAGGCCGGCGATCGTGGCCAGGTCGAAGTCGTCCACGAAGACGAAAACGGTTCGCCGGGAGTAGGTCGGCGGGTCGGGCCTCTTGCCCCGGCTGCCGATGTTCTCCAGGACCGTGGCTTCCATCCGGTACTGCCGATTCAGCCGGATGAATGCGAACACGAGCAGCGGGAAGACGACGACGACAAGCCAGGCACCCTCGGTGAACTTGACGATCGCGAAGATCAGCACGACCAGGCCGGTGTAGATCGCGCCGGTCAGGCTGATAGCGGTATGCCGACGCCAGCCCGGGCCGCGGTGGCGCCGGTGGTAGCGCGCCATGCCGAACCCGGCCATCGTGAAGCCCGTGAATACGCCGATCGCATAGAACGGGATCAGGCTGTTTACGTTCGCCCCGACGGCGATGATCAGGGCGAGCGAGACCACGGTCAGCACGATGATGCCGCTCGAGAAGACCAGCCGGTGTCCGCGCTTGGTCAGCCAGCGGGGCAGGAACGAGTCCTCCGCGACGAAGCTGGCCAGGAACGGGAACCCGCTGAAGCTTGTATTGCCGCCGGTGAACAGGATGGCCGCCGTGCCGGCCTGGACCGCGTAGAACAGTACCCGCCCAAGCGCGCCCTGGCCGAATATGAGGCCCGCCTCCTGGGCGAGGACCGTGGGATAGCCGGTGCGATACGGGGTGGCATGGGTCACGTGCGCGAGCCAGGAGATGCCCGCGATCAGGGACGCCACGATAGTCCCCTGGATGATCAGCACCTGCCTGGCGTTGCGCCCGGCAGGCTCGCGCAGGGCGCTTACCGCGTTGGAGACCGCTTCGATGCCGGTCAGCGACGAACCGCCGTTGGCGAAGGCGCGCAGCAGGACGAATATCGACGCCGCCGCCAGCAGGCTGTTGCCGGGATGACCGAGGCAGCCGTTGCAGTACAGGCCAGCGCCGGCCTGGCACACGTGGCAGCCCCGAGAAGGCCTCCCTGGCGAGCCCGACGACGATCATGAGCCCGACTGAGCCGGAGAACAGGTAGGTGGGCAACGCGAAAGTCCGGCCGGCCTCCTTGATCCCGCGCAGATTGCCGTAGCACATGATCAGGATCGCGACCACCGAGATGAGCAGCAGGGTCGTGTTGCCGCCCAGCGGTTTGCCCAGCGCCGGGAAGGCGGAGACGATCGCCGCGCTGCCCGCGGCGGTCTGCACCGCGACCGTCACGATGTAGTCGATCATCAGAGCGACCGCGGCGACCTGCGCTATGCGCGGACCGAAGTTGTCCCTGGCCACCACGTACGAGCCGCCGGCCCGGGTGTAAACGGAGACGACCTCACGGTAGAGCAGCACCACCAGGGCGATGCCGAACAACACCACCAGGGTCATTGGCAGCAAGATCGCGAATGCGGCGGCGTAGCCGAACGACTGCACCAGCTCGATCAGGATTTCCTCGGTGCCGTACGCGGCCGAGGAGATGCCGTCGCAGGACAGCACGCCGAGCGCGAGCGGCCTGGAAAGCTTCTGCTCGCCGAGCTCCTCGTTGATGAGGGGCTTGCCCGAGCAGCTTGCGCTTGAGGGCGTAGCCGATGCCCTCGCCCAGGTCGTCACGCCGCAACAGCGAGCCGACACCCGCTCGTATGGCCACCTTGCGGCGCCCTCCCCTCGATTACGCCCCGTGGCTTTCATACCACCGCGCGACCGCGCGACGGGAGACCGGCACCTCGATGATGGCGGGATCAGGATAGCTGCCGGTCCGGCTTGTCCGGACTTCGAGTCGCCGCCGAAGCGCGGGCATGGCAGGCTGATGCCACGGAGCGGGGCAGGGGAGACGAACGGGCCCGGCGTGACCGCGGCCCGCGGGAAGGCAGTCGGTGATGAGCACGACACCCGGCTCGCAGCGGCACGAGGCGGTGCGCCTGTCCGGGCTGCTCAGAGGGTCAGTCACGGACTCAGGCGGCGAGGCGATCGGGCGGCTGTCCGATGTCATCGTCCGGCTCCGGGGGGCCGATTACCCGGTCGTGACCGGCCTGGTCGTGGCCGTCGGCGGGCGGCCAGTCTTCGTACCAGTCGAGCAGGTCGCGGTGCTGGCGACGCTGCGGCTGACCAGCGCCCGGCTGTCGCTGCTCCCGTTCGAGCGGCGTGAGGGCGAGGTGCTGCTGCGCGCCGACGTGCTCGGGCACCGGCTGATCGACGTGGAGAGCGCCCACCTCATCCGGGCCGCCGACCTGGAACTGGCCGCGGAAGCCGGTGAGTGGACGGTGACCGGGGTGGACAGTCACCGCCGGTCGCGGCGGCTGCTCTGGGGCCTGACCGGCACCCCGGCCGAGGAGGCGGGCGTGCAGTTCCGGGAATGGGCCAAGTTCGAGCCGCTGATCGGGCACAGCGGCACCGCGTTGTCGCGGCGCCAGGTCGGGCGGATCCGCAGGCTCAAGCCCGCCCAGATCGCCGACCTGCTGGAGGCCGCCTCCAGCGCGGAGGAGAGCGAGATCCTCGGCCAGGTGCACGCCGACCCGGAGCTAGAGGCCGACGTCTTCGAGGAGCTGGAGGAGGACCGGGCCAGCAGGCTGCTCGGCGCCCGGACCGACGAGGAAGCCGCGCAGGTGCTGGCCAGGATGCGCGCCGACGACGCGGCGGACGCCATCGCCGAGCTGCCGCAGCGACGCCGCCAGCCGGTGATCGACCTGCTACCGCCGGGTCAGCGGGCCAAGGTGCTGACGCTGATGGGCTTCAATCCGTCCAGTGCGGGCGGCCTGATGGGCGTGGACTTCATCGCGATCCCGGCCACCGCCACGGTCGCGACCGCGCTGACTGCCGTCGCCGACGCGGCGAGCCTGCAGCCCGAGGCGCTGACCAGCGTGCACGCGCTGGACGCGCGCGGCAGGCTGTGCGGGGTCGCCCGGCTCGTCGCGCTGGTGCAGGCCGATCCGCAGGCAGTTCTCCGCGAGATCTGCGACCGCGACCCGGTCCGGGTGGGCGCCGACACCGACGTGGTGGACGTGGCGCTGCTGATGAGCGACTACAACCTGATCACGATCCCGGTGGTAGACGACCGCCGGAAAATGCTCGGCGTGATCACCGTCGACGACGTCCTGGAGGCCGCGCTGCCGGAGGACTGGCGTCGCCGTGAGCCGGCTGATCCGCCCGCCTTCGGCGACGACGACCAGGAGTGACGCCGGCCGGGCCAGCTTGACAGCGGAATGTAACAGCAGGCATCCTCGTTGAGGTTGCATATCGGACACCTTGTTCGGTGAGGCGTCTCCATGGACATAGGCCACTGATCCCACCCGTCGAGAGACGCTCCGGATCAGGACACCTCTCCCCGGGTTAAGGGGTGAGGCCAGGTGGCTGCGCGGGCCCCCGCCCCGCTACGCCGTGGAGTGCCAAAGCTCTAACGAGGGGGTGGCCCGGCCAGGAGTTCATCCTGGCGTGTGCCCTCCCGTGACGTGCGTAGACGGCGTGCCTCGCGCGCCGCAGGCAGAAGGGAGGCGAGAGATGGACCCTGATAGTCCGGGCCGAAAATGGCCCCTCGCCCTTGCTTCCCTCCTGTCCTGGGTGCGCGTGTAAGACCCTGACGCGGACTGCTGCCAAGCCCGTGGCTCGCGCGCCCCCCAATCCGCCGCGGATGCGGCGTGAAAGGGGCGGTCCGTAATGACCTCTGCCGCCGGTGAACTGCACGCCGCCGCGCTCGACTCCGCGCCCGCGGGTGACATCCGCGGCGCTCTCGGCACCATCTCCGTCGACGACACCGCGGCCCGCCGCACTGCCTCGGCCAAGCTGAAGACCCTGCTGGCCATCGTCGGCCCTGGCCTGATCGTGATGATCGGCGACAACGACGCGGGCGCGTTCTCGACCTACGGTCAGGCGGGCCAGAACTACGGCACGCATCTGCTGTGGACGTTCGTCCTGCTCATCCCCGTGCTGTACGTGAACCAGGAGATGGTGCTGCGGCTCGGCGCGGTCACCGGCGTCGGCTACGCCAAGCTGATCCTGGAGCGCTTCGGCCGGTTCTGGGGCGCCTTCAGCGTCATCAACTTGTTCCTGCTGAACGCGCTGACGATTGTTACCGAGTTCATCGGGATCGCCCTGGCCGCCGGGTACCTCGGCGTGCCCAAGATCGTCGCCGTCCTGCTCGCGGCGCTCGTCATCATCTGCTCGGCCATGACCGGGAGCCTGCGCCGGTTCGAGCGGATCGCGATGACGTTCTGCGCGGGATCGCTGCTGCTGATCCCGGTGTACCTGCTGTCGCACCCGGCCTTCGGCAAGATGGCCGGTGGCTTCTCCGAGCCGCAGCTGCCCGGCGGCAGCCATCAGCTGGGCACCGTGATGCTGCTGGTCATCGGCATCGTCGGCACCACCGTCGCGCCCTGGCAGCTGTTCTTCCAGCAGTCCTACGTCGTCGACAAGCGGATCACGCCACGTTTCATCCCGTACGAGAAGGCCGACCTGATCATCGGCATCGCGATCGTGATCATCGGCGGCGCCGCGGTCATGGGCGCGACCACCGCGGCGTTCGCGGGCACCGCCGCGGCGGGTCACTTCACCGACGCGGCGGGAATCGCGGCTGGCCTGTCCGCATACGCCGGAAAGACCGCGGGTGTCCTGTTCGCGATCGCGCTGCTGGACGCCGCCATGATCGGGGCGTTCGCCGTGTCGCTGTCGACCGCCTACGCGCTGGGTGACGTGCTCGGCCTCAAGCACTCGCTGCACCGCGGGATCAGGCACGCGAAGGGCTTCTACATCATGTACGGGGCGCTGATCGCGGGCGCCGCGGCGATCGTGCTGATCCCCGGTTCGCCGCTCGGGCTGTTCACCGAGGCAGTCCAGGTGCTGGCCGGCGTGCTGCTGCCGAGCGCGACCGTGTTCCTGCTCATGCTGTGCAACGACAAGGCGGTCCTCGGGCCGTGGGTCAACAGCCGGGCCACCAACGCCTTCGCCGCCGCGGTGATCGCGGGCCTGATCATGCTGTCGCTGATCCTGATCGCGTCGGTCGTCGACCCGCACCTGACCGCCAGCCAGATCATCGCGATCATGGCGGCCTGCGCGGGCCTGGCGGCCGTCACCGGCGCGGTGCTGCTGGCGCGCGGCCGGCTGGTCCGCGGCCGGCTGAGCAGCGATCGGCGACCCGGTCAGCGCGCCGCCGCGCTGGCGGCCGCCGGGCCGGCCCGGTCCGGCTGCCCGGCGCGGCCAGCGTGCCGGCGATGCGGACCCGCGAGCACGAGGCGATCGCCGCCCAGGTGAGCAAGGAGAACTGGCGGATGCCGCGGCTGGCGATGCTGGCGCCGGCGCCGATGTCGGCCGGCCGCCGGCTCGCAATGCTGGCCATGTGGGTGTACCTGGTGATCGCGATGGCGGCGGTCGTCGTGAAGGTCGTGCTGATCGCCACCGGCCACTGAGGGTCCAGGCCGGACGCCACCGTCAGCGGCGGATCGCTCCGGTGACCAGCCAGCGGTTGCCGCGGACGCGGAGGGTCAGGGTGGCGAACCTGGCCGCCATCCAGACGCAGTACGCCAGCCACAGCGCGATCAGGCCGGCCCCGGTGGCGACCACGATGGCGGCGGCGACAGCGAACGCCGCCAGCGTGATCACCCCCGCGATCGCCAGGTAGTCCTGGTCGCCGGCCCCGATGAGGACGCCGTCGAGCACGAACACGACGCCGGCGAACGGCTGCTGCACCGTCACGATCAGCAGCACCGCGAGCATGAGGCCGCGCACGGCCGGGGTCACCCCGAACAACGCGGGCAGCACCGGCCGCGCCGCCAGCAGCAGCACCGAGAACAGCGCGCCGTACCCGAAGCCCCAGGCCATCATCCGGTTGGTGGCGGCCCGCGCGCCCGCGGCGTCGCCCGCGCCCAGGTACCGGCCGGTGATGGCCTGGCCGGCGATGGCAATGGCGTCGAGCGCGAACGTGAACAGGGCCCAGATCCGGAACGCGACCTGGTGCGCCGCGATCGCCGCGTTCCCCTGCCTGGCCGCGATCGCGGTCATCAGCACGAGCACCGCCTGCAGCGCGATCGTGCGGAGCACCAGAGACGCCCCGGCCCGCGCCGACGCGCGCAGGCCGGCCATATCGGGTCGCCGGCTGACGCCGGCCCGGCGCGCGCCGCGGCCGACGACGGCCAGGTAGGCACCGCACGTGCCGGCCTGGGCGACAACAGTGCCCCAGGCCGATCCAGCGATGCCCCAGTGCAGCCCGAGCACGAGTATTGCGTTCAGCGTGATGTTCACCGCGTTCGCCACGACGGCGACGTAAAGCGGCGTCCGGGTGTCCTGCAGCCCCCGCAGCACCCCGGTGCCGGCCAGCACCATCAGGATCGCGGGCGCGCCGATGAGGCTGATGCGCAGGTACGTCACGGCCTGCGCGCTGACCGCCGCGGTGCCGCCGAACGCGTGCACGATCTGCGGAGCCAGCGGAAACCCGACGGCGAACACGAGGACGCCGATGATCAAGGCGAGCCACAGCCCGTCGATGCCCTGCCGGATCGCCGCTCCTTGCTGGCCGGCGCCGAGTTGCCGGGCGACCGCCGCCGTGGTGCCGTACGCCAGGAAGATCGAGATGCCGACGAGTGTGGTCAGCGCCTGGCTGGCGACGCCGAGGCCGCCGAGCGGCACGGTGCCGAGGCGCCCGACGATGGCCGAGTCGGCGAGCAAGAAGAGCGGCTCGGCGACCAGCGCACCGAACGCGGGCAGCGCCAGCCGCAGGATCTCCCCGTCTTGGGGGCTGCGGAGCCTGCCGGTCAGGCCGCCTGCCGGGGCGCTGTCAGCCAACCACGCCCCTGGCCCGCAGGTCGCTCACCTCGGCCCCGGACAGGCCGAGGCCGGCCAGCACGGTGTCGGTGTCGGCACCGGGCCGGGGCGGCGCGGCTGGGGTCCCGGCCTGGGACCGGCCGAACCGCGGTGCCGGGGCCGGCTGGACAACGCCGCCGACCTCGACGAACGCATCCCTGGCGGTCGCGTGCGGGTGGACCGGCGCCTCGGCCATGCTGAGGACCGGCGCCACGCAGGCATCGGTACCAGCGAACACCTCGGCCCACTCGTCCCGGCTGCGGGCGGCGAAGACGGCCGTGAACCGCTCCCGCAGCAGCGGCCAGCCGGACCGGTCGTGCTGGGCCGGCAGGCCCGCGTCGGTGAGGCCCAGGCCGGCCAGCAGCGCCGCGTAGAACTGCGGCTCCAGCGCCCCGACCGCGACGTAGCCGCCGTCGGCGGTGGCGTAGGTGTCGTAGAACGGCGCGCCGGTGTCGATCAGGTTGGTGCCGCGCTGATCCTGCCAGGCGCCGGTCGCCCGCATCCCGTAGATGAAGGACGTGATCAGCGCCGAGCCGTCGACCATGGCCGCGTCCACGACCTGGCCCTGGCCCGACGTCGCGCGCTCCACCAGCGCGGCGACGATGCCCAGCGCCATCAGCATGCCGCCACCGCCGAAGTCGCCGAGGAAGTTGACCGGCGGCAGCGGCGGTCCGCCCGCCCGGCCAATCGGGCTGAGCGCGCCGGAGATCGCGATGTAGTCGATGTCGTGCCCGGCGGTGGGCGCCAGCGGTCCGTCCTGACCCCAGCCGGTCATGCGCGCGAAGATCAGCCGTGGGTTGCGCTGCGCGCATGTGTCCGGGCCGAAGCCGAGCCGCTCGGCGACGCCGGGCCGGAATCCCTCAACGAGGACGTCGGCATCCTCGGTGAGCTTCAGCAGCAGTTCGACGCCCGCCGGGTCTTTCAGGTTCAGCCCCATCGACCGGCGGCCGCGGCTGAGCGGGTCCACGGGCGTCCGCGCGTCCGGGCCGCAGCGCTCGGCCCGGTCGACCCGCAGCACATCGGCGCCCAGGTCAGCCAGGATCATGCAGCCGAACGGGGCAGGCGCCAGGCTGGCGATCTCGATCACCCTGACGCCCTGAAGTGGACCCATGTGCTGCCTCCGATGCGCTCAGCCGTCGCCGCCCTGGTGTCCCGCGCCGGGCCTACCGCGATCGTAATGGGTCGGTATCTCCGCTGGTGACTGGCGCCTCGACCCGAAACCGCACGTCAGGCGCGCGCCGATAGCGGGTTCACTGCCAGCAACCAAGCGCTTGTTCGTTATGGCGAAGGCTGACGCTCAACAAGTCCGCGTCGTCGAGTCTGTGCTCTAGCGCGGGTACGTCGGCCAGCTTCTCCGCGGTCTACGGGCCGGTACGGGACATCAGCGTGAAGCATCACCCGCGCGTCTTCGTCCGGTAGCGGAGCACGGACTGAGAACCCGGGTGGGCGAGCGTCGTGAAGACGGCCCGCCCACCCGGTTCGGCCGCCGGGCCCGCTTGGCTCCCGCAAAGAGTGACGGATCCGGCGGTCCCTTCCATATAACCATGCCCAGGCCGCTGGGCATTGCTGGGAAAGAAACCAATAAATCACTATTTCGGGCGAAGTCTTAGAGGGCCTGGAACAGGCGGGTGTCAGCGCCGCCGCTGCGCCGGGGTCATGACCGGCGGGTCGCGCGCCGAAGGGCGGCGCGGCTGGTCGGGCTGGGGCGGATCGCCGAGCATGAGGGCGAGCGTCGGGCACGCTGCCACCGCCCGCCGGGCCAGCGGGAGCAGTTCGCCGGCACCGGGCCGGCCTCAATGATCGGGTAGCCCCACGGGTCGAGGCGGATGAGTTCCGGCAGCAGCTCGGCGCACACTCCGTGCGCCTTGCACGCGATCGGGTTCACCCGCAGCCGGGGACGATCCGGTCATCGGACGACTCCGGGCGGCGGGATGGCGACCCGGTCGGATCGGTCCGGTTGGGGGAGCGACGCCGCAGCCGGGGCCGCGGGCGGTGCCGGTCTGGGCTCGGGCTGGGTCGAAGGGGGAGGTGGCAGCGGCAGCACGGGCGGCAGCGCGGTCCGTCCGCACGGACCGCAGGCCGAGTGCGCGCGCACATCAGCGGCGAATACGCGCAGCGCGCTGCCCGCCAGCGCGGCCGCGCCGTCGGGCAGGTGGCACGCGCCGCGGCCGGTGATGAGGCCGGTGAGCTCCTGCATCCAGCCGATGACACGGCCGTCGGGTCGGCCGAACGCGATCTCGTGCATGGCCTGCGCCAGCGCCGGCGTGCCGTGCGTGCACGGCCCGCACTGCCGGGCGATCTGGTTCGCGAGGTAACCCAGCACCCGGGCCGTCTCGGCCAGGCCGCACCGGTTCTCCGGCAGCACCGCGAAGATGCCGGGGCCGAGCGAGCCGCCGACCGCGCGCAGCTCGTCCGGGCTGATGCCGACCGCACCCGCGCCTGGCAGCGGCAGCCACGAGCCGAAGTACCCGCCAGTCAGGACCGCCTGCGCCGGGCCTGCCTGACCGGCGTTGCCCAGCAACTCGGCCACCACGGTGCCTAGCGGGATCTCGTAGACACCGGGCCTGCGCACCTCGCCGGCCACGGTCACCAGCGCCGTGCCAGGTGCCTGCGGCGTACCTGCCTGCCGGAACCAGGACGGCCCGTGCCTCGCGATGAGCGCGATGTGGGCGAGCGTCTCGACGTTCAGCACGAGCGTCGGCCGTCGCCGCACCCCGCGTTCGGCCGGCCGTGGCGGCACCAAGGTAGGCAGCGGCGCGCCGCCGTTCAGGCCGTTGATCAACGCCGTCTCCTGGCCGGACAGATATCCCGTCGGCGCCTGCAGCAGCTGGACCGGGACTACCGTCAGGCCCGCCCGGTCGCGCTCGGCGATCGCCGCGCCGAGTGGCCGGAGCCCGGCGTGCGTGCACAGGTACGCGGTGCTCGCGCCGACCGCGGCCGCGGCCAGTCCGATCCCGTCCAGCACCAGGTGCGGCGCGTTCGCGAGCAGCACGCCGTCCTTGCCGCTGGCCGGCTCCGACTCAGATCCGTTCGCGACTACGACCGCGCCGCCGCGGCGGGCCGCCTGCGCCACCGCCCGCATCTTCGCCCCGGCCGGGAACGCGGCGCCGCCGCGGCCGGTCAGGCCCGCCTGCTCGACGGCGTCGATAAGGCGGTCCGCCGCTCCCGGTGGCAGCGACCCGTGCCTGGCCAGGTGAGCCGCGAGGCCTTCCGGGCCGCGGGCGGGCAGCAGCCGTTGCTGCTGGGCACCGGGCGGCGGCCAGGGCGCCGCCGTCGCCGCGGCGCTCACCGCAGCGCCTGGTCTGGCCGCGCTGTACCTTCGGGCTGCACTGGCCGGTCCGGCTGCCCGTGCCCGCCCGGCCGCGCGCCGTCGGACCTGATCAGGACGGAACCACCCGTTCCCGCCCGGTGTGACCAGCCTGGCGACAACGGTCCGGCGGCGAGCCACGCGGTGCCGGCGACGAGGGCCAGCAGGACCGCGACCGCCCCGGCCGTGCAGGCCACCGGCCGCACCGCCCAGCCGCGCGCTAGCCGCCACAGCGTCAGCCCCGCGACCACCACGACGGAGGCGGCGGTGAGCGCCAGCACCCAGCGGGCCGACGTGTCCGTGCCGGTGCCGAGACCGTGCAGCACGGCGACCGGCCAGCACGCGTAGGCGGACCAGTGCACGACCTGCCAGCTGCGGTACGACATCCGGGTGCGCAGCAGGCTCGTGCCGGTCAGAGCCAGCATCAGGTCGAACGCGATGGCGCCGAAGCCGACCCACAGCGGCCGGTAGCTGCCGATGAACGGGATCACCGCGTCCTGGATCGGGATCGACACGAAGTTGTCGAGGATCGTGGTGATCACGTGCGCCAGCGTGAAGGCGAGCGCCAGCAGTGACACGTTGCGGTGCAGGCCGAGAGTGACGAACCGGGGCCAGCCCTCGCGCTGGTAGCGGACTGACGACAGCAGCCCGAGCGCCATCGCGATTGTCAGCAGCACGAGCGCGACCAGCCCGGTCGCCCTGGTCGCGTACCACAGCGGGGTGGTGGAGGTCGAGACGAACGCGATCTGGTGGCCGGCCGAGCCCGGGCTTAGCGCCCCCGTGGTCAGGCTGCCCACGGCGAGACCGCCCGTGGTGAGGCCGACCGTGGTGAGGCCGACACTGCTCACGCGGCGGCTCCGGGCCCGTCATCGCGCGGCCACCCGGAGGTCGTCTCGACCGTGCCGTCGTGCCGGACCAGCCGGGCGGGCAAGCCGATAGCGTGCAGCCAGTCGATGGCGGCCGGACCGCGGATGATCGCCGCCGTGCTCGCGGTGTTGGCGTCCGTGCACGTGCCGGCCGCGACGCTGACGGTTCGCCAGCAGGACCGGACCGGCTCCCCGGTCGCCGGGTCGATGATGTGATGTACCGGCCGACCGCCGACTACCCAGGCGCGGACCGTGGTGCTGGAGGTGGCCAGGCCGCCGCTGACGACCGTGACCGTCTGGCCGGGCGCGGTGTCCGGGGCGGCGTGATCGTCGGTGACCCGGACTGGCCAACCTCCCTCGGGTGCCGGGCCCGCCACGGCGATGTCGCCGCCAAGGCTGACCAGGATGCCGCGATCCAGCTCGTCGGCGATGACCTGCGCGCACCGGTCGGCGGCCCAGGCCTTGGCCGTGGCGCCGAGGTCAATCTGCACCCCCCGGTCCAGCCAGGCCCAGCGGCCGGCCCGGTCCAGATGCACCCGTCGCCAGCCGGGCACCGGCCCGACCGGACCGGTCAGCCGCGGCGGAAACTCGCCCGCGGCGCGGACCTCGGCGAAGTCGCGATCGTAACCGAGCCCGGCAAGCGCCCGGCCGCAGGTCGGGTCGACGTCGCCGCCGGTCAGCCGCGCGGCGCGCAGCGCCGCCGACAGCAACCGGGCGAACAGCGGGCTGACCGCCCGCGGCCCGCGGCCCGCCGCCTCGTTCAGCTTGGTCAGCTCGGAGTCGGGGCGGAACCGGCTGCAGGCCAGATCGACCGCGGCCAGCTCGCGGTCGGCGATGCGGCGCGCCGCGGCGGCACCTGCCCGGGGGTCATCCGGCCCGTCGGGGGCCACCAGCAGGACAGCGGTCGTCCCGAAGACGTCAAATGTCTCCCGCCCGGCGTCGGTCACGGTCATGATGCGCCCGAAGTCACCTGGCCGGAACCGGTGGCGGGCTGCGGTGGCTGAGCCGGAATGACGATCTGGCCAGGCGGATTGCGGTGCGGGGCGGCTGGCGCGGGACTGGCCTCCGCGTGGTGGGCTAGCGCCACCCCGATCAGCGCTGAGCAGGCAACTCCGGCTGCGCCCGCGCGCCAGGTCAGGCTGGCGACCTTGCGAACGCCGCGATCACGCTCGCTAGCCGCCGCCCCTACCGGCTTCCCTTGCCTGGGCACTGGCTGCCCCCCTGAGTCTGGCTGGTCCTCAGCATCCGGGTACTGCCCTAAGAATCGCTAAAAGATGCCTCAGGGTTCACGCCCGCGAAGCTGTGACCTGGTTATCTCCTTTCTACCTCTTCGCTGGCCGATCGCCGCCGACTGCCGCCTCGTGTACGGTCAGACCATGCACGGGTACGCGCAGGACAAAGACGCTTATCTGCGGCGGCTGCGTAGGATCGAAGGCCAGGTCAGGGGCCTGCAGCGGATGGTCGAGGACGACACGTACTGCATCGACGTGCTCACCCAGATCTCGGCCGCGACGCGAGCGCTGCAGGCGGTCGCGGTCGGGCTGCTGGAGGATCACCTCGGGCACTGCGTCGCGCAGGCCATCGAGCACGGCGGGCCGGAGGCCGAAGCCAAGGTCAAGGAGGCCGCCGAGGCCGTATCGCGGCTGGTCAGGTCCTAGCCGGAGGTGTGCAGCCGAGGCTCGCGGGCCGCGCCGTCGTAGTCAGCACCGTCGGGGTCGGCGCCGGTCAGCCGGCCAAAGGCGCGCAGGTTAGCCAGGCTCTCGCCGCGCTTGACCCGCCACGCGTACTCCTTCTTGATCGCCGACGCGAAGCCGATCATCAGCGCCTGGTCGAAGATGTCGTCGGCGTAGCTGAGCACGCAGCCCAGCAGCCGGTCGACCTCGTCCGGGGTGATCGCGTGCAGGGGAAGCAGGCCAACCAGGTACACGTCGCCGGCCGGGTCCAGGGCGAAGTGCACGCCGTACATCCGGGCGTTGTGCTCCAGCAGGTAGCGGTAGAACTCGGCGTGATTCTCGTCCGGCTGGCGGCAGAAGAACGCCTCTACGTGCAGGCTGTGCGTGCCGGCGATGAGCCAGGCCATGGTCGCCAGCTTGTGCTCGCCGGGCAGCCGGACCAGGTAGGCGCCGGGCTGGGTCGATTCGTAGCTGAGATCCAGGCCAGCCAGCGCCTCGGCGAGCGCGCTCGCCGGATCGAATTGGCCCGCGGTCACGCGTCCACCGCGGCCGCTGCCTCCGCGGTCACCGACGAGTAAAGCTGCAGCAGCGAGTCGACGGTCGCGGACCAGCTGAACCGCGATGCGTGCTCGCGGGCGCCCTGCCGCAGCCGGGCGAGCGTGGCCGGCGAGCTGATGAGATCGCGCACAGCCCTGGCGTACCAGACCGGGTCGCGGGAGTCCACCAGAACGCCGGAGTAGCCATCGCGCACCGCGGTGCGCAGCCCGCCGACGCTGGCGGCCACGACCGGGGTACCGCAGGCCTGGGCCTCCATCGCGACCAGCCCGAACGACTCCGAATAGGACGGCACCATCACCAGGGTGGCCGCCTGGTACCAGCGGGCCAGCTCCGGCTGCGGGCAGGGTGGCTCCAGCCGTACCTGGCTGGTCAAGCCGAGCTGGCCGGCCAGCTCGGTGAGCCGGTCCGGGTCCTGCCTGCCGGTGCCGCTCGGGCCGCCGATAAACGCCACGGTGAGCCTGCCGGCCAGCGCGGGATCCTCACGGATCAGCCGCGCGGCCGCGTGCAGCACCACGTCCGGCGCCTTCAGCGGCTGCACTCGGCCGACGAAGACCAGCACGACACCGTCGGCCGGCAGGCCCAGGTGGCGGCGGGCCTCCACCTGCGAGCCGGGACGGAAGACGGATAGATCGACGCCGGGGTTGATGGTCGCGACCCTGGCCGGGTCCGCGTCGTAGCGGTCGATCAGCTGCCTGGCCTCGTCCTCGGTGTTGGCGACCAGGCGGTCAGCGCTGGCCACGACCTCGGTCTCGCCGCGCAGCCGGACGATCGGCTCGGCGGCGTCCCCGGCCGCGAGCGCAGCGTTCTTGACCTTGGCCAGAGTGTGCATGGACTGGACCAGCGGGACGCCCCAGCGCTCCTTGGCGACAGCGCCGACCTGCCCGGACAGCCAGTAATGCCCGTGGACCAGGTCATACCGGCCGGGCGCGTGCGCCGCCTCGGTCCGCAGCAGCTCGAAGGTGAATTGACATAGCTGGCCCGGAAGATCCTGCTTATCGAGATCCTCGAACGGGCCGGCCGGGAGATGCCGCACCAGCACGCCCGGAGCCAGCTCGGCTACCTGCGGCTGATCCCTGGAAACGGCCCTGGTGAAGATGTCCACCTCGACGCCCCTGGCAGCCAGGCGCTTGGCCACCTCGACCACATACACGTTAAGGCCGCCTGCGTCGCCGGTCCCCGGCTGTTCAAGCGGCGAAGTGTGAACGCTGACGGTTGCTATCCGCCGTGGCTGGCCTGGCGGCACGGGCATGCACCTCCGGAAGGCTCCAACCGCCGTGCTGGCTGGCGTGTTCCCGGCCGGTACGCCCAGTTACAAGTGATATTTCCTAGCGAAAAAGATGACTAATTTCCCCGCCGGGCAGCGCTGTGACCGGGCGGTGCTGCGTAGGATCAGCGGTCATGAGCACCCTCATCCTGATCCGGCACGGTGAGAGCGAATGGAACGCCAAGGGTCTGTTTACCGGCTGGGTTGACGCCGGCTTGTCCGAGCGCGGCCGGGCCGAGGCCGCCCGTGGCGGCGAGCAGCTGGCCGAGGCCGGACTGGTGCCCGACGTGGTGCACACCTCGGTGCTGAACCGGGCGATCCAGACCGCCAACATCGCGCTCGAGGTCGCCGGGCTGGCCTGGCTGCCGGTGCGCAGGTCGTGGCGGCTGAACGAGCGGCACTACGGCGCGCTGCAGGGCAAGAACAAGGCACAGACCCGTGAGCAGTACGGCGACGAGCAGTTCATGACCTGGCGCCGGTCTTACGACGTGCCCCCGCCGCCGCTGGCCGACGATGACCCGATGTCGCAGGCCAGCGATCGCCGGTACGCGCGGTTGCCCGATGAGCTGCTGCCGCGAACGGAGTGCCTGCGCGACGTGGTGGACCGGATGCTGCCGTACTGGTACGACCAGATCATCGCCGACCTGACGGCGGGCCGGACCGTGCTGGTGGTTGCCCACGGGAACTCGCTGCGCGCCCTGGCCAAGCACCTGGATGACATCAGCGACGCCGACATCGCCGAGCTGAACATCCCGACCGGGATGCCGCTGGTCTACGACCTGGACGACCGGTTCCGCCCGGTGACCCCCGGCGGCCGGTACCTGGACCCGGACGCGGCGGCGGCCGCGGCCGAGGCGGTGCGCAGTCAGGGCCGCTAACGGCTTGCCAGAACCTACTGACCATCGACTGCGGGGTGCCCGGCGGGCAGAATCGACATGGACCGCAGTTTTCTTCGCGGTGAACATTGCGCGAATAGCCCCAGGTCGGGAGGCTGCACGTGTGGGCAATGGCCGGTCTCGCCGCATAACATCAATCCGTGGACATGGGGGTGAAAGCAGTCATGCCCGCTGACATGCAGGGCACTGACCGCGAGGGAGAGCCGAAGCTGCCGGTCGGCCTCAGCTCGGTACTCGCCGTGCTGCTTTCCTCGGCGGTCGTCCTCGACAGTGACGATCGCGTGCTCAGTTCCAGCGCTGCCGCCCGCGAGTTCGGGCTCGTGGACGATGACCGGCTGGTGGTCGGCGAACTGCTGGCGCTGGCGCGCCAGGTGCGCCGGGAGGGCATGCCCCGCGAGGGCGAGATCGACATCATGACCAGCCGGTTCGGCGGCCGGGCGACCAGCTTCGCGGTCCGCGTCGCGCCGCTCGGACCCGCGGTCGGCGACGGCGGGCTGATCCTGGTGCTAGCTGAAGACCAGACCGAGAGCCGTCGGGTGGAAGAGGTGCGGCGCGACTTCGTGGCCAACATCAGCCACGAGCTCAAGACGCCGGTCGGCGCGCTGGCGCTGCTGGCCGAGACGGTTGAGGAAGCCGCTGACGATCCTGACGCGGTACTGCGGTTCGCCGGGCGGATGCGGCAGGAGGCGGCCAGGCTCACGGACCTCGTCCAGGACCTGATCATGCTGTCCCGGATCCAGGCCGCCGAGCCGGTGCCGGATCCGCGGCCAGTGCTGCTGGACTCGGTTGTCGCCGAGGCGCTGGACCGGTGCCGGCTGCGGGCGACCGCCCGCGGCATCACCCTTGAGGTCACCGGCGAGCACGGCATCGCGATCCTGGGCGACGAGGACTTGCTCGTGACGGCCCTGCGCAACCTGCTGGAGAACGCCATCGCCTATAGCCCGGACAAGACCAGGGTGCAGGTGACGACCAGAGCCGCGGACAGCTGGATGGCCGAGGTCACCGTCACCGACCAGGGCATCGGCATCCCGGAGCGCGACCGCGAGCGGATCTTCGAGCGGTTCTACCGGGTGGACCCGGCGCGCTCGCGCGCCACCGGCGGGACCGGCCTCGGTCTCGCGATCGTCAAGCACGTGACGGCCGCGCACGGCGGCAACGTCACGGTGTGGAGCAAAGAGGGCGGGGGCTCGACTTTCACTCTCCGGCTGCCGCTTCGTCCGGGGCGGTCCTACTCGGTAAGTGGATCCGATCACGCGCAGGCGCGATCTGTCAGGGAGGCTGTCACGTGACTCGGGTGCTGGTTGTCGAAGACGAGGAATCCTTCAGCGACGCGTTGTCCTACATGCTGCGCAAGGAGGGATTCGAGGTGGCGGTGTGCCCGACCGGGCCGGACGCCATCGAGACCTTCGACCGCACCGGTGCCGACCTGGTGCTGCTCGATCTCATGCTGCCCGGCCTGCCGGGCAGCGAGGTCTGCCGGAGCCTGCGGGAACGATCGAACGTGCCGGTCATCATGCTGACCGCGAAGGACAGTGAGATTGACAAGGTCGTCGGCCTGGAGCTCGGCGCCGACGACTACGTGACCAAACCGTTCTCCTCCAGGGAACTGGTCGCCAGGATGCGCGCGGTGCTCCGGCGCCGGGGCGACGTCGACGAGCCGGTCAGCTCGATCATGGAGTCAGGGCCGGTGCGGATGGACGTGGACCGGCACGTGGTGACCGTGCGCAGCGAGAGTGTTCAGCTGCCGCTGAAGGAGTTCGAACTGCTTGAGGTGCTGCTGCGCAACGCCGGCCGGGTGCTGACCCGGATGCAGCTGATCGACCGGGTCTGGGGTGCCGACTACGTCGGTGACACCAAGACGCTGGACGTGCACGTGAAGCGCCTGCGCGCCAAGATCGAGGTGGAGCCGGCCAGTCCGCGCCACATCGTGACCGTGCGCGGGCTCGGCTACAAGTTCGAGCCGGTGGGCTGACGCTATCCGGCTAGCTCGCCGAGGGCGTCGGCGTCACGGTCGCGTGGTGCTTCCTGTGCGCAGAGGTCGTCCCGGTCGAGGCGGTCGGGCTCGGCGCGGGGCCGTAGGTCACGAAGTGCGCCGCCCTGGCCATGACCGGCACGCCCTTGAGGGTGACCGCGCCCGCCTGCTGGAAGTGCAGCACGATCGTGATCGCGGACCCGCCGGTGATCTTGCGGGTGAGGCCGACGAGAAAGGCCTTCGTCTGCGGGCCGTTGAGCAGCACCGGATGATTGGTGCTCACGTTCAGGCCGCCGCCTGGCAATTGCACCGAGGACGCGCTGCCCGGCGCGCTGATGCTCACCAGCCGGTCCGATCCGCTCGTGGTCAGCACCGAGAAGAACAGGCTGGCCGTACCGCCCGGCTGCAGCCTCTCGCCGAGCGGCGCGCCGAGCACGAATACATTCCTGATCAGCAGGCTGCCCGCGCTGGCGGTCTGCGCGTCGGTGGGCACGCGGAATTCCAGCGTCGGCGCCTGGTTGCCGGCCTCGCAGCCGGCGAGCACCGGGAGCAGGGCCGCGGCCGATGCCAGCAGCAGCCGGCGCAACGGCACACCCGGACGATGCCGCCTGGTTCGGGCGCTGGAGATCACGGCAAGCTCCCCTCGTGCTGAGGCCCTGGTGTTGGCCGTCAAGACGTCGGAAAGCGTAGCCACCCTGACGGGCGGGCTGCGCGCCGGGGCCGTCGTATTCGCTCGCCGGTCCCGCTCGGGGAGATTCTGCCAGGCTGCGATTCCGGCGTGGGTCAGCCAGCCGGAATGAGGTCCTGCAGGCTCGTGCTGGCCTGCAACCGCTGCGCGTAGGACACAACGCCGGCCTTAGTAACCAGGATCGCTGTTAGGCCGGCGTACTGGTACCTGGCCAGCGCGCCGGACACGTCCGTCGCCGCTCTGATGCCGTGCCCCAGCCCGGTGGACGGGCCTGAACCGGACACGAGGTACACGGCCTCACGGGCCTGCGCCGCCTGTCCCGCGACCGCCGAGATGGCACCGTTGCAGCGGCAGTCCTTCGAGGCCACCAGCAGGACCGCCGGGCCGAGCGTGCGGATCGGCCGGGTCCGGCCCGCCACCTGGACACGCGCCGTCCCGAGCGCGGTTGCGGGCGTGGCTACTGGCGGACCGAGGCTCGGCGCGCTGGCGCCGGGACTGGCGGGCTTGCCGCCCGGCTTGGTGCCGCTCCCCGCCAGCCCGGCCTGATCGAGCGAAGTCGAGGTGAAGAACGTGAGCAGGGTCCCGGTGATGAGCGCGAAGATCAGACAGCAGATCAGCAGCGGCATCACCATGCCGTCCCTGGACACCACCGTCTGCAGCCGGCCGCTCCGCAGCCGCCGCCGCTGAGCGCGCTGCTCGCGGCGGTAGGCCTGAACGTCCCGGTCCAGTTCCCGCGCGTCATCGGGGATCTCGACATCGACCGGAGGCAGCCCGGTGTCGTCCCGATCCGGTCCTCCGCCTGGGTTCACGTGCACCTTCTCCCCTGCCGGCCGTGCGCCTCTTCTCAGTATGGGCCAGCGCCGCCAGCAAGCCAGCAGCACCCGGTGGCTGGCCGGGCCTGCCGGCGGCCCAGCCCGGGCCGCGCTTTTGCCCGGCTCGGTCAGTGAGCCATTGACCTGCATCTTTGCCCGTTAAGGACGGCTAATCACCTCGGTTACCCGTGGTAAGATGGGTATCAGCGGAAGGGGTACATGCCACATGTCTTTTAAGGTCGGCGACACCGTCGTCTACCCCCACCATGGGGCTGCTCGGATCGAGGAAATCGAAACCCGTGTGATCAAGGGCGAGGACAGGACTTACCTGGTCCTCAAGGTCGACAAGGGTGACCTGACGGTGCGTGTGCCGGCCGATAACGCTGAGCTCGTTGGCGTGCGGGACGTGGTCGGTCAGGAAGGGCTGGAGCGGGTATTCGAAGTGCTCCGGGCCCCGTATACCGAGGAGCCGACCAACTGGTCCCGGCGGTACAAGGCCAACCTGGAGAAGCTCGCCTCGGGCGACGTCAACAAGGTCGCCGAGGTAGTTCGCGACCTGTGGCGCCGTGACCGCGAGCGCGGTTTGTCCGCAGGCGAGAAGCGCATGCTGGCCAAGGCCCGGCAGATTCTCGTGAGCGAGCTCGCGCTGGCTGAGAAGACCAACGAGGACAAGGCCGAGGCCCTGCTCGACGAGATTCTCGCCTCCTGACCAGTCGGCTTCCGCGCGTCGGAATCGGCGTCGACGTCCACCCGATCGGGACCGAGGGCGAGTTGTCGCTAGCGGGCCTGACCTGGCCCGGTGAGCCCGCCCTCACCGGTCACTCTGATGGTGACGTCGCGGCCCATGCCGCGTGCAGTGCGCTGCTATCCGCGGCCGGGCTCGGCGATCTGGGGCTGCAGTTCGGTACCGACAGGCCCGAGTGGGCCGGTGCCTCTGGCGCTGCCCTGCTGAAGGAGACCGCCAGGCTGGTAGCCGAGGCGGGCTTCGAGATCGGCAACGTCGCGGTTCAGGTCATCTGCGCCAGGCCGCGGATGTCAGCGCGCCGGGTGGAAGCGGAGCAGGCATTGTCCGCCGCGCTCGGCGCCACCGTCTGCCTGTCCGCCACCACGACCGACGGGCTCGGGCTGACCGGCCGCGGTGAAGGCATCGCCGCGATCGCCACCGCGATCATCGCCCAGTAGGGGACCTCAGCTGTCCGGGCCTGGCGGTACCGGCGAACTCCACATCCGGTGGAACACCGGCATGTCGGCGTCCGCCTGCTCCTCGTCGTCGCTAGCCTCCCGGCCGCCCGCCGCCTCCGAGTCGTCCGAGTCCGGGTCGTCACTCTGGGCCCCGGCCGCGTCCGCCGCGACCGGCGCCGGGCTCAGCCCGCCGAGGCCGACACCGGCGTCTTCGCTGCGTTCGCTGGGATAGGGCACGGCGCCGTCGGCCGGATCGAGGGCGGCCTCGTCGCTACTCGGGTCGTCGGGCGCGGGTTCGGCGTCCAGGCTGGGTTCGGCGTCCGGGCTCGGCTCGGCGTCCGGGCTGGGCCCGGAGGCTGGGCTGAGCTCCGCGGTTGAGCCGGGCGACGCGCTCAAGGCGGATGCATCGTCCGGCCCGGCGGTGATGTCGTCCTCGGTGTCGACGTCTTCCGCCGCCGAGCCGCTGTGCGCCGGGACTGCCACCGGGGCGACCGCGGGCGGCGAGCCCGCCGGGGCTACCAAGGCGGGGACGCGATCCGCCGCGACCTCCGGCGTGGGCTGACGCGGAACCACGAGCTTGAGTGTGTCCGCCGGCCCGCGGCCGGGCGCTACCGGAGCCGCAGGCGGGGGAAAGCCGGGGACCAGCGGCTGGGTGGATAGCGGCGGCGGCTCCTGCGGCAGCCACTTCGGCTGCGATGACCGCTGACCGGAGTGCGATCGCCGGAGCCGGGCCTGGCGGAGCATCGCCAGCAGCAGCACGAAGGCGATCAGGACCAGCGCCCACGGCACGACCGCCACGGTGATCTCGGCGGTCCTGGCCGGCAGCTTGTCGTGCGCCGCGTGCAGCGCGTCGGCCCCGGCCGCGGCGGCGAGCAGCGCGATCAGGCTGATCCAGGCCAGCAGCTTGCTGGGCCAGCCCGCGCCGCGCAGCGCGAGCACGGCGGCCAGGATGACCACCAGCAGCACGTCGAGAATCAGCGGATACCCCCTGGCCAGCCGGACGTTAACCCCGGCTTGCAGCGCCACCGAGTGGATGCCCGCGTAGGAGAAGATGAAGGCGGCCGCGGCCAGCGCGGCTACGCCCGCGCACACCGCGACCAGCGCCGTTACCCGCAAAACCCGTGGTGCTCCGGCAGGCTGTTGTTCGCTCATCGGGTCTGGAAGTCCTTCCTGGGCGCGATGCCCGGCCCGGCCGCGATCCCCTTATAGTCGGGAACGGGCGGTGCTACACGCAAGGCGACAGGCCGGTGACGGCCAGATACGGCCCGATCGCAGGCGGGCGCAGCGGAAGGCGCACATGCGCGCCAGCGCCAAGCCCGCGATCACGGCGTAAGGGAGACGATATGCCGTACTACAGAGTTGCCGGGGAAATTCCGAGAAAGCGCCATACCCGGTTCCGCGGGCCCGACGGAAGCCTTTACGCCGAAGAGCTGATGGGCGAGGAAGGCTTCTCCTCCGATTCGTCCCTGCTGTATCACGTGCATCCGCCGACGGCGATCGTCAAGAGCGAGGGCCTGACCGAGCCGGCCTGCGACTCGGGCGTACGGCCGAACCACCCGCTGCTGCCGCGGCACTACCGGACTCAGGACATGCCAGCCGGCGGCGATCTCGTGCTCGGCCGGCAACTGCTGATGGCCAACGACGACGTCCGGATCTCGTTCGCGGCCGCCGACGCGGGATCCGAGCTGTACCGGAACTCGACCGGGGACGAGGCCGTCTACGTCAGGACCGGGTCGGCCACGTTCGAGTCCGTGTACGGGTCGATCACGGCCGGCCCCGGCGACTACGTCGTCATCCCCCGCGGCACCATCCACCGCTGGCTGCCGGACGAGGGCGGCCTGCACGCGCTCGTCGTCGAGGCCCGCGGCCACATCCGGCCGCCGCGGCGGTACCTGTCGCAGTTCGGCCAGTTCCTGGAGCACGCGCCGTACTGCGAGCGCGATCTGCGCGGGCCGGCCGGGCCGCTGCAGCGCGAGGGCGAAGACGTTCCCGTCATCGTCCGCGCCGCCGGCGGGCTCACCCGGCTGACGTACGCGCGCCACCCGTTCGACGTGGTCGGCTGGGACGGCTGTCTCTACCCGTACGCGTTCAACATCAGCGACTTCGAGCCGATCGTGAAGCGCACGCACGCGCCGCCGCCGGTGCACCAGACGTTCGAGGGGCCGAACTTCGTGATCTGCTCGTTCTGCCCGCGGCCGTTCGACTTCGACCCGGAGGCGGTGCCGATCCCGTACAACCATCACAACGTCGACTCCGACGAGATGATGTACTACGTCGCCGGCGACTACTCCGCGCGCAAGGGCTCCGGCGTCGGCCTCGGCTCGATCACGCTGCACCCGTCCGGGTTCACGCACGGGCCGCAGCCCGGCGCTGTCGAAGCCGTTATCGCGGGCCTCGCCGAGGGCAAGACCAGCACGGACGAGACCGCGGTGATGATCGACACCTTCCGGCCGCTTCAGCTGGCGAGCGCCGCGAGCCAGGCCGAGGACCCCGAGTACGCGTGGAGCTGGGCCAGCGCCGCGCGCGGCGACACCGGCGGCGGTACCGCGTACGAGGGCTAGCGCGCGGACCCGCCGCTAGAGCATGATCTTGCCGCCGGCGATGTCGAGCGTCGCGCCGGTGATCCATGCGGATGCGTCCGAGGCGAGGAAGAGCGCGGCCGCGGCGACGTCCGCGGGCTGGCCGATCCGGCCCAACGGGAAGCTCGCGCCTAGCTCGGCCCGCTGCTCCGCGGTCATCCACTGCCGCATCTTGTCGTTCTCGACCGCGGACGGCGCCAGGCAGTTCACCCTGATGCCGCGCCCGGCGTACTCGCCGGCCAGGTGCCGGGTGAACGCGACGACGCCGGCCTTGGCGGCGGCGTACCCGGCCGCCGACCTCGCGGCCTGGCGGGCTGCGGCCGACGCCATCGTGATGATCGTGCCGCCGCCGCTTGCCAGCATGGCCGGCAGCGTGACCCGCACCGTGTAGAACACCGAGTTCAGATCCGTCTCGACGATCTGCCGCCAGTGCTCGGGTGTCTCCGCGTCGGTGGGCACCGGCATGCCGTTACCGCCCGCGAACGCGGCCACGATGCCCGGCCGGGCCGAGCTGCTCGGTGACCGTGTCCGCCATCCGCTCCAGGTCGGCGGGCACGGTGCAGTCGGCGGCGACCCAGACGGCCGTGCCGCCGGCGCCGGTGATGCCGTCCGTGACTGCCTTGAGCGCCGTTTCGTCCCGGCCGACCACGGCCACCGCCACGCCGTTGGCGGCCAGCGCGGCGGCGGTCGCCGCGCCGATGCCGCGGGAGCCCCCGGTGACGATCGCGGTCCGGCCGGCCAGGTCCGGATAGTGCGCCTGCTTGGTGATGTCCATAAGGCATAGATTAGATAGCTAAGCATTCGAAGTCAAACTGTGAGCCATCTCGGCGGCCGGTGTCAGGAGCGGCCCGACCGTGACGGCGAAGACTTGGGGGTCGGATTCGACCCCCAAGTCTTCGCTCGGCCAGTCGGCGGAGTCAGGTGCCCAGGTCAGCGGCTGGGATCGGGTCGGTCGCCAGGCTCTCCGCGCCTTCCAGCAGGGCGGGCGCGCGCTCCAGCGCATCCGGCCGACAGCCGGCCGAGGAGCAGCGCGTAGCCGACGCCGAGCGCGATCAGGCCGAGCGTCAGCCAGGGCAGGATGTTGTACGGGCTGGCCTGGCCTGGCCGCAGATCGCCCCAGACCGGGATGGCCAGCACCGCGACGCCGATGACCGGTACGACGACCCAGAGCCAGATGTTCTTGCGGATGCCGCGGGCGCGGAACCTCGCCCACTCCACCACGAGCGCCACGTTCGCCATCAGGTACATGATGATCAGCCCGAGGATGCCGTACGTGCCGAGGAAGCTGGAGGCGGCACCCGGCGTGGTGATCGCGGTGGCGACGACGCCGATCACGATGCTCGGCGCGACGAATGCGATCGCCGCTGCGGCCGGCGTCCGGAACCGGACGTTGACGGTGGCCAGGGCGCTGCTCCACAGGCCGCCGCGAGCGCCGGCGAAGATGACGCGCGAGGTCTGCGTGTTCGCGGCCACGTAGGAACTGGTCACGCTGGACAGGAAGATCCAGGTGATGAGCGGGGCGAGGAACGGCACGAAGGCTTTCGCCGCGGTGTGGAACGGGTTGGCATCGACGGCGAGCGTGCCCGCATGCCCCACGCCGAACGCGGTCACCAGCGCGTACGAGCCGAGCACGTAGATGACGCCGCTGATCACGACGGCGCCGATCACGGCTACCGGCACGGCGCGGCGCGGGTTCCTGGTTTCCTCCGCGAGTGGTGCCGCCGCCTCGAACCCGCCGAACGCGAGCACCGCCAGGCTGAACGCGAGCAGCACGTCGCTCGAGTGCCCGCTCGGCCAGGTGAACGGTGTGGCCGACAGGCCGCTCGCCCCGCCCCGGACCAGGATCGTCACGCTGAGCACGAGCAGCAGCAGCACCTCGAACGCGTAGAGCACGACCGTGATCCGCACGCCGAACTTGAGTCCGACGACCACCGGGGCGACGACAAGCGCGCCGTACACGATGGTGGTGAGCTGCGTGATTCCCCAGATGTGCGGATCTCCGAAGACGTTCTGGACGATGTAGCTGCCGACAAAGATGTAGATGCCGCCAAAGGCGATGATGTAGCCGAGGATCGTGATGATCGCCGATCGCGACCGCCACCTTGGTGCCGATCGAGCGCGTGATGTAGGTGATGAACGAGCCAGCGCTCGGATACACGCCCGCGAACTGCGCCAGGCTGCTGGCCGTCGCGACCATGCCGACCATGCTGATCAGGAAGATGAGCGGCGCGGACGCACCAGCCAGGCCGACCATGACGCCGGTGGTGAAGAACAGGTTGAAGGCCGGTGCCACCTGCGCGACGCTCGGCATGATCACGCCGAGCAGGCCGAGCTGATTGCGCTCGAGCTGCTGACCGGAATCGACTGTGGTGGCCATGGCTAGCCCTTTCCGTGCCGTCGCACAAAGTCGAGGAACGTCTGGTTGAACTCGGCTGGGTGCTCCCAGACGCACGCGTGACCGCCCTTGGTGGTGGCCCACTGCGAACCGGGGATCGCCTCATGGATCCGGCGCGACAGCGACACCGGGATCAGGATGTCCTGCTCGCCGGCCAGCACCAGCGAGGGCACGGCGATCTGGCCGAGCCGGCTGGTGCGTGTCGTGGTGCTGGATCACCGCGAGCTGGGCGAGGTAGGCGTGCACCGGCTGGTCCATGTAGCGCATCGCCGTCTCGAACTCAGCCAGGTCGTCGCCGCGTTGGTCGAAGAACGGAACCGTGAACGCCCAGAGCGTGACGTCGCGCATCACGAACGGAACGCCGAGCACCGGGGCCAGATCCGCCCACATGGCGAACATCCGCGAGCAGAACGGCCCGGGCGCCGCGTAGGTGCACGCGAAGGTGACCGAGCGAAGATCGCCGGGATAGCTGAGCGCGTACTCCTGGGCGATCATGCCGCCCATCGAGACGCCCATCAGGTGGAAGTCGGCGATGCCGAGCGAGTCCACCAGCGCCTTGGCGTCGTCGGCGAGCATCTCGCTTGAGTACGGCCCGGCCGGTTTGGAGCTGGCGCCGACGCCGCGGTTGTCGAACCGCAAGACCCGGTAGCCCGCGGACACCAGGTCATCCACCTGGAGCACCCACGTCTCGAGGTCGTCGGCCAGGCCGTTGATCAGGACGATGGTCTCCTCGCCCGTCGCCCTCCAGCGTGTAGTGCAGCTCGATTCCGTTAACTCGCGCTACGGCCATCCGGATCTCCTTCGGATCGAAGCTTGGTGCGGGCATACAGTTCGCGGAGCATCTCCTCGGTCAGCGAGAAATGCTCAGCGGCCAGCTGGGCCGCGGCGGCGGAGTCGCCCGCTACGACTGCCCCGGCAGGGACGGGTGCTGGTGCAGCGCGCGATCCGACCTGCGGCGTGTAGGGCTCCGCGTCGAACCCGAAACTGACTCTCGCGCCGGCGTCTGCGACGCTGAGATCGACGAGGCGCGCGTTGTGGGTGGCGCGCGCGATCGCCGATGCAGCGCGTGATCCGCGAGCCGCGACGCATCCCGATCCGGAGCGCGGCGCGTAGTCCGCCACGGCCTTGCGGATCAGCCGTGATATCACGATCGTCGCGCCGGTCGGCGGCCGTGCGGGCGATCAGCTGCTCGACGAGCAGCCTGAAGTCGAGCAGCTCGGTCAGGTCCGCCCAGGCCGGGCACCAGCGTGCGCGCGATCATGTCGTCGGCGTCCGGGCCGCGGCCGGTGCGGACGAACGTGCCGCCACCGCGGCCGCGCCTGGTGGTGACGTATCCGGACGTCTGCAGCCGCTGCAGTGCCTCCCGGACGGTGGACCGGCTGACCTCCAGCATCGTCGCCAGCTCGCGCTCCGTCGGCAGCCGCTGATCGGGTACGAATTCGCCGAGCGCGATGGCGGTCACGATGCGTTCGGCGATGCGCTCGCCGGCGGTGCGCAGGGTGATCGGCGCTCAGTATGGTGCGCAGCGGTTCGCTGGCGGCGGCGTCAGTCATCAGGCGAGATACGGGACATCGGGCCTCATGAGGCTTAAAGGACTGATCTTTAGACCAAAATAGGATGGCTGGTGAGGGCCGTCAATGGCGTGAAAGGCTGGGCTGGGCTGGGCTGCCGCTGGCCGACTGGGCTGGCCGATGGCCGCTGGCCGACTGGCCGCAGGCGCCCGACTCCGACCGCTATGACTTGACCGGGCACGGAAATCTGAAAGGTCTACGACACCGCTATGACCGAACTACCGCAGCTGGCGCGTGATCTGCTCGACGGGAAGAACTTCGCCTCGGTCGCGACCGTGCTCCCGGACGGGTCGCCCCAGTCGAGCATCGTCTGGGTCAAGCGGGACGGCGACGACGTCCTCTTCTCGACGATCCGGGGGCGGCGCAAGACCGTGAACCTGCAGGCAGACCCGCGCATCAGCGTGCTGGTCACCGACGCTACGGACAGCTACCGGTACGCGGAGATCCGCGGTAACGCGGAGCTGACCGACGACCCGCCGGCCGCGCTCATCGAGGAACTTGCGATCAAGTACACCGGCGAGTCGTTCGGCGAACGGCCCGGCGAGCAGCGGGTGATAGTCCGGGTCCGGCCCGAGCATGTGGTCTCTTACGACGATGAATAGCGGCGCGCGAGGGGCTCCGCACATCCCGTAGCCTTGGCTGGTGACGCTTCGCATCTACGACACTGCTGTGCGCGCCGTGCGCGAGTTCATCCCGCTGGAACCCGGGCGGGTCTCGCTGTACCTGTGCGGCGCAACCGTGCAAGCGCCTCCGCATATCGGTCATATCCGGTCAGGCGTGAACTTCGACATCCTGATCCGGTGGCTGCGCGCGTCCAGTTATGACGTCACCTACTGCCGCAACGTGACGGACATCGACGACAAGATCATCCACGCCGCTCAGCACGCGGAGATTCCCTGGTGGGCGCTGGCCGAGCGCAACCAGCGGGCCTTCACCCGTGGTTACGCGGCGCTCGGCTGCCTGCCGCCGGACGTGGAACCGCGGGCGACCGGCCACATCCCGGAGATGATCGAGCTCATGCACCGGCTGATCGACTCCGGGCACGCGTACACCTCGGACGGCGACGTGTACTTCGACGTGCGGTCGCAGCCGGACTATGGCGCGCTGTCGGGCCAGCGGCTCGACCACATGCTCGCGGCGGAGGATACCGAGGACGCCCGGCGCAAGCACGACCCGCGGGACTTCGCCTTGTGGAAGGCCGCCAAGCCGGGCGAGCCGCAGTGGCAGACCCCGTGGGGGCCCGGCCGGCCCGGCTGGCACCTCGAGTGCTCGGCCATGTCCACGAAGTACCTGGGCCCGACCTTCGACATTCACGGCGGCGGCCTGGACCTGATCTTCCCGCACCACGAGAACGAGATCGCCCAGTCGCACGCGGCGGGCGACGGATTCGCGCGGTACTGGATGCACAACGGCCTGGTCCGGATCGGCGGGGAGAAGATGAGCAAGTCGCTCGGGAACTCGCTGCTGATCGACGCCTTGGTGACCACTGTCCGGCCGGTGGAGCTGCGGTACTACCTCGGCCAGGCGCATTACCGGTCGGAGATCGACTACACCCCGGCGGCGCTGGCCGAGGCCGCGACCGCCTACCGCCGGATCGAGGGCTTCGTGACCAGGGCGGTCGAGCAACTGCCGGCCGAGGGCCCGGCCCAGGGCTCGCTGCCGGAAGCGTTCACGGCCGCGATGAACGACGATCTCGGCGTGCCGCAGGCGCTGGCGGTCCTGCACGAATCGGTTCGGGAAGGCAACAACGCGATCGCCGCCGGCGACGAGGCAGGCGCCGCCAAGCAGCTGACCGAGGTCAGGGCGATGCTGGCCGTGCTCGGGCTTGACCCGCTGGCCGAGCCGTGGGCGGCCGGACCGGGCGGGGAGAGCCTGCGACCGGTGGTCGACTCGCTGGTGCGGGTCGCGCTCGACCAGCGGCAGGCCGCGCGCGAGCGCAGGGACTACACGGCCGCCGACGCGATCCGTGACGACCTGCTGGACGCCGGCGTCGTCGTGGAGGACACGCCCCGCGGTCCGCGCTGGGAGCTGCGGCCGTGAGCGGCTCGGGGCGCCGGTCTGGTGCCGGCCGGGCTGGTGGCGCGCGCCCGGCCGGGGGCGGCGGGCGGACGAAATCCGGCAAGCCCAGGCCGGGCACCGGCGGCTACGGCAAGCGCAAGCTCGAAGGCAAAGGCCCGACGCCGCCCGCGGAGCAGCGGCCGGGGCATCCGGCGCAGCGCCGGGCGGCCCAGGCGAAGAAGGCCGGCCGGCCAAGCCGGGTGCGGACAAGGCGGGACCGGGATCCGCGCGGTCGGCGCCAGCTAGGGCAGGCACAGCCAGGCCTGCGCCAGCCAGGGCAGGCACGGGCAGGGCGGGCGCAGACCGGACCGGAACTGTCCGGCCGGGAACGGGGCGCGCACCCGGCCGCGGGCAGCCGACGGGCCGCGGCACCGAGAGCCGGGCCAGGGGCGTCGGATCCGGCGCCGCCGAGCTGGTGGCCGGGCGTAATCCGGTGCTGGAGGCGCTGCGGGCCGCCGTGCCCGCGACCGCGCTGCATGTCGGTCCCCGGCTCGATGAGGACGAGCGGATCGGTCAGGCCGTGATGCTGGCCGCCGACCTCGGCATCCCGGTCGTAGAGGCGGGCCGGTCGGAGCTGGACCGGCTCAGCGGCGGCGCGATTCACCAGGGCATCGCGCTGCGGATCAAGCGGTACGGCTACGCGGACCCGGACGACCTGATCGACATCGCCCGCGACCAGGATGTGCCGCCGCTGATCGTGGCGCTCGACGGCGTCACCGACCCGCGCAATCTCGGCGCGGTCGCGAGGTCGGTCGCGGCCTTCGGCGGGCACGGGATCCTGGTGCCCTCGCGCCGCTCGGCCGGGGTGACGGCGGGCGCGTGGAAGTCGTCGGCGGGCGCGCTCACCAGGGTGCGCGTCGCGCAGACGGCGAATCTCACCAGGGCGCTGACCAGCTACCAGGAGCGGGGCCTGTTCGTGGTCGGGCTGGACGCCGACGGCAGCGAGGACGTGGGCGCCCTGACGCTCGCCGACGCCCCGCTCGTGCTGGTGGTCGGCTCCGAGGGCAAGGGATTGTCCCGGCTGGTCCGCGAGCAGTGCGATGTGATCGCCAGGATCCCGATCGCCGCGAGCACCGAGTCGCTGAACGCGGGGATGGCGGCGACCATCGCCCTGTACGCGGTGTCGCAGCTGCGGGCGGCCACGCTCTGAGGTCCCGGTCGCGCGGTCCCGGTCGCATGGGCCCGGTCGCACGGTGCCGGTCACGCGGACGGGTCGTTTGCGGCCTATCGTGGTGGTGAGGTGATCGCGTATGACCGATCACGGACCCGGCCCCGCCGCCGCTCGCGCCCGGATGGCCGCCAGCCTGCGGATCAACGGACGCGCGCTGAGCAAGCCGATCCAGGATGCCTTCGCGAGCGTGCCCAGGCACGTGTTCGTGCCGCAGGTCAGCGCGGCGGACGCCTACCGGGACGAGGCCTTCGTGCTGAAATGCGGACCTGACGGCGTCCCGCTGAGTTCGTCTTCGCAGCCCGCGATGATGGCGATCATGCTGGACCAGCTCGATTTGCGGCCCGGCCACCGCGTGCTCGAGATCGGCACCGGCAGCGGCTACAACGCCGCGATCATGGCCCTGCTGACTGGCCCGGACGGCGCGGTGACCACCGTCGACATCGACGCCGAGCTGGTCTCGCGGGCTCGCGCCAGTCTGGCCGAGGCTGGCTTCGGGGACGTCGATGTGATCTGCGCCGACGGCGGGTTCGGCGCGCCCGAGTACGCCCCGTTCGACCGGGTCATCGTGACGGCGGGCGCCTGGGACATCGCGCCGGCCTGGCTGGCCCAGCTCGCGCCCGAGGGTCGGCTCGTGCTGCCGCTGTCGGTCTGCGGGCTTGAGCTATCGGTCGCCCTGGAGCCCAGCGACGGCAGCTGGCTGAGCCGGTCGGCGTGCCGCTGCGGTTTCGTGCGGATGCTCGGCGCGTATGCCCGGCCGCAGCTAGCGGTCCGGCTCGGCGGTCCCGACGTGGTCGTTATCCAGGTGGCCGATGACGTGCCCATGGACGGTGCCGCCGTCGCCGCGGCGCTCGCCGGGGACTACGTCGAGATCGACACCGGCCTGCGCATTGCCGACGATGGCGAGCTAGCTGACCTGGATATGTGGCTGACCCTGACCGAGCCCGATCTGTGCCGGCTGACCGTACTGCGGCGGGCGGGCACCGTGTCGCGGGAGATCATGCCCGTGGGCGGGATCGCCGCCAATGTCGACGACGCCCGCGCCGTCGGGGTCGCGGCGTTGCTGCTCGGCGCGCCCGGCCTGCGCGGGCCAGAGGCGCGCGTGCGCGGGTACGGCCCCGGCGGCGAGGTGCTCGCCGGCTACCTCGCCGGACGGTGCCTGACCTGGGCAGAACTGGGCCGGCCGCGGGCCGATGAGGTGGAATTGAGGGTCTGGCCGCGGGCGGCGGCCCCGCCCGCAACCCCGGGCGCAGTCATGCTCGACCGGCCCAGCGTTCGCATCGCCGTCGGCTGGCCGGGCCAGGACGGGAGTTAGCTGGCGCGCTCGGCGCTCTCGTGCAGCAGCGGAGCTGGGCCCACGATCAGCGGATCGGGATGGCCGACGATCTTGTCGTCCTTGCCCTCGTACGGGACGCGGTTGAGCACGTAGCGCATCGCCTCGATCCTGGCGCGCTTCTTGTCGTTGCTCTTCACCACCGTCCACGGCGCGTCCGCCAGATCGGTGAAGAAGAACATCGACTCCTTGGCCTCGGTGTACTCATCCCACTTGTCGAGCGACGCGAGGTCGATCGGGCTGAGCTTCCACCGCTTCACCGGGTCGAGCTGCCGGTTCACGAACCGGCGCAGCTGCTCGGACCTGGATACCGAGAACCAGAACTTGACCAGGAAGATGCCGTCTCTGGCCAGCATTCGCTCGAACTCCGGCGCCTCGCGCAGGAACTCCATGCACTCATCCGGCCGGCAGAATCCCATCACGCGCTCGACCCCGGCCCGGTTGTACCAGGACCGGTCGAACATCACGATCTCGCCGGCCGCGGGCAGGTGGGCCACGTAGCGCTGCAGGTACCACTCGGTCTGCTCGCGCTCGGTGGGCTTCTCCAGGGCCACGACCCTGGCCCCGCGGGGATTGAGGTTCTCGGTGAACCGCTTGATCGTCCCGCCCTTGCCGGCCGCGTCCCGGCCCTCGAAGACGATGACCAGCCGGCCACCGGTCGCCTTGATGTGCCGCTGCAGCTTCAGCAGCTCGATTTGCAGTCCGCGTTTTTCCTTCTCGTACTGCCGACGGCCCAGGCGCTGGCTGTAGGGATAGTCCTCGCGCCAGGTCTGCGCGGGTGTCCCGTCCGGACCCGCCAGTACCGGGTGGCCCTTGATGTGGGTGATGCGCAGCCCGAGTTGCGCCGCGAGGTCGTCCAGGATGTCCGCGGCGTGCTTGCTCGCCCGCGCGTCCTCAGAGCGCTTACCGGCCACTGGTCCGTCCTGTCCTCCGTCCCGTGCCGAAACACGCTCGTGCCTAGCCACGATTCACGCTCGGTCATAGATACCCTCGGCGCTGACCGCACACACGGGTCCGCGGCCGCCGCCCTGATCTATCCACTATCTGACGATTAGGTTACGACCAGGGTGACTGGATCGACCCGTGGGGCAACCAGACGTTAGGCTGAAACGTCTGGAATAACGACTAAGTCTGATCGGATCGTCTTGTCTCGCGCGACCCATACGGGCGGCGCGCAATAGGAGCAAAAATGCACCAAAACGTTCGGCGCTGGCTGTACGGCGCGGGGGCGCTGGCAGCCGTGGGGGCAATGGCCTGCGGCCAGGGAATGGCGAGCGCCGCGACGAGCGGCCTGCGGAACTCGGCGGATTCCAGCCGCGCGACCGCCGTCACCACGGCCGCGGCGACCTACGTGCCGCCCAACCACGATTTGTATTACGGGAATAAGGGCGCCGCGGTGAAGAACGTGGAGCGGCGCCTAAACCAGCTGCACTATTACGCCGGGCCGGTCGACGGCGTATTCGGCCAGGACCTCGAGTGGGCGGTGTGGGCCTTCAAGCGGGTCCAGGGCCTGCCGATGAACCAGAAGAGGTCTGATCTTGTCGGCCCGAACAGCACCATAACGTGGGCCTTCCGCAAGGCTCTTGTGCATCCGAAGTCACCCTGGGCGCTCGTGCCCAGGGGCGGTGCGAACCGGGTTGAGATCAACCTGAAGCGCCAGTACCTGGTGCTTTACAAGAACAACAAGGTGCACCTGATCCTGGACATCTCCAGCGGCGGCGGATACTCCTTCTGCGAACCGAAGCCGCCGAAGGGCGACGGGACGTGCGGGCACACGGCGGTCACCCAGGACGGCAACTTCCACGCCGCCTATTTCATCCAGGGCTGGGACCAGGTGCCCCTCGGCTACATGTACAACCCGGTCATGTTCAACACCGTCGAAGGCCAGGCGATGCACGGCGGTGACCCGGTGCCGTGGTACGCGGCCTCGCATGGCTGCGTCCGGATCCAGGAGGACGCCGAGAACTGGTTCCACAAGGAGCTGACGGTCGGCGGCCCGCACGCCACCCCGGTCTATGTCCGGGGCACGGCTCCCTACCAGCTGGAATTTTTCTAGCAGTACCAGCACATTTGCTGGTAATAGGCCCGCCCCGCCAGGATCTGGCGGGGCGGGTCTTTGCATGCTGGGAATCAGGAGTGATCATTCAGGTATGCGCCAGCGACAGCTAGCACGAGCAGAGTGGGCGGCACCGAGGGACGGCGTGATGCGACCGAGGATCCGGCGCGGAATTGGCGCTGCCGCGGTGAGCGCGGCGCTAGCCGCGGGCGGGCTGACCCTGGCGGCCGGAACGGCCAGCGCGGCCACCGCGGGTCCGGCGGCCGCCGGGTACGTGCCGCCAAAGCACGACCTCTTCTACGGCAACAAAGGGGCGGCCGTCCGCAGCGTGCAGCGGCGGCTGGCGCAGCTGCACTACTACCCGGGCCCGATCGACGGCAAGTACGGGGCCGACCTCCAGCAGGCGGTATGGGCCTTCAAAGAGGTGCAGGGCCTGCCGCTGAACCGGTGGAGCAACTCGGTTGTCACCTACGCGTTCCGCAAGGCCCTCGTACACCCTAAGGTGCCGCGGGTCCTGATCAAGCACGGCCAGGCCAGCCGGATCGAGATCAACCTGCACATCCAGGTCCTGGTCCTGTACAAGAAGAACAAGCCCGCGCTGATCCTGCACGTTTCCAGCGGCGGGAACTGCCTGGCGGGCCAGGGCTGCGGCTGGATCACGCCAGACGGAAATTACCGGGCACTTTACTTTGACCCCGGCTGGGTGCACGTGCCCCTGGGGGAGATGTACAACCCGGTCTTTTTCATCGGCACCAGGTACGCGATTCACGGCGACATCCCGGTGCCGTGGTATCCCGTCTCGCACGGCTGCGTCCGGATCTGGATGGACGCGGCCGCGTGGTTCCACCGCGATGTGACCGTCAATCCCGACGGTCACGGGACGCCGATCTACATCAGGGGGACGGCGCCCTATAGTCCGCTGGCCGGCTAGCCGGGCCCGTCAGCGCCGCTTGACCGGTCCCATCTTCGCCAGCCGCCACCACGTCAGGAGCGCGAATCCGAGCGCGAGCAGCAGCAGCGCGATGATGTCCGTGAGCCACGTCTTCGCGTTGTGATCCCACAGCGGGTCAGTGCCGGAAGTCGCGGTCGTGCCGGTGCTGCTCGCCGGCCCGGTCGAGCTGGTGCTCGGGCTGGCGGACGGACTCGCGGCGGGTTTGGCCGGCTTGTGCTTGGCCACGGACATCTTCGCGACCGTTACGGTCCGGCCCGGAAGCCCGGACACGCTCGCGCGGCCGGGCCGGACGGCTCACGGCCGCCGCGTTCGTCGGCGGGATCACGTTGTTGAGATCGACGGTGGCCCCGGTGGCCGCATATCCCCACCGAGACGGGGACAGCCAGGAGACCTGCTCCAGCCCGACCTTGCCGTGCAGCGGGAAGATGCCGCCGCTGAGAACCACCTGAAACATGACGATGACCACCAGCAGCGGCATGGCCTTGTCTGATGTGTCCACGATCGATGACAGCAGCAGACCGAGCGCCATCGAACCGACCCCCAGCACGAACATCGCCAGCATCAGCTCTACCAGCGGCAGATGCGGCAAAATGGTGCCCTGCGCCGGCAGCGGCCGGCCGATCAGCCCGACCGCGACTAGCACAACTGCCTGCAGCCCGCTCATGATGCCGAGGATCACGAGCTTCGACACCAGGTACGCGCCGGCCGACAGCCCGGCCGCCCGTTCCCGGCTGTAGATAGTTCGTTCCTTGACGATCTCCCAGATGGCGTTGGCGGTGCCGCTCAGCACCGCGCCGACGCTGAGCACCAGCAGCAGCGACGTCGCATCGACGTTGTCCGGGCCGAGCAGGCCATGGGGCGACGGGATCACCCGCACGAGCAGGCCGAGCGCGATCGGCAGCCCGGCCAGCACGCCCAGGTAGAGCCGGTCGGAGGCAATCACCGCCATGTACCGGCGGCACATCGTGCGCAAGTGCGCGAATCCGTTCCTGGTCCTGGGGGCCGGTCGATCTCCCGGGTCACCGCGGACGGCGCGGCGGCGTTATCGAGCTCCGCGCTGATGTAGCGGTTGTAGTACGCCGAGGACCGGAACTCGGCCGCCCAGTCACGGCCGGGCTGCGCCTCGAACATCTGGAACACCTCGGCCCAGTCCGACTTGCCGAAGTGCCGTAGCCCGTCCGCGGGCGGCCCGAAGAAGGCGATCTTGCCGCCGGGTACCAGCACGAGCAGCCGGTCGCACAGGTTGAGGTTGGCCACGCTGTGCGTGACGACGATGACCGTGCGCCCGTCGTGCGCGAGGGTGGCCATCTGCTCCATGACGGACTTGTCCAGGCCGGGGTCCAGGCCCGAGGTCGGCTCGTCCAGGAACAGCAGCGACGGCTTGGTCAGCAACTCCAGCGCGACGTTGACGCGCTTTTGCTGGCCGCCCGACAGCGCCGAGGTCCGGGTCTCCGCGTGCGCGGTCAGCGCCAGCTCGCCCAGCACCTCGTCGATCCTGCGCTTGCGCTCTTGCTTGCTCGTGTCCCGCGGGAACCGCAGCTCGGCCGCGAACTCCAGCGCGCGCCGCACGGTCAGCTGCGTGTGCAGGATGTTCTCCTGGGGCACGAGCCCGATCCGGTGCCGCAGCTCCGCGTAGCTCTTGTACAGATCCCGGCCGTCATACAGGACGTTGCCGTCCGTGGCCGGGGCGATCCCGGTCAGGGCGCCGAGCAGCGTCGACTTACCCGCGCCGCTCGGGCCGATCACGCCGAGCAGGCAGCGCTCGCCGAGCGGGAACGTCACGTGGTCAAGCAGCACCTTGCCGCTGGGCAGCCGGAAGGTCAGCTCGCGCGCGCTGAGCGAGATGTCGCCGGTGTCCAGGAACTCCTGCAGCTGATCGCCCACGCGCTGGAACGTGGCCGGGCCGACGCCGATCAGGTCGGTCTCGGTCACGGGCGCGATCTTGATCCGCTGCCCGTTCAGGAACGTGCCGTTGTGGCTGTCGAGGTCGACGATCTCGTATTCGCCGCGGCTAGTGCGGCGCAACTCCGCGTGATACCTGGACACGCCGAGATCGGAGACGACGACGTCGTTATCGGAGGCGCGTCCGATGCGCAGCGACCTGGCGGGCATCTGCAGCACGGCGCTCGGCGGCCGGCTGGCACCGCCCCGCTGCGGCGCGAACGCCGGGCCGGCCGGGACGGCTGCCGCCGGGGCGGCGACGGGATGGGGCGTGCGCGGCTGCGGCACGTACTGCTCGGCCAGGGGCGCCTGCACCTTGACCGTGCCCGGCCGGTGCGGGCGCGGCTCGATCGAGGTGCAGCTCAGCTGCGGGCCATCGGTGGGGTGGCCGAGGCGCACCGTGCAGTCACCCGAGATGGCCACCCGCCGGACCCGCTCGCTGTCCAGGAACGTGCCGTTCGTGCTGCCATGATCTTCCAGCACCCAGCCATCATCTTGATGCCGCAGCACCGCGTGGTTCCAGGAGACGCGCGGATCGTCGACCACGATGTCGGATTGCGGGTCGCGCCCGATCCGGTAACTCGACGCGCTGTCGAGGAGCCGGTCGGTGCCCTGAAACCGGACACGTACCTGGGCACCGCCAACTGCGCTGCCTGGAGCCTCAAAGGTCATCTGCTAACTGTAAAGCGCTTGATCCGCAAAAGCGGATAGGCAACGAATCGGCTTTAAGCCCGGCTTCACCGGGTCGGTGAGTTGACATGGCGGACTGGTCGAAATGGATACTTGGAGCGCCCGGAACCGGTCCGGCGGCCGTTGCCCGCCCTCGCCGCGCGGCGGGCTGGAGGGATCCCGTGAGCGAGCAGTTTCCCGGCGCGCCCGGCGGCCTGGACGCAGGCTCGTACGTCGCCGGATACCGGCTGGAACAGCGCATCGGCCGTGGCGGCATGGCGGCTGTCTTCCGCGCCTACGATTCGCGGCTGGACCGGCTGGTGGCGCTCAAGGTGATGGCGCCGTCGCTCGCCGCCGACGAGGCTTTCCGCAAGCGCTTCATTCGCGAATCACGCGCGGCGGCCGCGGTCGATGACCCGCACATCATTCCGGTCTACGCCGCAGGGGAGTCCGACGGCATTCTGTTCATCGCGATGCGGCTGGTCCGGGGCGGGGATGTGCTCTCGCTGATCGACCAGATCGGCCCGCTGCCCGCGGGCCGGGCCGCGGAGATCATCTCGCAGGTCGCGTCTGCGCTCGACGCCGCGCACGCCCGCGGGCTGGTACACCGCGACGTGAAGCCGGCGAACATGCTGCTGGAAGCCAGCCAGGCACCCGACCGGCCCGATCATGTGTACCTGTCGGACTTCGGGCTGACCAAGGCCTCGCTGGCGATGTCCGGACTCACCTCGACCGGCCAGTTCCTGGGCACGCTGGACTACGTCGCGCCGGAACAGATCGAGAGCCGCCCGGTGGACGGGCGCACCGACCAGTACAGCCTGGCGTGCGCCGCGTTCGAGCTGCTGACTGGCGAGCCGCCATTCCGCCGCGGCGACAGCGTGTCGGTGATGTACGCGCAGCTGAACGAGCCGCCGCCGCTTGTCCGGCGGCGCCGGCCGGACCTGCCGGCCGACATTGATGACGTCCTGGGCCGGGCCCTGGCGAAGGCAGCGGCCGACCGCTACGACAGCTGCCGGGCGTTCGCGGCGGCGCTGCGGCGGGTGCTGGGCGCCGGCGGCCGGTCCGGGCGGTCAGCGCCGGCTCATCCCGCCACCGAGGTAGCACAGCCTGTCCCGGAGCCACGGCGGCAGTCGCCCCGGCAGCAGGCACCGGCGCCACTGGCGGCGGAGCGCCAGTCGCCGCGTCCGCAGGTCGAGCCACCACCGCCCGCGGCCAGCCCCGCCGGTCAGGCCGAGGCGAGTCCCGCCGCCGCGAGTCCCGCCGCGGCTAGCCCGGCCGCCGCCGGTCCCGCCGCAGGTGAGACCAGCCGGGCGGATTCACCCCAGCCTGCCGGTGCCGGTGCCACCCAGGCCGCGGACTACCCGTCGCGACCGGCCGCGGCCGGGGCCGCCCAGCGTCAGGCGACGCCGGATCCGGGTGTCCGGTCGCCGGCGCAGACCCCGCCGCCCGGGGCCGGTCCGCCCACCGGTCCGGCGTGGAACTGGCCGGGTGAGCCGCCGGACCGCGGCGGCGTGACCGCCCCGGTGCGGACCGGTGGGCCCGGCGAACCGCCGGACGCGCCCGGCCGCCGGCGCTGGTGGCGCTCGCCGCTGCCGGTCGCGGGCATCTGCGTCGTGGTGCTGCTGGCGGGCGGGGGCGCGTACGCGCTCAGCGGCCACGGTAAGCCCGCCGCCGCAACGCGGTCGTTGAGCCCGCCTGGTTGCACCACGAAAATCGCGCCCGCCCCGGTGCTGACCGGCGTCCACTCCTCGACGGTGTCGACCGGCGGGCAGCCGTTCGGCATCGCGGTGGCGCCGGGCGGCAAGTATTCATTCGTCACCACCGGAGCCGCGGTCGTCATGCTCCGCAATGCCGGAACGGCCGCGCCTACGGTGGTGCGGACGATCCCGGTCCCCGGCGCCAACCACGGCGAGACATTCACCCCGGACGGGAAGTACCTGCTCGCCGCGTCCGGCAGCGGAGCCGAGCTCATCAACGTGGCCGAGGCGGAGCAGGGCGCGGCGGATCCGGTCGTGGGCAAGCTCAAGAGCCCGGGCGGCAAAGGCGCTTTCCAGCCGCTGGTCACCGCCGACGGCCGGTACGCGTTCGTGACCCTGCAAGAAACCGGGAACCTGGCCGTCTTCAACCTCCAGCGGGCGCTCACGCAGGGCATCTCAGCCAGTGACTTCGTCGGCTACGTGCGACTCGGCGGCCAGCCGGTCGGCATGGTCAGCGACGGGCAGCAGCTCTACGTGACGAACCTGGGCGCTCAGGCCAGCGAGCCAGCCGCGAGCGCGATCAGCATCGTCAGTGTGCGGGCCGCGCAGACCAAGCCGGGCTCGGCCCGGGTCCGGCGGGTTCCGGCTGGCTGCGGCCCGGCCAGGGCGATGCTGTCGGCCGACAAGAAAGTGCTGTGGGTGACCGCGCGGGACAGCGACGCGCTGCTGGGTTTCAGCACCGCCGAGCTGGCGAGCAATCCGGGCAAAGCACTGGTCGCCCGCGTCATGGTGGGCGAGAGCCCGCTTGGTGAGACCTTCGCCGACGGCGGCCGGCGGATCGTGCTGGCCGATTCCAACCTGAACGGCGTCAAGGGCGCGGTCTCCGATCTCGCCGTGGTCGATCCGGCAAAAGCTCTGGCCGGCCAGAAGGCGCTGCTGGGCTACATCCCGACCGGCGACGTGCCCCGCGCCGTGGCGACGAATTCAGGCGGCGCCACGCTGCTCGTGACCGACCAGAACGCCGGCCAGGTTCAGGTCATGCGAGTCGCGGATCTGCCATGACCGGTCACTCTGAGTTGCCCTGGACCACCAGGAAATCGCGTAGCATCGGCGCAATGAGGCGGCCCACATGACCGGATTTGTCGACACGGCCCAGCAAACCCGCCGTCGCCGCCGGACGCGGCGATGGCTCATCGCGCTGGGCGTCGTAATCGTGCTGCTGGTCGGGGCCGACTTCGCCGCCAGGGCTGTCGCCGAGCAGGTGGCCGCGACCCAGTTCCAGAAGCAGGGCAACCTGTCGGTCAAGCCGGACGTGACCATCGAGGGCTTCCCGTTCCTCACCCAGGTGGCGGCCAAGGACCTGAGTGACGTCAAGGTCGGGATCACCAACCTGCCCGAAGGCCCGGTGACGTTCAGCAGCATCAACGCCACCGCCACGGGCATCAAGCTGAACTCTTACGCGTTCAACAACGGCTCGATCGCGCACATCAACGGCACCGCGGTGATCAACTTCGCGTCCCTCGGAAACACGCTGAGCACCGAGTTCGGGCCGCTTGGGCAGTTGCTCGACGGCGCCGGGCTGAAGCTGGTCCAGGCCGGCCCGAACGAGGTCAAGGCCAGCCTCAACCTGATCGTCACGACCGGATCGGCCACCTGGCGGATCACCAGGGTCAGCGGCAACCAGATCAACGTCCGGCTGGTCTCGAGCAGCGGGCTGGACCCGTCCCTGCTGGGCGGGATACAGAACAAGACCTTCTCGATCCCGGCGCTCCCGCTGGGTCTCAAGCTGGACACCCTGTCGGTGACTTCAGCTGGCATCATCGGCACCATCAGCGGCAATAACGTGCCGTTCGGGAGCTAACCGGCGATCAGGAGGACTACGACGGGAATGACCGGCACGCGCATCACGGTCATCGGCGGCGGAGTCGTCGGCCTCATGGCGGCCTACTACGCCGCTCCGCTCGCGGCGTCGGTCACGGTGCTGGAGCGATCCAGGGTCGGTGATCCCGCTACCGCGTCCTACGCGCTCACCCGGTCGGTGCGCCAGGACTACGTCGATCCGCAGTACGCCCGCCTGGCCGCCGAGGCCCGCTGGCTCTGGCTAGAGCTGCAGCGGCAGTCCGGGCACCGGCTGCTGGTCGACTGCGGCTGCCTGAACCTCGGCAGCGTCGCGGTCACGCCCGATCTGGCCGCCAGCTACGGCGCCCGGAGCTACGCGGTGATGACCGAACTCGGCCTCCGCTGCGAGGCGCTGGCCGGGCCCGCGCTCGAGGCCAGGTACCCGCAGTTCGCCGCCGACGCGGGTTGGCTGGACGTGGACGCCGGCTACGCCGACGTCCCCGTCGTGACCCAGGTGCTGACGACCGCCCTGCAGGCTCGCGGCGTGCGCGTCGCCGAAGGCGCGCAGATCCAGTCGGTCCGCCGGGACGCGGGCAGCTGGCAGGTCACGACCGCCGAGGGCACTGTCGAGTCCGACGCCGTGATCGTCGCCGCCGGCCTCGGCACCAACGGTGTGCTCGACCTGCTGCCAGGGTGCGACATCCGGTTCCCGCTCAGCCCGGACCGGCCGATCCAGTCCAAGTACTTCATCCCGCGGCCCGGGCAGCGAGCGCAGTTCACCGAGCAGGTGCTGCCGGTCTTCGCCTACCTCGATGTCGGAATCTACGGCCACCCGATCGTGGATGACCGCACGCCGGGTGTGAAGATCGGCTTCTACCACCCGCCGGATGTCACCCCGGTACCCAGTCCGGTCGGCTCGGTCGAGGACTTCGTCGCCTACTGCATGCCGGCCCTGCGCGACGCCGAGGTCGTGGACGTCGCCGCGGCCAGCGGGGTCGACACGTGCTCGTATGACCTGGTCGCGGACGACGATTTCATTCTCGGGGCGGTGCCGGGAGCCGACCGGCTGTACGCCGGCGTCGGCTGGCGCGGCACCGGGTACAAGTTCGCGCCCTGGGCGGGTCTGGTGCTGGCACAGCTCGCGCTGCGACAGCACACTGACTACGACATCGCGCGCTTCCGCCCGTCCCGCTTCGCAACGGGGCAGGCGGCGTGATCAAATCTGAGCGGAGGCGAGCGGGAGAAGGAGAGGCAGGTCGTGAAGGTTTTCCTGTCCACGGACATGGAAGGCACGGCGGGGGTTGTCGACTGGGAGCAGTGCGTGGGCGACGGCCCGCAAGCCGCGGCCGGGCGCAAGCTGCTGCTGGCCGAGGTGAACGCCGCGATCGAGGGCGCGATTGAAGGCGGCGCGACGCAGGTCGTCGTCAACGACTCGCACTCGACGATGCGGAATCTGCCCGCCGACGAGCTGGCCGGGCAGGCGTCCTACATCTCCGGCAGTCACAAGCCGCTCTACATGATGCAGGGCCTGGACGGCAGCTACGGCGCGTGCCTGTTCATCTCCTATCACGGCTCGGTCGGGGCGCCCGCTGGCCTGTCGCACACGTACAACCCGCGCGCCGTGGTCGAGGCCAGCATCGACGGCCGCGTGACCGGGGAGGCCGGGATCAACGCGCTCGTCGCCGCGCACTACGGAGTGCCGGTCGTGCTCGTGACCGGCGATGACGTCGCCTGCGCGGAGACGGCCGACCTGATCCCCGGCGTGCACGCCGCGGTCGTGAAGCGGCACGTCAGCCGGCTGGCCGCCGACAACCTGCACCCGGTCGCCGCCCGCCAGCTCATTCGCGACCAGGCCAGGGCGGCCGTGGCCGCCGCCGCGAGCGCCGCGCCGCCGCCGCTGGATCCGGGCGTGCTGGAGGTGAGCGTCCGGCACACCGACATCGCGGAGGCCGCGAGCTGGGTCCGCGGGGTCGAGCGGACCGGCGACCGGCAGCTGCGGTTTCATGGCGCGAACCGGCTCGAAACCTACCAATCTTTCTGCGCGGCGATCCTGCTCACCAGATCAGTCGCGGAGATGGTCTGAGCCGCGCCGCGATGCGCTGCGACCTGCCGATACTGATTTGCCCGGCGGGCCGGTTAACCCGCCAATTTTGCGCCGTTGCCGGGCCAGTTCAACGTACAGTTATGGCTTCCACCCCGTAACGGAAGCCAAGGCGGTTTCTGGTGCCCCCGATCCTGGTTGACGAGTAAGCAGTGGCGGACATCCAGCTACCGGCCGCACCGCAGGCCGGCCCACTTAACGCCGCTGCGCCCTGGCCGCTTCGCTGTGGTTCAGTACCGTTACTCACCGATCGGTTCAGCGCCAGACCCGAGACCTCGCCGGATCTCGGCGCCGCGCTCACCCACGCGGGCGCGGCGGCGCTGGTGCCGGTGGTCACCAGCGAGACCGGCGGCGCGGTGTGGCGCAAGGTCTGCGGCAAGACACAGCTCGCCGCGTACTACGCCGAATCGCAATGGCATGCGCGCGCCGTCGACCTGCTCGTGTGGATCGACGCGAGCAGCCGGGAGTCGATTCTCGCGGGTTACGGCGAGGCCGCGGCCGCGGTCAGCGAGACCAGGGTGGCCGGCACCGCGCAGTCCATCGCGACCGCATTCCTGTCCTGGCTGCGCCGCACCGAGCGGCGCTGGCTCATCGTGCTGGATGACCTGCCGGACCGCTCCATCGTGCAGGGCCTCTGGCCATCCGGCCGGACTGGTCAGCTGCTGCTGACCGCGCCCAGCGACCGGGCGGTGTCGGATCTCGGCCAGCTGGCCGTGCTGAAACTGGGTCCCTTCAGCCGCCGCGAGGCTATGAGCTACCTCGTGGCCCGGCTGTCGGCGGATCCGGATCAGCGGCGCGGCGCGATGGACCTGATCGAGGACCTCGGCGGCGAGCCGCTGGCCCTGAGCCAGGCGACGGCGGTCATCGGCACGTCGCGGATGACGTGCGAGGACTACCGCGAGCGCTTCCACCGGCGGCGGCCGGAACTGGGGCTGGCGGGCCATGATCCGCTGTACGGCACCGCGATCACCTGGACCCTGTCGGTCGACCGCTCGGATCAGATGCTGCCGGGCGGCGCCGCGCACGCGTGCCTCGCCTTCGCCGCGCTGCTGGATTGTCACGGCGCACCGGACACCGTGTTCGGCTGCGAGGCGGGCAGCCGGTACATCGCCGGTGACCGGATGCCGCCGGTACAGGCGCAGGAGCACACGATGGCCGCGCTCGCCGCGCTTGACCGGGCCGGCCTGCTGACCATCGACCGGTCGGCCGAGCCGGCGACCGTGCGGATGGAGTCGGTGCTGCAGCAGGCGGTGCGGGCCGCGACGCCGCAGGAGATGCGCGATCAGGCCGGCACGGCCGTCGCCGCGGCCCTGCTCGACCAGTGGCCGGAGGTGCGCAGCCGGGCGTGCGCACCGGGCGGCGTGCGCGCCAGCGCGGAGAGCCTGCGCCGGGCGACCGCGGGCCTGCTGTGGACCGATGGGTGTCATCCGCTGTTGTTCCTGGCCGGGCAGAGCCTGGACGATGCGGGCATGACCGGACCCGCGGTCGACTACTGGGGCGAGCTGACGTCGGTGGCCGAGCGGCTCTTCGGCCCCGGTCACCAGGACTCGATGGCGCTGGTCGAGCGGCTCGCGATGGCGTACGTCGCGGACGGCCGGCAGGCGGAGCTCAAGGCCTGGTATCAGCGCGTGCTGGTGGAGTGGGCGAGCGCGTACGCGCTGCACCAGCCGATCGCGGTCGCGGCCAGGATCAGCCTCGGTCACTCGCTCGCTACCGCGGGCCTGCCCGCCGAGGCCGTCGGTGTGCTCGCGGCGGCGCTGGAGGACTGCGAGCGCGCGCTCGGCGCCGATCACCCGGAGTGCCAGCGGGCGCGGGACGAGCTGGCTGCCGCCTACTCCGCCAGCGGTCAGCTCGACGAGGCGATCCGGATGCTGCGCCGCGCGCTGGGCGATCACGAGCGCAGTGGCGGAAACCAGGATCCGGGCACGATCACGGCCCGCCGCCGGCTCGCCGCCGCGTACCTGGCCGACGGCCGGATGAAGGACGCGATCTCGCAGTACAAAAAAGCGCTGTCGGACGCGGAGAAGAGCATGGGGCCGGGTCACCCGGACACCATCCGCACCCGCGGCGCGCTCGCCGCCGCCTATCACCAGTCCGGCCGGATGGCTATCGCGATCCAGATGTACGAGCAGGCCTACGACGGGAGCGTCAAGGCGCTCGGCCCCGATCACCCGGACTCGATCTCCGCGGCCGTGAGCCTGGCCGGCGCCTACTACCCGGCCGGGCGGCTCACCGACGGGATCCGGCTGTACGAGGACGCGGTCGCGCGCGGCGAGAAGTCCCTGCCGCCGGGCCATCCGGTGCTGAAGCTGGCGCGGGAGAGTCTGGCGTCGGTCGCCGGGCAGGACTAGCCGCAACGCGACAGCGGGCGGGACTCAGTACGAGTCCCGCCCGCTGCTCGCGATCTGCTACTCCGGGTCGATGCCGTCCACCGCCGGCACCCGCACCGTCCGGTGCCCGCGGGTGCCGCCGAGGATGATCTTGCGGTAGGAGACGTCGTTGGCGGTGCTGAGCTCGTGCAGCACGCCCTCCGGGTTGGCGACGATCTCGATGTAGTAGGTGCCGTTCGGGATGCTGTTGATGTCGAACGACTGGCCCGCGACCGACTGGAAGTAGGTGTCGCCCCAGCCGACCGGCATCTGCTCTTGCACCCACAGCGCGCCGGCGAACCCGCACTGGCCGCCGAAGCCGAGGAAGCTGGGCTGCCACGTGGCGTGCTTAACCAGCAGGTCGACGCCGTCGGTCGGGGCGATGCAGAAGCCGACCTTGTGGCTGTTCACCACCAGCTTCTTGTTGCTGCCGAGCAGGCGGTACTGGGCGAACTGCTCGAAGTGCCAGTGGTTGTGGCCCTTCTTGTTGTCGAAGCCCATCGTGCCCGCGCGCGTGCGGCCGACGACCTTGGTGCCGCGCCAGTAGTACTGGTAGGCGGGCATGATGTTCGCGTGGTGGGTGCTGAAGCCCTCGACGTCCAGCGGACCGTTGCCGAGCACCGCGACCGTCGCGCCGAAGTCCAGCAGGCTGGTCACCTTGCCGCTCTTGGCCTTCTGGTTCTGCAGGCTGATGCCCCACGAGGGCAGCGGCTTCAGGTCGGGCAGCACCGAGGCCGGCGGGCTGGCCATGAGCGGCACCTGCTGCATCTTGGCCGCGGTCTCGTGCAGCTTGCTGGCGAGGCTCTGCCCGCCCGCGTGCTTGGCCGGGGTGCGGAAGCTGCAGGGGTTGCACTGGCTGGGCTTCACGGCCTGCAGCTTCACGGTGGCAGTGGCGTTGTGCGCGCCCATCCGCAGCACGCCTCGCCAGGCCTTCGTGATCGACATGGTGGCCGTGTAGGTCTGGCCGACCTTGAGCTTCAGGCCCAGCTCGGCGATGCCGAACTGCATCGGGTCGACGGCCCAGCCCTTCGCGATGCCCCACACGCCGCCGATCAGGAATGGCGTGGAGTACGAGCACGAGTACGGGTACGGGGACGTCACCGGGCTGTCCGGGGTGGCGCGCTGCGGGTTGCCGTTCGGGCAGAACGTGTAGGTCCTAGACGACAGGACCTTGCCGTGGCTGTCCTTGACGGTCAGCCGGAAGAACCGGCGCAGCCCGTTCCAGCCGTCCAGGGCCCAGGAGCCCAGCGGGCGCTGCTGCGTCACCCCGCCTGACTTGATGACCTGCGTGATCGTGAGCGGATCGGCGAAACTCTTGCGCTGCACGTCGAACTGCAGCGCCGAGCCGCGCGACTCGATGTAGATGGACGGGTCGATGAAGCTTTCGCCGCCGAAGACCGCGATCTTCTGGTGCAGTTGCGGCGCGTACAGCTTGACCACCGGCCAGCCGGTCGGCGCCGCGCTAGCCGGCGCCGTCACCGCGACGGCTGAGCCGCCGACCAGCCCGGCCGCGGCGATGAGCGCAGAACTGAGTCTGAGCTTGAATCCCATAACGAAATTGCCCCCTAGGCCGTTAAATGGAATTAAACAGCCTTAACAATAGGGACAGTTACTTTAAAGAGTGAGTAAAGGGCACGCCAACATTCAGCCAGCAGCTGCCGCAGAGCGATCCGAGCCGTCAGGCGAGGTGGACGTACTCGTAGTCGAACGGCTTGCCGTTGATGCCGTGCCGCGGCGGCGCGATCCACGCGGCGATTTTGCCCCGCTCGTGCACGGGCTGCATGAGCGAGCGGACGTGCGTCTTGTCCACGTCGGTCGGCAGCCAGGCGGTGCTGCGCTGCTGCCACTCGTCCGCCGTCAGCAGTTCGCCGTCCGGTGACGCCTCGATGCCGGCAAACGCGCCAACTTTGCGGTTGAACGCGATGTGCGGCAGCTTGAGCCGGTGCGGCAGGCCAGCGTCGGCGAGGATCTTGTTCCACCGGTTGACGCCACTCTGGCAATCCGCGATGTACTCCCGGCGCAGGTCGGTGTTGAGCCCGGTCAGCGCGGACACCTCGGTCTGCCCGATGGTCTGCTGGCCCGGCTCGTCCTCGATCATCGCGTCCACCATCATCGCGTCGTCGCCGAGCTGGTGATCGTCTTTGCGGCGCTGCTCCATCCACCGGCCCTTGAGCCCGGCGGTGTAGTAGTTGGCCACGTTCGTTGACGTCTCGCCGCCGAACAGATCCAGCGAGACGCTGTAGTGGAAATTCAGGTACTTCTGGAGCACGGCCAGCGGGATCGCGCCGCGCGCGGCCGGATCATCGGTGTCGTGCTCGACCATCAGCTGCGCGGTCCGCTCCACCACCCGGTCTACGCCGGTGGTGCCGACGAACATGTGGTGCGCCTCTTCCTTGAGCATGAACTCGCAGGTGCGCGACAGCGGGTCGAACGCTGACTCCTTCAAGGTGCCGAGCTGGTACTTGCCGTCCCGGTCGGTGAAGTACGTGAACATGAAGAACGACAGCCAGTCCGGCGTCTCCTCGTTGAAGGCGCCCAGGATCCGCGGCGCGTCGGCGCTGCCCGAGTTGCGGTGCAGCAACTCCTCGGCTTCCTCCCGGCCGTCCCGGCCGAAGTAGGCCTGCAGCAGGTACACCATCGCCCACAGGTGCCTGCCTTCCTCGACGTTCACCTGGAACAGGTTGCGCAGGTCGTACAAGCTCGGCGCGGTCGCGCCGAGGTTGCGCTGCTGCTCCACGGACGCCGGCTCGGTGTCACCCTGGATCACGATCAGCCGGCGCAGCTCGGACCGGTACTCGCCGGGCACCTGCTGCCAGGCGGGCTCGCCCATGTGCTGGCCGAATCCGATCCGCCGGTCCTGGTCGCGCTCGGCCAGGAAGATGCCCCACCGGTAGTCGCGCATCGCGACGTGGCCGAAGTGCGCCCAGCCCTCCCGGCCGACGTTCATGGCCGTGCGCAGGTAGACGTCCTGAGTCGGCAGCGTCGGGCCCATCGACTCCCACCAGTTCAGGAAGTTGGGCTGCCAGGACTCGAGCGCCCGCTGCAGCCGCCGGTCCTCGTGCAGGTCGACGTTGTTGGGGATCTTCTCGGTGTAGTCCGCTGCCGTCGTCATGGGTCAGACCCGCTTCCTGTCGAAGTCGGCGCGCTGCCCGGTCCCGAACCGGCGCAAGGCGCCCTCGGGGCCGGCCGCGTTCGGCCGGTTGAAGATCCAGTTCTGCCAGGCGGTGAGCCGTCCGAAGATCTTGGTCTCCATCGTCTCCGGTCCGGCGAACCTGATGTTGGCTTCCATGCCGGTGAGCGCGTCCGGGCTGAAGCTCGCCCGTTCCTCGATCGCCAGCCTGATCTCGTCCGCCCAGTCGATGTCGTCGGGTGCGAACGTAACCAGCCCGGCCGCGGCCGCCTCGGTGGCCAGCAGCGGCTCGCCCAGGTGGTCGAGGGCTCGCTGCAGCGCGGCATCGTCCCCGTAGAACCTGGTCTGCAGCCGGCTGAGCCCGTTTCCCATCGGGAGCCGGGCCACGTTCACATCGGTGAGCAGCACCGCGGCCGGGTCCGCACCGGGGTCGTCGTCCTCGAAGACGCCGTCCAGGTGGTAGGAGCGGTCCGCCGCCAGCGCCAGCTCCAGCAGCGAGCCGGCGAAGCAGCTGCCCGGCTCGACCAGCGCGATCAGGCTGCGGCTGGTCACGTCCAGCCGCTTGAGCGTGCGCGCCAGGTACAGCTGTATCTCCCTGGCCAGCCAGTGCTCCGTCCCAGTCACCAGCTCGTCGTAGCCGAGCACGCGGGCCGGGTCGCCGCGGGTGCGCAGCAGCCAGGTGCCGAGCGCGGGCTCGTTGGTGCGCAGGTCCAGGACGAGGTCGTCGAGCTCACGGGTCATCGCGAGCGTCCAGAACGAGGCACCCTGGCCGGCCGCGTCGTCCATCGTCGCGGGGGCCTCGGTGTCCGGGCCGCGCACCGTGATGGCGGCTACGCCCGCGGCGTGGTCGAGGCTGGCCGACACCCAGGTGTAGTCGATGGAGGCGTCCGTCCGCGTCTTCGCCAGCGGGGTCAGCTCGACGCCCGGGTCGGCGGCGGGCCGGTCGGACTTGGAGGCCAGCTCGCGGGCGCGCTGCGCCACCGTGTCCGCCCACTGCGCCCGCGGCACCGCCTCATCGACCAGGCCCCAGGTCACCGCCTTGCGGCCGGTCACGCCCTCGGGCCGGGTGCACACGTAGTCGGCCAGGTCGCGGCGCACGTGCCGCTTGTCCACCAGCCGGGTGAGCCCGCCCGTTCCCGGCAGCACGCCGAGCAGCGGCAGCTCGGGCAGCGAGACTGCGGACGAGCGGTCGTCGATCAGCATGATGTGGTCGCACGCGAGCGCCAGCTCATAGCCGCCGCCGGACGCGGTGCCGTTCACGGCCGCGAGGTAGGCCTGGCCGGACTGCCGGGACGCGTCCTCCATCCCGTTGCGGGTCTCGTTGGTGAACTTGCAGAAGTTCACCTTCTGGCCGTGCTCGGCCCCGGCCAGCATGCGGATGTTGGCGCCCGCGCAGAACGCCTTGTCGTTGCCGCTGGTCACGACCACAACCCGGACCTGCGGGTACTCGAACCGCAGCCGCTGCACGGCGTCATACAGCTCGATGTCGACGCCCAGGTCGTAGGAGTTGAGCTTTAGCTCGTAGCCATCGGGCCCGGCCAGGCCGCCGTGCTCGTCGACGTCCATGGTGAGCGTGGCGATCTCGCCGTCGGTGGCCAGGCGCCAGTGCCGGTAGCGATCCGGCTGAGTGCGGAACTCGACGTGCGGCAGCACCGGAGTGCTGGTCGCGTCGCCCGTAGGCTGTGCAGCGAGGCTGGTCAACGGCATATCTCCTGACGTCCTCGGCCGTACCAATAATGCTACAGACACTTGGTTCTACGTCAAGTAGTTGTAGCATATTAGCGGCGGCAGCAACCGAGGGAGGCGCGATGGCGGCGGGCGAGGTACTGGCCAGCGGCCCGCGGCTGACCCGGCGGCACACGGCCGGCCCGGAGAGCGCCAAGGGCCTGCTGTTCACTGTCCTCGGCGAGTTCGTCCTGCCATCCGGCGGGGCGGCCTGGACGTCTGCGTTCATCGACGCGCTTGGCCGGCTCGGGGTCGAGGAGAAGGCCTGCCGGCAGGCGCTCATGCGCACGGCGGCCGACGGCTGGCTGACCGCCGACCGGGCCGGGCGCCGGGCCAGCTGGCGGCTGACCGCCAGCGGCGTGCAGCTGCTGACGGAGGGGACGGAGCGGATCTACGGTTTCGCGGCGGCCCGCAGCCAGTGGGACGGCCGGTGGCTCATGGTCCTGGTCCGGACGCCGGAGTCGGGGCGGCCGGCCAGGCACCGGCTGCGCACCCGGCTCAGCTGGGCCGGGTTCGGCAGTCCGGCACCGGGGATCTGGCTCAGCCCGGACGCGAGCCTGCAGCCCGAGGCTGAGCGAATCCTGGCCGAGGCAGGGCTGCGGGACGAAGCGCAGATCTTCCTCGCCAGCCACGCCGGCGGCGGCGAGCTTGCCGCGCTGGCCCGGCAGGCCTGGGACCTGGACCGGATCGAGCAGCGGTACGAGCAGTTCATCGCCGAGTTCGGCGCCGCCGCCCGTGCTGACCCGAACCGCACGGACCCGCTGGCCAGGGTCACCGAGCTCGTGCACGCGTGGCGCCGGTTCCCGTGGCTGGACCCGGTGCTGCCGGCCGCGCTGCTGCCGCCCGGCTGGAGCGGGACGCGGGCCGCGGCCGTGTTCTCGAGTCAGCACGCCCGCTGGTCGGCGGCCGCGGTGGCGGAGTGGCTCCGGATCTCCAGCCTCGCCCGACCGTGACCGCTGCGGGCTGCCGTCGCGCTGCCCGAAAGCTAATAACCTGTCAGAGACCGCGCAATCCGCGCGGATGATCAGGAAAGGCTGGCAGTGCGACGCACAGTTCACCAGCCCGCGGGCTCGGGTGCCGCATGGGCGTAGCCGAAGAGCAGGCTCCAGACACGGAACTCACCTGGCAGCGGCCGGCCGCGCGGCTGCTGCGGGTGCGCCGGATCCAGGCCGCGCTCGTGACCGTGCCGCTGGCGATTGTCGGCGGGCTGGCGTCCGCCACCGCGTCGGTGACGGCCGGAGCGGGAGTGGCCGCAGGGATCCTCGCCGCCGGCCTGATCGCCGCGCGCTTCCTCGCCCGCCGGGTCGCGGCCTGGGGGTTCGCCGAGCGGGACGAGGACCTGATGGTCCGCCGGGGCGTGCTCGTGCGACGGCTCTCTGTCATCCCCTACGGGCGGATGCAGTTCATCGACGTGACTGCCGGGCCGATCGAGCGCAGCTTCGGTCTGGCCACGCTGCGCATGCACACGGCCGCCGCCGCGAGCGACGCCCGGATCCCCGGCCTCGACCAGGACCAGGCGGCCAGGCTGCGGGACCAGCTGGCCGCTCTCGGCCAGGCGCAGGCGGCAGGCCTGTGACCAGTCCGTCGTCGGCCGAACCGCCGCTGGGCGCGTATCCGGATAGCGCCGGCTCGGACCTGGCCGGCTGGCACCGCCTGCACCCGCTCACCCCGGTGGTCCGCGCGGGCAGCCGGCTGCTGTCGGTGATCGTGGTGCTGGCCGGCATCTCGCTGCTGAATCAGGGGCAGGACAAGGGCCAGCTAGTGGCCGACCTCGTCGTCATCACGCTGGCGCTATCCGGCGGGTTCATCTCCTGGCTGGTCACCCGCTGGCAGGTGGCGGATGGCGTGCTGCGCATCGAGACTGGCCTGCTCCGGCGCGCTTCCCGCCGGTTCCCGCTCACCCAGATCCAGGCCATCGACGTCGTCCAGACCGGGATCGCACGTGTGCTCGGGCTGGCGGAACTGCAGTTGCGGGTGGCCGGCAGCGACTCGTCTCGCGGTGGGCGGCTGGCGTGCCTGCGGCTCACCGACGCCGAGCGCCTGCGCGGTGAGTTGCTGGCGATCTCCGCGGCCGTGGTTGATACGCCCGTGGTTGATACGCCAGTGGTTGACACGACCGCGGCCCGGCCGCCCGTAGTCGATCCGGCCCGGCGCGATCCGGCCGGTGCACGCGCCGAGTCGGGAACTGCCCCCGTTCCGGAACGAGGGCTGTTTCGGGTGCAGCCAGGCCGGCTCGCGGTGGCTATCGTGCTCAGCCGGGCTGGCGCCGTCGCCGCGACGGTGATCATCATCGTCGCGGTCGTGATCGGGGTCACCGGCAGCACCGCCGCGATCGCGTCGTTCTTCCCGGCCGCGCTCGGCCTGGCGGCGGTCGTGTGGCGCCAGTTCAACAGCGAGTACGGCACCAGGATCGCGGCCGGGCCGGATGGCCTGCGGCTGCGGTCAGGGCTGATCCAGACGACGGCCGAGACGATCAGGCCCGGCCGGGTGCAGGGCGTTCGGCTGGTCGAGCCGCTGATCTGGCGCGCGTTCGGCTGGTGCCGCCTGGAGGTCGACGTCGCCGGTCCCAAGGAGCGCCGGGAGAACCGGTCGGAAGGTCAGCGGCTGCGCGCAGTCATCCCGGTCGGCTCGCGGGCGGAGGCCGCGCTCATGCTCACCGAGCTGCTTAGCTCCCGGCCGGAGCCGGTCAGCGGCCCGCCGCGGCAGGTGCGGCTGAAAGCGCCGCTGCAGTACCGCTTCCTCGGGTGGGGTGGCGACGACCGCTACGTCGTGGCGTCGCGCGGCCGGGTGTGCCGGAAGACTACGTGGGTGCCGCTGGAGAAGGTGCAGAGCTTTCGCTGGGTGCAAGGCCCGGTGCAGCGGCGGCTCGGGCTGGCTTCGGTGCTGCTAGATGTGGCTGGCCGGCGGGTGCGGGCCGACGTCGAGGATCGCGCCGCGGCCGAGGCAAGCGACCTGCTCGCCCGGCTGCCGGGGCTGGCCAGGACGGCGCGGGCCAGGTTCGGGTAGCCGGGCCGCCCGGCGGCCCGTGGTCAGTGCCCCCGTGGTCAGTGTCCCCGTGGTCAGTGCCGCAGCGTGGCGAAGACGATGATGTTGCTCAGGTAGTGCCCGGTCGAAAAGTCGAACGTGCCGCCGCAGGTGATGAGGCGCAGCTGGGCATTCGGCACCGCGCCGTAGACGGCATTGGTGGGGAACGCCGCCTTGAGGTACGTGTGCACGGCGGTGACGCGGAACACCGCGAGGCTCCCGTCGCCGCGGCGGACGTAGATGAGCTCGCCGCTGTGCATGAACCGCAGCCGGTAGAAGATGCCAGGCCCGGACTGGGAGTCGATGTGACCGGCGATCACCGCCGCGCCGGTAGCGCCGGGTCGGGGGCTGCCGGTGTACCAGCCGGCCACCGCGGCGGTGGACGGCACCTGCATGGCGCCCGAGCTGGTCCGGCCCAGCCGGATCAGCTCGGTCCTGACGCCGATCGACGGGATGACGAGACTGGCCGGCTTCGCGACCTGGCCGGTCGCGCTGGGCTCGGGAACCGCGGCCCAGCGGCCGCGGGGGATCGCGGGGATGCCAGCTTTGCTTAGTTTGCTGACCTTGGGCGCCGGGTGGCCGGTCTGCTTCGCCCAGACGACCCCGGCCGTCCCGGCGCACAGGCCAAGCAGGCCGGCGGCCGCGAGTGCGGCGGCCAGCGGCCTGCGGTGCGCTTTCTGCCGACCAGCGTGGCGGCCGCGCCCGGGTTCGGGCGCGGCCCCCCAGCGCTGCTCAGGCGGAGCGGACGGACTGCCGTGCATGCAGTGCGGGCCGACGACGGCGGCTCAGCAGCGCGACGCCCGTTCCGGCGGCGACCACGCCGCCGAGTCCGATCGCCAGCCACGGCAGCAGCGTGGCGCCGGGCTGCGCAGCCGTCCCGCCGAGGCCGGTCTGCACGCCGCCGGTTGCGGCCTGGCTGCCGGCTGCCTCCAGCAGATCGTCGATCGTGAGCTTGCCCGGGTCGTCGAGGATGACCAGGGTGTGGATGGTGCCCGCGCCCAGCATGATGGTCGAGGTGGCGGACTCGCTAGCGCCGGTGGCGTGCACGGTCACGGTGCCGGGGGACACCGTCTTGTAGCCGGTCACGCTCGCGAACTTCAGGCTCGAGGCCAGCTTCGAGCCGCCGGCCGTGACGGTGACCGAGTTCTGGTCGAGCGACGCCTGGATGACCCGGACGAGGGACTTGCCGGCCGGGGTGGTGAGCCGGTCGGGGATGATCTGTATCCGCAGGCCCTTGGCCGGGCCCATGCCCGCGACCGTATACGCGTGCCCGGCCTGCACGTCCACCGCGTTCGACAGCACGGCCTTGGACTTGGCCGGGGCCCCCGCCAGCCGCATCGCGACGGTGTAGTCGCCGGCCGCGAGCTGCTGGAACGGGGAGACCGTGCCGTAGGCGACGTGCTTCAGCACCAGCTGCGCGGTCGAGTCGCCGAACGAGTACAGGTAGACGTCCACGGCGGGGGTGTTGGGGGACAGGTGCGCGAGCTGCACCCAGCCGACGTCGGCCTTCGCCGACGCGGCGGGTGCGGTGAGGCCGAGCAGGCCGACTGACGAGGCCGCTACCGCCCCGATGACGGCCGTCATCATCCTGGCCCTACGCGCAATCGTTTGGGCTCTGCTCATGTGTTCACTCCTTCGAGGGAGCGCGGCCGGAGGCCGCATCAGGTTATTCAGGTCTTCGCCAGGAGCCCGGTCGGGCTCGGGGCCGTGAACTTAACGTGCACGATCGTGATCTTCCCGGCGCGGCTGACGCTGGCCGCAGCGAGCAGCGGTGCGCGCTGACCAGCCAGGAAGGCAAGCAAGCCCTGCAGATATCGCGGACCCGTTGAGCGGATGTCCATCGCCAGCAACGGGACACCGGCGGCAGCGCCGGGACCGGCCCCGCCGAAGCTGATGACCCTGACCGGCTGCCGCGCCAGCGCCGCCAGCGTGATCAGCAGCCGCGCGTCGACCTGGCCGCTGGCCAGGTCGGCGGCGGCGGCCTTGGACAGGTGCAGGTTCTTGTTCCGCAGCAGCTGGCGGCCAGCCAGCCGCCGGGCTTGCAAGTCCGCCTGCTCGGCGGTCTGATAGGCGGCTGCCCCGTCCGGGGCGGTGGCCAGTACCTGGACCAGGCTCTGGCCGGCGCCGAAGCTCGCGATGACAAGCGGGGCGTACACGGAGGTCAGCCGGGATCCGAGTGCGTCCCGGACGGCCTGGGTCGACACGACGACACCCGACCCCAGCGGGTCGCCGGTGCCGGGGACGACCGGCGTCAGATTGGCCGCGGGGAAGCCGTGCCGCTGCAGCGCCGTGCACATCAGCGGATCACAGGCGACGATGACGCCGCGGCCCACCTGGTCCGCCACCCACCCGGCCGCCTGCTGCCGGCTCTGGGAGGCGGCCCGGAGCGCTTCGGTGTCCGTGGCCGCCGGCGCAGCCGCGGTGTGCTGGTCGGTGCTGGTGCGGTCGGCCCGGCCTTGGTGACCCGGCGTGCTGGCCTGCGTCTGGGCCAGGTGGATGGCCGTCGCGCTGACGACCACCAGCGAGATGACCAGGAGCGACACGATCACCCGCAGCGCCTGGATCCGGCGCCGGGAGAGGACGTCGGGGCCGGGCGAGGACACCCGCCGCTGCCACCACAGCCTGAAGGTGTTCGCCATGACGACGCGCCAGGGCGGGGCCGGTGCCGGCGCGCGGCTACCTCCGGTCACGTCCCACCCCCAAAGCCGCTCGCATGCACAACCAGACAGTGCGGCCTTTACGTCGCTAGTTCACCACATCGGACGCAGATTACTCATGAGAACGGACATCTTTGTCGTGGGATTTCATGTTCTGACGGTAACATGAAGTTTGCATTATGATCTGTGCATGTTGCGTGACGACCGTCGGATGCGGCCTGACCCAGGTCGCGGCTTAATCAACTTGTCCGGGTGGTGCGTCTGCAGCGCCAGCGAGCAGAGCGTGAGAAAGGAGATCCGGGTTCGTTAGTGGAGGCTGCCGTGGCGGAGGAATACGACGTCATCATCGTCGGCACCGGGGCGGGATACGGCACCCTCGCGCACACGCTCGCGCCGTCGGGCCAGAAGATCCTGCTGCTGGAACGCGGGACGTTCCTGACCAGGGAGCCGGCGAACTGGGATCCGGGTCCGGTATTCGTGGACGGCCGCTACATATCGGCCGATACCTGGTACGACGCCAGCGGAACGCCGTTCCAGCCGCAGGTGCATTACTTCGTGGGTGGCGCGACCAAGTTGTACGGAGCCGCGCTGTACCGGCTGCGGCCGGCGGACTTCGGCGAGATCCGGCACGCGGACGGCCCGTCGCCCGCCTGGCCGGTCAGTTACGACGAATTCGAGCCCTGGTACTCGAAGGCCGAGTGGCTGTACCAGGTGCACGGCCAGCATGGCGCCGATCCGACGGAGGGCCCGTTCTCGCAGCACTACCCGTGGCCGCCGGTCGCGCACGAGCCACGGATCCAGCAGATCTCCGACGCGCTGGAGAAGGGCGGCTACCACCCGTTCCCGGCGCCGTGCGGGATCCTGCTGAACGAGGCTGACCGGCCCGAGAGCACGTGCATTCGGTGCGCGACCTGCGACGGCTATCCGTGTCTGGTGCATGCCAAGGCCGACGCCGAGGTCATGGCCGTCCGGCCGATCCTCGAGCTGCCGAACGTGACGCTGCAGACCGGTTCCGAGGTAGTGCGGCTCGAGACCGATCCGGCCGGGCACACAGTCACCGGCGTGGTCGTCGACCGGGGCGGAGACGGCAAGGAGGAGGTCTACCGGGCCAGCATCGTCGTCCTCGCGGCCGGGGCCGCGAATACAGCGAAGATCCTGCTGCGGTCCGCTGCCGACGCCTGTCCGAATGGCCTGGCCAACGGTTCTGACCAGGTCGGGCGCAACTACATGTTCCACAACAGCAAGGCGGCGGTAGCGCTGGGCGAGGAGCCCAACGACACGGTCTTCCAGAAGACGCTCGCGATCAACGACTTCTACCTGGCAGGCGACGACCGGGACTGGCCACTTGGCAACATCCAGATGCTCGGCAAGTCCAATGCCGCGGCGATGCGGGGCGAGGAACCGCACCTCACCAAGCTCGCGCCTGGCTGGAGCCTGGATGAGACGGCCCGGCACGCCGTCGACTTCTGGCTGACGACCGAGGACCTGCCCAAGCCGGAGAACCGGGTCACCGTCGACCACGATGGCAATGTGCACCTGGCGTACGCCGCCAGCAACGACACCGAAGCGGCTGGCCTCTATGAGGAATTCCGCAAGGTGCTCAATCACATCGGCATGGCCAGGCATCACGTCCTGCATAAGAACTTCTACATGAGCATGAACGTGGCAGTTGCCGGGGTGGCCCACCAGGCTGGCACCTGCCGGTTCGGTACCGACCCCGCCGCCTGCGTGCTCGACGTCAACTGCAAGGCGCACGAGCTCGACAATCTGTACGTGGCGGACACGAGCTTCTTCCCGAGCATCGGTGCGGTGAATCCGGCTCTTACCGCGATCGCTAACGGCATCCGCGTCGGTGAGCACATCGCCGAGCGACTCGGCGCGCAGGCCAGCCTGGCCCGGGCGCCCGCGCCGCGGACGGCATCAGGTCGGTCCGCTTCGGCGGTGACGCTCATGAAGTGATCGGACTAGCCACGGTCACGGGCGTGACCTGACTGCCGTTCCCCGCCGGCAGCGGGACTGACGGGACGCAGCGGTGACGGCGGCACCCGCAGCAGTGTGGCTGCCCAGCCCGGCAGCCACCAGTTCCACCGGCCGAGCAGCGAGACGATCGCGGGTACCAGCAGCGATCGCACGACGGTGGCGTCCAGCAGGATTCCTGCGCCCACCCCGGTGGCGAAGATCTTCAGGAACGTGAACGGCGCGCTGGCCAGCGCGGCCATCGCCAGGAACAAGATGAGCGCCGCGGAAGTGACCAGCCGGCCGGTGCGGCCGATGCCAGTGACGACTGCCTGATTGGTGTCGCCGGTGGCGTCGTACTCCTCGCGCATCCTGGCCAGGATGAAGACCTCATAGTCCATCGACAGCCCGTAGACGAACGCGAAGACGAACAGCGGGATCCAGGCCGTAATCGCGCCGGTAGCGGGCAGGCCCCAGATCGTCTGCGCGCCGTGCCCGTCCTGCCAGACGAGCACGAGGACGCCGTAGACCGCACCGACGGAAAGCAGGTTGAGCGCGATGGCCTTCAGCGGCAGCAGCAGCGACCTGAACGCGCGGGCGAGCAGCACGAACGTGATCAGCGCCAGACCGGCCAGCACCCAGGGGAAATCCCCGTACAGCGAGTGGATCTGATCGACCAGATCGGCCGACGGGCCGCCAACCAGCGGTTGCGGCCGCTGGCTCGCGAGCTGCTCCCGCACGGCGGTGGCTGTTGCCTGGCCGGCCGGTCCAGCGCCATCCGCTACCGGGAGCGCCTCGGCCAGCTGCGTCCCGGCGCGTCGCCAGGCCGCCTGCGCCGGGGCTACTGCGGCCCGGACGCCTGGCACGCGCGCGAGCGCCGTCACAACCCGATCCGCGGAAGCCGGGCTGGTGAGCAGCACGTCGATCGGGGAGAGGACGCCGACCGGGATGCCTGCCTGCTCCAGCATGACCACGCCCTCGCGGGCGGCGCCCTGCTGCGAGAGCGAATTCACGCTGGCGTCGCCGACGTTCATGCCGAGGGCCGCGATGCCGAGCACCACCAGCACCGCGAGTCCGGCCGCTGCGGCCAGCCATCGCTGACGCACGATCGCGGCGCCCCACGCGGTCCAGCCGCGACTGGGCCTGGCCTCCTGCCGCAGTCTCGGCCACTCCAGCCTGGGCCCGATGCCCGCAAGGATGGCCGGCACGAGCGTCAGAGTGACGGCCACGCTGATTAGCGGGATTAGCATGCCGCCGATGCCGATGCTGCGGATGAAGGGGATAGGCAGCGCGATCAGCGCGAGCAGGCCGAGCGCGACAGTGACACCGCTGAATATGATCGCGCGGCCCGCCGTGCTCATGGCGGTGCGGATCGCGGTCTCGTTGTCGCTGCCGTGGGCCACCTCCTCGCGCCAGCGGGTGATCAGCAGCAGCGAGTAGTCGATCGCCACGCCAAGGCCGATCAGACCGACGAGGAACTGCACCACGAAGTTGACATCCATCAGGTACGTCAGGCCCAGGATCGCCAGGAAAGCGGTGGTCACCGACGCCGCCGCGATCAGCAGCGGCACCACCGCGAGCAGCGAGGCGAATACGAAGGCGAGGATCGCCAGGGCGCCGAGCGCGCCGATCAGGATCTCGTCCAGCACGCTGGGCCCGGTGGTCGAGCCGCCGGCATTGGTCAGCGGAGCGATGCCTGTCACCTGGACCCGCGACCCTGGCGGCAGGTAGCGGAGCAGGGTTGCCCTGATCGCCGCCAACGGCACCGTCGTGACCTGCTGCGGATTGGCAGTAGGGGCGAAGTACAGCCCGAACGTGGTGCGGCCGTCGGCCGAGACGAATCCAGGGTCGGCGGCCGTCGCGTAGGACACCACCCGGCCCGGCACCGGTCCGCGCCCGAGCCTGGCTACGGCGGCGAATCCGGACCGCAGGTCGGCTCGCACCCGCGGCTGCGATGCGGCCGTCCCGGCGGGCAGCCTGATCACCGGCACCAGTGCCTCGGTGCTGCCATACCGCGCGGTGATGGCCGAGTCCGCGATGTAACTGGGCGTTCCCGGTATCTCGAAGCTCTGGCTCAGATGGCTGCTCAGGACCGATGAGGCGAAGCCGCCGAGGAGAAGCGCAAGCAGCCAGAGCAAGGCGACCAGTCTGCGCCGCCGAACCACAAGCTCAGTGAATCTGCCCATGAACACTGGAACGGACCTTCCTATATGTCACTGCGTACTGGCGGCAGGGGTGCTGGGGGTAATGAGTGCGTTGCAGACGAACTCGGTGACTGTCCGGCGGCCCGTTTCCTCGCGGTCGTCATAGCTGGCTCGGTCGAAGCCCTCGACCCGATGCCAGGCGAACCAGGTGATCGTCTCGATGGCAAGCTGCGCCGCGACTTGCGGATCGGAGAAGGCAGCGAAATGACCACTGGCGATCCGGTTCGCGACGTACTTGCCGAACAGGAGCTGATGCCCCCGGCGGCGGCGCTGGATGTAGAACTCGTGCAGCTCCGGCACGTCGACGGCACACCGCTCGATCACCGCGAGCGCGGGCCAGAGGCGCTGGAGCATCGCATAGTGCTCGGCCACGATCTCGGCTAGCTCGGCCCGCGCGTCCTCGGGTACCTGGCGCTTGGCTGCCGCTCGCAACGCCGGCGCGGATCCGTAGGCGCGCAACTGCCGGTCGATGAGCGCCAGCGTGTCTGCGAACGGCGGCGTGGTCAGCGGCAGCCCGTTCGTGCTGTCCGGGACATCCTCGAGCAAGGACAAGAGCACAAGGTGGAAGAGCGCTTCCTTGCTCTCGACATAGGTGTAGATGGCCCCGGCCGACAGGCCCGCCGCCGCGGCGACGTCGGCCATCCGCGTCCGCCGGTAGCCGAGCCGCCCGAATGCCTCCGCGCCAGTGGAGGCGAGAAGCGCGAGGCGGGTCTGCTGCGGCAGGCGAGCCATGGCAACATTATTAACTGAACGAGTCAGTCAGTCAATTTCCTGAGCCCGACGTTACATCCAGACAGGCTCGCTGTCTGCGCGGTGCGAGCCGGACCAGGTGGTGCTGTCCATCACGTGCGGCGGATCATGGGAAGCCGGTAAGGCCGCAGGTCAGCGAGCAGATACGCACGTCAGGGCCCGGTTCGGCTACCATGCTCGAAGTCCCCGCCGGTGTAGCTCAGCCGCTCAGCCCCAGTGTGCTGAGCCAGCTCGTCGTCACTCTGTACGCGGCGCCCTAGGGCAGCTGTACGCCGGTCAGCCTGGCTGCGAACAGGTCGACATATCCGGTGTTGAATGCCTGCGGAGGCAGTCCTGCAAGTGCCTTGTCCGGCTGGAAGCCGTACGCGAGGGAATCGCCCAGGGCAAGGTAGTAGCGCTTGGGCGGGGTGAGCATGGCCGGAAGGGGAGCAGGCGCGGCGGTGGTTTCAGCTGTGTGGTGACCACCGGGCCTGCGAGTATCGGCTGAAGCTGCCCCGGCCCGCGCGAGCACGCCGCTGATCGCCAGAACCGGCGCAAGGAGCGCGCCCGCAATACGAGCATTTCTAGTAGATCTCATGCTGTCAATTCCTCCTGGCGAGCATTGGAACGGCACGCATCAAGGCCGCGATCCGGCGGCCAAGCGGCCCGGCTGGGTGCAGGTTGCTGAGCGTTCCGATGAGAACGATGGGGGGTCCAGCCGTCAAGGTCCCCGAATCGGGCGCCAGCGCCGGCCGCCCGGTCAGACCAGCTGGGTGGCGGCGGCCACCACCGCGCTGCTGAGCTGCTTGGCCGCTGATTCGAGGGCATCCTGGATCAGCTGGTGTATGGCGTCGGTCAGCGTGTCGGTGCCCGCGAGTTGCCCGACCAGCACCGCTCCGCGGATCTTCTCGAAGTTGTCGGTAATGGCCTGGTTCGTACCCGCGGTCATGAAGTTGTCGTCGCGCTTGGGTGTGCCGAACGGCAGGCCGGCCGACGTTCCCTCGACGATGCCCTGGTGAGCGAAGCTGAGCGCCAGGCCCTGCGACGACATCAGGACTGCAGCAATCGTGTAGTTGATGTTGTCGAAGCCGCTGTCGTGCGCGTGCGTGTTGAACGTGAACGCGCCGGTCTTGTTCACCACCAGGTGCGCGGATCCGCCGAGCGGCAGGTTGCTGGTGACCGGGCCGGTGTCGAAAGTCAGCACCTCGTCGTCCAGGTGCGGCAGCACGAACATGAAGCCCTGAGCCACATGGCCACCGCCGCCGGCGCAATGTCCCTTGTTGTCCGACCCGTCGAAAAACATCACGAAGCACTTGCTGCAGAAGCGCCAGGCTGACTGCGCAGTCGCGGTACCTGGCACGTCATGGGGCAGCACGAACAGGAAGCCCTGCGACTGATGTCCGCCACCCGCGTCACACACGCCCTTGCGGTTCGGGTCGCCGTCGAAGAACATGGCGAAGCATTTATCGCAGAAACGCCACTGCCCCTGGCCGTTGCCAGCCTCGGGGATGTCGTGCGGGAGCGTGAACGTAAAGCCGTTCGCCGAGTGATTCTGCCCGTCAGCCGGGCAGGCGCCCTTCCGGTTCGGGTCGCCGTCGAAGAACATCGTGAAGCACTTCCCGCAGAAACGCCAGTCACTCTGGTCCATCGTGATTGCTCCCTTACTGTGCTGCGGTAATGAGACGGCTGCGCCGCATGTCCTCGCACGCTCGCATCAATGCGGAACGTCCCGCGTCAGGGGAGCACCCTGAGGATTTCCGGTCCGGCGGGACTACGACCGGTCCCGGAGCATGCCGGCGAGCTGGCGCCGGGCGCCCGGACCCGCCAGGCCGAGCTTGGCGTAGGCATGCGACAGGTGGGTCTCGACCGTCTTCAGGCTGACGAACAGCGCCTGGGCCACCTCGGTATTCGACTGGTCCTGAGCCACCAGCCGGGCCGTGCGAAGCTCGCTGGCGGTCAGGGCGTCCACGCCGGTCCGCGCGATCCGGCGCGGCCGTGCGCCGGCCGCGCGTATTTCCTCGAGCGCGCGGCCCGCGAGCCGGTCCGCGCCGCAGTGATGTGCGAGTTCCAGGCCGGTCGCCAGTGGTTCCCGGGCCTGGGACCGCTGCCCGGCTCGTCGGAGCGCGGCGCCGTAGTCGACGTAGGCGCGGGCATGTTCCAGCCGGGCAGCGGTGCCGTCCAGCGTCGTCACGGACTGACGCAGGTAATCAAGGCCGCGCTCGCCCCCGGCGAGCAGCCCGGCTGCACGCAAGGCGATCCCCTGCGCCCGGGCCAGGCCGGTGGCGGTGGCGAGCGTGAGCTCTAGGGTGATGAGCGCCAGGGCCTCGTCGCGCGCGTCGGCGGGCAGCGCCAGCGCGAGCGCCGACCGCCAGAAGGTGAGCGGCGGGCCGAACCGGAGCCCGGCGTAGACCTGCCCGCACGCGCGAAGGTCGGCGATGCCGCCGTCGCGGTCGCCGCGGCGGATGCGCAGCCGTCCGCGCGCTTCCAGCAGCATCGCGCCGCCGCAGGTCGCGAGGAAATCGGGGGTCAGTTCGACCTGCTCCACCATTTCGGCGAGGTCGCTGAGCGACGGACGCTCCAGCATCGCATCGACGAAGAACACCGCCCCGCTGACGATGAGCAGCGACATCCCGTTCTGCACGCTGACGTCCATGCAGGTGCGCATCTCGTCCTCGGCGGGCGCAAGGTCGCCGCGACGCGCCGAGATCCAGCACCGATGGCCCATGGCAGTCAGCGTCCCGATCAGCGCGCCGGCTCCGCAGCGCCCGCACCGCGAGCTCATCGATCACCTCAAGCGCTCGATCGTCGGCATCCATGAGCGTGAGCGCCATCAGAGCCTGGGACGACGCCCACCCGCCCGCGTCATGTTCCGCGAACAGCTGCCAGTCACGCAGCCCGTGCTCGACGAGGCCGCGCGCTTCACCGAGTGACTCACCCCGGAGCACGCCGATGCTGGCGATCAGGACGGCGAGGGCGCGAGCCGACCAGCTCGGCCCCGCGGCCAGCCGGAGCAGGCGGTCACGGTCTGCATCGAACGCGGCGACGATGCGCGGGTCGAACGCACGGAGGAGAGCGCGAAGTACTTCGAGGTCGACCATCACGTCGTGATCACCCTCGCCCAGCCGGGTAAGCGCGTCGGACATGACGGCAAGACCGGACTCCCACAGCCCGGCGGCCACGAGGATCTCGGACAGATCGAGCGCGACACGGGCCCGGGCGACCGGCTCGGCGTCTAGCTCGAGCGCTTCCTGCAGGTGCGCGATCGCAGCGGGCTCACGGCTGGCGAGCTCGACCCGGCCCAGCTCGTGCAGCAGCACCGCCCGCGGCGGCTGCGGCGCGTCCTCGGCCAGTGCTCGCTCGAGCCACGCCGCCGCCGCCTCCGGCGCCGCGCGGCGCATGGCCTCGCCGGCCGCCTCGCGCAGCGCCGCAGCGACGCTGGAGCGCGCTGCCGGGCGAACCGCAGCCAGGTGCGCGGCGATGCCCTCCGGCGAAACCCCGACCTCCCTCAGGCGCCGCGAGGCGGCCAGGTGCGCGGCGTCGCGTTCAGCGACTGAGAGCGTTTCGTACAACGAGCGGCGTACGAGGGGGTGAACGAACGACACGGGGTCGGCCGCCGCCAGGACGTCGATACGCTGCATGGCGCTCGCCGCCGCGGCGGCCGGCAGCTCGTCCAGGCCGGCCAGTGCTGCCGCGTCGGCCAGGCTCGATCCCTCGCCGAGGACCGCCATCGCACGCGCGAGGGACACCGCCTCGCGGCCCGATGCGGGAAAGGCGACGGACGGCACGGTCAGCGAGCGCCGGGACAGAAACCTCCCGCACCACGGGAACGAGCTCGCCGCGCTGCTCGGCAGCGATGGTGAACAGCAGCTCGCGCAGGTAGAACGGGTTGCCGGCGGTCGCCGAGTAGCATGCCGCGCACAGCGCATCGTCGGCGCCGGCGATCGCTGCCCGGACGATCGCCGCTACCGACCCCAGGCGCAGCGAGGGCACGGTGATCCGGACGGCGTCCGGCTCGGCGCGCAGCTCGTCCAGCAAAGCGACAGGGCTGCCCGGCTCGTCCGGGCGCAGCGCCACCACGATGGCGATCGGAAGATCGGCGATCCGGCGGGCGAGATAGGCAAGCGCCCGGATCGATGAAGGGTCGACCCAGTGCAGGTCGTCGACCAGCAGCGTGATGGGCCCGGCCTGGGCGAGGTTGGTAGCGAGCCAGTAGATACCATGCAGTACGGCGAAGCCGCCTTCGGCAGCCTGTCCCGGTGCCCGGTGCGAGCCTCCCGGCGCCAGAACCAGCCCAGCCGGGGCTGCCGCGCCGGCCAGGAGCTCGGCGCGCTCGGCCGGGCCGACACGAGCGATGAGGGACTCGAAGAGCTGCCGGACAGCCCCGAATGCCAGGCCCTGCTCCAGCTCACTGCCGCGCGCCCGCAGGACCCGCAGCCCGCACGCGGCGGCCTGCTCAGCGGAGGCTGCCAGCAGCGCGCTCTTCCCGTTTCCCGCAGCGCCCTCGACCAGCACCAGCCGGCCGCTGCCCCGGACCGATTCCCAGACCGAGCCGAGGGCGGCTAACTGCGCCTCCCGCTCGAGCAGCTGCACAGTGTCAAGCTAACGCCCGGAGATCACCACGTCGATGGTGAACTGAATGCCATTGTTTCCAGGTCAGGAGCACCATGGCGGGCAACACCGATGCGCATCCGGGGCCGCTGTAGCTGGCGCCCAAGGCACCTGGGTGATCAACCCGGCATTTCGGTCCCAGATCCGCGCCGCATCGGTGTCAGCTGCACGCGGCGGGCACCCATGTGCCGCATCCGCGCCCAGACCGCGCTGGAGCGCGCTCGAGGAAATGCGCGCGGCCCGCGCACGGCCGCGCCGCAATGCGCGCATTTATCTGGACGCGCTGACCGCCAGCGAACTTCGCACGGCGCGTCTCGTGGCGGAGGGCCGCTCGAACGCAGAAGCGGCCCAGGCCCTGTTCGTCAGCCTGAAGACAATCGAGACCCACCTGTCACACGCCTACGCCAAGCTCGGCCTCGCAGGCGCCCGGCACCAGCTCGCCGACACCCTCGCCGACCAGGTGCCCTTAGCCGACCGAGAAATCCTCAGGGTGCTCCCCTGACGCGGGACGCTCCGCATTGATGCGAGCGTGCGAGGACATGACTTCACGGCCGCCACATGTCGGCACGGGTGGAGGAAGAGATGCGCACAAGTGCCCTGATGGCGCTCGCGGCGGCTGGGCTGCTTGCGACAGCGGTTCCTGCCGGATCCGCGCTCGCCTCGCCCAGAGGCAGCGGTGGCCCGCTGACAGTCGCGGTTTACGGTGATTCACCGTACGGCCTAGCCGCCTATCCGCCAAGTGGCCAGTCTGGTGACACGGCGGAGCTGCAGAAGAGCCCCGCGTTCATCAGCACGATCAACGCCGACCCGTCGGTCAGCGAGGTGATCCACGTCGGCGACATCCACTCCGGCAAGGACTTCTGCACCGAGGCCTACGACAACCAGATCGCATCGCTCTGGCAGCAGTTCCGCAAGCCGGTCGTCTACACGCCGGGCGACAACGAGTGGAGCGACTGTCACAAGGCCACGAGCCTGGCCAAGCCGGGTGAGGGCGGCGGGTTCTACAGCTCCGGCGTACTGAATTTCATCGGCACGTCGGGCCTGACGACCGATCCTTCTGTGTGTGTCGACTACCACTGCGGGAACCCGATCGACAACCTCGCGAAGATCCGCCAGCTATTCTTCTCCCAGCCCGGTCACACGCTCGGCAGCGGAACCTTGAACGTCGTCTCGCAGGCGACCGCCTACGACCGGCACCATCCGACGGACGCCCAGCTTGTCGAGAACGTCATGTGGTCGCAGCGGGACATCGTGTTCGTGACCATCAACCTGCCCGGCGGGTCGAACAATGACGCTGACGCCTGGTACGGAGCTCCTTCCGCGTCGCGGGCGCAAACCGATGAACGAGCCAACCGCACCGCCGCGGACATTCGCTGGCTCGACGCAGCCTTCGCCCGAGCAGCCGCTCAGCACGCCAAGGGAGTTGTCATCGTCACCCAGGCGGACATGTGGGACCTGGACGGCCAGACCCCGGCTCATCTGACCAACTACGAGCCGATCATCGGCGAGATCGCGTCGCTGACGACCGCCTTCGCCCGCCCGGTACTGTTGTTCACCGGCGACTCGCACCTGTACCGCTCCGACAACCCGCTCTCGCCGACCGCACCGTGCATCGGCGAGACCGATCCCGCCACCGGGATGTCGGTGTGCGCACATGATCCGAACAACACCGCGTGGACTGAGCACCCCTTCTACAACGTGCCGAACTTCCATCGTGTCGTCGTTCATGGCAGTACATTCCCGCTCGAATGGCTGAAGCTGACCATCGACCCCGACGCCAACTACAAGACCACCGCCACGACATTCGGCCCGTTCGCCTGGCAGCGCATGCCGCAGCCTCAGCTGTAACCGGCTGGGCCAGCCGCGGACCGGCTGGCCCAGGTGGCTGGCGGGATCCGGTGGGTGCGGGTTGCGGGCGGGGCTGCCGGGGCACGGCGTCGCGCTCGGCCGCAAGCTCGGCGCGAAGCGCCGCAACCGGACCGCAGAGCAGAACCCGGAGACGGCCACACCGGTCGACCTCGCCCATTAGGCCGTCGTCCGGCAACTCAGCGGAAAGGAACTGAGGACATGACCCGTATGCGCGTCGCCATCGGCTGCACGATGGCATTGGCGGCTTCAACCATGATCGCCGGATGTCAGACGCACAGCGCCGACAAGGCCGGCGGCGACACCACCGTACTCACTCTGGCCACGATCGACGAAATCAACGACAACGGTCAGTCGTATGGGCCGCAAGCATTCGTCGACAGCCTCGCCACGGTGTCCGGCGGTCGGCTCAAGGTGGAGGTTACAGAAGATTACGGCAACGGATCCGCGCAGGCTGAGTCGAATCTCGTCAAAGCGATCGCATCCGGCACCATCGACGGCGGCTGGCCATCGACGCGCTCGTTCGCCAACGCCGGCATCCCTGGATTCGCCACGGTCGAAGCGCCGATGACGATCAGCAGTTACGCCGCTGAGAAGGAACTGGTGTCCGGACCGGTCGCCGGCGAGCTACTGCGCCGCCTCGACGGCAGCGGTGTCGTCGGTCTCGGTCTCGCGGTCGGTCCGCTGCGCCGGCCGTTCGCCACTCACGCACCACTGTTGGCACCGGCTGACTGGCACGGGGTACGGTTCCGGGTGTTCAACTCGCCAGTGCAAGCCGACACGGTCACGGCTCTCGGTGCCATACCGGTGAACATCGGTCAGTCCTGGACCGAGGAGGTCCGATCCGGCAACCTTCGCGGCGCCGAATTCGACATCGCGCAGTACGCGCACAACGCCTACGCGACTGAGGCCGGCGATGTGACCGCGAACGTCGTGCTGTGGCCGAAGGTCTTCGTGCTGAGCCTGAGCAAGAAGCGGTTCGACAGCCTGACCTCACAACAGCAAGGCTGGGTACGAGAAGCCGCCGCGCAAGCCGTCAAGGCGTCCGCGGATGCCAGCTACGACGACAGCACCATCGCGCAGTCGCTGTGCACAACGGGTGTCCGATTTTACGACGCGAGCGCTGCCCAGATCGCGGCCCTTCGCTCGAAGGTGCGACCGGTGCTACACAAGCTCGCCATGACTGCATCCGACGCCGCGCTACTCCGTGCGATCCAGGCGATAGCAAGGCGCCACCCCACACCCGAGCCGCTAAACGTTCCCGCCGACTGCCGGCAAGGCGTCTCCGCGCCAGCAAGCTAGCCGCCTTGCGCTGGTCAGCAGTGCACTGGCGAAGACGTGGTCGCTGCCCTACTGCGAGCTTCGGTACCGACTAAGGACAAGAAGGGAGTCCCGAAGATGGCCAAGCTTCTATGCGTGTTGTACCCAGACCCTGAGAGCGGCTAGGCACCCAAGTACGCACGAGAAGACACCCTCGCACTGGATCACTATCCCGACGGCACGGCCAGCTTGCTGGCAGGGCGCGGTTCCTACAGCGTCGCGGGAACAGCCAGCCTGGGAAGCAGCGGACAGGACACTCAACTTGCGGACGCGCACGGCCAGCAGGGATGTGCTCCGAGAGTCCAGGGAGAAACAGTGACAGCACCTGCCACGGGCGCTACCGATGCCCCAGACCTGCCCGAGTACGCCCCCGTCCCGGCGATCACGAAGGGGCTGGTCCGCTACTGTTTTCCGACCTTCTTGGCACCCGGAGTGCCTGGCCTGGCAGCCGGCGGTACCCCTTGATCCGGGCCGCTGCCCCAGGCGGCGCTGCCATGACCACGGCCGAGGCCCCGCCCTCGTCTACTCCTCGGCGCCAGGACGGTGGGTGCTCGCCGTTATCGTGCGCGGCTCGGGGATCTCCGCCACGGTGTCGAGCCGACGAGGCATCAAAACCTTGGGCACGTATTGGGCACAGGCGGCGGCCCGACGCCGCTCTCAGCAGTGCCAGCCGGACATGGCACTGCCGCCCGCGAAATCTGGCTGCCGATGGAGATGTCGCCATGACCGCAGGTCAGCGGACAGGTGCGCACGCCAGGGCCTGGTTCGGCTACCATGGCCGGCGCTCCCGCCGGCGGAGCTCAGTTGGCAGAGCAGCCGTCTCGCAAACGGCAAGCCGAAGTGCTCGCTCGGGCGCCTGCCGCCGCCGGCGGCGGCCCGTGCCGGGCGATGGAGCTGCAGCCATGACGGCAGGTCAGCGGGCAGATGCGCACGTCAGCGCTGGGTTCGGCTACCATGCTCGCAGTCCCCGCCGGTGTAGCTCAGTAGGCAGAGCGGCCGTCTTGTAAACAGTCGATCGAAGTGGCTGTGACCTGGCCTGGTCTCCGGCCCTCGCCAGGTATCAGCACGTATTCGGCAGGCGAGGCTGCCCGGCACAGCGGTCGCATCCTGTGTCTGGGCTTGCAAGACCTCCGCAACGGGGTTAGCGTCCTCGACATGGCACTGCAGCCCCCGTTCGTGTGGCGGCGGCTCGTTTGTCTCCCATCCTCATCGGCGCGGGACGCCGACCTGCCGAGGTCGCGCCGGCTGCTCTGACATCAACCTTCGTTACGTCACTAGCGGGGTGATCACCCTTCTGACCCTGTCCTCCCGCCAGAACGGCTCTGTAGCACCCGACTGGCCGACAGGCATTTCCCTTCCCTGGGCGTCGACGGGCTGGCCGGCGCCTACACAGGGGCCAGGAGCCAGGCTCCCTGAGCTGGCAGTCCGCGGAGTTCTCGGCGTACTCGTCGTGGCCATCGGGATTAGGTACCTGTGATCTGGCCTGGCGAGCTGACCGACACCGCCGCTGTTTCCGGATAGGTGCTATCTCCCTTGTCAGCGGCCGGCAGGCCTAGGGCCGGCGCATAGCAATCGCGCAGCGACATGCGAAGCGCCCGTGGCCTCGGGGAGGCGACTAGGACAATCGGGCGGAGGCGACGGCCCGCCCAGAACCCCTGGGTCTTCGCTGGGCGCGCCCGGGCGCGGGCATCAGGCCAGAAAGTGCCGTGGCGGCGCCACTGCGGCGGAGCGAAGCGGAGCTAGCCAAGATCTACGCCGGCATAGGCATGGGCGAACCAGCATGCAAAGACCGGATCCCTTTTGCAGGCGGCGATCCGGCCGCGCGCCGCGTCGCTGGTCCGGCAGGTCGCTGAGATGAGGAACCCGGCTGGCGGGCCCGGCGTAGCACCGGGCCCGCCAGTTGCGGCAGCTGCCGCTAGCCGGTGCAGCCGTGGATGGTGCCTGGCGGCTCGCAGTTGTCTGGGGTGTTGCCAGTAACGGATGTGGCCGCCAGCGTCACCGGTCCGCCGTTGTTGAAGATGCCTCCGCCATGGGCAGCGGTGTTGCCGGTCACCTGGCTGTGATTCAAGGTAAGGGCTCCCCCGACCAGCGGCATCGGGCCGCCCAGGGGTATGCCGTTGGCTATGCCGCCCCCGTCGCCGCCAGCACGGTTGTTGTTCACCTGACTGTTGTTAAGGGTCAGCGTGGTGGGCACCGATCCTGGCTCGCCCTGCGCGCTGATGATTCCGCCGCCCGACGCGAACACGCCACTGCCCGCCGCGGTGTTGCCGTTCACCTTGGACTTGCTCAGCGTCATCGTCCCGTGATTCACGATCCCGGCGCCGCTGGTGTGGCTGGCCGTGTTGTTATCCACCATGCTGCTGTTCAGCACCGCATTGCCGCCGTTGGCGATGCCGCCCGCCGCGATCGGCGGTCCAGCCATCGAGCCTGGCTGCGGAACCGGGGCGGTGGCCGTGTTGCCGTCCACCTGGCTCCTGTTCAGCACTAGCTGGCTTGTGCCCGGCTGCGGTGCACCACCAGCGCCGTTTCCGCTGGAGATCCCGCCCCCGTTCAGCGCGGTATTGCCGTTGACCTGGCTGCTGTTGAGGGTGACAGAGCCCAGCAGGTTCTGGATGCCGCCGCCGCCCGCGTTGGGGGCGGCGTTGCCGTTCACCTGACTGCCGTTCAGGGTCAAGAAGCTGCTGGTCCCGGAGAAGTTGATGTAGTCGCCGCTGGCGATACCGCCGCCGGCCAGACCTTGAGCGGTGTTGTTGTTCACATGGCTGCCATTCAGCGTGACAGTACCGAGAATGTTCACGATGCCGCCACCGCCCAGGCCGTTGTCGGCCGGGCCAGCGCTCTGGCTGTTGCCCGTCACCGCGCTGTTATTCAACGTTAGCCTGGCCACGCTCGACGGGTCGAAGGTAGCGCTGGCGATGCCGCCGCCCGCCAATGAGGCCGTGTTGCCGGTCACCTGGCTGTGATTCAGCGTGACGGTCCCGCCTACATTCTCGATGCCACCGCCGATGTCCGCAGACCCGCCGCTGACGGTCACGTTCTGCGCCGACAAGTTCCCGCCCGGCCCGTCGACTTCGAAGACGCGAACAGCACCGGTCCCGTCGATCGTGGCACCATTGCCGTTCACCGCGATCCGAGTCACGACCGCCGGCAGTCCGTTCTCGCCGTTGTCCGCCACCGTCAGGGCATAATCACACCCAGCGGCCAGGTTGATAGTCCCGCCACCGGCACCGTTCGCGGCGTTGATCGCCGCCACCAGCGCGGCTTGACCTGTGCACGGCACGCTCAAGCTCGTCCCGGCCGCTGCCAGCCCCGCAGGCAACACCGCTGCGGCCAGCAGCCCGCCCGCCCCAAATACCGCAACCTGAACTAACCTTCTGGCGCTCATGATCCCCACCCCTTCTGCCTGACTCGGCAGCTCGAAGGCCTCCCCAGCCCCTCACCGCCGACCATACAGGTCAACCAGCTCCCCGCGACAGGAACTCACGGCACGTAGAGAGGCTGGTATAACCTCGCCGAAATCACGGTAGCGGCGGGCGCTACCCGGCGGCAGTCGGCCACGATCGACCAGCGCTCTGGTGAGGGTGGATGTGCCGCCGCCCACTTCGATCAGGGCATCGTCAGCCGAGACACCGCAGCGCGCTCGCCGAGGGCGCCAGACAGCGTGACCTGCCGAAAAGCCGGCGGCGCGCGTTCGCACATTTATTCGCTGGTATGTCCAGTCAGTGGCGGTGGCGTGGGAATGGTTGACGTCTCATGCATCGACCGGCGCGCTGACGCTCCGCGGCAGCCTGCCGGGATAGAGCGGTCCACAGCAGCAGCAACGGAGCCGAACTCGACTACGGGCCCCGCGGTCCGCAGCACCGCGGTAACGGGCAGGTCCTGCCACACAGCTGAGCCAGTCCGGCAGCGCGGTGGCCTCTCACGAGCGGAGTGCCGTGAGGAGCCGACTAGTCTCCCGGCAACTGGGTGCATTGGGGCTGTCACAACTGGAGGGGCCGCTCCGGGCCGCTCGAAGGTTCCGGTGCGGGCAGGCCGCGGCCATCAAATCGCCGATGGTCAGCTCTTCGTCTGGGCTGGCGTCAGGCGTTTATCGTAGCGGATTGGTACTGCTCCACGACGCTCGCCGGGATCCGCCCGCGCTTGCTGACCGCGAGTCCGTGATCGTTCGCCCACGCCCGGATCTCGCCGCTCCGCTCGCGGCTAGATGAAGTCCGGGCCGACTGGCGGCGCTGGCTTCGCCCGGCGCTCCGCCCGTGCTCGATGTATGGCGCGATCTGTCGGCGGAACTTGCTGGCATTCTTCTTGCTGAGGTCGATCTCGTAGTCTGAGCCGCCTAGCCCGAACCGCAGCGTCTCATCCGCTTTGCCTGCATCAAGGTCGTCCTCGAGTTCGACACTGACCCGCTGCGCCATCCTGGCCTCCGTGATTGCGATGGTCTATCTGCACCGTACAAGATCAACCCTTATCCCCGGTGCGCATCGCAGCGCCTGCCGGCCGCCGGCCCGATACTTGCTACGTGGCAAGTAATCCGGCTTAAGTCCGAAATCAGGATGTCAGCGAATCAGCGCGCTGCCACGGGCTCCTCGGTCCAGGCGGCCACCCCAGGGCACGCGAATCTCCGAAGTGTCGGCAGGGCGTGGCTGGACTCTTGTGTGAGCTGAACGGAAGATCCAAGATCATCGTGCAAGAGTGATCATTGCTCCCGTAGCCCCAAAGGAAGAGTCGGCCGAAGGACCGACCTACATAGATCCAGAGAAGGGCTACTGCGTGAGCAGCGCCGGACCTCTTCCGTGACGCTCCTATGGATTGTCAAGTCGCGGACGGTCCGTGTTCGAGGAGCCGGAACAGTTCGCGGGCGACGTAGCGTTTGAGGCAGCGCCTGATCTCGCGCTGGGTCTTGCCCTCGGCGGTGCGCCGCCTGACGTAGGCGCGGGTGTCCTCGTCCCAGCGGGTCCGGGATAGCACGACCGTGTGGAAGGCGCGGTTGAGCTGGCGGTCGCCGTAGCGGTTGAGCCGGTAGTGCGTGGTCACCTGGCCGGAGTTGGCGGGGATCGGGGCTGCGCCGCCGAGCATGGCGAAGGCCGCCTCGGAGCGGATCCGGCCCGGGTGCGACCAGGCGCACAGCACCGTGGCGGCGACGATCGGGCCGACGCCGCTTGCGTTCGAGCAGTTCGGGATGCCAGGCCCGGACGATCGCCAGGATCTCCTTCTCGCGGCGGTCAGCTTCAGCCGAAAGCTCAAGTGCACGGCGGGCCAGGTCGCGCAGCACGGTCGCGGTGGTGCGGGTCTCCAGGTCCCACCCGGCCTGCAGCGCAGCCGGGCGGCGCTGCGCGTCATCGCGAGCATTCGCTTTCCCCCGGAGCTTCGAGCGCAGCTGCTCGGGGGCGGCGATGACGAGGGAGAAGACCTGCTGCTGAGCGATGGTCGCGGCCTCGACGGCCGAGCGGCGGGCAGCCAGAAGCACCGACAGTGCCTGCCGTTCGCCGGTCGTCCGCGGCGTGCCGAGCTTGGCGCGCGACAGCGCTTCACGGGCGGCGCGGATGGCATCGAGCGGGTCGGACTTCGCGCCGTTGCGGCGCCGTGCTCGCTCGGGCCGGTCCAGCTCGACGACGAGCTCGTCTCGGCGGGCCAGATGGCGGGCCAGGCCGGCGCCGTGGCCGCCGGTTCCCTCGATCGCCCAGGCCCGCAGGCCCGGATGCTGGTCCGCGAACTCAACCAGCGCTTCATAGCCGTCGGGCGGTTGCCTCGACGGTGACCTCGGCGAGCACGGCACCGGTCCCGGTATCAACCGCCGCGGCGCTGTGGGTCGCGACGTGGGTGTCGACGCCGATGACGACATCGGCGATCTGCGAGAGACTGTCCATGCGTTGCTCCTTTGCCCGGAGGGACGTAACCGGTTCCGGTCCGGACGGAGGATAGGCAGGACTGTGACGGGACACGCCGCCGGCGCACACCGGCGGGCGGTCAAGCTCCTGATCAGGCCAGGCGCTCCGACGGGCCGGGGCCGGCAACCACGAGCGGACAAGTCACGGACAGGGCACGAAGCCAGTCAGCAGTGAGGGTCACGCCCGCGATCACCGACCCACAGCCCAGCACCTTTCGCAGAGCTGCGAGGCAGATCCTCACAGTCAGGGACGATCTGTCAGTCTCTCGATGATGCCGCATGAGGCCTGGGATCGCATTTAGCTGCAAGCATTGGGGCTGGAGGATGCTGTGCGCCGTCTGAGTGAGGCGGTTGATGGCTAGCAGAATGGCTATCAGCTTCCTCCTGGCCCGGCCTGGTGAGCGTGGTCCACCGCCATGGACGACATGACCGTGGACGACATGACCGTCCGGCCGAGTGAACCCCGAAGCAGGATTAAGAGAGCGCCGCTCTGTCGCCCTGAGTATCGGACCTGCACCAACGCCGCACTCGGTGCCCGGAAAGCGCAGAATGCGCAGCTGGGTCACCAGCATCGGCGTCGAGACCGGCCCTGACAGCACCCACGGCCCAGGCGCTGCCGAGTTCCCCGGACTTTCCAGCCATGCAGTCAGGCGGGATCTGTGGCAACGTCTTAGCTATGAGCGATCGCGTCGTCAGCCCGGTGTTGATCGGCCGACGCGAGGAGATGGCGTCGCTGACCGTGTCACTGGAGCAGGCGCAGGCCCAGCGGTCGGCTTTCGCGCTTGTGGGTGGCGAAGCCGGGGTGGGCAAGACCCGGCTGATTAAGGAGATTTCGGGGCAGGCGGCTGAGGCTGGGTTCCTGGTCCTGACTGGGCAGTGCCTGGAGCTCGGGGCGGACGGTCAGCCGCTCGCCCCGCTGGTGGACGCGCTGCGGACAGTGAGTCGCAGCCTGCGGCCGGAGGCCCTGGCCCAGGTGATAGGACCGGCGGGGCCGGCCCTAGCCCCGCTGCTGCCCGAACTTGCAACGGCCCCTACTGCGGGGCCGGTCGGGGAGGGCAGCGCGGGCGAACTGGTCGGTGCTGACAGGCGCAAGGCCCGGCTGCTGGAGATGGTCCTGGGGGTACTGCACCGGCTCAGTGCTGCCCGGCCGGTGCTGTTTGTGATCGAGGACTTGCACTGGGCCGACCAGTCCACTCTGGAGCTGACGGCCTTCCTGGTCAGGTCGCTGCACGAGGCGCCAGTCATGGTGCTCGCCACCTACCGCTCCGACGAGCTCTACCGGCGTCATCCGCTGCGCCCGCTGCTCACCGGCTGGGAGCGGATGCGCTCGGTCGACCACATCGAACTGCGGCGGTTCGAACGCGACGAAGTTACGGCGCAGCTCGCGGCGATCCTGGATGCCCCCCCGGCGCCGGACGTGGCCGACGTCATATTCGGCCGGTCGGAGGGCAACGCCTACCTGGTGGAGGAACTGGCCGGCGCGGTGCGCCGCGGCGGTGACCTCATCGGCCTGTCCCCATTGCTGAAAGACGTCCTTCTCAGCCGGGTAGACGCGCTCGGTAGCGCTGCGCAAGGACTGCTGCGCATTGCCTCCGTCTGCTGCGGGCGGGCTGTGCCCGACCGGCTGCTGGCAGAGGTAGCCGCCCTCGCGGACGACGAGTTCTTCGGTGGCGTGCGGGAGGCAGTAGATAAGCACCTGCTGGTTGTCGACCCGGGAGGGCGGGCCTACGCCTTCCGGCACGCGCTGACCCGCGATGCGGTGTACGACGACATGCTGCCGGGTGAACGGGTCCGGCTGCACGCGGCGTACGGGGCCGCACTGGCGCGCGCTCCGTGGCTCGCGGGTCCGGCTGTAGCCGCGGTGCCGTCCGCGCTGGCGTACCACTGGTACGAGGCGCTCGACCTGCCGCAGGCGCTGCCTGCGGTGATCGACGCCGCGCGGCACGCAATGACGGCCTACGCGCCGGCAGAAGCACTGCGCCAGTTTGTACATGCCCAGGAGATCTGGCCACGTGTGGCGGATGCGCGGCAGCGCACCGGCCTCGACGAGGCCGAGCTGAGCCTGCTCGCGGCCGAAGCCGCCTACGGGGCCGGGGCGCTGGACCGATCAAGATCCCTGCTCGCCGACGCGCTGGCCGGGCTGCCTTCTGACTTCGACCCGGTTCGCCGGGTGCTGTTGCTGGAGCGCTACGCACGAGCACTTCGGGACTCGGGCTGGCCGGCCGAGTCGGTGGCGACGCTGCGGGAGGCGCTGGCCCTGCTACCCGACGAAGCGCTTACTCCTGCCCACGCGGTCGTGCTGGCCACGCTCGCCAGCTCGCTGACGCGCAGCTCGGACCTGGAAGAGGGTGCACAGATGGCCCGGCGGGCGATAGCGGCTGCGGCTGCGGCTGGGGCCAGGGACGTCGAGGCCGATGCGACCATCACCCTGGGCCTGGCGATCTCCTACCTTGGCGCCGCCGAGGACGGTCTCGGTGCGCTGCGCTCGGGTGTGGCCTGGCTCTAGAGCTCGGCTTTCCGGCGACCGCGGTGCGCGGGTACGTCAACCTGTCCGACGTCTGGAGTTGCTCGGACGGCATCGAGAGGCGGCCCGGCCGCGACGAAGGGACTCGAGCTCGCGGCGCGGGCCGGGCTGTCGCGCACGCTTGGCTCATACCTGATCGGCAACCAGGCCGAGCCGCTAGTGCGGCTAGGCGAGTGGGCCGAGGCGGACGAGATGACCGCGCGGGCGCTGCGCGCACTGCCCGAGGGGGTGTTCGGCGCCACCTTGCGGCAGCTGCGGGCCGAGCTGTGTGCCATGCGCGGCCGCTACGACGACGCCGCCCGTGAGCTGCGGGACGCGCGCCGGGCCATCGGCGCCACCAACGAGTCCAGTACACCCAGCCCATGTGCTACGCCGAGGCCGTTGATCGCGCTCGGCCGGGGCGACCTGGCCGCCGCGCGAGAGGCGGTCGCGGCCGGGCTGGCGGGCGCGCCGCTGTCGTGGTACGCGCGCTACGCCTGGCCGTTGCTGTGGACCGGCATGCGCGTGGCGGCCGAGGAGGCGACGCGATACCGTGACCGGCGCGAGCCGGTCCCGGCCGATACTCACCCGGGACTGCGACGAGCTTGCCGCCGCCGCTGAGCAGCTCGAGACCCGTGCTCCGGCCGCGCCGGGTACCGAACGCTCGTCGCGGCCGAGCACGCGCGGGCGACCGGGGCTGCCGAGACGCAGGCCTGGTCGGCGGCCGTCGCCGCCTGGCGAGGATACCGGGGAGCCGTATCCGCTCGCCTACGCGTTGCTGCGACTCGGCCGCAGGCGCACGCCCGGACGGTGACCGGCAGGAAGCGGCGCGGGCGGTCAGGCACGCGCACGCGATCGCCGATCGGCTCGGGGCCGGTCCCATCGCGGAAGAGGCCGTTGCGCTGGCCCGCCGGGCCCGCCTGACCCTGACGCCGGCCACAGGCACTGCACCCGGTGACGTTGCGCCCGCTGACCTGGCAGACGCCGGACGAACTGGCCCGGTTCGGGCTCACTGCGCGCGAGCGCGAGGTGCTGGCGCTGCTCGCGGCCGGCCGGTCCAACCCGGAGATCGGGCAGGCTCTCTTCATCAGCACCAAGACTGTCAGCGTGCACGTGTCGAACATCCTGGCCAAGCTGGGCGTCGGCGGCCGGGTGGAAGCCGCGGCGGTGGCGCACCGGCTCGGCGGCTAGCGTCACCGCGCGTTAGGCGGGCCGCCCCCGGCGCTGTTCGAGGGCTGATCGCAGCACGGCGCGAGCGAGCCTGTCGAGGGGGCGCTCGCCCGGCTGGCTGCTGCGCGCCGCCGGCCAACTGGCGTCCCTCGGCTGGCTACTGTCCTCGGTGCCTGGGGTCTGGACGGCGCGAATCATGACGCTGATGGCCTGCTCCAGCTGCGGGGAAGGTTCGCGGATTCGGAGTTCCGCTCGCCAGGAAGAGCCTGCGGGCGCGTTGGCCTGCACGGACTCAATGCCCTTGGTCCCGCACAGTTGCGTTTCGGCGATCGCCTCCGCCCAGGACGTCAGGATCGTGATCTCGTCGGCTTGCAGCACGGGCGAGGAAGGTGATCGGGCCGGTGAGTGTGGTGGCCCCGATCCGGTGCGTGCCGCCCGGATCTGGCAGACGCTCACGTCGAAAAACGCGAATCCGTCCTCGGCGGGCCGGCGGCCGTCGAAGCTGCGCTTAGCGGCACGATCGGCGCTTGCGGCCAGCAGGATACCGTGAGCGCCGGGTTCGAGCGGGATTTCGCGTGTGCGCTGGCCGGGGCCTTTCCACAGCGCGACTACGGGCGAGGAGTCAAGTCCTGGCAGCTGAGAGCGCTGCGCCATCCCGAACGACGTTAACGTCAAGACTGCGGAGCCGGGGTCGTCGGCCAGGACGCTGGCATACCTGGCTCCCCACCGTGAGCTGAGCTGGGGACCGTCGAGCAGGGGAGTCACCACGATCATCGGGCCGACGGAACGTATGACGCTGGCTACGTCGTCGCTCTGAGCGAGGTCCTCGCAAACCAGTGACGCGAGGGTGATCCCGTCGCCGAGTTCGACGAACTGGACTGATCGGCGAGGAATCTCCATCGCCTCCCACCAGCGGGTGTGCGGGTGCAACGTGCCGCCCAGCTGGTACTGGCCGATCTGAGCCTCATCCAGTGACCAGCGGTGGTGCTTGCTCTGGCGGATGTGCACCCAGTGCTCGCCCGTCGACACGCCGATGTGCACCCAGTTGCACGGGAACTGCCCTGGGTGGGCGGGACGCTCGCGAACTCCGGCAATGAGCCCGGTCACTGCGTGCCGGTCTAGGAGAGCCTCGAGAGGATCTATCTCCTCGTGCCCGATCGCGCTCTCGGGGAGGATGACGACGTCGACGGTCTCGGCCTCCTCGAGGGCGGCGATGAGCATCCGGTCCACCAGGTCCAGGTCGAGACGTCCAGCAGGCGCGAACTCGAAGAAGCCGAAGCGGTCGTCGGCGAGCTCCTCCAGGGGCCCGGTGACCGGGCGGAAGTCTGATCCGCGTACTCGCAGCGGCCACGGCAGGAGCAGGAAGTTAACTGTCTTGCCGCCTGGCTGCTTGGTCGTGCGCCGGGCCGGCGTTTTGTGCCACCGGGCTGCGACGCCGGGCACCTGCACTGTGGCGTACCGTGACAGCGAGCGCAGCGAACTGCCGTTCGCGGGGGTGCGGACTTTTGGCAGGACCCGGATCAGGTGGGCCGGGAGGCGAGCCAGCGATCCCGTCCTGGCCAGCAGTTCGCGACCGCGGGCCCGGTAGACGACGCCGTATGGGCTGGCTGCGTCAAGGGCGATACCAAGCCCGGCGCAGGCCTCGTCCGCGAGTGCGTGGAGGGTCAGCAGGGCCTCGCACAACCGCTGGTCGCGTGCCTCGGCGAGCTGGCTGAGCGTGACCGCGGCCGCGCGGGTCTGCAAGATGCTCCACTCGCGGGCCAGAAGAGGCGGGATCGCTCCGTCCCTGTTCTCCGCCCAGGCGGTCCACTGCCGGGCCGCGCCGACGACCGCATCGGGCCAGTCCGGAAAGTTCTCGGGTGGCCACTGCGAGCCCGCTGGGGGTGAGAGCGCGAATCGGTAGGCCTCCGAGCGATGCAGGATCACCTCGGTCAGGGCGAAGAGGTCGGGCGGCCAGTCCAGGAGGTCGGCTCCGATTGTGGTGCCCGATACCGCCTGCCATACCGACGCCACGGTGGGCTCCGGCGAGGTGTCGTGCGAGGTGTCATCGGCGGGCATGACGGCGGTGGTCGGCGGTGCGAGGACGGCGGGCATGGCTGCTCCGTTGAGGAAGATGGTGAGCTGCTGGATTGTCGCCGTGTCAGTTGCCGGATATGCCCGGGAGCTGGTCCTGCGCCGCGGCCGCGAGTGGCTTCAGCGCCCGCCTGCCGGGCCGTGAGACCGACTCTCTTTCGGTCCACAGACCCAGGCCGAGTACGACAGTCAGGGCTGGGACCAGGTAGACGGGCTCGACGATCGCGCCCATGAAGACCAGTCCCATGGAGGCGAGCGAGGTCGCCAGCCGGGCCGTTCTGGCTGCCCGCGTCATCTTCCTGGACGGAAGGATGGCAGTGGCCAGCAGATAGACGCTCACGCCGCCGTAGAGCGCGGCCCTGGGTGCGGCCGCGATGGTGCCCGCTCCGTCTGCGGCCAGGATCGCGATGTGCAGGCCCGCGCTCGCTGCGGCGATGCCGGCCACGACGGACAGGTTGAGGGCCGTGAACTTGGCGATCGCCGGCTGGCTGTCAAGCGCCTGGTCGTCGGCGGCGCGGAGCCAGGCCCACCACAGCGCGGCCAGCGTGATCAGCGCGGCGGCCAGCACGATGGCGAGCTGCAGGCTCCAGGGCTTCATGGCTGCGGCGCTGATGAGCCGGGCTACCGATTCACCGAGCACGATGAGAACGAAGATCTGGAAGCGATCGGCCAGATGGGCGGGGTTCAGCGGGACCCGCCGGCGTGGCGCCAGCATCGCCAGCGAGCCAATGCCGTCGACCAGGAGCGCCGCGACCCAGATCGCATAGCGGGCGGGATCGGGCACTGCGAGGGAGGACAGCCAGAGCGCGCCGCCTATCCCGAAGCAGATCAGGTAGCAGTTGTAGAGCCCCCTGGTGGCGGGCAGATGGTGCCGGGCCCGCGCGTACAGCACCAGCTGCAAGCAGCGCATGCAGGCGAAGGCGATGACGAAGCCGTCTGAGTGGCCGGCGAGGGCTCGCGGCGCGCTGGCGGCCAGGCCGACGCACAGCAGGATGGCCGCCAGGATGGCGATCCGGTGCGCCGCATCATCCGACTCATGGCGATCGGCGTAGAACGAGAATTGGACCCAGAGCCACCAGATCGGAATGAAGAGCATGACGAAGCGGCCGAGCATGCCCAGGGCCGGGTGGTCCTGGAACGCGCCTGCGAGCTGGCCGACGGCCCCGGCGAACGCCAGGTCGAAGAAAAGCTCAACCCAGCTAGCGTGGCGCTCTTCGCGGTCGTGGCCGTCCGCGGTCCGCAGCCGCGGACGCGGGAGGCGCCGCGTCGGGTCACGGTGGCCCGAGCGACCAGCTGGCAAGCTGGCCGATCCTCGCGGCGCCACGGCCGGGACCGGTGAGCCAGATGGATGTGAGCATGGGGCAGATCGCTGCCGGGCCGGTGCGAGATCCGGTGGTGCGCAGCCTGGCTCGGAGTTCAGCGTGGCTGGCTGGTCACGGCGAACAGCCGTGGGCATGGAGACTCATCCTTCCTCAGTGCTCGTTGGCCGGTGATCACGAACTGGAGTCGCCGCGGGCCAATACGTTCCCCCACGGGCGAGATCTCGGCCGGGCTAATCCCCGCCTGCTGCCGAGTTGCTTCCACTGTCGCGCAACGGGCGGGCGAGCACATCGGCAGATAGCCGTAACCCGGTCGGGGCCGGGCCTTAGATCTGCGCCGGACCCCCTTAGGTGCCAGGCTGCTGCCCCGTCGCGGGACCTTAGCGTTCCGGCAGCACCCCTCAGCGCGGACGTGATAATCGCCGGCTCGATACGACTTCGGCGGAAGGTCGGACTTATGCGGGTTCCGGCGGCCCGGCGCCCGTCGGTGGTCATCCTGAGTGCAGCCTGGCAAGGCGCATGGTAGCCGTCGCACGATGCCCCGACCTCGGCTGGCCGAACCACAGCCGTCCCGACAACACTGCCAGCACCCGCGATGCCAGGAGGTAACGTCACGCCCCGTGGCAGATGCAGTCCTTCCGGGGGACCTGAGCGCTGGGGACGTGATCGCGCTGTCAGGACAGGACGGCGAGCTCGTGGTCCGGGCGGTACGGCTCGGCCATGGCGGTTTCCTGCTCACGGTGTCCGCGCTGAGATCTCCTTCGCCCGCCCCCGAATGGATCGTCACTCTGACCGCCAGGACGCGCGTACTTCGGCAAGCCAAGGGCGCTGCCTTTTGAGAAGCTGATCGGGCACCGGCCGCCCGTCTCGGCCGAGGAAATGCCGTCTCGACCTGGCCATTTAGCGGAGGTCCCCGAAACATCAAAGCCGGCCGTCCCGGCCACCGCTGGCCTGCCGCGGCCGCACGAGTAGCATCAAAATCCTGACCTTGGGGAAGGTCATAGCGCCTGGCGATCAGAGCCGAGAGTGGGCAGCAGAGGCCGCTCGTAAGTCACATAAAGACGCTCGCCAGTCGCGATCGGGACGGGGAGCAGCCGATGGTTGACGCGTACGCTTCGCTTCCGAGCGAATTGGTCAAAGCATCCAACGGTGTGCATTACGCCTACCGCGATGTCGGCGATGGGGAAGTGCCGCTGGTGCTGTTTCAGCACTTTCGCGGCAATCTCGACAACTGGGACCCGGCGCTGATCGACGCGCTGGCGGCCAGCCGGCGAGTCATCACCTTTGACAACGTCGGCGTGGGCGGCTCCAGCGGAAGTACCCCGGACACGATCGAGCAGATGGCGCGAGACGCCATCGCGTTCATGGCCGCGCTCGAGATCAGCGATGCCGATCTGCTCGGCTTCTCCATCGGCAGTTTCGTCGCCCAGCAGGTCGCCCTGATGCGGCCCGCCATCGTTCGCCGCCTGGTTCTCGCGTCCTCGGCGCCACAGGGCGCGGCCGGCATGCACGGCTGGGCTCCGGACGTCATCGGCGCGGTCGGCACACCGCAGACAACTCCCGAGGAATACCTCGGCGTATTCTTCACCCAGTCGCCCGCCAGCCTGCGATCCGGGCAGGAGACGCTGAAGCGCATGTACGCCAGGACCGAGGACCGCGACACGGCGACGACGTGGGAGACACGGGAGGCGCAGTACGACGCCGTCTGCACCTGGGGCATTCCCGATCATGCCCGGCTCCAGCGGCTAAGCGCCCTCGGACTGCCGGTATTCGTGGCCATCGGCGACAGCGACCCGATGATCCGGCCGCATTACTCCTACCTGATGGCCGGGCTGATCCCGCAGGCCCAGATCAAGATCTACCCCGACGCGGCGCACGGGTTCCTGTTCCAGCACTACGCCGAGTTCGCCGCGGACGTGGAAGCGTTTCTCGCTCGGCGCTAGCACCCGGAGAACGACGAGTTCTATCGGACGGAGGTCACCATGAGCACAACGCAGACCAGCCCTTCGACAAACATGCCCGAAGTCGGGACGGTCGGTATGAAGCTCGAGGTCGTTACCGTTCCCGTCTCCGACGTCGACCGGACCAAGGAGTTCTACCAGACCCTCGGCTGGCGTCTGGATGCCGACATCGCCGCCGGTGACGCCTTCCGCGTAGTTCAGCTCACGCCGCCGCAGTCGGACTGCTCGGTCGCGTTCGGCAAGGGCGTCACCACCGGCGCGCCGGGCTCGGTTCACCGCCTGATCCTGGCCGTCGATGACATCGACGAAGCCCGGGCCGACCTGCTTGACCGCGGCGCGCGGGTCAGCGACGTCTTTCACCTCGCCGGCGGCCGGGTTCCCGGCCGTGACCCCCAGAACCGCTCGTACCAGACCTATGCCGCCTTCAGCGACCCTGACGGCAACGAATGGCTCCTGCAGGAGATCAAGACGCGGCTGCCGGGCCGCGAATGGCAGGACTAACCAACACCGAAGGAGACGCGCCATGACATCGGCACCCACCTATGCGGGCAGCGGCGACCCGGCCCTCCATCGCACCGACTACTACCCCGTCTGGCTGGACAACCTCGCCGACAACGTCACCCTGGAGGCGTCGGCGATGGACGGCGCCGCGCAAGGCCCCGACGCCGTCCGTTCGATCATCCTGGCCGTCAAGTCGCTGTACCCGTACCAGGAGATCGACTACGCCGGCCCCTACGGCGACAACGACTTCATCGAGGTCTACACCACTGAAATCGGCGGCGAGCCGCTCGGCGTGGCCGGGGTCGTCACCCGCAACGACGCCGGGCAGACCCAGCACATCGTGGTGAACCACCGGCCCCGCAGCTCAGTCCTCCTGCTCTCTCGCCTGATGGGCGACAAGCTCGCTGGCACACCGTACGCCAGCTACTTCCTCACCAGCCAGCCCTGAACACGCGCCACCTGGACGACCAATGCGGTCGGCTGCCTGATATGCCACGACCCCGAACAGACACCGGAGGCCGGGCCGAGCAGGAGCACGCTCAACCTCCTCACGGAGGACCTCAAACAGCGCATAGCCGACCCAGATTCACGGCAGCGAGCGATCTACGCGGTGAGGACGCTTCAGCTGCTGGTGAAGCTGCGCCGCGGGCAGACGCACTCCGAGGCGCGGAAGGAATCGCTGCAAGCCGCTGCCCGGCTCGGAGTCCGGCTCACAGGCGATTGGGCCTGCGCGTGGGATCACGTGCGGCGGGTCGCCATCGAGGCTCTATGCGCTGATCGCAGAACTGGACGGGGATCCGCTTCGCCAGGAATACCGCGACCTGTGGGTCCTGCGGCTGGATGACGACGGCCGCTGTCGTTGGTTCGAGGAATGGCCCTACTGGCCCCGGACGGCCCTACTCCGCCCGTGACGACCACTGACCACGCATTCCGCTTCTGTCGCGGCGGCGGCGCGGCCGCCGCCTGGTCCGAGAGTCCATTCACACCTCGCAGGCCTACGCGGTGGCCGCCCGCTTTGCCACCACGCCACTGCCGGCAAGATCACACAACGCTCCCCGTCGTCCAGGGGGACCGCAACCCAGGTGACCCGGTGATGGCCCTGCGGCCGGACAGTAACGTTGCTGTCATGCCCCAGGACAACCCAGACCCGCAGGTCGTTCCGTATCTTTTGTATGCCGACGCCGGCGCGGCAATCGACTGGCTGATCAAGGTCTTCGCTTTCACCGAGCGGGCCCGCGATAAGAACAGCGACGGGACCGTCCGGCACGCAGAGCTCCTGCTCGGCAACGGCGGCGTCATCATGCTGGGTTCCGCTGGGCCTGGCTTCCGCGGACCCGCGAAACTCGGTGAGATTACCCAGCTGCAATGCATCACGATCACCGACCTGCCAGCCCACCGGGAGCGCGTGCAGGCCGCCGGCGCGAGCGTATCTGAAGTCGGTGTCAGGGCGAACCGTGCGCGCAGCTACATAGTGGACGATCCCGAGGGCCATCGCTGGTACTTCAGCGAGCCCCTCTAGACCCGCAGCCTCGCCCCGCCGCTACTGCGACGTCCTTGACCGTGACCCGGCCTTAGGTTCTTCTGCGGTCGGCTCCGGGTCGGTTCCTTCTTCGCAGCCGCCGGACGGCGCGGGATGCGTGCCGGGTCTGCGGTGGCTGGTTAGGGAACGTGGCCCCGGGGTGAACCGTGTCCGCGCCTGGCCTGAATCCAGCCGCAGGCCCTGGCTGGTATTCGGCCACGATCTTGCTGTCACAGATGGCTCGGAGGCACCCAGAGTTTCAGCTAGAGGGTTCGGTAGCTGGAGCAGTCAGCTGCTGGAGTAAGCAACTTCAGCAAGGGGCCGACCTCGTGACCATCCTGCGAGGGATGACGGAACGATCTGGTGTTGTGGATGACATATCTGTTGCGTCGGCCATGACGGTGCCGGATGATGTATCCCGATTCTTCAAGGTCCGCCAGGATCAACTGGACGGCGCGCTCGGTAATGCCAGCCCTGAGACTCAGGTCGCGGATGCGCGCGTGCGGATTCCGGGCAATCTCCACCAGAACATGGCCGTGGCTTGTCAGCAGAGTCCAGTTACCGCCCTGCTCGCTGTTCGTTGCCACTTACCTGACGCTAACACCTCACGACGGGAGTGGCGTCCAGGGAAGTGGTGGCGAAGTTTCGCCTGGTAGGCGTGGCGTCGTGACATGAAGGCGGTCATCGCGTGATTCTCATCGAGTTCCGACTAAAGATCTCAGGTGAGGAGTCATGCGATGACCGCTGGTCCCAGTGTTGACATGTCCGGCTGGCTGCACGAGCACCTTGAGCAGGCGAGCCCTGATCTGCTGCGGGAGATGGTCCGGTCGTTCGCGCAGGCGCTGATGAGCGCGGAGGCCGATGTGGTCTGCGGTGCCGCTTACGGCGAGCGCAGCGATGAGCGCACGAATACGCGTGACGGCTACCGGGCCCGGCCGTGGGATACCCGGGCAGGATCGATCGACCTGCAGGTCCCGCGGCTGCGGGAGGGGTCTTACTTTCCGGGGTGGCTGCTGGAGCGGCGCCGCCGGGCCGAGGCCGCCCTGGTGAGCGTGGTGGCCACGTCGTACCTGCTGGGCGTCTCGACGCGGCGGGTGGAGAAGCTGATCCAGCAGCTGGGCATCACGTCCCTGTCGAAGTCGCAGGTCAGCGAGATGGCCCGCGATTTAGACGCGCAGGTCGAGGCGTTCCGGACCCGGCCCCTGGATGCCGGCCGTATACCTTCGTCGCCGCCGACGCCCTGATCCTGAAAGTCCGGGAAGCCGGCCGGACCGTCAACGTCCACGCCATGGTCGCGACCGGGGTGAACGCCGAGGGCTACCGGGAGATCCTCGGCCTGCAGGTCTCCTCCGCCGAAGACGGCGCCGGGTGGCTGGCGTTCTTCCGCGACCTGACCGCCCGCGGCCTGTCCGGCGTCGCGCTGGTCACCAGCGATGCCCACCGCGGCCTGACCGAGGCCATCGGCGCCACGCTGCCCGGAGCGGCCTGGCAGCGGTGCCGGACCCATTACGCGGCGAACCTGATGGCCGTGACGCCGAAGTCCGCGTGGGGCGGGGTCCGGGCGCTGCTGCACTCGGTCTATGACCAGCCCGACGCCGGTTCCGTCCGCGCCCAGTTCGACCGGATCCTCGACTCCCTCGCCGGGAACCTGCCGCAGGTCGCCGGTCATCTCGATGCAGCCCGCGAGGACATCCTCGCGTTCACCGCGTTCCCGAAGGAGGTCTGGCGGCAAGTCTGGTCTAACAA
>CAVSCN010000009.1:0-56376 GCA_963726425.1 uncultured Actinomycetota bacterium | reverse complement strand
CGCCTCGAGCACGATCCGGAAGGTGCTGGACCCGGAGCGCCGGCATCCGGCCGACCACTACGTCGTCGCCGACGCGCGGACGATCGCGCTGCGGGTCGAGCACGCCGAGGTCGACCTGATCGAGTTCAACCGGGTGGCCGACCTGGCCATCGAGCTCATGGCCAAGGGCGACCACGAGGCGGCCGCGGCGCCGCTGCAGCGGGCCCGCCAGATATACGCGGGCGACTTCCTCGAAGAGGACCTGTACGAGGAGTGGGCCGTCGAGGCGCGCGAGGAAGCACGCTCCCGGCTGTTCACGATCCTGCGGCTGCTGGCCCGGCTAGCCGCCGACCGCGGCGACGACGAGTCGGCCGCCCAGCACCTCAGCCAGCTACTGGAACGCGAACCCTACGACGAGGACGCGTGGCTCTCGCTGATCGCCGGCCAGCTCAGGCTGCGGCGACACGGTCAGGCCCGGCGGTACTACGCCGCGTACGCGCGCCGGATGGGCGAACTCGACGTGGCGCCCGTCCCGCTCGCGGACGCCGGCGACTGGCGGCCTTAAGCCGACCTTCAGCGCAGCTAAAGCCCGGCGCCGATAGTCGGGCAGGTGAGGACCTTCATCATCCGGCTCCTGGACGAGGCCGGCGGCACCGGCCGGAACGGGGCTGCCGCCACGGGCCTGCGCGGGTTCGTCGACGAGGTCACCAGCGGGCTGCGCGCCCGGTTCCGCAATGAGCAGGAACTGGTGGCGGCGCTGCGGACCGCGGTCGCGGTCGACCCGCCCGGCCCGCCGTGGAGCGGCGAGCACCGGATCGGACCTGGGCCCTCACCCGATCATCCGGATCACGCCTGCGAGGAGAACTAACGTGTCGCGTACCAGACTTGCGATCGCCCTTGTGCCTGCTGCGCTGCTGATTGCCGCCTGCAGCTCATCGGGTTCGCCCGCCACCACTACCTCGTCGCCACCGGCCGCGGCCGTCGCGACGACGAGCACCGCTCCGTCACCGACCGCCGCGGCGGCCACGACCAACGCGTCGTCCGATCTGGCCGGCAGCTGGACTGGGCAGTACAGCGGCGCCTATAGCGGCACGTTCGCGCTGACCTGGACGCAGTCGGGCTCCAGCCTGAACGGCACGATCAAGATCTCCGGCTTCGGCGACTCGCCCGAGACCCTGCAGGGCACTGTGGACGGCAGCAGCATCAAGTTCGGCACCGTTGGCGCGTCGAACCATGTCACCTACACGGGCTCGTTCTCGGGCGGCTCGATGTCCGGAAACTGGCAGATCACCGCGACGAATGGATCGGCCGGCGGCGCCTGGAGTGCCTCGAAGTCCTGAGCCCGCCGGTGGGGGGCGCGGCCGTTCCGCGGGGTGCGGGTTCCCCGCGGAACGGCCGTGGCAATTTGTTCAGCAAATCGCTATCCGCGACTCGGTATCACGATCACCGCCCGCGGTTCCTATAACACGCGAAACCAGCGCACCGCGTATCGCGCCCTGACCTGAGCCAACTGCCCCCGCAGCAAGGAGAACTAAACGCCGATGGCCGCCACGCTCCAGGAGATCCTGCTCGCGCCCGACACCCAGCCCAAGGTGCTCGAGGACTGCTACGAGCTGATCCAGCAGGAAGTATCCGACCTGTCCGGCATCTCGGGGACGGCGATCAAACTCGGCTACAAGACCGTCGCCGCGTTCATGCCCAACCACATCAGGTACCTGCTGGAGCAGCTCGTGCCGGGACTGGTCGAGCAACTGCAGCCGTACTGGGCAGACTTCCACGCGGCCGGCGGCTCCGACTTCGGCGATTACCTCGCCAAGCGGGGCGACGAGGTGTCGCAGTCGCTGCTGACGGTGACCGACGCGCGCGCGGAGCGCTCCGATCGGCCGACGATCATCAAGGCCTACCGGTCCGTGCGCAGTGGCGCCGGGAAGCACATCCAGGCCGCGCTCCCCCGGCTCGGCGATCTGGTCAGCAAGTACGCGGCCTGACTGCTCAGCCCGGCTCCAGCTCGGCCACGATCTCGTCCGGGGCGCGCATCCGCCACGCGTCGGTCACGAGCTCGGCCAGGCGCCCCGGCTCGACCGCGTCGAGCCGCAGCATCACCAGCGGCCAGCCGTCGTAGCCTGGCGTGGTGAAGAACAGGTCGGGCTCACCGAGCAGCAGCGCCTGCTTCTCCGCCTCGTCGCCGACGTATAGCACGGCGACATCGGTACGGATCCGGCGCGGTCGGCCGGGGCTGCGCTCGGGGTAGGACCAGACGAAGCCCTTGCCGTCGACCCGGAAGTCGAAGCCGTCGCTGTCGATCTCCTCGACGTGCGGCAGCGCCAGGGCGAGACGGCGCACGTCACCGGCGTCAGCCATGGGTGTTGGGTCGGGCTGGCACTGTGCGCATGCCAGCATCGTAGATGCAGCCGCGCCGCGGCCTCTCACGTGTCTGTAGTGGGCGCATTCTCCGGAAGGTAGATCGCCGAGCGCAGCCAACGGTCAGCCAAAGGCTCGTCGTCGAATCGTGGAATGACGTGCAGACGGGGATGCAGGACACCGCCCTGGTTCCAGCCAGTTTCGCTCATCCGGTACTCACGCACGACGGGATCACTGCATCGCACCCGTGGTGCTGTCCGCCGATGAAGGCCGAATCTTCGCACATGAACAGACCACAAGCGCCGACGCCGCCGAGTGGCCATGCCGGGCCAACGGCATGACGTGGACGGCTCCCAACCCGCCCCGCATACTTGGCGAATGAGTAGCCTGGCCGACGACATCACCGAGCCCGGGCGGCCGTACGTGCAGGAGGTATCACCCGGCGTCTACGCCTACATCCAGCCCGATGGCACCTGGTGGATCAACAACACGGGATTCCTGGCCGGGCCGCAGGGAGTCATCAGCATCGACTCCTGTTCGACCGAGCGCCGGACCCGCGCCTATCAGGACGCGATCGCGGCGGTGACGACCGCACCCGTCCGCGCCCTGGTGAACACCCATCATCACGGCGATCACACGTTCGGGAACTGCCTGTTCCCGAACGCGGCCATCATCGGCCACGAGCGCACCAGGGCCGAGGCGCTGGCGTCCGGCCCGCCGCGGGACATGCCGTTCTGGGCCGGCCCGGACTGGGGTGAGCTCAGCCTGGATCCGGCGTTCGTCACGTTCGCCGACGAGATCGCCCTGCACGCGGGCGACCTGCGGGCCGAGGTCAGATACGTGGGAACGCCGGCCCACACGACGAATGACTCGATCGTCTGGATCCCGGACCGGTCGGTCCTGTTCTGCGGCGACCTGATCTTCAACGGCGGTACGCCATTCCTGCTCATGGGCTCGGTCGAGGGCGCGCTTGAGGTCATCGAGCAGGTACTCCGCCCGCTCGGCGCGCGGACCGTCGTACCCGGCCACGGCCCGGTGTTCCACGACGCCAGTACGCTGGACGCGACCGCCGATTACCTCGCCTTCGTGCTGGAGCTCGCCCGTAGCGCCACGGCCGCCGGCCGGTCGCCGCTGGCGGCGGCCCGCGACGCCGACCTTGGCCGGTTCGCCGGGTGGGCGGACCGGGAGCGGATCGTCGGCAACTTGCACCGGGCCTGCGCCGAGCTCACCGGCACTCCGCGCGGCGGCCGTATCGATGTCGTCGCCGCGCTGACGGACATGGTGGCCTATAACGGCGGTGTCCCGCTGACCTGCCTGGCCTGACGCCCGCCCTAGGCGATGTCCCGGTCGTCGAGATGGGCCAGCCTCTGCGACGGCCCGTTCTGCGGCCAGCTCCTCGGCGACTTCGGCGCCGAGGTCCTCACGGTCGAGCCACCGGGGAAGGGCGGCCCGATGCGGGACTGGGGCGGGAGAAACCGCACGGCCAGTCACTGTGGTGGCCGATCCTGGCCAGGAACAAGAAGTCGGTCACGCTGGACCTGCGCGGGGTCCGCGGGGAGGGACTGGCGCGCAGCCTGATCGCGACCGCGGATGTGCTGGTCGAGAACTTCCGGCCGGGAACGCTCGAGCGCTGGGGGCTGGGCCCGGACCGGCTGCAGGCCGATGATCCAGGCCTCGTCATCACGAGGGTCACCGGCTACGGCCAGTCCGGCCCCTACGCCGCCAGGGCGGGCTTCGGCTCGATCGGCGAGGCGATGGGCGGCATCCGCTACGTGACCGGCGACCCCGGCAGGCCGCCGTCGCGGGCGGGCATCTCGCTAGGCGACGAGCTGGCCGGCACGTTCGCGGCGCTGGGCACGCTGGTCGCGCTGCACGCGCGGCAGCGAACGGGCGCCGGGCAGATCGTCGACGCCGCGCTGTACGAAGCCGTGCTCGCGATGATGGAGTCGCTGCTGCCGGAGTGGGAGGTGGCCGGCTACCAGCGGGAGCGCACCGGCTCGGTGCTGCCGAATGTCGCGCCCAGCAATGTCTATCCCGCGCTCGACGGCCCGGTTCTCATCGCGGCCGACCAGGACTCGGTGTTCCGCCGGCTGGTGACCGTCATGGGTCAGCCCGAGCTCGTCAACGACCCGCGGTACGCGACCCACGAGGCGCGGGGCGTCAGCGCCGACGCCCTCGACGAGCTGATCGGCGAGTGGACCGCGGCGCAGCCCGCCGCGGAGCTGCTGGCGCTGCTGCACGAGAACGGCATCCCGGCCGGCTTGAGCACCGCGCCGCCGACATGCTCGCCGACCCGCACTTCCGGGCCAGGCAGGCGATCATCCGGCTGGCGCACCCGGAGTTCGGCGAGCTGCCGATGCAGAACGTGTTCCCCCGCCTGTCAGGTACGCCCGGCACGGTGCAGTCGGCTCGGCCCCGCGCTCGGCCAGCACAACGCCGAGGTCTACGGCGAGCTGCTCAAGCTCACCGCCGCGGAACTGGCGGAGCTGACCACCGCCGGGGTCATCTGAGATGGTCGCGGACGCCACCGCGGACCGGAAGACGTCCGTGGCGCTCGCCGACGGCCGGGAGCTGCCCCACCGCCGCCAGTCTCACCAGACTGCAGCGCAAAGGCACGCGCCATCGCCGGCGCGATCGCCCGATCTTCGGCCCGCACGGAGCCAGGACTCGTCAGGCGATATGACGGAGGAAGGTGATGACGCCCGTGATCCAGGCGTGCACGGTGTCGCCGGCCGCTCGCAGGGTTAGCCACGATCCAGATGATGATGAACAGCGCGACGAGAATGCCGAGGACTCGTTGTAACACCGGTAGTCGCCTCCAGACCCCACTCAACTCCGTACGTCGCAAGGGCCACGGTCGCGTATGTCAACACCGGACCGGCCACGCCGCCAGCTCCGGTGTCCCTGTCTTTTCCATTGATACCCCGGCTTGTCAGAAATATGAAGACGCAACGCGGGTGTGCCCGGAAGACGCCCATTTTGCTGACGCCGCGACCGGCCGCTGGGCGGTTGACAGGCACATCGGTAAGCTGTAACTTACCGTAAGTCATGACTAACCATGGAGCGGTCCTCACCGCGCTCGCGGATCCGACCCGGCGGGCCATCTTCGAGCGGCTGGCCGCATCGCCGAGCGCCGTGGGCGAACTGGCCAGCGACCTGCCCGTGAGCCGCCCCGCCGTCTCTCAGCACCTGAAGGTGCTGAAGGAGGCCGGGTTGGTCATCGACCGGGCCGCCGGGACGCGCCGCGTGTACTCCGTCGACGCCGCCGGGGTCGCCGCCATCCGCGCCTACTTCGAGCAGTTCTGGCAGCAATCCCTGGCCGATTTCGTGCCGTTGCCAGTCAGCCAATTCAGGAGGAGAAATGACCACGCACGTGCGATGCAACGTCAGTGAGCACGTCGGCTGACGTCGACGCGCCCGGTCGAGCACGCGTTCCGTGTCTTCACCGAGGGCATCGAGACCTGGTGGAACCCTGACCACCACCTGATCGAGAACGTCTCGCCGAGATGGTGTTCGAGCCGTTCGCGGGCGGCTCAGATCATCGACCGTGCCGACAACGGCAGCGAGTGCCGCTGGTCCAGGGTCCTGACCTACGACCCGCCCCGGCGGGTCGTGTTCAGCTGGGACATCAACCTGCAGTGGCAGCTCGAGACCGACCCGGAGAAGGCCAGCGAGATCGAGGTCACGTTCGCGGCCGACGGCCCGGCGCGCACCGGGTCGTGCTGACGCACCGCCACCTGGACCGGCACGGCACCGGGCTGGGAGAGCATGCGGGACGCGGTCGGCCGGGGCTGGAGCCTCGCGCACTTCGCCGAGGTGGCCGCGGCAGGACTGACGCTGCCGCGGGTGGCCGGCGGCCGGTCCTGGCGCCGGGCCACCCGCGCGCGGGACAGGCTCCGCTGCTACGTTCTGCGCATGGCACTGGCGCTCAGCGAGGCGACGCTCGCACTGCTCGACGGGAAGAACTACGCGGTCCTGGCGACCGTGAATCCCGACGGCAGCCCGCAGACCTCGGTGGTCTGGGTTGGCCGCGATGGTACCGACCTGCTGATCTCGACCATCGAGGGCCGCGTGAAGCACCGGAACATGGTGCGTGACCCGCGCGTGAGCGTCACGGTCATCGACTCGGCTGACCCGGAGAACTACGTGGAGCTGCGCGGCACCGTGACGATGACCCGCGATGTCGGCCGGCAGGTCGACACCCGGCTGTCCTGGAAGTACGACGGCCGGGACCCGGGCACGGACCGGCCAGGCGCGGTACGCGTCGTGGTGCGGGTGACGGTCACGAAGGCCGCAGGCTACGCCGCCTGACGACCCGCCGTGCGGCTCAGATCGTCAGCCCGAGCCCGCCGTCGACCACGAGCGTCTGGCCGGTGGCGTACGGCGTCGAGATGAGCGCCAGGCAGGCGTCGGCTATGTCGTCGGCGGTAGCGACCCGGTGCAACGGCGCGACCAGCTCCACGCCCGCCTTCCGCTCGTGCCAGTCCGCCGTCCACGGCGTCGCCACCAGCCCCGGTGCGACCGCGTTCACCCGGACCCCGCCGCCAGCGTGCTTTGCCATGATCGCGGTGAGGTGGTTCAGCGCGGCCTTGGACACCGCGTACGGCAGCGAGCTGCCCGTCTGCCGCACCCCCGCGAGCGAGGTGACGTTGACGATCCAGCCGTCGTCCGCCTGACGCAGCAGCGGCAGCGCAGCCTGGCTCACCAGGAACGTGCCGATGACGTTGGTCCGCAGCACCGCGATCCCAGTGCTGCACGGTGACGTTGTCGAGGTCGTGCAGCGGCACCTCCACCGTGCGGCCCGCGTTGTTCACCAGCCCGTCGAGCCGGCCCCAGCGCTCTTCCGCCGCGGCGACCAGCGCGGTGGCCGTGGCCGGATCACCGATGTCACCCTGGACGTAGACCGCATCCGGCAACCCGGCCGCGACGCGCTGGCCGGCCTCCGCCGACGACGCGGAGTTGACCACGATCCCGGCGCCGAGGCCAGCCAGGCGGCGCGCGACCGCCTCGCCTATCCCGCTCGACGACCCGGTGACGATGACTGCCTGACCGGCGAGGTCCATGCTGTAATCCCTTCGGCTCCTGGCGCAGCGGATGCTGCGCCCGATCATCGCCGATTCAGCTGCCCGCGATCGACCCGGCCTCGGTTGCCGTGCTTCCTTCGACCGTGGCGCGCATCGCCGTCAGCCCCGCGTGCATGAGTTCCGCCACTCGCCCGGCCAGCTCGTCTGGCAGCACGTCGATGATCCAGACGAACGTGCAGGCCCGCGCGCCGTCGGGCACGATCTGGACGGACGCGTTGTAGTGCGTGCTGCCAAGCGGCCCGGACACGACCGAGTCGCCGCCGGATGGCGTCGTCGCGACGCCCACGAGCCGCTCGCGGGCCACCGCGCCGGCGACGAACGTAACCTCGCGCACGCCGTCGCCCGCCAGCGCGGAATTCGTGACGAAGCCCTTCGCGAGCCGCTCGTGCACGGCCCCGAAGTCGCGCACCGCGTCCCAGGCACTGCCGGGCCGGCACACCGAACTGCCGCTGCCTGACGATCGATGCCATCAGCCGACCTTGCGGCGGTAGGAGGCGAGGGCGAGGGCGTAGGCGACAACCAGGATGCCGAAGCACCAGGCGAGCGCGGTCCAGATGCTGGTGCTGACGGGGTGCCGGGTCCACAGGTCGCGGATGGTGTTGACGATAGAGGTGACGGGCTGGTTGTCGGCGAAGGCGCGGACCGGGCCGGGCATGGTATGGGTGGGCACGAAGGCTGAGCTGATGAACGGCAGGAAGATGAGCGGGTAGGCGAACGCACCCGCGCCGTCGGTGGACTTCGCGGACAGGCCGGCGATCACGGCGAGCCAGGTCAGTGCCAGTGTGAACAGCACGAGGATGCCGGCGACCGCGAGCCACGCCAGCACTCCCGCGCCGGTGCGGAAGCCCATGAGGAGGGCGACGAGCACGACGAGCACGACCGAGATCAGGTTGGATACCACCGAGGTCAGCACGTGCGCCCACAGCACGCTCGAGCGGGCGATCGGCATGGACAGGAATCGCTCGAAGATGCCGCTCTTGCAGGTCGGTGAACAGCCGGAAGGAGGTGTAGGCGATGCCCGAGGCGATCGTGATGAGCAGGATTCCGGGCAGCAGGTAGTTCACGTAGTGACCGGGCCCGGTGTGGATCGCGCCGCCGAACACGTACACGAACAGCAGCATCAGGGCGATCGGCGTGATCGTGACGGTGATGATGGTGTCCAGGCTGCGGACGATGTGGCGCATGGACCGGCCCGTCAGCACGGTGGTGTCGCCGAAGAAGTGCGTGGTCATCGGGGTTCCTTAACTGTCAGTGTTCGTTCGTCAGTTATCGGTGCCGGTGGTCGCGAGCGGGCTGGTGCTGCTCGCCGGCGCCGCCCGTTCCGGTGATGGCGAGGAAGATGTCCTCCAGGCTCGGCTGCTTCTCGACGTACTCGACGGTTGCGGGCGGGAATAGCTCCTTCAGCTCGGCCAGGGTGCCGGTCACGATGATCCGTCCGTCGTGCAAGATCGCGATCCGGTCGGCGAGCTGCTCGGCCTCGTCCAGGTACTGGGTAGTGAGCAGGACCGTCGTGCCCTTGCCGGCCAGGTCCTTGACGGCCTGCCACACCTCTATGCGCGCCTGCGGATCGAGCCCGGTGGTCGGCTCGTCCAGGAAGATCACCGGCGGGTTCCCGATGAGGCTCATGGCGATGTCCAGGCGGCGTCGCATGCCGCCGGAATACGTCGACGCCCTCCGCCCCGCCGCCTCGGTGAGCCCGAAGCGGGCCAGCAGGTCATCGGCGATCTGGCCGGCGTTCCTCAGATGCCGCAGCCGGGCCACCAGCACCAGGTTCTCCCGCCCGGTGAGGGTCTCGTCCACCGCCGCGAACTGCCCGGTAAGGCTGATGGACTCCCGCACGCTGGCCGGCTGCGCGGCCACGTCGAACCCCTCGACCGTGGCCGTCCCCGCGTCGGCCTTGCAGCAGCGTGGACAAGATCCGCACCACCGTGGTCTTGCCCGCCCCGTTCGAGCCGAGCAGGGCGAAGATGCTGCCCCGGGCCACGTCGAAGTCCACCCCGCGCAGCACCCGCAGCTTCTTGTAGGACTTCTCCAGGCCCTGCACGCGGATCGCCTGGACCGGCTGTGTTGTCATCGGGACATCCCTTCGGTTCCGTTGTCTTCTCCGGTTGCGCGGTCGATCGCGCTGGTCAGCCGCTCTCGCTCCCGGACGATCCACTGACCCTGCGGGTAGTTGCGCAGGAACGCCTCGGCGAACTCGACGGGGTCCGCCCCGACGATCTCCCGGACCGGCGTGCCGCTCGCCGCGGCCTGCTCGAACAGATCGGCAAGGTCCTCCAGCATCAAGAGCCCGCCTTCGGTCGTGCCGTGCCCGAAGTAGTACGAGTACCGCTGCAGCGCTTCGACCGCCGTGCGATAACTCGCCGGCAGTCGCTCCACCCGCGCCTTGTAGCGCCGGTAGCGCCTCTTCTGCTCGAGCGGGCCGGTGATCGTCTCGAGGGGCTTGGTCCACCCTCTGGCCATGTCTATCTGCCTCCTTCGCGAAGCTGTTCGAGCCGTTCACTGAGGAAGCTCCAGGTCCGCCAGAACTCCTCGAGATAGTCGCGTCCCTGGGCGTTGAGGGAGTACACCTTGCGCGGCGGGCCCTTCTCGGAGGGGACCTTCTCGACGTCGACGAACCCGCGCTGCTCGACCCGGATGAGCAGCGCGTAGACGGTCCCTTCGGCGATGTCGGAGAAGCCCTTGTCCCGCAGCCACGCGGTGATCTCGTAGCCGTACGCGGGCTGGCCGGACAGGATCGCCAGAACGATGCCCTCCAGCGTCCCCTTGAGCATCTCCGTCACCTGCTTGCCCACGGAACACCTCCTCCCTCAACTACTCAGTGATATTGACTACCGGTAGATAGTAACACTGAATAGCGAGGGCGCAAGCCAGGCCGCAACCGCGGCCACGATCAGCCATGTCGTCGTTCTCCCCGTGCGTGATACCGCTGGCGGGGCACCGCGACGTTCCCCCGCAAGGTCCCCACGACGCTAAGAGCCCCCGCAGCGGCCGGGATGCTGCCCGGGAAGCGCGAGCCCGGGAGGTCTCCCGCCTAGCCAGCGACCGCGCGCAGCAGCTCAACCGCGTTGCCGCCCATGACCTGGCCGGTCTCGGCGTCGGTCAGGCCGCGGTCCGCGAGCAGGCCGGGCAGCGCCGCGAAGTCGGCGTAGCCGCGCAGTACCGGCTTGTAGTTCGCGTCGAGATCGGTGCCGACGGCCACGTGCGCGACGCCGACGACGTCGGCGAGCCGCGCTATCTCGACCGCGAAGTCGGCGAGCGAAGTGCTGGTGACCCCCGACGGCCACGCGCCGATCAGCCCGCCGGCGTCGGCCACCGCGCGGGCGTGCTCAGTGCTCAGCAGCCGCGGGTGGCTCCGGCCGGCGTGGTCGAGATGGCTGTGCGAGATCATGATCGGCGCACTGGACGCCGCGAGCACGCCCATGGTGGTCTCGAACGTCGCGTGCGCGCAGTCGATGATCATTCCGAGCCGGTTGCACTCGGCAACCACCGCGCGCCCGGCCCTGGTGAGCCCGCCGTGCACGGGCGCCTCGGTCTGCACGTCACCGAGTTCGTTGACCCGGTAGTGCACGAGCGTGAGCGACGACGCCCCGGCGGCCCGCGCCGGCGCGAGCCGCTCCGGGTGTCCCTCGAGGAAGTCGGCGCCCTCACAGCTGATCATGACGGCGGTGCGCCCGCTGGCGTGGGCGGCCTCGATGTCGGCGGCCGTCACGGCGATGGGCGCCGCCAGTCCGGCCAGGGCCGTGCCGATCCCGGCTAGCTGCCGGTCGTGGTCGGCGTGCGCCTCGCCTGGCGCGAACGCGCGCGCGGCCGTCAGGCCCTTCACCAGATCCGGGCGGAGGACGCGCAGGTCGGCCACGGTCGAGCAGGTGATTGCGGCCATGCCCGCCGCCGTCGCCGCGGCCAGCGCGGCCGCCACATCCGGACCGCCGAGCAGCCCGACGAAAGGGTCGGTGGCGTCCAGGCCGGCCAGGAAGCACCGGCCGGGATGCGCATGCAGGTCGATCCACGGCTGCGCGGGCACTGTCTCAGCCCGGCTCGGCGTCCCGGTGCACGGTATCCGGGCTGAACGCCGGCACGCAGACGGAGATGTACTCGGCGCCGTCCGCGCCCGGAGTGCTGTACCGGATCCACTCCCCCGGCCTGGTGTGCACCGCCTGCCCGGCGGTCACGGTGAGCGTGCCGTCCGCGGCCTCCACCACGAGCGCGCCGCGCAGCACGACGGTGAACTCGTCGAAGTCCGGCCGCTGGCCCGGCTCGGCCCAGCCGGACGGGCTGCGCATCCGCGCGATGCTCAGACCCGGCATTCCGTTGCTGGCCCGGCCCACGAACTCGTCGATCAGCTTCGGCGGCTCGCCCGCGGCGGTCACCCGGCTCGGTCCCTCGATCAGTTCAGGCATAGCTGCCAGTATGCGATCCGGCCCGGCCTGACGCGCGCGCGCCGCCGACGCTGCGCCGGGACTGATGCCATACCTCGGCGATGACCACGCCCGACCGCGGTGCCTTCGCGCCCGGCGCGGGCTGCGGATCCACCATTAGTCCCGCGACCGGCACCGGATCGCTGGTGAGCTGGACGACCTGCAGCAGCAGCCCCTGGCTGAAGAGGAACCGTCGGCACGAGCCCGCGAATAACCCGCGGACATCGGGCACGTCGGCCCGGCGACGCGGAACTGGATGCGGGGCCAGCACGTCGGCCAGCGCGCCAAACAGCCGCGCAGTCGCACGCGATAAACCCGGTGACGTCGGTAGTCATCCCCGCGATGATGGCCAACGTGGAGGAGGTCGAGGTCGTCGTCGCCCATAACGAGCGCGCGACCCTGCGCGTCGGCGACGTGTTCCTGAAGATCGACGCTGATCAGACCCGCACCGACGTCGAGGTCGAGGCGATGGCGATGGCGCCGATCCCGACCCCGGAGATCCTGTGGCGGAAGCCGCCCGCGCTCGCGCTCGCCGCCCTCCCAGGGACGGCACTCGGCCACCTCGGCGAGCCATCGACCGCGTCGTCGGCCGCGTGGGCCGCGGCGGGTGCCGCCGCCCGGACGCTGCACGACGCGCCGCTGCCGCCATGGCCCGGCCGGAGCATCGACGAGCTCGCATCGCGCCTCGACGGCGAATGCGAGTGGCTCGTCGCCAACGGCGTCCTTCCCGTCGACCTGGTCACACGCAACCGCCAGCTCGCCGAGACTGCGCTCCGGCCGTGGACACCGGTGTTCATCCACGGCGACCTGCAGGTCGACCACGTCTTCGTCGACGGTGACGAGGTCACCGGCGTCGTCGACTGGTCCGAGGCGTCCCAGGGCGACGCGCTCTTCGACGTCGCCATCCTCACGCTCGGACACCAGGAGCACCTTGGCGACGTCGTCGCCGGCTACGGCACCGACGTCGACCGCGACCTCATCCGCGCATGGTGGTCGTTGCGATGCCTCACTAACGTCCGCTGGCTGGCCGAGCACGGCTACGGCTCGCCCGAGGAGTTCCCCGAGGTCGCCGTGCTGCGATCCCGGCCGTGAGGCTGCACGAGCCCGCCTGCTACGGGTGCCCGTCCTCGAGCCGCAACCTGCGTAGTTGCGGCATCTCGCGAAGGCAGGCGATCGAGTCGACGTGGGCGATCCGAAGCTCCATACGGCTCCGGCAATTGCGAGGCTTGTGACCCCTGACATGGCCCCGAGGAGGCCTAGTGTCATGCGCATGGCGCAGGGATTCCAGTTCCAGCTCGGCTAGCAAGCCGGCGTCTCGGCTCCCGGCGCCACAGGCGCCGCACCAGTCCCCGATGACGGTACCGGCGGGCGGGGTTCGCGCACTCCCGCGGTGCCGCGCCCCGGCGCCCGGGCCAGCGGGCGGCACGACGTCCCAGGCTCCGTGCCACCACATCCAGGCATACGCGTAACGGTCGATCAGCGGCGTGCAGTACCACCACCGGACCCATCGCGGCGCCCGGTCAGGCCGCGGCACGATCCCCGGCGGCGGCGTCCAGTTCCACGCAGGCCGGACGCCCGGCGGAACGGTCCATCCGCCCGGTGACGGGACCCGGCCGGGCTCTGTCTCGTACCGAACCCGCTCGATGGGCCCGCGATTCAGACCCGGCCAGCGATCCCTGCCCCGCGGCCGCGCGCCATGACCATGCCATCACGCTCACCTGCCCTAACCGCACCCGGGCTGAGCCGAAAGCCCGCCGCGGACCACGGTCACGATCCCAGTATGAGCGTCACAGCATCCCCGCCACGCGCCCGCTCAGGCCCCGCTCGCGGGCAACATCGGCAGACCTGCACACGGCCTTCTACGCCGCCGCGCAGCGCAAGATCTCAGCCTGCGGCTGCAGTACTTGCGGGAGCTCCGCGGGTGGGGTCCGGCCGCAGCAATCCTTCCTTCACCGCAGCGGCCCGCAGCACCTCATCGGTCCGGCACGTCGGCAGCACGCCGAGCACGTCATAGCGGGTGGTCTGCGCTGTCATGCCGTTTCTCCAGCCCGGTTCGCTGCGCAGGTCACGGTGACCGGTTTCCGGCCTGATCGCCCGGCTGCTCCGCCGCAAGCTGGCGCAGCCACTCCTCGCTCGCGGTCGCGACCCGCGGCGGCACGCCGAGCTCACGGAGCAGGGCGGCGGCCGCGGCCATCTCGTCGGTGCGCCGCACCGCGTGCTGCACGCTGCCGCGCTCCAGCCGGTCCAGGGTCGCGGCGGAGGCGCTCGCCAGCTCGTGCCGGATGTTGTCGCGCAGCCAGTCCTCGCAGCCGGCGGCCTGCGCGGCGCGCAGCGCCTCGGTGACGGCGGCGGCCAGCCCCTTGTAGTAGACGCTGCGGACCAGCTTGCGGGCGGCCGCCGTGCCAGCCGGGCCGGGCAGCACCTCCACGCTCGCGCCGAGGCCGGTAAAGATGCGCGCGAACTGCACCGCGGCGGTGCCCGAGACGAGCATGGGCGTGCGCAGCCCGCTGTCCGGGACCGGCGCCATCAGCGCGATGTCGGCGAACCCGACACCCGCGGCGCCGGCCAGCGCCGCGAGCCGGGCCTTCAGCCCGGAGGAGCCGGTATTGAAGTCGGCGTAGATCGCGCCGGGCCGGCATCGCGGGCAGCGCGGCCGTCAGCGCCCGCTCCGACTCGTGCGCGCAGGTCAGCGACACGACGACGGCAGCGCCCGCGGCCGCGTCCGCGTCGTCGCGGCAGCTCACGACGCCGGCCACGGTGAGCCCGAGCGGGTCGAAACCGCGCACCACTGCACCCGCCGCGCACAGCCCGGCGGCGATCGCCGAGCCCGCCTCGCCGAGTCCGAGCACGGCCACCGTCAGCGGCGAGCCGCTCGCGCCGGGCTGATCCTGCTCTGCTCGCGGGCCTGTCTCGGTCACGAACCGGAGTCTAGGACTCAGCTGGCGGCGCGGCCGCAACGGCAGGTCATCGCCCGCCGTCGTCAGGCGATCTCGCGGCCGCCGCTGCGACCGCGCCGGCCGGCTGCGGGCCGGACCGAGCGCATGATCACCGTGAGCTCCTCCAGCGCCGGGAGCGCGGCCGCCACCGCGGCCGCCTGGTCCGCCGGCAGCAAGGCCATGCACTGCGAGACCGCGGCCGCCTTCAGCGCCTTGACCCGCTTGTCGACCCGGCGGCCGGCCGGGGTGCTGACCGCCGAGACATTGCGCAGGTCGGCGGGATCACGGATCCGGTCGATCAGGCTCATCGAGTGCAGCTTCCCGATCACGCGCGAGAGCATCGTGGGGTTCAGCCCCTCCAGCTCGCTGAGCTCGCCGAGGCCGACCGGACCGCGCGCCACGATGAGACCGAGGACCGAGGCCTGGGACGGCGTCAGGCCCGGCGCCGGTCGAAGAGGAATTCAGCTCGCGCGCTAGCTTGCTGATCACCCGCCGTAGCCGGATCGCAGCGTCATCGTCCATAGCAGCGACCATATCCTGCCGATCCCTACTAGTTGCCTGCCGGCAAGCAGTGTAGCGTTGGGCCTCGTGGCAGAACAGGTGGCGCAGACCGGTCTGGCGACCGCGGATGCGGCCGCAGTCACGAGCCCGCCGCCGTCGTCTCGTCATCTTCGCCGTCGTCTCCCTCGCGCTGCTGATGTCGTCGGTCGACCAGACGATCGTGGCCACCGCGCTGCCCGCGCTGCAGCGCGAACTGCACGCCAGGTGAACTGGAGCAGCTGGACGATCACGATCTACGCGCTCGGCCAGGTACTGATGATGCCGCTGGCCGGCAAGCTGGGCGATCAGTTCGGCCGCAAGCAGGTCTTCCTGGCCGCGGCCGCGATGTTCACGGTCGCGTCGCTGTGCTGCGGGCTTCGCGCAGCATCTTCCTGCTGATCGTCTTCCGGGCCATTCAGGCGCTGGGCGGCGGTGCCTTCATGCCGAGCGCCACCGGCATCATCGCCGAGATCTTCGGCCGCGACCGCGACCGCGCGGTCGGCCTGTTCGCGAGCATCTTCCCCATCGGCGGCATGATCGGCCCGGTGCTCGGCGGCCTGTTCGTGACGTACTGGTCCTGGCGCGGGATCTTCCTGGTGAACCTGCCCGTCGGCGTCCTCCTGCTCGCGCTCGGCACGATCTTCATCCCGGACATCGCCCGGCGGCCGGACCGGCATCTGGACATCCGCGGCATCGTCTTGGTCGGAGTCACGCTGCTGTCGGCCATGTTCGGCGTCGCGTTCCTCGGCAGCGCCGGGAGTGACCCGCTGAGCCTCGCGTTCATCGCCCCGGAATGCATCGCGATCGCGGGCGCCGTCGCCTTCGTGCGGCACTCGGCCCGGGCCGAGTCCCCGTTCATCTCGCTCCGGTTTCTCACCGGGCGCGGCTTCGGCGTGATGAACCTGATCAACTTCCTGTACGGCAGCGCCGCGCTTGGCTTCGCGCCGCTGGTGCCGCTGTACGCCCAGGAGCGGTACGGGCTGTCCTCACTGGCCGCCGGGCACGCTGCTGACCTCGCGCGCGCTCGGCATGATCGCCACCGCCGGGCTGGCCGTCTACCTCCTGCGGCGCACCGGGTACCGGTGGCCGATCGCGATCGGGTTCTGCCTGACGGCGGGCGGGATCGTCGCGACCGCGGCCGGGCCGCCCGGGCCTTCTCGCCCTACGCCTGGCTGGCGATCGGAACCGGGATCGTGGGCGCCGCCATGGGCACCGCGACGCCGGCGGCGAACAACGCGACCCTCCAGCTCGCCCCCGATCACGCCGCCGCCGTGGCCGGGCTGCGCGGGATGTTCCGCCAGGCCGGCGCCATCTCCGCGGTGTCGGTCACCGCGGCGATCGTGGCCCGCAGCTCGATCCCGGCGTCGCGCAAGTCCGGGTGTTCCTGGTCTTCGCGGCGATCCTTATCGCGGCGGTCGGGCTCGTCGCGTTCGTGCCCGAGCACCGCGGCCGGTGGTAGTCGTGTCGACCGTGGACATCCCGGCGCGGATGCCGTGGGATAGCACTGCGCTAACCCGCGCTCCCAGCTATCCCGAAGGGAACGACATGCCCTCGATTCCGGCCTCACACGCTGACTTGCTCGACGGCCAGTTCGCCACGCTGGCGACGATCGGACCGGACGGGCGCCCGCAAGTGTCGGAAGTCTGGTTCGTGGCCGAGGACGGCGCCGTCGCCATCTCGCTCAACACCGCGCGGCAGAAGACGAAGAACCTGGTGGCCAACCCGGCGGTCACGGTGTTCCTGCTCGACCTGGCGATCCCGTATCGCTATCTCGAGATTCGCGGCGACGCCGAGATCGCGGCTGACGACGACTACGCCTTCGGCGACCAGGTGGGCGCGAAGTACGACGCGGACCTCCGGCAGCACGACGAGCCGGGCCAGTCCAGGGTCAAGGTGACCGTGCGGCCGGTCCGGGTCAACGCGGTGGACATGCGGGCCGGCTGATCGCCGCCGCCAGGTCGGCGACCAGCCGGCCGCAGTCGGCCCGGCTCGCCCTATGCGGCGGGCCGGACGACCCGGCTGCCGCGCGCGGCAGCATCCCGGCGAACTTTCGAAAACCATCCGTGCGGACGGCGTCGGAATCCCGCGCCAGTGCCGGTGCACGGCGTCGCGGCCGTCTGTCCGCCCGCGCCGCATGACTCCGGCAGCCATCCGTCCTAGCTGGTCATCGCCTCGCGCTGCTGAACTGCGGTCAGCCCTTCGGGTGCCAGGTTCCGCAGAATCTCATACGACAGATACATAGTGCCTCCCGACAACCTTTCGCAAATTTTTCGCTACATCCCCATTCTCCGCTCTCCCGGAGCGCTGTGTCAACTCGTTATCGGCTGCTATCTTTCGAAAGACGGGCGCCGGAAGGGCGCCAGACGGAGGCAGCGCATGCGAGCTAGGCGGCCAGGAGCCGACCTCGGCCCCGGCACCCGCGGCCCACCCCGCCGTCGGGACGCTGACCAGGATCGCGGCCGACGCCGGGCGTCTCCGTGTCGACCGTGTCCAAGGTGCTGAACGGGCGGACCGATGTCGCGCCGGATACCCGCGAGCGCATCGGCCAGCTGCTGCGCAAGCACGGCTACCAGCCGGGGTCGAACCTGGGCTTCGGCGTCGTCGACCTGCTGCTCGGGGTCGGCGAGTGGACGATGTCCGCCGGGCACGACCCCTGGGCCGAGGAGCTGATCCACGGGACCGTCCAGGCTGCCTCCGAGGCCGGGCACAGCGTCGTGGTGACGTCGGTGAGCTCGGCCGGGGAGTTCGGTCGGTGGCTGGCGCAGGCAACGGCCCGCGGCACCCACGGGGCGCTGAGCGTCCTGCACCTGCCGCGCGGCGACGAGCTCAAGCAGCTCGAGGCGGCGGGCATCCCGGTCGTCGTCATCGATCCCGCGGAGGAACCGGGCGCGGCTGTCAGGTCGGTCGGCACCACCAACTGGCAGGGCGGCCTCAGCGCCACCCGCCACCTCATCGAGCTCGGCCATACCCGCATCGCGGCGATCGCCGGGCCCGCGGCCCTGCTGGTCCAGCCGGGCGCGGCTGGACGGACACCGGGCCGCCATGCTGGAGGCCGGTCTGACCATGGACGAGCGGCTCGTGTGCCGCGATGAGTTCTCGGTGCGCGGCGGGCGGCAGCAGGCCGCACTGCTGCTGGACCTGCCCGCACCGCCGACCGCGATCGTGGCGGGCAACGACGCGCAGGCCTTCGGCGTGCTGCAGGCACTCACCGCACGCCGGCTGCGCGCACCCGAGATGTCAGCGTCGTCGGCTTCGATGACGTGGCGGTCGCCGCCTGGGCCGCGCCCGCTCTCACCACGATCCGGCAGCCGCTCGCCGCGATGGCCGCGACCGCGTTCCGGATGCTGCGGGCCAGCGGCGACGACACCACGGCGCACGCCCACCACGTCGAGCTGGCCACCTCGCTCGTGGTGCGCGACAGCACCGGCCCGCCGCCAGTGCCCGCTCTGACCTCCCGCAGGGAGAACGATGCGCAGGCGGAACGGCAGGTCAGCGTCGCTGACGTGCAGCTCTCGATCGCGGAGGCCGGGGCCGGCGCAGCGCCCGCTACTGCTCGTGCACGGTTTCACCGGCGCCAAGGAGGACTTCACGCCGTGGCTGGAACCGCTGGCCGAGGCCGGCTGGCACGCCGTCGCGCCCGACCTGCGCGGCCACGGTGGCAGCGGCAAGCCGGACGCGGAGAGCGCCTACTCATTCGAGATCATGGCCCGCGACCTGCTGGGTCTCGCCGATGCGCTCGGCTGGGACCAGTTCGCGCTGCTGGGCCACTCGATGGGCGGCATGATCGCCCAGTTCATGGCCTGCGCCGCGCCGGAGCGACTGACGGCCCTGATCCTGATGGACACCTCGCACGGACCGCTGCGCAACCTGGATCCCGAACTCGTGCAGGCCGCCGTCTCCATCGTGCGCGCCCAGGGCATGGACGCGCTCGCGAGTATCCTGGCCGAGCGCCAGGGCCCGCTCACGACTCCCGCGCACCAGCGTCTGCTGGCCGGCCAGGACGGCTACGCGGAGTTCTGCGACCGGAAACTGCGGGCCACGTCGGCCGCGCTGTACGCGGCGATGGCGCCCGCGTTCATGACAGCCGCGGACCGGCTGGACGACCTGGCCACCCTGCCCGCCACACTGCCCGTCCTGGTACTCGCGGGCGAGCAGGACCAGCCGTTCCTGAGTGCGTCCCGGCGCATGGCGGAACGGGTCGGCCAGGGCACGCTGGAGATCATCCCGGACGCGGGCCACAGCCCGCAGTTCGAGAACCCCGCCGCGTGGTGGCAGGCGCTGGCGACCTTCCTGGCGACGCTGCCGTCGGCGGCCGTCAGCCCGGGCTGAGCTGCCGCAGCGCGGGCGCAACCTGCTGGCCGAAGCGCTGCAGCGACGAGCTGCGCCTCCGGGTAGCTCAGCGACCCGAACGCGAACGCGCCGGCGAAGTGGTTGCAGCCCGACACAAGCAGCATGTCGGTGAGCCGCGAGCGCACCGTCGCCGGTGATCCGGCGAGGATCAGGCCCTGGTCGATCGCGGCGGCGAAGTCCGCGGGCTCGGTGAACCGGCTGTCGCCGTGGGTGCGCCACAGCGCGGTGAACTGCCGGTAGAACACCTCCATCGCCTCGATCACCCGATCCCGGGCCTCGCCGTCCGACTCGGCCACGTAGACGTTGCGCATCAGGCCGAACCGCGGCGTCGGCGCCCCGGCACCGCCAGCGGCGTCCCGGCCGGCGCCGCCGCCACGCCGGCGAAGTACTCGTCCCGCCGCAGCCGGGTCTCCTCGATCGACGGTGACCTGAAGCTGAAGCCGAGGATCGTGTTGATGCCGCGCTCGCCGAGCCCCGGGACGCTCTGCGGGTTGCTGCTGGGGTACCACAACGGCGGCCGCGGCCGTTGCCGAGCCCGGAGCGGGCGGGTGCCCGCCGTGGTCCCGGCCGCTTCGACGGCACCGGTGTCGAGCGTGTGCAGGACGGCGGCGAATACCTGGTCGTAACGCTGCTGCGCGTCGCCCGGCCCGATCCCGTACGGCTGCAGTTCGTAGGGATTGCCGCCCTTGCCGAAGCCGGCCTCGAGCCGTCCGCCGCTCAGCTGGTCGAGCATCATGATCTCCTCGGCCAGCCGCACCGGGTCGTAGAGCGGCAGCACGTACACGAGGGCGGACAGCCGGATGCGCGAGGTGCGCATCGCCGCCGCGGCCAGAAACACGTTCGGTGACGGCGCCAGGCCCAGCGGAGTGCCGTGATGCTCGGCCAGGTGGTAGATGTCGAACCCCTGCGCCTCGGCCTCGGCCAGCAGGTCAAGCCGTTCCCGGTACAGCTGACCGGGCTCGCGCTTGCCGTCCGCGTCGATCCAGTCGAACAGTCCGAGGGTGACCTGCTGGCTCACTGCCGGTCCTTTCGCGGCGGTTTGCGATGCTCCTATCATCGTGGCCGCGCGAGCCGGGCGGGCGACTTATCGTGGGGACATGCTGACCGGAGTGCGGCTGCGGCAGGTAGCGCTCGTGGCCCGTGACTGCGAACAGGTCGCCGGCGAGCTGCGCGCGGCCTTCGGCTGGGCGGAGCCGTTCCGTGATCCGGGCGTCGGCCGGTTCGGCCTGACCAACGCGGTGTTCGCGGCCGGCGACACGTTCGTCGAGGTGGTCGCGCCGGCCGAGGCGGGCACCACGGCGGGCCGTTACCTGGACCGGCGCGGCGGCGACGGCGGGTACATGGCGATCTTCCAGGTCCCCGACCTGGCGGCCGCGCGAGCCCGGCTGGCCGATCTCGGCATCCGGGTGGTCTGGACCGCCGACCTGCCCGACATCGCGGGGACGCACCTGCATCCCAAGGACGTGCCCGGCGCGATCGTGTCGCTCGACTGGGCCGAGCCGTCGACAGTCGTGGCGGTGGGCGGGACCCGCGTGGACCGGCGGCGCGCCGAAGCCGCGCCCGGCGGCGTGACCGGCCTGACGATCGAGGTGCACGACCCGCGGCCGCGGCGCGGCGGTGGGCAGAGGTGCTGGGACTGGCCGCGTCCGGCGCGACGGTCGAGCTGCCGGCCGCCGGCCAGCAGCTCGAGTTCGTGCCGCGCCCGCGATGGTCAGGGCGAGGGGATCACCGCCATGACCGTCGCCGGGCTGCCGGCAGCGCGGACCGCGCCTGATCGGCGGGGTCAGCTTCGCGGGCTAGCCGAGCCCGCGGAAGAACGCGCGCACGTCGGTGCCAGAGCAGCCCTGACTGGGAACGGGGAGTCCCCGGTCTGGCCGCTCCTTGGTGGCAGACGGCCTCTGCAGCTATGCCGGCAACCCGCATCACCAGCGGGCCAGGCTGCTGGAGCTGACCCCGGGCGGGCGGTCCAGTCTGCGCGGGATCGACGGGGCGCAGCGCCGGTGGTGCGACGCCCTCGGCGCGGTGATCGGCGAGGGCCCGCTGCGCCAGACCGCGGTCAGCCTGCGGCGGGTCATTGACGTGGTGGAGCAGGCCGACCGGCCCGGAACCGCGCCAGGCCGTCCGCAGCGAGCCGGGGAGTAAGATTCCTGCGGGCCGTGACTGGCGCGTTCGGATGGGCACACCATCAGGGAGCGGCCTCGTCACCTGACGCATGCCGCGCGCCTGGGTTTTATCGGCTAGCGGAGGGTGCCATGTCGGCTCTGAGTCCCGAGTCCGCCGCGATGCGCAACGCGCTCAGCGTCATCAGCGCCGTCGAGCCGGGCGTGGCCGCCGCCATCACCGACGAACTCGCCGTGCAGCGCGAGTCGCTCAAGCTGATCGCCAGCGAGAACTACGCGTCCATGGCCGTGCTGCTCGCCATGGGCAACTGGCTGAGCGACAAGTACGCCGAAGGCACCGTCGGGCACCGGTTCTACGCCGGCTGCGCGCAGGTGGACCGCGTCGAGGAACTGGCCGCCGGGCACGCCCGCGAACTGTTCGGCGCCGAGCACGCGTACGTGCAGCCGCACTCCGGCATCGACGCCAACCTGGTGGCGTACTGGGCGATCCTCGCGCACCGGGTCGAGGAGCCTGCCCTCAAGCGGGCCGGCGTGCGGCACGTCAACGACATGTCCGAACAGGACTGGGAGACCGCTCCGGCGCGATCTCGGCAATCAGCGGATGCTTGGCATGTCGCTGGACGCGGGCGGGCACCTCACCCACGGCTTCCGCCCGAACATCTCCGGCAAGATGTTCCACCAGCGCACCTACGGCACCGACCCCGGCACCGGGCTGCTCGACTACTCGGCGCTGCGGGCGTCGGCGCGCGAATTCAAGCCGCTCATCCTCGTCGCCGGCTACTCGGCCTACCCGCGCCGGGTCAACTTCGCCACCATGCGCGAGATCGCCGACGAGGTCGGCGCGACCCTGCTCGTGGACATGGCCCACTTCGCCGGGCTGGTCGCCGGGCAAGGTCCTGACCGGCGACTTCGACCCGGTCCAGCACGCGCACGTCGTGACCACCACCACGCACAAGACGCTGCGCGGGCCGCGCGGCGGAATGGTGCTATGCCAGCGGGAGTTCGCCGACGCCGTCGACCAGGGCTGCCCGATGGTGCTGGGCGGACCGCTGGCGCACATCATGGCCGCCAAGGCGGTGGCCCTGGCCGAGGCCAGGCAGCCGGCCTTCCGTGACTACGCGCAGCGGGTCGTCGACAACGCCCAGGCCCTCGCGGCCGGACTGATGAGCCGGGGTACCCGCCTGGTCAGCGGCGGCACCGACAACCACCTGGTGCTGCTCGACGTCAGCGGCTACGGCCTGACCGGCCGGCAGGCCGAGAGCGCGCTGCTCGACTCCGGCATCGTCACCAACCGCAACGCGATCCCGCAGGACCCGAACGGCGCCTGGTACACCTCCGGCATCCGGATCGGTACCCCGGCGCTGACCACCCGCGGCCTCGGTGCCGCGAGATGGACGCGATCGCCGGGCTCATGCACGACGCGCTCAGCCAGACCAGACCCGGCACGACGTCCGCCGGTGCTCCGTCCAAGGCGTCCTACCAGCTGGACCCGGCGGTGTCCGGCCGGATCGCCAAACAGGCCACCGAGCTGCTGGCGGACTTCCCGCTCTACCCCGAGCGTCGACCTCGGCTGAGGCCAGCACGTCGCCGCACCGTGATAACTCGGGTTGGCAACTCGAGTGAGGGTTAGGGTCCTACCAGCGTCAGGCCTTCCAGCTGAGCGGTAATCCTGCCTAAGCGGAGTTCGTCTTCCGGTTGTGTTACGCTCACCCCGTACCGGAATGATGGCTCCGCTTTGAGGGAGGCCCTTCGTTGGCTATGGGAATGGCGCGGTCGCGCCCGCCGGTGACGTTCGCGGTCCTCGCGTCCGGGATCGGCGCGTTCGCGCTGCTGCAATCGCTCGTCGTTCCGGTGCTGACGACCGTGCAGCACGAGCTGCACACCTCGCAGGACACCGTCACCTGGGTGCTGACCGCGTACCTGCTGTCGGCCGCGATCATGACCCCGATCCTCGGCCGGATCGGCGACATGTTCGGCAAGAAGCGGGTCTTCGTCGCGACGCTCGTAGCCCTGGCCGTCGGCTCGCTGCTGGCCGCGCTGGCCCCGTCGATCGGGGTCATGATCGTCGCGCGGGTGATCCAGGGCTTCGCGGGCGGCATGCTGCCGTGTCGCCTTCGGGATCATCCGCGACGAGTTCCCGGCGGAGCGGGTCGCCGGGGGCCATCGGCCTGCTCGCGTCCCTCACCGCGATCGGAGCGGGGCTCGGCATCGTGCTCGCCGGGTCCGATCGTCGACGCGCTGAGCTGGCGGTGGCTGTTCTGGCTGCCGATGATGCTGACCATAGTGGCGGGCATCGCCGCGTTCTTGTTCGTGCCCGAGTCGGAGATGCGGGCGCCCGGCCGGATCAGCTGGCTGCCCGCGGTCCTGCTGTCCGGCTGGCTGGTCGCCCTGCTGGTCGCGCTCAGCGAGGCGCCGCTAGCTGGGGCTGGGGCTCGGGCAAGGTCCTCGGCCTGATCGCGGTGGCGGTGGTGCTCGCGGCCGGCTGGCTCGCCGCCGAACTGCGCGCGACCACGCCGCTGATCGACATGAAGATGATGCGGCTGACCGCCGTGTGGACCAACAACCTCGTCGCGCTGCTCATCGGCATGGGCATGTACGCGACGTTCGCGTTCCTGCCCGAGTTCGTGCAGACGCCGCGGGCCATCGCCGGCTACGGCTTCACCGCGAGCATCACCAAGTCCGGGCTGATGCTGCTGCCGTCGACGGTCACGATGTTCTTCGTCGGCATGTTCGCCGGGCGGCTCGCGCACCGGTACGGCGGGAAGGCCCTGGTGGTGGCCGGGCTGCCTGGTCGGCGCCGGGTCGCCATGGCGGTGCTCGCCTTCGCACACCAGCACGAGTGGCAGATCTTCCTGGCCACCGCTCTGATGGGCATCGGGTTCGGGCTCGCGTTCTCGGCGATGTCGGCGCTGATCGTCGCCGCCGTGCCGCCGTCCCAGACCGGCGTCGCCAGCGGGATGAACGCCAACATCCGCAACATCGGCGGGAGCATCGGCTCGGCCGTCATGGCCAGCATCGTCACCTCCCAGCTCGCCCCGTCCGGCCTGCCGAAGGACGCCGGGTACACGACCGGGTTCGCGGTCATGACCTGCTGCCTCGTGCTGGCCGCGGGCGCCGGGCTGCTGATGCCCTCGGTCAAGCGGCTGCGGCGGTCCGTGAGCGACATGGAGCACCCGAGCTGGCCATGCTCGCCGGCGGTACCTTGGTCGGCGATGAGAGCGAGTGATCCGGTCGCGGTCGGCGCCTGGCCGCGCGGTTCGCCGCTGACGGGAGCCCTGGTGACCACTACGCGTCCGGACGGCCGCGGTGCATCCGCCGCGAGCGCTGCGACGCGACGCGGTCCGGAACTACGAGCGCATCCTCGGGCGGCCCGCGAGGTGCTCGGCGAGGCCGGGGCGCCTCGGCCTGCATCGAGGACATCGCGGCCAGGGCCGGCGTGGGCGTCGGCACCGTCTACCGCAGGTTCACCAGCAAGGACGCTCTGATCGACGAGCTGCTGCGGCTGGTGATCGAGGAGCTGAACACGGCCGCCGGACCGCGCGCTCGCCCGGACCGACGGGCACGGGCTCGAGGAACTGCTGCGCACGTTCGGGCAGTCCTTCGCCGATCACGCGCGATACGCGAACCTGATGCTCGAACGCGAGCCGGACGCGGCTCGACCCTGCGGATCCGGGAGTCGCATCACCGACCTCACGGCCGCGGCGCCGCTCGGGCCGGAACGATACGGCCCGACATCACCGCCGACGACGTGCTGCGCCCTGATCGCGGGCATGCGCGGCCTGGTGCAGTCAGAGACCGTGCGGCCGAAGCGGACCTGGCGCCCGACGCCTGGCAGCGTTTCCTCGACATCCACCTGGCCGGGCATGCGGCCGCGGGCTGACCGCCGGTCAGATGTTCGAGCCGTCCGCCGGCAGGCCCGCGCGCCGGATTAATGTGCCCGCTGGGGGTTCGGCCGCCCCCCGGTCCAGCAGAGTCGTCGGCCTCGCCGCCCAGGGCAGTAGGCCGAGCGTGTAGGCGGTCATGGACAGCGAGCCGTAGGCGTAGCCGTCGACCAGCACGTCGACGTCGTCCGGCCCGGCGTTCCCGGCGGCCGTCCCCGGTACCCGCCAGCCCGGCGAGGTACAGCAGCGGGATGAAGTGGTCGGGCGTGGGCACGGCCGGCCGGTAGTCGCGGTGCGCGTCGAGCCCGGCGACCGCGGTCGGGTCGGACAGCATCTGCTCCCTGGCGGCCTCGTCGAACCGCTGGGCCCAGTCGTAGCCGTCATCGGCCATCGCCCACTGCACCGCGCCCAGATTGTGCACCACGTTCCCGCTGGCGATCACCAGCACCCCGCGCTCGCGCAGCGGCGCCAGCTTGCGGCCCAGCTCCAGGTGATAGTCCAGGCCCTTGTCGGCGTTGATCGACAGCTGCACGACCGGGATCGACGCGTCCGGGAACGCGTGCACCAGCACCGACCAGGTGCCGTGGTCGATGCCCCAGCTGTCGACGTCCGCGCCGACCCACGTCGGCTGCACGGCGTCCTTGATCTCCTCGGCCAGCTCGGGCAGGCCGGGCGCCGGGTACTGCACGCGAACAGCTCCGGCGGGAACCCGTAGAAGTCGTGGATGGTGCGCGGGCCGCGGCATCGCGGTGACCGCGGTCGCGTTGATGTACCAGTGCGCCGAGACCACCAGGATCGCCCGCGGCCGCGGCACCGCCCGTGCCGAAGGCGCGCCAGGCGCTGGTGTACCGGTTGAGCTCCAGGGCGTTCATCGGGTTGCCGTGCCCGAAGAACGCGGCCGGCATCACCGCGCCAGCGCTGCTGCTCGCCGGTCACTCGAGTCCTCCAGGTCGCTGGCAGCAGCCGTACTGGCCGCTCAGCGGCGCGGCCTTGTACGCCGGATAGTAGTCCGACGGCGTGCCGTCCGGCTCGATCAGCAGCCCGGGCTGCCGGCTGAGTCCGGTTATGCGGTGATCACGCGGTCTTGCTGTCGAGATACTGGAGCAGCTCGTACGCGGCGGCCAGGATGCTCCGGTGCCGCCACTCGGCCGCGCGATACAGGCACGCGACCAGACCCATCCGGTGCAGCCGCCGGAAGTCCCCGACGACGAAGGCGTACCTGGCCTTGGTGTGGTCCGCTGCCCCGTCGGTGAGCCCGAGGTGCCAGCGGGCGTACTCGTCGAACGAGTGCGACTTCAGGTACGCGTTCTGGTCCCCGGCCGTCGGCTGGACCGAGCCCCAGTCGCTGCGCAGCACGTACTGGCGGCTGTCGATCAGCTGCCGGGCCAATGTCACCGCGTCCGGGTTCACGGAGTAAGACGCCACGCCGGTCATCCTCCCCGGCCGCGCGCCGCTCATGCGGACACAGTCAGGCCGCACCAGTCAGGTCGCCTTCGGGCGCGCCAGCCGCCGCGGTCAGCACCCCGCGATCCAGCCCCAGGATGTGGGTGGGGATCCCGCAGCCCGAACGCATGCGAGCTTATCTACCTCAGCCGCGACAGCAGCCCTCCCGGCCGGTCGCCGTCCTGCCGCAGCCAGTACCCGACCGGGAACAATCGCACGTTCAGCCGGGAGTCGATCAGGCCCCACAGCCCGCGCCGGGCGAACAGCGCGACCGCCATCGCGACCAGGCCCAGGATGATCAGGTACCACGCGTTGTACGAGGCCAGCGTCTGCTGCAGCACCATGTAGACGACGGTGCCGATGATCGGGCCCTCGATGGTGCCCAGCCCGCCGATGATGGTCGCGAACGCCATCTCCGCGGTCCACTGCACGCTGAACACGGCGCTCGGCTGGACCTGCAGCTGGCTGATCGCGAGCAGCCCGCCCGCCGCGCCGCAGCCCGCACCCGCGACCACGAAGACCATCAGCCGGGCCAGGCCGACCCTGGCGCCGGAGCTGCGCGCGGCCACCTCGTCGTCGCGGACCGCGGTGAGCACCAGGCCGAGCCTGCTGCGCAGCATCAGGTAGATGGCCACCAGCGAGACGACGGTGACGGTGAGCCCGGCCCAGTAGGTGTACGCGGTCAGCAGCGCCGGGGTCAGGCCCGCCAGGCCGGGCAGCGGCATGCCGGTGCCGCCGCCGATCGAGGAGAACTTCTCGATGATCAGCATCACCGTCGCGGCCAGCACCCACGTGGCGATCGCGAAGTAACCGCTGCGCAGCCGGGAGACCAGCCACCACAGCGGCAGCGCGGCCACGGCGCAGCCGACCGCGGCGATCGGCAGCGCGACGAACGGCGAGCCGCCGTGGATGGCGAGGATCAGCACGAAGTACGCGCCGAGCCCCACGAAGGCCTGCTGCCCGACCGAGACCAGGCCCGCGTAGCCGGCCAGCAGATTCCACATGCTGGCCAGCGTCAGCACGATGCAGCCCTTGCAGCAGGATCGTGGTGGTGCCCGAGTGGACGATGTACGGCAACCTCGCCAGGACGACGACGATGACCAGGGCCACCGCTCCGGTCCAGGCCACGTTCCGCTGCGACCGGCTGACCCGGAACGTCGGCCGCGGGCAGCGACTGGTCTCGGTCACCTGGCTCACGACGCCCTGCGGCTGCGGCGGCCGCCGGGACGACCGGGTCCAGCGGAAGTCAGGCCCTGCGGGCGCAGCACGAGCACGGCCAGGAACACGAGGTATCCGGCGAGCACCTCGTCGGAGATGTTGATCTGGGCGCCGATCTGCTGCGCGACGCCGAGCACGATGCCGCCGAGCAGGGTGCCCCAGCAGCGAGCCGAGCCCGCCGATCACGACGGCCGCGAACGCGAACAGCAAGATGGTGTCGGTGCCAGTGGTCGGGTCGAGCTGCGAGTACATGCCGTACGCGATCCCGGCCAGCGCCACCGTGCCGAAGGCGACCGCGGCCGCGATGCCGAACACGTGCCGGTAGTCGGCGCCCGGACAGCTGCGCCGCCTCGCGGTCGTCGGCGACGGCCCGGATCAGCCGGCCGTACCTGGACGAGGACAGGAAGTACTGGAGGCCGAGCAGCACCACGACCGCGACCGCGAAGATCACCACGAGCAGGTAGGCGATCTGGATCTGCGAGCCGAGGCTGAAGGAGTCGCTGACCAACCCGAGCCCGATGCCGATGCCCCGGCTGTTAGCCGAGAAGAACTGGAGCAGGCCGTTCTCGATCACGACCGACAGGCCGAACGTCACCATCAGCGTGGTGAGCACGCTGCGATCGAGCGCGCCCTGAATGATCGTGCGCTGCAGCACGTAGCCGAGCACCGCCATCACCGGCACCACGATGACAAACGACCACAGCACCGGGATGTGCGTGACGGTGATGACGCCGATCGCGACGTAGCCGGCGACGACCGCGAGGTCGCCGTGGGCCAGGTTCACCACCTTCATCACACCGAACATCAGCGAGAGCCCGCACGCGAACAGCGCGTACAGGCCGCCGGTCAGCACCCCCTGGATGATCGCGTTCACCCAGGCCATTGCGACTCGCTCCCTTCCGCGGGCAGGACAGTCGAGCCCGGGCTTGGCGCACCCGTGCTTGAGGCGACCGAGCCGGCCAGGCCGAAGTAGGCCGCCTCGACCTTCTCGGCCGTTACGTCCGCAGGCGGGCCGGACAACGTGGTCCGTCCTTCCAGCAGGCAGTGAATGTGCGAGGCCACCCGGAGTGCCTGGCTGACGTCCTGCTCGACGAGCAGGACGGTCAGGCCGGTCGCCAGGATCTGCGGCAGCATGCCGTAGATCCGCTGGACGACGACCGGCGCCAGGCCGAGCGACAGCTCGTCCAGCAGCAGCACGCGCGGGTTGGCGACAAGCGCGCGGCCGATCGCGACCGTCTGCTGCTCGCCGCCGGACAGCTGCGCGGTGAGCTGATCGCGGCGGTCGCGCATCCAGTCGAACAGCTCGTAGACGCGCTCGATCGTCCACGGGCCCGGACCGCGCGAACGTGGCGCCGACCTGCAGGTTCTCCTCGACCGACAGCGACCCGAACAGCCGCCTGCCCTCCGGCACCATGACGATGCCCGCGCGCGCCCGGCGCTCCGGCCGCAGTCGCGGTCACGTCGTCGCCGTCGAACAGGACCGTGCCGGACGTCGGGTGGTGCAGGCCCGGCGATCGTCCGCAGCAGCGTGGACTTGCCCGCGCCGTTGGCGCCGATGATCGCGTAGACCTCGCCGGGCCAGCACCCGCAACGAGATCTCGTCCAGCGCCCGGAGCTGGCCGTGGTGCACGATCAGGTCACGGTCACCTCCAGCACCGGCGCCCCGGCCGGATCCGCTCGCCGGACTGGCCGCCGCGGTCACGCCTCGCTCCGTCGGCTCGGCCTCGGCGCCGGCCTGGCCAAGGCTGACCGACAGTGCTTCCGGCCAGCGCGGCCGTCACGTCGGTACCGAGGAATACCTCGCGGACGGCCGGGGTGGCGAGCACCGCGGCAGGCTCGCCGTCGCCGACGAACGCGCCGCCGGCCAGGCAGCATCAGCCGGCTGACCACCGCGGTCAGCGCCCGGACCACGTGCTCGATCCAGATCACCGCGATGCCGTCGGCGTTCACCGCGCGGACGATCTCGACCAGCTGGGCGACCTCCGGGTCGGTCAGCCCGCCGGCTACCTCGTCCAGCAACAGCAGCGTCGGCTGCGTGGCCAGCGCCCTGCGCCAGTTCGAGCCGCTTGCGCTGCAGCAGGCCGAGCCGCTCGGCGGGGACGTTCGCCTGCCCGGACATGCCGGTCCGGTCGAGCGCCTCGGCCGCCGCGGCGTAGCTCGCTCGCCGCCGCAGGCCAGCCGCCCTGCTGGGCGGCGACGAGCAGGTTCTCGAACACGGTCATGTCCGCGAACGGCCGCGGCACCTGGTAGGTGCGCCCGACGCCGAGCCGGCAGCGTCCGGCCGCGTCCAGCCGGGTCACCGCGCGGCCGTCGAGCCGGACCTCGCCGCCGTCGGGGAACGAGGTCGCCGGAGATGAGGCCGAACAGGCTGGTCTTGCCAGCGCCGTTCGGCCCCACGATCCCGACGATGTCTCCTGAGCCGACGGCCAGCGACAGGTCCTCGGCGATGACGACCCGGCCGAACCGCTTCGTCACCCGGTCGAGTTCAAGCAGGCTGTCGCTCATCCAGTCTTGGCCGTCATCCGGTTACTGGTTGGTCGGCAGCAGGTCGGCGGTGATCTTCGCCTGCGGCTGCAGCGTGTTGTCGACGACCTGCATCTCCACCGGGAACTTGGTGCCCTTCTGCCACTGCACGCCGACCGGCGGAGTGATCGCGACGCCCGGCGCCGGGCCGCCGGAGGCGAAGTTCAGCGGTCCGGCGACCGCCTGCGGCAGGTTCACGTTGTGGATGGCGTCCGCCACCTCGTCCTTGTCGTGCGGGTCGCTCACCGACTTCAGGGCCGCGTACGCGACCTCGAACAGGCTGTAGTTGCTGATGTTCGAGTTCCACTGGCCGTTGGTGGCCGTCTCGAAGTCGTTGGCCAGCTGCTGGCACGTCTCGCCGGTGAACGACGACGTCCACGGCAGTGACGGCGCCCACCAGGCGTCGGTGGCCACGTTGTAGGACAGGCTGCCGAGCGCGTACGCGTCGGGCGGGAACAGCAGCACCTTGGCGACCGTGGCCAGCTTCGGCTTGAAGCCCTGCTGGGCCGCCTGCTTCCACATCGTGGCGAAGTCGGGCGGCAGCGGCACGTTGGTGAAGAAGTCGGCCTTGTCGGCCTTGAACTGCGAGATCATCGACGAGTAGTTCGTGGTGCCGTCGGTGTAGGCCGAGGACATGTCGAACTTGTAGCCGGCGCCCGCGACGATCGGCGGGAACACCGCGCGGAACGCGTTGCCGTCGGAGTCGTTCGGGAACGCGGCGGCGACCACCTTGTCGGTGTGCAGCTGCGCGTGGATCCGGTCCCACATCGGGATGAAGCACTTTGGCCAGGTGCTCGGCGCCGAGGAAGTACATCACCACGTACTTGGCCTTCTCCGTGGCCTGCTGCGGGTTGCCCTTCGGGAACAGGTTCAGGTACCAGGCTTCCCACGGGATGTTCGCGCAGATCAGCGGCGTGCCGAGGGTCTCGGCCTGGCTGGCGACCGTGTTCACGGTCTCGGGCGTGGACGAGGCGAGCAGCAGGTCGACGCCGTCGTTCAGGATCGCCGTCTTGGCCAGGTCGCCGGCCCGGGTCGGGCTGGACTGAGTGTCGTACGACTTGATCGTGACCGGGTAGGTCTTGCTCGCCGATCTTGAATCCCTTGCTGTACGGCGTGGTCTGCTTGATCTTCGAGATCACCCAGTTGTCCGGCGCGCCGAACCCGGCCAGCGGACCGGTCAGCGGGTGGATCCAGCCGATCGTGATGGCCTTGGTGCTGCCGCGAGCTGGCGCCCTTGATGTCGGAGCCGCACGCCTCGAGCAGGCGCGCCGCCGCCGAGCAGGACCGCCCCGGCGCCGACCGCGCGCAGCAGGCCCCGCCGCTCAGGCCGTAGCCTGGCCGGACTGCGGCCGGGAGCATGCCACGTTGCCGTCGGTTGCACAGATCTGGTCACTCATCCGTAATCGATCTCCTTATGAGGTCGTGTCGCCGCGGCAGAGACCGGCTCGCGGCAGCGGCGCCGAAGCCGGTCCGCGTCAGCAGGGAGCGCCGGGTGACCCGTGACTTGCACGGAGGCCACGTCGCTCGCTTCCTGACGTTCCATTGCGTCTCCTCGGCGTCAGCGCCCGCGTCACACGGCGTCCGAGGTCCAACTCGACCGATGCTCAGCTCAGGGTCACGCGATGCGGGACAGAGGCGATACCAGTGTGCGCCTGGCGTACGGCTATGCGCAATACGACTACCCGCAAAGCAGAAATTTCCGCTTCACCGCCGCGGCGTCCCGTAAACAGCCGGTAGCGCATTCTGTCACCGCCCGAGTCCAGCCGGGCGGAGATGCCGGTTCCCGGCCGCCGCGCGCTGCACCGCATGTCCGCCTCCGCCGCGCTCGCGCGCGGTTTCGTCCGCCGGGGCCGGGCCCCGCTTGCCGAGAACGTAGACTCCGCTATCAGTAATGTCAACAATTTTGCAGCTTCTTTTGGGCTATCAAGCTCGTCGCCTCGACACACCCGGACGCGCAGACCCAGTCAGCGCTCGCACGCGCGCAGATCGTTGACAATTTCGACGGCACTGAACTAGCTTCCGAGACAAGACTGGGTGCGCGGCGGCGGTCCACCGGGAAGGAACACATGAGCGCGAGCGAGGACACACCGGCCGGACCGGTCCTGGTCGTCAGCGCGCACGCGGGCGACTTCGTCTGGCGCGCGGGCGGCGCGATCGCGCTGGCCGCCGCCCGCGGCGCGGAGGTCACCGTGCTCTGCCTCAGCTACGGCGAGCGCGGCGAGTCCGCCAGGGCCTGGCGCGAGGGCAAGCAGCTCGAGGAGATCAAGGCGATCCGGCGGGACGGAGGCCAGCCAGGCGGCCGAGGCTCTCGGCGCCGCCATCGAGTTCGCCGACGCCGGCGACTATCCGCTGCGCGAGTCGGACGAGCTCATCGACCTGATCGTGCGCTGCTACCGCCGGGTGCAGCCCGCGGTCGTGCTCACCCACCCGCTGGCCGACCCGTACAACGGCGACCACCCCGCGGCGGCCCGGATGGCGCTGAACGCGCGGGTGTACGCGCAGGCGATCGGCTACGACGCGCCGGGCGAGCCGCTCGGCGCTCCCCCGGTCTACTTCTTCGAGCCGCACCAGCCCGAGATGTGCGACTTCAAGCCGCAGGTGCTGCTCGACATCACCGAGGTCTTCGCCGTGAAGCGCGCGGCCATGGAGTGCCTGCCAGGCGCAGCAGCACATGTGGGACTACTACACCGACCTGGCCCGGCGGCGCGGCGTGCAGCTCCAGCGCAACGCCGGGCCGAACCTCGGCCTGCCGCACGACACCATGGCCGAGGCCTACATGCGGCTGTATCCGCAGGTCACCAGGATGCTGACGTGAGGAACGTCGTCGTCACCGGCTGCCCGCGAGCCGACCCGGCGCAGGTCGCCGAGCTGGCCGAGTTCGGGGTCGCCACCGTGCACGAGGCCATCGGCCGCACCGGCTACCTCGGGCCCGGCATCCGGCCGGTGCACCTGGGCTCGCGGATCGGCGGCCCGGCCGTCACGGTCGATCTGCTGGCCTGGCGACAACCTGATGATCCACGCCGCGGTCGAGCAGTGCCAGCCGGGCGACGTGCTCGTCGTGACGACGACGTCGCCCAGCGCCGACGGCGCCTTCGGCGAGCTGCTGGCCACCTCGCTGCAGCATCGCGGCGTGCGCGGGCTGGTGACGACCGGCGGCGTGCGCGACGTCGCCGAGCTGCACGCGATGGGCTTCCCGGTGTTCAGCGCCGCCGTCTGCGCCCAGGGCACGGTGAAGGCGACCGCGGGCGCGGTCAACGTGCCGGTCAGCATCGGCGGCCAGCTGATCGCGCCGGGCGACGCGGTCCTCGCCGACGACGACGGCGTCGTGGTCGTGCCGCGGGCCGGGGTCGGCGACGCCATCGCCGCGGCCCGCGCCCGGGTCGCGAAGGAGGACGCCGCCCGCGCCGCCTTCCGGGCCGGCGAGCTCGGCCTCGACCGGTACGGCCTGCGGGCCGTGCTGGCCGGGCAGGGCGTCGAGTACGTGGACCTACGAGACCTACCTGGAGCGGCAGTGACCGGCGGGATCCGGTGCATGCTGATGCGCGGCGGCACCTCCAAGGGGCCTGTACTTCCTGGCCGCCGACCTGCCGGCCGACCCGGCCGAGCGCGACGAGCTGCTGCTGGCGGATCATGGGCAGCGGTGACCCGCTGCAGATCGACGGCTCGGCGGCGCGCACCCGCTGACCTCCAAGGTCGCCGTCATCTCGCCGCTCGCCGCGCGACGACGCCGACGTCGACTACCTGTTCCTGCAGCTCGGCGTCGAGCAGGCGACGATCACCGACCAGCAGAACTGCGGGAACATCCTGGCCGGCGTCGGCCCGTTCGCGGCCGAGCGCGGGCTGATCGCGGCCGGGCCGGAGGCGACCACCACCCGCATCCGGATGGTCGAACTCCGACAGCGTGGTCACCGCCGTCTTCGCCACTCCCGGCGGCGCGCCGGCAGTACGCGGGCAGCACTGCCATCGCTGGCGTGCCCGGCACCGCGGCCGCGATCACGCTCCGCTTCGCCGACACCGCGGGCTCGACCACCGGCCACCTGCTGCCGACCGGCAACGTCGATCGACGTGATCGACGGCGTCGAGGTGACCTGCGCCGACAACGGCATGCCGGTCGTCGTCGCCCGGGCCGCCGACCTCGGCATCACCGGGTACGAGCCGGCCGAGGAGCTCGCGGCCGACGACGGCGCTGACCGCGCGGATCCGGTCGCTGCGGCTGCAGGCCGGGAAGCTGATGGGGCTCGGCGACGTCAGCGCGCTGTCGGTGCCGAAGACCACGCTGGTCAGCGCGCCGCGCGACGGCGGCGCGATCTGCACCCGCACCTTCATACCGGAACGGCTGCACACCGTCGATCGGAGTGCTCGGCGCGGTCACCGTCGCCACCGCACTGCGCATCCCCGGCGGGACTGGCGCGGAGCTCGCGGCGTTCCCAGCCGAAGGGCACGTCGTCGACGTCGAGCATCCCACCGGGCACCTGGCCGTGGAGGTCGAGCTCGACCCGGCGGCGAGCCCGCCGCGGGTGATCAGCGCGGGCGTGATCCGCACCGCCCGCAAGCTCTTCGACGGGACCGTCGTTCCCGCGACCCGAATCGATAGGACCGCAGATGACAGCCCTGCTGCATGACGTCGCGCACCTCGGCCACGTCGAGCTGCTGACCCCTGAGCCCGAGCAGAGCCTGTGGTTCTTCACCCAGGTCCTCGGCCTCACCGAGAACGGCACCAGCGGTGACTCGGTCTACCTGCGCACCTGGGACGACTACGAGCACCACAGCCTGAAGCTGACCGCCGCGGGCACGTCCGGGATCGGCCGTACCGGGCTGCGCGCCGCGAGCCCGGAGGCGCTGCAGCGCCGGGTGGCGGAGATCGAGGCGGCCGGCCTCGGCGTCGGCTGGCAGGACGGCGACGCCGGCCTCGGCCCGACCTACCTGTTCCGCGACCCGGACGGGCACGAGCTCGAGCTGTACTGGGAGACCGAGTGGTACCGGCCGCCCGCGGAGCTGAAGCCCGCGCTCAAGAATCAGGCCCAGGCCTACCCGGCGCGCGGGGTCAGCGTGCGCCGCCTGGACCACGTCAACTACCTGGCCGCGGAGACCGAGCCGAACGGCGCGTTCATCTGCTCGGCCCTCGGCGCCCGGGTGACCGAGCAGATCAGGCTCGACAACGGCACGATCTCGGCCCAGTGGCTGCACTTCGCGCAGAAGTCCTACGACCTCGTGTACACCAACGACTGGACCGGGGCGAACGGCCGGCTGCACCACATCGCGTTCGCGACCGACACCAGCGAGGACATCCTGAAGGCCGCCGACATCTGCATCGACCGCCAGGTGTTCATCGAGACCGGCCCGCACAAGCACGCGATCCAGCAGACCTTCTTTCTCTACGTCTACGAGCCGGGCGGGAACCGGATCGAGCTCTGCAACCCGTGCGCCCGGCTGGTGTTCGCGCCGGACTGGGAGCCCATCACCTGGACCGAGGCCGAGCGGGCCAAGGGACAGGCGTGGGGGCTGGCCACGATCCAGCTCGTTCCACACGCACGGCACGCCGCCGCGCCGAGCTAGGGCCCGAGCACGAGGGGGAGTTCCGCAGTGCCCGAAGACGCAAAACCAGCCGTTACCGACGCGCTCCGCGCGGCGATCCTGGCCGGCGAGTTCGCGCCGCGCCAGCGCCTGGTCGAGGTCGACCTGTGCGAGCGGTTCGGCACGTCCCGGTTCATTCTGCGGGCCTCGCTGCAGGAACTGGCGGCGCAGGGGCTGGTCGAGTTCCAGCACAACCGGGGCGCCAGGGTGCGCGACGTCTCGCTCGCCGAGGCGATCGAGATCACCGAGGTCAGGATCCTGCTGGAAGGACTGCTGGCCGCCAGGGCCGCGCAGCGGGTCACCAGGTCCGAGGCGGCGATGCTGCGGGCGATCACCAGGGACATGCGCGCGGCGGTCGGCGAAGTCGGAGCTGCTGACCTACAGCGACCTCAACGCGCGGCTGCACGCCACCGTCCGCGACATCGCCGCGCACGAGACGGCGGCCCGGCTGCTGCGCCAGCTGCGCGACCAGACCGTGCGGCACCAGTTCTCGCTGTCCCTGGTACCTGGCCGGCCGTCGGTGTCCCTGCCGCAGCACGAGGCGATCGTCGCGGCGATCACCGCGCGCGACCCGGAGCAGGCCGAGCAGGCGATGCACGCGCACCTGCAGAGCGTCATCGACGCGTTCCGGGCGCTCGCCGCGACCGCGGTCCCCCGCTGACCCGCCGCCTCGATACTGTCCCGCCGAATGCCGTCGGCCTAGGCAGGCGTGCCGTCAGGCCCAGCGCTTGCCGCGGGCGAAGTCCGCGGCGAACGTCCTGGCCAGCGACGCGAGGATCGGGTGCGCGGTAGTGATGAGGCCGAGCTCCCGGTTGCGGGTCGAGCGAGGTGGACGGAGAAGTTCTCCGAGCCGATGAACACCTGCGCCCGGGCGGTGCCGTAGTCGGCCTCGATCGCCTTGCCGTGGATATAGAAGCCGGTCGGCGAGCTGAAGTAGCTGATGCGCACGCCCGCGCGGGCGAGCCGCGTAACGCGCGGTCGTACTCGCCGTCGGTGTTCTCACCGCAGACCTGCACGCTGACGCCGCGCCTGGCTGCCGCGACCAGCGCGTCGATCGACGGTCGCGTCGCCCATCTCCTCGCTGTAGATCCGCAGCGTCCGGCGCGCCCCGTTGATCAGCGCCAGCAGGTGCCGCTGCGCGTCCGTCGGTGACCAGACCAGGTCACGGCCGTCGCCCGGCGTGACCGCGCGGTGCGCGAAGTCGGCGTCGAACACGCGCGTGATCGCGGCGATGTCGGTGCGGTTGCGTGTCGGTGACCAGGAAGTCCCGGCTGGTCGGGTAGTACTCGCTGGTCAGGTTCGCGGTCATGATGACGGCCGCTGGCCTGGTCGATCGACCACCGTCTTCTGGTGGGTGTACTCGAACGAGGACGACGACCACGTGACGTGCGACCCGATGGGTCCGGAAGTAGTCGTAGGCGGCTGCTGTTCCGGCTGTGCTCCCGGCGGTCCAGGATCACCCGTGCACGGACCACGCCGCGCGCGGCCATCGCGGCGAGATCGTGCTCGGCGGCTGGCGTCGGCGAACTCGTACATCGTCACGTCGATGCTGTGTCTCGCCTGGCCGATCAGCCGGTACAGCGGCGCGAAGCCGGCGACCGGCTCGGTGACCAGGGCCACCGATCGCCCGCCGTGCTTCGCGGCCTGGTGCGCACCCTGTGGTGCACGGCTTGCGGTGCGCCGTCCTTGCGGTGCGGCCGCCTTGTGGTGCGCGGCGGCGTGCGCGGCCGCGCTCGGCGCGCGGTCGGCGAGCTGGAGCTTGCAGCCGGTCACGGCGATCGGCCGCGACGGCAACGGCGGCGGCCAGCCAGGAACGGTGCGGCGGGAGACGCTGGACGCGGCACGTGCGGGTCACCTTCGGTCGGGCTCCGGCCTGACGGCCCGAGCTTCGCTGGGCGTTAACTACCCGCCTACCGCGTTCCACGCGCGCGCCCGCACCGCGGCTCATGGCCCGTCGCCCGCGGCGATGACGACCCGCGAGGATGAGCACTCCGCCCGCGGCCATCGTCGGCGGTCACCCGCTCGCCGAGGAAGACCACCGCCCCGGTCACGGACACGGCCGGCTCCAGGTAGAGCAGCTGGCTGACGCTCGCCGTTCCGCGCCGAAAGGACGGCTCGATTCCACATCAGCATCCCGGCCGCCGTGCTGCCGAGGGCGAGGAAGCCCAGCTCGGCCCACGCCGACGCCGGCAGCGCCGCCAGCCGCGATGCGGACAGCGTGCCGGCGAACGCGAGGTAGGGGACGGCGCCCGCCGAGAGTAGACGCGGCGGTGGCCGGCACCGCGCCGTAGGCCTGGCTGAGCGGGCGCAGCACGATCGTGTACGCACCGAACGCGAGCGTCCCGGCCAGCACGAGGCCGGCGCCGGCGAGCGCCCCGGTATCCGCCAGCGCCGGCCAGCGCGCCCGGACCCGCCAGCACGGCGACGCCGCCTAGCGCGACCGCGCTGCCGAGCCACGCGCGACCGGCCTGGCGCTCGCGCGAGGAACAGGTGCGACTCGAGGACGAGCACCCAGACCGGCTCGGTGGCGAGCAGCAGCCCGGCCGTCGAGGCGGGCAGCCACTGCAGCCCGACGGTGACCGGCAGGTTGTAGCCGATCAGCCCGAGCACCCCGGCGGCGACAGCCGGACCGCATCCCGCCGGGCTCTGTCCGGCAGCCGGATCCGGCCGCACGCCGCCGCAGCATCGGCACCGCCCACGGCAGCAGGACCAGCGCGGCGATGCTCATCCGCAGCACGAGCAACGGCAGCGGCGCCAGGTGCGCGACCGCCGCCCTGGTCGCGACCGGGGCGAGGCCCCACATGATCACCGCCGCGAGGCCGCTGGCCAGCGCCGTCGAACCGCCGGGGCGCACCGGGGCGGCCACGTGCTCGCCGTCCCGGCCTGCGCTCGCTCTCGGTCGTCGGGCCGCACTGCCGGCCTCTTCCTCCCGCCGGACCTGCGTGCCCTTCAGTGTGCTGTAATGGTCTTGTGCAGTTCAACACTTACACCTACGCGGGCGCGCACATCGCCGCCTGGCTGGTGAACCACCCGTCCGCCAGCGCGCCGGCGCTGAGCGCGGTGCTGGCCGAGCTACGACGTGCACCAGCCCGGTCCGCTCCGCCGCGCAGGCGCGGGCGCTGCGGCCGTGGCCGGACCGCCTGCGCGCGGTGTTCGCCGCTGAGACCGCGGCCGCCAAGGCCGGCGCTGGCCGACGCGCTGCTACGGGACGCCGACTGCCGCCCGCGGCTGACCAGCCACGGTGCCGGCCAGCCGTTCCATCTGCACTACGTGTCCGTGCACGCCGGCCTCGCCGCCCGGGTGCAGGGCGCTGACCGCGGCCGGGCTCGCGCACGCGATCGACGACGGGGCCGGGCACCGGCTGCGGGTGTGCGGCCGGGACGGCTGCGACGTCGCGTTCGTCGACATGTCCCGCAACGGGCGCCGGCACTTCTGCAGCGTCCGCTGCGCGAACCAGGTCAACGTCGCCCGGCACCGGCTCCGGCAGCGCCAGGCCGCGGCGCGGTAAGCCGCAGCCGGGCCCGGATGCCGCGGCATATCGGCAGACTTCACCGCAGCTGCGCTTTTCGTGAGACGATCCCGGTGCGGGCGCTCGTGCGGTAGCGCTCGCTGCGCGCCTGCGGCGAGGCGACTGTCTCGCTCACCGAGTCACTGGATCACTGGTTCACCGGGGTCGATCCGGGTAGTCACTCATCCCCCGTCTCACCGAGGATCCCGAGGACCGATGAGTGTGCTGCGCCGTCGCCGGCCCGCCGCAGCGGGCCGCTCGTCGAGCGCATCGCGGGCTGGAGCGCCCGGCACGCCAAGACCGCCGTCGTCGGCTGGTTCGCCCTGGTCGGCGTCGCCTTCCTGGCCGGTCAGCTGCTCGGCACGCAGAGCCTGCAGCAATACGACCCGGGCCAGACCGGGCTCGCCGAGCAGGCGCTGCACCGGCTGAACGTCACGACGGCGCCCAGCGAGACCGTGCTGATCCAGGCCACCGGACCCGCAGCAGCGAGCCGCACGTATGCCAGCGACCCGCAGATCCGTCGGGCCGTGCGCGCGGTCGCGGCGGCGCTGAGCGAGCTGCCAGCCTCGGCAACCGGCATCCGCGCCGCCGGGTCGCCGCCGCGCGGCACGGTTCCTGGTCGCCAGGGTGGTGCCGCCGCGAGCGAGACCGCCGCCAGCACCGCGGGACTTATCTCGGCCGACGGGCGCAGCGCGCTGGTGACCTTCCGGGTGCCAGGGCCGCATGCGCGCGCCGACACGACCGTCAGGGCAGACCTCGCCGCAGTGGCGAAGGTCCAGGCTGCCTACCCCGGCCTGCTGGTCGCCGAAGCCGGGTCGGCCAGCGCGAGCGCGGCCGGGAATGCACTGCTGGAGTCGGACTTCCGCCGGGCCGAGTACACCGCGATCCCGATCACGCTGATCTTGCTGCTGATCGTCTTCGGCGCGCTGATCGCCGCCGGGATTCCCGTCGTGCTCGCAGGCAGCGCGGTCGCCGCCACGATCTCGCTGCTGGCGATACCCAGCCGGTTCCTGCCGATCAGGTCCGGCACTTCGGAGATCGTGCTGATCCTCGGCATGGCGGTCGGAGTCGACTACTCCCTCTTCTACCTGCGCCGCGAGCGCGAGGAGCGCGCGGCCGGCCGCTCGCCCGCCGAGGCGCTGCGCGTAGCGGCGGCCACCTCCGGGCGCGCCGTCGTCGTGTCCGGTCTGACCGTGATGATCTCCCTGGCCGGGCTGTTCCTGAGCGGGATCGAGCTGTTTACCGGCATGGCCTTCAGCACCATCATCGTCGTCGGGGTGGCGGTCGCCGGTTCGCTGACCCTGCTGCCTGCGCTGCTGTCGATGCTGGGTGACTGGGCCGACGCCGGCAAGATCCCGTTCTTCGGTCGCCGCCGTACCGCGGCGCGCCCGTCACGGCTGTGGGCCGCGCTCGTCCGGCGCGTCGTGCGGCACCCGGTCATCTGGGGCGGCGCGGCCGCGATCGCGATGCTGGTGCTGGCCGCGCCCGCGCTGGGCATGCGGCTGGGCAATCCGTTCGTGAACCTGCCCGCCAATGCCCCGGTGGCGCAGACCCTGGCGCGGATCTCGGCCGCCTTTCCCGGCAGCCCGACGCCGGCCGAGGTGGTCGTGACCGGACCGCAGGTCTCCAGCCCGGCCACGCACGCGGCGCTGGCTGAGCTCGAGCAGCGCGCGTCGGCGAGCGGCCCGATCCGCGCGCCGGTTACCGGCGACCTGGGTGGCACACGGGCGAGGGCTGCTGGTTGACGTGCCGCTGGCGGGCGACGGCACATCCGGCGAATCCGAGAATGCCCTGCTGACGCTCCGCGATCAGGTACTGCCGCAGACTCTCGGCCAGGTAAGCGGGGTCAGCTACGCGGTCACGGGCAACACCGCAACGACATATGACTGGAGCACGACGCTGCGCTCGCACACGCCGGTAGTGTTCGCGGTGGTCGCGTGCCTCGCGTTCCTGGTGCTCATGATCGCGTTCCGCTCGCTCTGGCTGCCGCTCGTCTCGATCGTGCTGAATCTGCTGTCCGTCGGGGCGGCCTACGGCGTGATCACGCTCATCTTCCAGGACGGCCTGCTCCACGGGCTGTTCGGCGGCACTCCCGGCGCCGGCATCGCGCAGTGGGTGCCGCTGTTCATGTTCGTGCTCCTGTTCGGCCTGAGCATGGACTACCACGTCTTCATCCTCAGCCGGATCCGCGAGCGGTGCCTGCAGGGCATGCCGACGACCGACGCCCTCACCGACGGGATCGCGGCCAGCGCCGGCGTGGTGACCAGCGCCGCGGTCATCATGGTCGCGGTCTTCTCGATCTTCGCGACCCTGTCGTTCGTCGACGTGCAGACGCTCGGTGTCGGGCTCGCCGTGGCGGTCCTCATCGACGCGACCGCCGTGCGCGGCATCCTCGTGCCCGCGGCGATCGCGCTGCTCGGCGAGCGGACGTGGTACCTGCCGGGCTGGCTGTCCTGGCTGCCGGGGTGGAAGCTGCACGGCGGCAGGCAGCCGCTGGCAGCGCCGGAGCCCGGCCTGACCTGATCGCGGCTGCCCGTCGCCGGCCGGCCCCCGTTCTATTAGGCCGCCTCGTCTCCGGTCTTGCCGGAAGATTCCGCTGGCAGGGTCGCGCGCCGCTCGATGACCCCGAGGCTGTTGTGCAGCGCCTGCCAGACGGACGCAAGGCTGTCGCTTACCGGCTGGTCGCCGCGGATCGTCCCGTCCCGATCCGGCTTGCCGGTCACCGCCCGCAGCGCAGCCTGACCGGCGTCGAGAATCAGCGGGTCGGCCGCCTCGATCGTCAGCCGATCGCCGGTCACGTGAATCACCATCTGCCGCCGGCCGGCTTCCTCGGGCTGCTCGTCGCTGGTGCCGGCGACGTCCGCTCCGCTCAGCGCGTCCCGCACCTGGTCCAGATCCACGCCGAGCCCGCTCAGCGCGCGCGCGGCGGCGGTGTTGGGGTCGGTGAGGGCCGCCAGCAGCAGGTGATGCGAGCCGACCGGCCGGGCGCCGGCCAGCCGGGCCGCCTCGGTCAGGGTGGTGTCCGCGGCCGGCGTGGCGCTCAGCGTCGACTGCTCGACGGCCGACACCAGGTCGGGCTCGCCGCCGCCGCTCCGGCGGCGCAGCCAGCGCCAGGCCGGGGTCGTCTCGACCCGGAGTGAGTTCAGCTCGTCGAGCACCGCCGAACGGACCGCGAGCAGATCGGCGTGCTGCTTTATCACCCGGGCGCCGACGCCGTCGCCCTCCCGGATGATCCCCAGCAGGATGTGCTCGGTGCCGATGTAGTTGTGGTGCAGCTGCAGCGCCTCCCGCAGCGCCAGCTCCAGGGTCTTTTTCGCGCGCGGGGTGAAGGGGATGTGCCCGCTCATCGCCTTGTCGCCGGGCTTGACGAGGGCGGCGACCTCGTCCCTGGCGCCGTCCAGCGTGATGCCGAAGCCGGCCAGGGCGCGGGCGGCGAGCCCCTCGGGGTCGCCCAGGAGACCGAGCAGTACGTGCTCGGTCCCGATGTAGTTGTGGCGCAGCCGGCGGGCTTCTTCCTGAGCCTGGACGACGGTCTGCCGGGCGCGGGTGGTGAATCGCTCGAACATGACCACCAGCCTGCTCCACGGCTAGTCGACCCAGTCAATACCATGCTATTAATAGGGTCAGAGCGTCCAGAGGAGGAGGTGCCGGCTCATGGACTGGGAAGACCGGCTCGACGACTGGGACGTCGAGCTCGAGCTGCACGCCCAGCTCGAGGGCTCCGACTGGGTGACGCTGGAGCGGGCGGCCGCCGACACCGGCGTATCCCGGGCCGCCCTGCGCAGCTGGTACCGGACCAATCAGATCCCGTCCCGGCTGGTCGACGGTCCGCACGGACCCGCAGCGGCTGGTCCCGCTGACGGTCGTCGCCGGCCGGGCCGAGGCCTCGCCGCGGCTGCGCCGGTCCGCCGAGCGACGGCTAGGCGACGCCGCGCAGCTGGAGATACTCCGGCACCGGATCGACCAGCTCGAGCTGAGGATCGCCGCGCTCGAAGGCCGGGACACCACGCCGCCGGCCTGAGCGCAATATGCCCGAGATGCGGCTTTGCGCCGCAGTATCGACACCGGCTTGCATGACGGTGGCGGGATTCTGCAGTGGCGCCAGCAGAATCCCGCCGCAGTCGAGCGGCTGGGCTGGGTCAGTCAGCACACGGCGGCGGCGATCAGCCTGGTCGCCGCTTCGAGGTCCGAGACACTGGGCAGCGCGAAGCCCAGCAGCAGCGCGGGCGGCGACGGCGCCAGGGTGGTGCAGTGCCGGTGCAGCTCGTGCAGGCCAACCCCGGACTCGCGGGCCCGTATCGCGGTCGCCCGCTCGTCGGCGCCGTCTGGCAGCCAGGCCACCAGGTGCAGGCCGGCCGCGGTGCCGCCGGCCCGCACGTCCGGAGCATGCCGGCCGAGCGCGTCGATCAGCACCTTGCGTTTCGCCCGGTAGTGCCGGCGCATCGCGCGCAGGTGCCGTTCGAGGGCAGCGTCCTCGATGAACGACGCCATCGCGATCTGGTCGAGCGTCGGCGGCGTCACGCCCGTGACGAGCAGCTCGTGCTCCACGTCGTCGATCAGGTCCAGCGGCGGCACCAGCCAGGCCAGCCGCAGCGCGGGCGCGAGCGTCTTGCTGGTAGTCCCGACGAATGCCACCAGATCGGGCGCCAGGCCCTGCAGCGCCGAGATCGGGTGCTGGTCAAAGCGGTACTCGACGTCGTAGTCGTCCTCGACGACCAGCGCCCGGCGCTCGCGCGCCCAGGCGATCAGCGCCGCGCGGCGCTGCGGCGTCATGACCACGCCGGTCGGGTAGTGATGGGCCGGCGTCATCACGACGGCGTCCACGTCGGCGGCCGCGAGTTCGGGCACCACCATCCCGTGCTCGTCCACCCGCACCGGCACCGCCTCCAGCCCGGCGTGCTCGACCGTGTACCGCTGCCAGCGCCAGCCCGGGTCCTCGATGGCGACGCGCCGCGCGCCGCGGGCCCGCAGTACGTGCCACAGCACGGTCAGCGCCTGGGACGCCGCGCAGCAGATCACGACGTGCTCGGGCGCGACCACCACCCCGCGCATCCGGGCCAGGTAGCCGGCTACCGCGTTCCTGAGCTCCGGCGTGCCCGCGTGTTGCGCATAGGTCAGCCGCCCGTCGGGCAGATCCCGCAGGGCCCGGCTCAGCGCCGCCTTCCACCTGGCCCGCGGGAACGCGTGATAGTCGGCGAGCCCCGGCCGCAGCTCGTACTTGTACTCCGGCGACGCGCTGAGCTGGCGGCGCGCGGGCGGCAGGCCCGGCGCAGACAGCTGCGCGACCCTGGTGCCCGAACCCCGCCGGGTGGTCAGGTACCCCTCGGTGGTGAGCTGGGCGTAGCTGGCGACGACCACGCCGCGCGATACGCCGAGTTCGTCGGCCATGTCCCGGCTGGGCGGCAGCAGCGACCCTGATTCCAGCCGGCCGGACCTGATCGCCACCCGGAGAGCGTCTTCAAGCTGGCGGCGCCGGGGGATACCCGGCCTGAGCTCTATGTCCAGATCCACTGACCGGACGCTACCGGAGCCGGCTGAATTGGACTCATTTATGCGCGGGCAATTGGACCAGCCAGACGGACCTGTCGCCGGTTACGCTGGCCAACGCCGCCGCTGTCACAGCTATCAGGGAGAAGGAGGTACGAAGTGGGTGCGATCCGAGTACACGAGTTCATCAGCCTCGACGGCGCGATCGACGCTCCGACCTGGACCGCTGATTTCGGGTGGGATCCGAGGATGGGCGAGGCAATCGCGGCGTCGATGGCGGGCTGCGATGGCATCTTGCTCGGCCGCAATACCTACGAGATGTTCGAGCCCGCGTGGTCCACGCGCACGGCGGCCGAAGATCCGGGCGCGCCGTTCTTCAACGACACGATGAAGTACGTGGTGTCGTCGACGCTCACGACACCGACGTGGCGGAACTCGGAGATCTTCGGCGGGTACGACGCGGGCAAGATCCAGAGCCTGAAGGACAAGTCCGCCGCGCTGTACGTGAGCGGCAGCGGCACCCTGGTGCGGGCGCTGCTCGAGGACGGGCTGGTAGATGACCTGCACCTGTTCATGTACCCGGTGACCAGGGGCGCGGGTCCGCGGCTGTTCGAACCGGGCAGCCGGGAGTCGACGTGGGCGCGAGCAGGCGGGCAGCTGTACGACAACGGCGTCATCTACCTGCACCTGACTCCCGCGTAGCCGGCCTGACGGTAGCCCGGCCGGCCCGGCAGGCTGGCCAGCCTTACTACGAGCGAGCGGGCACCGGGGCCCCGCTTGATCCGGGGCTCGCGATCAACCGCACTCGAGGAGAGCATCATGACCGCTACCTACACATTCGACGTCTTTTCCAGCCTCGACGGCTTCGGTGCCGCTAGCGGCAACTGGACCGGCTACTGGGGCAAGCAAGGCCCCGAGCTCCTCGACCACCGCCTGGCCCTGTACAGCGAGGAGCAGCGGATGGTCTTCGGGGCCAACACGTATCGGGCGTTCGCGCGGATGCTGGCTTCGAGCACCGAGGAGCCCGAGGTGGGTGACCCATGGGTCACGCAGATGAGGAGCCTGCCGGCAACGGTGGTGTCGACCACACTGGAAGGACCCCTCGACTGGCCGGCCAGCGTCGTGAGCGGTGACGCCGTCGACGTCGTCGCCCGGCTCAAGGAAGAGTCCGAGGTACCGTTGCGCTCGCACGGCAGCCTGTCGATGAACCGGGCGCTGATGGCCGCCGGCCTGGTCGACCGTGTCCAGGTGACGCTCTTCCCCGTGATCACCGGCCAGACCGGGCTGGACCCGATCTTCCAGGATGCGGCCGACTTCGACCTCGAGCTGATCGAGCGCCGGACGCTCGACGGCCACACCCAGGAGCTCATCTACCGGCCCACCCTGCATGCCTGAGTCCGGCAAAGCGCTCCACCCGTCAAGCAGCACTCGTCTAGCAGCCGAACCGGACCGGCAGCTCCCGCTGACCGACATGCCGACCTGTCTCATCGCCGCCCCCGGTGACGACGAGGTCGTGCTGCACGTGCGGCCGGTCCTGCTGGGCCGCGGCATTCCGCTGTTCGGCGCCGGCCGGGCCAGCCTGCGGTGCATCGAGACCATCCACGGCGAGGGCGCCGTGCACCTCCGCTACGAAGTCCAGTGACCCGCCGCCCCGCCCGCGACCGGCCCGGTCGCGGGCTCAGCCGGCTGCAGTGACCGGCTGCCGTAGCGCGGCTGATTGCTCCGCGCAGATCTCGGTCAGCGCCTGCGGCGCCCCGCGGCAGAGGCCGGGGAAGTTCAGGTACCCGTGCGGCATGCCGACGTACTCGGTGAAGCGCACCGGCACGCCCGCGGCTCGCAGCGCGGCCGCGTACCGGACACCGTCGTGCCGGAGCGGATCGTGCTCGGCGGCCTGGATCAGCGCCGGCGGCAGGCCGGCGTGATCGGCGGCGAGCAACGGCGACGCCCTCGGGTCCGCCGGATCGGCGTCGCCAAGGTAGAGCCGCCGGTACGCGGTCATCTCCGCCTCGTTGATGATCAGCGACCAGACGGCGCCCGGCGGCATCCGGGTCAGGTCGACCGGCGGGTAGAGCAGCGCCTGATGGCTGATCGCCGGGCCGCCGCGGTCACGGGCCTGCAGGCATACCACCGCGGCGAGGTTGCCGCCCGCGCTCTCCCCCATCACGGCGATCCGCGGCGGCGCGGTATCGGCCGGTCCGGCCGCGCCGAGTACGGCCGCGTTCGCCGCGGCCCACTCCAGTGCCGCGTAGCAGTCCTCCACCGCGGCCGGGAACCGGTGGATCGGCGCGAGCCGGTAGTCCACCGAGACCACGACCGCGTCCACCCGGGTCGCGACCGAACTGCACAGCCAGTCCGTCATCCGCAGGTCACCGAAGACGAAGCCGCCGCCATGGAAGTCGAGGATCAGCGGCCGCGGCCCTGACCGGGTGTAGACCGGCTGGTAGACGCGGACCGGGATGTCCCCGGCCGGGCCGGGAATGCTCTCATCGCGCACCGCCGTGCCCGGCTGCACCGTGCCGAAGATCAGGTTCATCAGCCGGCTGTCCGGGGTGCCACGCGACTGCATGGCGATGACCTCGGCCTCGCTCTTGGTGCCGACCGAGCCTTGCTCGCGCACAAGCCATGCCCATGCCCGTACCCGGCGATCCACTGCTGCCATCTCACCGCTCCGTCCCCGCGCGTTTCGATGGCCCCGCCGCCGTTCTGGCTCCGGTATCAGCCTTACCCTTCCGGCGCGGAATGTGAAGGACCGCGGCCAGTCCGGCCGGCCGCCGCGCCGCCGCGGCGTGCGGATCGTCGCTATCGGTCGGCGGTGACACCAAGGATCTGCCGTGTGGTCGGCCCAGCAGCCTGGAGGCGAGGAGGTCCGGCGTGGCCGAATCCATCGGCGCGGCAACGGGCACACAACGGCCAGGACGCCCACGCGGTCTATGCACTGGGCAGCAGCGTCGGGGAGAGCGCCCGGCTGCAACGTCAGGCCGAGGATCTGGCCGCCGATAACGCGGTGCTGCTGGACCGGGTCAGCCTGAGGCCCGGCCAGGCTGCGATCGATCTCGGCTGCGGCCCGCGCGGGATCTTGGATTTGCTGGCCGGGCGAGTCGCACCGGGAGGCCGGGTCGTCGGCCTGGACGCCGACCCGGCGCACGCCGCCATGGCGACCGAATTCGCCGCCGCGAGAGGGCTGCGTGGTGTGGACATCATCACCGCCGACGCCAGGACCACCGGGCTGCCGACGGGCTCGTTCGACGTGGTGCACGCCCGCACCCTCCTGGTGAACCTCCCCGACCCCGCCGGGGTGGCGGCCGAGATGGTGCGGCTGGCCAGGCCCGGCGGTTGGATCGCGTCCATGGAGCCCGACACCGGGCACGCGCTGTGCTATCCGCCCCACCCAGCCTTCGCCCGGCTCTGCCAGGTCTTCACGCGGGCCTTCCGCCGCAACGGCGCCGACCCGCGGATCGGCCGCCGGGTCCCGGAGCCTTTCCGCCAGGCCGGACTGGCAGATGTCGGGGTGGAGGCCACAGTGCAGATGTACCCGCCCGGTAACTGCCGCCGGACCAGCCGGCTCGACCTGGTGCAAAGCATGCGCCCGCAGGTACTGGAGACGGGGCTCGCCAGCGCGTCCGACTTGACGAGCTGGACACCGGAGCCCGCGCGCACCTCGATGACCCCCGCACCGTCGTGATGTCCGGCCAGCCTGGTCGCGGCCCGAGATGCGAATTTGCCGACGGCCGATTAGTTCGGTCCGCGGGGTCAGTCTGAGTCAGGCATCCGATATCCGCTTCCCACCACTGGAGATGGCGAGCATGGCGAAACCACCGATCGTGTCGGCCGCGGAATGGGAGCAGGCTCGGGCCGAGCTGCTCGCCGCCGAGAAGGAGGCCACCCGCGCCCAGGACGCGCTCGCGGCCCGCCGCCGCAGGCTGCCCATGGTCCGGTTCAGCGACACTTACGTATTCGATTCCACCGACGGCCCGAAGACCCTGGCCGGCCTGTTCGAGGGCCGCGAGCAGCTCGCCGTCTACCAGTTCATGGACCGCGGCCCGGACACGTTCTGTCCCGGCTGCACCGCGTTCACGAACGGCGTCACCGATCTGGACACGCTGGCCGAGTGCGGCGTCAGCTGGGCGACCGTCTCCAATATGCCGCTCAGCCAGATCGAGCCGTACAAGAAGGAGAAGGGCTGGACGGTGCCGTTCGTCTCGTCGCACGGCACGTCGTTCGCGACGGACAGCGGTGCCGACGACGGCTTCATGCTCAGCCTGTTCCTGCGCGACGGCGACGACGTGTACCGCACCTACTCGACGACAGCCCGAGGCGTGGACCGGGTGATGTTCATCCACAACATCCTCGACCTGAGCGTCTACGGCAGGCAGCAGGACTGGGAGGACTCCCCGGCGGGCTGGCCGCAAGAGCCGACCTATGGCTAGCAGCCGTCAGCACCGAGTGCCCGCAGTTCGGCCGCGCCGAGCGCCGTGAGCGAGCCGATGACCAGGTCCGCGTTCCGGAAGCGCGGGTCGGCCGCCAGCAGCGGGTCGGGCACTACCACGCAGCGCATGCCGGCCGATCTGGCCGACGCGAGCCCGTTCGGCGAGTCCTCGATCGCCAGGCAGTGCACAGGGGCCACTTCCAGCCTGGCGGCCGCGGCGAGGTAGACGTCGGGGCCGGCTTGCCGCTGGCGACCTCCTGCCCGGAGCACCGGACCTCGATGCCGGTCAGGCCGAGCCGGTCGCAGACGGCGTCGATCAGCCGCCGCGACGACGAGGAGGCAATCGCGAGCCGGAGCCCGCACCGGCGGAACAGCGCGATCGCCTCGCCGACGCCCGGCATCGGCTGGCCCTCGGCCCGGACGTAGCCGATGACCTGGTCGGTGATCCGGTCCGCGATCTCGGCGTCGGTCACCGCGGGGTCCCGGCAGGCGCCGGGCAGGCGCTGCCGCCAGATCGGTATCAGCTCCTCGGTCGGCTGGCCGGTCCCGTCGAGCAGGTCGCGCTCCGTCAGCTGGATGCCGAGGTCCGCGAACACCTCGGCCTCAGCGGCGCGCCAGACCGGCTCGGTATCGATGAGCAGGCCGTCCATGTCCAGGATGACGGCCTCGACCGGGGCCCGGGTCAACTGACGGCCTGGCTCAACTGACGGCGCTGGCCGAGGCGCGGACCTCACGCGCGGTATCCACGAACCGGCGGGCCCGCGCGGGATCTACCGGGTTCCAGGTGATGCCATCCACCTTCAGGCTGGTGCCCACGATCACGCCGTCGGCGACGGCCAGGGTCTCGGCTAGCCGCTCCGCCGTCACGCCGGTGTTCGCCAGCACCGGGGTGTGCGGCACGGCGTCCTTCGCCGCGCGCAGGTCGCTCATGGCGAACGGCACTCCCGCCTCCGGCCCGCTGATGAGGATCGCGTCGAGCCCGAGGAAGCTGGCGCTGCGCGCCCGCTCCGCGACGGTGCGGGTGCCGAGCGACGAGCTGAACTCGGGCGTGATGTTGCCGAACAGGGCGACGTCACCCGCGCCGATCGTCTCGCGGTAGCCGGCCAGGTCACCCAGCGCGGGCGCGATCATGCCGATGTCGCTCTCGTACACACCGGTGAGCACCTCACGGATGAAGCTGGCCCCGGTGGCGCGGGCGACGGCGAGGCTGGCCCGCGCGTCCCACAGGATGTTGACCCCGAACGGGATCCGGAGGGCCGGGTGCAGCTCACCGATCACCGCCGCCATCGCAGCCGGGATCTCCGGGCCCACCTCGAGCTGATAGGGGATGTCGGCCTCGTTGCAGAACAGGACCGCGTCCACGCCCGCGTCCTGGAGCACCTCCAGGTCCCGGCCGACCACGTCGAGCAGCAGGCCGCGCCCGGCGGTGCGGTCGTGCCGCGGCCGGCCGGGCAGGCCGGGGAAGTGCACCATGGCGATCACGGGCTTGACGGTGCCGAACCTCTCCTCAAGCGACATTGTCAGCATTGGCCCTTCTCTCCCGCCGGTCAGGACATGCCGTGCGCGCGGACGAAGTCGATCACTGCCTGGTTCCAGGGCGCCGGGTCCTCCCAGAAGGCCGCGTGACCGCCGGGCACGACCGCCCAGCTGCCGACGCCGTCCGGGAGCGCGTCGAACAGCTGCCGCGATAGCTCCGGCCGGATGATGATGTCGTCCTGCGCCGCCAGCACGAGCGTCGGCATCGCAATGCCGCCGATCCGCCCCGCGCAGTCATGGTTATTCAGCGCCGCCATCTGGGCCGCGAACGCCGCGGCCGGCTGAGTGCTTGCCGCCGCGGCTGCGATCAGTTCCGCGACGCGCTCGGGCTGCGCGGCGTAGAACCCCGGGCTGTAGATCCACGGCGCCTGCACGCCCATCATCACGGCCAGGCCGGCGGCCTGCGCGACGGTCGCCCAGGTGTCGAACGCCGCCCTCGTGAACGGGTCGGCGACCGCGAACGTGTTCGCGAGCACCAGCGAGCGAAGGTCGCCCGGCCAGGCGACGGCGTACTCCTGCGCGATGACCCCGCCCATGGACACCCCCGCCAGATGGAAACGCCGGCAGTTCCAGCGCGGAGACGAGCGCCTTCAGGTCGGCCGCCATCCCGGCGCTGGTGTAGGGGCCCGGCGGCTGACTGGACTGACCGACGCCGCGGTTGTCGTAGCTGACGACCCGCAGGCCGGCGGCCGCGAAGTCGGCCAGCTGGTTGGCCCAGCCATCCAGGTCGTCGCCGACCCCGTTGATCAGGACCAGGGTCTGCTCGCCGGACCCGGTGATCCGGTAGTGGATGTTGATTCCATTAGCCGGAACGACGCCGCTTGTCATCGCATCCCCCGTTCCCTGAGGGCGGACCGCCATTGCTCGGCCGATGACCGCAGGTCCGCCAGCACATCCGCGTCGTCCTGCTCGAACGGCGGGATCACCTCCAGCACGAGCAGCACGTCGTCCGTCCCGGCACGCTCCAGCGTGTCGAGCACCCGGCCCGGCTCGATGAGGCCGCCGTCATTCCGTTCCGGGGTGAACGGCCAGTGATGGTCGGCGAGCCCGTCGGTCTGCTGCAGCTGCACCTCGCCGAGCCGGGCGCCGAAATGCCCGAGCCACGCGTACGGGTCCCGGTCGGCGCCGCTAGTGCCGGGCACGCACTGGTGCCCGACATCCAGGCACAGCCGGACCGGGACATGATCGCCGTCGCCGTCGGCCAGCAGCGTCTCCAGGCCGGCCATCGTCGACGGCTCCCGGTGGCTGGCCAGGTTCTCCACCAGCAGGTACTCAAGTCCCGCGGCCCGCGCCGTGCCCGCGATCTCGGTCAGCCCGGCCTGCAGCCCGGCCCAGCGCTCGGCCCGGGCGGCCGGATCGGACCAGTCGGGCACGCTCATCGCGCCGACGTGACCGCCGGCGCCGCGCGCGCCGACCCGCGCCGCGAGGTCCACGACGCTCACGTACCAGTTCATGGCCGCGCGCCGCCGCGCGCCGTCCGGGTGCATGAGCAGGTTCAGCGAGTACGCGGCCAGCCCGGTGAACACGGTCTCCGCGCGCAGCCCGTGCCGGCCGAGCGCGGCCTCGAGCTCGCCGGCCCACCGGTCGCGGCCGGCCTGGCTCTCGACGTCGTCGACCAGGTCCAGCGACAGCTCGACCAGGTCGAGGCCGAGTTCGCCGGCGACGATCGGCGCCCAGTCGGCCGGCCGCGGCCAGCGCTTGACCGCGAAGCAGTTGTTGATAGCCAGCCGTGCCCGCACCTCAGTTCTCCTTCGGCTCGGGGCCGGAAGCGACCGGGGCGGGCTCGGGCCGGACCACCGCCGACCCGAGGAGCTCGCGGTACCGCGCATAGCAGGTCCTCGTACTGCGCGCGGCTCGCCGGATCCGGCTCGCAGCGTCCGGCCGGCCGGTACCCGGCCGCGACGGCCTCGGCCGCGTCCCGGTACACGCCGGCGCCGAGACCCGCCAGCAGCGCCGCCCCGGCCGCCGTGCAGTCGCCCGCCACCCGCACCACCGGGATCCCGGTGACGTCGGCCTTGATCTGGTTCCAGACCGCCATGGCCGCTCCTCCGCCGGACACCCGCAGCTCCGTGGCGGGTGCCGACGCCCGGCCGAGAATCTCCAGCCGGTCGCGGACGCCGCACGCGATCCCCTCCATCATCGCCCGCGCGACCGCGCCGCGGTCGTGCCGGAGCGACAGCCCGGTCAGCGCGCCGCGCAGCGCGGGGTCGTCCCGCTCGCCGTCGCCGAGCACGGGCGCGAACAGCAGCCCGCCGGCCCCGGCGGCGCCGCGGCCGCGGCCAGCTCGATCCGCTCGTAGTCGGCCGCGCGCGGCGCCCGCGCCGAGCCGGCGTAGAAGATCTGCGCGAGCCAGTCCAGCGCCTCGCCGGTGGTGTTGATCCCGACCTCGGTGACGTAGCCGTCGGCGGCCACGATGCTCGGGTAGTGGGTCACGTCCGGGTCCGCGAGCGGCTCGGCGATCACCGAGTTGAAACAGCTGGAGCTGCCGGCCATCTCGCTGACCGGGCCCGCGCCGGTGACGCCGGCGCCGAGCGCGCACGCGATGCTGTCCCCCGCGCCGGCGATCACCGGCAGGCCGGCCGGGAGGCCCGAGGCGGCGGGCGAGCGCCTGGCGGATCTCCCCGGCGATGCTCCAGGACGGGACCACCGCGGGGAACGTCGCCGCGTCCAGGTCAAGGCCGGCCAGCAGCCCCGCGGCCCAGCGCCGGGCGCGCAGGTCGAGCAGCGCGGTGGCCGCGGCCATCGACCAGTCGGTGGTCGCGTTGCCGGTCAGCCCGAGCACCACGTAGTCGGTCGGCTGCACGAACCGGCGGGTCGCGGCGAAGACGCGCGGCTCGTGCGCGCGCAGCCACAGCACCTTGGCCGCGACGTGGAAGGCGGCCGGCACGTGCCCGGTGAGCTGGTGCAGCGCCTGCTCGCCGAACCGCTCCCCCATCGCGGCCGCCTCCGCGACGGCCCGGTTGTCGCGGTAGATGATGCCCGCGCGCAGCGGCCGGTCCCGGTCATCCAGCGGCACTACGCTCGGGCACTGCCCGGTCACCGCGACCGCGTGGATGCGGCGGCGCGGGCCCAGCGCCCGCACCAGCGCGCCGAGCGCCGACAGCGCGGCCGACTGCCAGCGCCGGGCGTCCTGCTCCGCCCAGCCCTCGGCCGGCAGGAACGTGGGGTAAGACCGCCGCGTCTCTTGCACCGGCGCGCCCGTAACGTCGAACGCTGAGGCGCGCGCACCTGACGTTCCCACGTCGATCGCGACCAGCACGTCCGCGCCGGTCATCGCTAGCCCCGCACCAGCTGCGCGTCCGCCCGGTCCTTGCCGAGGCTGACCAGCGCGCCGTTCAGGGCCCCGGTGGAGTAGTCGCTGCCGGGGTTGAGGATCAGGCTCTTGCGCTTGCCGAGCCGGCGGATGCCGGACGACTCGTGGATGTGGCCGTGCAGCCCGACGAGGGGCTGGCGCTCCGCCTCGATCGCGCGCACCGCAGTGCTGCCGACGGCCTTGTACTGGACCTGGCCGAGGCTGGCCTGCACGCGGAGGTCCTCGTCGAGAGCCGGCGCGTCGTCGAGCTGGCTGTCGTACGGCGGCGGGTGCAGGTTGAAGACCGCGCGCTCGGGGCGTTCGAGTTTGTCCGCCAGCCCGGCGTAGACGACCGCGAGCTGCTCATCGGTCTGCTCGCGGTAGGTGTGCCAGGGGGTCGTGTTCGCGTAGCCCCAGCTGATCATCTCGTGCTCGTCGTCGACCGGGACCACCTTGCCCTCGGCGTGCACGCCCCACGGCGCCTGGTCCAGCAGCTGCCCGAGTTCCGGCGGGTCATCGTTGCCGAGCATCAGGTACAGCGGCACGCCCTTGGGCCGCAGCCGGGTGTCGGCGATGTCGAGCCACTCGGCGAGCCGCTCGCGCATCAGCCGCAGGAACAGCTCGTCCAGCGCGCCCTCGGCCTCCATCGCCTCCAGTTCCCCCGGCTCGGCCCGGTACGGGTAGTAGCCGTGGTCGGCGATCATCCGCTCCAGCTCGGTTAGCTCAGCGCCCTCGGTCAGCTCATAGCGCTGGCCGATGAAGCTGCACCGCCACACGCCGTTCGGCCCGCGCACGATCGACTGGATGGCCTTGCCCGCGACGTCCCCGCCGAGCACGAGCACGGTCGGCTTGTACACCTGCGTCGCGTTGACGAACTTGCGGAAGCACAGGCTGGAGCCGTGCAGGTCACTGACGAAGTACAGGAGGGTGCTGCGGGCCACTAGGGCATTCACCGCGCTCTGCCGGGCCTGCCGCGCCGCTCGTACGAACTCGGCGGCGCGCACCGGGTCCACCGGGTTCCAGGTGACTCCTCCGGCCTTCAGCGCCGTGCCGACGATCGCCCCGTCGGCGCTCGCCATCACCGCGGCCACGGTGGCTGCCGTGACGCCGGTGTTCGCCAGCACCGGGGTGCCGGGCACGGCCGCCTTCGCTTGCCGCAGCCACCTCAGCCGGGTGGGCTCGCCGGTGATGGCGCCGCTGATCAGCAGCACGTCGACGCCCAGGTAAGCCGCGCTCCTGGCCCGCGCCGCGATGTCGCGGTGCCCTGATGAACTGGCGAACTCCGGGGTGATGTTCGCGAAGATAGCTACCTCGCTCGCGCCGATCCCGGCCCGGTAGGCGCCGATCGCGCCGAAGTCCGGCCGCATGACGCCGAGGTCGCTCTCGTACCCGCCGGTGAACACCTCGCGCACGAAGCTGGCGCCGGTCGCCCGCGCCACCGCCAGGCTCGCGACGGGATCCCAGACCAGGTTTACCCCGAACGGCCGGGAGATCTCGCTCCGGACCGCCCCGATGACCGCCGCCATCGCCGCCACGGCTTCCGGCTGGACGCCGAGCTCGTACGGCAGGTCGGCCTCGTTGCAGAACAGCAGCCCGTCCGCGCCCGCGTGCTGCAGCGCGGCAATATCCCGGCCGGCCGCGTCGATGATCGCCTGCATCCCGCCGGACCGGTCGTGCTGCGGCCGCCCGGGCAGCGCCGG
>CAVSCN010000008.1:0-168651 GCA_963726425.1 uncultured Actinomycetota bacterium | reverse complement strand
TAGTCGCCGTTAACTAACAAGGGGAACGGGCGCTCAGTATTAGTACGAATAAATGATCGCGGCCCATTTGTTCGCGGGCGAGATCATTGATCTAACACCGAGAGCCGCGAAAGCGTTAGGAATAGACGGACTTGCAAAGGTGGCCTTGAAGATCGTCAGCGCTGCCAGCCCAACTAGCCGTGACTTGGCCGGTGGTGGCGTCCCTTCACCACTCGAACATCCGCGAGAAGCGGAATCTTAGTTGGCAAAGCGGGTATCCGGCCGGGTGAACTGATAGGCAGCAATGGCCCGCTCAACCAGATCAGGGCTTGCGGTGCGGGGGCCCGGATCAACATCTGGGTGGCCATATGAACCCCTCGGGCAGATCGCGGAAGGAAATCATAAAATCCGTCAATTTGTTGTGTTGGGCGACCCTTTTCCATCATGCCGGCCCCACAGTTGTTGCAAGGCCGTCTAAAGTTTCTTTGATCACCCGCGCCATTTCTTGTTTCAATGCGTGAGGGTCGCAGGCGAGCGCCGCCGCCATGATGTCAGCGTGCCTCGCGGGGATGTTTTCTATTGCGCGTCGGAATCCGATTGCAATGCGCAGGCCAGTCTGCTGCACATCCGCGAGTTTGACGTACTCCCCGCGCTTGATTGCTAGAGCAAACATCCGGGTGTGCGCCCGAGCAATGCCTTCAACGGCCTTGACCAACTCGGGTTAGACCGCCAGACGTATCGAAACCCTCGCTCTCGAGTAGTTTCTTAATGTCGGTCAGCGTCTCAGCATCAATCTGGTCTAATTTGACTCTGACCTTTCGCCTGGGGCCCAATTTGCCCTTGTGCTCGGCATTGGGAACCGTGAATTTCAGGAGACCGGCGCGCACGGCTTCCAAGTTGTAGGAACCGTCGCTGAGAGGCTTAAAAGCCCCATTCTTTCGATGCTTATGCAATGTGCTGATGCTGTATCCAAGTGCTTTTGCAGCACCCGTTCAATGACAAACCGTTAGGCATTTATTCGCCTTTCGCCTATAAAACGCATGTTGTTACTAATGGAGTTCGGATGCCGGGGGCCTCGCGACCGGGGGGTGGTCAAGGAGTACCTTTCGCGGACTTAGCCAAAGGCACTCCCGGGTGCCGCCGCTGCTTCAGGAATGTGGGCGGCGCCGCTCGCGACGGTCGCGTCGCTCACGCAGTTCGAGATGGTTGGTCTGGTAATTGTAGTCCCGCTCGAACTGCTCGATGAGCTTGTCCCAATCAGTTTGTTTGCGTTTACGTTTCTGTTTAATCTGTTCGTTCTTGTTTAATACGTGTAATCATTACTTGTTCACTCTCGAAATATATCCAGGTGCATAGCCAATCGGATCGGCGTCAGGTGCGCGTCCTTGCTTCGCGTTCCAAGCAGCAAGGTCTGCGGGGTTATGCATGTTATAGGTTCGACTGACGCGGGCCTTCGCCGGTACTGCTTTTGCTACAGTTGCCTGTGCCCGTGTGAACGCGCGATCAATCGCAAGATCGATATCATCGAAGTCAATCTGACGCCTACGAACCAGTTCATAAGCAAGGTAACGCACAGCATCCCGTTCCCCCCGTAGCGTATCGACGGTTCGAGCAAGCATCTTCTCGATCAATCCTTCGGCCCCATCACCAGCCAACCGCTTGGCCATGGCCCGGGCGTCCTGCATGTCGGTCTCACACCCAGTGGTGCGCTCGTTGCCGAACTCAACAATCTCAGCCGCTCGTCCGCCGAGAAGAATGGACAGATGCGCCTCACTGTCTGGTAGGTCGGCGTGCTTGATGTGACCGAGCCGGTCGCCGTCCTTGATCAACGTCATGCTGAGCAACAGGCACATCGAAGACGAAGCATGCGAGGACGTGACCGCACTCATGTATCGAGCTTCGATACAGCGAAATTGCTGGCTCCGGCTTGGCGACCGGGCTTGGTCGGCAAGCGACGCTGCACCGAGGCAATCGGATCCTTAGAGTAACGCAGCTTGTTCCGCGATGCGCTCGTACTTGCGCTGCAGAGAAGCCGGCGCCCCGTCGATCGTCGAGCAGTCGTCCCAAGCAGGGATGCGATTGGGATCCTGAACAGGCGGAAGGCTGGCCGGGTCCAAGCCTGGATGCGGGCCAAGTAGCTGCTGCGCTGTCCAGGCGAATGATAACGCACGTCGCGACCCGTCTCAGGATCGTGCGTGCCACCATATGCGGATGTGTCGGCAAGGCCGGTAGTGATTGGCAGCCCACTATGATGATGCGGGCCCCAGTTCCAAAATGAACTCATATTTAGTCTCCAAGAAAGTACTGATTGTTGAAAAGAAGGAAGCGGACCCCCGCAGAATTTTCCGAAACTGCGGGAGCCGCTGTGACGCCGCCACGAATGACAGCGCAATAGGTAGCGCCCCGGCCAGCAGACACCGTGAGGTGAAAGGAAGATCTGGCTCAGGGCGCTCCTTCGCGCCAGCACTTTCAGGGTAGATGCAACAAAACCCCTGAGCGCCGTCGCTGTGTTGAATAAAGAGACGATGTGATCGGGAGCTGAACTCCCGGCTTCACATCGCCAGTCAAACCGGCGCCAGCAACGCCGGATTGGTGTTTAGCTTGCCTTGAGCAGGCGTTGATCCCGTAAGTGGTTAGCCCCCAAGCTTGCCGGCTGAGACCCGTCGATGACGCCCTCGGCATAGTCGCCCAGGTGCTGCAGGAAAAGATCTAGACCACCTGGGTTGCCGAGATGTTCGACGAGCCACGAGAGACGCTCGAACAGTTCCCGCTGCATTTGCCGTCCTGCACCCGGGAGACTGAAAGCAATATTATTGTGATGCGTCTCGAGCAGCTCGGACCCAAGCTCGCGAAGAGCAGGAAGAACTTCGTTCCTCAGCGCCATTATCCGCCGCCGCCGAGTTTGCAACGTTTTCGCCAGCTCGGCACGCACCGGAGTTTCCCGGGCTGCCACCAATGCCACTTCAGCAGCCTTGGGCCTCGTGGGCGGCCTCATCCTGGGCCCGGGCCTCACGGTGCGCCGATGACGCCTCGCTCAACCCAGCGACCAGTGCGGGGCTGTCGGGGGCATCCTCGAGCGCGGCACGTAGGTCTTTGACTTTATCCCACGTCACACGGGTTGCGGCCTTGGTCTCGACCAGTGCCGCTGCGGCCGTTGCGACCGCTTGGTCGAGTTCGGCCAATCGGCCGTCGTTCTTTACACTCTTAAACATTCAAGTCTCCAATGATGATGAACCGGTTTTCGGCTCAACGGGTGAATGCGGTAAACCCTGCGGCCCAATGAGCCGCCTTTGAACGCACCGCCAACCGGCAAGGTGGGCGTGGATTGTCCGCAGGGTTGTTCGATCAGAAGGCCGCTGAGGGCCCTTGCTGTTTAGGTAGCCAGGAGTAGGGCCAGCGCCGCCAAACGAATGGGCGCGCTCTAAAGCTACTTATCGCGGCTTAGGAATAGGGTGGCGCGACACCGGTTAGGATGCCTGCGCCGTACTCTCGACGTCGAGAGTTGCGCTCATGCCACGTTTCACGGGTTAATGATCGATACCAGAATCAGGCCCGAACGTGGCTTTGATAGCCCTTGGTGCGCAGGCTGGTCGCTATATGGATTCCTGATCCGGCAACATCGCCGCGCGAACTGAAAAACGCGGCGAATTCAGTTTTGCGCGCGAGGCTCTCCATTGACGGTGGCGGCGAAGTCAGTACTCATCGCCAATTTGGCGACGAGTAGAATGATTGGCGCCCACAGCACCGAGGCGCGCGCGAGCGCGGTTGGTTCATTTCATATGGTCGATGATTGGCCCGTCTCGGTGAAGCCAATTCAGGTAAGGTTCACCGCTGTATCCCTTGTGGAATACTAGCCAACAATAATCGGCTTTTCCGTCGCCCACTTTGCCCACTACCCAAGAACACTTCTCCTGGTGGCATGGACGGCCTAGGTGTCAGAAGCCAGACACAAAACAAACCGCTTGCTTCCAACCACCGAGCCGCGTTCAAACGCGCGACTGGACATAGGATACAGACCTTATCTCGTGCCAACCACAATGCACGTTCCGTGAACTCTCGCAACAACCTATAAGGCGGGTTGGTTACGATGTTATCGTGCTTCTCGATGCTGCATCCCAAGAAGTCCTGGACCAGGAAACCTGCACCACGGTCTACTATGTCGGCACCAGATGCCTTCAGGCCGTGTTCCCGTGCCGCACGCACCACTTGGCCAATACCTGCGGCCGGGTCGTGAATGGCGCTTGTAGTGTCGTTCCAGAATTCGACTTCGAATAGGCGCTTGTTGACCCAATGCGGTTCTACGTACCAATCATTGGCATGGCGTTGCCAAATATGGGATTTACGTAACCTTACCGTTTCAGTTTGAATATCCATCAGTATATACCACTATTAATTATAAGAATAAGAGAAGAACAAGATATAAAGGGGACGTCTGCCGCATAGGTGCGTATGTTTGGTGCACAGGTGCGTATGTAGGTACGCAATTATGCGGCAGGTTAGGTTACCAGGGCAGCAACGTCACACGAGGATTTTTACCCGCACCCTAGATACGGATACAAACCCAGCCTGCTCCAGTCGCTCCAGAACCCGCAATTTCGACCACCTGTTCACACCTATTCCGGCTAGAGACACGCTTGTCAGGGTGACTTCTCGTGAACCCCTCTAGCCGGACCTTGTTTATCAAGTACAACAGAACACTTAGGTCCTGCGGGGCCGGGACTTCAAGGTTTTCCCGGCCCTCTCGGCAATGCGACAAGGTATCTGCACAAATGGCTGTGTTTGCCTTTCCGCTGACTTCCGCTTGGTTCCAGGCTCAGAACCGGCTTTAGGTTTAAATACATTCAAATCAACCATAATTTATCTCCAAATCAGCGCCAACATTTCGCAATGCAGTAACCATAGCGTCCCACATTTTACCCGCCACCGGGCGCTTATCCCGGTAGCGCGCGCCACCATAAGTTTCTGATCAACATCTGCGTCGATCGTCAGGCCGCCACAAACCTGCATACCCGCCCAACGCATGACTTCCTTTGCGGCTTCTACTTGTTCCTCATCGTCCATTTCTAGCAAAATGCCGTCGTGGATCAGCATGTTGGGCACCAGCCCAATTTCACATAGGCGCACCGCAGCCAGCCGCAACATTTCTGCCCCATGGCTTTGCATAGGGAAGCTATAAAGCGTCCGAACATTTGGACTTGTGGTGACCTGCAACGGCCAACCGAATTCGGTCTCGATGCGTCGGGCTAACATGGCGTCAACCACTTGTTGGTCACGCCAAGTCCAGAATTTGGTACTTGCTTCGGTGTAGTTCTATCAACATGCTAGCGATAAGTGGGTGTCGGTCTAGACCTTTGGCTAGTGATGGGACGCCCATGCCGTAGTTGATACCGAGTTGCAGCGCCTTCATTTTCTGACGCTGCTCTTTGTTTTCCTTAGCCCAACGCTTGCGGTCTGGGTCTTTAGTCAACCCAGCGTCATACGCGAAACCGTGGTAAACGTCGCCGGCCGCATAGCTGGCCATTAACGCTTCGTCGCCACTCAGTGCTGCAGCAACACCAACTTCCTGCGTGCGCCAATCCAGGTACAGCCCGATTTTCTCCGGGTCGAATACCATAAATGATCGAACGCCAGCATGTAGGTTGTACAAAGACTTGCTGTGCGCATTGCGTCCGGTCGCGGTGCCAAACGGAAACAGAGACGGCCGATTGCGACCGTCCTTGCCAATCGGAAGCTTCGCGCCCGTGACCACTCGCAAGCTGTCACGCAAGGCGTGCAGACCTTCAATGCCGGGTACGTGGTACATCAGGCGAAACGCATCACCGTCAGTATCTAGCTGACCGCTAGGTAAGCGCGGCCATGCGATCACCTCGTTACGTGCCAACCAGGCTTCGAAGCGAGAGTACGACCATTGGCCTTCAGGTGTATAGATTGGCACCTCGTCGCCTTGGCTAGGGTCAAACTGCCGTAGCCATTCCTTGATGACAGCCTGCTTGTTTCCCTGCACCATGTTCCACAAGCGCATATCAATCGGCATGCCGCGCGCCTGTATCTGTGTGATCGCCTTGGCGCTGTATTCCGACCAGTGAAGGACATGCGGCACTGATACGGGCCGCATCGTCCGCGACCATGCAATTGACGCCGCAATAACCGAAGAAGCTCTGACGTCTTCTTCGCAGTAGGTAATCACGGCTTCGCGGCCGTGCTGACGCCAACGGCCCTCGCCAATATCCTTCGCGATAACGTCCTTTTCTATCCGTTCCCAACCTTCAATGCCGTAGGTCCGGCAGGCATCAGGAAGCCGCTTACGCGGCTTGGCGCGCTTTTCGTCGGGATCGTGCGGCAGAAGGATGTTGCTACTCGCTAGATACGCCGTGTGCAGGTCATACACATGTGCCGGGAACTTCCAACCCAGGACCATGAAGCACTGCAACTCGGCCCAGGCGGAATAGGCGCAGAACAGCGTGTCAGAACTTACGTCAAATGGCGGCTTGGCGCTGAAGTCGTCTCGCCAAAGCCTGATCGTGTCGATGTGCTGTAAATGTTCGTCCAGGACATACCCAACCATGCACAACGGGTTGGGAAGGTCGCCGTCACTGACCTCATACTCGAAGTCAGCGACGACGACTTGACGGAAATTGCGGCTCACGCCAAATCGATCTTGGCGCCGGTCAGTCGTGCGACGGCCGGTGGTCGTCGGATAGGATCATACGGCCGTCGAAGGTCCGCTGGATCAGTTCATCCAACGCCTGCGGAGGCCATTTGGGTTCTGGGAAGGCGTCGTGTGACCGTGCCTTCGTGATTTGATACGCATCAACACCGCTACCCTTTTGACTTGTTGCCTGCGTCCACAGGGTCTTCGCCTGTTCGCAGCCATTCAGTGCACTACGGTTCCAGTCGTTGTCCAGGTTGTAGCTCGGAACAATGCACAGAAAGAACACGTCGAACGGTTTTGATGCAAGCGCCAGACGGTGACGGATCATGCGATCCTGCAACCCGTTGGCGACGGCGACGTTCACCACGCCCGGTCTGATCAACCTGGACTTCGCGGACGTGAAGTCGGTCATGGCCGGGGCCGGCTCGGCCCTGATGGGGATCGGTACCGCCCGCGGCGACGACCGGGCGGTCGCCGCGGCCGAGGCGGCGATCTCCAGTCCGCTGCTTGAGGCCAGCATCGACGGCGCGCACGGGGTGCTGCTGTCTATCCAGGGTGGCTCGGATCTCGGCTTGTTCGAGATCAACGAGGCCGCCCAGCTGGTCGCGAACTCGGCCGCGCCTGACGCCAACATCATCTTCGGTGCCGTCATCGATGACGCGCTCGGGGATGAGGTCCGGGTCACCGTCATCGCGGCGGGTTTCGACGAGCTGGATGGATCCCGGCCGCGACCGCGGACCACTTCCTACCCCGCGTCGTCGGCGGCCAGCACCGGGTCGGCCAGCACCGCGTCGCGCAACCCGGTGTCGGCCAGCACGATGTCGAGCAGCACGGGGCCAGCCAGCAGCCCGCTGCCCGCGCTCACCAGCTACGCCCCGCCCGTCACGCCGCCCGCTCGGGCGCCGGAGTGGCGATCCTTCTCGATCGATGACCAGCAGTCGGAGCCAGCGCCCGCCCCGAAGGCCGAATCGGACCACGCGACCGAGCCGGGCGACGCGGCGGGCGAGCCAGTCAAGATCGACGGCGTGCCCGCGCCGCGGCCGGGCAGCTCCGACGGCAAGCAGGCAGGCCGGCCGGCGATCAACGGCTCAGGCACCCGCCGCAAGTCGGTGGTCTTCGAGGAAGATGACGAACTCGACGTGCCCGACTTCCTGAAGTGACCCTGGCCGGCGGCGCGCTGGGTGACGGCGTCGCGTTCCGGTTCACAGACCGGAACGGCGGCCACAGCGAGCCTCCGTACTCGTCCCTTAATCTCGGTGCCGGTGTCGGTGACGACGCGGCCGTGGTGGCGGCCAACCGGGAGGTCGCGGTGGCTGGCTGCGCGGCCAGCCGCCCCGGCATCGCCTGGATGCGGCAGGTTCACGGCCGCGAGGTCAGGTACGCCGGCGAGCAGTGGCCAGAGCGCGAGCCCGAAGCGTGCGACGCCGTCTACACCGACGTCCGCGGCCAGGTTCTCGGGGTACTGGTGGCGGACTGCGTGCCGGTCCTCCTCGCTGATCCGGACGCCCGGCTTGTGGGCGCTGCGCACGCCGGGCGCGAGGGCATGGCGGCCGGCGTCGTCCCGGCCCTGGTCGAGGCCATGGCCGGGGCGGGAGCGCAGCCTGAGCGGATGCGGGCGGTCATCGGCCCGGCGATCTGCGGTGGCTGTTACGAAGTGCCCGCGGAGCTGCGCGACCGGGTAAGCGCCGAGGTGCCCGAGGCGAACTGCGTGACCAGCGCTGGCACGCCGGGGCTCGACATCGCCGCCGGGGTCCGGGCCCAGCTGCGGACCGTCGGCGTGACCACCGTCGAGCACGACTCGCGGTGCACGCGGGAGTCGGCCGAGCTGTACTCCTACCGCCGGGACGGCGCCACTGGCCGGTTCGCCGGCCTGGTCTGGCTCGCCGGGTAGCCAGCCGACGCCCGCGGGCGGCCGGCGGCCCGTTCCCCTCAGGCCGGCCAGCGGACAGTACGGCATCCGGTGGCGGGATGATGTGACAGTGGTCTCACCGGAGCAGGGCGACGAGGCGCGGCTGGCGGAGCTGGCGGCCAACCTGGCCGCGGTGCGGGACAGCATCGCGGCGGCCTGCGCGCAGGCCGGGCGGTCCGCGGCTGAGGTCCGGCTGATCGCGGTCACCAAGACCTTTCCCGCGGCCGACGTGATGCTCCTGCACCGGCTGGGACAGGCCGACTTCGGCGAGAACCGGGACCAGGAGGCGGCCCCCAAGGCGGCCGAGTGCGCGGCGGCGGGGCTGGCGCTGCGGTGGCACTTCGTCGGCCAGTTGCAGGTCAACAAAGCAGGCAGCGTCGCGTCCTACGCCGAGGTGGTGCATTCGGTGGACCGGGAGCGGCTGGTGACCGCCCTTGGCCGCCACGCGGTGGCGGCGGGCCGCGAACTCAGCTGCCTGGTCCAGATCAGCCTGGACGGCGCGGCGGGCCGCGGTGGCGCGCTTCCGGACCAGGTCAGTGCCCTGGCGGACGCGATCGCCGCCGAGCCAGGGCTGTCGCTGGGCGGCGTCATGGCCGTCGCGCCGCTCGGGGCGCCGGCGCGGCCCGCCTACGCCCGGCTGCGGGAAATCGCTGAGTCCGTCCGCTCGGGGCATCCCGGCGCTACTGCCATTTCCGCCGGCATGAGCGGTGACCTGGGCGAAGCAATCGCGGAAGGCGCGACACACGTACGCATTGGTACGGCGTTGCTCGGCGGCCGGCGAGCCTTCGTCAGGTAATGTCCGACGCAGGCACCTGGCGTGAGCTGGGCTGCCTAGCCTGCTCACGGAGGACAGAAGATGGCCAGCGCGGTGCGCAAGATGGCGGTCTATCTCGGCCTGGTAGAGGACGACCACCGCTACGAAGATCAGTACCAGGACGAGTTCAGCGATGCCTACGACGAGTACGGCGCTGACTTGGTGCAGGAAGATGACCGGCCCGATAGTGCCGCAGGGGCCGCGGGGGCCGCGGCGGCCAACGGCCGGCCCGCGGAGCGGCGGGCCAACGGCCAGGTACATACCACTGATTTGGCGCGTATCACCACAGTGCATCCGCGGACATACAATGAAGCGCGGACGATCGGAGAGTACTTCCGTGAGGGCACTCCGGTGATCATGAACCTCACCGAGATGGTCGACAGCGACGCGAAGCGGCTAGTGGACTTCTCGGCGGGATTGATCTTCGGTTTGCGCGGGAGCATCGAGCGCGTGACGAACAAGGTGTTCCTGCTGTCCCCGGCCAACGTCGAAGTGGCGGCCGAGGACAAGGCCCGCATCGCGGAACGGGGCTTCTTCAATCAGAGCTGAACCGCTCCATCTGGCTGTTCGGGTCGCCAGCCCTGGCTGACCGGATCTGCCAGCAGTACCGATAGGCAGGGCTGGTACGTGAACATCTTCAGGCATGTGGCTTTCTATGCGCTATCCGTCTACCTGGTGCTGCTGCTGGGCCGCATGATCCTGGGCTGGATTCAGGTCTACGCCCGATCCTGGAGTCCAACCGGCGTAGTGCTTGTGATAGCCGAGTGTGTTTACTCGGCCACGGATCCGCCACTGAGATTTCTAAGGCGCTACATTCGGCCCGTCCGGATCGGTAGTGTGGCTCTTGACCTCAGCTTCATGCTGCTGTTCCTGGTGGTCTACGTGCTCTGGCAGGTGGTCCAGTGAAGGTAGTGTCATCAGGTAGCGTCCATATGGGACAAAGCTCCAGGGAGAAGAGATGCCACTGACGCCCGCGGATGTGCGGAACAAGCAGTTCAGCACGACCAGGCTCAGGCCGGGCTACGACGAAGAGGAAGTTGACGCCTTCCTCGACGAGGTAGAAGCAGCGCTCGACGAGCTCATTCAGGAGAACGAGGAGCTCCGGGCCAAGCTGCAGGAGGCGCTGCGCGGCAAGCAGTCGGTGGCAGCGCTCGCTCCGCAGTCCGAGCCCGAGATGATGCTGCCCGAGCCGGTGCGGCACGAGCCCGAGCGGCGGCCGGAGCCGGCGATGATGAGCTCGCCGAGGCCGGCCGAGGACAACATGGACACCGTGGCCAGGGTGCTCGCGCTCGCGCAGCAGACCGCGGACCAGGCCATCGCGGACGCCCGCCGGGAGGCCGACGAGACGCTCGGCCGCGCCCGCCGGGAGGCCGACGACATCCTCACCAAGGCCCGTCGCCAGTCCGAGCAGATCACCAGCGACGCCCGCGCTCGCGCCGAGAGCCTCGAGCGGGACGCTCAGGAGCGGCACCGTCAGGCGATGGGCTCGCTGGTCCAGTCCCGCGAGGAGCTGGAGCGCCGGGTCGACGATCTGCGGGCGTTCGAGCGTGAGTACCGGAGCAGGCTGAAGGCGTACCTTGAGGGCCAGCTCCGTGACCTGGAGGCCGGCGCCGCTGACAGTGGCGTGTTCCCGGCTGTTGCCACCGGACCTCAGTCCGCCGTCGGCATCGGCATGGGCCGGATGGACATGCGTAACGGCAACCAGAGTGGCGGCTACCCGTCCATTCCCGAGCCGGTCGCGCACACCAACGGCGGCTTCCACCCGTCAGACGCGGGCCAGCACGACCGTCGGTAACCCGGTCGGCTGACAGCGCTCAGAGCCATCGGAGCCCTTAGGTGATCCGGTTCAGCGTGATCCTGTCGGTCGTGGCCGTAGCGGTGGGCCTGCTGATCGCGGGCGCGGTGTCCGCCACGCTGATTCTGGTCTACCTGGCCATCGGCGTGGCGGGCCTCGCTCTGCTGATGCTGATCGCAGGCGTGGTGATCTGGGGGGACGCGGTATTCGGTGCCCAGGCCCGCCGCGAGGCCGAGGTCGGCGAAGCGGTGGCCGGCCGGGAGCAAGTCCCGGTCGGAGTAGCAGCCGGAACCGGGCCAGTGACGTCCGGTCCGGCCGCGGCCCCCTCGCCCGCCGCCCGGCCAGCCGCCGCCCGGTCGGCGTCGGCCCGGTCGTCCGACGCACAGCCGGCCGCAGCACAGTCGGCCGCAGCACAGGTAGCGGACGCGCAGGTAGCCGCAGCACCACCGGCGCCCGGAGCAAGGCCGACCGTCGTTCGGCCCGCGGCGGCCCGCGGCCAGAGCGAGGCTCGGACCGCGCCTACCCAAGCGGCAGCGGCAGAGCCGGCGGCAGCACAGTCGGCGGGGGCCGGGGGCCCGTCAACGGCTCGCGGACAGAAGGTTCCCCCGCAGCCAGGGCGACCCGGCGAGCGCGGGTTCGGCCTGACTGACCGGCCCGCGGGCCGTGAGGACGAGCTCGGCGTTGATCACCGGCAGCGGACCGAGCGCGGTCGGCGCGCGAATCAGCAGCCCGCTAGTGCCGGGCAGTCGGTCTGGACCAGGGCCGCGGCTCCGCCAGCCTCGGCCGAGACCCCGGCCAGGATCCCGCCCGCGACCGAGCGACCGGAGCAGAGCCCGACGGGCAGCCGTCCCGACGATGACGCCAGCCGGCGCCGGGTGGCCGCAGCCGCCGCGGCGGCCGCGGCCGCTGTCGTGGCGCCAGCGGGAACCGCGGACCCGAAGCGGCCCGGCGGCACCAGGCCCATGAACCAACCGGATGCCCGGTCCGCCGGACCGGCGCAGCCAGCCGGTGCCGGGCCAGCCGGTGCCGGGCCGGTGCCCGCGCGTTCGGCGGCAGGAACTCCGCCGGATGCGGATTCAGCCGGCCGCGCTCCCGCGACCCGCGAGAACACCCGGGTTACGGCCACGCCCAGCGCCAAGACCCCGGCGGAATCCGCGAAAGCAACCCTGCCCGCCTCGGCTGGCCCCACGGCGCCAGCGGCGCCCGTCCAGGCCGCCCCCGCCACGGCGCCGCCCGCCGCGACGGCCCCGGCCGCTCGGCCGGCCTCGGCCGGCACTGACTCCGCGTCGGCAGGCAGTGCCAGCCCCGGTCCGGCCGGCTCGGCGACATCAGGCCCGTCCAGCCCGGCCACCGCTGAGCCGACCCCGGGCGGAGCAGAGTCCGCGAGCCCGGCGACAGCCGCCGTCGGCGATTCCGCCAGCCCGGCTGACGGCGTACCCGCTCCGGCTGGCTCCAAGGTCACTGTCGTGCCGGGCATCGCCAGGTATCACAAGTCGGACTGCATCCTGATCAGGTTCCTCGGTACCGAAGACCTGGAGACGATGTCGATCGGCAAGGCCGAGGAGACCGGCTGCGTCCCGTGCCGTGCCTGTCGCCCGGAGAAGGAACTCGCCAACGCCTGACCGCAGCATCACGACGGAAGATCCGGTGTCGATAATGACGCCGGATCTTCCGCCTTAAGGAGTCAGGGCCTCCGCGTTGAGGAGTCAGGGCCTCCGCGTTGAGGAGTCAGGGCCCCTCCGGCTCCGAGATCGCGCCTGGCGGCTGCTTCTGCAGCCAGAACTCCAGCGGCAGCCCGCCGCCGGAGTGCCGCAACCCGCCCGCGTCCGCGGCGCCGGACCGCAGCTGCGCGAAGTCGACCGCCAGCACCTCGCTCGCGATCAGCGCCGCGTCCTCGGTGAGAGCGGCCGCCAGTTCCGGGTCGGCGGTGGCCCAGCGCAGGATGATCCGGTCGGTCAGCTCGAGCCCGTCCGCCTTACGTGCGTCCTGCACCAGCCGGATGAAATCGCGGGCCAGGCCCTCGCGCCGCAGCTCCGGTGTGATCGTCACGGACAGCGCCACGGTGTCCCCGCTGGCGCTGGCGACGGTCCAGCCCGACCGCGGCGTCTGGGTGATGATCACGTCGTCGGGACCGAGCGGCACGGCCGCGCCGTCCACTTCGACCGAAGCCGTCCCGGTCGCGCGCAGCGCCGCGGCCAGCCCGGCCGGCCTGGCTGCCGCGATCGCGGCTGCGACCGGCTGGGTGCCGCTGCCGAAACGCCCGCCCAGTTCCCGGAAGTTCGGCCGGACGGTGTAGGTGACGAGTTCGCTGTCGGAACCGTCGAGCGCGGCGAGCTCGGCCACGTTCAGCTCCTCGCCGATCTGGGCGAGCAGTTCGTCCGGCAGCGACTCGAAGCCGACGGCGCTCACCAGCGCCCGGCCGAGCGGCTGCCGCACCTTGACGTTCGCCGCCGACCGGGCCGACCGGCCCAGGTCCACAAGCCGGCGGACGAGCGCCAGCTGGGCCGCGAGCCCGGCGTCGATCAGCGATTCGTCGGCTACCGGCCAGGACGCCAGGTGCACCGAGTCGGGCGCACCCGCCGGGCGCAGCACGCTCCAGACGTAGTCGGTGATGAACGGCGTGATCGGCGCCATGAGCCTGGTCAGCACGTCCAGCACGGTGCGCAGCGTGGCGAACGCGGCCGCGCCGTCGGGCGTGCCGGAACCAGCCCAGAACCGCCGCCGCGACCGGCGCACGTACCAGTTCGACAGGTCATCGATGAAGCCGGCGATCCGGCGCCCGGCCTGCGCGGAGTCGAACGCCTCCAGCGCCGCGGTGACGTCTCGCACCAGCGAGTGCAGCTCGCTCAACAGCCAGCGGTCGAGCAGCGGGCGGGCGGTCTCGGCTGGCGGCGCGAGCGCCGCGAACGCAGGATCCGCGTTGGCGTACAGGACCAGGAACGACACGGTGTTCCAGTAGGTGAGCAGCACCTTCCTGACGATCTCTTCGAGCACCCCTGGGCCGATCTTCCTGGTCGCCCACGGTGACCCGGCCGCGGCGAAGAACCAGCGCACCGCGTCGGCGCCGTGCGCCTCCATCAGCGGGATGGGCTCCAGCACGTTGCCCAGGTGCTTGCTCATCTTGCGGCCGCGCTCGTCCACGATCAGCCCGAGGCAGATCACGTTCTCGTAGGCGGACTGGCCGAACACCAGCGTGCCGACCGTCATCAGCGAGTAGAACCAGCCGCGGGTCTGGTCGATGGCCTCGCAGATGAACTGGGCCGGATAGGACTGGTCGAACTCGGCTTCGTTCCGGTGCGGCGCGCCGTGCTGCGCGAACGGCATCGCGCCCGAGTCGTACCAGACGTCGATCACCTCCGGCACCCGTTGCGCGGCCGAGTCGCAGGACGGGCACGTGATCTCGACCGAGTCCACGAACGGGCGGTGCGGATCGATGCCGGTCACGTCGCGCCCGGCCAGCGCGGACAGCTCGGCGAGCGAGCCGACGCAGGTGAAATGCCCGGACGCGCACGTCCAGATCGGCAGCGGGGTACCCCAGTACCGGCTGCGCGACAGCGCCCAGTCGACATTGTTGCGCAGCCAGTCGCCGTACCGGCCGTCCTTGATCGTCGGCGGCTGCCAGTTCGTCTGCTCGTTCTGCGCCAGCAGCTCGTCCCTGATCGCGGTGGTGCGGATGAACCATGACGGCAGCGCGTAGTACAGCAGCAGGGTGCCGCAGCGCCAGCAGTGCGGATAGCTGTGCTCGTGCAGGTGCGAGCTGAACAGCAGGCCGCGGTCGGAGAGGTCGTCGATGAGCCGGCTGTCGGCGCTCTTGAAGAACATGCCGCCGACCATCGGGATGTGCTCCTCGAACCGGCCGTCTGGCTGCACCGGGTTCACCAGCGGCAGGCCGTGCTCGCGGCCGACGGACATGTCGTCGGCGCCGAAGGCGGGCGCTATGTGCACCAGGCCGGTGCCGTCCGACGTGGTCACGAACGTGCCGGTGACCACCCGGTGCGCGTCCGGGATGTCGACGAGGGTGAACGGCGGCCGGTACGTGGCGCCGGCCAGCTGCGCCCCCGTGATCCGCTCGGTGACGTGCCAGCCCTCGCCGAGGACACGGCCCAAGAGCGCATCCGCGACGACGACCTTCTCGCCGACGCCGGACCGGCGGGCGATGGCGTACGTCTCGTCCGGATGCACGGCCACCGCCGTGTTGGAGACGAGCGTCCACGGCGTGGTCGTCCACACCAGCAGGTCGGCGCCTTCCAGCTGGGCCCTGGCTGGCTCGGACAGGGTCCCGGCCGGAACCGAGAGCAGCGGGAACCGCACGATCACGGACGGGTCGGCGACGGTCTGGTACACGTCGGGCTGGCCCATCTCATGATCCGACAGCGGCGTGCCGCATCGCGGGCAATAAGGACTGATGCGGAAATCACGCACAAGGAGCCCGCGGTCGAAGATCGTCTTCAGCGACCACCAGACCGACTCGATGTAGCCGGGGTCCATCGTCCGGTAGGCCTGCGACAGGTCGATCCAGTAGCCCATGCGCTCGGTGAACTCGGCGAACGCGTCCACATGCCGCAGCACCGACTCCCGGCAGCGGTCGTTGAAGGCCGCGATCCCATATGCCTCTATATCCCGCTTAGCGGTAAGGCCCAGCTCCTTCTCGACCGCGACCTCGACCGGGAGCCCGTGGCAATCCCAGCCGCCTCGCCGGGGCACGTGGAAGCCCTGCATGGTCTTGAACCGGGGGAAGGCGTCCTTGAGCACCCTGGCCTCGATGTGGTGCACCCCGGGCATGCCGTTCGCTGTAGGCGGACCTTCGTAGAAAATCCAGCGCGGGCCGCCGGCGGTGTGCTCCAGCGAGCGCTCGAAGATCTTTCCTGCGCGCCACCGTCGCAGGACCTCGTGCTCAAGAGCTGGCAGGTCAGCGCTGGCCGGCAGCTCGGGGAACGGGCGCGGCATGGTCGCCAACGATACCGGAACGGGGCTTCGCCTGGCTGGCCGCAGGTAGCGGCCCCGGGGTCCGGCCCGGGGAATGGCCGCTGAGATTGCACGGTTGGCAGTGTGTCGACCGCGGGTATGTTTGCGGACTGCGCCTGTCACCACTTATCCTCCGGTGACTGTTTGCTTTCAAGATCCACGTTCAGTAGCCCCGAGGGAGGCAGAAATGACTGCTACCGCGCACTCTGGCGCTGCCGCCCTTCCGGTGCGCAAGGGCGAGAAGCGGTGGACGGACGCAGAGCTCGAGGCTGTTCGCAGCGAGCTCGCGACCGAGGCGGCCGCGCTGCGCGCGGACATCGAGCGCGCCGAGTCCGACATCGCGAGCCGTCTGGGCGACGCGGTCGGCGACGCGGGCGACGACCAGGCTGACGTCGGCGCGAAGACGTTTGAGCGCGAGCACGAGATCGCCCTCACCCACAATGCCCGCGAGCTGCTCGCGCAGAATGAGCGGGCGCTGGCCAGGATCGAGGCCGGCACGTACGGGACCTGCGAGTCCTGCGGCGAGCCGATCGGCAAGGCCAGGTTGCAGGCATTCCCCAGGGCCACGCTGTGCGTGACGTGCAAGCAGCGCGAGGAACGCCGCTGACCGGGCCGGCGGCGACCGGCGGCGCCCCCGGCGCCAGCACCTCGGGTCCGTCCGGCGGTTCGGGCGCCGCGCAACCAGCTGCCAACCGTCCTGGCGCGCTCCGCCGCCGCCGGATCGCCGTGCTGCTCGGCGTCGCGGTGCTGGTCCTCGCTCTCGATATCACCAGCAAGCTGCTGGTCGTGGCGCATCTGTCGGACCGGCAGATCCGGCTGCTCGGCGGCTTCCTGACCCTCCGCGAGTCGCGCAATCCGGGCGCCGCGTTCAGCCTGGGCACGTCGCTCACGCTGCTGTACTCGGCCATCGCGGTGACGGTCATCGTTGTGATCTTGCGCACATCGCGGCGGATCCGCAGCGTGCCCTGGGCCATCACGCTCGGTCTCCTGCTCGGCGGCGCGACCGGGAACCTGATCGACCGGATCTTCCGCTCGCCCGGCCTGTTCCGTGGCTGGGTCGTGGACTGGATTCAGGTCCCGCACTGGCCGGTCTTCAACCTGGCGGACTCCGCGATCGTCTGCGGCGGCATTCTCGCCGTGCTGCTCTCGGCCCGCGGCGTCCACCTGGACGGCGGTCGTGATTAAGCACGCGCGAACAGGAAATGGGCGCGATTAAGCGATGACCCAGCCCGCCCCCCGCCACGTACCCGTACCCGACGGGCTGGACGGCGAGCGACTGGACGCCGCGCTCGCCCGGATGTTCGGCCTGTCCCGGGCCGCGGCCGCCGAGCTCATCGGGAACGGTGACGTGCTGGTCGGCGGCCGCCCGGCGATGAAGTCGGATCGCGTCCCGGCCGGGGAGTGGCTGGAGGTGACCCTGCCCGCGCCCGCGGCGCCGCCGGTGCTGCGGCCGGAGCCGGTCCCCGGCCTGAAGATCCTGCACGAGGACGCCGACATCATCGTCGTGGACAAGCCGGTCGGGGTCGCGGCGCACCCGACTCCGGGCTGGACCGGCCCGACCGTGCTCCAGGGGCTGCTGGCGGCCGGCCACACCGTCGCCACCAGCGGGGCCGCGGAGCGGCAGGGGATCGTGCACCGCCTCGACGCCAACACCACCGGGGTCATGGTGGTGGCCAAGAGCGAGCGCGCCTACAGCCTGCTGAAGCAAGCATTCCGGGACCGCGAGGTGGACAAGCGCTACCACGCGCTGGTGCAGGGGCACCCGGACCCGCTGCGCGGCACGATCGACGCGCCCATCGCCAGGCACCCGGCGGGCGACGGCCGGTTCGCCGTGATCACCGACGGCAGGCCCTCGGTGACGCACTACGACACGCTGGAAGCTTTCCGCGCGGCCAGCCTGCTTGAGGTGCGGCTGGAGACCGGCCGGACGCACCAGATCCGGGTGCACATGTCCGCGATCCGGCACCCGTGCGTGGCGGACCGGCTCTATGGCGCCGACCCGGTGCTGGCGGCCAGGCTGGGCCTGCAGCGCCAGTGGCTGCACGCGGTGCGGCTCAGCTTCGCTCATCCGGCCGACGGCCGCCGGGTCGAGTACACCAGCGAGTACCCGGCTGATCTCGCGCACGCGCTCGACGTGCTCACCGCCGAATCCTGACTCCGCCGAATCCTGGGTGCAACAGCCCTGACCCGCCCGGCTCCCGCAGCGGGGCCGGCGCCGCCGGCGGCACATGGGCGCGCGGGCCGGCGATGATGGCAGGACTTCCCCCGAGATCCAGCCCGCCGCAGCCGATCCGATCCCACCCGGTTCTGGCCAACACTGTCGGCAGGGCGTGGCAGCATGCCTGAAGGAGGCGGTGCTTCATGGCGGCGAGCCGGGATTCGTTCGTGCACCTGCACGTCCACACCGAGTACTCGATGCTGGATGGCGCGGCCCGGCTCAAGGACCTGTTCGAAGAGTGCGGCCGGATGGAGATGCCGGCCATCGCGATCACCGATCACGGCAACGTCTACGGCGCCTACGACTTTGCCCAGAAGGCCGCCGCGGCCGGGATCAAGCCCATCATCGGCACCGAGGCCTACATCGCGCCCGAGCATCGCGGGCTCAAGCAGCCGGTCCGGTGGGGGACCCCGGCGCAGAAGGACGATGACGTCTCCGGTGGCGGCGCCTACACGCACATGACGCTGCTGGCCGAGACCACCGAGGGCATGCACAACCTGCTCAAGCTGTCCTCGCGCGCGTCGCTTGAGGGCTATTTCCGCAAGCCGCGGATGGACCGGGAGCTGCTGTCGGAGTACGCGCGCGGCCTCGTCGGCACCACCGGCTGCCCGAGCGGTGAAGTGCAGACCCGGCTGCGCCTCGGCCAGTACGACGCGGCGCTCGCCGCCGCCGCCGACTTCCGCGACATCTTCGGTGCGGGCAGTTTCTTTGTCGAGCTCATGGAGCACGACCTGGAACTGGAGCGGCGGGTCAGCGCCGGGCTGCAGCGGATCGCCCGCGAGCTTGACCTGCCGTACCTGGCCACCAACGACCTGCACTACGCCAGGGAGGGCGATGCGGCCGCGCACGAGGCGCTGCTGTGCGTGCAGACCGGCACCAATCTCACCGACCCCAACCGGTTCAAACTGGACGGCAGCGGCTACTACCTCAAGAGCCCGCAGCAGATGCGCGCGCTGCGCAGTGACGAGGACTGGCAGTCCGGCTGTGACAACACGCTGCTGATTGCCGAGCGGGCCGAGGCGAAGTTCAGCAAGAGCAACCTGATGCCGGTCTTCCCGCTGCCCGAGGGCGAGACCGAGGTCAGCTGGATGCGCAAGGAAGTCTGGAAGGGGATGGACTGGCGCTTCCCTGACGGCTACGACGAGCGGCGCCGCCAGCAGGCCGAGTACGAGATGGGCGTCATCGAGGCGATGGGGTTCTGCTCGTACTTCCTGGTGGTAGCCGACTTCATCATGTGGGCGAAGCGCAACGGCATCAGGGTGGGCCCGTGCCGCGGATCGGCGGGCGGCTCGATCGTGTCGTACGCGATGGGCATCACCGACCTCGACCCGATCTTTCACGGGCTGGTGTTCGAGCGGTTCCTGAACCCCGAGCGCGTCTCCATGCCCGACATCGACATCGACTTCGACGAGCGCAGGCGCGGCGACGTGATCCGGTATGTCACCGAGAAGTACGGCGACGACCGGGTGGCGCAGATCATCACGTACGGCACGATCAAGGCCAAGGCGGCGGTCAAGGACGCGGCCAGGGTGCTGGGCTTCCCGTACGCCGTCGGCGACCGGATCACCAAGGCGTTCCCGCCGGCCGTGCTGGGCAAGGACATCGGGCTGACCGGCGTCTTTGACCCCGATAACGACCGGTACGGCGAGGCCGCCGAGCTGCGCGCGATGTACGAGGGTGAGGCTGAGGTACGTCAGGTCATGGACCTCGCCCGCGGGCTGGAGGGGCTGATCCGCCAGCCCGGCGTGCACGCGGCCGGGGTCATCATGAGCAAGGAACCGCTCATGGACCACATTCCCGTCTGGCGGCGGGAAGCCGACGGGGCGATCATCACGCAGTTCGACTACCCGGCGTGCGAGGACATCGGCCTGCTCAAGATGGACTTCCTCGGGCTGCGCAACCTCACGATCCTGGAGGACGCGATCGCCGGGATCAAGGCCAACCGCGGCGTCGACGTCGACCTCGACCACCTGCCGCTGGACGACAAGCTCACCTACGAGCTGTTCGCCCGCGGTGACACGCTCGGCGTATTCCAGATGGAGGGCGGCCCGATGCGCGGGCTGCTGCGGGCGATGCGGGCCGACAAGTTCGGCGACATCTCCGCCGTGAACGCGCTGTACCGGCCGGGCCCGATGGCCAGCGCGCCGGTGTACGCCGACCGCAAGACCGGCCGGGCGCCGGTGACCCCGATCCATCCCGAGCTGGCCGAGCCGCTCGGTGACATCCTCGGCGAGAGCTATGGCCTGCTGGTGTACCAGGAGGACGTGATGTTCACGGCGCAGAAGCTGGCCGGGTACTCGCCGGCCCAGGCCGACCTGCTGCGCCGGGCCATGGGCAAGAAGAAGAAGGAGATCCTGGACAAGGAGTACGAGCCGTTCGCCGCCGGGATGAAGGCGAACGGCTACTCCGACAGCGCCATCAAGACCATCTGGGACGTAATGGTCCCGTTCTCCGGGTACGCGTTCAACAAGGCGCACGCGGCCGGGTACGCGCTTGTCGCCTACTGGACCGCCTACCTGAAGGCGAACTTCCCGGCCGAGTACATGGCCGGCCTGCTCACCTCGGTGGCGGGCGACAAGGACAAGTCCGCGCTCTACCTGAACGAGTGCCGGCGGATGGGCATCAAGGTGCTGCCGCCGGACGTGAACGCCTCGACCGCGATGTTCACCCCGGTCGGGACCGACATCCGGTTCGGGATGGCCGCGGTACGCAACGTCGGCACGAACGTGGTCGAGTCGATCGTCGCCGCGCGCACCTCGAAGGGCGCGTTCACCAGCTTCTCCGACTTCCTGCGCAAGGTGCCGGTGAACGTCTGCAACAAGCGCGTCATCGAGTCGCTGGTCAAGGCCGGCGCGTTCGACTCATTCGAGCACCCGCGGCGCGGCCTCGTGCTCATCCACGAGCAGGCGGTCGACGCGATCATCGACGTGAAGCGCAACGAGGCCATCGGGCAGGACTCGCTGTTCGGCGACGTCACCGAGGCCGACGTGAGCTTCGACATCCCGATCCCCGAGGGCGAGTGGGAGAAGGCGACGGTGCTGGCGTTCGAGCGCGAGATGCTCGGCCTGTACGTATCCGACCATCCGCTGCTGGGGGTCGAGCACGTGCTGGCCGCCGCGACCGACTGCTCGCTGGCGCAACTGCTCGGCTCGGCTGAGGACGACCCCGAGCGCGGTGCGAGCGGCGGGTCCAGAGGTGACCGGGATGCGCAGGTGGTCACCGTCGGCGGAATCCTGTCCGGCGTGCAGCGCAAGGTCACCAAGCAGGGCAACACGTGGGCGGCGGCGACGCTGGAGGATCTTGAGGGCGCCATCGAGGTGCTGTTCTTCCCCGCCACCTACCAGCAGTGCATGAGCCAGGTCATCGACGACGCCGTCATCCTGGTCCGCGGTCGGCTCGACCGGCGCGAGGAAGTGCCGAAGCTGGTGGCGATGGACGTGAGCACCCCGGATATCACCACGGGCGAGACCGGCCCTTTCGTGGTGTCGATCCTGGAGGCGCGGTGCATCCCGCCGGTGGTGGAGCGGCTGAAAGAGGTCCTGCGGACCCACCCCGGCCCCACTGAGGTGCACCTGCGGCTGCAGAGCGGGAACCGGACCAAGGTCCTGCGGCTGGACGAAAAGCTCCGGGTCAAGCCGTCACCCTCGCTGCTGGCCGACCTCAAACAGCTGCTGGGACCCGCTTGCGTGGGCTAGCTGGTTTGGCGCCGCTGCCGTTTCGGTAAAATTGATCTTTGGTGTGCCGGGAAGACTGGTCGGCGTCTGATCAGGCTGCAGGAGGCCGCCAGTGAGTCGGGATAGTCCGCACCGGGGGCGGGGGGCAGTGATCCGCAGGCTGTTGCGTGGCTCGGAGTGGCGGAGCGACGTGCTGCGCACCAACCTGTGGCTGGTGCCGGCCATCGAGGTGCTGTGCGCCGTCGTCCTGTTCGCCGGGACGTACGCGCTGGACCGCGCCGCCTACGACGGCGTCTTCCAGGTGCCCGGCTGGGTCATCAGCGGTTCGGCGGACGTCGCCAGGACGGTGCTGACCGCGATCGCCGCGGCGGTCATCACGGTCATCGGCGTCGTCTTCTCGATCGTGATCGTCGCGCTGACCCTGACCTCCACCCAGTTCGGCCCGCGGATGCTGCGCAACTTCATCCGCGACCGCGGGACGCAGCTGACGCTGGGCACGTTCGTTGCGACATTCGTCTACGCGGTGCTGACCCTTGGCTCGGTGGGCCAGGGCGGGCACGGCGAGTTCGTCCCGCACATCAGCGTCACCGCCACGCTCGTGCTCATGGTGGCCGACCTGGCCGTGCTCATCTACTTCCTGCATCACATCACCGTGCAGATCCAGCTGCCTCAGGTCATCGCCGGCATCGCCGGCGACCTGCAGCAGGCCATCGAGCTGCAGGTCACCAACGAGCGGGCGGCCGAGGACGCGCAGCTGGCCAGCGCTGGTGATCGCCAGCATGGCCGGGCCGGGCGGCGAAGTCGGCGCGCCGCGCAGCGGCTACCTGCAATACGTCGAGCACAAGACCCTGGTCTCGGTGGCCGCGAAGGTCGACGCCGTGGTGTACGTCCTGTACCGGCCGGGCCACTTCCTGGTCCAGGGCCACCCGTATGTCCGGGTCTGGCCGGCCACGGCGGTGGGCGAGGTCGCGCACGAGCTGGCCGGCGCACATGTGACCGGTCCTTACCGCACCCTGGCCCAGGACGTCTCGTTCGGCATGGATCAGCTGGTCGAGATCTGCATCCGCGCGCTGTCGCCGGCGGTCAACGACACTTTCACGGCGCTGACCTGCATCGACTGGATCGGGGACAGCCTCTACAAGGTGACCGGCCGGTGGCAGCCCACCAGGGTCTACCGGGACGGCAACGGGCTGGTGCGGGTGATCGCGGCCGAGACGACCTACCCGCGGCTGGTGAGCCGCGCGTTCGAGAAAGTGCGCCAGGCCGGCCGGGGCATGCCCGCCGTGCTGATCCGCCAGCTCGAAGCGCTGGCCAGGATCATGGAGCGCACCACGACCGAGGATGAGCGGCAGGCACTCCTCGATCAGGCGGCGATGATCGAGCGGCTGAGCGAGGCGTCGGTCGACGAGGCGTCCGACCGCGCCGACATCAGCCGGGCCTATCAGGCGGTACTCGCCGCGCACGCCACCGTCATCGCCGGCCCGCGCGCGTGACGCAGCCGGCTACGCGTCGCGCCGGTCCAGGACCACGGCAGCGGCGGCGAGCAGCAGGACCGTCCAGCCGCAGAAGACCGCGAAACCCTGCCATGGCGACAGCAGCTGGCCGAGCTGCTGGTGGTCCCGGGTGATGTAGCTGCCCGCCACGGTGGGGAACCAGGCGTGCACGTGATGGCCCCAGTCGTAAGTATCGAGCAGGCCGAGCAGCGGCGCCACCACCAGCACCAGGCCGATCACGATGGCGATGGCCCCCGCGCTGTGCCGCACCAGGCCGCCGATCGCGAGCGCGAACAGGCCGAGCACGGTCAGGTACAAGCCCGCGCCGATCACCGACCTGGTGACGCCCGGCTCGCTGAGGGACACCGTCACAATCGGGTGCGCGATGGCCTTGCCGATGAAGAACGAGCAGAACGAAGTGATCTCCGCGATCACGAAGATCAGCGCCGCGAACACGACGGCCTTGGCAAGCAGGACGTTGATCCGGCGGGGGACGGCGAGCAGCGAGGCCCGGATGACGCCGGTGGAGTACTCGGTCGTCATCGTCAGCGCCCCCAGGACGCAGATCGCCAGCTGCCCGAAGGCGATGCCGGTACCCATGATGAAATTGACCGGGTCGCCCAGCAGGTCGCTGCCGCGGCGCGGGGTGTTGCCGTTCTGCATCTGGTGGACGGTGAGCCAGGTGAAAAGCGCGGTGAGGCCGAGCGCGAGCACCACGTAGACGACCAGCGACCAGATGGTGGACCGGACGGAGCGGATCTTCGTCCACTCGCCCAGCATCGTCCGGCCGAAGCTCACGCCGCGGGACCGCCCGGCCGGGGGATAGCTTGCGGTCTGGGTGGCGCTCATCCGGCGCTCCAATCGGCGGGCTGCGAGTCCAGGTGGCCGTACTCAAGGCTGCCGGCCGTCAGCTCCAGGAACGCGTCCTCCAGGGTGGCGAGCTGCGGAGTCAGCTCGTGCAGGACGATCGAGGCCGACGCGGCCAGCTCGCCGATCCTGGCGGCGGGGATGCCGGACACCGTGAGCACCGGCGCGGTGTCGCCCGTCCCGGTGTCGCCCGTCGGGGCGTGGCCTGTCCCGGCCTCGCCGGTCCCGTTGCCGTTCGCCGCCTGGACCGCGGTGCCGCCCGCTGCAGTGATCAGCGCCGTCAGCCGGTCGGGATCCGGCGTCCGCACCCGCACGGTCTGGCCGGAGCCACGGGCGATGACCTCGTCGGTGGAGGCATCGGCCAGCAGCCTGCCGCGCCCGATCACGATCAGGTGATCCGCGGTGACCGCCATCTCGTTCATCAGGTGGCTGGACACCAGGATCGTCCGGCCTTCACCGGCCAGCTGCTTCATCAGGTTCCTGACCCACAGCACGCCCTCGGGATCGAGGCCGTTGACCGGTTCGTCGAGGAGCAGCACCTTCGGGTCGCCCAGCATCGCCGCGGCGACGCCGAGCCGCTGGCTCATGCCGAGCGAGAAGCCGCCGGCGCGCTTGCCGGCGACGTCGCGCAGTCCGACGAGCTCCAGCACGGCGTCCACCCGGCGGGCGGGCAGGCCCTGCGTCTGGGCCAGGAACAGCAGGTGGTTGCGCGCGCTCCGGCCGGTGTGCACGGACTTCGCCTCAAGCAGCGCGCCGACGGTCAGCAGCGGCTGCGGCAGCCGGGCGTAAGGCACCCCGTTGATGGTGGCGGTGCCGCCGCCCGGCCGGTCGAGGCCGAGGATCAGCCGCATGGTGGTCGACTTGCCCGCGCCGTTCGGGCCGAGGAAGCCGGTGACGCGGCCGGGCTGCACCGAGAACGACAGGTGGTCCACGGCGAGTTTGTCGCCAAAGCGCTTGGTCAGGTCGCGTGCTTCGATCATCGGCGTCCTCGTCGGCGATGCCTGCATCCGGTGCCGCCCGGTACTGGGCCAGAGCTGGTCCCGCCAAGCTATCAAAAGCGGCGCTGGCCAGGGCCGGGCGATAGCTCGTCAACCGATCGCTATCTGCTGTAAGTGATCATGAAATGCCGTGGTCCGGTGGCCGCGCAGCCAGGCCGGTCCCGTACGCTGCTACGCAGTATGGCCGACAACATGCAGCTCCCGCCGGCAGGCGGCTCCGCTGGCTATTCCGCTGTCGCCGCGCAGCCAGGGAGCCCGCCCAGCCGCGCGCTGCTGACAGCCGTGCTGCTGGTGGTCGCCGGGGCCGCGCTGGGCCTGATCGGCGGTGCCATCTGGGCCGCCGCCGCGCCGCGGGTCGTCTACCAGGTCGCCACGCTGAACCCGCCGACCGCGTACGCCACGAACCCGGAGACTAACGCATTCATCGCCGCTGATGGCATTTACACCTTTATCGCCCTCGGCGGTGGTGCGCTTCTCGGCCTGGCCGGCTACTTCGCCGGCGTCCGGCGGTACGGGCCGGTGCCGATGGCCGGCGTCGTGCTCGGCGCGCTGGCAGCCGCGTTCCTGGCCAGGTGGCTCGGGCCGGTGCTGACCGGTCAGGACAGCTTCAACGCGCAGCTCGGCGCCAGCAAGCCGGGCGCGCTGCTGCGTGCCCCGATCGCCCTGGGCGCGTCCGGGGCGCTGGCGTTCTGGCCGGTGGCCGCCGGCCTGGTGGCCGGCGGCCTGGAACTGCTCAGCACGCTCAGGGTCCGGCAGCTCAGTCAGGTCAGCCAGGACGGCACGCCCGGAGTTGCGGCCGGCCGCCACGCGCAGGCCGGCCGGCGCGGCCTGTTCGCGCCGCGGGCCGGCCAGGGCCAGCCCGACAGCGCCGCACCGCAGGCGGCGGGCGAGCCGTCGCCGGGCCCGCGCCGGGCCGATGCTGCCGGGCCAGTCCAGCCGCCGCAGTCCTGGCGGCCGGCCGACGGACCGCACGGTGCCTCGGCCGGCCAGGCCTGGTTCCCGGCTGACCCGCCAGCCGGCGGGCCCGGTCACCCGGTCAGCGGCGCGCCGCCGCCCGATCCCGAGAACTCCGTCCGCTGACCTCGCCCAGCGGCGTCGTCACCAGGCTCGCCAGGTCGCGGATGAACGGCGCGGCCGGCGAGCCGAGGCCAGTGACGTCGTCGTAGCCGTTGGTCGCGTGCAGCGCCTCGGTCCCGGTGCCATCCGTGCCGAGCGTGTACAGCGACGTCTGGATCGCGCCCGTGCCGGTACCGCTGTGCGCCCACTCGTTGCGGGCCAGCGCGACCCGGTGCCCGGCGCCGAGCGGGCTGTCGGTCACGTCATGGAACGCCGTCTTGGCCAGGCTGTACAGGGCCGGGTTCACGAAGCCGAGCTGGCCGCCGGCCTGTTGCGCCGCGTCAGCCTCCAGACCGGCGAACAGCGGACTTGACAGGCTGGTGCCGCCGATCCGGCTCAGCGTGAAGCCGGTTTCGCCGCCACGCAACCGGACCGTCAGGCCGTACTGGAAGCCGGTGGCCGGGTCCCCGTCCAGGGCAACGTCCGGGACCTCGCGCATGCGGACAGCACCGGCCTGCCCGCGTGGCGACCGGGACGCGACCTTGGCCGGGACGATGCCGGCCTGCCAGGACGGCTGCCGGTAGTACACCGACGTGCCGCCGCCCGCGCCGTAGGCGTAGTCGGCCGGGTAGCGGCCAGGCGGCGTGCGCTTCCAGGATGCGCCCTGCTGCGGGACGACCATGTCGCCCCAGCCGGTCTCCCACTGATACCCGCCGCGCGGCCCGATGGCCAGCGACGTGCCGCCGACCGCGGTGACCCAGGGTGAGGTGGACGGGTAGTTCGGCCAGGGGCACGAAACCTGGCCAGCCGGGTCCCGAACGCGGCCTGCGCGGCCGGGGCCGTGCCGGTCGCGGTGACGTAGTGCCGGGTGACGGCGGTGACCCGGAGGCCAGCCGAGGCGAGCCAGCCGCGGACGGCCGCGACCTGGGTGGCCGACGGCCCGAACCGCTGCAGTTCCTGCCGGGAGGTCAGGAACTTCCGGTACTGCGCGCTGGCCGGGTCGGACACGCTCGCCGCGTAGGCGGTCAGGCCGGCCGGGTCACGCCCGGCCAGGTAGACCCGGGCCGTGACCGCCGCGTCCGTGCCTGCCGCGTCCGTGCCTGCTGCCGCCACCATCCGGCCAGGGACTGCCCACGCCGGATGCGTGCCTGTCAGCGTCGCCCGCCCGCCGCCGCCAGCCGGCACTGCCTGCGCGCCGATGGCCGTCGTTAAACTGGCGATGCACAGCGTGCCCGCGCTCGCGGCCGCGAGCAGGGTCCGGAAGTGACGTCGCCTCGAATTCACCCAACGGATCGTAAGAGCAAAGTCACGATAAGTTACTCACTTCGCCGGCTGGTCAGTGCCCCGCGCTGGCCTTGACGGCGTTCACGACGCCTGCGTGCGCGGCCATCGCAGCGCCGACGATGCCGGCGTCGTTCGGCATGCCGGCCGGCACCACCTTCGCCTGGATGCCCGTGAGCAGCGGCAGGAACTTGTCCGACTTCTTGCTGATGCCGCCGCCGATGATGATGAGGCCCGGTGACAGCAGGGCTTCCATGTGCTCCAGGTACTCATCGACCCGTCCGGCCCAGTGCCCCCAGCTCAGGTCGCCGGCCTCGCGCGCGTGCTCCGACGCGCGCTTCTCGGCGTCCTTGCCGCGGATCTCAATGTGCCCGAACTCGGTGTTCGGCACCAGGATGCCGTCAATGAACAGAGCGCTGCCGATGCCGGTGCCGAGCGTCAGCATCAGCACGACGCCCACCTGGCCCTTGCCCGCCCCGAACCGCATCTCGGCGATCCCGGCGGCGTCCGCGTCGTTCAGCACCGTGACGTCCAGCCCGGTCGCCTGCCCGAACATGCCGGCGCCGTCGATGCCGATCCAGCTCTTGTCCAAGTTGGCCGCGGTCCTGATGGTCCCGCCGATCACGACACCGGGGAAGGTGATGCCGGCCTTGCCGGTCCACCCGAACGACTTGACCAGGTCGGCGACGACGGCGGCCACGGCGTCGGGGGTAGCCGGGTGCGGGGTCGGCAGCTTCTGCCGGTCCGCCAGCAGCTTGCCTGTCGTGGTGTCTACCGGGGCCGCCTTGACGCCGGTGCCGCCGATGTCGATGCCGAGCACATGAGCCATCCACTGCCTCCGTTAGATCTACGGCACCGGCCGGTGCCGGGGTTGCCCCTGACTGACAGCGTAGGGGAGTTGGATAAGACACAGCCCGGTAGGGGAATCCGCCGAGCGCTGTTCAGGCCCGGTCGCGCCGGTGCGGTTGACTGCGCGCGCGGCTGAGCGGAAGGGAGCTGGCGGTGGAACGCGTGGTGATCGTGGGCGGCGGGGCGCTCGGCGTCATGCACGCCCTGCAGGCCCGCCAGCGCGGGCTCGACGTCGTGCAACTGGAGCGGGAGGACGGGGCTCGCGGGGCCAGCGTACGGAACTTCGGCCTGGTCTGGGTCAGTGGCCGGGCACCCGGCCCGGAGCTCGCGCTCGCGCAGCGCGCCCGCACGCTCTGGGCGGAACTGGCGACCCTGGTGCCTGCGGCCGGATTCCGGCCGCATGGCTCGCTGACCGTCGCGCTGGACGACGCTGAGCTCGGGCTGCTCAAGGCGGCGGCCGGCCTCCCGGACGCCACCGAGCGGGGCTTCGAACTGCTGGGACCGCAGGACGCGCGGGCCGTGAACCCGGCGCTGGCCGGTGAGTTCGCGGGCGCGCTGCTGTGCCGCCGGGACGCGATCGTTGAGCCGCGGCTGGTGCCGCAGGCGTTCCGCGACTACCTGCTGACGGACCAGCCGCGGTCCGGGCCCGGCTACACCTGGCTGCCGGGGCGCGAGGCGGTGGAGATCGGATCGCACGCGGTGCGCGACCACACCGGCCATTGGCACCGCGGTGACCTGGTCGTTCTGTGCACCGGCGCCGCGCACACCGGCATCGCCGGCCCGCACCTGGCCGGTTACGAGGTGCCGCCGGTACGGCGGGTCCGGCTGCAGATGCTGCAGACCGAGCCGCTGCCGCGCGCCGTGACGACCGCGGTCGCCGACGGCGACGCGCTGCGCTACTACCCGGCGTTTGACCTGCCGGCCCGCGCTCAGCTCCGGCCGCAGGCTCCGGCCGCGGCCGCGGTGGCGGCGCAGCTGCTGCTCGTGCAGCGGCTGGACGGCAGCCTGACCATCGGCGATACACACGAGTACGCGGAGCCGTTCCCGTTCGATGTGGACGAGGCGGCCTACGACCACCTGCGCGGGCGGGCGGAGCAGTTGCTCGGCACGCCGCTGCCCGCTACCCGGCGTCGCTGGGCGGGCGTCTACAGCCAGGTGACGACCAGCGAGCTGTACTATCGCTCGCCGGTGGCACCCGGCGTCGTGCTGGTAACCGGTCCGGGCGGGCGGGGCATGACCTGCTCGCCTGCGATAGCGGAGGAGACATTCGCGTGACCACTGCCATTCCGCAGATCACCGTCGCCTGCCTCGACATGGCGGGCACCACCGTCGCAGACGACGGCAGCGTGCTGACGGCGTTCGAAACCGCGATGGCGACGGGCGGCCTCGGGCCAGGCGAACCCGGCTTCGCCGCGGCGGACGAGATCGTGCGGGCCACGATGGGCCAGTCCAAGATCGAGGTCTTCCGGCGCATCCTCGGCGCCGAGGAGCGAGCCCAGGCGGCCAACCGCGCGTTCGAGGATGCCTACGCGCAGTCCGTGCGGGCGGGCCTGGTGAGCCCGCTGCCCGGCGCCGTGGAGACGATTACCGCGCTGCGCGCGGCCGGGATCCGGGTGTGCCTGGCCACCGGCTTCTCGCCCGCCACCAGGGACGCGCTGCTGGACGCGCTCGGCTGGCGGCCGCTGATCGACCTCGCGCTCTCGCCCGCCGACGCTGGCCGCGGACGGCCCTGGCCCGACCTGCCGCTCACCGCGCTGCTGCGGCTCGGCGGCGGCGCGGTGACTGAGCTGCTGGTGGCCGGCGATACGCCGAGTGACGTCGAATCCGGGCTGCGGGCTGGCGCGGGCGTAGTAGCCGGCGTCACCACCGGTGCATCCGGCGAGGACGAGCTTGCGGCCGCCGGCGCCCCGTACGTGCTGGACTCGGTGACCGGGCTGGTCCCGCTGCTGGGCATCGGCGCGGCGCCCCCGCGCTAGCCGCGGGAAGCCGGCCGCACCAGCCCGCGGATCGCGGTGAGGACATCGCGGGTCGCGCTGTCCACGGTGAGGCCGGGATCACCGAGCGCAAGCGGGATGCCGGCGCCGTCGACCAGCGCGATCGTCAGCATGGCGACCTGATCCGGGCCGGCCGCGGGCGCGAAATCACCGCTGCCGGCGCCCAGCCGTACCGCCTCCGCGACGAGCGCGCGCCAGCCGTCGTAGTCGCGCAGCGCGTCCACCCGCATCTCCGGGTCACGGATCGCGAGGTGCCATGACTCGATCCACAGCAGCCCGGCGTCGGCCCGGCCCGGCTGGTAGCCGGCCAGTGCCCTGGCCACGATCAGCTCGATGCGCTGCCACGGCGAGCTGGCCGCGCTGACCTCCGCCGCCAGGAGCGCGAGCTCGCTCGCGGATGCGTGCCGGAACGCCGCGACCAGGAGATCCTCACGCGACCCGAAGTAATACTGCAGCGTGCTCACTGGCACGCCGCTGGCCGCCGCGACGTCAGTGAACCGGGTCGACTCGGCGCCGCGCGCGGCGATCACCTGGCAGGCGGCCGCCAGCACGGCGGTCTTGCGGCGCCCGGCCCGACGGCCCGCGCGCGGGCCGGCCGGTCCAGGCGCCGTCAGTCCGGGCGTGCTCATGCCGCCCCCTCTCCGGCCGGCACAGGACCGGCTAGCGCGGGACTGGCCTGCACGGGACTGGCCTGCCCGGGACTGGCCAGCCCGGGCGCCGTCGCAGCCGGCTGCGTGGCGGGCAGCGGCGGCAGCGTGTCCGCGGTGAAGAACCGCGGCATGGCGAGCCTGGTCACGATCATGAGGATAACGCCGGTCAGCAGCGAGCCCGCGCCGATGAGAAACACCCCGCCGACGCCGTGGAAGCTCGAGTAGCTGCTCGCGGCCGGCCAGTAGGACTTGATCGACAGCGCGAAGGCGCCGAGCAGCGCCACCCCGCCGGCGCCGGGCAGCAGACCCTTCACGACCAGTGCTCGCACGCTCGTGCGCAGGTCATGCCGGAAGAACCAGACGCACGCGAATCCGGTCAGGCCGTAGTAGAAGGCGATCAGCAGCCCGGTGGCCGCGGCCGAATCGGCCAGGACGTTCCTGGACGCGAGCGTGAGCAGGACGTAGAAGATCGCGGACGCGGCGCCCATCGCGATCGTGGCGACGGCCGGGGTGAGGCGGCGCGGGCTGATCCGGGCCAGCCGGGCCGGGAGTGCCCCGTGCGCTGCCATCGCCAGCACGGCGCGGGCGGTCGGCATGATCGTGGTCTGGGTGGAGGCTGCGGTGGAGGTCAGGACGCACAGGATCAGCAGCTTGCCGGCGGTGCTGCCGAGGACCGCGTTGGCCATCGCGCTCAGCACGTCCGAACTGTTCGCGGACAGGAACGCGGGGCCGGCGAAGGCCAGCGCCGCCGTGCTGACGACGGCGAAGACGGCGACCAGGATGAGAGTGGACATGACGCCCGCCTTGCCCGGCGTGCGGCTGGAGTCCTTTGTCTCCTCGTTGACCGACAGCGCGCAGTCCCAGCCCCAGTACACGAAGACCGCGAGCAGGAACGAATCCGACAGCGTGCTGAATGATCCCGTCCAGGGGCTCAGCCAGTGCAGGGCCGGCGTCGGCGCGCCAGGCAGCGCGTGCCCGCTGCCCACCCGGACGAAGGCGACGATCGCGAAGATCGCCAGCGCGCCTAGTTCGATCGCCAGCAGTGCCTGCTGCAGCCGGGCCGAGACTTCGATGCCGCGGTAGCAGACCCAGGTCAGCAGCGCGATGAACAGGACGCCCGTGGCCGTGACCCACGGTGTCTGCGCGGCGAGGCCGTCGGCGCCGACCAGGCGCAGCGCGTACCGGCCGGCGATTTGCGACAGGCTGGCCATCACGATGATGTCGGCGGCGATGATGCCCCAGCCGCCCAGCCATCCGGCCCACGGCCCGAATGCGCGGGTGGTCCACGTAAAGGTGGTGCCGCAGTCGGGATCTGCCTTGTTCAGCTCCCGGAACGCGTACGCGATGCACAGCATCGGCAGGAACGACACGACCAGCATCGCTGGCGAATGCACGCCGACGACGCCCACGATGAGGCCGAGGGTGGCGGCCATGCTGTAGGCGGGCGCCGTCGACGACACGGCGATGACGACGCTGGAGATCAGGCCGAGTGCGCCGGCCCGCAGTCCCTTGCCCGCTGGCACCCCGGGTCCGGTGATGGTTTCTGCTGCCATGGTTCGGACCGCCTCTCGTCCGGCGCTGGACGGCCGGTCTGTTCTGACCATACGGCAATACCATATTGCCGTACAGGTTCAGCGTACGAAAGTCTGGGCTCAATGGTCACGGCAGACAACAATGTCCCCACCCGCCGTGCCGTCGGCGGTCAGAACACGTGCAGGAGGGTGCGCCGTCAGGCGCGCGGCAGCCGGGCCTGCACGGGTGAACGGGGCCAGTCGACGGTCAGGATGACGTTCCGGTCGGCCGCCGCCCCGGCGCCCGCGCCACCGTCGGCGGTGATCAGGTCCCGGATCTGCCAGTCGTTCGCGGCCAGCTCGCGGGACAGCGCCGCCAGGTCGGCCGGCTCGCCGGTGCCCTGATAGGCCGCGGGCGCGGCCGAGTCGATGACAGTGCACGCGATCGCGAGCCCGTCCGGCACGGCGAGGAACTCGATCAGCCGCGCCTGCTGCGGCCAGTCGATGTGCGACGCGGTGGTGATCTGCCAGAATCCCGAGCCGCCGTCAGTGACGGGCGTGATCGCGTGCACGTGCGTGTGGCCGTTTACCCACGCCACCACGTTCGGGTGCGCGAGCAGGACCTCGCGCAGCTCGGCGGCGAGGATGCGCCGGTCCGCGCCCGGTGGCCTCGTGTCGTTGACCATCGTCTCCAGCGGGTGGTGGCTGAACAGCACGACCGGTCTGGCGGCGGCGTCGGCCAGCTCGGCTTGCAGCCAGCTCAGCTGGGTGGCATCGACCGATCCCTGCCAGCCGCCGTGCGCGTTGACGGTATCCAGCACCAGGCACCGGATGACGCCGTGGTCGAAGCCGTAATACGCGGTGCCGTCGGCGAGGTTCTGCTCGCCGTAGCCGTGCCCGGCCGGCTGACCGCCGGACCGGAAGTGCTCGCGCACGTGCTCGGCCCGGGTGACCGTCGCCCGGCCGGGGTCGGGTGTGATCGTCAGCCGGATGCCGAGGGCGAGCTCGGTGAGCCCGTCACCCTGGGCCTGCACGAAGCGCTCCAGTACCTCGGCCGCGTCGATGCCGGCGGGCGGGGTCACGAACTTCACCGCGCCGATAGTGAAGTCGCGCAGCCAGCCCTCGGGCGCCACGGTGCCCTGCAGCATGTTGTCGTGGTTGCCGTGCACCGCGTACCACGGCAGGCCCAGGCCGGCGGAGCGGAACGGCAGCCGCGCGGCCGCCAGCACGCCCGGCGCCGCCGGGAAGCCGAACCTGCCCCTGGGCAGGTCCTCCGGGCCGCCGTCGGGATGCCAGTAGTGCTCGTCCTCGACGTCGGGCCCGCAGACGCCTTCGTACCTGGCCGGGTCCCCGGAGTCGGACCGCGCCCGCCCGCCGTCGAGCAGTGTGAGATAGCTGCGCAACTCGTTCAGCTGGCAGTTGTCGGTCGCGTCTCCGGTCAGGATGGCGAAGTCCACCGGCGCCGCGCAGACCGGTGCCGACGTCGTCTGCCGGACCGCGCGGATCATGGCGTCGGCGACCTGGAAAGTGAACAGTTCCTGGGCCCGGTAGGTGCCGATGATCCCGATGTCGGCACGTAGCGGCGAGTCGGGGTCGGAATAGCGGTCCAGCAGCTCGGCCCGGCCCGGTGACTGGTGGTCCAGGACGTGCGTGTCGGACAGGTGCGCGAGCACGAGCAGCGGGACCGCCGACCGCAGCCAGCCGGCGGGCAGGCCAACGCCAGCCAGCTCCGCCCGGTGCGCATGCGGCTCGCCGTCCGCGACGGACAGCTGTCGGTAGCCGCCGGCGCCGGCCTCGCCCGGCGTCAACCGCCGCCGCGCCGTGCTGGCGCTTACCCGGTCGGCCATCGAAACTGCCTCTTCCTGATCGTGGGTAACGACAGGGCCGCCGCCGGCCAATGGCGACAATTCGCGTGCACCCGCGCGGATGAGATCGTACGTTATCGTGCGGGCCGCGGCACCTTCCTACGGGGCGATTCGGTGGCACCGGCCGATCGCGCCGGACAGCCGCTCGTGGCTGTCTCGCCATGCGCTGTTTACCTGGGCTGATGCACGTCATCTGCGAGCCAGCCTCAAGTCGGTAACGGCACTTGACACATCTGCGGAAACTACGCCAACATGCCAAACTAAATGCTCTAGACCTTATGAGTTGCCGTGCTTTGCAGTTGCGTCGGATCATCCCAAACGCGTTGCGGTTTCGCGGCTTTCTGGATGGCCGCGCTCCGGCCAATGGGTGGGGAAGTTAGAAGGAGGCAGCAGTGAGATCACCACACCGACTCGCGTTCGCCGGGCTCGCAGCCATGGCGCTGCTAGCGGCCGCATGCGGATCAAGCTCTCCGTCATCATCGAGCGGCGGATTCAACTGGTCGAAGGCAACGGCCGCGGCATCCGGCGGCGGGATGGCCAAGCTCGTCGCGGCGGCCAAGAGCGAGGGCACGCTCAACGTCATCGCGCTGCCCGCGGACTGGGCCAACTACGGGAACATCATCAAGGACTTCACGGCCAAGTACGGGATCAAGGTCACTTCCATCGCCCCGTCCGACAGCAGCGCGCAGGAAGTCACCCAGATCCAGCAGAAGAACGGCACCTCCCTGGCGGCGGACGTGCTCGACGTCGGCGGCAGCGTGGCGACCGCCAGCACCAGCTTGTTCGCGCCGTACGAGGTCAGCACCTGGTCGTCGATCCCGGCTGGCCTGAAGGATGCAACCGGGCTCTACGTGGGTGACTACGGCGGCTACATGTCGGTGGGATACGACTCGGCCAAGTTCGGCACGATCACCTCGCTGAACCAGCTGCTGGGCAGCAAGTTCAAGAACGACGTGGCGCTCAACGGCAACCCGACGCAGGCCAACGCCGCGCTGAACGGCGTGATGATGGCGAGTCTGGCGGTGGGCGGTAGCGCGGGCAGCATCGCCAACGGCGTGAACTTCTTCCACCAGCTGAAGCAGGCCGGCAACTTCAACACGACGCAGGCCACCCCGGCGACCATCAAGGCCGGCACCACGCCAGTGGTGTTCAACTGGGACTACCTCAACACCGCGGCCGTCGTCGGGCAGCCGGCCTCCACCTGGAAGGTCTTCATCCCGTCGGACGCCACGCTGGGCGGCTTCTACTACCAGGCCATCAACAAGAACGCGCCGCACCCGGCAGCAGCGCGCCTGTGGGAGGAATACCTGTTCTCCCAGGCCTCGGTGGGCGGGCAGAACCTGTGGCTAGTGGGTGGCGCCAGGCCGTCTGAGCAGGTCGCGATGACGAGCAACGGCAGCATCGACAAGTCGGCTGCCGCGGCGCTGCCGCCGGTGAGCGGGACGCCGATCTTCCTGACCCAGGCCCAGGCCACCGCTGCCGCCACCTACCTCGCGGCGAACTGGCCCAAGGCCGTTGGTTAGGCACCAGTAGTGACAATCGCTACTGCGACGGAGGCTGACGCCCGACCCGCACGGGCCGGGCGTCGGCCTCCTCTCGCCTGGGTTGGCACCGTCCCGTTCCTGGCGTACGCGGGGGTTTTCCTGCTGCTGCCGACGGGCATCGTGATCTGGAACGCGTTCAAGGGAAATAGCGGCGGATGGACGTTCGCCAACCTCTCGGCGCTCAACACCGGTACGGTTCGGTCGGCCTTCACCGGCTCCCTGGAGCTCTGCCTCATCTCTTCGGCGATCGGCGCCGTCCTGGGCGCGATCCTGGCCTACGCGATAGCCTCCGGCAACCCGGACGGGATCGTCCGCAGGCTGTATATAGCCGGCTCGGGCGTGCTCGCGCAGTTCGGTGGCGTCACCCTCGCCTTCGCGTTCCTCGCCACGATCGGCCCGGCCGGGTTGCTGCTGCACGCGAGCTGGTACAGCAACTTCCCGTGGGGCATCTCGCTGATCTACTGCTACTTCCAGATTCCGCTCATGGTGCTTGTCTTCCTGCCCGCCGTCGACGGGCTCAAGGTCCAGTGGCGGGAGGCGGCGGAGAACCTGGGCGGATCGACGTGGCACTACTGGCGCTACGTGGCCGGGCCACTGCTATCACCGGCGTTCATGGGCGCCACGCTGCTGCTGTTCGCCAACGCGCTGTCGGCCTTCGCGACCATCGAAGCCTGGGAGGACCAGATCAACTACGTGGTGCCGCAGTCGATCGGCGGCTCCCTCATCAGTGAGGTCGGTCTGGCCAATGTCCACGAAGGCGACGCTCTCGCACTGGGCATGATTGTCGTGGTGGTCATCGTCATGAGCGGCTATTTCGTGCTTCAGGGACGGGCGGCACGATGGCAGCGCTAAACCAGCCACTGGCCGACCTGGCCGCGGACCTGACCGGTCCCGTGGCAGCTCGGCGGCCCGGCGGCCTACGGGCCAGCCAGCGCAGGCGGCTGAACATTTTCAGGTACCTGACCTTCACGATCTTCGGGCTGTTCTTCGTGCTGCCGCTGCTCGCCATGGTCAGGTTCTCCCTGGAGGGCACCAAGCCCGGCACCTGGTCGGTGGCGGCCTGGACAGCGATCGCTTCGTATCCGGGGCCGCCCCCGCTGCTGTCGTCCATCGAGATCACGCTGGAGCTCGCCGTCATCACCAGCCTGGTAATGCTGGTGCTCGTGGTGCCGACCATGATCTGGATCCGGTTGCGCGTGCAGTGGTTCAGCCGGGTCATGGAGTTCATCTGCTTGCTCCCGCTGACGATCCCGGCGATCGTGCTGGTGGTGGGCCTGGCCCCCATCTACAACCGGATCGAGCGGATCAACGTCTCGGCGCTGATGCTGTTCTGGGCTTACGTGATCCTGGCGCTGCCCTATGCCTACCGGGCGCTGGTCGCCGGGCTGAATGCGGTGGACGCGACGACCCTGTCCGAAGCCGCGAGAAGCCTCGGGGCGCGCTGGAGCACCGTGATGTTCCGCATCATCGTCCCCAACATGTGGCAGGCAATTCTGAACGCCTTGCTGCTCACGGTTGCCCTGGTCCTCGGCGAATTCACGATTGCCTACCTGCTGACCTACGTAAACCTGCAGGTGAATCTGTTCGAGATCAGCCGCAGCACGGAGAATGCCGGCGTGCTCTTCTCCGCATCGGCCGCCACGCTGCTGTTCGCCTTCATCCTGCTATTGATCCTGTCTTACGCCGGGCGCCGCCTGCGCCGCGGCCGGCCATGAGGTGGAGCACGTGAGCACACCAGCGACAAGCACCCGATCCGGCGCGACCAGGGAAGCGGTCGAGGTGCGGATGGAAGGACTGCCAGCCGGCAGTACGGAGCTGTCGTCGCGCTCGACAAGCTCGACCTGACCGTCCAGCCAGGGGAACTGATCGCGCTGCTTGGCCCCTCGGGCTGCGGCAAGACCACCACGCTCCGGCTGCTGGCGGGCCTGGAGGACGCGGACGGCGGTCAGATCGACGTGGCCGGCCGGGATATCACCCGGCTGCCAGCCAGCAAACGGGACATGGGGATGGTGTTCCAGGCCTACTCCTTGTTCCCGCACATGACCGTGCAGCAGAACGTCGCGTTCGGACTGCGGCTACGGCGGGTCAGCACGGAGGAACGGAACCGGCGGGCGATGGAGATGCTCGAGCTGGTAGAGCTGCACACCCAGGCGGACCGGTACCCGCACCAGATTTCCGGCGGCCAGCAGCAGCGCGTCGCGCTCGCGCGCGCGCTCGCCATCGAGCCGCAAGTGCTGCTGCTCGACGAGCCGCTCTCCGCGCTCGACGCCAAGGTCCGGGCGCAGTTGCGGGACCAGATCCGGCGGATCCAGCTGGACGTCGGCATCACCACCCTGTTCGTCACCCACGATCAGGAGGAGGCCCTCGCGATCGCGGACCGGGTCGGCGTGATGCGGCCGGCCAACTGGAGCAGCTCGCCCCGCCCACCGATGTCTACTCACGGCCAGCTACCGCGTTCGTTGCTGAGTTCGTCGGCCTCAGCAACCGGCTCGAAGGTGTCGTCAGCGGTTCTACCGTCACCGTGCGGGGCCGTGATCTGCCGCTGGTGGACCTGTCGACCCCGCCGGGCCCCGCGATCGCCCTCGTCCGGCCGGAGGCGGTCATGCTGTCATCGGATAGCTCGAGCGACTCGGGTCCGCTGGTCGGCACCGTCATCGCCACGACGTTCCTCGGCGCGACGAGCCGGGTTACCGTCGATCTTGGCGACACGACGATCCTTGCTCAGCTGACGACCTCGGACGCGTCGGAACTGCCGGCCGGCAGCCGGGTCTCGCTGGCGATCCGGCCCGACCCGGTGCTGGTGTCGGCCGACTCGCAGGCCGCGAACGGGGGGTAGGCGCCTCCTGGCTCAGATCCGCCAGGAGGCAGCCTTGAGCGCGGCCACATCCGGGTCGCTGCCGTCGAAACGGACCAGCGCCGCGTTGGTGCGGCCCATGCACCAGAGGGTCAGCTCGGCGGCGGGGCCGGTGATGGTGACGACCGGGGTCTTGGCCTTGGCCGTGATCCGGACCCGGCCGCCGTCGGCCGGGGCGTCCGAGCGCACGAGTTCCACGCCGACCGGGGCCTTGCGCAGCAGCAGCCTGGCCATGCCGAGGCGGCGCCAGAGCGTCTCGGAGAAGGCCTGATCGAGCTCGCGCGGCTGCCAGTCAGGCTGGGCCCGGCGGACGTCCTCGTGGTGCACGAAGAACTCGACGGCATTGACCCGCTCGTCCGCGCCGGGTATTCCCATCAGGGACAGCCGGGGCGGCCCGGAGCGGACCAGGCTGACCAGGGCCGGGTAGGGGCGGGTCGCGATGTGGGCCTGGACCTTGCGCGTGTACCTCGCCATCGGCCCGCCGATGATGCCCGCGCCCGCGTCCGGGCGCCGTTCCCGCAGGACCAGATGAGCAGCCAGGTCCACGGTCTGCCAGCCTTCGCACAGAGTGGGCTTACCCGGGCCGAGGTCATCAAGCAGGGCGCAAAGGGCAACTCGCTCATCCCTGGCGTAACTCATGAGCTGATCGTAGGCCCTCAGCGCGCGCCGCAGCGGTCTGGTCCCGGCGCCCGTGGGTGGCCAGGCGCCGTCCGCCGCTAGCCTTACTGGCGGGGCGGAGCAGATCCGCACAAGGAGGAGCTGTGACGACGAGCGGCGGACCGCGGCCCGGCCAGCCCGGTTCCGGCCAGCCCGGGTCCGGCCGGCGAAGGTCCGCGCGCCGGAACCTGGCCCTCGCGATGCTGCTGGGCGCGGCGGGCGCCGGCCTGGCTTTCCTGGCAACCCGGCAGGGCTGGGCGCAGGTGCGCACCACGCCGCCGCGGCCGTTGCCGCCGAGCCTGGTGGGCGTGACCGGCGCCGCGCTCGTGCCGTACGCGGACGCGCTCATCGTGGCCGGGCTGGCCAGTCTCGCCGCGGTACTCGCGACCCGCCGGGTATGGCGCCGGGTGAGCGGCGTCCTTGTCGCGGGGCTCGGCACCGGGCTCGCGGCCTCGGCGTTCACCGTGTCGGTCGCCGGCGCGGTGGCGGCGGCGACCGCGTCCGTCGGCCCGGCCAGCAACCCGGGGGCCGGATCGGTGACCCAGGGGAGCGCCGGGTCGTCGACCGTGCCCGACGTCGTCGGCGCGGCCGCGCACGTCACGTTCTCCGCGGCCGGCTGGCAGGCGCTGCAGGTCGCGGGCGCGCTGCTCATGATCGCCGTGGGCGTGCTCGCGGCCTGGCGGCCCGCCGCGCTGGCGGTCATGTCATCCAAGTACGAGTCCCCGCAGGCAGCCGGCCCGGCCCGGCCCGCCCCGGCGGCGGGCCCGGAGACCGCCGCCCAGCCGGCCGACTCCGCCTCGATGTGGGAGGCACTGAGCCGCGGGGACGACCCGACGGCCACCGGCCGGCGGGCGGCAGGCGCATAGCGGCCAGGGGGACGTGCACGACCCGGATGGCGGCGTCGCTACAGTCTTAAGGCAAGGCATCCCACCCGAGGGGGCGGCATAAACGCGTGAGCGTGCTCGACGACATCCTGGACGGCGTGCGCGCTGATCTGGCGGCCCGGCAGGAACTGGAGCCGCTGGACCGGCTCAAGGAGGCCGCCGCCAGAGCGCCTTCACCGCGAGACGTGATGGCCGCGTTCCGGGGCAGCGAGGTCGCGGTCATCGCTGAAGTCAAGCGCGCGAGCCCGTCGAAAGGCGCGCTCGCGGCCATCGCGGACCCGGCCGCGCTCGCGGCCGACTACGAGGCCGGCGGCGCCCGGGTGATCAGTGTCCTGACCGAGAAGCGCAGGTTCGGCGGCAGCATCGAGGACCTCGCGGCAGTCCGGGACGCCGTCGACGTCCCGGTGCTGCGCAAGGACTTCATCGTCAGCTCCTACCAGCTCTGGGAGGCCCGGGCGCACGGCGCGGACCTGGTGCTGCTGATCGTGGCCGCGCTGAAGCAGAACGCGCTCGTATCGCTCGTGGAGCGGGCCGTCTCGATCGGGCTGGTGCCGCTGGTGGAAGTGCACACGCAGGAGGAACTGGACCGGGCGCTGGACGCGGGCGCCGCCATCATCGGCATCAACGCGAGGAACCTGCGCACGCTGGAGGTGGACCGCGCGGTCTTCGGCCGGCTGGCCCCGCAGGTGCCCGGCGGGGTCATCAAGGTCGCCGAGTCCGGCGTCCGCGGCCCCCATGACCTCCTTGCCTACGCGGCGGCCGGCGCCGACGCGGTGCTCGTCGGCGAGAGCCTGGTCACCGGGAAGGACCCCCGCTCGGCGGTGGCCGACCTGGTGACGGCCGGCTCGCACCCGGCGCTGCGCTCTGACCGCGGACCGGAATCGGGCCGGGGGCAGGGATGACCACGACCGCTCCGGCCGGCCCGACGGTCCCGGACCCAACCGGCCACTTCGGCGCCTTTGGCGGCCGCCTGTCGCCCGAGGCGCTGATGTCCGCTCTGCAGGAGCTGACCGACGCGTACACCGCGGCGAAGGCGGACCCGGTGTTCCAGTCCGAGCTGACCGCCCTGCTGCGCGGGTACGCGGGCAGGCCGACGCTGGTCACCGAGGTGCCGAGATTCGCGGCCCAGGCCGGCGGCTGCCGCATCTTCCTCAAGCGCGAAGACCTGGCGCATACCGGCTCGCACAAGATCAATAACGTGCTCGGTCAGGCGCTGCTGACCAAGCGCCTCGGTAAGACCAGGGTCATCGCGGAGACCGGGGCCGGACAGCACGGCGTCGCCACGGCGACCGCGGCGGCCCTGCTCGGCCTCGACTGCACCGTCTACATGGGCGAGGAAGACACCCGCAGGCAGGCGCTGAACGTGGCCCGGATGCAGATGCTCGGCGCCGAGGTCGTGCCCGTCATGACCGGCAGCCGGACGCTCAAGGACGCGATGAACGAGGCGTTCCGCAACTGGGTGTCGACCGTGCAGACGACCCACTACTGCATCGGCTCGGTCGGCGGGCCGCACCCGTTCCCGCTGATGGTGCGGGACTTCCAGCGGATCATCGGGCTGGAGGCCAGGGACCAGATGCTGTCGCAGGCGGGCCGGCTGCCGGACGCGGTGCTCGCGTGCGTCGGCGGCGGTTCCAATGCGATCGGCATCTTCCACGCGTTCATCCCGGATGCCTCGGTCGCGCTGATCGGCTGCGAGGCCGGCGGGGACGGGCTGGACACCGGCAGGCACGCCGCCACCCTTACCGCCGGGTCGGCGGGCGTGCTGCACGGCATGCGGACCTTTGTGCTGCAGGACGCCGACGGCCAGACCAAACAGACGCACTCGATCTCCGCCGGCCTGGACTACCCGGGCGTCGGCCCGGAGCACGCCTGGCTGCAGGAGACCGGGCGGGCCAGCTACCGGGCGATCACCGACGAGGAGGCGATGGCGGCCTTCTCCGTGCTGTGCCGGACCGAGGGGATCATCCCGGCGATCGAGTCCGCGCACGCGCTCGCAGGCGCCCTGCAGGTCGGCCGCGACCTGGGTCCGGACGCCGTGCTGCTGGTGAGCCTGTCCGGCCGCGGGGACAAGGACGTGGATATCGCGGCGCGCTGGTTCGGCCACCTGGACGGCGGCGTGCACGGCAGCCAGGAGGACCCAGCATGACCGCGGTCAGTGCCGCGTTCGAGCAGGCCGCCGCGGAGGACAGGGCAGCGGTGATCGGGTACCTGCCCGCCGGATACCCGTCCGTCAGCGGCGCGATCAAGGCCGCGCGGGCGATGGCCGAGGCCGGGGCGGACATCATCGAGCTCGGCCTGCCGTACTCTGACCCGCTCATCGACGGGCCGGTGATTCAGGAGGCCGTGTACCGGGCGCTGCAGGCGGGCACCAGGGTGACCGACGTGCTCCGCACGGTGGAGGCCGTCGCGGCCGCCGGCGTGCCGGTGCTGGTGATGACGTACTGGAATCCGATCGACCGGTACGGGGTCGACGCGTTCGCCCGTGACCTCGCCTCGGTCGGCGGCAGCGGCCTGATCACCCCGGACCTGACCCCGGAAGAAGGCGGCCAGTGGCTGGCCGCCGCCGACGAGCTGGACCTGGACAAGGTCTTCCTGGTCGCGCCCAGCTCGCCCCGGCAGCGGCTCGAACTGATCACCGGCGCGTGCCGGGGCTTCGTCTACGCGGCGTCGGTGATGGGCGTCACCGGCGCGCGGGATTCTGTCGGCAGCCAGGCCGAGGGACTGGTCGGCCGGACCAGGGAATTCACCAAGCTGCCAGTCGCGGTGGGCGTCGGGGTGCGCGACGGGCGGCAGGCGGCCCAGGTCGCCGGGTTCGCCGACGGCGTCATCGTCGGCTCCGCCTTCGTGCAGCGGCTGCTGGCAGCCGAGGACGACGAGGCCGGCCTGGCCGCGGTCCGCGAGCTGGCAGCCGAGCTGGCGGCCGGAGTCCGGGCCCGCTAGCGCTGCCCGGCCAGGCTCGCGACGCCCAAGTCCGGCAATCCGGGCAGGAACTGCCCGGGAAACTCACCGCTCTACTGACTAGGTGAGTTTCCGTCGCTCCCGCGACGGAATCCGCCCGCCGCGCGGCTGATGGCTTCGGATTCCGGGGCCGATCGGCGCGTCGGCCACGGGCCCTGCCCGGAGCCGCCGGTCGGGGCCCTGATCAAGCCGGACCTGCTTCGTTATACTGCTGCTGGTACGCCGGGGGCATTGCTTGCCGCCTGCGGACTGCTCGGCCAGAGTCGTCCCGAGCTGTGTTCGCCACAGTGCAGCACTGGGCCAATGTCGTCCCGATCCCTTCAACGCTATTGAGCGATAAGTGGACGAGACGACAGGAGAGCTGATGGCATCTGCCCATCTCCGTCCCCAGGCCGGGCCCGGCCTTTACGACAGCAGCCACGAGCATGACGCCTGCGGCGTCGGTTTCATCGCCGACCTGAGCGGCACGGCCCGGCACGACACCGTGGCCAGGGCCCTGACCGTGCTGCGGAACCTGGAACATCGCGGCGCGCAGGGCGCCGATCCGGAGACCGGCGACGGGGCCGGCCTCACGACTCAGATGCCAGACGAGTTCCTGCGCGCGGCGGCGGGCTTCGAGCTGCCGGCCGCGGGCAGCTATGCGGCCGGGCTGGCGTTCCTGCCGATGGCCGCTGACCGGCAGTCCACCAGGGCGACCGTGACACGGCTCGCCGCCGACGAAGGCCTCGCGGTCCTCGGCTGGCGCCCGGTCCCGCACGACCCGGCCCGCTGCGGCTCCGCGGCCCGGGCGGTCCTGCCGGAGCTGGCGCAGCTGTTCGTCGCCGGCCTGCGCGGCGAGAGCGGGATGGACCTCAACCGCCGGGCGTACTGCCTGCGCAAGCGGATCGAGCACGACACGAGTCTGTACCTGGCGAGCCTGTCCAGCGCCACACTGGTCTATAAGGGCATGCTCACCGCGCTGCAGCTGGGCGACTTCTTCCCCGATCTCACCGACGAGCGGTTCAAGTCCGCGATCGCGCTGGTGCACTCGCGCTTTTCCACCAACACGTTCCCGTCCTGGCCGCTGGCGCATCCGTACCGCCTGATCGCGCACAACGGCGAGATCAACACCATCCGCGGCAACCGGAACTGGATGCGGGCGAGGGAAGCGCAGCTGGATAGCACCGTGTTCGGCACCGACGCGTCCGGCCGCGGCATCGAGCGGCTGCTGCCGATCCTCGACGAAACCGTCAGCGACTCGGCGAGCTTCGACGCCTGCCTGGAGCTGCTGCACCTGGGCGGCCGGTCGCTCCCGCACGCGGTGCTGATGATGATCCCCGAGCCGTGGGAGCGGCACCGCGAGATGGACACGGACCGGCACGCGTTCTATCGGTTCCACGCCTCCCTGATGGAGCCGTGGGACGGGCCGGCGCTCATCGCGTTCACCGACGGAACCCTGGTCGGTGCCGTGCTGGACCGCAACGGGCTGCGGCCGGGCCGGTACTGGGTCACCGACGACGGGCTGGTCGTGCTCGCCAGCGAGGTCGGCGTGCTCGACCTCGACCCGGCGACCGTGGTCCGCAAGGGCAGGCTGCAGCCGGGCCGCATCTTCCTGGCCGACACCGCGTCCGGCCGGATCATCGAGGACGAGGAGGTCAAGGCCGCGCTCGCCAGCGAGCACCCGTACGGCGACTGGCTGCACGCCGGGATGCTGCACCTGAACCGGCTGCCCGAGCGGCACCGCGAGCTGCCCGACAGTCAGGTGCTGCTGACCCAGCAGCAGCAGTTCGGCTACACCGAGGAAGAACTGCGGGTGCTGATCGCGCCGATGGCGCGCACCGGCGCCGAACCGCTCGGCTCGATGGGCACCGACATTCCGCTGGCCGTGCTCTCCGACCGGCCGCGGCTCGTCTATGACTACTTCAGCCAGCTGTTCGCCCAGGTGACGAACCCGCCGCTGGACGCGATCAGGGAGGAGCTCGTCACCGCGCTCGGTACGGCCACCGGTCCCGAGCACAACCTGCTGGAGCCGGGGCCGGCCTCGTGCCGGCAGGTCGTGCTGCCGTTCCCGGTCATCGATGACAACGACCTGGCCAAGATCGTGCACATCAACGACGACGGTGACCTGCCGGGATTCGGCGCGCACGTGATCGACGGCCGGTACGAGGTGGCGGGCGGCGGCGCGGCCCTGCAGGCCCGGCTGGCGGAGATCAACCGGGAGGTCTCGGCGGCTATCACCGCGGGCGCGCGGATCATCGTCTTGTCTGACCGGGGCGCCGGGGCCGGCGGAGGCCCGGCGGCGCCGGGCCTCCACTGGCCGGCCGATCGCGGCGCGCAGGCCGGCGGCGGCCAGCCCGGTCAGGGCGGCGATACCGAGCAACTCGGGCAGTCGTGGCCCGGCTGGCAGGAAGACGGCGCGACGGCCGACCGCGCGCACACCTCGCCGGAGGCTCTGCTCGCGCCGATCCCGTCGCTGCTGCTGACCGGGTCGGTCCATCACCACCTGATCGCCGAGCGCACCCGGACCAGGGCCGGCCTCGTCGTCGAGTCCGGCGACGCGCGCGAGTGCCACCACATCGCGCTGCTGCTCGGCTACGGCGCCGCCGCGGTCTGCCCGTACCTGGCGATTGAGTCGGCCGAGGAACTGGTCCGGCGCGGGGTGCTGCGGGACGTCACCGAGACCGAAGCCGGGGAGCACCTGATCAAGGCCCTCGGCAAGGGCGTGCTGAAGATCATGTCGAAGATGGGCGTGTCGACCGTCGCCTCCTATACCGGCGCCCAGCTATTCGAGGCGGTCGGGCTCGGGCCGGAGGTGATCGGCGGCTGCTTCGCCGGCACGTCGTCCCCGCTCGGCGGGATCGGCTTCGCCGCGCTGGCCGCCGAGATCGCGCAGCGGCACTACCGGGCCTACCCGCCCCGCGGCGGGCGGCCGCACCGGCGGCTGGAGGGCGGCGGCGACTACCAGTGGCGCCGCGACGGCGAGCCGCACCTGTTCAACCCGGAGACGGTGTTCAAGCTGCAGCACTCGACCCGGACCGGGCAGGAGAGCGTGTTCCGCGAGTACACCAGGCTGGTCGACGACCAGGCGGCCCGGCTGATGACGCTGCGCGGCCTGCTGCGGATCCGCGGCGTCGAGGATGCCGATCCTGGGCCTGGCAAGCACAGTCAGCCCGCGGCAGCCCGTTCCCCTCGAAGAGGTCGAGCCGGTGGCGAGCATCGTGCGGAAATTCAGCACCGGCGCGATGTCGTACGGGTCCATCTCGGCCGAAGCGCACGAGACGATCGCGATCGCGATGAACCGGCTCGGCGCCCGGTCCAACACCGGCGAGGGCGGTGAGGACGCGCGCCGGTTTCAACCAGACGAGAACGGCGACTCCCGCCGCTCGGCGATCAAGCAGGTCGCCAGCGGCCGGTTCGGCGTGACCAGCGAGTACCTGGTGAACGCGGACGACCTGCAGATCAAGATGGCGCAGGGCGCGAAGCCGGGGGAGGGCGGCCAGCTGCCAGGGCACAAGGTCTACCCGTGGATCGCCCAGACCCGGCACTCGACGCCGGGGGTCGGGCTGATCTCGCCGCCGCCGCACCACGACATCTACTCGATCGAGGATCTCAAGCAGCTCATCCACGACCTGAAGAACGCCAATCCGGCCGCGCGGGTGCACGTAAAGCTCGTCGCGGAGATGGGCGTCGGCACCGTCGCGGCGGGCGTGGCCAAGGCGCACGCGGACGTGGTGCTGATCTCCGGGCACGACGGCGGCACCGGCGCCGCGCCGCTGACCAGCATCAAGCACGCGGGCGGCCCCTGGGAGATCGGGCTGGCGCAGACCCAGCAGACGCTGCTGCGCAACGGGCTGCGGGACCGGATCGTGGTGCAGACCGACGGGCAGCTCAAGAGCGGCCGGGATGTCATCGTCGCGGCGCTGCTCGGCGCCGAGGAGTTCGGGTTCGCCACCGCGCCGCTGGTGGTGTCCGGCTGCGTGCTGATGCGCGTGTGCCACCTGGATACCTGCCCGGTCGGGGTCGCGACGCAGAACCCGGAGCTGCGGCGGAATTTCACCGGCAAGCCGGAGTTCGTGGTGAACTTCTTCGAGTTCATCGCCGCCGAGGTGCGCGAGTACCTCGCCCAGCTGGGCTTCCGCAGTCTGGACGAGGCCATCGGGCACGCGGAACTGCTGGACCCGCGCGCGGCCATCGAGCACTGGAAGGCGGCGGGCCTGGACCTGACCCCGGTGCTGTACGTGCCGGACCTGCCCGCCGGCACGGCGCGGCACTGCGTCACCGGCCAGGACCACGGGCTGGACAAGGCGCTCGACAACACGCTGATCCTGCTGGCCGAGGGCGCGTTGCAGTCCGGCACGCCGGTCCGGCTGGAACTGCCGGTGCGCAACGTCAACCGGGCCGTCGGCACGATGCTGGGCAGCACGCTGACCCGGCGCTGGGGCGGCGACGGCCTGCCCGACGACACTATCGACGTGACGCTGGGGGGCTCGGCCGGCCAGTCGCTGGGCGCGTTCCTGCCTCGCGGGATCACGCTGCGGCTGCGCGGAGACGCGAACGACTACCTCGGCAAGGGCCTGTCCGGCGGCCGGATCATCGCCGCGCCGGACCCGGCCGCACCGTTCCCGGCCGAGCAGCACGTGATCGCCGGCAACGTGATCGGTTACGGCGCGACCAGCGGCGAGATGCTGCTACGCGGCGTGGTCGGGGAGCGGTTCTGCGTGCGCAACTCCGGCGCCGTCGCGGTGGCCGAGGGGACGGGCGACCACGGCTGCGAGTACATGACCGGCGGCCGGGTCGCGATCCTCGGGCCGGTCGGGCGGAACTTCGCGGCCGGGATGTCCGGCGGCATCGCCTACCTGCTCGACCCCGATCCGCGCCGGGTCAACACCGAGATGGCCGACCTGGAGCCGCTGACCGAGGAAGACGGCGACTTCCTGCTCGCGCTGTTGCTGCGGCATCAGGCCGAGACCGGCTCGTGCGTCGCGGCCCGGCTGCTGGCGGACTGGCCGGCCGCGCTGGCCCGGTTCGGCCGGGTGATGCCGGTCGACTACAAGCGGGTGCTGGCCGCGCAACGGCGGGCCGAGCAGGACGGAACCGACGTGAGCGAGGCCGTGATGGCCTCGGCTTCGGGCTGAGGGACGAGGGGCGAGGGGCGAGATGGCCGACCCGAGGGGATTCATGACGACGCCGCGGCGGCTGCCGCAGCGCCGGCCGGTGGACATCCGGATCATGGACTGGAAAGAGGTCTATCACGAGTTCGGCGCCCATGACCTGGAGCGGCAGGCGGGCCGGTGCATGGACTGCGGCATCCCGTTCTGCCATCAGGGCTGCCCGCTCGGCAACCTGATCCCGGAATGGAACGACCTCATCCACGCGGGCGACTGGCGCGCCGCCGTCGAGCGGCTGCACGCGACGAACAACTTTCCCGAGTTCACGGGCCGGCTCTGCCCGGCGCCGTGCGAGTCGGCGTGCGTGCTGGGTATCAGCGCCGAGCCGGTGACGATCAAGCAGGTGGAGGTCTCGATCATCGATCGGGCCTGGAACGAGGGGTGGGTGCCGCCCAGGCGTCCGTCGCCGGCTGCCGTCGCGGCCGGTCAGAAGGTCGCGGTCGTCGGCTCCGGTCCGGCCGGGCTCGCGGCGGCGCAGCAGCTGACCAGGGCCGGGCACACGGTCACGGTGTTCGAGCGGGCGGACGCGCCCGGCGGCCTGCTGCGGTACGGGATCCCCGAGTTCAAGATGGAGAAGCGGCACCTGGACCGGCGGCTGGTGCAGATGCTGGCCGAGGGGACCGAGTTCCGCTGCGGCGTGCGGGCCGGGGCGGACATCAGCGCGGCCCGGCTGCGCCGCGACTACGCAGCGATCGTGCTGGCCTGCGGCGCGACCATACCGCGCGGCCTGCCGGTGCCCGGCGCGGACCTGGACGGCATTCACCAGGCGATGGACTACCTGCCGCTGGCCAACAAGGCCGCGGCGCGGGCCGGCGGCGGTCTCGGCGCCGACGACCCGGACATCTCCGCCCGCGGCCGGGACGTGGTCATCATCGGCGGCGGTGACACCGGCGCCGACTGCCTGGGCACCGCGCTCCGGCAGGGTGCGGCGTCGGTGACCCAGCTGGAGATCCTGCCGCGGCCGCCGGACTCACGGCCGGCCGGCCAGCCGTGGCCGGTGCACGCGGCGATCTTCCGCGTCTCCAGCGCGCACGAGGAGGGCGGCGACCGGGTGTACGCGGTGTCCACCCAGCAGTTTCTCGCCGACTCGGCCGGACGGGTGCGGGCCCTGCAACTGGTCGAAGTCGAGCTGGAGCCCGGCGCGCCGCCCCGGCCGGTGCCGGGGACCGAGCGCGAGCTGATCACCGACCTGGTGCTGCTGGCGATGGGGTTCACCGGGGCCGAGCGCGGGTCGCTGGCCAGCGGCCTCGGCGTCGAGTTCGACGAACGCGGGAACGTGGCCAGGGACGGCTCGTTCGCCACCTCGGTGCCCGGCGTGTTCGTGGCCGGGGACATGGGCCGCGGCCAGTCGCTGATCGTCTGGGCCATCGCCGAGGGCCGGTCGGCGGCCGCGGCGGTCGACGCCTACCTGTGCGGGGAGACCGCGCTTCCGGCCGCGATCGGGCCGAAGGCGGCGCCGATCCGCTGACCAGGCATGATCACCAGCCGGTAAAGGCCGCGCGATCACGGCGACCATGCGGGTAACGTCCTGTTCATGCCGGCGGCTTTCCTCCCGAGCCCCGCCAGCGACATCTGGCACCTGGGCCCCGTCCCGGTGCGGGCGTTCGCCCTGTGCATGGTCGCGGGCGTGCTGGCCGGACTGTGGCTGACAGACTGGCGCTACCGCCGGGCGGGCGGGCAGCTGGGCATCGTACTGAAGGTGGCGACCGTGGCGGTGCCCGTCGGCATCATCGGGGCGCGGGTCTACAGCGTGGCCACTAACTACCGGCTGTACTTCGGGCCGCACCGGGACTGGGTCAGCGCGCTGCGGATCTGGGAAGGCGGCCTCGGCGTGGCCGGCGCGGTGGCCGCCGGGGCGGTGGCGACCTGGGCCTACTGCCGCCAGAACGGCATCGAGCTGGGACCGCTCGCGCTCGCGGCCGCGCCGGCGCTGCCGGTCGCGCAGGCCATCGCGGTCTGGGGCAACTGGTTCAGCCAGGGCCTGTACGGGCGGCCGTCCGGGCTGCCCTGGGCGGTCGAGATCTCGCCCGCGCACCGCGCGGCCGGCTATCAGGCCGTGGCCACGTTCCAGCCGATCTTCCTGTATGAGTCGCTGCTCTACCTGCTCGTGGCCCTCGTCGTCGGCTACTCGATCCGCCGGTTCCGGCTGACCGGCGGGACGGCGTTCGCCCTGTACGCAGGGCTGTACGCGACGGCCAGGTTCTTCGTCGAGGCGCGCCGGGTCGGCTACACCCCGCGCCTGTTCGGGTTGCGCACGAACGAGGCCGCGATGCTCGCCATCCTGATCGTCGCGTGGTCCTACCTGCTGGTGGCGCGCAGCCAGCGCAAGCGGGCGCTGGCCGGGCTGGGCCGCCGCCGGCGCCCGGCACCGCCGCAGCCGGTGCGGCCGCCGCGGCCGCTGCGAGCCCGCTCCCGCACCGCGGTCGCGGCCAAACTGGACCTGCCGCCGGAGGCCGGCGTGGAATTGCCGGTCGCGGGCAGCGCGGCGCTGGCCGCCTCGGCTGTGTCGCCGGCGGAGGGTACGGGAGCAGACTCGGTCGCTGAGAACCGGTCAACGTGGCAGGCCCGCGATCCAGGTGCTGCGGGCGATCCGCCCGCGAGCGCGCAGGGGCCGCCCGAGCCGGCTCCGCTGTAGCGGCGCCGATCTGGGCTAGGCCGGGCCGCCAGGGGTCACGTCGGCCAGGAAGCTGATCGTGGCCTGGGCGTTGGCGCGCCGCCACGCGAGCAAAGTCGCCTCGAAACCCGCCGGGTCGGGGTGCTCGGCTGCCATCGCCGCCGCGATCGGGGCGAGCACCTCGCGCTGCCGCCGGAGCAGCTCGGTCGGATCCAGCGCGGCCCGGTGCAGCAACGCCAGCTTCATCAGCAGGTGTGACCGCACGTCCCGGACGTGCTCGACCGGCGTCTGCAGCCAGGTCAGCGCGGCCGCCCGCCCCGCCCGGGTCGCCGCCCAGATCGTGCGCTGCGGCCCGCGCCCCGGCTCGGAGCCGTCGGCGCTGATCAGGTCCGCATCCGCGAGCCTGGACAGGGCGCGGTACACGATCGGCCTCGGGATGTGCCAGATCCGGCCTAGTTCGCCATCGTGGGCGGCCAGCCGGGCGATCGGGAAGCCGTGGGTGGGTCGTTCGGCGATGAGCGCGAGTACGACCCACTCCGCCAGGGACAGCGGCGGCGCGGCAGTCATGACGCCGAGCATAACGGGCGCGGGCGGGTCGGGGCCGCGCGCGCCCATCCCGCGGTGGGGCGGGATGGCAACGCGGGTAGTGACGCGTGCGCCGGGACTCAGTAGTCTCTTTGTTACTACTCAGACCTCTAGTGGGGAGCCGGAGGACGGCAATGGCGGCTAGCGTCGCGGAGGCCGGACCGGCCGTGCTGCGAGCGGCCCGGCCGGTCCGGTCTGTGCAGCCCGTCCGGCCTGTGCTGCCTGAGCGGTCGGCCCCACCTGACCGATCCGCGCCGCTCGGCGTGCTGGCGGACGGCACGCCGTACTTTGCCCCGGTAGGGGAGGTCACTGCCGACGGCGATCTGGTGCTCTGTCACCTGTGCGGCCGCTGGCGTCGCTCGGTCACGGCCCACCTGCGCGCGCACGGCTGGACCAAGGAGGGCTACTGCACCACGTTCGGCCTGGAGCGCGGCCAGTCGCTGGAAGGCACAGCGACCAGGAAGATGCGCGCCGCGTCTTTCAGCGCCCGGCTGCTCTTCGACCCGGCCGTGCGGGCCGGCAGCGCCCGCGGCCGGGCCAGGGCGGCCACCGGTGAACTCGCGCAAGACGCGGCGGCCGCGGCTCGCGGTCGCCCGCTGCCCGAGCAGCGCCGCCGCCGGGCCCGGACGGCGCTGGCAGGCCGGACCCATCCGGGTAGCGCGGAGGCAAGCCGGGAACGGGCCTTCGCGCACTTGCGGGCACTCGCCGCGAGGGTGGCTGCCGAGAACGGGTTCGGCGACATCGGCGCGCTAGTGCGGGCCAGGACCGCGCAGGGCGACAGCCTGGCCGCCATCAGCCGGGCGGCCGGGCTGCACAAGGACTGGCTGTCGCGGCACCTGGCGGAGCTGGACCCGGCCGCCGCGGCCGACGCGGCCGCCATGCGGTCGGCCGCGCGGTCGGCCGACGACGAGCGCTGGACCGCGGCCGCCCGCGCCGCCGGCTTCACCGATGTCGGCGCCTACCTGCGGCAGCGGCACGCCGGGCAGCACTGGTCGGTGAACCAGATCGCCGCCGAGGCCGGCCTGAGCTACCACGCGGCCGCCGCGGTGCTGGCCCGGCACGGCATGCCCAGGGTCGCGCACGCTGCCACCAGGCACGCTGCCAGCGAGCGGGCGGCCCAGGTCGCCGCGAGCCTGGGCTACCCGGACGTGGCCGGCTACGTGCGGGCGCGCCGCGCTGTCGGCTGGACCTGGCAGGCGATGGCCGACGAGGCCGGCCAGCCGCAGTCCTGGCTGCGCCGCCACAGCCAGCAAGGCTGAAGTACTGGCCTGTAGGTCAAGGAACGTTAATGTGGGCAGATGGGTGGGGGGACAGAGTACCCGCAGGTGCGGCTCGCCGAGCTGATCGCCGCACTGTCGCTGGGCGTGGATCTCGGCTTCGGCCAGCCGATGGAGCACGTGCTGCGGCAGTGCCTGATCGCGCTCCGGCTGGCTGAGCTCTCCGGGCTCGATGAGCAGGACCGCGCCGCCGTCTACTACACCGCGCTGCTGGTGAACGTCGGCTGTCATTCCGACGCTCATGAGCAGGCCAAGTGGTTCGGCGACGACATCAGGCTGAAGTCCGGCAAGTACGCCCACGACATCGGCAGCCTGCGCGGCATGCTGGCGACGATGCGGCTGATCGGGGCCGGTAATCCGCCGCTGTACCGGGTCCGGGTCGGACTGGAGTTCGCGCTGTCCGGGCGCCGCGAGCTGGACGGGATGATCTCCCAGCACGCCCGGCTGGCGCGCATGCTGGCCGAGCAGCTGGACCTGCCCGCGGCGGTGCGCGACGCGGTCGGCGCTGCGTACGAGCAATGGGACGGGCACGGCTGGCCGGGAGAGCTACGCGGCGACGCGGTGCCGGTCGCTGCCAGAATCGCGCTGCTCGCCGAGTACGTCGAGGTGGCGCACCGAGTCCGCGGTGTCGAGGCAGCCAGCGCGCTCGCGCGCAGGCAGGCCGGCCGGCAGTTCGATCCCGCGCTCGCCAGCCTGCTATGTGCGCGCTCCGGTCACGTACTGGACGGCCTGGACGCGACTCCGCCCTGGCAGGCGGTGATCGCCGCCGAGCCGGCCCTCGCGGTGCCGTTGTCGCCCGCTCAGCTCGACGCGGCGCTCACCGCTATCGCCAGCTTCGTCGATCTCAAGTCGCCGTACAGTCTCGGCCACTCGGTCGCCGTGGCCGATCTCGCGCAGGAGGCCGCCCGCAGGCTCGGGCTGCCGCGAGCCGACGTGCTGACGCTGCGGCGCGCCGGGCTGGTGCACGGATTCGGCCGGCGAGGAGTGTCGAACTCGATCTGGGACCGCCCCGGCCCGCTGAGCGCGGGGGAGTGGGAGCGGGTCCGGATGTACCCGTACCTGACCGAGCGGATGCTGCGGCAGTCAGCGGCGCTCGCCCCGCTGGGCGAGATCGCGGTGCTGCACCGGGAGCGGCTGGACGGGAGCGGCTACCCGCGCGGGCTGTCGGGCGGTGCGATCTCGCGGCCGGCCCGCATCCTCGCCGCCGCCGAGGCCTATCAGTCCAAGCGCGAGCCCAGACCGCATCGCGCCGCCAGGTCCGCGGCCGAGGCGGCCGCCGACATGCAGCAGGAGGTCAGAGCGGGCCGGCTGGACGCGGACGCGGTCAGCGCGGTGCTGCAGGCCGCCGGGCACCGGTTGCCGCGCCGCCAGGAAGGCGTCGGCGGCCTGACCGGCCGGGAGATAGAGGTGCTGATCCTGCTAGCCCGCGGCCTGTCCAACCGGCAGATCGGCGAGCTGCTCGTCATCACGCCCAAGACGGCGGGCAATCACGTCGAGCACATCTACACCAAGATCGGTGCGTCGAACCGGGCGGCGGCGGCGATGTTCGCGGTCCAGCACGGCCTGCTGCCGGAGGAGAAAAGCGTCACCAGCGAGCCCTTCTGAGCTCAGGTTTTCGTCGCCGATGATGAGGCGATCGCCTCATGCCCCGGTTACCGCCTGCCGCTTAGCGTCATGGCATCAGCGCGACAATCGGTGAGGAGATGACCTCGATGCCGAAGACGTCGAAGGAAACCGTCAGCCAGGTCCAGGACTTCGAGCTGGCCGAGGACCGGGGCGAGGACCTCGGCGGGTACACGGTCGACTGGGTGACCATCCACCAGACCCACGATCTGGTGCAGGCGCTGTCCGGTCTGCCCGGCGGCCAGTGCCACTGCCCGCACTGGGGCTATGTGTTCAAGGGCCAGATCACGGTTACCTACGGGGACCGGGAGGAAGTCATCGGCGCCGGCGATGCGTTCTACATGCCGCCGGGGCACGTCCCGGCGGCGCTCGCGGGCAGCGAGTTCATCCAGTTCAGCCCCACTGACCAGCTCAAGGTCACGCTTGCGGCGATCCAGAAGACCATGCAGGCTGCGGCCCAGGGCAGCTGAGCCTGGTGCCCGTGGCGCGGCTCAGTACTGTGCTCGCTTAGTACTTGGGCCCGACGAACTCATCGAGCCGCGCCACGGCGTCCCGGCGGGCCACCGAAATGGTGTTGCGGCGCGAAAACCGCCAGTCGACGCCCAACTCATCCAGCGCTTCGCCGCAGATCCCGAGAATGTCGGCGGACTCGTTGGTGAACATGTACCGCGGGTACTCGTACCACTTGTCGCCGTCTTTTAGCGGTCGGCGCACCCGGTTGGTAAACCGGCAGCCGTCAGAGTGAAATAAGCCGCGTGCCAGTTCGCCGGGATACTCGTTGGTGATCACTCGTTGCCACGGGGCCAGTTCGATCTTGCGGTTGTGCTTCCTGCCCGGACCGTGCTGCGGGAACAGGCACGGCCAGTGCCGGGACGAGGCTACGACGGACTTGCACCCGTCATGCGGCACCGCGTTGACCTTGTTACCAGGCCGGACGGCCATCATTGCGGCTATGCACTCGTTCACCAGACCTGGCCAGGCGTCCGCGCAGGCGATCCGCATAACCCAGACGCCCTTGCGCGGATCGCCGACGACGCTGATGCAGCCGTCGCCGAGATAGAGGCCGAGCAAATACGCGTAGTCATCGCCTGGCTCCGGGAGCCGTTGAGGCAACACGCACCGCGGGCATGGCTCGCGCAGGCTGTCTCGCCTCGGGCCGTAATACCAATTACGAAGGATGAACTGGTCGATCCCCGTGGAAAGGCTGACTGCGCGGAAACTCTCCCCGCGACGCATTCTGGCGCATGCGTCGTTCCTGACGGCGGGCTCGTACATAGCCGGAGCATGGCACCAGCTACTGACAATTCTGCTTTAGGTAGGCGCTCAGTGCCCCGGGTGGGATTCGAACCCACACTGTATGGATTTTGAGGCCATCGACTCCTGCCTGTTGGTCTACCGGGGCTGGCTTTGGGGAGACGGCTGAACGCTAATGTACTGGATCTTCGGTACGCTCGGCTCGTGAGTAAGAGCCCGTTCAACGTCGTGATAGCCGAAGATGAGGCCCTCATCCGCCTCGACCTGCGCGAGATGCTGGAGGAGGAGGGCTACGTCGTGGCCGGTGAGGCCGGCGACGGCGAGACGGCCGTTCAGCTCGCTGATGAGCTCAAGCCGGACCTGGTGATCATGGACGTCAAGATGCCCGGCCTGGACGGGATCTCGGCGGCGGAGCAGATCACCGGCAAGCAGCTCGCGCCGGTGATCATCCTCACCGCGTTCTCGCAGCGGGACCTGGTGCAGCGCGCCAGCGAGGCCGGCGCGATGGCCTACCTGATCAAGCCCTTCACCAAGGCCGACCTGGTACCGGCGATCGAGGTCGCGGTGAGCCGGTTCGCCGAGATAGCCGCGCTGAACTCGGAGGCCGCCAACCTGCGGGAGCGGCTCGAGGTGCGCAAGCTGCTCGACCGGGCGAAGGGCCAGCTGCAGGACAGCCAAGGGGATGACCGAGGCACAGGCGTTCCGGTGGATCCAGAAGACGTCCATGGACCGCCGCCAGACGATGCGGTCGGTGGCCGAGGAGGTCATGGCCGAAGCCGAGCAGGCCGCGTCGACGCCAGCGGCCGCGGACGGAGCGGCTGAGGTCCCCGGCACCGACGGCGCCGAGGTCGACGGCAAGCCGACCGACAGCACAGGCTGAGCGGCCGGCCGCCGGGCTGAGCTGGTCGGCGGGCTGAGCCGGCCGCGGGGCTGAGCTGGCCGGCGTGAACCCGAACGCGCTCTGGTGGTGATACACGGGTGACCGTGTCACCTCCCGGAAGGAGCGCAGTGAAAGGCTCGCTGCAGTCATGAGGGCGACGGCCCCGGCGATCCCGGCCCCCGAACCCGGCACGTCCGGCGGTGCCGATGCCGCCGTCATCGAAGAGTCGCTGGCGCAGCCCGAGCGGTTCGCCGTGCTGTATGACCGCTACGCCGCGGTGCTGCACCGCTACGCCGCCCGTCGGGCCGGTGCGGACGCCGCGGACGACCTGGTCGCGGCGACATTCCTGGCCGCGTTCGGGGCGCGGGTCCGCTACGACCTCACCCGGCCAGACGCGCGGCCCTGGCTGTTCGGCATCCTCACCAAGGAGATTTCGCGCCAGCACCGGACCGAATCCGCGCGCTGGCGGGCGCTGGCCCGCAGCGCGCCGGACCTCCCGGCGGACGGGCTCGCCGATCAGGTAGCCGCTGGCGTTTCGGCGCAGGCCCAGCGCAAGGCGCTAGCCCGGGCACTGGCCCGGCTCGCGCAGGCCGACCGCACCGTGTTGCTGCTGATCGCCTGGGGCGATCTGAGCTACGACGAGACCGCGCAGGCCCTCGGGATACCCATCGGCACCGTCCGGTCCCGGCTGAGCCGGGCCCGGGTCCAGGTCCGCGCTTCACTCGGCGGCGTCAATCCCGCCACTCTCAGCAAGGAGGACTCAGCGTGAACGAGCTGACGATCATCACGGAATTTGGCCGTGCGCTCGACGGCGACTGGCGGGGGCCGTCACCAGAACTGCGGACTGAAGTCGTGCGCCAGTTCAAGCCGGCCGCCCGGCGTCCGGCCCGGCGTCCGGTCCGGCGGATCGGGCTGGCCGGGGCGGCCGCGGCCGCGGCGGCGGCTGCCGTGTTCGCCGCCTCGAGCCTGGGGTTGTGGGGCGGGCCGCAGGCCGCCAGCGCGGAGGCAGCGGTGCTGCTGCGGCACGCCGCGACGGTCGCGGCCCGCGCGCCTGCCCTGGCGCCGTCCGCGGATCAGTTCATCTTCGTCAAATCGGTGCAGACCGCCGCGGTGATCACCAACGGCAGTTCCGTCCGCGAGCAGACCGAGCTGCGCGAAGTCTGGGCGTCGGTGGCCGGCACCAGGGTCGGCCTGATCCGGACGCTGCCCGCTGCCCGCGGCGCGAGCTGGCGGGAGACCTCGCTGGCCGGGTGCAAGAACGGCGTGCCCACCGGCGATGATGCCGCCAGCTCGAGCGCGCGGTGCTCCCCGACGCCTGCCTATCACGCCGGGCTGCCCGCGACGGCCGGAGCGATGCTGACCTACCTGTACCGCCACAGCGAGGGCCAGAATCCGGCCGACGTGCAGGCGTTTATCACCGCCGGCGATCTGATCCGGGAATCCCTCGTGCCGCCGGCCGCGCTGGCGGCGGTATTCCGCGCGGTGGCCCGCATCCCTGGCGTGACCGTGGCCCGGCACGCCACCAACGCGGCCGGCCAGCACGGCGTCGGCGTCCAGCAGACCTACCACGGGATCAGCGAGCAGCTCATCTTCAATCCCCGCACGTTCGCGTTCATCGGGGAACGGCAGGTGGTGGTGGCGGCGGGCGCCGGGCTGCCGATCGGCACCGTGATGGATTCCACCGCGATCCTGGCGGCCGGGGTAACCGACCAGCCGGGTCAGCTGCCCGGCTGACGCCGGACGGCCTGAAACGAGCAGCGGGGCCGGTCTCACTACCCCCGGTGAGTCCGGCGCCCGCCACTGCGGCCGCCGGACGCCGGAAAGCGGTCGACGGTCATGGAGTCAGCCAAACCTTTGGTGCCATGTCGGCCTTCCCCGGGCCGGCACGTTCTCTACTCGGTCCTCTGCAGACTCTCCCCACCAAGGTAGCGATGCGCGGCGCCAGCGCGCACAGAACCGGAATTCCCCGTGCCGTATGGGCGGAACATCCCTGAAGTCACGCGCCGTCCGCGTTCTCGCCGTCGCCCGAGTCGGCGGGCCCACCCCGTTCCCTGATCGGTGTCCCGCCGAAGGGAACAGCGTCACGGTGCAAACAGCTCAGCCGGGCGGTGCACACCCGCTTGCCCAGCTCGTCGGTGATGACGATGTCAAAGGTGGACATCGTGCGGCCGCCGTGTGCGAGCGTCGCCACGCCGGTGACCAGGCCAGCTGAGGCCGACCGGTGATGCGTCGCGTTGATCTCGATGCCGACGGTGAACCGGTCCGGGCAGGCCTGCAGAGCAGCGCCGAGCGAGCCGAGCGACTCGGCCAGCACGCACGAGGCGCCGCCGTGCAGGATGCCGTACGGCTGGGTGTTGCCCTGGACCGGCATCGTGCCCACCACGCGCTCCGCCGCGGCCTCGATGATCCTGATTCCCATCCGGCCGGCCAGCATGTTGTCGCCCTGGCTGTTGAACGCCGCCATGATCTGCTGTTCCCGCTCGGACAATCCCGGCACTGGTACCTCCACGTCACCGCTGCTGACAAGGTGCAGTAAAGGGTAGGGGCTCGGTCCGGATCGCGGCGCCGGCGGCCGGTCAGGCAGTCCCGCCGAGGGGCACCAACTGTCTGACCCGCGCACTAGGATCCGGGTGTGGCTTCGACGGAGACGGCAGACCAGCAGCAGGGACCGCGCGGCAGAGAGCGGCTGCTCCTGCTGGACGGGCATTCGCTCGCCTACCGCGCATTCTTCGCGCTGCCCGCGGAGAACTTCTCGACGACGACCGGTCAGCCGACGAACGCGGTCTACGGGTTCACCGCGATGCTCATCAACGTGCTGCGGGATGAGCAGCCGACGCGGGTGGCGGTCGCATTCGACCGCGGCGAGCCCACGTTCCGGCACGAGCAGTACGTCGAGTACAAGGCGACCAGGAAAGAGACGCCCGCCGACTTCCGCAGCCAGCTGAGCCTCATCTTCGAAGTGCTGGACGCGCTCGGCATCCGCCGGCTGTCGGTACCCGGCTACGAGGCGGACGACATCATCGCGACGCTCGCCACCAAGGCGGCCGGCGAGATGGACGTGCTGATCGTCACCGGCGACCGCGATGCCCTCCAGCTGGTCACCGATGACGTAACGGTGCTGTACACGATGCGCGGTATCAGCGAGATGGCGCGGTTCACGCCCGAGGCGGTGCAGGCCAAGTACGGCCTCAGTCCCTCGCAGTACCCGGACTTCGCCGCGCTCCGCGGCGACCCCAGCGACAACCTGCCCGGCATTCCCGGCGTGGGGGAAAAGACCGCCACCAAGTGGATCGCCGAGTTCGGCTCGCTGGCCCAGCTCGTCGACCGGGTGGACGAGGTCAAGGGCAAGGCGGGTGACGCGCTGCGCGAGCACCTGGCCGGCGTCTTGCGCAACAGCCAGCTCACCCAGCTCGTCCGGGACATGACGCTGGAGGTCGGCCCGGCGGACCTTGCCCCGGCCCCGTGGGACCGCGAGCAGATCCACCAGCTGTTCGACACGCTGCAGTTCCGGGTGCTGCGGGACCGGCTCTACTCGACGCTGCCGAACGGCATCGGCGGTCCGGCCGCGCCCGCCGCGGGCACCGTGACGGAGTCCACGACCGCATTTGACGTTGCCGCCACCGTGCTCGGATCCGGACAGGTCGCGGCCTGGCTGGACGAGCACGCCGGCTCCGACCGGGCCGGGCTGGCCCTGAGCGGCGGGTGGGGCCGGGGCACCGGCAACATCACCGGCCTCGCGATCGCGGTGCCCGACGCGGCGGCCTACCTCGACCCCACGACGCTCACCGAGGACGACGACAAGGCCCTCGGCAGCTGGCTGTCGGACCTGGCGCATCCCAAGGCACTGCACGACGCCAAGGGGCCGATGCATGCGCTCGCGGCCCGCGGCTTCGACCTAGCCGGGCTCACCAGCGATACCGCGCTGGCCGCCTACCTCGCGCTGCCGGGCCAGCGGTCATTCGACCTGGCCGATCTCGCGCTGCGATACCTGAACCGGGAGCTGCGCGATGCGACCCCGCCGACTGGGCAGCTGACGCTGGACGTCGCCGACGACGCCGAGATCGCGACCGCGCTGGCCCAGCGGGCGCAAGCGACGCGGGAGCTGGCCGATGCGCTCGACCAGGACCTGAACGCGCGCGGCGCCACCGAGCTGCTCGCCGCCGTCGAGCTGCCGCTCGTCGGCGTGCTCGCGGACATGGAGCGGGCCGGCATCGGCGCCGACAGCGAGCACTTCGCCGCTATGTCGGCCGAGCTGGGCGGTGAGGTCAAGTCGGCCGAGCAGGCGGCGTTCGCCGTGACCGGGCATGAGTTCAACCTGGGCTCGCCCAAGCAGCTGCAGGAAGTCCTGTTCACCGAGCTGGGCCTGCCCAAGACCAAGCGGATCAAGACGGGCTACACCACCGACTCTGAGGCGCTGACCGGGCTGCTCGCGCAGACCGAGCACCCGGTGCTCGCGCACCTGCTCCGGCACCGTGACGTCGCCAAGCTCAAGAGCATCGTCGACTCGCTGATCCCGATGGCGGACGCGGACGGGCGCATCCACACGACCTTCAACCAGACGATCGCCGCCACCGGCAGGCTCTCGTCCACCGATCCCAACATGCAGAACATCCCGATCCGCACCGAGGAAGGCCGCCGGATCCGGCGCGGCTTCGTCGTCGGGGCGGGCTACGAGTGGATCTTGACCGCCGACTACAGCCAGATCGAGCTGCGGATCATGGCGCACCTGTCGGGTGACGAGGCGCTGGCGGCTGCGTTCGGCTCCGGGCACGACTTCCACGCCGCCACCGCCGGCCGGGTCTTCGGGGTCGAGCCCGTCGACGTGACCCAGGAGCTGCGCAGCAAGGTGAAGGCCATGAACTACGGCCTCGCCTACGGCCTGTCCGCCTACGGCTTGTCCCAGCAGCTGCGGATCACGCCGGATGAGGCCCGCGGCTACATGGACGAGTACTTCGAGCAGTTCGGCGGCGTTCGCGACTACCTCAGGGATGTCGTGGCCAAGGCGCGGATGGACGGCTACACCCAGACGATGATGGGCCGGCGGCGGTACCTGCCGGACCTGACCTCAGACAACCGGCAGCGCCGGGAGATGGCCGAGCGAATGGCCCTGAACGCCCCGATTCAGGGCTCGGCCGCCGACATCATCAAGGTGGCCATGCTGACCGTGCATCAGGATCTGGCCGACGCCGGGCTCCGATCGCGGATGCTGCTCCAGGTCCACGACGAGCTGCTGTTCGAGGTCGCGCCGGGCGAGCTAGACCAGGTCAGAGAGCTCGTCAGCGGCGCCATGGCCGCGGCGGCGGAGCTGACAGTCCCGCTGGAGGTTTCCATGGGCTACGGCCTGAGCTGGGCGGAAGCGGCGCACTAGGACCCCGGCCCGAATCGGACGGCCTGCACGCCGCCCCTGGATTGACCCCCCGGCCGGGCTCTCATATGCTTGACGCTGCACTGTGTTCAGGTGCAGTCCGCCAAATGGTCAGGCAGCCCGCGAGGCAGTCTCACTGCAAGCCGCGGCCGGTCGTGCTGGCCAGGCAAAATCTATGGCTTTCCTTTTGTCGGACCGCCGTGCACGGTAGCAGTCCTGCACAATTCGATCTGTCCGTATCCGGAGTCCACCTACACATGACGAGCAGCACAGAGGCCACCTCGACCCCCAAGGTAGCGGTCAACGACATCGGTTCCGAGGAGGCCTTCCTCGCCGCCATCGACGAGACCATCAAGTACTTCAACGACGGCGACATTGTCGAAGGCACTGTCGTCAAGGTCGATCGAGACGAGGTTCTCCTCGATATCGGCTACAAGACCGAGGGCGTCATCCCGTCCCGTGAGCTGTCCATCAAGCACGACGTCGATCCGCATGACGTGGTCAAGACGGGCGAGCACATCGAGGCACTGGTTCTCCAGAAGGAGGACAAGGAAGGCCGCCTGATCCTGTCCAAGAAGCGCGCGCAGTACGAGCGCGCCTGGGGCACGATCGAGAAGGTCAAGGAGGAGGACGGCGTCGTCACCGGCACCGTCATCGAGGTCGTCAAGGGCGGCCTGATCCTGGACATCGGCCTGCGCGGCTTCCTGCCCGCCTCCCTGGTGGAGATGCGGCGGGTCCGCGACCTGCAGCCGTACGTCGGCAAGGAGATCGAGGCCAAGATCATCGAACTGGACCGGAACCGCAACAACGTGGTCCTGTCCCGGCGCGCGTGGCTTGAGCAGACTCAGTCCGAGGTCCGCCAGAACTTCCTCAACACCCTGCAGAAGGGCCAGATCCGCAAGGGCGTCGTGTCCTCCATCGTCAACTTCGGCGCGTTCGTCGATCTCGGCGGCGTGGACGGGCTCGTGCACGTCTCGGAGCTGTCCTGGAAGCACATCGACCACCCGGGTGAGGTCGTCGAGGTCGGCCAGGAGGTCACGGTCGAGGTCCTGGACGTCGACATGGACCGCGAGCGCGTCTCGCTGTCGCTGAAGTCGACGCAGGAAGACCCGTGGCAGCAGTTCGCGCGGACGCACCAGATCGGCCAGGTCGTGCCGGGCCGGGTCACCAAGCTGGTGCCGTTCGGCGCGTTCGTCCGGGTCGAGGAGGGCATCGAGGGCCTGGTCCACATCTCCGAACTGGCCGACCGCCACGTCGAGATTCCCGAGCAGGTCGTGCAGGTGGGCGACGAGATCTTTGTCAAGATCATCGACATCGACCTGGACCGGCGCCGGATCAGCCTGTCGCTGAAGCAGGCGAACGAGGGCCAGTCCGGCGAGGTCTCCGGCGAGGACTTCGACCCGACGCTCTACGGCATGCCGGCCGCGTACGACGACCAGGGCAACTACCTCTACCCGGAGGGCTTCGACTCCGAGTCCGGGGAGTGGCTGGAAGGCTTCGACACCCAGCGCGAGGAGTGGGAGCGGCAGTACGCCGAGGCCCGCGCCCGGTACGAGGCGCACCAGCAGCAGGTCGCCGACGCGCGCACCAAGGCCGAGGCAGCCGGCGAGGCGGACGACGATGGCGGCGGCGAGTCCGGCGGCCACCACACCTCATCCTCCAGCGGCGACGCCGAGCGCACTGGCACGCTGGCTTCGGACGAGGCGCTGGCGGCGCTGCGGGACAAGCTGTCCGGCGGCCAGAGCTGACGACCCGCGGTACCTCAGGCGGGCATGCCGTGCACGGCACGGCGTGCCCGCCTCCGCGTTCCCGGCCGGCGGGCGCGCTGACATGTTCCGGGTAGGGCTGACCGGCGGCATCGGGGCCGGCAAGAGCGAGGTGTCCAGGCGGCTGGCCGCGCAGGGCGCGATCCTCATCGACGCTGATCTGATCGCCCGCGAGGTCGTGGCGCCGGGTACCAGCGGGCTCGCCGAGATCACCGCCGCGTTCGGCCCCGGCGTGCTCGGGCCCGACGGGGCGCTCGACCGCCCGGCGCTGGGTGAGATCGTGTTCGCCGACCCCGAGAAGCTCGCCCGGCTCAACGCGATCGTGCACCCGCGAGTCGGCACCCGGATGCGGGAGCTCGAAGACTCGGCCGGGCCCGCGTCCATCGTGGTGCATGACGTGCCGCTGATCGCGGAGAACAACCTGGCTGACACGTACGACCTGGTGATCGTCGTGGACGTGCCGCCGCGCATCCAGCTGGACCGGCTCGTCCGGCTGCGCGGGATGACCAGGGAGCAGGCTCAGTCGCGGGTGGCGGCGCAGGCGGCCCGCGACCAGCGGCTGGCCATCGCTGACATCGTGGTGGACAACTCCGGCTCGCTGGCCGAGCTGGACCGCCAGGTCGGCGACCTGTGGGCCGAGCTGCGCCGGCGCGAGACGCTGGCCGCGAGCTAGGCAAAGATCGCAGCAGCACGGGATATCGCGTTCTAGGAGCACGCAAACTTGGCACCGATGACGGCCGAAGCTGTGCGCAGGCTGACGCCCGCTGACCTGCCCGCCATCGTCGGGCTGGCGGCCGACCGCGGCTGGCCGCCGGAGGAGAGCAAGTGGCGGCTGATGTTCGCGGTCAGCGAACCCTTCGGCGTGGACGATCCGGCCGGCGGCCTCGCGGGCGCTGTGGTGCTCACCCGGTACGGCGCGAGCCTGGCCGCCATCGGCATGATGCTGGTCGCCGCCCGGCACGGCCGCAGAGGCCTCGGTGGCCGGCTACTGCGGTACGCGCTGGACCAGGCCGGCGACGCCGTCGTCTACCTGACCGCCACGGACTACGGCCGGCCGCTGTATGAGCGACTCGGTTTCCGCGCGATCGACAACTCGGTGCCCTACCGTGGCCCGCTGTCCGCGAGCCCGCTGTCCGCGAGCCCGCTGACTGCGCCGGCGCCCGAGCCGCTGCGCCCGGTCGGTGCCGCCGACGCCGCTGACCTGCAGGCCATCGATTCCGCGGTGTTCGGCGCGGACCGCGGCCGGGTGCTGGGCACACTGCCGGAGTTCGCGGATGCGTTCCTCACGTTCGGCCGCCCGGCCCGCGGCTACGGGGCGGCGTGGGCGAAGGACGGTACCCGCGTCATCGGCCCGCTGGTCGCGCCCGATCTCGGCGGCGCCATCGCGCTGATCGCCGGGCTGGCCGAAGGCTGGTCCGGTCCGGTCCGGATCGACGTGCTCGGACGGCACCCGGAGCTCGCCGCCTGGGCGCAGGAGGGCGGCCTCACGGCCGGCGAGGAGACCGCGCTCATGGTCCGCGGCGGCAACCTGCCCGGTGACCGCGCTCGGTTGTACTGCCCGGTCACCGTCGCCATCGGCTAGGCAGCGCGGAATGTCATAGCCCCCGCCTACAGTTGTGCTACGTGGAGCAGCCATGCGCGCATGCCCGGACAATCCCCCTGAGGAGGTGCCATGAGACCGGTCACTGACCTCCAGCGACGGGTGGCACCCTTCGAGGTGATCACCGACATGGTCCCGGCGGGCGACCAGCCCGCCGCGATCGCCCAGATGGAGCAGCGGATCCGGGACGGTTCCAAGGACACGGTCCTGCTGGGCGCCACCGGCACCGGCAAGACCGCGACGGTGGCGTGGCTGACCGAGAAGCTGCAGCGCCCGGCCCTGGTCATGCTGCCGAACAAGACGCTCGCGGCCCAGTTCGCCAACGAGCTGCGGGAGATGCTGCCGCACAATGCGGTCGAGTATTTCGTCTCTTACTACGACTATTACCAGCCTGAGGCGTACGTCCCGCAGACCGACACCTACATCGAGAAGGACTCGTCCATCAACGACGAGGTCGACCGGCTCCGGCACTCGGCGACGAACTCGCTGCTCACCCGTCGGGACACGATCGTGGTTGCCTCGGTCTCCTGCATCTACGGGCTGGGCACGCCGCAGGAGTACGTGGACCGCATGCTCAAGCTGCGGGTTGGCGAGCGGATCGACCGCGACGGGCTGCTGCGCAAGCTGGTCGGCATGCAGTACGCGCGCAACGACATGGCATTCACCCGCGGCACGTTCCGGGTTCGCGGTGACACCATCGAGGTGATCCCGCAGTACGAAGAGCTCGCCATCCGGATCGAGATGTTCGGGGACGAGGTCGAGCGGCTGATGACGCTGCACCCGCTGACCGGCGAGGTCATGAGCGAGGACGACGAGATCTACGTCTTCCCTGCGACCCACTACGTCGCGGGTCCGGAGCGGATGGAGCGGGCGATCGCCGGCATCGAGGCGGAGCTCGAGGAACGGCTGGCGGAGCTGGAACGCCTCGGCAAGCTGCTGGAGGCGCAGCGGCTGCGGATGCGGACGACCTATGACATCGAGATGATGCGGCAGGTCGGCAGCTGCTCAGGAATCGAGAACTACTCGCGGCACATCGACGGCCGTGAGCCCGGCAGCCCGCCGCAACACGCTGCTGGACTTCTTCCCCGAGGACTTCCTGCTGGTGATCGACGAGTCGCACAACACCGTGCCGCAGATCGGCGCGATGTACGAGGGCGACGTGTCCCGCAAGCGGGTGCTGGTCGACCACGGCTTCCGGTTGCCGAGCGCCATCGACAACCGGCCGCTGACCTGGGACGAGTTCTGCGGCCGGATCGGCCAGACGGTGTACCTGTCGGCCACGCCAGGTCCGCTATGAGCTGCAGCGCGCCGGCGGCGAGGTCACCGAGCAGGTGATCCGGCCGACCGGCCTGATCGACCCCGAGGTCCTCATCAAGCCCACGAAGGGCCAGATCGATGACCTCGTCGGCGAGATCAGGGACCGGGCGGAGAAGTCCGAGCGGGTGCTGGTGACGACGCTGACGAAGAAGATGGCCGAGGACCTCACCGACTACCTGCTGGAGCTCGGCATCCGGGCGCGCTACCTGCACAGCGAGGTGGACACCCTGCGCCGGGTCGAGCTGCTGCGCGAACTGCGGCTGGGCGAGTACGACGTGCTGGTCGGGATCAATCTGCTGCGCGAGGGCCTCGACCTGCCCGAGGTGTCCCTGGTCTCGATCCTGGACGCTGACAAGGAGGGGTTCCTGCGGTCCGGGACCTCGCTGATCCAGACGATCGGCCGCGCCGCCAGGAACGTGTCCGGCCAGGTGCACATGTACGCGGACAAGGTCACGCCGTCCATGCAGCGGGCCATCGACGAGACCAACCGGCGGCGCGACCGGCAGGTCGCGTACAACACCGAGCACGGGGTTGACCCGCAGCCGCTGCGCAAGCGCATCGCCGACATCCTGGACCAGCTCGCGCGTGAGGACGCCGACACCGAGCAGTTGCTGGGCGGCTCCGGCCGGCAGCAGAGCCGGGGCAAGGCTCCGGTGCCCGGCGTCTCGTCCCGGGCCAAGGCCGCGGCGGCCGCCGCCGGCAAGGCTGGCGACGGCGGGCCGGCCCGCGCCGATCTTGCCGCGCTGATCAGCGAGCTGACCGAGCAGATGCACACCGCCGCCGCCGAGCTGCAATTCGAGATCGCCGCCCGGATCCGGGACGAGATCAGGGAGCTGAAGCACGAGCTGCGCGGCATGCAAGCCGCCGGGGTATGAGGGAGCACGTGCTCCTGACCGCCATATCGTGCCTATTCGCTTCCCGTCGTGACCTGTCGCGGAGCTGGTGTCCAGCAAACCTTCAGGTTCAGGTCGGCTAGGGTCGATTCATGCTCGTGAGCTTGCTGGCCGCGCTGGGGTCGGCCTTCTGCTACGGGATCGCGTGCGTCATGCAGGCGATCTCCGTGCGGGCCGCCAGCAGGCGCCCGGCGGCCGAGCCTGACACTGGCAGCCGGGGGGTCGACCCGGGGCTCGTGGTGCGGATGCTGCGGCAGGGGCCGTTCCTCGCCAGTATCCTGATCGATTTGATCGGATTTATCGGGCAGCTCATCGCGCTGCGGCGGCTGCCGCTGTTCGCCGTGCAGGCGATCATCGCGTCGAACCTGGCGGTCACGGCGGTGTTCGCGGCCTGGCTGATGAAGGTCAGGCTGTCCATCCGCGAGTGGCTGGCCGTGGCCGGCGTGGTGGTCGGGGTGGGCCTGCTGGGCTCGTCTGCGGGGGCTGAGGGCGCGGCCAAGGTCGGCTGGGCCTTCCAGCTAGGCCTGATCATCGCGGTGGCAGGCGTCGCCGTGGTGGGGGTAGCAGCGGCCAGGCTGCCCAATCCGGCCCGCACGCCGATCGTGGGGGCCATCGCGGGCCTTGGCTACGGCGTGCTGGCGATATCGGCGCGCGTCCTGCCTGGCTTCACGCCCGCTCAGCTCGTCCGCAACCCGGCGACCTACACACTGGCTGCTGCCGGAATTGTCTCATTCATGCTGTATGCGGCGGCGCTCGACGGCGGAACCGTGACCACCGCGACCGCCGCCGTCATCCTGGCCGAGACTGTGCCGCCGGCCCTGATCGGGGTGCTGTTCCTCGGCGACACCACCCGGCCCGGCCTGGCCGTCGTGGCGGGCTTCGGGTTCGTCCTGGCGGTTATCTGCGCGGTGGCGCTGGCCAGATTCGGCGAAGCGGGGGAGCACGGAAAGCAGGAGGAGGCGGCCGCGCGCCAGAGCCAGCAGGACCCGGCGCTGCGGCGGGCGGCATTACGCAACCCCGAATTGCCCGAGCCTCCGCTGGCCTGACCAGCCGGTCACGGCAGTTGAAGCTGGCGGTGCCGTCGTGTTGCGGGGCCGGCCGGTCCTTCGCCTGATATCCTGATACCCCGTGGGCGAGCGGCAAAGTCCGCCGAGTCTGACCACGGGAGCCTCATTTGGCAATACCACTGCACACATCCAGGCCTGTTGCGACCCGCCATCTGTTCGTGACTGGGGGTGTGGCTTCCAGTCTCGGCAAGGGCCTGACCGCTTCCAGCATCGGCAGGCTGCTCAAGCTTCGCGGTCTCCGGGTGAGCATGCAGAAGCTCGACCCGTACCTGAACGTCGACCCGGGCACCATGAACCCGTTCCAGCACGGCGAGGTCTTCGTCACCGACGACGGCACGGAGACGGACCTGGATGTCGGCCACTACGAGCGGTTCCTGGACACCAGGCTGCCCGGCTCGGCCAACGTCACCACCGGCCAGATCTACTCCCGGGTGATCGCCAAGGAACGTCGCGGCGACTACCTCGGCGACACCGTGCAGGTCATCCCGCACATCACCAACGAGATCAAGGCCCGGATCAGGGCGATGGCCGGTCCCGAGATCGACGTGGTCATCACCGAGGTCGGCGGCACCGTCGGCGACATCGAGTCACAGCCGTTCCTGGAGGCGATCCGGCAGATCCGGCACGAGATCGGCCGGGACCGCTGCTTCTTCCTGCACGTGTCGCTGCTGCCCTACATCGGCCCGTCCGGTGAACTCAAGACGAAGCCGACGCAGCACTCGGTCGCCGCGCTGCGCAGCATCGGCATCCAGCCCGACGCGATCGTCTGCCGGTCTGACCGGCCGATCAGCGAGGGGCTCAAGCGCAAGATCAGCCTCATGTGCGACGTGGACGAGGAAGCGGTCGTCTCGGCGCCCGACGCACCGTCGATCTACGACATCCCGAAGGTGTTGCACGCCGAGGGTCTGGACGCCTACGTCGTGCGCCGGCTCGGGCTGCCGTTCCGGGACGTCGACTGGAGCGACTGGGACGAACTGCTGCGCCGGGTCCACAAGCCGTCCCGCAGCGTCACCGTCGCGCTGGTCGGCAAGTACATCGACCTGCCAGACGCGTACCTGTCGCCGGCCGAAGCGCTGCGGGCCGGCGGGTTCGGCCACGACGTGCGCGTCAACATCCGCTGGGTCGCCAGTGACGACTGCCAGACTCCCGAGGGCGCCGCCCGGCAGCTCGCCGACGTCGACGGCGTGCTGATCCCGGGCGGCTTCGGCGTGCGCGGCATCGAGGGCAAGATCGGCGCGGTGCAGTACGCGCGGGAGAACGGCATCCCGATCCTGGGCCTGTGTCTCGGCCTGCAGTGCATGACGATCGAGGTCGCCCGGCATCTGGCCGGCCTGGACGGGGCCAACAGTGCCGAGTTCGACGCGGAGACGGTGCACCCGGTCATCGCCACGATGGCCGACCAGGAGGACGTCGTGGCGGGGGAGCGTGACATGGGCGGCACCATGCGCCTCGGCCTCTACCCGGCCGCGCTGGACGAGGGCAGCCTGGTCCGCGAGCTGTACGGCGAGTCCGTCGTGCAGGAGCGGCACCGGCACCGGTACGAGGTCAACAACTTCTACCGGGACGACCTGGAGAAGGCCGGGCTCCGGTTCTCCGGGCTGTCACCCGACGGCCGCCTGGTCGAGTTCATCGAGCTGCCGCGGGACGTGCACCCGTACTTCGTCGCCACCCAGGCCCATCCCGAGCTGCTGTCCCGCCCGACCCGGCCGCACCCGCTGTTCAGCGGCCTGATCGAGGCGGCGGTGGCGCGCGGCCGGGCGGCGGCGGACAGCGTGGGCGCAGCGGCCGGGCGCCCGGCCGCCACGGCCTGACCGGCCGCTGGTGACCGAGATCCGCGATACGGCCGGCGGCTGGCCGGTTACCGGGTCGCAGGTGGACGCCCGCGGCCGGATCGTGACGCTGCGCACCGACAGCGTCCGGATGCCCGACGGCGAGATCGCCGTCCGCGAGGTGGTCGAGCATCCCGGTGCCGTCGCGATCGTGGCGCTCGACGAGGACGACCGGGTCCTGATGATCCGCCAGTACCGGCATCCGGCCGCCGCCACGCTGTGGGAGCTGCCGGCCGGGCTGCGCGACGTCGCGGGCGAGCCGCTGGTGCAGACCGCGCGGCGCGAACTGATCGAGGAGGCCGGCTGCCGGGCCAGCGACTGGCGGACGCTGACTCGACGTCCTGACCTCGCCCGGTATCAGCACCGAACGGCTGCGCATCTTCCTTGCCCGAGATCTCACGGTGGTCCCGGAAGCGGAGCGCGGGTATGTTCCTGAGCACGAGGAGGCGTACCTGACGGTCGGCTGGGTCCCGCTAGCCGAGGCCGTCCGGCTCGCGCTCGGCGGGCAGCTGCACAACGGTGTCGCTATTTTGGGTATCTTGTCCGCGTATGCGGCCGAAGGGGAGGGGTTTGCTGCACTGCGGCACGCAGAGGACCCGGAGACGTTGTAACCGCGAGAGCGGCGATGGACGGGAACGATCCCGGCATCAAGCCGGGCCGTTCTGCAGGCGAGGAAGGACAACGGCCAATGAAGGTCGGCGTTCCGAAGGAAGTCAAGAACAACGAGTTCCGCGTGGCCATCACCCCGGCGGGTGTCCACGAGCTGGCCAGGAACGGTCACGAGGTCTTCATCGAGAAGGACGCGGGCGTCGGGTCCTCGATCCCCGACGACGACTTCGTCGCGGCGGGCGCCCAGATCCTGCCGACCGCCGACGACGTGTGGCAGACCGGCGACCTGATCCTCAAGGTCAAGGAGCCGGTCGCCGAGGAGTACCACCGGATGCGCGAGGGCCAGATGCTCTTCACCTACCTGCACCTGGCGGCCAGCCGCGCCGTGCACCGACGCGCTGCTCGAGTCCGGCATCACCGCCATCGCCTACGAGACCGTCCAGCTGCCCGACGGCTCGCTGCCGCTGCTGGCGCCGATGTCCGAGGTCGCCGGCCGGATGGCACCGCAGGTCGGTGCGCACCACCTGCAGCGCGACGGCGGCGGTCGCGGCGTGCTGATGGGCGGCGTCTCCGGCGTCTACGCGGCCAAGGTGTCGTGATCGGCGCCGGCGTGTCCGGCATGAACGCCGCCGCGATCGCGCTCGGCATGCAGGCCGAGGTGCTGCTGCTCGACAAGAACATCGACCGGCTGCGCCAGGCCGACGCGATCTACCAGGGCCACTGCCAGACGGTCGCGTCGAACATCTACGAGATCGAGCGGGCGGTCATCGACGCCGACCTGGTGATCGGCGCGGTGCTGGTGCCGGGCGCGAAGGCGCCCAAGCTGGTCACCAACGAGCTGGTGTCCCGGATGAAGCCCGGCGCGGTGCTGGTCGACATCTCGATCGACCAGGGCGGCTGCTTCGAGGACTCGCACCCGACGACGCACGCCGACCCGACCTACCAGGTGCACGACTCGATCTTCTACTGCGTGGCGAACATGCCCGGCGCGGTGCCGCACACCTCGACCTACGCGCTGACGAACGTGACGCTGCCGTACGCGGTCGAGATCGCGAACCGGGGCTGGCGCGAGGCGCTGCGCGGCGACCGCGTCGCTCGCGCTCGGGCTGAACACCCACGAGGGCCAGGTGACCTACGGCCCGGTCGCCGAGGCGCACGGCCTGCCGGTCACGACGCTGGCCGAGGTGCTCGGCTGAGCGACGCGAGCCCGGCGGCCGGCGCCCGGATCGGCGGCGCGGCTACCTCGACCACCTGCGGTCGAGCGTGGCCTGCGCCGCGAACACGCTGGACGGCGTACCGGCGTGACCTGCAGCCGGTACGCCGCCACGCTCGCAGCCGCGCGGGCGGACCGACATCGGCGACGTCACGCACGCAGCGACGTCGCCGAGTTCCTGGCCGGGCTGCGCGAGGGCGACGGCGAGCATCCGCCGCTCGCGGCCAGCTCGGCCGGCCGGGCCGTGGTGGCGGTGCGCGGGCTGCACGCGCTTCGCCGCCGCGGAGGGACTAGCGAGCGCCGATCCGGCCACGGTCGTGCGGCCGCCGGTCGCCGCCCAAGCGGCTGCCGAAGGCGATCTCCGATCGCCGACGTCGAGCGGCTGATCGCGAGCCGGCCGGCGACGGCGCGCGGTCGGCGCTGCGCGACCAGGCGCTGCTCGAGCTGCTCTACGGGACCGGCGCGCGGATCTCCGAGGCGGTCGGCCTCGACGTCGACGACCTGCGATCGCGGGCAGTCGCGGTCAGCGCGATGCCGGATCGGTGCGCCTCTCCGGCAAGGGCGGCAAGCAGCGGCTGGTGCCGGTGGGCAGCTACGCCAGGCCGCGATCGAGGCGTACCTGATCCGGGCGCGGCCGGCGCTCGCGCGCCGGCGTCCGGCGCGGACCAGCGCGAGCCCGCGCGCTGTTCCTCAACGCCCGCGGCGGGCGGCTGTCGCGGCAGAGCGCGTGGGGCGTGCTGCGCAACGCGGCCGCGCGCGGCCGGCGTCGACCGAGGTGTCGCCGCACACGCTGCGGCACTCGTTCGCCACCCACCTGCTCGACGGCGGCGCCGACGTCCGGGTGGTCCAGGAACTGCTCGGGCACGCGTCGGTGACGACGACGCAGATCTACACGCTGGTGACCGTGGACAAGCTGCGCGAGGTCTACGCGACCGCGCACCCGCGCGCGCTCGGGTAGGCGGCAGCTGCGTTCCCGCAACAGGCGCCGCGGACCGGTGTCAGCCCGGGCGAGCACCCGCATGCAGCTCATTTGCCCGCTAACGGTGCGTCGGCTTGCCGGCGGGCAGCGCAGGGCCTAGAGTCCAGGTTCCAGTGAGCAGCATGCGGCGCTGGCCGCCGGCGAGGTGCGAGAGCTGTGGCATCCCAGGTCCTGGAGGCAAGCGTCCGGCCTGATCGGTCCCACTGGGCGTCCGTTGCCCGTCTTCCCCGACCCCGAGCCGCTGATCGTGCACGGTCCGGCGCGCATCGCCGCTGTCTGCAACCAGAAGGGCGGCGTCGGCAAGACCACGACGACCATCAACCTGGGTGCGGCGCTCGCCGAGCACGGCCGCCGGGTGCTGCTGGTCGACTTCGACCCGCAGGGCGCGCTGTCGGTCGGTCTCGGCATCCAGCCGCACGAGCTCGACGCGACCGTCTACAACCTGCTGATGGAGCGCGGCGTCACCGCGCACGACGTGGTCATGAAGACCCGGGTCGACGGCATGGACCTGCTGCCGAGCAACATCGACCTGTCCGGCGCCGAGGTGCAGCTCGTCCACGAGGTCGCCCGCGAGTTCGTGCTCGGCCGGGTGCTGCAGCCCGTGCTGCGCCGACTACGACGTCATCCTCATCGACTGCCAGCCGTCGCTCGGCCTGCTCACCGTGAACGCGCTCGACCGCGCGGACGGTGTGATCATCCCGCTCGAGTGCGAGTACTTCGCGCTGCGCGGCGTCGCGCTGCTGATGGAGACCATCGACAAGGTCTCGAGCGGCTCAACCCGAAGCTCGCCATCGACGGCATCCTCGCCACCATGTACGACTCGCGCACCCTGCACAGCCGCGAGGTCCTGTCCGGAGTCGTCGAGGCCTTCGGCGACCGGGTCTTCCACACCGTCATTAGCCGCACGGTGCGCTTCCCTGACGCTACGGTCGCGGGTGAACCGATCACCTTGTTCGACCCGGCGTGCAATGGCGCCAGCTCGTACCGGGAGCTGGCCAAGGAGGTACTGGAGAGGTGGCGGCAGGGCGTTCCCGCGGGTCCCGTCCGCGCCGGGTAAGCCTTCCAGGCGTCGCGGAACTGCTGCGCCCGCCGGCCCGCAGCCCGGCACCCGAGACCGAGCCGCCGGCGAGCGGCAGGGAAAGTCATTCGCAGAAGATCACCGTCTACCTGTCCGGTGCTGAGCTGATCGAGCTGGAACGCGCGCGGCTGGCCTTGCGCTCGTACGGGATCGCGGTCGACCGCGGCCGGATCGTGCGGGAAGCGCTGGCGGTCCTGCTCGCGGACCTTGAGGTAACAGGCGAGGACAGTGTCGTGGCGCGACGGCTGCGAGATGAGTCGTGATCGATTCGGGTAGCCTCGGCTGGTGGGCAAGCGCGGCGCGAGCCGCGGGGGGCGGCGGTGGCCGCGAAACCGGTGGCGGATCCTCAGTTGACCAGCATGACGACCAGTGAACCGGGTGAGCCTGTTATGACCGGCGAGCGCCCGGCTTCCGGCGACCCCGTGGTGCCGGGCGGTCCGGTGGTGCCGGGCGGTCCCGTGGTCCGGGCGGTCCTGCGGTGCCGGGCGGCACTGTGAAGCCGGGGGAGACCGGGCCCGCGGGCGGCGGTTTCCAGGTGCACCTCGACGTCTTCGAGGGTCCGTTCGACCTCCTGCTGGGCCTGATCTCCAAGCACAAGCTGGACATCACCGAGATCGCGCTGTCCAGCGTGACCGACGAGTTCATCGGCTACATCCGGGCACTGGCGGACGCCTGGGACCTGGACCAGGCGAGCTACTTCCTGGTGGTGGCCGCGACGTTGCTGGATCTCAAGGCGGCCCGCCTGCTGCCTTCGGGCGAGGTCGACGACGAGGAGGACCTCGCCCTGCTGGAGGCCAGGGACCTGCTCTTCGCCCGGCTGCTGCAGTACCGCGCGTACCGGGAGGTCGCCGCGGTCCTTTCCGGGCAGATGGCGGCGGAGACCAAGCGCTACCCGCGCCGGGTGCCGATGGAGCCGCGGTTCGCTGACCTGCTGCCCGAGGTGCTGCTCGGGCTCGGGCCCGCCGAGTTCGCCGCGATCGCGGCCAGGGCGCTGGCGCCGCGGCGGCCGCCGACGGTTTCCACGTCGCATCTGCACGTCCCGCGGACCTCGGTCCGCGAGCAGGCTGAGATACTGCTGGCACGGCTGCGCTCCGTGCGCCGGGCCACGTTCCGCCAGCTGGTCGTCGACTGCGCGGGGACCTATGAGGTGGTGGCGCGGTTCCTGGCGGTGCTTGAGCTGTACCGCGACGGCCGCGTGGGCCTGGACCAGGTCGCTCCGCTCGGCGACCTCTACGTTTCCTGGGCAGACCGCCCGGCGGCACCGCCGGAAGAGCGCGAACTGCACCCCGATGAGGAAGACGGTCACGACGATGAATGAGGGCCACGCTCCGGGCTGGCCTGACCTGGACGGCCAGCAGCCGCTGCCCGGTGCTCTGCCGGACAGCGGGGACGAGCCCGGCGACGCGGCCGACGTCGCGCTCAGCATCGGCCTGCGCCCGTGCCTGGAGGCGATCCTGCTGGTCGCCGACGAGCCGGTCCCGGACATCCTGCTGGCCCAGATCGTCGAGCGGCCCACGGCGGAGGTCGCGGCCGAGCTGCGGGCGCTGGCCCAGTCCTACACCGACGAGCAGCGCGGGTTCGACCTGCGCGAGGTGGCGGGCGGCTGGCGGTTCTACACCCGGGCGGAGTGCGCTCCGGTAGTCGAGCGGTTCGTCAGCGACGGGCAGGAGGTGCGGCTCACGCAGGCGGCACTGGAGACGCTCGCGGTGGTCGCCTACCGGCAGCCGGTGAGCCGCGCCCGGGTCTCCGCGGTCCGGGGCGTGAACTGCGACGGCGTCATGCGCACGCTCGTACTGCGCGGCCTGGTGGAGGAAGCCGGCAGCGACACCGAGACCGGCGCGACCCTGTTCCAGACCACGAGCTACTTCCTTGAGCGCCTGGGCATGGCCAGCCTGGCCGACCTGCCTGAGCTGGCGCCGTTCCTGCCCGATCATCTCGACGACGAGCTGGATCCCGGTCATGAGTCGCGCCGGTAGCACGGGCGGCGCGCGCGGTCGCGGCCCCGGCAGCACTGGTGGCGCCGGTGGCGGGGGCCCGCGCGGGCGGGATGCGCACGAGGCCGGCTGGCGCGGCGAGACGGCCCCCCTGACCGGCGACGACGATGATGACGACGACTGGGGCGAGGACGAGGAGGGTCAGCGCGACTCCCTGACCGACGTTCCCGGCGGCGTCCGGTTGCAGAAGGTGCTCGCGGCGGCGGGCATCGGCAGCCGGCGGCACTGTGAGGAACTGATCGGCGCGGGCCGGGTCGAGGTGGATGGCGAGGTGGTCCGCCGGTTCGGCGCCAGGGTGGACCCGCAGAACCAGATCATCCGGGTAGACGGCCGGCGGATCCCGGCTAGCGAGGACCTGGTGTATGTGGCGCTCAACAAGCCCGCAGGCGTGCTCACGACGATGTCGGACAACCGCGGCCGGGCGACGATGGCGGATCTGCTGGGTGACGTCGGGGAACGGCTGTATCACGTCGGCCGGCTGGACTACGACACCGAGGGCCTGATGCTGCTCATGAACGACGGTGAGCTGGCCCACCGGCTGGCCCATCCGCGGTACGGCGTGCCCAAGACCTACCTGGCCGAGGTGACCGGCACCGTGCCGAAGGACCTCGGCCGGCAGCTCATCGGCGGTGTCGAGCTGGACGACGGCGTCGCCAGCGCTGATAAGTTCCGCGTAGTAGAACGGCTGGGCGAACGCGCGCTCGTGGAGATCACCCTGCACGAGGGCCGCAAGCACATCGTCAAGCGGATGCTGGCCGCGGCCGGCCACCCGGTGACGCGGCTGGTGCGCACGCACGTCGGGCCCATCGCGCTCGGCTCGCTGCGGCCGGGCATGACCCGGCAGCTCTCGGTCAAGGAAGTAGGAGACCTGTACGCGGCCGTGGGGCTGTAGGCAGGGATGGCGCCGGGCGCGAGCCCGGGCGGGAAGGGAAGGCACGTGGCAGTCCGGGCAGTGCGCGGCGCGATCCAGGTCGCGGCCGATGACCGCGCCGAGATCCTGGCGGGCACCGCCGATCTGGTGACGGAAGTGATGACGCGCAACGAGCTGAGCACGGACGACGTCATCAGCGTGATCTTCACCGCGACCAGCGACCTGACCGCCGAGTTTCCCGCGCTCGCCGCCCGCAAGCTGGGCTTCCAGGAAGTGCCGCTGCTGTGCGCGGCCGAGATCGGCGTCCCCGGCGCGATGCCGCGGGTGGTCCGGCTGATGATGCACATCGAGACCGGCAAGCCGCGCGCCGAGATCCAGCACGTGTACCTGCGCGGCGCCGCCGCCCTGCGGCTGGACATCGCCCAGTGAGCGAACCAGGCCTGCTTCCGCGGTCGTCGTCGGCGCCGGGCTGATCGGCACGTCGGTCGCGCTGGCGCTGCGCGGCCTCGGCATCACGGTCTGGCTCTCCGACGCCGATCCCGAGGCGGCCCGGCTGGCGGCAGGTCTTGGGGCCGGGGAGCTGCTGCCCGCGGCGGGGGCCCCCGGCGGCCCGGCCGATGTCGCCGTGCTGGCGGTGCCGCCGGCCGTCGTGGCCAGCGAGCTGGCGGCCGCGCAGGGCCGTGGCCTGGCCCGCTGCTACACCGATGTGGCCAGCGTGAAGGAACTGCCCGTCCGGCTGGCTCGCGAGCTGAACTGCGACCTCGGCAGCTACGTGCCCGGTCATCCGCTGTCCGGGCGGGAGCGGTCCGGCCCGGCGGCAGCCAGGGCTGACCTGTTCCTTGGCCGGCCGTGGGTCATCTGCCCCCTGCCCGAGAACGACGACGCCGCGATCTTCGCTGCCACCGGCCTCGCGCTGGCGTGCGGCGCCCAGCCGGTGCAGGTGTCGCCGGCCGAGCACGATCACTGGGTGGCTCTGGTGTCGCACGCCCCGCACGCGGTGGCGGCGGCGATGGCGGCCCGGCTGGAGCACGCCGAGCCTGGCGCGCTGGCCCTGGCCGGGCAAGGGCTGCGGGACGTGACCAGGATCGCGGCCGGAGATCCCGGCATGTGGCTGCAGATCCTGACGGCCAACGCCGGGCCCGCCAGCCAGGTACTGCGGGGCGTGGCCGACGAACTCGGGCACGCGGCGGCCGCGCTCGACCGGATCGCCGGCCGGGCCGACGTGGCCGCTCAGGAGGTGGCGGCCAAGGACCTGGCCGAGTTGCTCGCGCGCGGCAGCGCGGGCGTCGGCCGGATCCCCGGCAAACGGGGCGGCCCGGCGCCGGAGTTCGTGGTCGTGCAGGTGATCATCCCGGACCAGCCGGGCGAGCTGGCCAGGCTGTTCCGGGCGGCGGGTGACGCTGGCATCAATATCGAGGACGTCGACATCGAGCACTCGCCCGGGCTGCCGGTCGGGGTGGCCGAGCTCTGGGTGCGCCGGGAGGCCGCGGACCAGCTGTCGGCCGTCCTGGCGGCAGGCGGCTGGCCGGTACGCCGGTAACATCGCTTCGTGACCGAATCAGCGGCCAGGGGAACATTGGTGGACTCGCAGGACATGCCAGATATATCTGCTTCGGTTCCACGCCGCGGCCTGGTGATCGCCGTAGACGGGCCGTCTGGTTCCGGCAAGTCCACCGCGGCCCGCCAGGTGGCCGGGGCGCTCGGCCTGCGCTACCTGGACACCGGGTCGATGTACCGGGCGCTGACCTGGTGGCTGCTGAGCCAGCACGTCGACGTGGCCGACACCGCGGCGGTACTCGGCCGGCTGGAGGAGCCCGTCATCACCGTCGGGACTGACCCGCGGTCGCCCCGGATCATGGTGAACGGCACCGATGCGGGCAGCCGGATCCGCACCCGCGAGGTCTCCAACGCGGTGAGCGCGGTCGCGGCCATCCCGCAGGTACGCCACCTGCTGGTAGGCATGCAGCAGGAGATCATTGCCGAGGCGGTAGCGGCGCGCGCGGGCATCGTGGCGGAGGGCAGGGACATCGGTACGGTGGTGGCCCCCCGCGCGCCGGTGAAGGTGTACCTGACCGCATCCGAGACGGCGCGCGCCGAGCGCCGCAGCGCCGATCTGGCCGATGATCCGGCGGCCACGGTCGCGACCATCCAGCGTGAGCAGGCCCGCCGCGACCGCAAGGACTCCGGCCAGATGGCGATGGCCGCCGATGCGGTGCAGATCGACACGACCAGGCTCGGCCTGGACGACGTGGTGGCGGAGATTGTCCGGATGGCCAGGAGCTGGACGGCGGTGACCCGTGGCTGAGGTCACTCCGCCCGGCCAGGACGGCCTGGACGGGTCGGCCGGGGAGCCGCCGGCGGCGGCTCCGGTGCTCGCCGTGGTCGGCCGGCCGAACGTCGGCAAGTCCACCCTGGTCAACCGTATCCTCGGCAGCCGCCAGGCCGTCGTCGAGGACGTGCCCGGCGTGACCAGGGACCGGGTCAGCTATGACGCGACATGGCGCGGCCGGGCCTTCACGATCGTCGACACCGGCGGCTGGGAGCCCTCCATGGAGGGCACGCCGGTGCTGGCGGCGCAGGTCGCCGCCCAGGCCCGGGTCGCGGTGGACGCGGCGGACGCGATCCTGTTCGTGGTCGACGCGGTGGTGGGGGTCACCGACGCGGACGCGGCCGTGGCGGCGGTGCTGCGCCGCACCCGCAAGCCGGTGGTGCTCGCGGCCAACAAGGTCGACGACGCGCCAGGCGAGCCGGAGGTGCACTCGCTCTGGTCGCTGGGCCTGGGCGAGCCGCTGGCGGTCAGCGCGCTGCACGGGCGTGGCAGCGGTGATCTGCTGGACGCGATCCTCGGTGCGCTGCCCGCGACCCCGGAAGACCGGGATGAGGCCGAGGGCGGCCCGCGCCGGGTCGCGCTCATCGGCCGGCCGAACGTGGGCAAGTCCAGCCTGCTGAACAAGCTGGCCGGGAAGGAACGCGTGCTGGTTGACTCGGTGGCGGGCACCACCCGCGACCCGGTAGACGAGCTGATCGAGCTCGGCGGCAAGACCTGGCGGTTCGTGGACACCGCGGGTATCCGCCGCCGGGTCCGCGAGACCCAGGGCGCCGACTACTTCGCCGCGCTGCGCACCGAGCGGGCGCTGGAGCGGGCGGAGGTGGCGGTCGTCCTGGTGGATGCCAGCGAGCCGCTGGCGGAGCAGGACCTGCGCATCATCTCGATGGTCATCGACGCGGGCCGGGCGCTGGTCATCGCGTACAACAAGTGGGATCTGGTGGATGGCGACCGGCGCGAGTCGCTGGACAAGGAGATCGACCGGCAGCTGCACAACGCCAAGTGGGCGCCGCGGGTCAACATCTCCGCGAAGACCGGCTGGCACGTCGACCGGCTTGTGCCCGCGCTGGAGCTGGCCCTGGAGAGCTGGGAGGCCAGGGTGCAGACGGGCAGGCTCAACGCCTGGCTGACGGCGCTCATCGCCGCCACCCCGCCGCCGCTGCGCGGCGGCAAGCAGCCCAAGATCATGTTCGCGACCCAGGCCGGGACGAAGCCGCCGCATTTCGTGCTGTTCACCAGCGGATTCCTGCAGGCGGGCTACCGCCGCTTCATCGAGCGGAAGCTCCGGGAGGAGTTCGGCTTCGCCGGCACGCCGGTGCACGTGACGATGCGGCTGCGGGAGAAGCGCACCGGGCCCTCCGGGCGGGCCGCGCGCGGACCCGGCCGCAGTTAGCCAGCCGCCGGCAGACTGTTCCCCGTCAGGCGGCGGCGCTGCCGAACCAGAACCACACGGTGGTGCCGCGGTCGTCGCGCAGGTAGCCCCACTGGTCCGCGAGCGTCTGCACCAGGAACAGGCCGTGCCCGTCGGAGGCGTAGACGTCGCCCCGGACAACCGGCGAGCTGAGCTCTGAGCCCTCGTCGGCTACCTCGATGCGCATGCCGCCGCCGGCCTCCATGATCAGGATGCTGACCGTGCCGCCGACGCACCGCGAGATGCTGTGCATCACCGCGTTGGTTACCAGCTCGGAAGTCAGCAGCACCGCGTTGTCGAGGGCTGGGTGTAACTCGCCGAGGGCCTTGGCCACGAAGGCACGGGCCTCTCGCACGTGTTCCGGCCGACCGGGAATCGTAAGGCTTCCCAGCACGGCCGCCCCCGCCATGACTGCGAGATCCTCGGTAGCGTCGCTCGCCCGAGTGGCGGTGCGTGCCATTCCGGCCGCTCCCCTCCCGCGCCGTGCGAAGACCGGCGAGTCAATCCATTCACGCGCCAAATCAGCGACGAGCGGAACCAGCGGGGACGGCGCCGGCTCGACGCCTTTCTGGTTCCATGATGGTGTGACGATGCACGGCACGCAAGTGCATAGCACAAATCATGGGCGCGAAATCTCACATGGGATCGCACGAAGTCCCAGATGTTCATGTATCGTGAATGGCAAGCAGGTGCATCAGGCAGCCCTGATCCTGGCCCGCCGGGCCAGGACCTAGCGGATCTGCTCTGCTTCCCGACAAGGGGGCGAGTGGCAATGACCGTTGGCCCGACAGTCCGCCGTAGGCGGCTCGGCAGCGAGTTAAGGCGGCTGCGCGAGGCGCAATCAATCAAGCTTGAAGAAGTCGCCGAGCGGCTCGGGCTCGCGCCCTCGACGCTGTCCAGGATCGAGACCGGCAAGGCGCCGACCCGCACGGCGTATCTCAACTCGATGCTGGAACTCTATGGCGTGGACGATCCGTCACAGCGGCAGGTGCTGCTGGAGATGGCACGCGAAGGTCACCGTAAGGGCTGGTGGACAGTCTGGGACGGCGTGCTGCCGACCGGATTCGGCATCTACGTAGGCCTCGAGGCGGAGGCGTCGTCGCTACGCGTCTACGAAGCACAGGTCGTGCACGGTCTGCTGCAGACCGAGGAATACGCCAGGGCCGTCATGACGACGGTGCGCAGGCGCCAGACGCCCGAAGAGATCGACCGGCTGGTCGCCCTGCGCATGCAGCGGCAGGAGGTCCTCAGCCGCCCCGATCCGCTGGAGCTGTGGATCATCCTCGACGAGGCGGTGCTGCGCCGGATGACCGCGCCGGTGAACATCATGCACCGTCAGCTCGAGCACCTGTGTGACGTGGCCAACTGGCCCAACGTGACGCTCCAGGTGCTCACCTTCGGCAGCGGGCTGCACCCCGGTCTAGGCGGTCCGTATGTAGTTATTGAGTTTCCTGAGCGATTCGATCCTGACGTCGTATATTCCGAGGGAGTGACGGGCCAGGCCTATATAGAGGAGCGCGAGCGCGAAGTCCGAGCCAGGTCAGAGGCCTTTGACCTGCTTCGCGCGACTGCCCTTCCGCCGGCCGACTCCATCCGGCTCATTCGCGCTATCTATGCAGAATCCGCAGAATCCGCCTGAAAGGAATACCCGCATGTCAGATTACGACACTTCCGGTGCAACGTGGCTGACAAGCCGCGCATGCAACAACTCCGCCTGCGTTCAGGTGGCGCACCTGCCTGGCGGAATGGTGGCGATCCGCGACTCGAAGGACACCGCCAGGGCCGCTCACTTCTTCGACAGCACCGAATGGTCGGCGTTCGTGGCAGGCGTCAAGGCCGGCGAGTTCGACCTGCCGCTGGCATAACACCCCGGAGGGGCAGAGAACTGGCGGCTCCCCGTCGCCGTAACGGCGACGGGGGCCGCCAGATGTGCTCACGAAGGGGCGAGCTCCCCGTTGCCGTAACGGCGACGGGGGCCGCCAGATGTGCTCACGAAGGGGCGAGTTCCCTGTTGCCGTAACGGCCACAGGAGCCGCCAGACTTCCGGGATCCGTCAGATCTGCGCTTCGGGGTTCAGCACGGGCGCGTCGAGCACCGGCTGGTCGGGCGCGGGCCGGTGCACGGGCGGCGGGCCGGTCATCCGGCCCGGATCGATGATCGGCATGGCCATCACGTGCCCGAGGGGCTCGGGACCGATGTACTGCTGGCAGCGGCAGTCGTCCACCGCGCACGCAGACGTGCCCGGGTTGTGAAAGCTCAGGTGGTGCGTGCAGCCGCAGACGGGCTGGGGATCCGGCGGCGGCCGCAGCGCGGCGTTCTTGCGCTCCGCCAGCTCAGCCTTGGCCGCGATGACGGCAAGCCGTCGCTTGTGATGGTGGCGAACCGCCTGGCGCACCGAGCCGCTGATGGTGCCGCCGAAGATGAAGATCAGCCACCACCAGCCTTCGATGAGGTGGGCGATGGCGTTCACAAGTTCATATTAGCCCGCGAATCAGCGCTCGGCCCCGGTCAGCCAGGAGTGCCGAACTCCCCGTCCAGCGCGCCGCTGAGGAACGCGTCCCACTCGGCGGCGGTGAAGACGAGCGCTGGCCCGTCCGGATGCCGCGAGTTACGCACAGCGACTCCGCCATCGCGCACCGGCGCGACCTCGACGCAGTTCCCCTGTGGACCGCTGTAGCTGCTCTTGACCCACGGGCCGGCCAGATCGCTCGCCGTGGTGCCGTCCGAGAACGTGCTCATAAGGATCCCTCCATATCCGCGAGCATCGTGCGGATCAGCTCTTTCGTCTGCTCCGGCGTGTAGCTGGTGGTGCGGATCTGATCCATTGCCTCCGAGTAGCGGTCGACGTCGGCGCGCTTGTCCAGGTACATGGCGCTGGTGAGCTGCTCGACGTAGACCACGTCAGGCAGGTCGTCGGTGGCAAAGCTGAGGATGCTGAAGCTGCTCGGCGCCGCGTAGGACGCACCGGTGAGGAACGGAGTCACCTGGATCGTCAGTCCCGGCCTGACGGTGATCTCCAGCAGGTGCTCAAGCTGGGCCCGCATCAGGCCAATACTGCCGATGGGTCGCCGCAGCGCGCACTCGTCGATGATGGCCAGCAGCCTGAGGCCGCCCGAGGTGAAACGCCGCTGACGTTCCTTACGCAAGAACAGCAGCCGGTCGGTCTCGGGCGGGGAGAAGGCGCCGAGCTGGATGACGGCGAGCGCGTAGTCCTCGGTCTGCAACAGGCCGGGCACGAACTGGGCGTCGAAGCTGCGGATCGACTCCGCGGAGTCTTCCAGGCCGATGTAGGACTGGAACCAGCTCGGCAGCACGTCCTGGTACCGATGCCACCAGCCCTGCTGGTTGGCCTGGCTTGCTAACGTCAGCAGCTGCTCGCGCTCGGCGGTGTCGCTGATGCCATACAGGTTGAGCAGGTCGGCGATGTCGACCTCGCGGACGGAATTGCGGCCGAGCTCGATCCTGCTGATCTTGGACTCTGAGCCGCGGATTGCCCTGGCCGCGTCCTGAGCGGAGATGCCGCGAGACTCGCGGAGCCGCCGGAGCTGGGTGCCGAGGAGGATACGCAGGACCGTAGGCGCGCCAGGGTTCTCCCCGGTCGCGCTAGATCTCTCTGGCATGAGCCGCGCTCCCCTCCGATGCGCCGCGTAGATGCCACCATCGTGCCATGGACTGCGGCTGTCCCCAATTCGGTCAGGCCAGGTCGCCCTTTATATACCAGCTATATTCGCGCACGTGCGTGACACAGTTGTCGTTAAGCAGTGCTTACCTCATGATATCGCAAATGCGATTTCAGACTACCCCCCTCGTGGCAACCTTTGCATGCGTCGGGCAGAAAACTCGCACAGCCGGCGAGCCCGGCGATACGGCCATGCGCGCGGCGGTCGGCCCCGGCCGGCCCGGTACGATCTCGACGGAGCGTCACATTCGGTGTCTGAAGGCAGGGCTATGCGTTACACGTCGCTAGGGAACTCCGGTCTGGTCGTCTCCACCGTGGGGCTGGGCTGCAATAACTTCGGTCGCCGGCTGGACGTCGAGCGCACCCGCACGGTGGTCGAAGCCGCGATCGAGACGGGTGTGACGCTGTTCGACACCTCCGATACCTACGGTGGCGACGGGCGCTCGGAGGAAATCCTCGGCGAGGTGCTTGCGGGCCGGCGGGACCAAGTCGTGCTCGCGACCAAGTTCGGCCATCAGGGCGCAGACATGGGGTACGGTCCGGCCGCGGGCGCAAAGGGCGGCCGGGCATATATCCGGCGCGCCGTCGAGCATTCTCTGCGTCGGCTCCGCACTGATTACATTGACCTTTACCAGATTCACACGCCGGACCCGGTGACGCCGATCGAGGAGACGCTCGAAGCGCTGTCGGAACTGGTGCGCGCGGGCAAGGTCCGCTATATCGGGCACTCAAACTTCTCCGGCCTGCAGACGGCCAGGGCGGCGGACGCCGCGACGGCCCTGCACGCGGTGCCGTTCATCTCCGCGCAGAATCACTGGTCGCTGCTCGAACGAGCCGTCGAGCAAGACGTCGTGCCGGCCGCCATCGAGTACGGCCTGGGCGTGCTGCCGTACTTCCCGCTGGCCAACGGGCTGCTCACCGGCAAGGTGCGGCGCGACCAGCCAGCCGCGGCGGGCACCCGGCTGGCCGGCCGCGACGACTACGTGACCGAGGCGAAACTGGACAAGGTCGAGACCCTGGCCGAGTGGGCGGATCAGCACGGCCGGACCCTGCTGGACGTGGCGATCGGCGCCCTGGCCGCGCAGCCCGGCTGCAGCTCGGTCATCGCCGGCGCGACCTCGCCGGAACAGGTCAGGGCCAACGCGGCGGCCGGCGACTGGCGGCCGGACGCCGCTGAGCTGGCCGAGATCGACAAGATCGTGCCAGCCGCCGGCTAGCGCCGCGGCGCCCGGCGGCACCGGCCCTACCGCCAGGAGACCCGAGGGAGTGACGAGCATGCGGGCAGCTGTGTACGACAGCTACGGCGCGGCCACGGACGTGCTGCGGATCGTGGACATCGACCGGCCGGAGCCGGGTCCCGGCGAGGTCCGGCTGCGCGTCGAGCTGTCCGGGGTGAACCCCACGGACTGCAAGTCGCGCAGCGGTGCGACGCCGCGGCCCATCAACGACTTCCAGGTGCCGCATCACGACGGCACCGGTGTCATCGATGCGGTCGGGGACGACGTCGACCAGGGCCGGGTCGGCGAGCGCGTCTGGACCTGGATGGCCGCCGCGAGCGGCCGGTGGGGGACGGCGGCGGAGTGGTCGGTGGTGCCGTCCCGGCAGGCGGTCGCGCTGCCCGACGGAGCCTCCGCGGAACTCGGCGCGTGTCTGGGCGTGCCGGCTATGACCGCGCACCGGTGCTTGTTCGCCGATGGGTCCGTCGAAGGCAAGAACGTCCTGGTGGCGGGTGGTGCCGGGGCGGTCGGTCACTTCGCCATCGAGCTGGCCAAATTCGCCGGTGCCAGGGTCGCCGCGACAGTCAGCGGGCCGGAGAAGGCCGAGCTGGCCCGGCAGGCCGGCGCCGACCTGGTGGTGTACTACCGCGACGCGGACGCGGTCGAGCAGCTGCGCGAGTTCGCGCCGCAGCTGGACCGGATCGTGGAACTGGCGCTCGGCGCGAACCTCGACCTCGACCTGGCGCTGTCCGGCCCGCAGACCGTCATCGCGGACTACGCGGCTGAGCCGGCCGATCCGGTACTTCCGGTGCGCAAATGCATGAACGCGAACGTCGTGCTGCGGTTCATGCTGCTGTACCTGCTGCCGGCACCGGCCCAGGACCTGGCCGTGGCCGACATCAGCCGGGCGCTGCGGGCCGGGGCGCTGTCGGCCCTGCCGGTCACCAGGTTCCCGCTCGATCAGGTGGCGCGGGCGCAGCAGGCAGTCGAGGCCGGCGCCGTCGGCAAGGTGCTCGTAGTGCCCTGACCGGCGCCCGCCGGTCCCGCCTGTGCGCGGATCGGGCATCCATAGCAGCCGGACCCGCGCACAGTGGGCCTCACGGGCTGAGCCGGTGCAGGTCCCGCGGGAACATCGCGACCTGGCGGACGTTGGCCGCGCCGGTCAGCCGCGCGGCCCAGCGTTCCAGCCCGATCGCGAAGCCGCCGTGCGGGGGCATGCCGTGCTCGAACGCCTGCAGGTACCCGGCGTAGGGCTCGACCGGCTCGCCCCGCGCGGCGAGCGCGGCCAGGTAGTCCTCATGCCGGTGCAGCCGCTGCCCGCCGGTCACGATCTCGGTGCCGCGGAACAGCAGGTCGAAACCGCAGGAGTAGCCCGGCCGCGCCGGGTCGGGGTAGGTGTAGAACGGCTTGCTTGCCAGCGGGTAGCCGGTCACGAACAGCAGTTCGCTGCCGTGCTCGCGCGCTGACCATTCGCACAGCCACCGCTCGTGCGCGGGCGACAGGTCCGGCTCGCCGGTCACGTCCGTCCCGGTCGCACGCGAGATCAGCGTCATCGCATCGGCGAAGTGCAGCCAGGGAATCTCGACTGGCACGGCAGGCAGCACCGCGCCGAGCAGCTCCATTTGGGAACGCGCCCGTTCCGAAACAGAGGTGACCATTCCCGCGACTGCGTCCCGGCAGACGGCCATGACGTCATGGTGGTCGGTGATGAAGCCGAACTCCGCGTCCAGGCTGGTGTACTGAGCGAGGTGCCGCGCGGTGTCGCTCGGCTCGGCCCGGAACACCGGCCCGACCTCATAGACGCGTTCGAACACTCCGACCATGGCCTGCTTGTAGAACTGCGGCGACTGGGCCAGGTAGGCGGGCCGTCCGAAGTAGTCCAGGCCGAAGACGTTCGCGCCGGACTCGGTGGCCGACCCGACGATCTTCGGCGTCCAGATCTCGGTGAAGCCGAGGCGGTCGAGCGCGGCCCGGAACCCGATCACGCTGGCCGCGGCGACCTCAAGACCGGCTCGCAGCACCGGGTGCCGCAGCGTCGTCGGCGCGTGGTCCAGGATCGTCGGCAGCGTCGCGGTGAGCGACGGCCGGTACAGGTCGAACGGCGGTGGCGCCGCCGGACCGGACAGCGCGGTGACCCGCGGCTCGGTCAGCTCAACCCCGGCCGGCGCCTGCTCGCTGGCGGTTACCAGCCCCTCTACCTGCAGCACCGTCTCCTCCGGGTAGGCGCAGCCGGGGTCGGCCGGCAGCACGACCTGGGCGAGCCCAGCGCGGTCGCGGAGGATGAGGAACGTCACGGATTTCAGCTCCCGGCGGCGATGCAGCCAGCCGGCGATCGTGACTCGCTCGCCGATGCGCTCAGGCAGGTCGACGGACAGTACTCGTGAGATCATCACAGCTCCCTAGGGATTGTGGCGACCCCTTGGGAGTGCGGGCGATAAGGGAACTCGCGGTGCCACCGCACTTTCGCCGCGGCCCGGCGGTGCCGGGTCCGGCCTCGTTTGGCCCGGTGACGGGGGCTGGCCGGCGGGGCATGAGGTCGGCCGGTGGCGGCGGCCGCCGTTCCTCCCCGCGCTCGGGAGTGTCTTCACTGCCAGGACGTGAGGCCGCCTTCGCAGCTTCCGGCGACTCTCTGCTGCTCACCTGCCCTGGCGCTACTTGTCTCCGTCAGCGCGTTGCCGATGAGGATAGCCGCGCGCCCGCCGCCGTGGCCAACTGGTTATCGCGCTGGCGCCACCTTCTACCCTGAAAGCATGTACACCCCGCGGCATTTCAGCTGGAACGACCTAGAGCAGATCGGCTCGTTTGTCGACGGCGCGCAGGCAGCCGACCTGATCACCTTCGACGGGACCCGGCCGGTTGCGACGCTGCTGCCGGTCATCTGGGACCGCCCCGAGGAGCTGAGCCACGCGGGGGAGCCGGACGCCGAGCCCGGCCCCGGTGGCTACGGCCGGCTGCTCGGCCACGTCGCCATCGCGAACCCGCAGTGGCAGTCGGCCGCGCCCGGGGCGGAGGCGCTGGTGATCGTGCACGGGCCGCAGGCGTACGTGTCGCCGGCCTGGTATGAGAGCAAGACGCGGCACGGCCGGGTGGTGCCGACGTGGAACTACGAGACCGTGCACCTGGCCGGCACCGTGACGTTCCACCAGGATGCGTCCTGGCTGCGGGAGCTGGTCACCCGGCTGACCAGGCGGCATGAGGACGGGCGGGCGCACCCGTGGGCGGTCACCGACGCGCCGCCGGAGTACATCGACGGCCAGCTGCGCGCGATCGTGGGCGTCGAGCTGACGGTCACGTCCGTCGAGGCCAAGCAGAAGCTGAGCCAGAACCGCAGCGAGCTGGACCGCGAGGGCGTCGTGGCCGGGCTGCGGGCCGAGCCGGGTGCGGGCCCGGCCGAGATCGCAGACCTGATGGCGGCCCAGCTGGCGGGCCAGGACTGACCAGCTGGCACCGCTGCTGTAGCGGGGGCATGCTGGACACCGGGGTCTCGCGGAGGTGAGTGATGGCGACGGAAGCAGCCGCGGTGCCTCATCTCGCCAGCCGGGTCGCGGCCGCGCTGGCGGCCGCGGACCTGTCGGCCTACAGTGAGCTGCTTGATCCGCGCGTCACCTGGGGTCCGCCGGGCGCGCGGACCGGGATCTGCCGGTCCCGCGAGGAGGTGCTCACGTGGTACCGGCGCGGCCGCGATGCCGGCGCTCGCGCCACGGTGACGGAGACTTCGGTGGCCGGCCACAAGATCCTGGTGGGTCTGCTGGTCACCGGGCGGCCTGAGCCCGGCGGGGATCCGGACGAGGCGCGGCCGCGCTGGGAGGTGCTGATCGTGCGGGACGGTCGCATCGCCGGCATCGTGGGCTTCGATGACCGGGATGAGGCCGTGGCCTGGTCCGGGTTCGGCCAGGACTAGTCGATACCCAGTCGGCCGGGCAGCTCGGCAAGCGACCCGAGCCGCTGGCTCGCCGGGATGTCGTGACGGCGGTGCGGATCGATCAGGTAGGCGGCCATGCCGGCCCGGATTGGCCCGGCGTAGTCGGCCTCAAAGCTGTCGCCGGCGAAGATCGCGGCTTCCGGCCTGATGCCGAGCCGGGCCAGCGCCGCCGCGTAGCTGCGCGGGTCTGGCTTGCGCCAGCCCACATCGATCGAGGTGACGACGGCGTCGAAACAGGCGGCGATGCCCATTGCGGTCAGGTGCGCGGGGACGAGGGCAGAGTCGTGCGTGTTCGATACGACCGCGAGCCGGTACCGGGACCGCAGCGCCGCCACCGTCCGCGGCATCCCGGCCGGGTAACGCACGCCGGTGTTCCATTCCGCCAGGTAGCTCTGGGCTAGCGCGGCGACCTGGGCGGGCCCGCCCGGATGGCCGAGCAGCCGGAGGCAGGCGCGGGCCGCGTCGTCCATGGAGTACTCGCGGCCGTCGGCGGCGCTGCGCCGATCCAGTTGCTGGCTGGCCCGGGTCCAGGCCAGGAGCAGGCCGTCGTAGCTGACGCCGGCGCCGAGGCGCCGGGCCAGCGCGTGCGTCTGGTGATAGCCCTGCTCGGTCCGGCTGGGCGAGTAGTCGGCGAGCGTGCCAAAGAAGTCCAGCAGGACGTGGGTTGTCTCGGCGGCCACCATCGGTACATCCTCGCAGTCCGGCCCGGCCGGAGTCAGCGGCCGACCGGGCCGGCCTGCTCCTCGTCCGCTTCAGCGTCGCGCTCCAGCGGACAGGTCGATTCCTGGCCGGCCGCGATCCCGCCGCCCGCGATCGCCGTGCTGATCGCGTCGAGCTGGGCCACCTGCTCCACGGTCAGCACGTCGAACAGGGCCTGGCGGACCTGCTCCACGTGACTGGGCGCGGCGCACTCGAGCGCCGCGAACCCGGTGTCGGTCAGCCGGGCGACCTGGCCACGCCGGTCGGTCGGGCAGTCCAGCCGCTCCACCCAGCCGCGCTCCTCCAGCCGGGCGACCGCGTGCGAGAGCCGGCTCTTGCTGGAAACCGAGGCCTCGGCGAGCTGGCTCATCCGCAGTGACCGGTCTGGCGCCTCAGAGAGCCGTACGAGTATTTCGTAGTATCCGTGCGGAATGCCGGATTCCCGCATCAGCTGTCCTTCGACAGCCGAAAACAGCAGCTGGGTGGCGTCCAGGAAGGTACGCCACGTCCGCTGTTCCTCGGCTGTCAGCCAGCGGGTCTCGGGCATGACCCAACTATACCGTAGATAGTTGAGCGTTTGACAAGTCCGGGAATGCCGTGGTACTCATTGAGTGTTCAACAAGACAGCGTTCAACAACAGAACGTTCAACAGCAGAGCATTCAACTACATTGCACCCTGGAGTGATGACAGTGACCGCAGCAACGACCGAGACCGCCATTCCGGGCTACGAGGCCGCAACCTGGAACATCGACCCGGTCCACTCCGAGGTCGGCTTCTCCGTCCGGCACATGATGGTCAGCAAGGTCCGAGGCCGGTTCACCACCTTCAGCGGCCAGCTCGTGACCGCCGAGGACCCGACCGGCTCCTCCGTGACCGCCGAGATCGACCTGGCCTCGATCAACACCGGCAACGAGCAGCGCGACGCGCACATCAAGTCCGCCGACTTCTTCGAGGTCGAGACGTACCCGACCATGACCTACAAGTCGACGGGCATCCGGGTCGAGGACGGCGAGTACGTCCTGGACGGTGACCTGACCCTCAAGGGCGTCACCAAGAGCGTGCCGCTGCGCCTGGAGCTGAACGGCTTCGGGCCGGACCCGTACGGCGGCTACCGCGCCGGGTTCACCGCGACCGGCGAGCTCAACCGCGGCGACTTCAACGTGAGCTTCAACGCGCCGATGGCCAACGGCGGCGTGGTCGTCGCCGACAAGATCCAGCTGCACCTCGAGATCGAGGCCGTGAAGGCCTGACAATCGGGCAATGAGCGAAGGCCGGAGCGCATCGCGCTCCGGCCCTTGCTATGTCCTGACTGTGTGCGCTCCGCGGGCTTTATAGTGCCTGTCAACGCATAGGCCGCAAGGTTCAGGCCGACCTGCCCCGGTCCACCGTCGGCAAGGTGCTCAAGACCGAGATCCGCTCCACCCTCACGGCCGCGAGCCAGAACTGACCTACTTTCCACATCCGCGAGCGGCAGGCCCGGCCAGACCGGGTCCGCCGCCAACCCGGTAGCGATCAGCCGCTCTTGGCCGCCCAGCGGGTCAGCAATTCGGCCTCGCGCTCGGCCGATATGCCGATCCCGGCCTTGCCGCTGCCGGCCGCCTGGACCTCGGCGTGAGGTCAGCGATCGTCTCGCGCAGCGGCCGCGGGTCGAGGCCGGTCGCGAACGCGGCCGCCGGGCTCGCGGCCCTCATGTTGGCCCCCTCGGTCTCGCCCGCGGGCCACAACGGCATCTCTGCATCGGTGACGCCCTCGGCCAGCAGGAAGTCGCTCGGCACCCAGGTCAGCTCGTGTCCCGGCGGCGCCACTTCGGACTCGATGGCCGCCAGCATCTGCCGCCAGGTGAACGGCGGCTCCGGATTGACCGCGTGGAACGTGCCGGTGACCGACTGCTCCAGCAGGCCGACGATCCAGCTGCCATGTCCCGGCCGTCGATGAGCTGGATGGGGTCGTCGGGATTGCCGGGCGCGAGTACGTTCCCGCCGCGGCCGATCCGGTCGACCCACCAGGTGAACCGGTAGGTGCGGTCATGCGGACCGATCACGTACGTCGGCCGGATGATCGTCGTGTCCGGCCCGTACAGCTCGGTGGCCAGCCGCTCGCAGGCCACCTTGAGCCCGCCGTAGTTCTCGTTGGTGACCGTCTCGGCGTCCGGCTCGGTGACCTCGGTCAGCGGCGCCGACTCGTCGTAACCCCACGGCACCGACGGCGAATAGGCCGACACGCTGGAGATGTAGACGTGCCTGCCGCCGCGGCCGCCGAGCGCGGCGGCCAGCGACTGCACCTGCCGCGGGAAGTACGCGCACACGTCGACGGTCGCGTCCCAGCTGCCGTCGGCCAGCGCGGACAAGTCGGTGTTCGCGATCCCCGCTGAGGTGGGTGGCCTGCGGGAACAGGTTGCCTCCGGTCTGGCCGCGGTGGAACAGCGTCACGTCGTGCCCGGCATCCAGGGCCGCCTCGGTGATGTGTCGGCCGACGAACGCGGTCCCGCCGATCATGAGTATCCGCATCAGCTGACCTTAAGGCCTTCGAGCTGCGCCGAGATCGTCTGTGCCGACGGGAACGTGAGGCCCACCAGCGTCACGTGCTTCCAGCCGCAGAATGCCGCCGGCGTCGACGATGAACACCGACCGGCGCAGCATCGCGCCGCCCAGGGCGATGCCGTACTGCCTGGCTGACGCTTCGGGCCCTTCGTCCGCGAGCAGCGGGAAGGCCAGGTCGTACCGGCGCGCGAACCGCTCGTGGCTGTCCAGGCCCTGCGGGCTGATCGCCCAGACGATGGCGCCGACCCCGGTGAAGGCCTCGAGGCCGGAGGTGTAGGAGCAGAACTGCCGGGTGCAGACCGTCGTGTTGTCGCCCGGGTAGAAGGCGAGTACGAGCGGGCGGCCGCGCTTCGCCGACAGCGTGTAGTCGGACCGGACCGCCTCGCCATCCTTCAGTTCCAGTCCCGGAAGCGTGAAATCCGGCGCCGCCTGACCGATCTCTGGTGTCTTCGCCAACGCGTCAGCCTCCCGCTCGATGGTGACCCCAGGCCAGGATATTCCGGGAGCAGGACGCGCGCCACTCCGGCGCGGGGTCGGCCCGGCCCGCGCAGCAGGACGCACGGCTGGCTCACCATGCCCGGTGTGACCGAGGCGCCGGGGGAGTACCGGCTGTACCGCGAGCTGGCGGGCTGGTGGCCGCTGATCTCGCCGCCCGAGGAGTACGCCGCGGACGCGGCGGTGCTGCGGCGCGTGTTCGGCTCGGCCCCGGAGCCGGTGGCGACGATCCTGGACCTGGGCAGCGGCGGCGGTCACGTCGCCAGGTACCTGAAGGAGCGCGGCCCGGGTCACCCTCGTCGACGTATCCGCGGCAATGATCGCCGCGTCGCGCGAGCTCAATCCGGACTGCGAGCACATGCAGGGCGACATGCTGACGGTGCGGCTCGGCCGGTCCTTTCGACGCGGTGCTCGTCCACGACGCCGCGGACTACGTGACGACCGAGGCCGAGCTCGCGATGCGTCGCCGCCACCGCGTTCGCGCACTGCCGTCCCGGCGGCGTCGCCGTCTTCGCGCCCGATCACACGGCCGAGACGTTCCGGCCGGGCCGCGGCGGTGGTGGCGGCAGCGACGAGCGCCGGCAGGCAGGCGAGCTTCCGCGAGCGGACAAGGGATCCGGATCCGGGCGATGAGTGGATCGAGTCCGCGTACGAGTTCACCGCTCCGGTCGGCCGACGGGGACCGTGCAGGTCGATCCGCGAGTCGCACCGGCTCGGGGCCTTCCGTCGTCGCACCTGGCTGCGGGTCCTGCCGAGGCCGGCTTCGAGCCAGAGCCGGGTGACGTCGCCCCGGCCTACGCCGGGGCCGCCGCCGCGGCCTCAAGCACCTGTTCATCGGTCACCGGCCCGGGGCCGAGAACTGTCGGTACCAGCGGCTAGCGTCAGTCGCGGTAGATGTCCGCGTTGCGAAGGGAGCTGGCCGATGGTGACCGCCGACGACGTGCGGGCCTGCGCGATGGCGCTGCCGCGGACCTCGGAGCACCTGATCAGGGACCAGGTGAAGTTCCGCGTCGGCCGGATCGTCTACCTGGCGCTCAGCCCGGATGAGACCGTCATGGGCTTCGGTTACCCGCGCGAGGAGCGGGCGGCGCTGATCGCGAGCGAGCCGGGCAAGTTCTTCATGCCGCGGCCGAGCGACGAGCGCTACCACTGGGTGCGCGCCTGGCTGTCCGAGCTCAGCGCCGGCCGAGCTGCACGAGCTCATCCACGACGCGTGGCGCATGGTCGTCCCAAGAGCGTCGCGGCCGCGCACTTCGGCGAGCCGGTGCCGCGCCGGGCCGCACGCTAGCCGGGCCCGGCTCAGGAGCGGGCGCCGCGGGGCCGGGACGACGAGTGCAGGGCGATGCGGCTGGCCTGGTACAGGTTCAAGGCGTACTGCGGCCGGTACCGGCCGGCGGCGGGCCCGCCGTTGCACTGCCCGTCGCTCGCGCCCGGATCCTTGATCCACAGGTAGGCGGCCACGCCGCCCGGTCCAGGGTTCAGCTTGGGCTGCTGCCCGAGCGCCCGGCCGGGCGGGTTGCACCACTGCGGCATCGCGGGGCCGGTATATGGGTCCTTGCCATTGCGGCTGGTGTCGATCACCGCCTGCGGGTGATGCCAGCGCGCGCTCATGACTGGCCGAGCTGACGACCAGGCCGGTCCACTGAAGGTTGGATACGTTCGCGGAGAACCCGCGGGCATCTTTTGCTCGATCCCTGCACGACTACCGCGGACCTGGCCGCGATGTCGAACCACCAGTCGACAGCACGTGGACCACGAGGTTCCATTCGGCGGACTGCCACGGATAGCTCACAGCACGTTTCTACCGCGCCGTGCTGACACGCGCATTGGAAGAATCGGCACGGCTGGCCGCGAGGAACTCGCGCGCGCCGCGCAGCCGGGTGCGCAGCAGTGCCTGCGTCGCGCGGCAGTCGAGCCGGACATCGAGCGGGCCCGGCCACCTGGCCCGCTCGCGTCGCGGTCGGGAGGCGCGCGGGATCGAGGCCGTCCCGCCGGGCGATCAGGCAGCCGAGCTCGTGCCGGCTGACCGCGTCGGCGCCGGCCACGTGCTGCATCCCGCGCAGGCCGAGGGCGGCGAGTTCCAGCAGGGCGGCGGCGAGGTCGGCCACGTGCACCGGGCAGCGGATGTCGTCGGTGAAGAGCACGCCGGCGTTCCGGCCGGAGGCGATGTCACGGACGAGCGCTTCGAGCGGTGAGCGGCCGTCGCCGGTGATCAGCGACGTGCGCGCGATGGTCGCGGCCGGGAGGATCGGCCGGACGGCGGTCTCGGCCGCTGCCTTGGCGGCGCCGTAGGGCATGACCGGATCCGGTGCCGCGCCGACTCCGTCGATAGGAGGAGGCCGCGCCGGAGAACAGGGCGTCGCTGGACACGTGCACCAGGTGCGCGCCCGCGTGCTCGGCGGTCGCCGCCAGATACTCGGCGCCGTCCGCGGTCGTGTCCCAGTCGTCGTACCGGTAGGCGGCGTTCACCACCACGTCCGGCCGGGTCGGCTTTGATCACTCCAGGGAGTCGTCGCGACGCCGGACGTCGAGCTGATGCCACCGGACTGCCGCGCCGGTACGGTCGGCCGGGACCGGTCACGTAGGTCGATGCGACCTCGTGGCCAGCGCCTGCGGCCTGCCGGGCCAGCTCACCGCCCAGGTAACCGCTGCCGCCCGCGATCAGGATCCGCACAGGCCCGGACGCTAGGCGGCGGGCCGCGGCCTGGTCAAGTCGCGAGCGGCGCCCGCGGTGCCGCGTGGCACCGGGACGCCGCTCGCGATCAGTGGCTGGCCTCGGTCAGAAACCCGGCTTGGCCGTCGTGATGTCGAAGTGGGTGCCCCAGTACCACTGCGTGGCGTCGGAGCCCGGAACGACGTGCGGGTAGCCGGTCGGGTCGGCGATCCACCAGCGGACGTGGTGCTGCATCCAGTGCGGCAGCGTGCCGATGGATGCCTGGGCGGCGGCCCATTCCGAGCGCATCGTGTAGATGACCGCGTGCTGCGTGCGGGTGCGCGTGCAGCCGGTGCCAGGCCCAGCTGGCGGCCATCGACGGAGTCGCGTCGCCAGGCTCGACGTCGAGGGCCGCGGCCTGCGGGTCGGTGCCCCTGGTGTCGATCCACAGCACGGCCTTCCGGCCGGCGACGTCCGAGGGGGACGCGGCGTACGAGCCGGTCGCGTACGTGGCGATCACGTGGTGGCTAGGGATCGCGGTAGGCGTGACCGAGTCGTAGATCAGGTACGGCCACTGCCTTCCTGGCGGCCTGGTGCCGTGCCCGGCCAGCGCCGGCGTGGTTCTGGCCCGGCGATGGCGGCCCTTCGCCGGGGCCCTGGTGGGTGGCGACGTGCCGTGGCCGACTGCGGTCTGGCCGGTCCGCTGGCTCCCGGGCGTGCTGGCCGGTGCGCTGCCGGGCTGGCGCTGTCAGCTTGGCCGGGCCGGCGCCAGCGGCGAGGACGCAGGCTGCGTCGCCGGAGCGGCCTGCTGGGCCGGTGCAGCATGCTGGGCCTGCGGCTGCTGCTGCGGCTGCACGACCGCGGACGAATGGGCGACCGAGTGATCGGTCGTCGCCGGGGCCGGCGCCTTGTGGGCCGGCGGCCAGGGAGGGGGCCGCGGCACGGCTGGCGGTGACGACCGGGGCTGCGTGGGCAGCCGGGAACGGCGCGGCGGTCGTGTGCTGCTCGGGGGTCGCTGCGGCCGACACTCCTGCGGTGACGCCGATCACTGCCGCCGCGGTCCCGGCAGCCGCACCGAGCGTTGCGCGCGGGTGCTTGCGGGCGTGGCGGTATGCGTCGCGGAATCGGGGACTGGAGTGAACGAAGGCGTTCTAGCAAGGCGGACCTTTGTTCGGGGCGCGGGGGAGCGCACGCTGGTACCCAGAAATCTGCCTGTGATGACGTGCATGGGGGGCAGGGAGCGCGGACGTGACGCGGAATCAGGGCGATCACTGTTGCCGGGGGGACAACCCGTCACACGCCTGGGTGTTGATCGGTTACTGAGAGTTAACGTCTACGAGCTGCGCGGCTATGCCTCGAATGCGAGAATCACCCGTATGACGTGGGTCACAGTGGCTGAGCTGGGCGTTCCTGGCAGCTGAGCGGCTTCTCCCGGCAGTGACGGGCCCCGGCGGGGCCCGAGCCCGGCTGGGGACTCAGCGGCATACCCAGCCTCGGACACCCGGCGGCGGCCCTCTCATGCCGGTGAGACTTGCCCGCTTCGCCGCGACGTGCTGGTTTTCCGTCGCTGGGGCGACGGAAAACCAGCGCAGCGGGCGAGATACCCGGGGGAACGCGGTGGTTCGTACGATTCTGACGCACGTCGGCCCGCCGTCGCGCACGGCCGAGCCGGGGTCCCGGAGCCGGTCCGGGCCGCCATTTAGCCAGGCCGTCGGCCGGTGTCGCGCAGGTCACACGGCAATTGCGGGCGGCCGGGATGCCGCCAGGAGCTGGCGGCCGTTCTACCTCGGTAACACGGCGTCCGCGCCGCTCGGCTCGTCCTCCTGACGGGCTGTGAGTTCGCGGATATGCCAGCGTCCGGGGGACCGCGCAGTGCTCATATGGCCGCCTCGGACCGCCCGTCAGTAGCCGCTCGACGCTCGCTGACTCGGTCCCGCCCGCGGGGGACCGCAGCCAGGGAGCGCCCGGCGGGCGACGTGGTGGGTGGTGCCGGATATGGCCGGTCATAGGCCGTCCCGGGCGGGCGGTGATGTGACCGGGGTTACCGGCCAGTAGTGACCTGCGTCTCACCATGAAACCGCCCGCCCCGGCCACCACGTCTCACTCCCCGTCACTCACCGTGACCACCCCGGCACCCAGACACACCCCCGGTCGGCCGGGCCCCCCGAACGGAAGGACACACATGCCCCGCACCGCCGCCAGCCCCCACGCCCGCGGCCGGATCCTGGCAGTCGCCGGCGCCGCCGCCGCCCTGGCCGGAGCCGGCACCGCCGCCGCCGCCACCGCCTCGGCCGCCACCGTGCCCGTGCCCGGCCTCAGCACCGCCGGCCTGCACCACCGTCCTGGCCACCATGCCCGCCCCCAGCCCGCTCGCCCCCGCCGCCGGCCCGCACGGCACCGCCGTCACCCTCACCACCGGCCCGGCCGCCAAGGCCGCCAGCCGGCCGCGAAGCCGGCCGCCAAGCCCGCGGTCAAGCCCGCCGCCAAGCCGGCCGCCAAGACCGGCAGGCCGGGCGCGAAGACCGCGGCGCAGGTCACCCCGCCCGCCACCACACCGCCCCGGCCCGGCCGTACCAGATGTACGACTCGGTCACCCCCTCGGCCATCCCCGGCGGCAAGGCCATCGCCACCTACGCCGACGGCCCCTACGCCGCCAGCCCCGCCGCCCTGCACGGCCACCACGTCACCTGGATCGACACCAACGGCACCGACCCCAAGGGCGCCACCGTCCTGGACGTCGAACCCGGCGACGCCACCCCCGCCGGCGCCGCCGCCTGGGCCGCCCAGCGCCTCGACACCCACCCCCGCTCCACCGCCGTCATCTACACCATGCGCTCAGAATGGGCCGCCGCCCAGACCTCCATCGCCGCCCTCCCCCACTGGCAGCAGCACCACGTCCGCTGGTGGATCGCCGACCCCACCGGCACCCCCCACCTCGTCCCCGGCTCCGACGCCACCCAGTGGTACTGGGGCACCCACTACGACATCTCCACCGTCAACCCCGGCTTCTAACCCCCCACCCCCGGCCCGCCCCCCGGCCCGGCAACCCCCACCCCGGCCCCCCCGGCCGACCCCCCGCCCGTGCCCCGCCCCGCACCCCCCAGCAGGCGGGGCACTGCCATGCCCACGCCCCTTGACGCGGGCACCGGTCATGCGCGGGAATGGCCGGGACAGCACATCCGCAGGCGGGAGGAACTCCGTGACCGTGTACGAGCAGATCCTGTACGAGGTAGACGACCCGGTCGCGACGATCACGCTGAACCGGCCGGACGTGCTCAACGCCTGGACCGACCGGATGGGCTTCGAGGTCCGGCACGCCGTCAGCCAGGCCGAGCAGCGACCCGCGCGTGGTCGGCATCGTGATCACCGGCGCGGGCCGCGGATTCTGCGCGGGCGCGGACATGAACAGGCTCACCGCCGTCAGCGCCGGCGGCGTGATCACCCGCGAGCAGCTGCCCGAGGACCTGCGGGCCGATCCTGGCGACCCGGCGTTCGGCGACGACCTGCACCTGGGCACGCATACCTATCTCATGTCGGTGCCCAAGCCGGTGATCGCCGCCATCAACGGCCCCGCCGCCGGGATGGCGGTGCCGATCGTGCTGGCGTGCGACCTGCGGTTCATGGCCGAGGACGCGATCATCATGACCGCGTTCGCGCAGCGCGGACTCATCGCGGAGTGGGGCCTGAGCTGGCTACTGCCCCGGCTGGTCGGCCCTGCCGCCGCGCTGGACCTGCTGTTCTCCTCCCGGAAGGTCTCCGGCCCGAAGCTGCCTCGATGGGCCTGGTCAACGCCGCGCTGCCGCGCGCGGACGTGCTGCGCGCACGCGCAGCAGTACGTGCGCGACCTCGCCGCCACGTCGTCGCCCACCTCGATGGCGATCATGAAACGGCAGGTCTACCAGCAGGTGCACGCTGGGCTGCTGGCCGCCGAGCGTGAGGCCGTCCAGCTGATGATGGAGAGCTTCGGCCTGCCCGACTTCGGCGAAGGTGTCCGCTCGTTCGTCGAGCGCCGGCCGCCGAAGTTCGAGCGGCTCCCGCACTAGCGAGCGGCTGCGGCGCCAGGACCGGAATGCTCGGCCGCGGGCATACTGGGTCCCATGGCGCACGTGCCGCTGGCCCGTCATCTGCTCCGGGCCAAGGACCTGGCGGACGCCCGGTATCGCGGAGCCGCTGACCGTGTCCGACCTGGCCGCCGCCGCGGGCCTGTCGCCTGCCCACTTCAGCCGCGAGTTCAAGCGCGCGTTCGGCGAGTCACCGCACCAGTACCTGCTCACCCGGAGACTGGAACGGGCTGCCGCGCTGCTGCGGACGCACCGACTGGTCGGTGGCGGACGTCTGCTTCGCCGTCGGCGCGGGCAGCGTCGGCTCGTTCACGGTGAGCTTCGGGCGGATCTTCGGGCAGCAGCCCGCAGGCGTACCGCGGCGAGGTATCCGCCGGCGCAGTGGCACGTGCACATCCCGCGCTGCGTGGCCCAGGCGTACGCGCGCCCGCAGAACCGCACGTTTCGAGAAGACCCGGCCGCGGCCGCCTCCCTAGGCTCAGGCGACGTAAGCCAACGACCTGAGAGGATTCGATGATCAAGATCGCGAACACGCAGTTCTGGGTGCACGACCAGGACGAGGCGCTGCAGTTCTACACCAAGACGCTCGGCTGGGAGGTGCTGGCCGACGTCACGATGGAAGCCTGGAACTTCCGCTGGCTGTGCGTGGGGCCGAGCGCCGATGGCCCGGGGCTCGTCCTGATGCCCGTCCCCGGCCCGCCGATGCTCGACGCGGAGGCGAGCGCCACGCTCAGCGACCTCGTGGCCAAGGGCGCCGGCGGCACCCTGTTCCTGGAGACCGATGACTGCCAGGCCGCCTACGACGACCTGTCCGCGCGCGGGGTGACGTTCAACGACCCGCCGACCACCCAGCCGTACGGCATCGACACGGGCTTCCGGGATCCCGTCGGGCAACAACATCAGGCTGACGCAGGTGCTCGAGTTCGACCCGACCCGCGGCACCTGACCGCCGCGGCGCCAACCGCTACGGGATGCCGCCGTCGACGGTGAGCACCGCGCCGGTGGTGAAGCTGGAGGCGTCGCTGGCGAAGTACAGCGCCGCCCCGACGATCTCGTCCGGGTTGCCGCCGCGCTGCAGCGCGTGGCTGCGCGCGCGCCGGCTGAACGCCTCCATGTCCCAGGCCTTGCTGATGTCGGTCAGGAACGGCCCGGCCATGATGCAGTTCACCCGCACCTTCGGGCCGTAGGCGAGGGCGAAGCCGGTCGTGATCGCGTTCAGGCCGGCCTTGGCCGCGGCGTACGGCACGACGTCCGGCCGCGGGTGCACCGACGCGGTGCTGCTGATGTTGATGATCGACCCGCCGTCAGCCGCGGCCATCCGCGCGCCCGGCGAGCGCGGTCAGCCGGAACGGTCCCTTCAGGTTCACCGCCAGCACGCTGTCCCACAGCCGCTCGTCGACGTCCGCGAGCGACGGGTACAGCGGTGACTTGCCGGCGTTGTTCACCAGCACGTCGAGCCGGCCGAACCGCTCGTAGGCGGCGTCCAGCAGGCCGGGCAACTCGTCCCAGTGCCCGACGTGACACCCGTGCGCCAGCGCGCTGCGGCCGGTGTCGCGCTCGACCTCGGCGGCGAGCTGGGCACAGGACTCGACGTTCCTGCTGGTGATGACCACGTCGGCGCCGGCGTGCGCGAACGCGAGCACCATCTCGCGGCCCAGGCCGCGGCTCCCGCCGGTGACGAGCGCGACCTTGCCGGCCAGCCCGAACCGGTCCGCTGCAGCAGTCATCCGTCGTCTCCTCATCTCGGTGCGGGCAGCATCTCCAGCGCCCACTCCAGCGTGGCCGCGATGCTGCGCTGCCTGCGCTCCAGCTGATCGCCGGGCTCGCCCCGCTTCAGCGCGTTCTTCACCAGCAGCGCGGAAACCGCCGCCGACTTGTACCGGATCAGGCCCTGAACCCAGTCCAGTTCCGGCACCGGACCGCCGGCGGCCGCCTCGTACCAGGCCCGCAGCTGCTCCGGCGCGGGCATGTACGCGTCCGCAGCTGCCGGTGCCGGGGTTGCCCCGGCTGGCCCACATCATCATCCAGGCCAGGTCGGTACGGGCGTCGCCGACCGACCAGATCTCCCAGTCGAGGACCGCGCGGACCTCCGGGCCCGGCGCACTGCATGTTGCCGAGCCGCCAGTCACCGTGCAGTACCACCGGCGCGGCCGGGACCGGCTGACCCCGCTCCAGCCGGCGCCGGCACTCGGCTTCCAGCCGGGCGTCCTGGCCGTCCAGGCCGCAGCGTCGCGAGCGCGCGGGCCCACTTGGCGCACTCGTCCGCCAGCGAGACCGGCGGTTCGTCCGCCGAGCCCGAGTTCGGCCGGCGTCCTGCCGGTGCAGCGCGGCCAGCATGCGCACCGCGGACTCGCCCTGCGCTCGACGTCCGCGTCCGCGGGCCGGGCTGCGCCCGGATCCAGCGTCGTCAGCCGCGGCTCGTAGCTCTCGCCCTCGACGTACTCCATGACGAAGAACGGCGGCACGGCTGGCGGGTCGCCCGCATCCTCGGCGTAGATGACGGGAACTGCGACTTCCGGCACCCGGGCCAGCGCCCGCAGGACGCGCGCCTGCCGGAGCACGTCGCGGTTGCGGACTGGCGGCAGTCCTGGCGGCGCCATCTTGACCGCGACCCGGTCCCGCGGGCGCGCCGGTCACCTCGGCGACGAACGTGAGGCTGGAAGCGCCGCCCGGCAGCGGGCGCAGGTCCCGCAGCCTGCAGCCCGGCCAGATCGCGGCGAGCACGGCGGCCGTCGCGGCGCTCGGTGTGCGCGAGGTCGGCGACGCCAGGCTGACCGCGCGGTCTGAGTGCCGCCCGCCGCCCTCCCGCGGCCGCTCAGGCGTGGCTGACCCTGGTCCCGTTGGCCGATAGCAGGAACGCCGTCGCGCGGCCGAACGTGTCCTCGAGCGTGTGCCCGGCCAGCTGGGCCCGGTAGGCCCGGAACCGGGTCAGCTCCCACTCCTGGCCGCGGGCCGGGAGCGTGGCCAGCGCGGGCTTGCGCACGCCCGCCAGGTCCACGCCGCGATCCGGCCGGCCGCGGTCCCGTAGCGGTTGAGCCGCGGCCGGATGAACGCGTCGTGATCGGCCTTGTAGCCCAGCTGGTTGCGGACGAACCGCAGCCCGGCGAACGTGTCCTCGACGATCTTGCGCTCCGGGTCGTCGGTCGGCCAGGGCCGCGGCGTAGGCTGTCGGGGTGGTAGCGCACCAGCGTGGCGTCGACCATCGTGACCCACCACACGGCCTCGGTGATCGCGGCATAAGCGTGCGGCAGATCCCAGCTCTCGGCCCGGAGCAGCCGCTCGGTCGTGTCCCGCATCGCGGTGATGGACCAGTCCAGCGCGCCGCCACCGGGGAGTGGCTGTCGCGCTGCCGGTTCCAGGCCACCCGGCAGCTGGGTGAGCAGAACCGGGCATGCTCACGGCGCGGCGCGAACAGGGCGCCGCACTGTGCGCATTTCCGGATATCAGCCACTGCGATCTATGGTAAACCCGGCGGAATTCCTGATCATCAAGAGCACTGCTCCGCTCGGGCGGTGCTGGCCTCGGGGATGGGCTTCTTTACCGACGCCTACGACCTGTTTGTCATCGGCATCGCCTCGACCCTGATCACCAAGGACTGGAACCTCAGCTCCGATCGGCTGGCGATCCTCAACAGCACGATGCTCGCGGCCGCCTGCCTCGGCGCGTTCGTGTCCGGCCGGTACGCGGACAAGGTCGGCCGCAAGCGGGTGTACTGGCTGGTCGCCGCCATCATGATCGCGGGCGCCCTGGGGTCGGCGCTGTCCCAGTCGTTCTGGATGCTGATCGCCTTCCGCTTCCTGCTCGGTGTCGGCGTCGGCGGTGACTACCCGGTCAGCGCCGTGATGGTGAGCGAGTACGCGAACCGCAAGGACCGCGGCAAGCTGGTCGGGATGGTCTTCGGCACCCAGGCGCTCGGGCTCGTCATCGGCCCGCTCATCGCGCTGGCCCTGCTCGGCTCCGGCGCGGCCGACGACGTGGTGTGGCGAGTCCTGCTCGGCCTCGGCGCGCTGCCCGCCGGCGCGGTCATCTACCTGCGCTGTCGGATGCCAGAGTCGCCGCGTTACCAGGCTCAGGTGCTGGGCCAGGCGGCCAAGGCGGCCGCCATCGTGCCCGGTGCCCCGACCGGCGGCGCTGCGACCGGCGGCGCCGCGGCGGCCGACGGTACCGTCGCGGCCCGCCCCGCCCCGACCGCGCGGCCGCAGGCCGGGGTGCGGGCCTTCCTGGCGAACCGTCGGCTGCTGGTCATGCTGGCCGGGACGGCGGGCTGCTGGTTCCTGCTGGACTACGCCTACTACGGCAACACGATCTCCACGCCGCAGATCCTGAGCCTGATCACGCCGAACGCCAGCACGATGACCAAGATCGCGCTCCAGCTCGCGATTTTCGTGGTCGCCGCGGTGCCCGGCTACATCCTGGCCATCGCCCGGCTGGACCGGATCGGGCACCGCAAGCTGCAGGTCATCGGCTTCGCGATGATGGCCGTCTGCTTCCTGATCATCGCCATCGTGCCGGGCATGACCACCACCGTGGCGCCGTTCCTGATCGTGTACGGGATCAGCTACTTCTTCACCGAGTTCGGCCCCAACATGACGACCTTCGTCCTGCCCAGCGAGATCTACCCGGTCAGCATGCGCACCACCGGGCACGGCATCTCGGCCGGCGTCGGGCAAGCTCGGCGCGTTCATCGGGGTATTCCTGTTCCCGGTCCTGCAGTCATCGCTGGGCCTGCGCGGCACGCTGCTGCTCACCGGCGGGGTCTCGGTGCTCGGCCTGGCGCTCACCCTCGTCCTGCCCGAGCCGGCCGGGCTGCAGCCTGGACGACATCGCCGCCAGTGTGGACGCGCCGCCCGCGGCCTCGCATCTCCGCCAGCCGGTCGGCGCGTAGTCGGCACGACACGGTCGGCCCGCGGCACGGAGCGTCCGCTCCCGGCCTACGATGCTGGCATGCATCACTGGCAGCGACTACGCCGGCTGCGTTGTGCTAGTCACGGTCACAGGCGTGCTCGCCGGCTGCGCCCAATCCGGCCCGGCCGGCTCCGGGGCCGCCACCGGCCGTCCCAGCGCCGCGCTGTCGGCTACGGTGACACCGGCCAGCGTGACCCCGGTGGCCGCCGCGAGCCGGGCGTCCTGGCCGGTCGTGCTGCCGGTACCCGCGGCGCGCCGGGGGCAGCACCAGACCCGGGCGCGGCCGCCCGCCAGCAGTCACGACTTCCGGGCCGAGATGACCGACCTGTGGGCGGCGATCGCGTCCGGCCGCCCGGCCCTGGGCCTGCCCGCGTTCTTCCCGCTGGTCGCCTACGAGCAGGTCAAGGCCATTGCCGACCCGGCCGCGGACTGGCACAACCGGCTCGTGGCCGAGTACAAGCAGGACGTGCTCGCCGCGCACGCCCTGCTCGGCCGCACCGCCAGGCACGCGTCGCTGCTGCGGGTGGTCATCCCGGAGTCGGCGGCCGACTGGATCGATCCCGGCGTGTGCGACAACGGCGTCGGGTACTGGCACGTGGCCAACTCCCGGCTGGTCTACCGCGCGGGCGGCCAGGTGCGCTCGGTCGGCATCTCCACCCTGATCTCCTGGCGGGGCCGCTGGTACGTGGTGCACTTCGGCGGCGAGGCGCGCACCACCGGGGGCGGCATGGTGGACGACCCGATGACCGGCCCCGGCACTCCGGGCCCGCCGGGCGGCTGTTAGCCCGTCAGGTAATCGAGACGCCGCCGTCGACGACGATGGTCTGGCCGGTGACGTAGCCGCCCGCCGGGCTGGCCAGCCAGACGAGCGTGGCCGCGCACTCCTCCAGCCGGCCCATCCGCGGCACCAGCATGCGCGCGTGCATGCTCTCGAGGTAGCCCTCGGGGTACTGGTCGGTCATCTCGGTCGCGAAGTAGCCGGGGGCGATCGCGTTGACCCGGATGCCCTTGCGGCCGGTCCACTGGCTGGCCAGGTCGCGGGTCAGGCCCATCAGCGCCGCCTTGCTGGCGCTGTAGGCGGCCTGCGGCATCCCGGCCGTGGTGATGGCCAGCACGCTGGAGATGTTCACGATGCAGCTGCCCGGCTGCATGCGCCGGCCACAGGCCTGCGCCATCCAGTAAGCACCGTTGAGGTTCACGTCGACGACCGAGCGGAACTGCTCCGGCGTCTCGCGCGTCGCCGGGTACGCGGTCCCGAGGCCCGCGTTGTTGACCAGGATGTCGATCCGGCCGAACTCCAGCATCGCCGCCTCGGCCAGTGCCGCGCACGAGTCGGGGTCCGCGACGTCGAGCCGGGCGGCCAGGGCCCGGCCGCCGCCGGCGGTGATGTCGTCCGCCACCGCGGCCAGCCGGTCGGTCCGGCGCGCGCCCAGCACCACGCTGGCACCGGCCTCGGATAGCGCCTTGGCGAATGCCACGCCGAGACCCGACGAGGCCCCGGTGACGATGGCGACCTGGTCGGTCAGCAGGAACTCATCGAGGATCGACACGCAGCCTCCTTGCCCCGGCCGCCGGATGCGGCCGTCGGTTGCCGATGATCGTTGCACGCCGGCTCGATGAGGTGCTACCGCAGGCGACCGCCGGTCCTGAACGCGCGGGCCGGCGTTAGCTAAGGTGAGGCGATGTTGCAGCCCTTGTACGAGCTCAGCGGCACTGGCGACGGCATCGTCGCGCGGGTCGCACTGCGCGGTAACGCGGTGCTCGCGTCCCCGATCCTCAACCGCGGCACGGCGTTCACCCTCGCCGAACGGGAACAGCTCGGGCTGACCGGTTTGCTGCCTGACGGTGTCTCCACGATCGAAGGGCAACTGCAGCGCGTCTACGGGCAGTTCCTGGCCCAGCCTGACGACCTGGCGAAGAACCTGTACCTGGCGACGCTCAGGGACCGCAACGAGGTGCTGTTCTACCGGCTGCTCACCGAGCACCTGGAGGAAATGCTGCCGATCGTGTACACGCCGACGATCGGTACGGCGATCGAGCAGTTCAGCCGCGTGTACGGCGGACGGCCGCGGGGCGTGCATCTGTCGGTGAATCACCCTGGCCAGGTCGAGAAGGCGTTCCGGAACTACGGGCTCGGGCCCGATGACGTGGACCTGATCGTCGCCACCGATTCCGAGGGCATCCTCGGCATCGGCGACTGGGGCGTGGGCGGCATCCAGATCGCGATCGGCAAGCTCGCCGTGTACGTGGCCGCGGCCGGCCTGCACCCGCGCCGGATAATCCCGGTGGTGCTGGACACCGGGACCGACAATCAGGCGCTGCTCGACGACGACATGTACCTGGGCAACCGGCGGCCGCGGGTGCGCGGTGACCAGTACGAGGAACTGCTGGACGCGTACGTCGCGACCGCGACCCGGATGTTCCCGAACGCGATGCTGCACTGGGAGGACTTCGGTGCCGGGAACGCCCGGCGCATCCTGGCCAAGTACGCGCAGCGGTGCCTGACCTTCAACGACGACATGCAGGGGACGGCCGCGGTCGTGCTGGCCGCCTCGATGTGCGCGCTGCGGGCCGCCGGGACGCGGATGCGGGACCAGCGGGTGGTGATCCACGGCGCGGGCACGGCGGGCATCGGGATCGCCGACGCGCTCCGGCAGGAAATGATCACCGACGGTCTGACCCCGGACGAGGCGACCGCGCGGATCTTCGCGCTGGGCAGCCGGGGCCTGCTGACGACCGACTACGCCGGCACGCTGCGCGACTTCCAGGTGCCCTACGCCCGGCCGGCGGCCGAGACGGCCTCGTGGGAGCGGGACCCGGACGGCTGCGTCGGCCTGGCCGAGGTGGTCGCGCGCGCCAGGCCGACCATGCTGATCGGGACCTCGACGCAGCCGGGAGTGTTCTCCGAGCCGATCGTGACCGAGATGGCAGCGCACGCCGAGCGGCCCATCATCATGCCGCTGTCGAACCCGACCGCCCGCTCCGAAGGCATCCCGGCGGACCTGATCGCCTGGACCAGGGGCCGGGCGCTGGTCGCGACCGGCAGCCCGTTCCCGCCGGTCAGCTATGGCGGCGTCCGCTATGACATCGCGCAAGCCAACAACGCGCTGCTGTTCCCCGGTATCGGGCTCGGTGTCACGGTGGCGAGGGCTGCCCGGCTGAGCGACGGCATGCTGGCGGCCGCTGCGGGCGCGGTGGCCGCCCGGTCCGACGCCACCGCGCCGGGCGCGGCGATCCTGCCGCCGGTGACGGCCCTGCGCGCGGTGTCCGCCGCGGTGGCGGAGGCGGTGGCCAGGGCCGCGGTGGCCGAAGGGCTGGCCCGGGTGCCGGTGCCCGACCCGGCCGCCGCGGTGGCGGCCGCCATGTGGACGCCCGCCTACCCGAAGATCGAGGCCGTCTGAGCGGCTGGACAGTCCCGGCTCGCGGGGCGCCAGGCCGGGCGGGCAAAGTGCGGACTTGCGCGATGACCTGCTGTCCCGCCAGGCTGTTACCTCCCGGACCGCGCGGGCTGCGCGCGATCGAGTTTGTGAGGATGCGGTGGCGTCACCCAGCACTGAGATGCCCGGCCCCGGTGCCCTGCTCCAGGGCGCCGCGCCTGCGGATGCCGGGGGGGCGGGCCCAGCCGAGCCGCCGGTCCCGGCGCGGAGCAGGCGGCGCGCCCTGCGGTGGGCCCGGCTGTCCTGGGTCGACATCACGTGGGTGGCCTTTGTCGGGCTGAATCTCGTCGCGATGCGGCTGCTGCCGTCGTGGCAGACGGTCCCGTTCCTGGCGATCTGGGTCAGCCTCAACGCGATCTACGGCTTCCGGCTCTGGCAGCTGCAGCCGACGCTGCTGACCGTGCTGGCGGTCGTCGTCGCGACCGGCGGCATCATCGGCGTGCAGGTGCTGAAGGGCCAGCAGGACGCCGACTACCTGGCCGAGGTGCCGCTCATCGCGGTGATGTTCCTGGTAATGGTGTGGCACGGCCGGCGCTGGCTGACGGCGATGGAGGACCGGCTCACGGCGATGGCCGAGGCCCAGCGGGTCACCGAGGAGAACCTCCGGCTGCTGCAGGAACAGCGCCGGTTCCTCCAGGACGCCTCGCACGAGCTCGGCACGCCGATCACGGTCGCCCTCGGCCACGCCGAGCTGATCGAGCGCGCCGTGACCGACCCGGTGGTGGCCAGGGACGCGCGGGTGGTCGCGACCGAGCTGGCCCGGCTGCGCGAGCTGTCGAGCCGGATGCTGCTGCTCGCGTCCGCAGGCAGCCCCGGTTTCCTGCACCCGGCGCCGGTGAGCGTCGAGGCGGTCGTGATGGACGCGCTGGACCGGTGGGGTCACCCGCCGCGTAGCTGGCGGGTCGGCCCGGTGACCGAGGCCGTCGTGGTCGCGGACCGGGAGCGGCTCGCGGCGGCGCTGGACGCGCTGCTGGATAACGCCGTCGCGCACGCGCCGGACGGCGTCGGGGTGGAGGTCAGCGCCCGGACCGAGGGGCAGCGCGTGGTGCTGGCGGTCAGCGACTCGGGGCCGGGCATCCCGGCCGGGGACCTGGACCGGATCTTCGAGCGGTTCGCCCGGGTCGACGCCGGCCGCAACCGCGGGACGGCGGGTTCGGGCTTGGCCTGGCGATCGTGCAGGCGATCGCGGCGGCGCACAGCGGGTCGGTGCGGGTGCGCAGCACCGTCGGGGAAGGGATCGGTGTTCGAGATCGTGCTGCCGCTGGTGCCGCAGTCGGCCGCGAAGCTGGCCAGCTAGGGAGGCTGGTGATGAGCGAGACGGACGCGATCGTCGAGCGCATCCTGACCAGTTACGCGACGATCACGGTGGTCGGCGCGAGCTCCTCGCCAGTCAAGGACGCGCAGCGGGTGCCCGCGCACATGCAGCGCCACGGCTGGCGGATCATCCCGGTCAACCCGCACGCGGACGAGATACTTGGCGAGCCGGTGTACCGGACGCTCGCCGACGTGCCCGAGCAGGTGGGTCTCGTGGACGTGTTCCGGCCGTCGGAGCAGACCGCCGACATCGCCCGGCAGGCCGTCGCGGCCGGCGCGACCGCCCTGTGGCTGCAGCTCGGCATCGTCTCCGCCGAGGCGCGCGCTATCGCCGCGGCGGCTGACCTGCTCTACGTCGAGGACCGCTGCCTGATCATCGAGCAGCGCCGGCTCGGCCTGGACGCGCCGGCCCGCGAACCGCGCCCCGATTAGGCGCCGCAGCTAGAACTACAACAGCGTCTTGCGCCATCTGTGCGCGCAGCAGGGCCTGGCCTGGGACGTCACGTCCACGCCCCACGGCGAGCGGTGGGGTTGCCGCCTGGAGACTTATCACGACGAACCCGGCCACGACATGAGCGAGTGGCAAACAGAGCTTGCATTCAAGCTCGCCGACTAGTGCGCACCGGGTGATCTAGCGCGGCGCAGGCTCAGTCTCAGCAACAGGTCGCCGCCGTCATACCAGGCGCGGCAGCTGCGGCGCCGCCGCCGATCAGTCGCGTTCGCAGCCGCTGGCGACGCTGGCCGCGGGCACCTGCTCGATGGTGGCGGTCTTGGCGAGCGCGAGCGCGGCCGCCAGGTCGGTGCGCACACCGGTGCCGCCTGCCGCCCGGGTCGACGCCGAGCCCGCCGCGCAGCCGAGCGCCGCGGCCGCCGGCAGGTCCAGGCCGTCCAGCAGGCCGGCGACCACGCCCGCGTCGCAGCAGTCACCCGCGCCGGTCGCGTCGACGTAGTCGCCGGGCAGCTCGGCCGGCGCCGAGACCGCGTGCCACTGGTCGGCGTCGGCGCTCAGCGCGCCGCGCCGGCCGAGCTTGACCACGAGCCTGGTGCCGCCGACCGCCAGCGCCGCCACCGCGTCGCCGATGGTGGCCCGCTCGCTGAGCCTGAGTGCTTCCGCTTCGTTCGGCAGCAGCACGTCGGTCCCGCGCAGGACGGCCTGCAGTTGCTGGTCGCCCCATCGTCCGGCCGGATCCCAGTTGGTGTCCAGCGACGTAGTCGTCCCGGCCGCCCTGGCGGCGGCGAACAGGTCCGCGAGCCCCGGCCCGAGCGAGCGCTCGAGCAGGAAGTACGAGCTGACGTGCAGATGGCGGGCCCTGGCCAGCAACGCGGCTGGCACGTCCGCGGCGGTCAGCGTCGGCAGCGCGCCGACCGCGGTCAGGCTGGCCCGGTCAGCGCCGCGAGACAGCACCACGGTCATGGCCGTCGCCTGCCCGGCCGGACCACCATCGCGTCGGTCTGCGACGCCCTCGGCCGCGAGCTGCCCGAGCATGAAGTCGCCGGCGGCATCCGCCGCCGATCGCCGCGACCAGCGCCACCCGGAGCCCGAGCCGGGCGGCGGCGACCGCCATGATCGAGGCGGATCCGCCGATCACCAGCGCCGATGCTGTCGACGAGCTTCTCCTGCTGGCCGAAGGCCGGATCGAGATCGTCGCCGAGCACCATCACGTCCGGGTTGCAGTCACCGAGCACAGCAGGTCCAGGTCCCGCGCGAGGGCGGCGCCGGTCATGCGGTCATCACCTGCACGCCCGCGTCGGCGAACCTGGCCTGGTCCGCATCCGTCGAGCCCGGTGTCGGTGACCAGCACGTCCACGTCGCTGACGTCGCAGATCCGGGCGAACGCGCGGCGGCCGATCTTCGAGCTGTCGGCGACGACGACCACCTGGGCCGCCTGCCGCGCCATCAGCTGGTTGATGCTGGCCTCGCCCTCGTGCTGCGCCATCGCCCCGGCCACGGGATCGATGCCGTCGACGCCGAGGATCGCGATGTCGATGCTGACCCGCTCCAGCACGCCGGTCGCGAGCGGCCCGGTCAGCTCGTAGGACTGCGTCCGGGCGACGCCGCCGGTGACCACGATCTTGATGTGCTGCCGCACCGCGAGCTCGGTCGCGATGTTGAGCGCGTTGGTCACCACGGTCACGCCGGGCGTCGGTCGCTGACCGAGTTCGAGGTCGGCCCGGGTCGCCAGTGCCCTGCGCCACCTCGGTGGTGGTCGTGCCGCCGTTCAGGCCGACGACCTGACCGCGGCTGCACGAGCGCGGCCGCGACCTGCGCGATCCGGCGCTTCTCCGACGGGTGCCGCTCGGACTTGTACCGCAGCGGCAGGTCGAGGGTGACGCCCCGGGCGACGGCGCCGCCGCGGATCCGCGCCAGCATCTGCTGCTCGGCCAGCTCGTCGAAGTCCCGCCGGATGGTCGCGGTGGACACGCCCGAGCTCCTGCGCGGCGTGCTCGACCTGCAGCTGGCCCTCGGCGGCCAGCAGTTCGAGCAGCTGATTCCAGCGGCGGTAGCGGCTCACGGGCGTCCGTCCTCTGCTCGCGCCATCTCGACTACTACCGGGCCAGCCAGCAGCCGAGCAGTCGCTCCACCTCGGCGGCGATCGCGTCCCGGCCAGCCCGCAGGTAGCGGCGCGGATCGGCGAGCAGCGGGTCGTCGGCCAGGCGGGCCCGGACGGCGGCGGTGAAGACCTTGTTCAGCTGCGTGGCTATGTTGATCTTGGTGAGCCCGGCGCGCGACCGCGGCGCGGAGCGTCGTCATCGGGCACGCCGGACGACCCGTGCAGCACGAGCGGCACCGGCACCGCCGCGCGCAGCCGCGCGATCAGCTCCAGGTCGAGCACCGCGTCCCTGGTGAGCATCGCGTGCGAGCTGCCGACCGCGACGGCGAGCGCGTCGACCCCGGTCGCGGTCACGTAGCCCGGCCGCCTCGCCGGGCCGGGTCCGGGCGCCCGGCTCGTGCACGCCGTCCTTGCCGCCGACCTCGCCGAGCTCGGCCTCGACCCAGACACCGTGCGTCGTGACACCAGGCCGGCGATCCGCGCCGTGGCCCGGACGTTGTCGGCGTACGGCAGCGCGGACGCGTCGTACATGACCGACCCGAAGCCGAGGGCGACGGCCTGCCTGACGAGCCGCTCGCGGGTGGCGTGGTCGAGGTGCACCGCCACCGGCACGGTCGCCGCGGCCGCGGTCGCCAGCATGGCCCGCCCGATCGGCGCCAGCGCGCCGTGATAGTCGATGCAGTTCTCGCTGACCTGCAGGATCACCGGCTCGCCCGCCTGCTGCGCGCCGGTCACGATGGCCTCGGCGTGCTCGATCCCGATGACGTTGAAGGCGACGGCCGCGCGCCCGGCGGCGCAGGCCGGCCCGACGATCTCGGCGGTGCTGGGAACGACTGGCATCAGGCGTGCTCCAGCTCGCGGATCCGCAAGCTGGCGAGCGCCGCCGGTAGTCGTCGGTCCGGAACTCGCCCGCGACCGGCGCGGCTGCGGTCGCCGCGCCGAGCGCGGCCGCATGCCGCAGCCGCTCGGGCCAGGGCTGGCCCAGCGTCAGGGCGTGCGCCAGCCCGGCGACCGCGGCGTCCCCGGCCCCGGTCGGATTGCCGTCGACCGGCTCGGGCGTCGCGTGCCAGGTGCCGTCGGCCGTCACCGCGAGCAGCCCGTCGGCGCCGAGCGAGACGACAACGGACTGGGCCCCGCGCTCCCGCAGCCACCCGGCCGCCGCCAGCACGGCGGCCCGGTCCGGTTCGGCAGCCTGGTCCGGCTCGATCCCGCCGCCCGGCTTGCCTGCGCGGTCCGCCGCGCCCGGCCGGTCCGATCCGCTGGCCCAGCGCAGCGAGCGGCTGGAGGCCGCGGCGAGCTCCGCCAGGTTGGGCTTGACGATCGCGGGCCCGGCCGCGGCGCCGCGCAGCAGGGCCTCGCCGGAGGTGTCCAGCAGCGCGGGCACTCCGGCGCTGCGGCCGCGACCGGATCAGCTCCGCGTAGGTATCCGGCTGGCAGGCCCGGTGGCAGGCTGCCCGACAGCACCACGGCGGCGCAGCCGGGCAGCGCGTCCGCGGTAGGTCGACCAGGAACCGGGCGTACTCGGCCGTCGGTCACCGGCGGCCCTGGCTCGTAGAAGGACGCGATGTCGCCGCGCGCGGTGTCGACGACCACGAACGTCCGCCGCGTGTCGGCCGCGATCTCGGTGAACACCGCGGGCACGCCCGCTGTCGCAGTCCGGCCCGCACGGCCGCGCCGGTGGGCCCGCCCGCGACGCCCAGCAGCAGCACGTCCGCGCCGAGCGCGTGCAGCGTCCTGGCCACGTTGAGGCCCTTGCCGCCGGCCACCGCGTGCACCTCGCGCGGGGCGGTTCACGCCGGCCCAGTCGACGCCGTCGACGTGATGGGTCATGTCCAGGGCCGGATTGAGGGCGACGACGGCGATCACGGCGCTAGCGGGGCAGCAGGATGACGGAGCGGGTCAGGTTCCGCGGCCGGTCCGGGTCAAGCCCGCGGGCCCGCGCGATCGCGGCCGCGACGCGGTGCACCCGGACGAGCTCGGCGAGCGGCGCTCTCCGGCGACTGCCAGGCCAGGCCGCCGGCCGCCGCGACCTCGTCGGTCAGGCCGTCTGGCGCCGGGCTGAGCAGCCAGACGACGCTGCCCGGCCCGGTCACGGCGATCGGCCCGTGCCGGTACTCCATAGCCGGGTACGCCTCCGTCCACAGGCCCGGCCGCTTCCCGCAGCTTCAGCGCGGCCTCGCTGGCCAGGCCGCACGTCCAGCCGGTGCCGAGGAACGTGAACTGCCGGGCGCCCAGCAGCTCGGCCGGCAGCTCGGCGGCCAGCACCCGGTCGGCCGCGGCGGCCATCGGCGCGATGTCCTCGCCCGAGGTGCGCCAGCAGCAGCGCCAGCTCGGTCGTGGCGAACCTGGTCTGCACGACCGACTCGCTCGTCGGCGAAGTCGAGCCCGATGACGGCGTCGGCGGCGGTCGCCGCCGGCGTCGCCGGGTCGGCGGTGATCAGCACGGTCGGGACCGACGCTGGCAGCCGCGCCAGCAGCCGCAGGATCTCGGTCGTCGTCCCGGACCGGGACAGCACCAGCACGCGGTCGTAGCGTCGGCCCGGCGGCATCTCGGAGGCGGCGAACGCGTCGGTCTCGCCCTGGCCGGCCGCCTCGCGCGCGGCCGCGTACGACTGCGCGATGAACCAGGACGTGCCGCAGCCGACGACCGCCACCCGCTCGCCGGGCGCCGGCAGCAGCGCGGCCACGGTCCGGGGCAAGCTCGGCCGCCCGCCGCCAGCACGCCGGGCTGCGAGGCGATCTCGGCCTCGGTGCTGCCCGGCTGCAGCGCGTCGCGCTCCGCCCAGGTCTGATCCGTCCCTCACTCAACTACCGCTCCTTCGCATCTGTTTCCCCCTATCCGCGTCCTGCCGTACCGCCGCGGCCGTCACGTGCCCGCCAGCCCGGTGGCCGCGACCGACCGGATGAAGTACCGCTGCGCCACGAAGAAGATGATCAGCATCGGGATCAGGCTCATCACGTTGCCGGCCATCAGCAGCGTCCACTCGGTGCTGTGCGCGCCCTGGAACGTGGCCAGGCCGAGCGGCAGCGTCATCTTGTTGTTGTCGGTGATGGCGATCAGCGGCCAGAGGAAGTTGTTCCACGAGTCCAGGAACGTGAGCGCGGCGAGCGTGGACAGCGCGGGCAGCGACAGCGGCAGCACGACCTTCCACAGCACCGTGAGCCTGCTGGCGCCGTCGACCCTGGCCGCTTCCTCGTACTCGATCGGCAGCGTGCGGAAGAACTGGCGCAGGAAGAAGATCCCGAAGGCGGTCGCCGCGTTCGGCAGGATGAGCGCGCCGATGTGGTTGATCCCGGCCGGCTCGGCCAGGTTGATGCCGATCCACTTGGTGATGATGTACTGCGGGATCATCGTCACCTGGAACGGCACCATGAGCGTGGCCATGAGCAGCGCGAACAGCAGCGCCGCCGCCGAGGAACCGGTACCGGGCGAACGCGTACCCGGCCAGCGAGCAGAGCACCAGGTTGCACAGCACGACGAGCACCGCGACCTCGGCGCTGTTGACGAAGAACCGGCCGAACGGAGCGGCCTGGAGCGCGTTCGGATAGTTGCTGAAGTCCAGGTGGTGCGGGATCAGGATCGGCGGGAAGTGCAGCGCCTCACCCGGCGTCTCGACCGACGTGACGATCAGCCAGACGAACGGGAAGATCAGCACGATCGTGGCCGGGATCAGGACCAGGTGCCACGGGCTGAACGGCAGCCGCCGCCGCCGAGCGACGAGAACAGCGGGCGCGGTCATGACCGGTAGTGGACGAGACGGCGGCCGACCCGGAACTGGATCGCCGTGACGACGACGATGATGAGGAACAGGAAGTAGGCGATCGCGGACGCGTAGCCGAAGTTGAAGTTCGCGCCGCCGAACGCCTGCTGGTAGAGGTAGTACACGAGCACGGTGGTCGAGCCCAGCGGGCCGCCCCTGGTGCTCAGGTACACCTCGTCGAACAGCTGCAGCGCGTTGATCGTCAGCCAGACGACCAGGAACAGCGACGCCGGGCTGAGCAGCGGCAGCGTGATGCGCCGGAAGGTCGCCCACCGGCTGGCGCCGTCGATCGCGGCGGCCTCGGTCAGCACCTGCGGGATGCCCTGCAGCGCGGCCAGGTAGATCACGACGGCGAACCCGGTCCAGCCCCAGATCGTCATGATGACGATCACGTACAGCGCCTCTGAGGTCGAGTTCAGGAACTGCTGCTGCGGGATGCCGACCAGCTTGAACACGTAGTTGACGATGCCGTAGGACGGGTCGAACAGCCAGATGAAGACCAGCGCCTCGCTGATCGTCGAGATGGCCATCGTGGCGTACGCGGCGGTCCGGTAGAAGGAGATGAACCTGATCTTCCGGTTCATCGCGACGGCGAGGAACAGGCCGACGAGCATCGTGCCCGGCACGAACAGCGCGGTGTAGACGAGCGTGTGCTCGATGGCCTGGGCGACGATCGGGTCGTGCACCATCTGCCGGTAGTTGCTCAGCCCGACGAACGGCGTGCTGGCCGAGAACAGGTCGTTCCGCTGGAACGACATGACCGCCGACCAGACGATCGGCGCGACGCCGAACAGCATGATGACCACGGCGCCGGGCGTCACGAACGCCCACGCGGCCGCCTGATCCCGGCCCGCGACCGGATCCTGCGCCCGCGCCGCCGCGTCAGAGCGCGCCTGGCGGCAGGCCGGAGCCCGCTCGGACCGCGAAAGCGAACCGCCACGTCAGCTCGAGCCGCTGGCGAGGATCTGGTTCACCTGCTGGGCGGCGCTGTCCAGGGCCGCCTGCGGCTGGCTCTTGCCCAGCAGCACCGAGACGACCATCGTGCCGAGCACCGTGGAGATCTTCGGATAGCTGGCCAGCTGCGGCCGGGCCTGCTTGACGTTGCCCAGGTTGGTCACGAACTGGCTCACGCCGGGCAGCGCCTTGTCCATCTGCTGCAGGAAGCCGGGGGAGTTCTCCACCGACGCGCGGATCGGCAGGTCGCCGGTCGCCAGCGAGAAGTACTTCGCCTGCGGCGCCGCGGTCAGCCAGAGCAGGAACTTCTCAGCCGCGGCCACCCGGGCCGAGCCGTTGTTGAAGACGACCCAGTTGTCCGGGCCGGAGATCGTCTGGTGCCCGCCGCTCGCGCCGGGGAACGCCGGCATGATCTGCACGCCGTACTTCACGTTCGGGAACGTGGACAGGTCCCACGGCCCGGTCACCAGCATGCCGATCTTGCCGGAGTTGAACAGGTTGCCGTACTCGGAGTCGGTCTGGTCCAGGTACATCGAGTGATCCGTGACCGCCATGGTCTGCAGTGTCGTCAGGGACTGCAGCCCGGCGGGTGAGTCGAACGCCGCCTTGGTGTTCCCGGCGTTGAGGATCGCGCCGCCGGCCTCCCACAGCAGCGCCTCCCAGTGCCACACCGTGTCCTCGTCGCCGGGCGTCACGTAGGCGGTGCCGTACTGCTTGCTCGTGGCGTCGGTCAGCTTCTGCGCGTCGGCCACGAACTCGTTCCAGGTCCAGTTCGAGCTCGGCAGCGGCAGGTGGGCCTTGGCGAACAGCGTCTTGTTGTAGACGACGGCGAGGTTGTCGACCAGCGCGGGGATGCCGATGACCTTGCCGTTCACGGTGGCCACGTCGCGCTCGCCGATCCAGAAGTCGTTCCAGTTCACGCCTGGCTGCTGCACCACGTTGGTCAGGTTGACCACCTGCGGGATCTGCGCGACGTTCGGCGCCCAGGAGCCGTACACGTAGGCGATGTCCGGCTGGCTGCCGCCCTTGACCGCGGTCAGCAGCTTGGGCAGCGAGTTGTCGTTGTTGACGAAAATGCTCGTGACCTTCTCGCTCGGGTGCTTGGCGTTCCACTCGGCCAGCAGGTGCGCGAACGCCTTCGCCTCGACCTGCGTGTAGCCCTCCCAGATCTGGATGTTGCCGCTGCTGCCGGATCCGCCGCTGCCCGAGCCGCAGGCGGCCAGGCCGAACGCGAGCAGCGCCGATGCGGTCGTGATGCGCAGCACGTGCTTTCTCATGGCCGACCTCTTCGGGGAGCGAGGACGACGAATTGTGCGCAGATCCTGCGCGTTTCCGACATCATTGCGCATCGTTTCCTGGTGCTGTCAACCCCTAAGAGGTAGAGAGTAGGGATTAATCGGATGCAGAGTCTTGCTCACAGATGGCCTGAATGCGACACTGTCGAGCTGTGATCAAGGTTGCGTTCATCGGCGCTGGCAGCATCGAGTTCACCCGGAACGTGGTGACCGACCTGTGCAGCTATCCCGGAGCTGAGCGGGGACGTGCACTTCGCGCTGCACGACATCAGCCCGGACCGGCTGGCCTTCGCGCAGGCGCTGACGAGCCAGATCGTGGCGCAGACCGGCGCCGGCGCCACGGTCAGCGCGTCGGCCGAGCGCGGCCCGGCGCTGGACGGCGCCCGGTACGTGATCAACGAGGTCCAGGTCGGCGGGCTACGAGGCGACGCTCGCCGACTTCGAGATCCCGGCCAGGTACGGGGTCCGGCAGACCATCGCGGACACGATCGGCATCGGCGGCATCTTCCGCGGCCTGCGCACGATCCCGGTGGTCACCGCGCTGGCGCAGGACATGCTGCGGTACTGCCCGGACGCCTACCTGCTCAACTACTCCAACCCGATGGCGATGCTGCCCTGGGCGGTCTACGCCGGGACCGGCTTCAGCAACGTCTTCGGGCTGTGCCACTCGGTCCGGGACACGCACGCGTTCCTCGCCGGGCTGGTCGGCGTCCGATCCGGCCGAGATCTCGTTCGTCACCGCGGGCTTCAATCACCAGGCGTTCGTGCTGCGCTTTGAGCGGAACGGCGAGTCGCTGTACCCGCGGCTGGCCGAGGTGCATCGAGTCCGCGCCCGAGCTGCAGCGGCGGGTCCGGGTCGAGCTGTTCCGGCGGTTCGGCTACTTCCCGACCGAGTCGAGCGAGCACTCAGCCGAGTACGTGCCGTGGTTCATGCGGCACGACGACCAGGTCGAGCAGTACCGGCATCTTCGTCGGCGACTACCTGGCCCGGTCGGAGGAGAACCTGGCCGAGCTGGAGACGCTGCAGGGCCAGCTGGCCGCCGGCACGCCGCTGGACCTCGAGCCCACCAGCGAGCTGGCGTCCGAGTTCATCCACTCGGTGGAGACCGGCACCGAGCGCGAGATCTACGTCAACGTCCGCAACGACGGCCTGATCTCGAACCTGCCGGCCGACTGCTGCGTCGAGGTGCCCTGCGACGTGTCCGCGGGCCGGGCCGTGCCCAGGGCGGTCGGCGCGCTGCCGGTGCAGCTCGCGGCGCTGAACCGGACGTTCCTCAACGTCGTCGAGCTCACCGTGCACGCGGCGCTGACCGGCAGCCGGGACCACGTCTACCAGGCGGCGCTGCTGGACCCGAACACGGCGGCCACCCTCACCACCGCGCAGACCGTCGCGATGTGCGACGAGCTGCTCGACGCGCACAAGGACCTGATGCCCGCCGGCCTTCGGTAAGGAGCAGCCATGCCAGCGACGCGCACATTGGTAGTCGATCGGCGCGGCCGCTCGCCGCGGTCGCCGGCGACCGGGGTCTGGCCCGTCGGCCCCGGCGGCTGGCCAGGGCGAGCGCACCATGTCGCGCACCGTGCGCGGCGCCGTGCCGCGGCCGGAATCGGCAAGCCGGTCGCGCACGGGCAGCTGCGCATCACCGGGACGCTGCGCGACGGCGGTACGGTCCGGGCGGCCGGGCTGTCCTGGCGGCCGGCGCGCTGCCGAAGCCGGGACAAGCTGCTGAGCTTCGCGGTCAGCTACACCTGGCAGTCGTGCGCCGCGAAGTGCGTCAGAGCGGCGGACACGACGGCCACGCCGTTCGCGGCGCAGCGGTACATCGTCGGGCACGCCGACACCGGCCGGCGGCTGCGGCTGGTCGAGACCGCGAGCGAGATCGTGGAGACCGACCCGGCCACGTTCTCCTTCACTCAGGTCACCGCGTCGGCCACGGTGACCACCGCGGGCGACCGTCGCCGCGTACCGCGCCCGGCTGGCGCCGCGCACCGAGTTCGTGAACGGCCTGCCCGAGCACCGGACCGCGTCGGACGCCGAGTACTTCCAGGTCGATCCGCGCCGCACTACAACGCCGGCGACGGCGCGCCGGCGCACCGGCTACCGGGTCGACCACGGCGCGCTGGCACGCGCTGCCCGCCGCACCGGCGTTCTACACCGGCAAGCTGTCCGTCGGGCGCGCACCGGGTCGCCGTCCGCAGTCTCCGAACGGGGCCGGCGCTCGACGATCGCTGCGATTCGGCTGGCGGGTCGTGCCGATGCCGAAGCCGGTCGCGTGCCAGCCCCGGCCCGGCGGCAGTGCTGGTACCCGCCGCACCTGAACTCCGCGGCCAAGCCGATGCGCTGGGACTGGCAGATCGGCCGGGTCACGCCGCTGCAGCGGACCGGCGCCCGCGCGGTCGACATCTACGACATCGACGGGTTCCTGACCACGGCGGCGCAGGTGCACGCGATCCACACCCGCTGGCAGGCGGCGACGCTGCCGCACCCGAAGCTGGTCTGCTACCTGGACCTGGCCTGGGAGGACTACCGGCCGGACGGCAGCCCTGGGCCCGTGTTCTCGGCCAGCACCGCGTTCCCGGCCGCCACCCTCGGCAACGTCTACTTCGGCTACCCGCAGGAACGGTGGGTGGACTTCCGCCAGCTCGACGCGCTGAAGCCGATGCTGGACGAGCGGATCGCGATGTGCGCGCGCAAGGGCTTCGACGCCGTCGAGCTGGACGACATCGACAGCTTCGACCCGCCGTCGACGACCGGCTTCGACCTGACCCCCGGCGACGCGCAGAACTTCCTCGCCTACACGCTGAACGAGATGCACCGGTACGGGATGACGGTGCTGTGGAAGAACTCGCCGTACCTGACCTGGTGGGCCCGCGGCTACGCCGACGGCGCCGTGGTCGAGGAGTGCTACGTCTACCACCAGTGCCTGGCGTCCCAGCTGCGCGGCAGCCAGCAGTACGGCATCACCTGCACGGCGCTGGCCGGCGCCGACCCCGTGCGGCTGGGATGTGTTCAGCACCGACCGCACCGACGGCGCAGCCGACCGGGAAGTGGGTCGGCGAGGCCGAGTACGGCGCCGATCACTACGTCTGCAACCCGGGCAACAAGTCGTGCTCGTTCCCGCGCCGGTTCAGCACGTTCTGCCAGCGGGTGTACGCGCCGTCCTACGGCTTCGCCGCGGTCAAATTCGACGTGAACCTGGACGGCGGGGTGTTCCTGCCCTGCCCGCGCGGAGTGTGACCGCTAGCCGCCCAGATGGGCCAGGACCGCGGCGCTGACCTCGGCCGGCGCCTCGCGGTGCGGGAAGTGACCGGCGCCGTCGATGACGATCCGGCGGTAGCCGGCGGTGAAGTACCGGTCCTGGCCCTGCGAGGACGCGGGCTCGTCGCAGTAGTCGCTGCCGCCCTGGATCATCAGCGCGGGCCGCGTCACCTGCTCGGTCTCGGCGAGGCGGCGCTCCAGGGCGGCGTAGCGCGGATCGTGGGCCTGGCCGGGCAGGAACCGGTCCCGGTAGGCGTTCAGCGTGACCGCGGCCCAGTCCGGGTTGGCGAAGCCGGTCGCGGTGGCGGCGAAAGCCGCCTCGTCGAACCAGCCGGGCGGGCTCCAGGTGTCCCACTGGATCCGGGCGAAGGCCACCGGGTCATCGCGCACGGCGTCCGCGCCCGCGTCGGAGTACATGAACCACTGGTACCAGAACGCTCTGGCCTGGCTGAACGCCGGGATCTCGAACACCCCGCGCGGCTGGTAGGCCAGTGCCAGCGCGGCGATCGAGGTGACCCGTTCCGGGAAGGGTGACCCGTTCCGGGAAGAGGGCGCCGACAGTGTAGGCGGCGCGCGCGCCCCAGTCGTGACCGACCACAGGGAACCGGTCCAGCCCGAGCGCGTCAGCGAGGTCGATGACGCCCCGGGCCAGGGCGGTGCCGTGCCCGGTGCGCGGCGTCTGCGCCGACCGGAACCGGGTCGGCCCGCTGCCGCGCAGGTACGGCGCGATCGTCCGCCAGCCGGCCGCCTGCAGCCGCGCCGCGACCTGACGCCAGCCGCGCGGCGCGTCCGGCCAGCCGTGGATCAGCAGGACCGGTGGCCCGTCCTCGGGGCCGCCGGCCTCGTAACAGATCTCCAGTACGTCCGTCCGGACGATGTGCTCGGTCAGGCCGCCAACCTATCTCGCCTAATCCCAGACTTTTCACGAGCATCGACGCCCCAAAGCGGCAGATAAAGTGCGGCCGACGGTGCGTTGGCCGTGCAAAGCGGCTGCGGAACTTTACTCTGCGGGGTGGCGGCGCGCGGGTGGCATTGTGTGATCGCGGTGCTGGTCGTCGTGGCCATCATCCTGCAGATCGTGATCGCGGTCCGGCTCACCGCCGTGCCGCATGACGTCAGTACCGGGTTCGTGCGGGGAGCAGCCTGGCCGGCCGCATCATCAGGGTGTTCAGCTTCTTCACCATTCTCAGCAACCTGCTCTCCGGCATCGTCTCCGCGCAACTCGCCGGCCGACCGGACCGGGACGGCCCTGGGTGGCGGCCGCTGCGGCTCGCGGCGCTAGTCGGGATCACCGTGACCGGCATCGTCTACTCCACCGTGCTGGCGGTCGTCCATCAGCCGAACGGCGCCGCGGAGGTCACGGTGAACACGATCGTGCACTACGTGGTGCCGGTCATGATGGTGGCCGGCTGGCTGCTGTTCGGGCCGCGGCCGCGCATCGGCCGGCGCGCGATCGGCTGGTCGCTGCTGTTTCCGGTGCTCTGGCTGGCCTACACGCTCATCCGCGGCGCCATCTGGGGCTGGTACCCGTATCCGTTCGTGGACGTGACCGCGCACGGGTACGGGCGGGTCACGCTGAACGCGCTGCTGGTCACCGTCGTCCTCGGCTTCGTGGCGGCATTGTTCGCGGTGGGTGACGCGAAGCTGGCGGTCGCGCCCCGAGCGCGCTGAGCCGCAAACCCGCTGAGCCGCAAATCCGCTGGGCTGCAACCCATTGAGGCGCTAAATCCGCTCTTGACCGGTCAAGGGGACGTGTCTAGATTGTCAGACGTCTGGCAAGTTGCCCGGTGACCAGGCAAGTGCGCGACCGACGGCTGAGGGCGGGACGATGGCACAGCAGGGCGGCGAGCTACAGCCGGCGGAGCGGGGCGAGCTGTCGCCGGTGGAGCGGCCGACAGCGCGGGTGCCGCGGCGGCGCAGCCGGCTGAGCCTGACGGATGTGTGTGTGCAGGCGCTGACCGACGCGATCGAGCAGGGCGTCTACCAGCCCGGCAGCCCGCTCCCGTCCGAAACCGACCTGGCCGAGCAACTCGAAGTATCCCGCGCCACCCTCCGCGAGGCCCTGCGCACCCTGGAAGACCGCCAGCTCATCATCCGCCGCCACGGCCGCGGCACCTTCGTCTCCCAGGCCCCCATCGTCAAAGACCTGCACCGCAACTTCGGCATCACCGCCATGATCCGCGCCGCCGGCTACCACCCCGCCACCACCGGCGAGCACGTCACCAGCGGCCCCGCCACCCGCGACGCCGCCGACAAACTCCACCTGCACCCCGGCGACCCCGTCACCACCTTGCGCCGCATCCGGCTCGCCGACAAACGCCCCGTCGTGCTGTCCGCCGAGATCCTGCCCGCCCGCCTGTTCGCCCCCGCCGACGCCGCCGCCCTCACCCACACCCGCCAGTCCCTGTACGCCTACCTCTACCGCCACCGCGGCATCGCCATCTACCGCGGCCTGGCCGAGCTCACCCCCGTCAAAGCCACCGCCGAACTCGCCGCCGCCCTCGAAGTCCCCCGCGGCGGCCTGCTGCTGTGCATCAGCCAGGTCGACTACGACGACACCGGAAAGGCCGTCATGTACTCCATCGAGCACCACCTCCCCGACTGGGTCCGCTTCACCGTCGAACGCATCGGCCCCGGAAGCGCCATCGATGACTGACCCGGACGGCGCCGCGGCGGAGCAGGCCGAGGACTGGTGCCAGATCGTCGCGGCCTCCGCGCACACGATGTGCGACCGGGGCCTGACCTGGGGCAAGGACGCGGGCGACTCGAGCGTGCGCGACCCGGACACCGGGCTCATCTACATCCTGCCGCAGCCCAGCGACCAGCTGCACATCCCGAGCTGGGACGTGATCACCGCGGCGCACATCGCGGTGGTGGACATCGACGGCAAGACGGTCAGCACGAACGGCCTGGAACCGACCGTCGAGCTGCTCACGCACCTGCGCATCTACCAGCACCGACCGGACGTGCACGCGGTCGTGCACAGTCACGGCCGCTGGTCGCGGGTGTACGCGGCGCTGCGGCAGCCGATCCCGGCGCTGATGATCGACTCGTTCCTCTACACCGGGGCCACCCAGATCCAGTGCACCGAGTTCGGCGCGATCGGCAGCGACGAGGTCGCGATGAGCGCGGTGCGGTGCATGGGCGACGGGGGGAAGGCGGCGCTGCTCGCGGCTCACGGCGCGGTGTGCGCGGGCACGTCGATGGAGGAGGCGATGGACGTGGCGTCCATCACCGAGGACATGGCCCGGCTGGCGATCCTCAGCTCGATGGCGGGCCAGGCGGTGCCGCTGTCCATCGACGACTTCCTCGACAAGGAGCAGGCCAGGAAGGACCTCCTCAAGCACTACGACCTCTGACCAGACCGGCGGGGCACCGGCAGCGCACACCGGAGAGTGAGCCATGGCAACACAGCAGCGCACCGCCCTTGTCACCGGGGCGGCCGGCGGGATCGGGCGCGCCGTCGCCTGCGCGCTGGCCGCGGCCGGCCACCGGGTCGCGATCGCGGACGTGGACGAGACGGGCCTCGCGGGCACCGCGGCGGCAATCGGCGGGGACTGCGAACGGCTCATGCTGGACGTCACCGACGCGACCGCGGTCGCAGCCGCAGTCAGCCAGGTGCAAAATGCCCTCGGCCTCGGCGGGCCGCACGTGGTGGTGAACGCCGCGGGTATCTCGACCATGGCGCTGCTGGTGGACCTCAGCGAACGCGACTGGGACGCGATGATGGCGGTCAACGCCAAGGGCACGTTCCTGGTCATGCGGGCGGTGCTGCCGGCCATGATCGCGCAGCGGGCAGGCTCGATCATCAACATCGCGTCGGTGGCTGGCGTCGAGGGCGCCGAGCTGCTGAGCCACTACTCGGCCTCGAAGTTCGCCGTCGTCGGCCTCACCCAGGCCGCGGCGAAGGAAGTTGCCCCGTTCGGCATCCGGGTCAACGCCGTGTGCCCGGGGCTGATCCGGACAGCGATGCAAGACCGCGAGGTCAGCTGGGAGGCGGAGCTGAGCGGGCAGACGCCCGAACAGATCCGGCAGGGATATGTGGACATGACGCCGCTCGCGCGGCTCGGCAGCCCGGCCGACGTGGCCAGGCTCGCCGGCTTCCTCGCGAGCGACGACTCCGACTTCATCACCGGCCAGTCGATACACGTCGACGGCGGACTCCGCATGCGCTAGCCAGGAGGCGACCATGAGCGTCCAGGACAGTAAGACCGACAGTTCCCTCAGCGAAGTCAACATCCTGCACAAGTTCGGCTATCACCAGCGACTGCGGCGCAGCATGCGGTTGTACTCGTCGTTCTCGCTCGCGTTCGCCGAGATCGCGATCACGGTGACCGTCTTCACCTTGTTCTCGCAGCCGTTCCAGACCCTCGGCGGCGTCGCGATCTGGTTCTGGGTCCCGGTCACCGTAGGCGGTCTGCTCATCGCCAGCATCTGGGGGCACCTGACCGCCCGGATCCCGGTCACCGGGTACGCCTATTCCTGGGTGTCCCGGATCGTGAACCCGCAGTACGGCTGGTTCTGCGGCTGGACCGAGCTGGTGGGCTGGGTGCTGGGCACCGCCGGCATCGCGGTGGCAGCCGCGTCGGTGTTCAGCGGGTACTTCTGGGTGAGCCCGACGCACGGTGACATCGAGCTGTTCGCGGCGATCGCGATCATCCTGGGCCTCGCGGCCAACATCATCAGCATCCGGATCACCGCGCTGGTGAACAACATCGGCGCGTCCGCGGAGCTGATCGGCACACTGGGCCTCGGCGTGGTCGTCGGGGTCGGGCTGATCTTCTTCAGCCACACCCAGGGCCCGGCGATCCTGTTTCACGTCGGCGCCGTCGGCGGCGGCAACGTGACGATCGCGGCGCTGGCGCTGGCCGCGCTGCTGCCGGTGTACACGATCCTCGGCTGGGACGCCTCGGCTGACCTCGCGGAGGAGACCCACGACCCGCGGCGCAACATCCCGAAGGCCATGCGGCGCGCCGTCCTGCTCGGCGGCATCTGCGGCTTTTTCCTGTTCGCGGTCTACGCCATGGCGATCCGCGGCTCGGTGGCCAAGCTCGTCGGCGGCTCGCAGAACGCCCTGATCGCCGTGTTCGAGAGTCACTTCGGCAGCGGCGCGGGCTACATCATCATCGTGATCGCCGGATTCGCGATGTTCTCCGCGTTGCTGGCGAATATCGCCGCGGCTGGCCGGGTGGCGTACGCGCTCGGCCGTGACAACATGCTGCCGGTGTCCGGCGTCTGGTCCGCGGTCAACAAGGCCACCCACACCCCGATCTACAGCCTGATTGCGGTCGGCATCGTCGCCGAGCTCGCGAACGTCGTGTCGGCCGGATTCGTCGGCCGGATCCTGGCCGGCGTCACGGTCGCGGGCTACGGGATCTACGCGTTCGTGCTCGTCGGCGTCCTGATCTCGAACCGGCTGGGCCGGCTGCCCGGAACCGACGACGGCTACTTCAACATGGGCAAGTGGCTGATCCCCGGTACCTGGGTCGCGCTCGCCTGGTGCCTGCTGGTCATGATCATGATGACGCTACCCGCCGGCAATCAGATCGCCGGTCAGTACTTCGTCTACATCGAGGGCGTCGGCGCGCTGTGGTTCGTGCTGGTCCTGTGGCGCCGGATCCGCAACGGCACGGCCGGGCCGAACCGGGCGCCGATCGGCGGCGACATCGAGCCCGGCGAAGCCGAGCTCGCGGGCTAGCGGCAACGCAGCGGGGCGGCCAGCCGGATCGGCTGGCCGCCCCTTTTGCTTGCGGTGGGTCAGGTCGTGGCCGGAGCGGCAGCTGTACCGCCGCCGCCGTCGGCGAGTTCAAGCTCGCCGGCTTCGACGTCAGCGCCAGGGCCGCGGAAGCCGGGCCCGGCCTCGCCGCGCCGAAGCCTGCGGGCTAGCGCCGCCACGAACCAGATCAGGCCGACCGCCTCGACGATGAGGAAGTACTCGCCGGCCACGTGATTGACGACCGGCAGGGTCATCATCAGCGCCACCAAGATGGCGTAGCACAGGGCGACGATCGTGCCGGGTACCAGCCACTTGCCCATGCTGAAGTAGCCGGGCCCGGCCTCCGGGATGCGGCCCTTCCGGTGCGCGTACAAGACCCCGCACATCACCAGGATGTAGATGAACGCGAACACAACGCTGACCGCCGCGATGATGCGGTTGACGATGCCGGCCGAGGCCAGGTTCGCGATCTCGGCGACGAGGCCCACCGCGATCAGGCTGTAGATCGGGGTGTGGGTCTTGTCATTGACGAAGCTCCACGTCTTCGAGGTCGGGAGCATGTTGTCGCGGCCGAGGGCGTAGGCGACCCGGCCGGCCGCGGCGACGTTGGCCAGGAGCGCCGAGAACATAGCGAAACCGGCGATCACCACGATGATGTAGCTGGCCCCGTGGCCGAAGTGGCTCTCGAACACGGCGATGAGCGGGTTCTCCGTGCCGCCGACGAGCTTGCCCACCGAGCCCCTGATCGCCATCGCGTAGATCGCGAACAAGAGGAACCCGCCGACGCCGCCGGCGATCACCGCCCGGCGCATGGCCTTCGGGATGCTCCGCCGCGGATCCCGGGTCTCCTCGGCCAGGTCGGCCGAGGCGTCCCAGCCGGAGATCGTGTAGATCGGCAGCAGGAAAGCCAGCGCGAGGACTGACAGAGTGATCGGGGTGTGCGTCACGTTGCCGGTCTGGAAGAGGATCTTCGGCCCCTGGACGTGATGAAAGAACGGCAGGCAGATCGCGACGAGCAGGCCGAGCCCGAGGGTTCCGAACAGCTCGGCCGACGCGCCGATGTTGTTCACCAGCGCCGTGATCTTCACGCTGATGATGTTTGCGATCACGCCGATGATGATCGCGATGGCGGCGAACAGCTGCAGGTCGCCGTGCGTGGGGTTGGTCCAGAAGTACGGGCCGAACACCGACGCGGCCGAGATCGCGATGGTCGCGGTGCCGATGAGCCAGCCGGCCAGTTCGGTCCAGCCGCAGAACCAGCCGTACTGCGGGTTGACGATCCTGGAGATCCACGAATAGGCATACCCGGTGACCGGGACCCTGGCGACCAGGTGACCCCAGACGCAGGCGATCAGCAGGCTGCCGAGGGTGATCGGGATCCACAGCCAGACGCCAGCCCCGCCGGCCGTCTGGAACGGCTGGCCGAACAGGGTGAACACGGTGACCGTGATCGCGATCGCCGCGAATCCCAGTGAGAACGAGGAGTACAGGCCCATGCTCCGGCGCAGCATCTGCCGGTACCCGAGGCGATGGAGGAGGTTGACCTCCTCCACGCCTTGCTCGTGCTTGCTGCCTTCCATTTGGTACTGCCTTTCCGGGGGTGGGGGATTTCGATGACGACCTGACCAGGCCACATCGCCCTGCTTGCGGGCGCGCTGAAGCCAGGGATCTGGTCAGGCTGGTGCTTCCGACTTCAGTTGGCCGCACGGACGGCGCCGCGCGGCGTCAGGTTAGGCACGACGACTGCGCATCACCTCCGCCCGGCGGGTCCGCGTGCCACTGGTCAGCCGCGGCCGATGTAACTCATCACGTGCTTGATGCGCGTGTAGTCCTCGAACCCGTACATGGACAGGTCCTTGCCGTAACCGGAGTGCTTGAAGCCGCCGTGCGGCATTTCCGCCACGCTCGGCACGTGGGTGTTGATCCAGACCACGCCGAAGTCCAGGGCCCTGGCCATCCGCATCGCCCGGCCGTGATCGCGGGTCCAGACTGAGGCGCCGAGGCCGTATTTGACCCCGTTGGCCCACGCGAGGGCCTGGTCCTCGTCGGTGAACCGCTGCACAGTCACCACCGGCCCGAAAATTTCCTGCTGCACGATGTCGTCGTCCTGGCGCAGGCCCGCGATCACGGTCGGCTCAAACAGGTAGCCGGGACCGTCCACGTGCTCGCCCCCGGTCACGACCTCGGCGTGGTCGCCGAGCCGGCTGAGGTGCCCTTGCACCCGGCTCAGCGCGTCGGCGGAGTTCAGCGGCCCGTAGTCGGGTTCCTCCGGGTCGGTGACGCGGCCGACCCTGGTCGCCTTCGCCGCCTCGGCCAGCGCCGCGACGAAGTCGTCGTGGATGCCGGGGGCGGCGAGCACCCTGGTGGCCGCCGTGCAGTCTTGCCCGGCGTTGAAGTAGCCGGCGCTGGCTACGCCGGCCGCCGCCTGCTCGATGTCGGCGTCGTCGAAGATGACGACCGGCGCCTTGCCGCCGAGCTCGAGATGCACGCGCTTGAGCCCGGCGGCGGCAGCGGCGGCGACCTCGGCACCGGCCCGGACGCTGCCGGTGAGCGAGATCATCGCGGGCACCGGGTGGCTGACCATGGCCTGACCGGTTGCCCGTCCGCCGCAGACGACGTTGAAGACCCCGGCCGGCAGGAACTCGGCCAGCACCTCGGCCATGAACAGCGTGGATGACGGCGTCGTCTCCGCGGGCTTCAGCACGACCGTGTTGCCCGCCGCGATCGCAGGCGCCCACTTCCAGATCGCCATCATCGCGGGGTAGTTCCACGGCGTCACCTGGGCACAGACCCCCACTGGCTCCCGCCGGATGGAGGACGTGTGGTCGTGCATGTATTCACCAGTGGAACGGCCTTCCAGCATGCGAGCTGCCGACGCGTAGAAGCGGACGTAGTCGATCATGGCCGGGAGTTCTTCGCGCCGGGTGAGCGCCAGCGGCTTGCCCGTCTCGGCCACCTCCAGGGCGAGCATTTCCTCGCTCCTGGCTTCCAGCGCGTCGGCGATCCGCAGCAGCGCGAGGCTGCGCTCGGCCGGGGTGGTCCAGCGCCAGGTCTCGAACGCCGCCGCGGCGGCCGCGAAGGCCTCGTCGAGTTCGGCGGCCGAGGTGACCGGTGCCTCGGCTATGACCTCGGCGGTGCACGGGTCGATGATCACGGAGGTCTCGCCGGTGCGGGCCGGCGCGGGCGCGCCGGCGACGAAGTTGGCTAGCTCAGTGGGCGCGGACATGGCTCATCTCCTGTTTCTCCGGCGGATCACGAAATCGCGTAGCCGCCACCGACGTCGATCGACTCGCCGGTGATGTAGCTGGCCTCGTCGCTGGCGAGGAAGACGACGGTGGCGGCCACGTCGGCGGGCGTACCGACCCGGCCGAGCGGTACCGCCGCGACGTAGCGGTCCCGGACCGCTTCCTCGGTCGTGCCGCGCAGGGCCGCCTCCCAGCCGACCTCGCGCTCCTGCATGGGCGTGCTGATCAGGCCCGGGCAGACGGCGTTCACCCGCACTCCGCTCGCCGCCACTTCCAGCGCGGCGCTCTGGGTGAACCCGATGACGGCGAACTTGGAGGCGCTGTAGTGCGCGAACATGCGGGAGCCGCGCTTGCCCGCGGCCGACGCGATGCTGACGACGCAGCCGGACCGGCGGCTGATCATCGACGGCAGCACGGCCCGGGTCATCAGGAACACGCCCTTGGCGTTCACCGCGAACGTCTGGTCCCACTCGGACTCGGTCAGGTCGACGACGCAGCCCATCGTCGAGACGCCGGCGGCGTTCACGAGCACGTCGACGCGCCCGTGCGCAGCCAGCACGGCCCCGATCGCCGCCCGGCTATCGGCGGCGGACCGGACGTCCGCGGTCGCGACTCGCACGGCCGGCCCGAGGTCGGCCAGGTCGGCCTGCAGCGCCGACAGGCCGTCGCGGTCGACGTCGAGGCCGGTCAGCCGGGCGCCCTCGGCTACGGCCGCGCTGGCGACCGCACGGCCGATGCCGCTGGCGGCGCCGGTGACGACGACGACGCGGTCGGCGAGCCGCCCGGCACTGGCTGGCATGCGGCCTCACACTTCCCGGTGCAGCAGCGCGTCGAGCGCGGCCGCTTCGTCGATGAAGTCGGCGAGCGTGACCTCGGCCGGGTCGCCGAGCGCCTGCGCGCAGATCGCGAGCCTGGCCAGATCCTCGGCGATCTCGGCGACGCTGAGCGCCTCGGTCATATCCGCGCCCAGGCCGACGGCCCCGTGCGCCGCGAGCAGCACGACCTTGCCCCGGTCGCCCAGGCACTCGACCGCGCTCATCGCCACCTGGTCGCTGCCGGCCTGGCCCGATCCGCGCGCAGCGGATCCCGCTCGCGCCGGTGTACTTGAACTCGTCCATCATCAGCACTGGCAGCGGCTGCCGCAGCGCCGCGAACACCCGGGTCCAGCGCCCGTGCGAGTGCACGAGCGCGTTCGCGTCCTCCCGGTGCTCGTAGATGCGCTGGTGCGTGAGCAACTCGACGGTCGGATGGACCTCGGCGTCGCCGACGTTGCGGCCCTGGTGGTCCACCACGGCCACGTCCTTGGCGGTGATGTCGGCCCAGGTGTCGATCCGCAGCGTGGCCGTCGGCATCGGCAGGATGTAGATGTAGCCGGTCTGCGGATCCCGGATGCTCGTGTCGCCGGCGTCCCGGCCCCAGGTGAGACCCTTGGCGGCGAAATCGCGACCGGACTGGGCGACGGCCTCCTTCAGCTCGTCCTTGATCGCGTTCACGGCTGGCCGCCTGGATCGCTCGACTCCGCCTGCAGTTGCTTGAGGGCCTCGGTCGCGGTCACGCCCGACTTGAAGATGGCGGTCAGCGCCCTGGTCATGGCCTCGGAGTGCGAGTGCTCGAAGACGTTGCGGCCGACCGAGTAGCCGATCGCGCCCGCGTCCCTGGCCTGCTCCATCCGGCTCAGCAGCTCGGCGTCCGCCAGCACCGGACCGCCGGCCAGCACCACCGGGCGGCCGCACGCGCGCACGATCGAAGCGAACGAGGCCTGGTCGCCGCTCCAGTTGACCTTTACGATGTCGGCGCCCAGCTCGGCGCACAGCCGGGCGTTGCGGCGCAGGTACTCGGTGCCGTAGTCCTCGACGGCGTCCCGGCTGGCGTACGCGTTCGGGAACTCGGCCTCGGCGATGAGCGGCATGCCGAGCGAGTCGCAGCTCTCGCCGACGGCGGACAGATATCTGATCATGTCCGGCTCGTCGTCGCCGCTGAGCGCGACGTACACGACGACCGCGTCCGCGCCGATCCGGAGCGCCTCCTCGACCGAGCTGATCGGGGTGATCGTGGCACCGCCTGGCCGGCCGCGGCGGCCGCCGTGAGCATGAGCGCCAGCGACGCGCGGCCGGCGAACGCCTGCCAGCACTCACCGGCGATGCCCCGGCCCAGCATCAGTACGTTCGCCCCGCCGTTCACTGACTCCCGCACCTTGGCCGCGGTGTCGGTCAGGCCTTCGAGGAACCGCGGCGAGGTCATGCCGTGATCGAGCGCGACGATGCGGCAGCTGCCGGGGGCCGGATCGATGAGCCGGCCCAGCCGGATGCGCTTGCCGGTCAGCGCGGCCGGACCGGCGGGCTGAGTGGGCTCAGTCATCGATGGCGCTTCCGGGGCCGATGCGTTCGACGGTGAAGCGGACCCAGTCGGGGAGGTGGTGCTCGATGGAGTACATGACGGCCTTTCCGGTGTCGTCGTAGTCGACCTGGCTGATGCACAGCAGCAGGCCGCCGCGGGGGACTTCGAGGGCGGCGGCGAGTTCGGCGGTGGCTTTGACGGGGGTGAGCTCGGCCAGGCCGCGGTAGATGGCGACGCCGCGGTGGCGGTAGAGGTAGGCGTACAGGGACTGGCGGGTGTGGGTGAGGGCGGCGGCGTCGGCGGGGGCGAACAGGCGGGCGGGCAGGATCTCGGCGGACAGCACGACGGGGCGTTTGTCGGCGAGCCGGATGCGGCGCAAGGTGGTGACGGGGTCGCCGGGGTGCAGGTGGAGTTTGTCGGCGGCGTCGCGGGTGGCGGGGCCGCTGGTGACGTGCTCGCCGGTGGTGGCGGGGTGGTAGCCGGCGGCGCGGATCATGGCGGTGATGCCGAAGTTGCGGTGCAGGTCTTTGACGATGGGGGCCTGGGAGACGAAGGTGCCGCGGCCGTGGCGGCGGATGATGAGCTGGCGGTCTTCCAGGGTGCGCAGGGCCTCGCGGAGGGTGGCGCGGGATACTTCGAGTTGCTCGGCCAGGTCGGTTTCGGACGGGAGCGGGCTGCCGGGCTGGTAGACGCCCTGCTCGATCGCGTCGGTCAGCGCCTGCACACACACATCCGTCAGGCTGGGGCGGGCGCGCCTGGCGACGGTGCCGGACAGGACGCGGCGGCGGTCGGATCCGGTCTCAGGCATGCGCACCTCGCATCGCGGTGATCGGCTCCAGGGCGACCGTGGCCGCGCGGTAGACGGCGTAGGCGTCGTCGTACACGGCCGCGTTCCTGACGTCGGGCTCGAACGTGCCGGCGAGCGTGACCATGCTGTCGGCGGCCTGCGCCACGCTCGCGAACAAGCCGGCGCCGTGCCCGGCCAGGATGCAGGCGCCCAGCGTCGCCGCCTCGGTCTGGGTCGGGACGTGCACGGGCTTGCCGGTTACGTCCGCCTCGATCTGCTTCCAGATCGAGCTCCTGGCCCCGCCGCCGCAGGCCCGGATGGACTCCACCCCGATGCCGAGCTCCTCCAGCACCTCGATGTTGCGCCGGATGACGTAGGTGACCGACTCCAGCACCGCGCGCGCGAGGTGGTCGCGGCCGTGGTGCAGCGCGAGGCCGAGGACCACGCCGCGGGCGTGCGGATTGGCGTCCGGTGCCATCGCGCCCTGCAGGTGCGGCAGCACGACCAGGCCCTGCGCGCCTGGCTCGATCGCGGCCGCCCGCTCGGCGATGAGCTGATAGGCGTCGGTCCCGGTGCTGGCCTCGGCGGCGACGTCGGCCTCGCAGAACTCATCCCGCAGCCAGCGCAGCATCAGCCCGCCGGAGGTGAACGTGTGGAACATGTACGTGTCCGGGACGCCGTGGTAGTGACAGGGCATCCGCAGCTGCGGGTCGAGTCGCGGGCCGTCCAGCGTCGCGCACAGCGCCACGGCCGTGCCGGTGTTCTCGCTGAGGATGCCAGGCCGCACGTTGCCGACGCCGATCGCGCCGCAGGCCTGATCGAGCGCGCCCGCGCAGACGACGGTGCCGGGGCTGAGGCCGAGCTCCGCGGCGACGGCGGGGAGCAGCGAGCCGACCGCCGTGCCGGGCTCGACGATGGGCGGGAGCTGACCGGCGTCGAGGCCGAGCGCCGCCAGCATCTCCGGCCACCAGGCCTTCGCCCGGAAGTCCCAGTAGCACGTCGAGGTGATCAGCGACCCCTCGCACGCGGCCTGCCCGGTCAGGCGGGCGATGAAGTAGTCCTCAAGCAGCAGGAACTGGGCTGTCCGCGCGAAGGTGTCCGGCTCGTTCCGGGCCAGCCAGGCGATCTTGGCGGCTGGCCACGTCGGCAGCATGCCCGGCTGGCCGGTGATCTCGTACGTGTGCTGCTGGCCGAATCTGGCGTCCAGCTCGGCTGACTCCCGCTGGGCTCGGTTGTCCAGCCACACGATGGCGTTGCGCAGCGCCGCCCCGTCGGCGCCGACCGGCAGCAGCGTCTCGCCCTGCGCGGAGATCCCGATCGCCGCGATCCGCGCCCGGTCGGCCTGGCTCTCCCGCAGCAGCGCGTGCACCACGGACGTGAACGCGCGCCAGTAAGTGGCGGCCGGTACCTCGACCGTTTCCGGGCCGGGGGAGAGCAACTCGTACTCGGCGGACGCGCTGGCGATCACCGACCCGTCCAGGTTGTGCAGGCCGCCCTTGATCGCGGTCGTGCCCAGGTCGAGGCCGAGCAGCAGCGGTGCGTGCTCAGCCCGCACTGGGCTGGCCTTCACCGGGCGCTCCGGCCCAGACCAGTACCGCGGTCACGTCGCCGACGTTGGACAGGGCGTGCGGCAGGCCTTCGGGCACGACCACCGCGTCGCCCGCCCGCAGCTCGTAGTCGCGCTCGCCGTCGTGCATGAGCACGTGTCCCTGCGCGCAGTAGAACACCTCGACCGACGTGGCGTGGCCCGGGTCGATGTCGCCGCGCTCGCCCGGCTGCAGCGTCGAGGTGCCGAACCACATCCGCTTCTCCCGCAGGTACTCGCGGCACAGCTCCTCGCCCTCCATGAAGCTCCGGGCCTGGGCCGAGCGGACGATCTCTGCGGGCGAGGACGACATGTCAGGCTCCCTGACGTCAGACAACTTGTTAGACGTCTTAACCGTAGGGCGGGGCGGTAAGGGCGGTCAAGGGCCTGGTGCGCCGTGTGTCCCGGTTACACCCGGCACAAGGCTGATGAAGATGAACAAAAAGTGAACTAGAGGTAAAGAAGTCCTTGTGCGCGAGCTTGACGAGAGCGTAGGAAAGGGTCACTGTCCGGACCATCCGGCGCGTCTCGTTCAGGAGGTAGCTATGGCTTTAAGGACGATCCGGTCCCGGACCATTGCCGTTGCTGGTGCGGTCGGCCTGGTGGCAGCCCTCACCGCCGGGCTGACCGCCGCGAGCGGCGCCACCGGCCACAGCGGGGGCTTCGGCGCCCACGCCCGGCTGGACCGTGTCTTCATCATCGTGCTGGAGAACCACTCTGAGCACAGCGTGATCGGAGACCCGAATACGCCATACATCAGCTCGCTCGCGCAACGGTACGGCGAGGCGTCGAACTACTACGGTGTCACGCACCCGAGCGAGCCGAACTACATCGCGATGACCAGCGGCTCGAACTGGGACACGAACAACGACAAACCGGCGAACAGGTTCGACCACACCAACATCGTTGACGAGCTGCAGGCCCGGCACATCAGCTGGGGTGCGTACATGGACGCCATGCCAGCCGGCGACCAGCTGGCGGACTTCTGGCCATCGAGCACCGACCCGCTGTACGCGTCCAAGCACGACCCATTCGCGCTGTTCACCGACGTCCGGGACAACCCTGCGCGACTCGCTCACATCAAGCCCTATACCGACCTGGCCAGTGACCTCAACGGCCGTCACGCGCCGCGCTATGTCTACATAGTCCCGGACCAGTGCAACGACATGCACGGCGGCGTGTACGACGCGATCGCCGGCCATCCGGAGACACCGTGCCCGTACAACACAGTTAACGACGATCCGGCCGACGTCCTGCTCAAGCACAACGCGGACGCGTTCGTTCGCGGGGCCGTCACGACGATCATGTCGAGCCGCGCCTGGACGCGGCACAGCGCGATCTTCATCGTGGCGGACGAGGGCGACTTACACCGGCAACGCCGTCAACGGTGGCTGGGACTCCCCGGCCGGGTGCTGCGACTCGCCGGTGCCTCCCGGCGGGAGACCCTGACATCAGCGCGAGCTGGCCCGGTGGTCTCTACGGCGGGGCGCTGGTGCCGGCCATCGTGATCGACCCGAGCGGTCCGCATCACTTCGTCAGCGACAACCCCTACAACCACTACTCCATGCTGCGCACGATCGAAGATGACTGGGGCCTGCCTGAGCTGGGCTTCACCAGTGATCATGCTCAGGTCGCCAACATGAACGAGTTCCTGGCCCGCTGACCGGCCCTGGGTGCGGGGCGGCCGCCGGTTCCGGCTGGCGGCCGCCGCTCGCCTCGTCAGGCAGGTGACGGCGGCCGCAGCTCGCCGAGCGCGCGCACCGCGGCCAGGAACGCCTCGCTGCGGTGCCGGTAGCTGCGGAACTGGCCGAAGCTCGGCGCGGCCGGGGACAGCAAGACGATGCCGTTGCTGTGGCCGCGGCTCCACGCGTACGCCTGCTGCACCGCGGTGTCCAGGGCGGCGCAGTCGCGGGCCTCGACCCCGCCGGCGGCGGCGTCGATCGCCGCGCGGATGCGCGGGCCGTTCTCCGGCAGCGTCAGCACCAGCGTGGGCGCGCCGCGGGCCGCGATACCGCCGGCCAGCTGGTCGTAGTCGATGCCGCGATCCTGGCCGCCCACGATGAGCGCGATGGCGCGGCCGGGAAAGGCGTCCAGCGCCGCGAGCGTCGGCAGCACGTTCGTGGACAGGCTGTCGTCGACGAACATGACGCGGTCGACGGTGCCGAGATTCTGCAGACGGCTCTCCAGCCCGTTGAATCCGGCGGCGGCCGCGCCCAGCGCGTCGTCATCGGCGGCCGCCGGGATGCCGAGGGCGCGCAGGCACGCGCGCGCGATCAGCGCGTTCCGGCGGTTGTGCGTGCCGAGCAGCCCGAGCCCGTCCATCCAGGACGAGTGCGGGTCGTCCGCCGCCCGCACCCACTCGACCCGCGGTCCCAGCAGGCCCGTGAGCCCGCGCAGCAGCTCGCTGTCGCCGTTGGCGATGGTGAGATCGCAGCCCGGCTGCGAGCAGGCGGACAGCTTGTCCCGGTAGTAGTTGTCCACGCCCTCGTGCCAGGGCAGGTGATCGGGGTGCAGCGATGTCACCGCGACGACCGGCGGCGAGCAGGGCAGGTCCGTGGCCTGATAACTGGACGTCTCGATGACCCAGTAGTCGAACTCGACCCCGGCGTACTGGACGTCATACGGCGGGCGGCCGATGTTGCCGCCCACCAGGCACTTGTATCCGAGGCTGGCGAGCAGGTGGCCGGCGATGGAGACGGTGCTGCTCTTGCCCTTCGTGCCGGTGACGCAGACGACCCGGTCGAGCGGCGCCTCGGCCATCCACAGCCCGAGGCCGCCGGCCAGCGGCACGCCGCTCGCTTCGAGTTCGCGCGCGTCGGCGCGGTACCGGCTGATGCCGGGCGCCTTGACGACCACGTCGCACCCGAGCAGCGCGGCCAGCCCGCCGGCGCCGGTGGCGAGCACCGGCAGGCCGGATACTGGCCCGGCGGGCGGATTGTCGTCGGCCAGCACCGGCTCGATGCCCATCGCCAGCAGCCTGCCGACGCTGGCCGTGCCCTCGACGCCGAGACCCCAGACGCCGACGCGGGCGCCCGCCAGGTCAGACCACGAGAGGCTAGGAGGCATAGCCGGCTGGCACGAAGTCGGTGCCGACCGGCTCCAGCAGTTCGCCGGCCGGCGGCAGCGGTGCGTCCTCGATCTCTTTGGCCAGCAAGTGCAGCAGGCCGGTACCCGCCCGGTCCGGCCGGGCCGCCGCCAGCCGGGTGGCCACCTGGCACTCCTGCACGTCGCCCACGCACTCGAACGGCTTGGCGTTCTCGACGATCCCGAGCAGAGCCTGGAACTTGCCCTGCAACTCCAGGTTGTCCAGCGGCTCGCGGCCACCGAAGATGCGGCGCAGATCCGCGGCCGGCACGAACGGGGCCAGGATCAAGTCGATGAAGCAGCATTTGTCGCACTCGCCGCACCAGTGGTCCAGGCGCTTGGCGGGGTCGAGGTAAAACGCCTTGTTGCAGCTATGGAACGAGTCGTGGAACTGGGGGAGCCGGGCGAACTCCGCCGCCACCCACAGCTCGGTCCTGGCCCGCAGCGCGGAGAAGTAGTCGAGGTCCAGGCTCACCGACTGGCCCAGCACCGCGCGGAAGTCCGCTTCGAAGGCCGCGCTCTTGGAGAACTGGTGGTTGATCGCCCGGCCGCCGGTCTCGATGGTCGGCTTGGAGGCTGACCACTCATTCGACATCACGACCGCGTCCCGGCCCGCGAGCACCGCTGCGAGCACCGCGACACCGGACAGGATGCCGGTCACCGGCACGTGTCCGTTCCGGAACTGCGGCTGCGGCCGTCGCGCGTCCTCCGACAACTGGGAGTCGATCTGGCGTTCGGCCCGGATGACCGGCAGGCCGGTGACCTTCGCCGGCCGTTCGATGGCCTCGAACCGGGAACCAGGCCGGCTCATGACGAACAGCGCCGAGTCGGGATGATGGCGGCGTACGTGCTCGACCGTGACTATCGAGTCGATGCCGCCGCCGAACGGGATCAGCGGCCGGGTGCTGGCCGCCGGGGCGCGCACCTTGCGGGCACGGGCGGCCGGGCCCTCGATCCGAAGGCCGGACAGGTCCAGGTCGTTGCGGTACGCGAACTCACCGAGGCCGTCGAGGTAGAACCGGTGCAGGAAGTCGCGCTCGACGTCAGTGACCGCGGTGTCGCCCAGGTCGATCACGGGCGGCGCCGCCGTCTTGTAGTAGGAGACGCCGGCCAGCAGGAACACCAGCCGGGCCGCGTCGGCAGCCGCCTGGCTGGCCCAGCCGCCATCCGGGTTGAGCGAGAACTGCTCCTCGAACCGCCACTCACCGAGGGAGTAGCGGCAGGTGACCACGCCGCTGCCGGGCTGGACGTGGTAGCCGTCGTAGCAGAACCGGGCCAACGCTCACCCCATTGCCTCGTATGCTCCGCCCCCCGATACGCCTGCCGATTCTACACACCGGCCCGGAGCCGGGCGCCGGTCACGACGCCCGGCCCGGCCGGGCATCAGCGCGGGAGCACGTGCGGGTTGAGGATGCCAGCCGGGTCAAGGGCCCGGCGAATCTGGGCAAATAGGTTCAGCTCGGCCGCCGACCGGTTCAGCGGCAGCCAGCGCGCCTTCAGCGCGCCGATGCCGTGCTCGGCCGAGATCGAACCGCCCAGGGACGCCACCAGGGAGAAGACGGCGTCTTCGTGCCGGCCGTCGGACTCGGTGCCGGGCACGACGTTGACGTGGATGTTGCCGTCGGCCACGTGCCCGTAGATGAGCACCTCGGCGGCCGGGTCGACGGCCCGGACCGCGCCCCGGACCGACTCCGCGAGCTGCACCCAGGTGGCCGCGGGCGCCGAGACGTCGAGCTTGATCGGCACGCCGAGGAACCCGGCCGCCTCGGGGTGGCGCTCCCGATAGGCCCACAGCCGGGCCCGTTCGGGCCCGGAGTCGGCGACCGCCGCGGGCAGGTCGCCGACCAGGTCGGCCAGCTCGTCCAGCGCGCCCGGCCCGGCCGCTTCCAGCAGCACGTACACCGGGGTACTGGCCGCCAGCGGCGGCGGCAGCCCGACGTGCTCCTGCAGGATGGCCAGGCCTTCGGCGGTCATGAACTCGGCCGACACCAACCCTCTGACCTGCACCAGCGCGCGCCGGACGAGGCCGTGCAGCTCGGCCAGGCTGGTCAGGCCGGCCAGCGCCGTCACCAGCCCGGTCAGCCGCGGCACGAGCTGCAGCCGGACCCTCGTGATCACCGCCAGCGTCCCTTCCGAGCCAGTCAGCAGCGAGCCGTAGTCGTAGCCGGTGTTGTCCTTGATCAGGCCGGTCAGGTGGCTGACGACCGTCCCGTCGGTGCGCACGGCCTCGATCCCGCGCACCTGGCTGCGCATCGGGCCGTACCGCAGCACGCGCAGGCCGCCGGCATTGGTGGCGACCGCGCCGCCGACGGTGGCGGTGTCCCGGCTGGCGATGTTGACGCCGAAATCCAGGTCCGGGCGGGCTGCCCGGACCGCCTGCAGCGGCACGCCCGCGCTGGCGGTGACCTGCGACGCCTCGACGTCGACCGGCTCGAGGCGGCCGAGCCGGGTCAGGCTCAGCACGACCTCTCCGTGCCGCGGGATGCCGCCGCCGACCAGGCCGGTGTTGCCGCCCTGCGGCACCAGCGCGACCCCGGCTTCAGCGCACAGCACCAGGATGCGCTGCACGTCCTCGGTGCTGCCGGGCCTGACTACGGCGGGCGTGCTGCCGCGGAACTTGCCGGTCCAGTCGACGACGTAGCCGGCCGCGGCGTCGCCGCGCAGCACGTGCTCGGACCCGGTGACGTCCGCGAGCGCGGTCAGGAAGCGCTCCGGCAGCTCCGCGATCACAACCACCTCCGGGGGGCAGGAGTCCGGACCACCGTACCGAGCGCGGCCGGCGGCGGGGCTAGGCTCCCCGGTGCCGGACGGATTGCCAGGGGGGATCATGCCGACCGAACTCGTCCTGCTGGGAACGGCGGGTGCGCCGCTGCCGGTCTCCGGCCGCCGGGGGATCTGTTCCGCGCTCGTGGTCGATGACCGGGTCTACCTGGTCGACTGCGGCCGCGGGGCGCCGTCCGCGTTCGCGGATGCCGGCCTGGACTTCGCCCGGCTCACCGCGATCTTCCTGACCCACCTGCACGCCGACCACTGCGGCGATCTGCCGGGGATGCTGCTTTATCCGTGGGGCGCGCGGACCGGCGCGCACGGCCCGCTGGACCCGGTCCGCGTATACGGGCCGTCGGCGCCCGCCGCGCTGCCCGCCGGCGAAGGTGCCTGCCGCCGGATCAGCACCATCCACCCGGACCGCCCGGCGCCCGGCACCTGCGACCTGGTGACGCCATCCTGGCCGGATACGCCTACCACCTGAACGTGATGCCGCTTGACGCCCGGATGCCCGACCCGGCCGGGCTGGTGCGAGCGGCCGACATCCGGATCGGCGCGCGGCCGGCCGGGGTGTGCGCGGATGAAGCCGCGCGGGTGACGGCGGTGCTGGTAACGCACGGGCACGCGGTCCCGGCGCTGGCCTACCGGTTTGACACCGCGGACGGCTCCGTTGTCTTCTCTGGCGACACGACCGCCAGCGACGATCTGGCCGACTTCGCCGCGGGCGCCGACATCCTCGTGCACCACGTCGCCGACCTGGACTATCTGCGCCAGCACGGGCTCAGCGCGACCGAGCTCGCGCACCAGGCCGGCCTGCACACCGATGTCACCGAGGTCGGCGGCGTGGCCGAGCGCGCGGGCGTCGGCGAGCTGATCCTGACCCACTACCTGCCCGCCGAGCCGGACGCGATTGCCGCCGCGGACTGGTCCCGGCGGGCGGGCGAGGGGTTCAGCGGCCGCACGACGGCCGGGTTCGACGGCCTGCGCGTGGTGCTGCCGCGTTCGCCGGCGGCCCGCGCCGGGTAGGGGAGCCTGGACGGGCCCCGCGGCCCGGAGCACGGGGGAGCACACGGGGTGAATGCCGGGCCGACGGTCAGCGCTGCGTCTTTGCGCAAAATGCTCGTGCCGCTGGCGCTAGCGCAGTTCATCTGCAGCTTCGCCGGCTCGAACATGAACGTCATGATCAGTCCCATCAAGGACGATCTGCACACGACGGTCCAGGGTGTCCAGGTCTGCATCACGTTGTTCCTGCTGGTCATGGCCGCGCTGATGATCCCCGGCGGCAAGCTGACCGACCGGTACGGCCGCAAGCGCTGTTTCAGGCTCGGGCTGGCCATCTACGGGGTCGGCGCGGTCATCAGCGCGGTGGCGCCGAACCTGGCCGTCCTGATCCTGGGCAACTCGATCTTCGAGGGCGTCGGCACGGCGCTGCTGATCCCGCCGGTGTACATCCTCACCACGTTGCTGTTCACCGGCACGCAGGCCAGGGCGAAGGCCTTCGGCGCGATCAGCGCTATGGCCGGGGTCGGCGCCGCCACCGGGCCCTTGATCGGCGGCGCCATCACCACCGCCATCAGCTGGCGGGTCGCGTTCGTCTTCCAGGCCCTGGTCATCGTCGTCATCGTGGTGCTGGCGCGTGGTCTCATCGATCCGCGGCCGGCTCAGCCTGGCCGGCCCCTGGACCCGGTGGGCGCGGTCCTGTCCGCCGTCGGCCTGGTCGTCCTCGTCGGCGGGATCATGGCCGCGGACAAGGATCTGGTACTGATGCTGATCCTCATCGCGGCGGGCGCGGTGATCCTCGCCGGTTTCTTCGCCTGGATCCGGCACCGGGAGCGAACCGGCAAGGAACCGCTGCTGGAGACGGCGCTGTTCCGCAACCGGACGTCCAACTACGCGCTGATCACGCAGAACATTCAGTGGGCGATGCTCATGGGCATCTCCTTCGCCGTGTCCGCCTACCTGCAGGTGATCCGCAAGTACAGCTCGATTCAGACCGGGGTGATCTTCACTTCGGCCACGGTCGGGGTCTTGCTGTCCTCGGTGGCGGCAGGCCGGCTGGCCCGGCGGTTCGCGCAGCGGTCCCTCATCCTGTCCGGGTTCGCGACCACCACCGTCGGTGTCCTCGTCCTGCTGCTGCTGGCCAAGGGGCACCCGAGCCCCTGGTACTCGGTGCCTGGCCTGTTTCTCATCGGCGTGGGCGTCGGGCTCATGCTCACCCCGTCGGTGAACGTGGTGCAATCTGCCTTCCCGGAGGTCCAACAGGGTCAGATCTCCGGCTTGTCACGCAGCGTCTCCAACCTGGGCTCATCCTTCGGGACCGCGATCGCCGGCACCATCGTGGTCAGCCGGCTTCGCCGTTCCCACCCGGGCCTACGTCGCCGCCATCCTGGTCATGGGCTTCATCGGCTTGATCGGATTCGCCGCCGCCTGGCCGCTGCCGCGCACCCGACCCGACGCGCCTGCCGCGCCCGCGGCGCCCGATCCAGCCGGCGGATAGCCGGCCCCGGCCCGTTAGGATCGCCGCTCGTGACCTCGATGAACCTGTCGACTGAGCCGGATCCGTGGTCGATCTCTTTCGGGGTGCTGAGGCAGGCCGCCCCGGCCGGGTTCGGGTGCGAGCCGCGCTGGGGCGGCGAGGCATTCCGAGCGGACGTGTCCGACCCGCCGGAGCCGGACTGGTACCGGGTCACCCGAGTCCGGACGCACAAGCGCACCGACGACGGCGTGACCGTGGTCCTGGACACCGACCACCCGGACGGCCGCGCCGCCAAGGCCCGGATCACGGTTCGCGGCCGCGACTGGGTCGCGGTCACGTTCAGCGTGCCGGGCGCCGCGATCATCAGCCAGAGCTTCATCGCCGCGCCGGGGGAGCGGTTCCTCGGCTTCGGCGAGCGCTCGCACGCGGTGAGCCTGGACTCCGGGGTGGTCGAGAACTACGTCGGCGAGGGGCCCTACCAGCCGCACGAGTACCCGTTCCTGGCCGGCACGGTGCCGCCATGGGCCATCCGGGAGCGGCTGGACGCGACCTACTTCCCGCTGCCGTGGGTGGTCTCGACCCGCGGCTACGGACTCTCGGTCGACCAGGACGACGTGAGCTATCTGCGGTTGCGGGCCGGCGCGGGAGACAGCTGGAGCATCGAGGCGGAGGCGGACCGGCTGGCCTTCACGGTGTACGCGGGGCCGGCTCCGCTGGACGCGCTGCGCCGGTACACCGAGATGCACGGCCGCCAGCCTGCCCCGGCCCGGTGGTTCTTCGGGCCGTGGTACCAGACCGGCCACGACAATCATGTCCCGCTGGCGGAGGAGCAGCGGCAGCTGACTGCGCTCGGGGACGCCCCGGTGTCGGCCGCGGAGACGCACTGCCGGTACCTGCCGGCGGGCGAGGACCGGGGCTACGAGAACGCGGAGCGGGCGCGCACCGAGTTCTTCCATTCCCGCGGCCTCGCGGTGGTCAGCTATATCAACCCGATCGTGGCCGTGGCCTACCCGGAGGCCTTCGAGCCGGCGGCGGCGGCCGGGGCCCTGCAAAACGACGCGTCCGGCGCGCCGTATCTGTACCAGGGGTACGCCGGCGGCCGGGTACCACCGCACACCGACGAGACGCAGTACGACTTCAGCCACCCGGCGGCAGCCGGCTGCTGGGGCGCGGTGGCGGAGCGGATCGCGGCGGCCGGGTACGACGGCTGGATGGAGGACTTCGGCGAGTACACGCCGCTGGACGTCGTGACCGCGGACGGCCGGACCGGACCGGCCCCGCACAACCGGTATCCGACCGAGTTTCACGGCGCCGCGGCCGCGGTGGCCGCCGGCTTGGAAGATCGTTACGACCGCCAGCTGGCGCGCTTCGTCCGTTCGGGCTGGACCGGCACGGCGCCGGCCGTTCCCATCGTGTGGGGTGGTGACCCGACCACCTCGTGGGGCTACGACGGCCTGGCCAGCGCGGTCACGTGCGGCCTTTCGCTGGGCGCCAGCGGTGTCGCGATGTGGGGGAGCGACACCGGCGGGTTCATGTCGACGCTGGACCAGCTCACCGCGGAACTGCTGTGTCGGTGGATCCAGTTCTCCGCGTTCTGCCCGGTGATGCGGACCAAGGCGGGCGGCATCGAGGTGCCGGAGTACCGGCGACCGCAGATCTGGGACCCGGACGTGCTGCCGACGTGGCGCCGGTATGCGCGCTGGCACACCCGGCTCAACGACTACCTGATGGCGGCGCATGAGAGGTACCGGGCCACCGGCCGGCCGATCATGTGCGCGCTGGAGCTCGCGTACCCGGACCTCGGGCCGGTGCCGGATCAGTACCTGCTCGGCGCGGACCTCCTGGTCGCCCCCGTGCTGGAGCCGGACTGCACGAGCCGGCGCGTCGTGCTGCCGCCAGGTAACTGGGCTGATCTGTTCGACCTGCGCCGGGCATTTACCGGGCCGGGCGAGCTGGAGCTGCCCGTCGGCCCGGATGACATCCCGGTCTTCGTGAAGGCGGGCGCGGTGCTCGCGCTGCTACCGGACGAGGTGCGCTCGCTCAGCCCGTACGCGCCGCCCGTGCCCGGCCACCGGGAGCTGCTCGCGGTTCCCGGCCCGGCCGGGCAATCCTGGACAGGGTCGCTGGGCCCCGGCCTGACCGGCCGAGCGCACACCGGCGCGGATGGCTGGGGCCTGGAGCTGCACGCCGACCACCCGGTCTCCTGGCAGCTCACGCTGCCGCTCCCGGCGGCGCCATCGGGCGTCGACGGCGCCGCCGGATGGTCGTTCGCCGACGGGCTGCTGACCTGCACGCTCACCGGGGGATCAGCGAGCGTGCAGGTCCATGGCGGCTAAGCGAACGTAGCCGCCATCGTCGGCGCGTGCAGGAGCTGCTGGTCGAGCATGTCGTTCAGCGTCAGCGCGGCGTTGATGAGCGCGAGGTGGGTGAACGCCTGCGGGAAGTTCCCCAGCTGCTCGCCCGTCTGGCCGATCTCCTCGGAGAACAGGCCCAGGTGGTTGGCGTAGGTCTGCATCTTGTCGAAGGTCAGCACGGCGTCGTCGAGCCGGCCCGACTGGGCCAGCGCGTCGACGTACAGGAACGTGCACAGCGAGAACGTGCCCTCGTCGCCGCGCAGTCCATCCGGAGAGGACGACGGGTTGTAGCGATACACCAGGCTGTCAGACACCAGCTCGGAGTCCATCGCCTTGAGCGTCGCCGTCCACATCGGGTCCATCGGCGAGATGAAACCCTCCAGCGGCATGAACAGCAGCGAGGAGTCCAGGACGTCGGTGTCGTAGTGCTGGACGAACGCATCCCGGCCGGGATGCCAGCCTCGCTCCATGATCTGGTTGTAGATCGCGTCCCGCTGCTGGATCCACTTGGCCCGGTTCGCTGGCCGGCCGTGCCGGTCCGCGAGTTTGATCGCGCGGTCCAGCGCGACCCAGCTCTGGAACCTGCCGTAGGTGAAGTCCTTCCGGCCCCCACGCGTCTCCCAGACGCCCTCGTCCGGCTGATCCCAGTTGTCGCACAGCCAGTCGATGATCTTCATCGTCGCTTGCCAGCCCTGGTGCGCCATCGACAGGCCGTGCTCGTCCGCGGCGAACATCGCGTCGATCGCCTCGCCGTAGATGTCGAGCTGCAGCTGGTCCGACGCGCCGTTGCCGATCCGGACCGGGCTCGACTGGCGCCAGCCCTCGAAGTGATCGAGGGTCTCTTCGGTGAGGTCCGAGGACCCGTCCACCCGGTACATGATCTTCAACGGCCCGGAACCGTCCCCGGCCTGCTCGGCGGCCCGGTCCCGCAGCCACATGCCGAACTTGGCGGCTTCCTCCATGTAGCCGAGCCCGGCCAGGGCGTGAATGGAGAGCGAGGCGTCCCGGATCCAGGTGTAGCGGTAGTCCCAGTTGCGCTCCCCGCCGGCCTGCTCGGGCAGCCCGAACGTGGCGGCCGCCACCGGCGCGCCAGTCGGGTTATAGGTCAGCAGTTTGAGCGTCATCGCCGACCGGGTGACGATCTCCCGCCAGCGGCCGGTGTAGGTCGAGCGGGACAGCCAGCTGCGCCAGTACGCGCCGGTGTCGGTCGCCAGCCGGTCCAGTTCCTCCGGTGGCAGTTGCTGCGGCGTCCCGCCCATCGACTCCAACACGATCCCGCCGCCGGGCTCGCCTTCTTGCAGGGTGAACGTCGCGCGGATGCCGCTGCCGGCTCGCTCGACGGTGGCCACTTCCTGCCCCGACGGGCGGCGTCCGGAGGTGTGCACGGTCAGGTGGAAGTCGCCGGCCCGGAATACGGCCCCGTCGTTGGCGGGCTCGATGGTGTGCTCGGCCCGCCCGTAGTCGAACCGGGGCTGCAGGTCCATGACGAACTTCATCGTGCCGCGCGACACCCGCAGCTTGCGCACGATGCGGTGCCGGTCCGTCGCCGGGCCCTCGATCACCGGCATGAAGTCGAGCACCTCACCGACCCCGTCGGCCGTCATGAACCGGGTCATCAGCATCGCGGTGTCCGGGAAGTACAGCTGCCGGGTGACGTAGTCGTCGGTGGCCGGGGCGATCTTGAAGTGCCCGCCGTGCTCCGCGTCCAGCAGCGACGCGAAGATGCTCGGCGAATCGAACCGGGGACAGCAGAAGAAGTCGATCGTGCCGTCGGTCGTCACCAGCGCCGCCGTCTGCAGGTCGCCGATGAGCCCGTGGTCACTGATGTTCGGATAGCTGCTCACGTCGTTCCTCCCGGATGATCGCGCGCTCGTGGGCAGGCGCTCCGTGGCCAGCACTCTCACGCTGGCAGTGTCCGAACGCGCGCGCATCACCCGGACGGAATGAGCTGGCGATGAGGGCGCCGCCCCAGCTCAACGCCCCCGCGACCGGCCGAACAGCAGCGGCCGCAGCGCGTCGCCGCAGTCCGCCAGCAGATGCGGCCCGGCGGGCATTTCCGCGCGCTCCGGCCGGAACTGCAGGAACGTGTACCCGAGGCGACGGGCCAGGATGCCATCGGTGGCGATCTGGTCACCGACCACGACACCCGGTGCCGGCAGACCGGCGTACGGCGCCGTCCGCAGCGGCTTGCGCGCCGACACCAGGTAGCTGACCCGCAGGCCCGTCGGCCCGGCCAGCGGTGCGGACGGGGACCTGGCGGAATTGGTGGCAAAGCACAGCACCTCGACGCCGCCGATCGCGGCGACCGCCGCGGTCACCGCGGCCAGGCCCTCGTCGAGCGCGGTCTGCGCGCTGTCCCAGTGCGCCACCAGCGGCTCGATGTCGTAGATCACCGTTCGCGCGCCGAGCCGGCCGATCAGCGCCGGGATCTCGCGTTCGTCCGTGACCGGCTCGTAGCCGGGCTTCACCGGACCAGCTCCGGCGCCGCGGGCGGGGCGGCGCGCCGGGCTGGTCCGGCGAGCCGGGCTAGCTTCGCCCAGTTCATCCGCGCCTTCGGCGCGGGCACTCCGGGCCGGCTGCGCGGCACCCGGACCCGCAGCGCTTTCGGCCGGATCGCGCACTGCACCGGCGTGGCCAGCAGCATCGCCTCGCCGTCCACGCCCACCGGGATCTCGGCGGCGGCGGAGTCGACGGTGACCTGCGGCGCCAGCTGCACGCTGAGCCCGGCCGACCGGGAGCCGCGGATGAGCCCGGCCGCCTCGCCCGCGTTCGCAACGCTGACGCCGACCATCGCGAGCGTGCCCCCGTCCAGCCGGGCCCGGCGCCCCATCCCGGCGATGTCGCCCGTTCCGTACGGGTTGTTGGAGACCAGCACCGCTTGCGGGTCAGTCAGCCGGGCCTGCGCGGCCCGCACCTCGAGCGCCGCGCCGCGCTTGCCCGTGATCAGGTCCGGTAGCTGCTGCAGCGTGGCGCCGACCTTGTCCCCGCGGTAGGCGGGGGACTGGACCACCTCGGCGTACGCGCCGAACGAGGCGTTGTTCACGAACGTCGTGCCGCCGACGCGGCCGAGGTCTACCCACAGGTCGACGCCGTCGGTGAGGGCGTCGAGGCACGCCGCCGGGTCCTCGCGGTCCAGCCCCAGGTCGAGCGCGAAGTGGTTACGGGTCCCGGCGGTGATGACCATGAACGGCAGGTCCGCGGCCGCGGCCACGTCCGCGACGAGGGCCTGCGTGCCGTCCCCGCCGGCGACCCCGAGCAGGTCCGCCCCGCGGGCCACGGCGTCCCGGGCGACGGCCGCGACGTCCACGCTGCCGGGCCCGGTCATGAGGTAGACCTCGGCCCCGAGGCGCTCGGCCTTGTCCTGGAGGCCGAACTGGCCGACCTTCCCGTCGCCGGAGCGCGGGTTCATGATCAGGAATGGGTGCCGGGCCCGGCTCGAAGGCGCGTGCTCGGGCATCCGCCAGTCGGCCGGATCGGGCGCCAGCGCGGCCCGGGCCGTCAGCCCCGCGAGCAGCCAGGCCGCGGCTGAGACCAGCGCCACCCAGAGCAGCCCGGCCACCGCGAACGCGGCGATCGCCGCCGCGGGCGCCAGGACCACCAGCGCCAGGGCCAGCCAGCGGAGCGGGCCGCGGGTGGCGAGGAACCAGAACGCGGCCGCGAGGCTGACCACCGCGACGGCGAGTCCGATGGCCAGCATCACGAGGCTGTGCAGCTCGCCGAACACGACAAGCAGGACCACCGCGGCCGCGGCCAGCAGCAGGCTCAGCCGCGCGAGCCACCGCCGCGGCGCACCCGCCTGCTCCGCCACGTCCGCCTCCGTTCCAATCCGATGTCCTCGTCATGATCGCCGCGCTGGGTCCCGCTCACCTCACCCGGCGCGGGTGAGCATGGCGTCCGGAGGAACGTCTGCCCTGGTAACTCGGGTATATCGCTCGCGCGTCGCGATATCGTCTCGGCTGGCCGACCCCCACGCCACTGGCCGGGGTTGCCCCGGAGCGGGCCAGGGGATGCCTCTGCCCGTGTCGGACGGCCAGGCTGGCGAGTCACCGCGGGCCCCGGCGGCCGCGGGCCGCCGCCGGGCCGCGGGCATCTACGGCGCGATCATCACCGCCTCGGTGATGACCGCGGCGAGCCAGAGCCTGCCGACGCTGGCCCTGGCGATCTCCGTGCTCGTGACGCTCGTCGTCTACTGGCTGGCCGAGCAGTACGCCGAGCTGCTCGGCGCGCAGTCAGCGCGCGGAAAGGTGCCGACCTGGCCGCACATCCGGGCGGCGCTGCGCGACAGCTGGCCGATCGTCAGCGCGTCGTTCCTTCCGCTGGCCGTCCTGGTGCTGGCCCGGATCGCGGGCGCGTCAAGCGTCGCGGCGGCGAACGCGGGCGTGATCACGGCCGTCGTCCTGCTCACGTTCCATGGCTGGGCCGCGGCCCGGGCGGCGCGGCTGCGGGGCTGGCGGCTGGCCGGCTGGACGTCCACCGCCGCCGTGCTCGGCCTGGCCATGGTCGCGCTGAAGAACCTGGTCATCCTGCACCTGCATTGAGCTGGCGGATCAGGTCTTCGTCGCGGCGGTGCGGGCGGACCTGGTGATGGCGCCGGCCCCGGCGACCCGCGCGGCGATGACGACCGGGATGAGCGTCAGCGCGATGACGACCGTGACGACCGCGTTGACTTCCGGCAGCTGCTGGCCGAGCCGGATGGCGCCGAAGATCCACAGCGGCAGCGTGTTCTGCGCCCCGGCGGTGAAGACGGTGACGATGACCTCGTCGAAGGAGAGAGCGAAGGCCAGCAGGGCGCCGGAGACCAGCGCGGTGGCGGTCATCGGCAGGGTCACGCGCAGCAGCGTCTGCCAGCCCCGCGCGCCGAGGTCCATCGATGCCTCGGAAAGCGAGCCGGGCAGCCGGCGCAGCCGGGCGATGATGTTGTTGAACACCACCACGATGCAGAAGGTCGCGTGCCCGATGACAATCGTCAGCGTGCCGAATTGCGTGCCGGTGAAGGCGAACAGCGAGTTCAGCGCGATGCCGGTGATGATGCCGGGCAGCGCGAGCGGGAGCACGAGGAGGAACGAGATCGCGTCGCGGCCGAAGAACCTGAACTTGTGCACGGCGTAGGCCACCGCCGAGCCGAGGACCAGGGCGATCGCCGTGGAGATGAGCCCGACCCGGACCGACAGCAGCAGCGCACCGCGGACCTGCTGGTCATTCCAGGCGACGCTGAACCAGTGCAGGGTGAAGCCCGCGATCGGCCAGCTCTCGATGGTCGAGCTGTTGAAGGCGTACAAGATGATGAGCGCGATCGGGATGAAGAGGAACGCGAGCACTAGCGCGACCCAGATCCGCAGCGCGACGCGCAGCCCGGCTGGTTCCACCTAGATCGCCTCCAGCGCGCCGGTGGCCCGGGCGCCGAGCAGGTACGCCGCCATGATGACGATCGGCACCATGGCCATGGCCGCGGCGAATGGCACGTTGTTCGCGATGCCGATGTTGGTGTAGATGATGTTGCCCATGAAGTTGGCGCTCGTGCCGCCGACGAGCAGCGGCGTGATGTAGTCGCCGAGCGTCAGCGAGAACGTGAAGATCGACCCGGCCACGATGCCCGGCAGGGCCAGCGGGACCATCACCGACCGCACCGTCCGCCAGGTCCGGCCGCCCAGATCCTGGGACGCTTCCAGCTGCGAGTTCGGGATCCGTTCCAGGGCCGCGTACACCGGGATGATCATGAATGGCAGCCAGATGTAGCAGAACACCGTGAACACGGCCCAGTTGGTGTAGATCAGGTGCACCTGGCCGAGGCCGACCTTGCTCAGGCTCCAGTCCAGCAGGCCGCCGCGGGTGAAGATCAGCAGCCACGAGTAGACCTTGGCGAGGTAGCTGGCCCAGAGCGGGAGCAGGATCGCCACGAACAGGGCGGTCCGGGTGCGCCCGGACGCGATCCGCGCCATGTAGTACGCGAACGGGAACGCCACGATCGCGTCTACCACAGTGACGGCGGCGGCCATCCCGACCGTGCGGCCGATGTCCTCCAGGTAGGCCGCCGTCGTCAGGATCGTGGTGAAGTTGGTGACGCTCCAGATCCGCTCCACGTTGCCGGTGAACTGGTTGGTCTGCCAGAACGCGGTGATCAGCAGCACGACGAGCGCGGCCAGGTAGAGCAGCACGAACCAGGCCAGGCCCGGCGTGAGCAGCAGGGTTGCGCGCGCCCACGGCCGGCGCCAGAGCGCGGCCGAGACGCGGAGCCAGAACCCCTCGGCGGCGGGCGCCGGAGCGGCCGCCCGGGTCAGCGCCATCGGTCCCCGACCCGGGGCAGGCCGCCGCGGCCCGTCATTTGATCTGCGTGTTCCACGCGGACACCCAGTCGGCGTACGGCACGCAGTCCTGCTTGCCGCTGTCGCAGGTCGTGATCGGGGTCTTCCAGAGGGCGATCGCCTTGAAGTAGCTGGTCGGCGCGTTCGCGTGGTACTCCGCGCAGGAACCGGCCTGGATCTTGTCCATGTAGGAGCACGCCAGCTCGTTGTCAGGCGTCTCGCCGTAGTTCACCGCCTGCTCGGCCTGGACCTGCGGCGTGCTGATGTAGCGCATCCACATGTACGCGCAGTTGATGTCCGGTGCCTTCGCGGCCAGCATCCAGGTGTCGGCCCAGCCGGTGGCGCCTTCGCTGGGGATCGTGTCGCCGATGCCGAACTTATCCGCCTTCAGGGCGCTGACCTGGTACGGCCAGCCCGCGCCGACCGTGGCGTTGCCGTTCTTGAAGTCGAAGATCTCCTGGGAGGCGAGGTCCCAGTACTTCTCGATCAGCGGCTTCTGGCCGGCCAGCAGGTTCACCGCCGCCTGGAACTGCGGCTGGGTCAGCTCGTACGGGTCGGTGATGCCGAGCGACGGGTTGTGCTTCTCCAGGTACAGTGCCGCGTCGGCGATCTGGATCGGGTTGTCCGGGACCGTCACCTGGCCCTGGTACTTCTTGTCGTAGATCACGCTCCAGGATGTGGGCGCGGTCGGGAACGCCTTCTTGCTGTACATCAGGACGTTCGGTCCCCACTGCAGGGACACGCCGTAGTGCACGCCGTTGATCGTGTTGAACGGCGGCGACTGGAACGCCGGGAAGAACTGCTTCCAGCTCGGGATCAGGTTGACGTTCACCGGCCTGGCGTCGCCGGCGTACAGGATCCGCAGGTCGGCGTCGCCGGAGGAGGACACCATGTCGTACTGGCCGCCACCGCCGTTCTTCATGAGCGCGACCATCTCGTCCGAGCTACCCGCGTACTTGGCATTGACCTGGCAGCCGGTCTGCTGCTCGAACGGCTTGACCCACTGCGGCTGCAGGTAGCCCTCCCACGCGATGAGGTTGAGCTTGCCCTCGCCCTTGCCGATCTTCTGCAGCACCGGCAGCTTCGCGGTCGGCACGGTCTGGCCCGCCGTCCCGCTGGTCCCGGACGGCGTGCCGCCGGAGCCCGAACTGCCGCAGCCCGCGGTGATGAGCGCGAGGCCCGCTACCGCGAGCGCGACCTGGTAACGGCGCGGCGCGTGGCGCACCGGTCTGATTTTCATCCTGCTATGCCTCCCCTGGCGCAGACTGCTCTTCGCGCCCCTGCGGAATGGTGGATGCCTGGTCTGGCTGCCAGGCGATACGGACCTGGCGGCCGCGGCCGTCATGCGTGCTGGCCGGCGCGGACGTGTTCTGCCGCGCCACGACCAGTTCGCCGCCGCTGTCGAGGGCCACCACGTAGCGGGTGAGTACGCCTGCGTAGCTCACCTCGCGGATGACGCCGGGCTCGACGTGGCTGCCGGCCGCTGCCTGCTGGCCGTCGGCCAGCAACGTGATCTTCTCTGGCCGGACGGTGATCAGCGCTCCATCGCGCTCGATCAGGTTCGAGATGCCGATGAACCCGGCCACAAACGGGGTCGCCGGGCGCTCGTACACCTCGATGGGGTCACCGACCTGCTCCAGCCGGCCCTGGTTGAGCACCGCGACCCGGTCGCTCATGGTCAGGGCCTCTTCCTGGTCATGGGTGACGTAGATAAAGGTGATGCCGACCTCGCGCTGGACCCGCAGCAGCTCAAGCTGCATTTCCTGGCGGAGCTTGAGGTCAAGGGCGCCGAGCGGCTCGTCCAGCAGGAGCACCTCCGGCTCGTTCACGATCGCCCGGGCCAGCGCGACCCGCTGGCGCTGGCCGCCGGAGAGCTGGGCCGGCTTGCGGCTGCCAAGGCCGGTCAGCCGCACCATGTCCAGCGCCCGGCCGACCTGGTCCCGGCGCTGCGGCCGTGCGACCCGCCGGACCCGCAGCCCGTACTCGATGTTCTCCGCCACGGTCATGTGCGGGAACAAGGCGTAGTCCTGAAACACGGTGTTGACGTTGCGGGCGTACGGCGGCACCCGGGTCACATCCCGGTCGCCGAGGTCGATGCGGCCCGCGTCGGGCCGCTCGAAGCCGGCGATCATCCGCAGCAGCGTCGTCTTGCCGGATCCGGACGGGCCGAGCAGCGTGAAGAACTCCCCGGCGGCGATCGTCAGGTCGAGGTCATGGACGGCGGCGACCTCGCCGTAGTGCTTGCGCAGGCCGGTGACGCGGACCGCGACTCGCGCGCTGACCAGGCCGTCGGCGGCGGGCGGCGCGGAGTCCGGTTCTGCGATCATTCGGCTCTTCTATCACGCTCGCGCCAAACGCCGCAATGAAACGATCTGGGTGGTCAGCGGGCCGGCGGGACGGGTACGGAATCCGTCGCGCCGGTCAACGGAAACCGTTGCGGACCAGGCTCGCCGCGCTCACGGCCGTGATCACCGTGACGAAGGCGATCAGCGCGTACGCAGCCGAGCGCAGACTGATGACCTGGCTGAGCAGCCCGACCCCGATGATGGGGATCGACACCCCGGCGTACGCCGCGACGAAATAGCTGGAGTCCACCTCGCCGCGGTGTTCGGCCGGCGTCTTGGTGTTCAGCGCCGCCAGCCCGGCACCGACCGCAATCCCCTGACCGGTGCCGGCCACGATAGCGCCGGCGATCAGCAGGCCCAGCGAGCTGGCGGCGAGCGCCGCCCCGGTCAGCAGCGCGCCCGCGATGATCCCGGCGCAGCCGGCCGGCAGTGCGGCCGGACCGGGGATGCGCGGCACCGCGAGCTGCCCAACGGCAGACGAGGCGAACAGGACGAAGACCACGCCGCCGGCTAGCGCCGGGCTGGTCTGGTGCAGGACGGATGCCAGGAACGTCGGTGCCACGGCACTGAACAGCCCGAACAACGCGAAGGCGGCGAAGCCCGCGGCCGCGGCCCGGATGAAGGTCGGTTGCACCTGCGCGGGCACGTGCAACCGCTGGACCGCGAACTGCTGTGCTGGCAACCACGGGCGGCCAGCCCGGCGGACCGGCTCGACCATGCGCAGCACCGCGGCGAAAGCGCCGATGAGCAGGCCCAGGTCGACCCAGAACGGAAGCCGCAACGGCGCCGGGCCCACCGTCGCCAGGAGGCCGGCCAGCAGGGTGCCGCAGCCGAGGCCGCCGAGGTTGACCGCTGTGGCCAGCGCGCTGGCCTGGCTACGCCGGTCCGGCGCCAGGTCGACCAGTGCCGCCGTCGCACTGCCAGTGCACAGGCCCGCCGAGAAGCCGGACAGTATCCGGCCGACGAGCAGGGCCCAGAGGCCGCCTGCGAGCAGGAACGCGATGGCGCTCGCGGCGGACAGGATGATGCTGGCGAACAGGGCGGGCCGGCGGCTGGCCTGATCTGACACGCCGCCGAGGAGCAGCAGGGCGGCGATGACACCGGCCGCGTACACGCCATAGATCACGGTGATGAGCAGCGGCGAGAACCCGAACTCGCGCTCGTAGCGGGGGTAGAGCGGGGTGGGCAGCGTCGTGCCGAGCATGACGACGGCGAATGCGTAGGCGGGCAGCCAGAGCGCCCGGCTGCGGTGGCTCACCCACCTGGGCTTCCCCCGCCGGGTCAGCAGCCACACAAACGGGGCTCCGCCCGGCCGGTCTTGACCGGGCGGAGCCCCGTTCCCTAGCTATTGCGATTGCTTGCCTAGTGCGCGAGCAGCCCCGCGGGGATCATCCGCGCGATCGACGGGCTCATCTTCGGCGTTGCGGTGGCCGAAGCGGAGCTCGCCGACGGGACCGGCCTCGGCAGCGGCTTGCAGGTCTTGTCCCACTTGGCGTGGTTGTCCCGCTTGGGCAGCTTGCCGTAGGCCAGGTAGTTGGCGATGGTGTTGTCGACGCACAGGTCGCCGGACAGCGAGTCGGCGTGCGTGGTGCCGCCCGGCTCGGCCAGCAGCACCGAGTTCGGGAAGATCTTACGCACGTAGAGGCTGCCCTCGAACGGGGTGGCAGCGTCCAGCGTCTCATCGATCAGCAAGGCGCTCCTGATGTGCTTGCCGCTGATCTTCATGGCCGTCTTGCTGTGGGCCGGGGCCGGCCAGTACAGGCACGGGGCGTTGAACCAGGCGTTGGCCCAGGTCTCGAACGGCGCGATCTTGTTGACCCGGGTGTTGTCCTTGGCCCACTTGGCCCAGCTGGTCGGCCACTGGATGTCGGTGCACTGCACGGCGTTGTAACCGGCGAAGCCGTTGTCGCTGCCGGGCGAGTCGGCGAACTGGTAAAGCGACACGATCTCAGCGGCCGCGTTGGCGTTGTGATTCCGCGCCCAGTCCGAGAACGCCTGCGTCCACTGCAGCCACGTCTGCTCGTAGTACCCGGTCTCCAGGAAGATGTCGATCCACTCGTCCGGGCCGACCGTGAACCCGCCACTCGCGATGGGGGTCGTCTTGAGCTTGGCCTCCTCGGCGTTGAACCGGGCGTGCACGGCGGCGGCCGTCCGGCCGACGTGGTAGGTCCGCCAGTTCTTAGCCACCCAGCCGAACCAGATGTTGACGTTGCGGTTGAAGGCGATGTCCTGGTTCAGATTCGCGGTGTACCAGATGTTCCGCGGGTCCACGTTGCTGTCCATGATGATCCGGCGCACGTGGGTCGGGAACAGCGTCGAGTAGACCTGACCGAGGTAGGTGCCGTAGGAGAAGCCGTAGTAGGTCAGCTGCCGCTGGTGCAGAGCCACCCGGATCATGTTCATATCGTTGGCCGAGTCGACCGTGGTGTCGTTGTTCAGCAGCGCGGTCTGCGCGGCGCTCTGGGCACCGCAGTCCTGCGCGTAGGTCTTCGAGCGCGTGAGCCAGTAGCTGAGCAGGCTCGGCGTGGTCGGGTTGTACTGGTCGCGCGGGCCGTTGAAGTAGCTGGGCTCACAGGTGATCGCGTTGCTGGCGCCGACGCCGCGCGGGTCGAAGCCGATCCAGTCATAGTCGGCGATCGACGCCTTGTCCGCCTTGCTGCCCTCCGCCCTGAGCTGGCCGCGGAGGAAGATGTTGAGGTCGAGGCCGGCGCCGCCGGGTCCGCCCGGGTTGGTCAGGATGATGCCCTGGTCGTGCTTCGAGGTATGCCGGAGCCGCGAGATCTCGATCGTGGTCGTCTGGCCGTTGTTCGGGTGGCGGTAGTTGAGCGGAACTGTGACCCTGGCGCACTGCACGGCTTTGAATTGCAGGTCGCTGTAGGAGCTGGGGCACTTGCCCCAGGCCGACAGCTTGGGCGTGAACTGCGGCGACGACGTTGCCGCCTCAGCCGATACGGTTGCGCCGATGCCGCTCGCCAACAAGGCGACTGCGGCAGCGCCAGCTACGAATCTCAATGCATTCCTCTCGGATACCGCTCCGCCCTCGTTGGCGGGCACCCTGGTTAAACGGGCTTATCGTCCCAGATTGACTGTTAAGCGGGACACCCCCCTTTGTCCCGGTGTTATCAAGTTGTTACCAGTCTCTGGATCCGTTCTTAGGTTCTCTCGATCCTGGCGTCAGGGTGCGCTGATTCCGGATGTTGACCGGATGTACCGGCCGCGCCCAGTGTCCTGGTACCGGCCCGGTTCATAGCTCTTGCCGGGGTAGCCGCACTTAGGCATGGTGAGGGTGAGGCTGCAGCGCGGGCCGCGGTGGATTTCCGGAGGTGATCGCGATGGCTCGGGACGCTCACGCGCCCGCGTACAACGGGCTTGGCCAGTTCAGGAGCGATGCCTGGTCCGCGCTGGAGGAGTCGGCCGGCCAGCTGGCGCTGGCGGCCGCGGCACAGCGCGCGGTGCCGGACCTCGAGACCTCGGTGCAGGAATTGCTCAGCCGGCTCGAGCCGGTCGAGCGTTTCTGGGCGTTTCCCGGTCCTGCTGCCTTCCAGCACGTCCAGCGGCTGTTCGTGGCCGGGAAGTACGACCGGCTGGCCGCGACCGTGACCCGGATGAACCGGGCCCTGGTGGCCGAGACCTACCGCAGCGGCCGGGCGATCGACCTGACGACCGAGGACGACGCGGACGACCTTGACCCACGGCAGCCGGACCAGTCCGCGCGGCAGCGCCCGTATTTCGAGGTCCTGATCGTCGATGACCTCAGCGAGGCGCAGGAGCGGGCGCTGCGGGAGGAGATCCGCCGGTGGCGGCGCAGCGACGACCCGTTCGTGTACGAGGTCGTCATCGTGCCGAGCTTCGACGAGGCAGTGCTGGCCGCCCGGCTGAACTTCGCCCTGCAGGCGTGCGTGGTGTGCCGCCGGTTCGCGTACCGGTCGCGCTATGACCTCTCGGCCCTCGGGCAGTTCGCCGGCAGCGCGGCGGCCGCCGACCTGATGGAGCACTCGCCCGATGACCGGGCCCAGGAGCTGGCCCGCGCGCTCGCCCGGATCCGGCCGGAGCTGGACCTCTACTTCATGGCCGAGATCGCCGTCGAGGACCTGGCCGGGCGGCTCAGCCATCACTTCCGCCGGGTGTTTCACGCCCGCGAGGGCACGCTGGACCTGCACCTGAGCATCCTGGACGGGGTTGCCGCCCGGTACGACGCCCCGTTCTTCAGCGCACTGCGGCGTTACAGCCACCGGCCGACCGGGGTCTTCCACGCGCTGCCGATCTCGCACGCCAAGTCGATCGTGCACTCGAACTGGATCAAGGACATGATCGACTTCTACGGCCTGGACATCTTCCTGGCCGAGACGTCCGCGACCTGCGGCGGGCTCGACTCGCTGCTGGAACCGACCGGGCCGCTGCGGGACGCCCAGCAGCTCGCGGCCAGGACGTTCGGCGCCCGGCAGACGTTCTTCGTCACCAACGGCACGTCCACGGCCAACAAGATCGTGGTGCAGGCCCTGGTCCAGCCCGGCGACATCGTGCTGGTGGACCGGAACTGCCACCAGTCGCACCATTACGGCCTGATGCTGGCCGGCGCGAAGGTCGCCTACCTGGACGCCTACCGGCTCAACCAGTTCTCCATGTACGGCGCGGTCCCGCTCCGGGAGATCAAGGCCAAGCTGCTTGAGCTGCGGCGGGCGGGCAAGCTGGACCGGGTCAAGATGCTGCTGCTGACCAACTGCACGTTCGACGGCGTCGTCTATGACGTCGGCCGGGTCATGCGCGAGTGCCTGGCCATCAAGCCGGACCTGGTGTTCCTGTGGGACGAGGCCTGGTTCGCGTTCGCCCGGTTCCATCCCGTGTACCGGCCGCGCACCGGCATGCGCGCGGCCCGGACTCTGCTCGACGAGCTGCGCCAGCCTGGCTACCGGCGCCGGTACGAGGAGTACGCCGAGCGGCTGGCGCAAGAGAACCCGGACGACGCCGCGCTGCTGGACCGGGAGCTGCTGCCCGATCCGGCCCGGGCGCGGGTGCGCGTCTACGCCACCCAGTCCACCCACAAGACCCTGACGTCGCTGCGGCAGGGATCGATGATCCACGTGTTTGACCAGGACTTCAGCCAGAAGGTGGAGGAGACCTTCCACGAGGCCTACATGGCGCACACCTCGACCTCACCCAACTACCAGATCCTGGCCTCGCTCGACCTCGGCCGGCGGCAGGCCGCGCTGGAGGGGTTCGAGCTGGTGCAAAAGCAGATCGAGAACGCGATGCGGCTGCGCGACGCCGTCGACCACCACCCGCTGCTGCGCAAATACATGCGCTGCCTCACCACCGCGGACCTGATCCCGGCCGACTACCGGCAGTCCGGCATCGACCAGCCGCTGCGGTCCGGGCTGCCGAACATGGTCCGCGCCTGGGAGGCCGACGAGTTCGTGCTGGACCCGTCCAGGGTCTCGCTCTACATCGGGCTGACCGGCATCGAGGGCGACGCGTTCAAGCGCAGCCACCTGATGGACCGCTACGGCGTGCAGATCAACAAGACGTCCAGGAACACCGTGCTGTTCATGACCACGATCGGCACGACCCGCAGCTCGGTCGCGTACCTGATCGAGGTGCTGGTCGCCATGGCCAGGGAACTGGACGCGCAGATCGCCGACATGAGCCTGACCGAGCGGGCCGGGTACGAACGGGCGGTGCTGCGGCTGACGGCGCCGTCCGCCCCGCTGCCGGACTTCAGCGGGTTCCATCCCGCGTTTCAGGACGGGACCGAGCCGGCCAGCCCGGAAGGAGACGTGCGGCGCGCCTTCTATCTCGCCTACGACGACAGCTTCTGCCAGTACCTGCCGCCCGACGAGGTGCAGCAGCGGGTCGAGAACGGCGAGCAGGTCGTGTCGGCCACGTTCGTGACCCCGTATCCGCCCGGCTTCCCGGTCCTGGTTCCCGGCCAGATCTTCAGCGATCAGATCCTGGACTTCATGCGCAGCCTGGACACGCCCGAGGTGCACGGCTTGCGCGCGGACCTCGGCTATCGGGTCTACGTGCCGAAGGCGCTTGAGATCGCGGCGACCGCGGCCAGGCCAGTGGCCCCGCCGCCGTGATCTTTCTCGCGCTTGCGGGTAGGTAACGGCTGGCAGCCTGGGCGCGGGGGACGTCCGGCCGCTGACCCGGGGGAATCGCGTGACGACGCCACTGCCGACCGAGGCAGGCCGCGGCCAGGCAGCCGCGCAACCAGCACTAGGTCAGCGCGCAAGCATCGTCAGGTCGAGCGGCGGGATGGCGGCGGGCACGCTCGCCTCCCGCCTGACCGGCCTGGTCCGGACGCTCATCCAGGCTTACGCGCTCGGCGGCTTCGCCCTGGCCGACGCGTACAACGTGGCGAACTCGCTCCCGAACGCCGTCTACAACCTGATGCTGGGCGGCATCCTCACGAGCGTGATCGTGCCGCTGCTGGTCTCCGCCGTGGCCCGCGACAAGGACAGCGGCGAGGCCTACGACCAGCGGATGTTTACCATGATCGCGATGGCCCTGCTCGCGATCACCGTGGTCGCCACGCTGGCCGCGCCGCAGATCGTCGCCCTGTACAGCGGCTCGGTCACCGGCTCCGAGCAGCACCTGATGGTGATCTTCGCCTGGTTCTTCATCCCGCAGATCTTCTTCTACGGGGTGTGCTCGCTCGCCGGGGCGATCCTCAACTCGCGCGGTAGCTTCGCCGCGCCGATGTGGGCGCCAGTGGTCAACAACATCGTGGTCTCGGCCGTGCTGCTCGGCTTCGTCGCGGTGGCCGGCTTCGGCGTCCGCCCGGAAACGATTACGCCAGCGGAGATCCGGCTGCTCGGCCTCGGCACGACCGTCGGCGTGGCGGCGCAGACCGTCGCGCTGCTGCCGTCGCTGCGCCGGGTCGGATTCCGCTGGCGGCCGCGGTTCGACTTCCGCCGGACCGAGCTGGCCGAGATCTGGCGGATGGCCGGCTGGATGTTCGGCTACATCATCACCACGCAGGTGGCGCTGTTCGTGACCACCAGGGTCGCCAACGAGGCGAGTGTCCTGGCCGCCCGCGCGCACACCGGCTACGGCGCGGGCTACACGCCGTTCGCCTACGGCTGGCAGCTGTTCCAGATGCCGTACGCGGTCGTCGGCGTCTCAGTGATCACCGCGCTGCTGCCGCGGATGAGCGCGCACGCCGCCGCGGCCAAGCCGGACCTGGTCAAGGCGGACTTCTCGACCGGGGTGCGGCTGGCGAGCGTGCTGGTGGTGCCGTCCGCGTTCGTGCTGGCCGTGCTCGGGCCCGCGCTGGCCGAGGTGTTCCTCGCGCACGGCGCCACCAGCATCGCCAGCGCCCGCTATATGGGCGAGGTGTTCGCCGTGCTCTGCCTCGGGCTGGTGCCCTATACCGTGTTCCAGCTGCAGCTGCGGGTGTTCTACGCGATGCACGACAGCCGCACGCCCGCCCTGATCGGCACCGTCACCATGCTCGTCAACGTCGGCACCTGCTACCTGGCGCTCGCGTTGCTGCCGCCGGGCGTCGTGGTGGCCGGGCTCGGTGCCGCGTTCGGCCTCGGCAACGTGGCCGGGTCGATCCTGGCCTGGCTGGTGCTTAGCCGCCGGCTGCACGGCCTGTCCGGCCGCGCGATCGGCGCGAGCCTGCTGCGGATGCACGCGGCCGCCATCCCGGCCGCGGTGCTCGCGCTGGCCCTCACCGTCGGAGCGGCCAGCTTGCTGCCGGCCGGGCGGATAACCGCGTTCGTCACCGCCGCCGTCGCGGGCGGCTGCGCGCTGCTCGCCTACCTGGCGCTGGCCTATTTCTTCCGGGTGCGGGAGCTGACCGGGCTCGCCGGGCTGATCAGGGCGCGGCTAGGCCGCTAAAGCTCTGCAGGAGCCAGACACGCCGAGGGCAGACCCATCTTCGCGTTAGGCGACCACGAGGGCCCGGCCGGTGCCGTGCACCGCCGGGCCCCTCGTCTTGTCTTCTAGGCAAGCACAATCGGCAGTTCCGGGGGAGGGTTCCCCCGGAACGATGCCGTAGTGACTAGCGCGCCGCCTGCAGGTGCGGCTGGCCAGCCGCCTGCTTGCGCTTCAGCTCGCGCTTGATCCAGCCGTCAATGACGGCGTCGGTCTCCCACGAGGTGATCAGGGCGTACCGCGGCCGCGGGCCAGGGTGCCAGACCACGTGCCAGAGCCGCTCGGTGTCGATGACCATCTGCATGCCCGGGTGCAGCGTGATCCGCGTCTCCGTCGCCGGGTCGTCCTTGTCCTCGCGCAGGATGAACTCGGACTGGCCCGCCGCGTCGTCGAGTTCGAGCCAGGAACGGATGACCCAGCCGGTGTCCTCGGGGTTGAGCCGGTTGTTGTCATCGAGGTGCAGCTGACGCAGCGCTGTCGCCTCATCGCTCGGGTTGAGCTTGATCACGCGCACGCGGCCGAAGTTGCCGCCGATGTCGTCGACGTACTGGGCCAGGCCCGGCGCGATCTGCCGGTTCGACGTCCAGATCCCGTACTTGTCGGCCTTGCCGTGGTCCCAGAAGCCGCGGCAGTCCATCTCGCCGGTCGCCGACGCGAGCGGAGCGAAGTTAGTGTCGCCGCCGCTCTTCCAGTCCAGGTATTCGAGGTTCTCCCACTCCGCCGGAGCGATGGGCGGGCCCTGATAGTCGTTCAGGACGACGAAGCCCCTTTTGGCCAGGGTATCGAGCTTTTGATGCATTCAGTCCCCCGTTTTTGACTCGGATTCCTCTCCGATTGTCATTAGCTATTTCCCGCAGCCAGTTTGCGTATGCGAAAGGATGAAGATGCTGGCCCGGCTCGTGACGGGCATTTGAATTCGCGATTACCTCGGGAAACCGTGCCGGCCGCGGCCGGCCGGGTCGGCGCCGCGAACGGCGCCGAAATTACGCCGCTTGCCGGCAATGCCAGCGACGGTCCTCCGTCCGCGCCGGACAAAGCTTGCGTCAAGAATTGACCTGCCGAGCGTGACGGCCGCCACCGGCGGATATGGGCCTCGTCGGGGGTTTCTATGACTGCGACCGCATCGCCTGCGAGCACGCCGGGCACCACGACGATCCGCAAGACTGATATCTACAACGACTCGGCGTTCAACTACGCGGAGTTCTGGACTGGCCGAGACTATGAGCACAACGCCGAGGTCATCGCCATGCGGCACCTGCTGCGGGGGCGCAGGTTCGGGCTTGCCGTTGACGTCGGCGGAGGTTTCGGCCGGCTGAGCGTCATCCTGGCCGAATACGCCGACCAGGTCACGCTCGTCGACCCGAGCACGCAACAGCTCGAGTTGTCCGAGCGCATTTTTCCCGGCCACTCCTTCATTCAGCGAAAGCTCATGGATGCGGCTCACCTCGATTTCGCGGACGAGAGCGTGGACCTGGTCAGCCTGATCCGGGTCCTGCATCACCTGCCTGATCCGGGACCTGAATTCCGCGAGCTTTCCCGCATTCTCCGCCCTGGCGGGCTCGCGGTCATCGAGGTGGCGAATTCAGTGCACGCCGCCAACCGGATCAGGCACCTGATGCGAGGCCAGCGAATTTCTCGCCTGGCGGTGGACCTGCGCACGGCGGAATCACGTCAGCGCGGCACCGCGCCGTACTTCAACCATCACCCGAGCGCGATCCAGTACGACCTGAGCGCGGTCGGACTCGACGTGCTGGAGGTGCTGTCGGTGTCCAACCTGCGCCACCCGGTGCTGAAGGCGATGGTGCCGGAGCGGGCGATGCTCGCGGTCGAGCGCGCCGCCCAGCAGCGGCTGGCCCGGTTCTACTTCGGCCCGAGCGCGTTCTTCCTGCTGCGCAAGCGGGGCGCCGCCGCCGTCTGACGTGGTGCCAGGGCCGCGTCACCCGACCGGGTGAGGCGGCCCTTGCGCGTCGTCGATCAGGCCGTGGCTGGCGGCGAACAGGCTCGCGGTGGCCCGGTTGGTCGCGCCGGTCTTGGTGTAGATGTGCTCGACGTGATGGGCCGCGGTCTTGCGGGAGATCACCAGCCGCTCGGCGATCTCCCGGTTCGACAGGCCGCGGGCCAGCAGACCGAGGACCTCGACCTCGCGTGCGCTCAGGCCGGCCGGCCTGCCGGCCGGCGCGACTTGCGGTGCCCGGCGGCGGACAGCACGGCCGCGGCTGCCTCGGCGTCTAGCCGCCCGGCCCGGACCTCCGCCTGCAGCTGGGCACCCGCCTCCACGGCGGTGGCGGCCGGGCGGTGCGGGCGCGGCTCGGTCCTGGAGTGGTAGTAGTCGGCCGCTGCCAGCAGCCGGCCCGCCGGGGTCAGCTGCCCGCCGGACAGCGCGCGGGGGTAGCCGGAGCCGTCCAGCCGCTCGTGGTGCTGAACCGCGATGGCGGCCAGCGGGGCCAGGGCCGGTGAGTAGGCGAGCATGCGTTCGGTCAGGTACGGATGCAGCCGGACGCGCTCGGCTTCGGCGTGGCCGAGCGGGCCGCGCTTGTCCCAGATGCTGTTCGGCACGCCCAGCCGGCCGAGGTCATGGACCAGCCCGGCCCGGCGGACCTGGCCGGCGGCGGGGTCGCCGAGCCCGTACGCGGTGGCCGCCTGACCGGCGAGGTCGGCGACCCCGCGAGAATGGCCGAGCGTGTACGGGGACTTCACGTCGGCGAAGTCCGCGATCGCTTCCAGCGCCGAGTCGAACGCGGCGCCGGTCAGCCGGATCCCGAGCGCGGGCTCGGCGCCGAGCACGGCGTCCCAGCTGCTGGCCTCGTCCAGCCCGGCGAACAGGGACGTCGCGTGGCTGGCGAGCACGTCCACGATCTCGGGGTCGAACTGGGTGCCGCGCCGCTGCCTGGCCACTTCCACTGCCGCCTGCGTGCCATCGGCCCGGTGGAACACCTCGACGACGTCCGCGAGCGTGATCAGGCGCGAGGTGATGAGGATGTCCGCGCCGCGCGCTCCCTTCGGCACTCCCTTGCCGTCCCACCGCTCGAAGGTCTGCTCGACGCTGTCGCGCACCCGCTGGGACAGGCCGAGCTGCGCCGCCAGCGCGTCCGCCGCCAGCCAGTGGTTCTGCAGCATCGCGTCGGCGGCGCGGCGCCCGTCGCCGATGAACGAGACTCCGAGCCTGGCCCGTTCGGCGAGCGACCGGTCAGCGCCGAGGTGGCGCAGGATGAACAGGGACCGGTCGGCCTGGGTGGCGAAGTCGGCCCGGCGGAAGTCAGTCTTCAGCGCGGTGTCGTCGCCGAACCACTTCGCCTGCTCGTACGCGTCGACGTGGCAGCCCACCCAGGCGACAAGTGAGGCGTAGTACACCACCTCGCGGTCGCCGTCCGCCAGGTCCAGGTGCTGTGCCAGTCGAAGCGCGATCAGCGACTGCCGCAGCACGTGCTCCATCGGCTGGCCCATGCCGAGGTCGGCCGCCAGTGACAGAACGGCCAGCAGTTCGGCCAGGTGAATGCCGTCGTGGTCCGCGGGCTGGGCCATGAGACCAATGCAAGCAGCAAAGTCGCTCGGCCCGCCACGCCGGCGGGCCGGACGCTGGGCCGGCCGGGCGCCGCACCCGGTTCCGGGGGCAAGCGCCGTCCGCCGGCCGTCGGTCCCAGGCGGCATAGACATCGGTTGTTTCCAGTTTGTTATGAAGCGGCTATGTCCCACTCATCGGATCTTTGTCGTCAGCGCATACGGCCCTGTGCTCGGCAAACGCCCGTCCCGCCGCGCCGATGAGGCCTCCCGGACCCCGATCCGCACCCCGTTCAGGCCCGAAATTGGGTATTGCCCCGTTCCCTGTCTCAGGTGTAAACATCCGATCAATAGATCGGATGTTTTGCGCGGACGGGAGATGCTGTGACCTACGTCGAGCCAGAGGCTGCCGCGACGATCCCGGCGCCGCGCGCGGGCGCCGAGTCGGCCGGCCGGGCCGCCGCGCGGATCGTCGCTCTCGACTGCTTCGACGTGCGCTTCCCTACCTCGATCGAGCACGACGGCTCGGACGCCATGAATCCCGATCCGGACTACTCGGCCGCGTACGCCGTCCTGCGCACTGACGTCGACGGGCTCGAGGGCCACGCGCTGAGCTTCACGATCGGGCGCGGCAACGAGGTTGTGGTCGCCGCCATCGCCGCGCTCCGGTCCCACGTGGTGGGCCGCAGTGTCAGCGAGGTCGCGGGAGACCTCGGCGGGTTCAGTGCCGCCCTCATCAACGACAGTCAGCTGCGCTGGCTGGGTCCGGAAAAGGGCGTCATGCACATGGCGATCGGCGCGGTCGTGAACGCCGCCTGGGACCTCGCCGCGAAGCTGGCCGGCCAGCCAGTCTGGCGGCTGCTGGCAAGCCTGAGTCCCGAGCAGATCGTCGGGCTGGTCGACTTCCGCTACATCGAGGACGCGCTGACGCCGGCCGAGGCGCTGGATATCCTCCGCGCGGCCCAGCCGGGCCGGGCGGAGCGGATCGCTGAGCTCGAGCGCCGCGGCTATCCCGCCTACACGACCACACCCGGCTGGATCGGCTACTCCGACGAGCGGCTGGTCCAGTTGTCCCGGCAGGCGGTCGCGGATGGCTTCACCCAGATCAAGCTGAAAGTCGGCGCCGACATCGCAGCGGACGCCAAGCGCCTCGCCCTCGCCAGGGACGCGGTGGGCCCGGACATCCGGGTGGCGGTAGACGCGAACCAGCGGTGGGGCGTGGCGGAGGCGATCGCCGCGATCGGCGAACTGGCCGGCTGGGATCCGTACTGGGTCGAGGAGCCCACGAGCCCGGACGAGATCCTCGGCCTGGCCCGGATCCGCGCGGCCGTCGCGCCGGTCAAGATCGCGACCGGCGAGCACGTCGCGAACCGGGTGATCTTCAAGCAGCTGCTCCAGGCCGGCGCGCTGGATGTCATCACCCTCGACGCCGCGCGGGTCGCCGGGGTGAACGAGAACATCGCGATCTTGTTGCTGGCGGCCAAGTTCGGGGTCCCGGTCTGCCCGCACGCCGGCGGCGTGGGGCTGTGCGAGATGGTCCAGCACCTCGCGATGTTCGACTTCGCCGCGGTCTCGGCGACGATGGCCGACCGCGTCCTGGAGTACGTCGATCACCTGCACGAGCACTTCGCCGATCCGGTGCGCGTGAGCGCCGGCCGGTACCTCGCCCCGTCGGCTCCGGGTTTCTCCGCGACGCTCCGCCCGGAGTCGCTGCGCGACCACGAATTCCCGCACGGCTCCGTCTGGCAGCAGCTAGGAGGCGGATAACCGATCGAAAACCGGCTAAATCCACCACCCGTCTCATACGCTTCGAAATTACGTTAGGAGAGCCATGAACGTTAGAGGCCGTTTGCTGGGCATCCTCGCGGTTGCCTCAGCCGGCGTGCTCGTGGCCGCGTGCAGTTCGACCGGTCCCTCCGGATCGAGCACCGCGGCGAAGAAATCCTCTGGTCAGATCACTATCGGTATCGACCTCACGTATAACAACACCGCCTTCTGGGCCGCCTATATCAACTACGAGCAGCAGTACGCAGCGCAGATGCACGTCAAGATGCTCGGCCCGCTGCTGGCCGGCGCGAACGCGAGCTTGCAGAACCAGCAGATCGAGAACCTCGTCAACGAGGGCGCGAAGGCGATCGTGGTGAACCCGGAGACCGCCACCAGCCTGGGCCCGGCCATCTCCTACGCGGCCGCGCACCACGTGCAGCTGGTCTCCGTCGACACCATCGTCGGCGTGGGCAAGGTCTACATGGTCGTCCGGGCCTCCAACACCCTGTACGGCCAGGACGCGTGCGCCTACATCGCCAGCCAGGTCAAATCGGGCTACGTCCTGGACCTGGAAGGCGATCTGACGTCGTCGAACGGCG
>CAVSCN010000007.1:0-26674 GCA_963726425.1 uncultured Actinomycetota bacterium | reverse complement strand
GCGGTCGGGCCCGAGGTAGTCCACCCCGGCCTCGTCGAGCCTCTTCTTCGCGGCGTCGAACTGGTCGGCCGTGACGGAGATGGCCAGGTGCTGCACGCCGCCGATCGTCTCCTGCCAGGCCGGGTGCTCGTGGCCGGGGAAGTCGAAGAACCCGAGCAGGTTGTGATTGCCGATGTCGAAGAAGAAGTGATTCGAGCCCGCGTAGTCGCTGTTCTCGACGAGCTCGACCAGCGGGAAGCCGAGGAATTCCTGGTAGAACCTGATCGTCTCCTCGGTGTCCTTGCAGATCAGCGCCAGGTGATGGACTCCGCTGACCGTGCTCGGCCCGCGGTCGGCAAGCGGGTGCAGGTACCGCTTGCGCAGTTCCTCCCGGCGCGCCCTGACCCTGGCAAGTTCCTCGCCCTGTGGCTCCGGCATAGCTGACTCCCTCGCCGCTCGCTGCTGTCCGGTCCGTGCTGCCTTCCAGCATCGCAGCGATCCCGCGTCCGGTCGCCGGCAGCCTTGCCCCCTTCCGCTAGTCACTCATCATCTGATAGCGTCTCTCATATTAGAGTTCCACGCATGAAGGGATCCGCGGCGATGACGCAACTGACAGAGGTACGGGCCGGGTCCGGCGCGCGGCGCTGGTGGGCGCTCGGCGCGCTCGCGCTCAGCGTGCTGGTGGTGGGCCTCGACGTCTTCGTGCTCACCCTCGCGATTCCGACGCTGTCGGTCGACTTGCACGCCTCGACGAGCGACGCGCAGTGGTTCCTGAGTGCCTACAGCCTGGTGCTGGCGGCGGCGCTGCTGCCCGCCGGCCTGCTGGGCGACCGCTACGGCCGCAAGAAGCTGCTCATCTGGGCGCTGATCCTGTTCGGGCTCGCGTCGCTCGCCTGCGCATACTCGGTGAGCAGCGGCGAGCTGATCCTCGCGCGGGTGGCGCTCGGCCTGGCGGCCGCGGTCATCATGCCGCTGTCGCTGGCCGTGCTGCCGGTGATGTTCACGCCGGAGGAGCGGCCGCGCGCGATCGCCACCGTGGGCGGCGCGACCTTCCTCGGCTTCCCGCTCGGCCCGATCCTGGGCGGCTGGCTGCTCGACAACTACTGGTGGGGCTCGGTGTTCCTGATCAACGTGCCGATCGTGGTCATCGCGCTCGGCCGCGGTGATCTGGCTGATGCCGGAGTCGCGCAGCGAACGGCGGCCGCGGATCGACGTCATCGGCGCGATCCTGTCCAGCGCCGGGCTCACGGCCCTCACGTACGGCTTCATCGAGGCGGGCAAGGACGGCTGGAGCGCCGCCGCCACGCTGGGCACGATCGCCGCCGGGGTGGCCGGCACCGTCGCGTTCATCGCCTGGGAGCGGGCTATCACCCGCCGGGGCGGGCAGCCGCTGATCGACCTCGCGCTGTTCCGGTCGCGCCGGCTTCACCTGGGGCACAACGCTGGCGACCATGATCTCGTTCGCGCTGTTCGGCATCTTCTTCGTGATCCCGCAGTACTACCTCGACGTGCGCGGCCTCGACTCGCTAGGCAGCGGCGTGCGAATGCTGTCGCTGATCGGCGGGATGCTGGTCGGGCTCGGCGGCGGGCAGCGGCTGCAGACCTTCCGCGCCCGGGCCGGACGGCCAACCCGCCGGCCCGCGCGTCAGCCCGAAGGTCATCGGAGCGGCGGGCTTCGGGATCATGGCGGTGGCGATGCTGCTCGGCACCAGCACCGGCACGACCACCGCGACCGGGTTCATGATGGCCTGGTTCGCGCTCACGGGGCTCGGTCTCGGGCTCGCGATGCCGACCATGCTCAACGCGGCCCTCGGCGCGCTCACGCCCGAGCGCAGCGGGTCCGGTTCCGCCCTGCTGACCGCGATGCGGCAGGTGGGCGCCACCATCGGCGTCGCGGTTCTGGGCACCGTCATCGCGACCGTCTACCAGAGCAAGCTGCACGTGGCGGGCCTGCCGGCCGGGGCCGCGGACGCGGCCCGCAGCAGCGTCGCGGCCGGCGTGGCCGTCGCCCACCAGCTGCCCGCGCCGCTGTCGGCCGGACTGCTCGGCCTCGGTGCGCTCGGCCTACACCAGCGGACTGGACGTCATGCTCTGGATCTGCGCCGGCATCGCGATCGCGGCGGCCGTGCTCGCCGCGCTGTTCATCCCCCGCAACGCCACCAGCACCCGGCTGCTGACCGCGCGACACGTTTCGGGCAGCGGCGGACGGACGGCCGGTGTGGCCGGGTCCATCGGCGGGCCGCCCCGGAGGCACAATGATGAACATGACGCAGGCCGGTCTCCGGGAGCGTAAGAAGGCCAGGACGCGTGCTGCCATCCGGCAGCACGCGCTCCGGCTGTTCCTGGCGCAGGGGTACGCGGCGACCACGGTCGAGCAGATAGCCGACGCGGCCGAGGTGTCGTCGGCCACGTTCTTCCGGTACTTCCCGACAAAGGAGGACGTGGTACTGCAGGACGATTTCGACATCCTCGCGCTCGCCGAACTGGAGGCCCAGCCGCCAGAGCTCTCACCCGTCGCGGCGTTCCGGGCCGCGGCCGCCGCGATGCGCGAGCAGCTGTCAGCCGAGGACCTCGCGACCTTCGGCACGACCACGCAGCTGACGATGTCAGTGCCGGAGATCCGGGCCAGGGCGCTCGATGAGTTCGTCCGGACCATCGACCAGATCAGCGCCGCGATCGCCCGCCGGGTCGGCGGCTCGCCAGACGACGTCGCGATCAGGAACCTGGCGGGGGCCATGATCGGCGTGATCATGGCCGCGACGATGCCGTGGGCGGCGGACCGCCCGCCGACGTGAACGCAATGTTCGACCGGATCGACGCGGGGCTGGCCCACCTCGAAGCCGGACTGCCGCTGCCGGGGCCGGCCCACCAGCCCTAACAGTCAGCCAGCCCGCGCCGTCAGCCCGCCCTGGCCATCGGCCAGCCCCGCCCTCAGGCAGTGACGTCGTGGTAATGGTGTACCGGATCGTGCACGAAGTACCGGGCGAATGACTCGACCGTGAACTGCGCCCCGTCGCTGCGGAACCCGGTTCGCTGCCACTGGTCGCCGCTGACGGTGTCGAACCGGGCGGCGATCGCGGTCCCGGCCTCGACGATCTCGGCGGCGACCCGCACCGGATCCTGCTCGGCGTAGCCGTCCTCGATGGCGGTGACGTCCTGGTCCCAGTTCGGGTAGTGCGGGCCGTCGGTCGTCAGCATCAGGTTCAGTCGCTCGTCGTAGAGCCGGAACACGTCCCGCACATGGCAGCCGTACTCGAGCGCTGACCACTTGCCGGGTACCGGGCGCTGGCGATGGTCACCCGGGCCGGTGAGCAGGCCGTGGAAGCGCTGCGCGACATCGCGGATCATGCCGGCGACTTCCTCGCGCGCGAAAGTTGCTCGTGTCGAAGCCGCACTCCGGGCAGGGGCGCTGCAGCACCCAGGTCCAGTCCTTGGTGTCGGGGATAATCGTCACGGGCCGAGCATATGACCACGTGGCCCGCGGGCCGGGCCCGCCTAACGGGGGAAGGCGGGCCCGGCCCGGGCGACGCGGCCGGGGGGACAGCCGCGGCGGGTGCGGACCAGACCGGGGGGATCCGGGCCGCCTCGGGGGTGGCGCCGCGGCCGCGGGGACAGCCGCGGCGGGTGCGGACCAGACCGGGGGGATCCGGGCCGCCTTGGGGGGGCGCCGCGGCCGGGGGACAGCCGCGGCGGGTGCGGACCGGACCGGGGGGATCGCGACCGCGGGGGGCGGGGGTTGGTGCCGCGTGCCTGCCCGGCTCAGCCAGGCCCAGGCAGGCACGCGGAGTCTTGGGGAGCCCGGTTCGCGGGCCGGGTCACCGGTTCGGCTCGGGCGCTCTTCGCGCCGGTGCGGTCAGACCGGTGTCCCTGGATCTGCTTGACCTGGCCCCAGCCCAGCGAGGTCGGCCGGACCGGCTCGTAGGCAGAACGCCGCCGGGCGCCACCCTGCGGGTGGAAGTGCGAAGCGACACGGCTGTCGCCGACCCGAGTGCCGGACGACGGGCGCGTCCTCGTGCGCCGCACCTGACCGCGCTGGCGGTCGCCGTGCCGATCCCGGTCAGTGCCGCCGACGCGCCCGCGACGAGCATCGCGCTTCGGGTGAACGTGCCGGTCGTGCCTGCGCTGTATCGTCATCAGTCAGTCCGTTCTCCCGATCCCGCAGTGTCTCGCTGCGTTACGGGAATCGACGCGCCGCGACGCGACCTCGGTTTCCGAATGAGACGCAGTTCACTACTGACGAGTAACCCCAGTCACACTGATCCGTTAGCGGCGACGATATGCCCGGATTACGTGGGCTCCAGCGCGATGCGACTGTGCCGCTGCAGGCGGCACTTCGAATCCGTGCACAGTGAGCGATGGCGGCCGGTACGGGAGTATTCGGCGATCCAGGCGCAGAGCTCGAGCGGGAATGTTGCGCGTTCAATTAATGTTGCAGAGGCAGACTAGATACCGAGGAGGTAGTCATGCCAGCCGTGACCGTTGCCGACATCCTGCTGCTGCCGAGGATCAGCGAGCCCGACCAGGCGGTGACGCAGGATCGCCCGGTGCTTTCGGTGACCACGGCGCCGTCGGCCTTCGAGGGCGAGGGCTTCCCGGTCCGCCGCGCGTTCGCCGGCGTTGACCTGCGCGCGCTCGACCCGTTCATCCACATGGACCAGATGGGCGAGGTGGACTACGCGCCGGGCGAGCCCAAGGGCACTGCGTGGCACCCGCACCGCGGCTTCGAGACCGTGACGTACATCATCGACGGCACGTTCCGGCACCAGGACTCCAACGGCGGCGGCGGCCTGATCACCAACGGCGACACCCAGTGGATGACCGCCGGCGGCGGCATCCTGCACATCGAGGAGCCGCCCGAGGAACTCGTCGTGAGCGGCGGCCTCTTCCACGGCTTCCAGCTCTGGGTGAACCTGCCGTCCCGGCTGAAGATGGCCGCGCCCCGGTACCAGGACATCCGCGCCGGGCAGGTCTCGCTGCTCAGCTCGCCCGACGGCGGCGCGCTCGTCCGGGTGATCGCCGGCGACATCGACGGGCACCCGGGTCCCGGCGTGACGCACACCCCGATCACGCTGCTGCACGCGACCGTCGAGCCGGGCGCGCAGCTCCGGCTGCCGTGGCGCAAGGACTTCAACGCGCTCGGCTACGTGCTCGCCGGGCTCGGGCACCGTCGGTGCCGACAAGCGCCCGGTGCGCACCGGCCAGCTCGCCGTGTTCGGCCCCGGCGACGTGCTGACGTTCGGCGCGGAGCGGAAGATGGACGGCCCGAGCGAGAAGCTGGACGTGCTCGTGCTCGGCGGCGCGCCGATCCGCGAGCCGGTCGCCGCGTACGGGCCGTTCGTGATGAACACCCGCGCCGAGCTGGTGCAGGCGTTCGAGGACTACCAGGCCGGCCGGCTGGGCTCGATCCCGGCCGAGCGGGTCGCGGCCTCGGTGCCCGACCGGAGCCGCACCCCGGCCACGACGTGCTGTAACCGCTGTCCCCAGCGACTAGAGCTGCCGGGCGTACTCCGTACGCCGTGCCTCGCGCCCGCCCGGCGCTGCGGTGCGGGGACCGCGCTGGCTGGTGCCGCGGCCGTCGTCATCAGCCCGGCGACGCAAGCCAGCGCGCCGACTCCGGCAAGCACACGCGTCCGCAGCATGGCCGCGCTTCCTCTCGTTCGACTCAGCCGGCAAAAGGTATTATTAGGAAACCTTCCTAATTAGTGCCGGATTGTCAAAGGTCGCGGGACGGGTGCGGTCTACGAGGCCCGGCGCACCTCGAACGTGAAGCAGCCGAACTCCAGCGCCCGGGCGTGCACGACTGCCACCGTCGGGTCGTCGAACATCTCCGCCAGCACCGAGCTCGGCCGCCGCCGGGTTGCGTCCGGGCATCGGGGTCGAACAGCCGGCCGCGCGAGAATCCCGCCGTCCGGCCGAGTACGCGCGGAACACCCGGCGCCCGCCGGCCAGCCACTTCGGGTACCCGGTCCCGTCCGGGCCGGGGCACGAGCCGGCGTGGATGAACACCGGGCCGACTTCGTCATACGGGCCCGGCTCGCGCGCCGGTCGCGCGCGCCCACCGGCGCAGCGGCGCGTACGACACCAGCGCGACATGCTCGCCCGGCTCGGCCGCCCGCAGACAGCACCGCAGCGGCGCGCCGCCCTCGTCGTCGGTCAGCAGCCGCGGCGGGTTGCCCGCGTCGTCGGCCTCGCAGGAGTTCGCTGACCACGTCTGCATCGATCGCCCGTACCTCGAAGTCCGCCATGTCTCCATGATCATGAACGGCAGCGGCGGATGTCTGGCGGGAATCGGACGTCAGCTTTTGGCCGGACGTCCCCGACGCTCGTCTTCAGGCAGACGGCTCCGCCGCTGGGCGCGGTTCCGCGGCCAGACGGCCCGCGGTCGTTAGCCAGACGGCTCCGCCGCTGGGCGCGGCTTCGCGCTGCCGCCAGACGGCGGAGCGCGCTGCGCACGATCTGCGGATCGTACGTGGTCCAGTACGGCGGCAGCGACGCGCGCAGGAACCCGCTGTAGCGCGCCGTCGCGAGCCGCGGGTCCAGGACCGCGATCACGCCCTTGTCGTCGACGGTGCGCAGCAGCCGGCCCGTCCCCTGCGCGAGCAGCAGCGCGGCCTGCGCCGCCGCGACCGTCATGAAGCCGTTGCCGCCGCGCGCCGCGACCGCGCGCTGCCGGGCCGAGGCCAGCGGGTCGTCCGGCCGCGGGAACGGGATCCGGTCGATCACCACCAGCTGCAGCGCGCGGCCGGGAACGTCGACGCCCTGCCACAGCGACAGCGTGCCGAACAGGCAGCTCGGCTCGTCGGCGGCGAACTGGCTGACCAGCAGCGCGGTCGAGTCGTCGCCCTGGCACAGCAGCGGGACGCCGATCTCGTCCGCGCAGCGCGTCGGCCGCCTGCCGGGCCGCCCGCATCGAGGAGAACAGCCCGAGCGTGCGGCCGCCGGCCGCCTCGACCAGCTCGCGCAGCTCGGTCAGGTAGGCGTCGGACAGGCCGTCCCGGCCGGGCGGCGGCAGGTGCCTGCGCGACGTACAGGATCGCGCTGCGCGCGGTGGTCGAACGGCGAGCCGACGTCGAGCCCCTGCCAGGCCTGGCTCGTCCGCGTCGGAGTCTGAGCCGTCGCTGCCAGGCTGCGGCAGGCCCCACTGCCGGGCCAGCGGCTCGAACGAGCCGCCCAGCGTCAGCGTCGCCGACGTCAGCACGACGGTCCGCGGCTTGAACAGCCGTCTCCGCGAGCAGGCCGGCCACCTGCAGCGGCGCGACGTGCAGCGTGTCCGGCCGGTTCGATTCCTCGCTGAACGGCCGGTCCAGCCACACGACGTCGGTCCGCGCCGGCGATCTCCGGGACGAACGCCGCCGAGCATCCGCTCGGCGTTCTCCGCCAGCTCGTCCAGCGGCGACCGTGGCGGCCCTGCGTCGCCGCCAGCCGCTCGGTGTCTCATCGCCGTTGGCGTGCACTGCGCAGGTCGGCGGCGCAGCCGGCGGCGCAGTCCCGGACCGACGCGAGCGCGGTCGCCAGCTGCTCCGCCAGCATGTCGAGCCGGCCGGCTCGGTCTCCGCCAGCGCGAACGCCAGGCCCTCGCCCGGCTGCCCGCAGCCGGCCGGTCAGGTCCTCGGCGATCATCCGGCCGCACCGCCGCGCGGCCATCTCGACCCCGGACGCCGACAGCTCGTCGCGCGGCGACGCGAGGTGACCCGGTCGACCAGGTCGTGTGCCTCGTCGATGATCACGATGTCGTGCTCGGGGAAGATGTCGTAGTCCTCCATCGCGTCGATCGCGAGCAGCGCGTGGTTGGTCACGACGATGTCGGCCTCGCCCGCCGCCTCGCGGGCCAGCTCGGCGAAGCACTGCGTGCCGAACGGGCATCTCTGCGCGCCGATGCACTCCCGGGCGCTGACCGAGACCTGCCGCCAGGCCTGCTCGTCCACGCCGGGAATCAGCTCGTCCCGGTCGCCGGTCTTGGTGCTGGCCGCCCATTCGTGCAGCCGCTGCACCTGGCGGCCGATCGCGGACACCGAGCGCGGGTCGAACAGCGTGTCGCTCTGGGTCCTCGGCCGGGCCCGCCGTGCACCTTGTGCAGGCACAGGTAGTTGCGGCGGCCCTTGAGGATCGCGAACACCGGCTCGCGGCCGAGCTGCTCGGCGCAGCGCCGCCGCCAGCCGCGGCAGGTCCCGGTCGATCAGCTGGCGCTGCAGCGCGATCGTGGCGGTCGAGACGATGACGGTGCCGCCGTCGCCGAGCGCGTGCCGGATGGCGGGCACGAGGTAGGCGAGCGACTTGCCGGTGCCGGTGCCCGCCTGCACGGCGAGGTGCTGGCCCGACTCGCATGGCCTGCTGCACGGCGTCGGCCATCGCCACCTGGCCGGGCCGCTCTGATCCGCCGATACCGGACACGGCCGCCTTGAGCAGGACGTCGACTCCGGGTAGCTCCGCTGGCACGTAGGCAACGCTATCTCGCGCCGGCCGCGAGCGCGGCCGCCAGCCGAGCTGGCTGTGGACTACTGGCGCCGGAGCTGGCCATCGGCGCGTTTAGCTGGTGATGTCCGCCGACGTGAAACGAGCCCACGCGACGGCGCCGAAGATGACGAAGTACACCGCGAACGACGAGCAGCCCGTGCCCGATGCCGGACCACGCGACCGGCGTCCGGAACAGGCCCGTCCCAGGTCAGCCAGAAGTGCGACGGCAGGTACGGGTGGATCCCCGACAGCTGGGGGACCTGATCGGCGATCTCGCTGCCGACGACGACGACCAGCAGGCCGGCGATCGCGCCGACCGGGTGCTGGGTGAAGGTCGACGCGGCGAGCCCGATCGCGCCGAGCGACGCCAGCGCGGCCGCGCAGTAGACCGCGACCAGCAGCACCCGCAGCACGCCGGCGCCGAGCGAGACGGTCGTGCCGGACAGCGTCGTGACCGGGCCGATCGGGAACAGAAGCGAGCCCCATGATCAGCGCCACCGCCGCCACCAGCAGGCAGGCCGTCAGGCAGAACATCACGATCGACGGCGTACTTGATCGCCAGCAGCCTGGCCCGGCCGGCCGGCACGGTCAGCAGCCCGCGCAGCGTGCCGAGGGCGGCCTCGCCCGCGATCGCGTCGCCCGCGACGACGGCCACCGCCAGCGGCAGCATGAGACGGTGAGCATGAACGTCGAGGACCACGAGCGCGAGGAACACGCCGTTCCCGGCGAGGGCGTTGAGGAACGCCGGACCGCCGCCGCCGCCCGCGCCGCTGCTGCAGCGAGTTGATCGTCAGCCGGAACAGGATGCCGAAGGCGATCGGGACGGCGGCCGAGCACGGCGAGCATCGCCCGGTTGCGCGGCCGGCCGAAGACCAGCTTCAGCTCGGACCAGTAGCAGCCGCCACAGCGCCGGGCAGCGGGCGCGCGCTTGCATGCATCGGCGCGGCTAGCCGTCGACATTGAAGCCCTCGCCGGTCAGGTGCACGAACTCGTCCTCCAGGCTCCGGCCTGGGCGTCTCCAGCCCGGCCACCGGCACGCCCGCGCGCACCAGCCGTTCGTTGATCAGCTCCGGCGCGAGCTCGCCCAGGTCGGCGCTCACGCTCCCGGCCGGCCTGGCGGATGTCGGTCAGCCCGAGGTCGGCGAGCACCTTGGCGGCCAGCTCCGGCTGCGGCGTGCGGATCAGCGATCCGGGTCGCGCCGCTGCGCAGCTCGGCTCAGCGGCCCGGAGAACACCAGCTGGCCGGTGCGCATCACGCCGACGTGGGTGCAGATCTGCTCGACCTCGGCCAGCAGGTGCGACGACACGAACACCGTGGTGCCGTCCGCGGCGATCTGCCGGATCAGCGACCGGACCTCGCGGGTGCCCTGCGGGTCGAGGCCGTTCGTCGGCTCGTCGAGGATCACCAGGTCGCGCGGCGCCGAGCAGGCTGGCGGCGATGGCCAGCCGCTGCTTCATGCCGAGCGAGTAGGCGCGGTACTTCTTGTCCGCTGCGGCCAGCAGCCCGACCCGGTCCAGCGCCTGCGTCGATCCGGCTCGGCCGCGGTCGCCGGGCTGGCCGTCCGGTCGGCGGCGTCCAGCCTGGCCAGGTTGGCCCGGCCGGACAGGTGCGGGTAGAACGCGGGACCCTCGACCAGCGCGCCGACCCGCGACAGCGCGTCGGTCTGGTAGTCGGGCATCGGCAGCGCCGAGCACCTGGTAGCTGCCCGCCGTCGGCTGGATCAGCCCGAGCAGCATCCGGATCGTCGTCGTCTTGCCCGACCCGTTCGGCCCGAGGAAGCCGTATACCGAGCCGGTCGGCACCGCGAGGTCCAGGCCGTCGACGGCGAGCTGGCCGCTGCGGAACCGCTTGCTGAGCCCGCTAGTGGCCAGCGCGTAGCCGTCCAGCGGCGGCGCGGCGGCGTCGGCGTGCCGCTCCGACACCTCGGCCGGCTCGCGGTCGAGCCAGCCGGCCGGCGCCGAAGCTGACCTCGTCGGCCGGTGGCTGGACGCTCATGCGGCCGTCCGCGCCCTTCGGCTCACCGGGCACAGCGACGCCGCGTCGGCGTACAGCACCGACGGCGTGACCGCGCCGGCCAGGATCTGGCCCTTGCTGGTGATCAGGACGGTCAGCAGCGTGGTGCGCAGCAGCCGGCCGCTGCCCCAGTTGCCCTTGCACCGGCGTGGTCGCCTTCAGCACCGCGCGCAGCACCGCCAGATCTGGGCCCGCGGGCGCCTGCGCCTGGCCGGCCGCGGTCGGAGTCTGGGTCAGCGGCTGCGCGCCGCCGAGCATCGCCGTCGTCTTCGCGCTGAGCAACTGCTGCACGGCCGCCGCCACGGCCGGGTTCGCGGGTGTCGCGACCACCGATGTCCAGCCGGACCCGAGCACCTTCGGCGCGCCGGCCCGAACCCGGGCGGCGGCGTGGCCGGCGCAGTCGTCGAGATCCAGGTCGTCTGCGAGCCGGCCTGGATGCTGCGCTCCAGCTGCCTGACGGCCTCGCGCCGCTGCGCGCCCTTCATCGACTTGGGCAGGTGCGCGATCAGGCTGGCGCGCAGCTGCCGCGCGACCGCCTTCGGCAGCGGCGCCGGTGCGGCGGGCATCGCCAGCGGATTGCCCGATCTGCAGAGTCGAGCTGTACGTGCTCATGCTGCCCGGGCCGCGCTGCCGCCGATGATGACGGCGAGCGGGACTGGACCCGGCCGCGCCGAGGCCGGCGGCGCCGAGGCCCGTCAGGCCCTTGATCAGCCCGCCGGGCGGCGCGGCCGGGACCTTGATCGGTCTTGACCTTCGCGCCCGGCGGCGGCGTGAACGTGAAGTTCGAAGCGGCCGGAGCCCCGAACGTGAGCGCGGTGAACCCGAGCTGGAACGCCGGCGCGGACGAGCCGCGCGCGAACACCTGCACGCGCAGCGGCTGACGTGCGCTGCGGGCGTCGATCGCGATAAGGATCTGGCTGACCAGCGAGCCTGAGCCCTTCGGCGCGATCGCCAGCTGATAGCGCGGCGTCGTCCGGCGACCGTCGCGTTCGGGCCGATCCGCACGCTCGTGGACGGGCCAGCCGCGCTCGAGCAGCTGCCTGGCCGTCGGCCGCCGGCGACTGGAGCTCGCTCGCGGCCTGGCAGGGTCGGCGGTCCCGGCACCACCCGCGGTCCCGGCAGCGCCCGGGCTGCCGTGCGGCAGCCGGGCGGGCAGCAGCACGTGCGTCGCGGTCTGGCTCTTGCTGTTCCACAGCCACAGCCTGCGTGCCGTCCAGCCGCAGGTCGCTCTCGCCCAGCGGCGCGGGCTCGGCGATCCTGATGTGCTGCGGGTCGCGGTACCAGATGCTGACGGTCGTGGTGCCCGCGAGCGGATTGGTCATGGCCGCCGGGCCCGACTGGCCGCCGAGCGCTCCGCCCTGCGGCAGGGCGGGCAGGCCCAGGTTCGCGATCTCCTGCACGGTTGCCGTCAGCGGCCCGAGCGGCTTCGCCGACGGCCTGCTGCACCTCAGTGATCAGCTGGGCCACGCGTCCGCGGCGGCAGAGCGAGGCTCCGCCGCGCTGGCCACCGCGGAGGCCGCGATGACGACCCCGACGGCGGTCGCGACCCCGATCGGTACCGCCCACCGGGCCCGGGTGCTCAGCTTGCGCATCCTTGCTCACCCCGCCATTCACGCTGCAGCGTCTCCCCGATGGGCTCCACAATAGCCGCCGGTTCCGCAAACAGAGCGAGCCGGACAGGGGCTTTACCAGACTGCGCGGCCACGCATGGCCGCCCGCGCGGCGGCTCGGCTACTGCGCGGTGACCGCGCCCTCGGTGCCGACCGGATCGCCGACGTGCTCGTGCATCGGCGCCAGGTTGTCGTGCGCCGGGTACTTGTGCGCGGCCGGGCCCTCGGCGAACGCCCGCAGCACGTTGGCCGTCACCCGCCTGGTGAAGCGCGTCGTGGCCGCGGCTGATCCCCCAGCCGTAGGTGGGCGCCGCGAACGCCTCCACCCAGCGCATCGTGCCCGCGTTGAAGACGCCGGCGCCGCCCTTGTGGGTGTAGTAGGCGGAGTCCGCGAAGCTGTGCACGCCCTTGCACACGAGCGGCGAGTGCGACAGGACCTGGATCGGCCGCTCCAGCGGGTAGCCGGGGGTGACCCGGTCATACTCGACCCCGATGAGGTTGCCGGAACGTCGTGCCCTTGCGCACCCCGGTGCCGGCGAACATCCAGGCGTGCGGGGCGTGCACCACGAAGTCGCTGATGGCCGGGTAGCCCTCGTACAGGGTGCCGATGAGCGAGGACTCGGGATCGGGGTGCGGCGGCTCCCGCCAGTCGCTGGTGACCAGGTCGATCGTGCTTGCCGTACATCGGATCCAGGGTCGTAGCTCGGTCTTGTAGCAGATGACCTGCCGGTTCGCGCCGAGCGGGCTGGGCGCGAGCCGGGTCCGCCGGAACATCGCGTTCGCGCCGAGGAAGGCCAGGTTCACGCCCCGGTCGCGGGCCGCGGTGACGATGCGCGCGCTCCTGCGGGCTCCAGTACTCGTCGTGGCCGGGCGAGATCAGCGCGCTGGCGCCGTCCAGCGAGCGTCGGATCGCTGGCGATGTCCATGCTGGTCAGGTACGCCAGCGGCAGGCCCGAGCCGCTCGGCGAGGTTGACCAGCTTGCGCTCGTACACCATGAACAGGTACGCGCCGTCGAAGTCACCGGGCCGGTCCAGGCTGACCGACGTAGCGAGCGGTCGGCGTAGCCGCCGGGCCCGAGGTAGAGGTCGTAGCTGCCCCAGGTGTTGTACGCCTGCCAGGTCGGCACCGCCTGCTTGAGCACGACCTTGCCGGCCGTGCTGGCCGAGCGGACCGTCAGCGGGACGTAGCGCTGCGCGCCGTTGTCGGCGTCCAGCCGGATCAGGTAGGCGCCCGCCGGCCAGTCGTCGGTCGGCACCGTGAGCGTCGCTGCCCCAGGTGGTGTGCACGGTCCTGGTCTGGCCGGCGAACCGGCGCGCCGCCTGCCGGTGCCCGCGCACCGGCGGGGACCGCCAGAGCCTGCGGGCCAGGTCGCCGCGGTACCAGCCGATGCGGAAGGCGGTGGCCCGGAACTCGCGCGCCGTCGTCGAGACGTACAGGTGCACCGGCTCGCCGGGCAGCACGCTGGCCTGCCCCGCGTAGCCCTGGATCGCATTCGGGGCGCCGAGCTTGGTGATCCACCAGTGCGGGTCGCCCGGCAGGTCATTCTCCGGGACCGCGCGACGATGCACCGCCGGGGTGCGGCCCGCTGCCACCGTGCCGCGGGGCGACGCGGTCGCGCCATTGTCCGAGCACGCCGCCGCGGGCAGCGCGGCCGCCGCAGCCGCGCCGAGAAATGCCCTGCGGGTCCAGGCCATGGACCTAGCATGGCCGGCCCGCTGGGTGGTTAGGTCAAGGAAGCGCAATACTTGCGTCACTCTAGGTAACGGAACGTGGGCTTGCTTGTGTCTCAGAGTTACCAGCGGCCGACTGGCAGCAGCAGCGCGGTGACGGCGACAACCGCGAACAACAACGTCAGATACACGATCGAGAGATGGAATAGCCGCATCGGGGCGGCGGCCCCGTTCCCAGCCGAATCCGCGGCGATGCGGCCGCGCAGCTGGTGCGCCTCGGCCAGGAACCACCCGCCGAGCGCCCAGCGCGCAGCAGCCGTAGATCCAGCCCGCGTACGGCGCGAGCGCCAGCGTGGCCGCGACCATGGCCCAGGAGTAGAGCGACGATCTTGCGCGCGACCACCGCCGGGGCCGCGACGACCGGCAGCATCGGCACGTTGGCCGCGGCGTAGTCGTCCTTGAACTTCATCGCCAGCGCCCAGAAGTGCGGCGGCGTCCAGAAGAAGATCACCGCGAACAGCACGCCGGCCCACACGCTGACCTTGCCGGTCACGGCCGCCCAGCCGACCAGCACGGGGAAGCAGCCGGCCGCCCCGCCGATCACGATGTTGGACGCGGTCCGGCGCTTGAGCCCGAGCGTGTAGACGAAGACGTAGAACAGGATCGCGCCGTCGGCGAGCGCCGCTGCCAGCCAGTTCGCGAGGACGCCCGAGCAGCACGCGTCGACAGCAACGCCGAGCAGGATGCCCGACGCCAGCGCCTCGCCGGGCTTGACCACGGCGGTCCCGCCCCGCGCGACCAGCGGGCGCCGGGACGTGCGCTTCATCACCGCGTCGATGTCGCGGTCGATGTAGCAGTTCAGCGTGTTCGCGCTGGCGGCCGCCAGCGCACCGCCCGCCAGCGTGACCGAGTATCAGCCGCAGCGACGGCAGGCCCCGGTCGGCGAGCAGCATGGTGGGCAGGGTGGTGACCAGCAGCAACTCGATGATGCGCGGCTTGGTCAACAGGAACAGGGCGCGCCCGACCGCGGTCAGCCGACGGCGGCCTGGCGCCAGGTCACCGGGTCGGCCCGGCTCGGCGATCCCGGTGCCGAGCGCGTCCGTGACGTGTGTCAATGCCCCGCCTTCGCGACCCGATACAGCAAACTTTCCCGCGGTCCGACCCGGCTGCCGGCGTACGCATCAGGCCTGGCAGCGCTGCCGCGCCAGCAGACACGTTACCCGGTCAGGTCCCCGTGCCAGCAGCAGGCTCCGCGGCCCGGCGGCGGGACGCGGACCAGCCGGCCGGCGGCGGGCAATCCGCGCTAGCCGGGGACATCGCGATAACCAGTTCGGCTCCGGGCCGCCCGGAACTCGCGGGCACGGCCAATTCTGGTGCGCAGACGCGATAAATTCGGCACTGTGCCTGGCCAGATCCAGGCGCCTGGCCAGATCCGCCGAGGGGTTGACACACGCATGGACGGCAGCCCGACCGCCGAGTCCGGCGGCTCCAGGCCGCCGCTGGCTCGCCGGTCGAAGGTGATGCTGGCGATCGCCGCCGTGGCGGTGCTCGGCGCCGGCGTGATCATCGGGCTCACCGCCAGCAGCCCGGCAAAGGCCACGGCCAAGCCGAAGGCGGCCAAGGCCTTCGCGCTCGCCGAACTCGGGCAGCCGGGCCACACGATCTCGCTGACCGGGCTGGCCGGCCGCCCTGTGATCATCAACTTCTTCGCGTCCTGGTGCGCGCCGTGCAAGCGGGAGACGCCGCTGCTGGCGTCCTTCTACCGCAGCCATCACGGCCAGGTGCTGGTGATCGGCATCGATTCCAACGACGAGACCGGACCGGCGCTGAAGTTCGTCAAGGCCCAGGGCGTGCAGTACCCGGTGGCGTTCGACCCGTTCCCGGCAAAGACCGCGGTCGGCTACGGCGTCCTGGCACTGCCGCAGTCGTTCTTCCTCAACTCCCGCCATCTGATCGTCAAGCACGTCGTGGGCGCGCTGACCGCACAGGAGCTCAATACCTGGGCCGCCAGCCTGGCGGCACACCGGCCGGGCTGATCCGGTGCCGGGAATGACCGCCGGGCTGAACCCGGGCAACTCGACCCTCACGACCGCATTCAAGTCCGCCCTGCTGAATCAGGGCGTCCTCGCGCTCCTCGTCTTCGCCGTCCTGGCCATCGCGTGGGTGGCCTGCCGCGAGTTGCTCCCCGGCTGGGCCCGAGCGGGGCTCGCCGCCCGGCAGCGGGAGCTCGGGCCCGAGCCGACCGGGCGCCGGATCGTCCGGATCGGCTTCGGCATCCTGTGGGTCTTCGACGCGATCCTGCAGGCCCAGCCCGCGATGCCGGGCGGGCTGCCGTCGCAGGTCATCGCCCCGGCCGCGGACGGCTCGCCCGGCTGGGTCCGCGAGCTAGTGAACTGGGCGGGCACAGGCTGGTCCTATCACCCGGTGCAGGCTGCCGCCGCCGCGGTGTGGATCCAGCTAGGCATCGGCGTCTGGCTGCTCGCCTCGGCCCGCGGCCGCGGGTCCCAGGCGGCCGGGCTCGCGGGCGCGGGCTGGGGCCTGGTGGTGTGGGTCTTCGGTGAGGCGTTCGGCGGCGTGTTCAGCCCGGGACAGAGCCTGCTGACCGGCACGCCCGGCGCCGCCCTGCTGTATACGGCCGGCGGCCTGCTAGTCGCGCTGCCCGCCCGGTTCTGGGTGACCCGAGCGCTGGGCCGGTGGTGGCTGCGGCTGGTCGGCCTGGGCCTGGTCGCCGCGGCGGTCTTGCAGGCCTGGCCGGGCCGCGGCTACTGGCAGGGCACGCTCGGCGGCCAGCCGGGCTCGCTGACCGACATGGTGAAGTCGATGGCGACCACTCCGCAGCCCGGTTTCCTGGCCCGGCTCGTGGCCGGGTTCGGCGATGTGGTCGCGGCGCACGGATTCGCGGTGAACCTGCTCGCGGTCGTGGTGCTCGCGGCCGGCGGCTCCGCGCTGCTGTCCGCCCGGCGCAGCGTGCTGCGCCCGGCGGTGATCACGCTGGCCGCGTTCTTCCTCGGCACCTGGGTGCTGGTGCAGGACTTCGGCTTCTTCGGCGGCCTCGGCACCGACCCCAACTCGATGATCCCGATCATTCTGCTGCTCACCGGCGCGTTCGCGGCCGTCGCGACCGGCCCGGCCGCGGCCACCGTCCCAGCCGCGGCCGCGGCGGCGCAGGCAGCGGACACCGCGCAGGCAACGGACACCGTGCAGCCGGCGGACGCCGTGCAGGCATCGGACACTCGGCAGCCGGCGGACGCCATGCTGGCGGCGGATACTCGGCCGTCCGCGGACACCGGCCAGCCTGGAGCCGGGCCAGCGCCAGCGAGCGGCACCACGCCGCCCGGGCGCGAGCGGCGGCGTCCGGCCCGGCGGCTGCGCCTCGCACTCGGCACGGCCAGCGCCAGCGTCGTGGTCGCTCTGTGGGCGGGCGCGCTCATGCTGCTGGGCGCCGAGCCGATGGCGGTGGCAGAGGTCCAGCGGACCGCCGACCCGATCCTGGCGACGGCGCTGAACGGCCAGCCCGCCGTCGTGGACCGGCCCTCGGTGCCGTTCGACCTGACCGACCAGAACGGCCGCCAGGTCTCGCTGGCCAGCCTGCGCGGCAAGGTCGTGCTGCTGACCTTTCTTGACCCGGTGTGCGTCACTGACTGCCCGCTGGTCGCGCAGCAGTTCCGCGCGGCCGACCAGCTACTGGGCAGCAAGGCCCGCGACGTGGCCCTCGTCGCGATCGTGGCCAACCCGGACTACCGGTCGCTGGCCTACACCAGGGCGTTCGATCGGCAGGAGTCCCTGACTCGGCTGCCGAACTGGCACTTCCTGACCGGCTCGCTGTCGCAGCTCACAACCGCCTGGCACGAGTACTACGTGACCGCGGAGCTGAACGGGCCGGGCGCGATGGTCCTGCACCCGGACGTCGCCTACGTCATCGACGGGACCGGCGAGGAGCGGCTGGAGCTGAACCTCGATCCGGGCCCGGCCACGGCCAGCTCGCAGTCGTCGTTCGCGGCCGAGCTCGCGCAGGCAGCTGAGCAGGTCATGGGATCGCGATGAGAGGGCCGGGCGCGCTAGCGGCGGCCGCGGCCTGCCTGGCTCTGCTGACCGGGTGCAGTCAGGCCGTGCCCTCGGCCGGGCGCCAGCCGCCGGCCGGGGTGCCGCTCGCCACGTCGGTGCTCGGTCCCGACGGGATGAGCTACGCGATCGTGGAGATGGGCGGGAAGGCCGCTGCGAACGAGAACTTCTGGCAGCTGTTCGCCCGGCCGGAACGAGGTTCCGGCTGGCGGCTGATCACGCCGCCAGGGGTCGCCGACAACGGCGGCCTGATCGCCGCCGAGACCGGCCGGCGATCGCTGCTGGCGGGCTTCCGGCCGAGTCAGGACCTGAGCTTCTCGCCGCTCACCAGCACCGGCGACGACGGGGCGAGGTGGCTCACGGCGCCGCCGCTGCCCGCCGGGCTCGCGAACGTGCCCGGCGCGCTGGCCGCCGGCCCGGCCGGCCAGGTGCTCGCGCTGACCACCGGCGGCGAAGTGCTGCTGCGCAGCGGCCCGCCAGCCGGGTGGCATCTCCTGGTGACCGAGCGCGCGCTGGCCGCGACGCTCGCGGGCCGCTCCTGCGGGCTGACCGGTCTGACAGCGGTCGCCTTCGGGCCGGGCGGCACGCCGTTGCTGGGCGGCGGCTGCACCAGCGCGCGATCCGCGGCGATCTTCAGCCAGGATGCCAGCGGGCACTGGCAGCTGGCCGGGCCTGTGCTGGGCGGCCCAGCGTCGACCGGGCCCGGGCAGACCAGCGCCGCGGCCGGCCGCGGCACCTCCGTGCTGGCGCTGGCCACCGCCGGCGGCGTGACAACGGCCGTGATCCGGACCGGCTCCGGCCGGGTTCTCGTGGCCTGGCAGCCCAGTGCCAGCCAGCACAGTGCCACTCGCGGCGGCGCTGGCAAGTGGACCAACTCGGCGCCACTCGTCGCCGGAGCGGCCAGGGTCGAGTCAGCCTCGGTCTGGCCGGGTGGCGCGGTCGGAGTGCTGTTCAGCGCGGGCCGGGCTGCGGTCGTGACCGGCACCGGCGGGCGCTGGCAGCCGATCAGCGGGCTCCCGGCGGGCACGGTGACGCTGGCCGCTGAGGCGACCGGGCCGGTGCAGGCGCTGGCGGCCAGCGGCGGCACGTTCCGTGCCTTCAGCCTGGTCGCGGGCCAGTGGCACCTGGCCCAGACCATTCACGTGCAGATCCCGTACGGTTCCTCGGGCTAGCAGCCGACCGCGCTGAGCCCGGCCTGGAACCCGGTCTCCCAGTCCGCCTGGCTGCGGACCGGTCCGGCGGCAGCGGGCTTGGCCCGGTCCAGCGCCGCCAGTGCCGCACCGGGTGACGTCGGCCGCGCCGGCCGAGCTGACCATCGCGTCGCCCAGTTCCAGCTCGTGCTGCAGATTGTCGCGGCCGTGCCCCTGCACGACGTCCAGCAGCAGCAGCGGCCGGCCGATCGTGCGGGCCTCCGCGCACGTGTCGCCAGAGCTCGTGATGACCAGGTCCGCCGCCGACATCAGATCCGGGATGCGGTCGCTGAAGCCGAACGCCCGCACCCGCGGCTGGCGGGCGGCGACGCCGCGAGCTCGCGCTCCAGCCGCCGGTTGTTCCCGGCCACGGCGAGCACGTGCACGCCCGCGTCGCCGAGGCCGCGCGGCGGCCGCGGCCACCGGTCCGAGGCCCCAGGCGCCGGACATCAGCAGCGCGCAGCGCGCTCGCCGGGCGGCACGCCGAGCTCCGGCTGGCCTGCACCTGGCTGCGCGCGTGGTAGAACGCGGGCCGCACCGGCGGCGATACGACCTGGACCTTCGCGTCCGGCCGGAAGCGCAGCACCGCGGGCTCGGCGATCCCGGCCGTGACCAGGTACATGTCGACGTTCGGGTGCACCCACATCCGGTGCGGCGTCACGTCCGTGCAGAACACGACGTGCCGCGTGCCGGGATAGCGGCTGCACCAGGTCGCTCATGGCCCCGGCGCCGGTGGCGAAGACGGAGATCACCAGGCTCGGCAGGCTGACGGTCAAGGTGCGCGCGCCAACCGGGACGCGATCCGCCGCCGCGCGGCGCTGTCGGCTGCCACGGCCAGCCGGCTGCCGGTGCGCAGCGCGGAGTAGTAGAAGCCGTCGTACAGCCCGGGCACGGCGAGCATCGCGCGGAAGACCTGCTCGCCCACCGCGCGGCTGCCGGCCGCCGAGCAGCTGCATCGCGTCCAGCGTCCTGGTCTGCCAGCCCTGGGCTTCGAGCGAGTCGCGCACGCCGCCGCCAGCGCGTCATGGCCCATGCCGATAGAGCCCGACAGCAGCAGCGCGGATCGCCGATCCGGTCATGCGTCCTGCTCCGCTGGGGTTGCCAGCACCGCCAGCTCCTCGCCGCGTCCAGCCAGTCCAGGTACTGGCGGACACCAGTCGGCGAAGGAGGTGACCGGCGACCAGTCCAGTAGTTCCTTCGCCAGCCGGGCCGAGACGTCCAGGCCCTCGTAGTCGGCCGCCCTGCGCCTCGGTGTGCCGGACCGGTACCGGCCGGACCAGGCTGCACACCGTGTCCGCGATCTCCCGGACCGATACCGGGGTGCCGCCTTCGAGCGCCAGCGTCTGGTCCGCGGCCGCGTCCGACAGCGCGCGCACGTGCGCATCGGCCAGATCGGCGACGTACACGTAGTTGCGCTGCTGCTCCCCGTCCCGGCGATGATGATCGGCTCGCCCGTCCTGGCCGCGTGCACGAACCTGGCGACCACCAGCGCGTCGCGCATCCGCGGACCGTACGGGATGCCGTACCGCAAGATCGTGTAGTGCTGTCCGAACATCTCCTGGTAGCTGTGCACGAGCAGCTCGGCCGACAGCTTGGTGGCCACGTATACGTGGCCGGGGCTGCGCAGGTCGATCGGGACGTCCTCGGTCAGCTCGCCGCGGCCGGCCGCGGCCCCGTACACCCACACGGTGCTGGCCAGCACGAACCGGCCCGCGCCGGCCTGCCGGGCGGCGTCCAGGACGCGGGCGGTGCCCTCTACGTTCAGCCGCACCGCCCGCACCGGGTCGGCGGCGACGTCGTTGACGTCGGCCGCCCCGGCCAGGTGGAAGACGAAGTCGGCCCCGGCCACCGTCGCGGCGAGCGCGTCGGCCTCGAACAGGTCCGCCTGCCGGTAGCGAGCGGCCGGATTGCGCCAGCGCGAGCTGACGTCCAGCACGGACACGTCATGACCGGCGTCGCAGCAGGTGATCAACGACATGCGAGCCGATGAACCCGCAGCCCCCCGTAACGGCTACGCGCATGCGTGCTCCCTTACCCCCTCGAGGTCTCGAATACCATTTTCGGTTCAGACTCTGGCGATGGAGTCATAGGCCGCGCGACACGCCGGCGCAGACCTGACTCGACTTCGGCTTCGCGTCATGTCGGAATGGATCGGCAGGCAGACGTGCCGCGCGCACAAATCCTCCGCCACCGGCAGCGACGGGCCGTCCCGGCCGCCTTGCGCCTCGCGCCAGCTCGGCGAAGACGGGCTGCCGGTGCAGCGGCAGGTCGTACACCTCGCCGGCCAGCCGCACCTCGTGCTCCTCGGCGAGTTGCTTGCGGAACCCGGCCCGATCCGCGCCTTCGGGCAGGACGGCGATGTACTTGTAGAAATTGCCCCGGCACCCCGCGGGCTCGCCGAGCGGATCCAGCCCGTCGAGGCCCGGCCAGCACCTGGTCGTAGCGGGCCGCGACCTCGCGGCGGTGCTCGATGAACTCGCCGAGTCGGCGCAGGTGCACCAGACCGGTCACGGCGGCCTGCTCGCTCATCCGCCACGCGTACCCGTGCCGGCACGTGGTGATTCGCGCTCGTGCTGCCCTTGCCCTGGTCCCGGTAGATCCGCGCCTCGCGCTCGATCTCCGCCGACGGCGTGAGGATCATCCCGCCCTCGCCGCACGTCACGACCTTGGTCGGGAAGAACGAGAAGCCCGCGGCCACGCCGAAGGAACCAGCCGGCTCGCCCGCGTACGTACAGCCGTGCGCGTGGGCGGCGTCCTCGACCAGCGCGATCCCGCGCTCGGCGCACAACTGCCGCAACTCCGCCGCCTGCGGGGAGATCAGGCCGCCGATGTGCACCAGCAGCACGGCGGCCGTCTGCGGCGTCAGTACCGCGGCCACCGTCGCGGGGCTCAGCGCGAACGTAGCCGGGTCGATGTCGGCGAAGACGGGCCTGCCGCCGGCGCGCACTGCCGCCTCCGCGGTGGCGAAGAACGTATTGGCGGGAACGACCACATCCCGGCCGGCCACGCCGACGCAGCGCAGGATGATCTCCAGGGCGGCGGTACCGCTGGACACCGCGACCGCCCGCGGCGGCTGGCCACTGGCAGCTAACGGGTGCGCGGCTGCGAACGCCGACTCGAACTGGCTGGTGTAGGGCCCCAGCGTGAGAGCACCGGTGCGCAGAATCTCGGCCGTCGCTGCCGCGATCTCCTCGCGATCAGCGGCCGGAAATACAATGCGCGCTGCTTGCACTGACAATTCGTGTTCCCCTCGATTGCACGATCTTGGGTGCATCGCCGCTGCTGAGACCAGCTGCTAACCTTGGCGTCTCGCCTTGCCCCCCGGGCCGACAAAACGCTTCCAAGACATGATCCCGGGTATTGGCCCGACACGTCGGGACCTTGACATGCGTGTCAGGCCCGGCCGCCATTACCGGGTCGCGGGTCATCGCCACGTTCCGGCCGGCAGAATGGCTGACATGACGAAGAGCCTGGCCCGCGTGCGGCCGCAAACCGCCGTCGTGACGGCCCTGTGCGGGCTCGGCGCGGTCGCAGTCGCGCAGGCCGGACCGGGTATCACCGGCCTGGGTCCGGTCCGCAAGCTGCTGTTCCCCCGGCTGGCCGGCCAGGGTGACCCCGGCCACGTCGCGCTCACCTTCGACGACGGGCCGGATCCGGACTCGACGCCGCTGTTCCTGGCGGCGCTCGCCGAGTGGCAGGTCCGGGCCACCTTTTTCTTGCTCGGCTCGATGGTCGACCGGACGCCGTCGCTGGCGGCGGAGATCGTCGCGGCCGGCCACGAGGTCGGCGTGCACGGCTACGACCACCGATACCTGCCCGCCCGCCTGCCGGCGGCCGTCCGCGCCGATCTGCGCCGTGCCACCGACGTCATCACCGCGGCGACCGGCGCCCGGCCCCGGTTCTTCCGCCCGCCCTACGGTGTGCTCAGCGGCCCGGCGCTGCGCACGGCGAGGGAGCTGGACCTCACGCCGGTGCTGTGGGGTGCCTGGGGCCGGGAGTGGGCGCCGGGCGCCAACCCCGAGTCCGTCTTCGCCACCCTGGCCGGCGACCTGGCCGGCGGGGTGACGGTGCTGCTGCACGACTCCGGCTGCACATCGCCGCCCGGCTGCCTGGCAAGCGGGGCTCGGCGCGCTGCGGCTGCTGCTGGCGGAGTGCAGGCTGCGCGGGCTGCGCGTCGGCCCGGTAGGCGAGCACGGGCTGCGGCGCCGCTGAGGTCCGGCCGCCGGGAGCAGGCCGGGCGACCACGTTCCCTGGCCCTCCTGGCCGGAGTGTTGCCTGCACGACAGAAGGGCCCGGGACCGTGGTCCCGAGCCCTCGCTGTCATGACTGCTGGCGGTCAGGCGCTGGCGTCACGGCCGCGCGGCCGGACTACGGTGCCGACGGCGCCGGTCAGGCCCAGCGTCAGGGCGCCGTGCCAGAGCGAAGTGAACACCGCGCCCGGCACGCCGCTGCCATGTAGGACGGTGAGTACGAACACGACGATGGCGGTGGCCGCACCGGGGACCACGGCGAAGCGCCAGGGCTTGCTGCGAGCCCAGCGCAGGGCCCGGCTGCGGCGGGACCGGATCAGCGCCCCGGCCCCGGCTACGGTGAAGAACGCCACCGAGCCCATGGAGAGGGCGGTCGCCCAGGCCAGGTGCAGCGCGAACAGGTGCAGCATCAGGTCCGCGCCGGCGACGACGATGCCGGCCGCACCTGCGAGCTTCCACGGCGCGTCGGACAGCACTGCGCCGGAGACTGCCATCTCTTCGCGGCTGGCTCAGGTTGGTCTGGTAGCTGCTAGGTGGTGCCGACATTGATGAACTCCTGCTGACGGCCGAACTCCTTCTGACACCGTCAAGATATATCTTCAGAGTCGCGATGACAAGATATATCGTCTTGGTGTTGGCAACTCTGCCGAACGCGATAGGTGATCCTCAGTGCTCGTTCAGCTAACGTCCAGGTCGGTGGTGCTTACTTGGGGAAGTGCTTCATAAGGACGAGGCTTAGCAGAGTAGCTGGGTTCTGCCGCAGCGTAACGCCGCGGCAGATCGCGGGCCCAGGGCCCGGACGTAAGCTGGCATGGCACGTGCGCAAAGGGTGATGAGATGCAGGACGAGCAGAGCAGCGAGGGCCAGCAGCCTGACGCCTGGGCGGAATGGTCAGCCCGTGCAGATCAGGCCGGCCAGCCTGGGCGGCGAGGACTCGCCCCGGCGGCGCCGCCGCCGCCTCCGCCCCCGCCAGGATTCGGCCAGCCCGGATCGGGCCCAGCGGGTCGGACCAAGCCGGACTGCCGCTCAGCCGGACCGCGGCTATGGCCAGCCCGGTTACAACCAGCCCGGCTACAACCAGTCCGGGTATCCGGAGCACGGCTACAGCCAGCAAGAGGGCTACGGTCAGCCCGCCGGCACACCCAGCCCATCGGCTACAGCCAGCCCGGCTATGGTCAGCAGGGCTACGACCAGGGATACGGCGGCTACGGTCAGGGCGGGTACGGCGGCTACCCGCCGCCCGGCTACAGCGGCTATGGCCAGCAGCCGCCCCGCGCCGCCGCACCGCCAACGCGCTGATCTACCTCGTCGTCGCCGCGGTTGCCGCGACTGCAGGCGGCCTCACCGTGCATGCGCTGGCAGGCAACGGCACCCCTTCGGCCAGTTCCGGCCAGAACGGCGTGGGCAACGGCAGCAACCCGTTCGGCAACTTCTTCGGCGGTCAGGGGAATTCCGGGGGTTCAGGTAACTCCGGGAACTCGGGCAGCTCGGGGTCGGGCAGCCGCGTCAGCAGCGCCGCGGTCCAGAAGGTGCAGAGCGCGGTCATGCCCGGCCTGGTGGTCATCAGCAGCGACCTGCAGTACCAGGGCGACGCGGCGGCCGCGACTGGCATGGTCATCAGCAAATCGGGCCTCGTGCTCACGAACAACCACGTAATCGCAAACACCACCGGCCTGACCGCGACGGTCGTGTCGACCGGGCAGCGGTACAAGGCAAACTGGCTCGGCTACGACAAGACCGGCGACATCGCGGTGATCCAGCTGGTCGGCGCCTCACATATGCGCACCGTGCCGGTGGGCGACGCGACCAAGGTCAAGGTCGGAGACGGCGTCGTCGCGATGGGCAACGCCAACGGGACCGGCCAGATCAGCACCGTCACCGGCAGCATCACCGGGCTGAACCGCTCGATCACGGCCAGCGATGACGGCAGCGGCTCGTCCGAGAACCTGACCGGCATGCTGCAGACCGACGCCAACATCATCCAGGGCGACTCGGGCGGCCCGATCTCCAACACCAGCGGCCAGGTCATCGGCATGGACACCGCGGCTAGCTCGGACACGGTCGGCTTCAACCAGCAGGACACTGGCTTCGCGATCCCGATCAACCGGGCCTTGTCGGTGGCCAACCAGATCATCAGCGGCAAGTCGAGCTCGGTGGTCCGGGTCGGCAGCACCGGCTTCCTCGGCGTCGTGGTCATCCCCGGCGCCAACGGGCAGCAGAGCACCCAGGGCGACCCGCATTCGCAGTTGCGGCAGCAGGAGCAGAACAACCAGCAGAACTCGCTCGGCGGCGGCCAGTTCGGGGGGGCTCCGCCTGGCCAGTGCCTCACCAGCGATGGAAACGCCGGGGTTCCCACCAAGATCGCGCCGGTGACCTCGGGCACGCTGATTCTCGGGTCGCTCTGCGGCACCCCGGCGGCCACCGCCTGGCCTCGGCTCCGGCGACGTGGTCACCGGCGTGAACGGGCACTCGGTGTCGTCGCCGTCCTCGCTCGTCAGCATCCTCGGTGTACTGCACAAGGGTCAGAGCGTGACCGTGACCTGGGTGACCCCGACGGATCAGACGATCAGCAGGTCCATGACGCTGGCGGCCGCACCGCCTGCCTGATACCCGGCGCAGCCGGCCTCAGGCGGCGGTCCGCCCTTTGCGGCACGGGCTGCCTAGACACTGCGGAGAACAAGACCCCTGTCGGGTGCATGCGGGGAGCTGGCGGCGTCCGCGTCGCCGCTCCCCGCACGTATGCGCGCCTATTAGCCGACCGCCGATCCCCCTTACCTTCCGCCCACTGTGTGGCCTTGCTGTCGCAGGAGAGCCAGCCCAGCGACAGCAACGCCACACAGTGGGCGAAGGCGTGGACCGCGCGCGGATAAATGTCTGGTTAGTGATCGCGCAGGACGTCACTATGCCCGCCGAGGCTGCTGCCGGCCGGGTCCCGCAACCGTCGCGACCGGCTAGCCAAGCCGGTACTCCCAGCCCTCCTGCCAGTCGAAGCCCGCTACCGCCAGATCTTCGAGCGGGACGCCGCAGATGAAGTGATCCAGGCCCCAGCGCGTTGCCACATGACCGACGACCAGGACCCGCCGCCCGCTCCAGCGCAGCGGCAGCTCATCCAGGAACCGGCCTACGCGTGCTACCGCCCGCCGCCAGCTCTCCCCGCCCGGATAAGGACAGTCCACGTAGGCACGCCGACTTGCGTGCAGCTCGTCGGCGACCATCCCGTTGCGCTGTCCATAGTCGCACTCACGCAGCCGCCAGTCATACAGCACCGGGACCACCGACCCGTCGAAGGCAATCGATACCGTCTCCACCGCCCGGCCCAGATCAGAGCTGAATACAGCAACGATCCCGTCGTCACAGCGCCGCCGTCCGAGCTCTCGCGCCTGCGCCCGACCCCGCTCCGACAGCCGGCCAGGCAGCCAGCCGGTGGCACGACCCAGCTCATTG
>CAVSCN010000006.1:0-107494 GCA_963726425.1 uncultured Actinomycetota bacterium | reverse complement strand
CCGCCCTTGGCTGGGAAGGGAGGCTTCTGCTCGCCGGTCTTGCTGCGGCCATGGGCATCGCGACGTTCGCGTACCTGGCGCTAACGGCATATCTTGGAGTGCTCATCTGTGCCAAAGTCGTGCTCAGCTCGCTTGCGCCCCAGGAGGAAGACCGAACGTGATCGGACTGGTCCTGGCGGCTGGCGCGAGTCGCCGCCTGCGTCCGGATACCGATCACCTGCCCAAGACCCTGCTTCCAGTAGACGGCGAGGTGACAATCCTCGACATCGCGCTGAAGAACCTGGCCGCAGTCGGGCTGACTGACGTCGCCGTGATCGTGGGCTACGCCGCCGCCGCGGTCGGCAGCCGAGTTCCAGCCCTGGAGCGGCGGCACGGTGTGGCCATTGAGCTCATCCATAACGACCGGGCAGAGGAGTGGAACAACGCTTACTCGCTGTGGCTGGCTTGCGACCACTTCAGCAGTGGCGTGCTGCTGGTGAACGGCGACACTCTGCACCCGGTCAGCGTCGAGCAGACCCTGCTGGCGGCCAGGGAGCCCAGCGGCGGCGCCGACCTCATCCTGGCCCTGGACAACGTCAAGCAGCTCGCGGACGAGGAAATGAAGGTTGCCCTGGATGGCCGAGGCCTGATGGCCAGGATCACCAAGCAGATGGATCCTGCTCACGCGGACGGCGAGTACATCGGCGCCACCTTGATCGAACCGGTCGCAGCCGGAGCGCTGGCCGACGCGCTCGAGGTCACCTGGAAGCGCGACCCTGGCCTGTTCTACGAGGACGGCTACCAGGAGCTTGCTGACCGCGGCGGCGTGGTGGCCGTCGCGCCGATCGGCGCGGTCGACTGGGTCGAGGTCGATGACCACCGGGATCTGCAACGGGCCAGGGAGATCGCCAGGCGCTGCTAGGGTCGCGGTTGGCTGAGCCCGCCGCCCCCGCGTGCCCGCCCGGACTCGCGCCGTCTGCTGCTGAGGAGGAACATGCCGCTACTAGCCCGGATGCTGCCGTCGCCGCTAGTCATCGACGTCCGGCCGGGAGCGATCGGGAGCCTCGGCGGGCTGCTGGCCGACCACCGGATCGCGACTGGGGGCCGGGTGGCGGTGGCCGTCGGCCCGGGCCAGGGCGACCGCCGCGCACATGGCGGGAGTCCCATGGTCGGCGGTGGCCACCAGCCTGGCCCATGACGGGATCTGTTCGCCGATGAGCACGCTTCGCCATGAATCTGGCACTGGGTCGTACGGCGTTGCCATGCCCGTCGCAGTGATCGTGGACCTGGACCGGGTGCGGCAGCGCGCCCGCGCTGGCCACGGCAGGCCTCGGCGACGTGTTGGCTAACCTGTCCGCGATTGCCGACTGGGAGCTTGCCGCCGCGGACCTGGGTGAGAAGATCGACGGCCTGGCGGTCGCCATGGCCAGGTCGGCCGCCCAGGCCGTCCTGCACCAGCCGCGGCATGCCAGGTCGACGAGTTCCTGACGGTGCTGGCCGAGTCACTGATCCTGTCAGGGATGGCGATGGCAGTCGCTGGGTCGAGCCGCCCCGGCAGCGGCGGCGAGCACGAGATCATGCACGCTATCAACCAGCTCTACCCGGGAACGGGCAGTCATGGTGAGCTGGCTGGCGTCGGCACGGTGTTCTGCACCTACCTCCGCGGTGACCTGGAACAGGCTGAGGTGATAGCCGCCTGCCTGCATCGCCACGGGCTGCCGAGGACGCCTGCCGAGCTAGGCCTGCCCGACGCCGACTTCGCTGCGGCGGTTCGCTACGCCCCGCAGACGCGCCCGGGCCGTTACACGATCCTGGAGCGTCTCGAGCTATCCGAGGCGGAGATCGCCAGCCGGGTCGCCGAGCGTTACCTGCCGGTTCGCCGGGCCAGCCTGCTGGCGGATCACATCCAGGACGAGTTGGTCTTCCAGGCCATGACGTTGCCGTACTGGGCCGTCGGCTTCCCGAGTCCTTGAGCAGGTACGAGCCGAGCCGGGGCGACGTAGGCGCCAGTAGGGCCATGGTGGCTTCCAGGCCGCCATCCGCGCTCGGATGACCCCGGGCCCTGGCCCGGGGTCGTCCGCCTTGTCCCAGAGCGCGTCCAGGTACTCGGTGAATGCGTCTCGCCTGCCGGACCGGGACGGCGGCCCTTGGCGCTGGCGTCGATGAAGTCGCCGCCGATCACGTGGTGGGCAGGCCCTTAGCGGCGTACCAGCGCATGGGCCAGGTGACGCCGCCATTGGGGACGGGCACGACGAGCACGGTGGCGTTATCGGACAGGTGCAGCGACTCCATAGCGCTGACGTAGCCGCCAGGCGCCGCGCCGACGACACCGGGGGTGTACGGCACGGAACAGCGGAGGCACCATCACCGCGATGGCCATGCCGACGAAGGCCTGGCCCTGCCAGGTCTTGCTCTCTGCCCGGACGTCCCTGGACCTGAATCGTCGAGGGCGAACGCCAGCACCGCGGCGGCGGCGCCGTCGGCCAGCAACGACAGCCGGTCCGGCAGCGTGGAGCTCATCATCGGCAGGTTCTCGATCCAGTGCCACGGCAGCGCCGCGCCCGGGTAGGGGGCGTGGGCGCCGAGCGAGAAAATCTCCACACCGATGAGGTGAGGAACGCCACCCGGATTGGCAGGGTGCGCCGTGGCTGTGCAGCAGCACGACCACCAGCAGGGTGCCGAGGTATGCCAGGTACTCGGGGCGGTGGGCTGCGGATAGTGGTTGACGACGCCCTCCGACCAGCCGTTGTGGAACAGCACCTGGTCAGAGGGGACTACGAACGTGTACGGGATCGTGTAGAGGTGGGTCAGTGGCCCTCCTGCCCGTGGTGGCTGACCACGTCTAGGCGCCGTTCGGTGGAAGCCGTGGAAACGCCGCCCAGCCCCGGCGCAGAGCACGAGCGCGGTCACCGACGGCCACGCCGCCGCCGATCAGGCTGGGCCGCAGCCGGCGGGGCACCGCCGCGGCACGCGATCAGCACGACGAACAGCACGGCGGCGGCGATCGCGGCGTTGATCAGGGCCTCTTCGCCGATGAAGAACTGGGCCGCCGCCAGCACGCCGAGCCAGAGCCCGTTACGGATGGCACGCGTCTATCCGCAGGATCGCGTCGATAACGAGCGGCGGCACAAAAGCCAGCACGAGGTGGTAGTGGCCGATGCCAGAGCCGGTCATCGCGGGCAGAACCCGTAAGCGCGCCGCCGAGTGCGGCCGAGCTGATCCGGGACCCCTGAAGCGCTCGCAGTACGAAGTACATGCTGGCCGCTGAGCCGGCGAAGCCGAGCGCGAGCAAGACGTTCAGGGTTACCTGGCCCCAGGTGATCGGGGATATGACGCCTACAGGCAGCAGCAGCGAGGTGTTCCACATCAGGTCACGCGGTGCGCGCGTTCGATTTCGCGCTGGTGACCAGAGCCGGCAGGTGGAAGTGCACGACGGCTTGCTCGGCGTAGCGCATGAACCACGCCATCTGGTCGGCATGTCGCGGAGGTCGCCGTTCTGCGCGAGCCCGGCCGATCCGACCACAGGCGCGCGGTCACGTACAGGGCGCCGATCAGAGAGCGCGAGCACCAGAATAACGGCGATCTGCTTACCGGTCGCTCATCCGCAGCGTCCTGCGACGAATGACCGCCTGCGTGGCGAGTCCCACCTCAACCTCCGTAATGTCGGGCCGCTGTCAGATTCTATCGATTCGGCCTATGTGCCGTGGTCACAGCTGGCGGTTGTGTAGTCTTTGCCTGGCTTTAACCTGCGCCTAATACCATGTCTCGCGGAATCGGAGAGTGTCGCCCGGCCGCTACCGGGAGTCCCGGTAGTCAGTTTACGGTACGGTCGATTGGGTCCGGGCTGGCCGCGCGTAGACTCGCAGCGCCTGCCCCGGCCGCACCCGGCGCCCGGTCCTGGCAGCCCGGCCCGATCGCGGGGCCAGCGGCCACAGTCCGCCAAGGGAGATCTACGTGCAAGGAACGCGGGCCACGCGAGCGGCCGGACGACGGCTGGCAAGCGGCCGGGCCCAGCGCCGTTCGGACCGGACAGCCTGGCTTGGCCTGCGTGGTCAGCGTGCTGTTCTTCTGGCAGACCCGCCCTGCTCCGGGCTGCTCGGCGCGGACGAGATCACCTACATCGCCCGTACCAGCGCGCACGCCTCCGGGGTGTTCCTGCCGCCGGTGCACGGTCACGGGGTCGGACTGCTCCGTGGCCCCGGCCACCCTGATCACGACCTCGCTGACGGCGCTGCGGGTCTGGATGGCGCTGCCGTCCGGCGTGGCCCTTTTCCTGCTGCCGCGCTGGTGCGGCCTGCGCCAGGCCTGGGTGCTGGCGCGGCCGGCCTTATCTTCGGCAGCCTGGCGATCACTCAGCTCAGCGGCGTCCAGGTCTACCCGGACCTGTGGGCCGGGTTCGGCGCGCTGGCGATCACCGGGCTCGCCGCCTGCAGGCCGTGGCGCACCGGGTCCGGCCGGGTCGTGCTGCCGGCGATTGCATCGTAGCCTTCGTGATCGTGATGATGCGGCCGCAGGCCTTCCGCATCATCACGATCACGAAGGCTACGAACGCGATCGCCGGCAGCACGACCCCCGGCCGGACCCGGTGCGCCACGGCCTGCAGCAGCAGCCCGGTGATCGCCAGCGCGCCGAACCCGGCCCACAGGTCCGGGTAGACCTGGACGCCGCTGAGCTGAGTGATCGCCAGGCCGCCGAAGATGAAGCCGCGCCAGCGCCAGCACCCAGGCCTGGCGCAGGCCGCGCCAGCACAGCAGCGACAGGAAAAGGGCCACGCCGGACAGCAGCGCCATCCAGACCCGCAGCACCGTCAGCGAGGTCGTGATGAGGGTGACCGGGGCCGCCAGCAGTCCGACCCCGTGACCGTGCACCGGCGGCAGGAACACCCCGGAGGCGTGCGCGCTGGTACGGGCGATGTAGGTGATCTCGTCCGCGCCGAGCGGCAGCCGGAGCAGGGCGGGCAGCAGTTCTGCCAGGAAGAACAGCACGCTGACCAGCGCCTGCCGAAGCCAGGCTGTCCGGTCCGAACGGCGCTGGGCCCGGCCGCCTGCCGGCGTTGTCCGGCCGCTCGCGTTGCCGCGTTTCCTGCACGTAGATCTCCCTTGGCGGACTGTGGCCGCTGGCCCCGCGGATCGGGCCGGGCTGCCCAGGACCGGGCGCCGGGTGCGGCCGGGGCAGGCGCTGCAGATCTTACGCGCGGCCAGCCCGGACCCAATCGACCGTACCGTAACTGACTACCGGGTCTCCCCGGTAGTCAGACAGCAGCGCCGGGCGACACTCTCCAATTTGCCCGCAAGACGCGCACTGGGTCTTAGGCGCAGGTTAAAGCCAGGCAAAGACTGCACGACCGCCGGCTGCTTGTGACCACGGCACATAGGCCGAATCGATAGAATCTGACGGCCGCCCGACGTACGGAGGTTGAGGTGGGACTCGCCACGCCGGCGGTCAAGTCTTCGCAGGACGCTGCGGATGAGCGACCGGTAAGCAGATCGCCAGCTCCCTATCTGGTGCTCGCGCTCTACCTGATCGGCGCCCTGTACGTGACCGCGCGCCTGTGGTCGGATCCGGCCGGGCTCGCGCAGAACGGCGACCTGCACGACGTGGACCAGATGGCGTGGTTCATGCGCTACGCCGAGCAAGCCGTCGTGCACTTCCACCTGCCGCTCTGGTCACCAGTGCGATGAACGCGCCGCACACGGTGAACCTGATGTGGAACACCTCGCTGCTGCTGCCTGGCGTCATCATGTCCCCGATCACCTTTATCTGGGGCCCGCAGGTAACCCTGAACGTCTTGCTCGCGCTCGGCTTCGCCTGGCGCAGCGGCCAGCATGTACTTCGTACTGCGACGCTGGGGGGCCCGGATCAGCTCGGCCGCGCTCGGCGGCGCGCTGTACGGGTTCTCCCCCGCGATGACCGGCTCTGGCATCGGCCACTACCACCTCGTGCTGGCCTTTGTGCCGCCGCTCATTATCGACGCGATCCTGCGGATCGTGACCGGCCGCGGCCGTGCCATCCGTAACGGGCTCTGGCTCGGCGTGCTGGCGGCGGCCCAGTTCTTCATCGGCGAAGAGGCCCTGATCGACACCGCGATCGCCGCCGCCGTGCTGCTCGTCGTGCTGATCGCGTGCCGCCCCAAGGAGGTGCCCGGCCGGCTGCGGCCCAGCCTGATCGGCGGCGGCGTGGCCGTGGTGACCGCGCTCGTGCTCTGCGCCCGGGGCCTGTGGGTTCAGTTCCACGGCTTCCACTCGAACGGCGCCTACAACGTGGTCAGCCACCACGGGCAGCTGACCCACCTCTACACGATCCCGTACACGTTCGTAGTCCCCTCTGACCAGGTGCTGTTCCACAACGGCTGGTCGGAGGGCGTCGTCAACCACTATCCGCAGCCCACCCCCGAGTACCTGGCATACCTCGGCACCCTGCTGGTGGTCGTGCTGCTGGCGGCCGGCATCTACTACTGGCGCACCCTGCCGATCCGGGTGGCGTTCCTCACCTTCATCGTGCTGGAGATTTTCTCGCTCGGCGCCCAGCCCATCGGCCCCTACCCGGGCGCCGCGCTGCCGTGGCACTGGATCGAGAACCTGCCGATGATGAGCTCCACGCTGCCGGACCGGCTGTCGTTGCTGGCCGACGGCGCCGCCGCCGCGGTGCTGGCGTTCGCCCTCGACAAATTCCGGTCCAGGGACGTCCGGGCAGAGAGCAAGACCTGGCAGAAGCCGGCCTTCGTCGGCATGGCCATCGCGGTGATCGCGCTGCTGCCGCTGTTCCCGGTGCCGTACACCCCCGGTGTGGTCGGCACGGCGCCTGGCGGCTACGTCAGCGCTATCGAGTCGCTGCACCTGTCCGATAACGCCACCGTGCTCGTCGTGCCGGTCCCGAATGGCGGCGTCACCTGGCCCATGCGCTGGTACGCCGCTAAGGGCCTGCCCGCCCACATGATCGGCGGCGACTTCATCGACGCCAGCGCCAAGGGCCGCCAGTCCCGGTCCGGCCGGGCCGGCGAGACGGCATTCACCAAGTACCTGGACGCGCTCTGGGACAAGGCGGACGACCCCGGGCCAGGGCCCAGCATGGCGGCGATCCAGACGCAGATGGCGGCCTGGAAGCCCGCCGGGATCGTGGCCTACTCCGCGCCTACGTCGCCGCTCGGCTCGTACCTGCTCAAGATCTTCGGGAAGCCGACGGCCCAGTACGGCAACGTCATGGCCTGGAAGACCAACTCGTCCTGGATGTGATCCGCCGGCCGGCCAGCCGGCGAACCGGGTGACGTACTCGGCGACCCGGCCGGCGATCTCTGTTTCGGACAGCGCCAGCCGTTCCAGGATCGTGTACCGGCCGGGCCTGGTCTCCGGTGCGAACGCCACCGCCCGAACGAAGTCGGCGTCGGACAGGCCCAGATCCCGCGGCAGCCGGGGCAGGCCGTGCCGGGCCAGGCAGCCCGAGATCTCCGCCGCGAGGTTGTCGTCGCCGCGCAGGAACGTGCAGAACAGCGCGCCCACCCCGGCCAGCTCGCCATGGCTGGCAGTACCCGGATAGAGCCGGTTGACGGCGTGGAAGATCTCGTGGTCCCCGCCGCTGGCGGGTCGGCTGGAGCCCGCGACCGACATGGCGATCCCCGACAAGATCAGCGATTCGGCAAGGATCGTGAGGAACTGATCGGACCTGGCGTCGCCGGGCTGGTGCAGCACGGCCTGGGCGGCCGACCTGGCCATGGCGGCGGCGAGCCCGTCCATCTGCTCGCCCACGTCAGCGACGGCGAGTTCCCAGTCGGCGACCGCGGACAGGTTGCTCACGGCGTCGCCGATGCCGGCGGTGGAGAGCGCGACCGGCGCCTGCCGCACCCGGTCCAGGTCCACCAGCACCGCCGTCGGCATGACCACGCCGTAGGAGCCGGGGCCTGACTCGTGCTGCAGCGTGCTCATCGGCGAGCAGATACCGTCGTGCGCGAGGCTGGTGGCCACCGCGACCATCGGGATGCCCGCCATGTGCGCGGCGAACTTGGTGACGTCGATGGTGCGGCCGCCTCCGATGCCGGCGACCGCCTCGAACGTGCCGGCCCGCAGTTCCTGGCCCAGCTCCACCGCAGCCTCATACGTGCCCTGCTCGGCCCGGTACACCTTGGCGGCGGCCAGTTGGAGGTCGGCGCAGACACTGTCGCCCTGGCCCGGCCCCACCACGACCGCCATCCGGCCTTCCCTGGCGATCCGCTGATCGGCCAGCAACGAGCCCAGGTCGGCGACGGCCCCGGCCCGGACCTCGATGAACAACGGCGCGGCTAGCATCCTCGCCAGCAGTGGCATGATCCTCCTGCCCGAAGCGGTGGCTACGGCCGCGAGACTAGCAGCGCCCGGCGATCTCCCTGGCCCGGCGCAGGTCCTCGTGATTGTCGACCTCGACCCACTCGACCTCGCCGATGGGCTCCAGCGCCACCGACCCGCCCCGGTCGGCCAGCACCTGGAAGCCGTCCTCGTAGTACAGGTTCGGGTCCCGCCGCCAGGCGGACTCGAGGGCGTCGGCCAGCGCGATCGCGGCCCTTGACTCGATCAGGCTCACGCCGATGTACTCGCCGTGCGCGTCCGCCGGGTCCATCTGCTTGGTGATCCTGGTGAGCAGGCCGCGGTCGTCGGTCACGACCTTCATTTCCTCGTCCGCGAGCTTCTTGACCGTGTCGACGGCGAGGATCAGGTCCGTCGCCAGGTCTGGACGGCGCGCCGCCAGCACCTTCTGCTCCACGCTCGGCGGGTGCACAGTGTCCCCGTTGACCATCAGCACGCCGCGGCCGAAGTGCTCGCGGGCGAGCCAGAGCGAGTAGGCGTTGTTCCACTCCTCGGCCCGGTCGTTGTACACCAGTTCCAGCGCGACGCCGTGCCGGCGCTCAAGATCGGGTGCCCGGTCGGCGATGGCCGACGCCGCGTAGCCGACGACGACGACCACGTCGGAGAGCCCGGCGGCGGCGAGGTTACGCAGCGCGATGTCGAGGATGGTCGACTCGCCCGCCACCGGCAGCAGCGTCTTCGGCAGCTGATCGGTGTCAGGCCGAGCCGGCGGCCCGCTCCGGCCGCCATAACCAAACCGATCAACGGTGGTCTCCCTCCCGGAGCGCAAGGCAGCTTGTCAGGACTTTCGCACAGATGAGCCACCCAAGATATGCGCTCAGGGCCACGTAGGCCAAGGTCCCGATGCCGACGGCAGCAGCCGCGCCCATGAGCAGCATCCGGCCTTCCCAGCCGAGCGCGGCACCGGGCTCACGGTCCCCCTCGGTCAGCTCGACCGTCCAGTTGCGCCGCCGCCGCTTGGCCATGATCACCGGCCGGCCGGGGGCGGCCAGGTCCGCGTACCGGACCAGCAGCACCGCGCAGAGCGCGAACGTGGCCGGCGCCGGTATCCGCTGCGCCTGCCCGACGGTGGTCAGGTACAGGCACTGCCAGCCGAGCAGCACGGCCGGCACCAGCCAGTCCAGCCGCCCCGCGTGCCGGTTGCTCGACCCGAACGCGGCCAGCAGCATGATCAGGCAGGGACTCATGATCAGGATCCCCGGCACGCTCCGCATGCCGAGGTAAGCCAGCATGGCTGTCGCCGCGAGGCCGAGGACCGCGGGCGGCAGCGGCAGCAGGTTGCCGCGCACCAGCGCGCCCAGGTTGCGCGCCAGCATCCCGTCGTCCCGCAGTAGCAGCAGCCGGCCCCGCCACAGCTCGGTTTCGTCCGGCTCCGCGGACGGTGGGTCCGCCGCGGGCCGCCCCCACTCGTCGACCGCGGACGGCTCCGCGGACGGCGGGCCGGTCGCGGGCCGCCCCCACTCGTCGACCGCGGACGGATCCGCGGACGGCGCCGGCCGCGGGCCGGACGTCCGGCTGGCGCGACGCGGCGATTACCCCGCCCGGCTGAGCCGGGAACGGGGAGTCTCCGGGGCCCGGGCCGGCCGTCGGCTGGTCCGCGTCGTCGCCTGGAACCTCCAGCGAGTCCACGGTCGCGGAGTCAAGCCGGGGCCCGGCCGCGTCGCCGGCGGGCAGCAGCAATACGGAGAGGCCTGACGGCTCCCGCTGGCTCGCCAGCCGGGCGGCGGCAGCCTTGACCCGCTCCCGCGGCGGCCCCTGCAGGCTGGCCAGGCCGAAACCGACCGCGATGATCGTCCAGTCGAGCAGCGCGAGCAGCGCGGCCCGGTCGCCCCAGATCGGCGCGGCGATGGCGATCAACGCCACCCGTCCGCCGGCCGGCATCCGCAGCGCCTCGGTGATGACGCGGCGCAACACGCCCCGATCCGCGTCGTCGTCGCGGCCACCGGGCCACGCGCTCGCGGTCATCAGCTCGCGGATGCCCGTCATGGTGAGCACCGCGATGGCCAGGATCCAGATGCCGGACCAGCGATCGGCCACCGCTCCGACCGCGAGGCCCGCGTAGATGGCGCATTCCGACACCGACCAGCCGACGCTGGCCAGGTACCTGGCCTTTCCGAGCGCTTCCGCCCTGGCCGCCTCGTCGGCCCGGCGGGAGCCGACCGCAGGCGCCACGGCCAGGCTGCGGCCGGCGAGCACCGTGAGATAGCTGCCCGCCAGCGCGAGCGCCGCCCAGAAGTTCCCGGACCGGCTACCCTCGCTCAGCCATCCGGCCGCACACAGGGCCAGCGCCACCGAGATGCCGGTAACGGAGCTCGATCCGAGCGCCCGGCCCCGCGCCCAGTCCAGGACGACCCGGACAGTGTCCGCCAGGAACGGCGGTTCCCGGCCGAGTTCGCCCTCCGGCCCGGCCGGCACGGTCGTCGCCGTGGTGCGGCTGCCGGTCTGATCGTGATCGGTGACCGCGAGCACGACGCCGGGCATGACCCGCGGCGAGTCCGGACCGGACCGGCCGGATGAGGCCTGTCCTGGTCGGCCACCCGGTTCGCGCCCGTGCAGTCCCGCGGCTATGTCACCCTCCGAACCTGACGCTCGCTCTCACGATAAGTAGTACGAGTGCTACCAAGCGTACCGAGGATGCCCCAAGAGCACCCAGGCAGACACTCCGTAACGATTGCCGGCCGGACCGGGTAGGGTCCGGCCATGCGCACAGTGGCAGCGGTCCTGGCCGGCGGGGCCGGCCATCGCTTCGGTCCTGGCATACCCAAACAGCTGCACTTGCTCGCGGGCCAGAGCCTGCTGGAACGCTGCGTCGCGACCTTCAGCCAGGCGCCGGGGGTGGACGCGCTGCTGGTCGTGGTCGCCGCCGAGCACGCGGGCGAGGTCCGGGACCGGCTGGCCGACGTGCCCCGGCTGGCCGCGGTCGTCAACGGAGGCGCGGCCCGAACCGACTCCACCCGCAGCGCGATCGAGTGGCTGACCCGCCAGGCGAGCCCGGACGACTGCAAGGTCCTGCTCCATGACGCGGCCCGGCCGCTGGTAGACGCGCGCATCATTGCCGACTGCATCGCCGCGTTGGACAGCTGGGACGCGGTCGGCGTGGTCGTGCCCGCCACCGACACGATCGTCGAGCTGGCGGACGGCGCGTTCCACCGGGTGCTGCCGCGCGCGGCCCTGGCCCGATGCCAGACCCCGCAGGGCTTCCGGTTCGGGGTGATCCGGCGCGCGTATGAACTGGCGGCCGCCGACCCCGGCTTCACGACCCGGCCGGCCACCGACGACTGCGGCGTGGTGCTGCGGTACCTGCCCGATGTCGCGGTGGGCGCGGTGGCGGGCAGTGAGCGCAACATGAAGATCACCTACGCGCAGGACCTGGCGGTCGCCGCCGCGCTGCTCAGCACTGGCGACCCCGAAAGCACCAGCGACCCCGCGGCCCTCTGACCGCCGCTTCGGCGTCCGCGCATCTACTCCGCGGGCCCCGGCCCCGCCGGTGGCACTGTTCCGGGCGGCACTGTTCCGGGCGGCACTGTTCCGGGCGGCACTGTTCCGGGCGGCACTGTTCCGGCCGACACTGTTCCGGCCGGCACTGGCTCGCGCGGCACGGCCTCGGGCACCAGCCGGCTTGGGCTAGTCAGGAAGCCGGTACCCCAGGTCATGTGCATGGTCGCGAGCACCAGCGGCAGCCGCGCGGCCGCGGCTGGGGTGAGCTGCCGGGCCGCGCGGGCCCCGACGAGCGAGACGGCGGCCAGGTAGCCCAGCGGCGCGGCGAACCCGACCGTGAGCACGGCCGGCCAGATCCCGCCGACGCCCGCGGCCAGCGCGGACACACCAGCCAGGCCGAGCCAGCGTTCCGGCCCCTACGGCCGCGGCGGCAAGCGGAGGGGCCAGGTAGCGCAGGTTGATCGTGCCGGCGTGCTGGCGCGCGACGACGCGGCGCCACCGGCCGTAGCGGAAGTACTGGATGCTGAGGGCGCGGACGGTGGTGCGCGGCCGGTAGGTGACGCGCAAGGCCGGCTGGAACCAGATCAGGCCGCCCGCCTGCCGGATGCGGTGGTTCAGTTCCCAGTCCTCGGCGATCTCGAACTTCTCGTTGTAGCCGCCGACCTGCTCGACTGCCTCCCGGCGGAACACGCCGAGGTAGGCGGTGTCGGCCGGGCCCGGCTCGCCGCCGGTGTGGTTCTTGGCGGCGCCGACCCCGTACGGCGAGGTCATCGCCCACGCGACGGCCTGCTGGAACGGGGTAATCCCTTCGGCCGCCATGACGCCGCCGACGTTTACTGCCCCGGTCTCCCGCAGCGTCTGCAGCGCGGTCCGGATGTAGCCGGGCGGGAGCATCGAGTGCCCGTCGACGCGGACGACCACAGGGTGGCTGGAGGCGCGGAAGGCCAGGTTGATCGCGGTGGCGATCTTGCCAGTCGGGTTGTCCACCACGGTGATGCGCCGGTCGCCGGCCGCGAGCTGACGGGCCAGCTCGGCGGTGCGGTCCCTGGACGGGCCGACCGCGATCATGAGCTCGAGCTCGCCGTCGTAGTCCTGGCTGAGGACAGACCGGACCGATTCGGCCAGGTACGGCTCCTCGTTGCGAGCGGGCATCACCACGGAAACCGGCTCCGCGGTCCCGGTGAGCACCGGCGCGCCCGGTCCGGCGGCCGGCTGGTGCCCGTCAGGCTGTTGGCTCATAACGCTGGTCACGGTACCGCCCCGAGGGCGGTTCCGGCGAGCCGGGGACGCCACAGCCGGCGTTGGCCCGGCTCGCCGGATCAGCTCACAGGCTGGCGTCCTCCAGCATCTCGGTGACGAGCGCCGCGATCGGGGACCGCTCCGACCGCACGAGCGTGACGTGGGAGAACAGCGGGTGCCCCTTGAGCTTCTCGATCACCGCCACGATGCCGTCATGCCGGCCGACCCGCAGGTTGTCCCGCTGCGCGATGTCGTGGGTGAGCACGACCCTGGAGCCAGCCCCGATCCGGGACAGCACAGTCAGCAGGACACCGCGCTCCAGCGACTGGGCCTCGTCGACCACCACGAACGAGTCGTGCAGCGACCGGCCCCGGATGTGGGTGAGCGGCAGGACCTCCAGCAGTTCCCGGTCCAGAACCTCGTCGATGATGTCCTTCGAGGTCACAGCCGAGAGCGTGTCGAAGACGGCCTGGGCCCACGGGTTCATCTTGTCGGCCTCGGAGCCCGGCAGGTAGCCCAGTTCCTGACCACCGACCGCGTACAGCGGCCGGAACACCACGAGCTTGCGGTGCTGGCGGCGCTCCATCACGGCCTCCAAGCCCGCGCACAGCGCCAGCGCCGACTTGCCCGTGCCGGCCCGGCCGCCGAGCGAGACGATCCCCACCTCGTTGTCCAGCAGGAGGTCAAGCGCCACCCGCTGCTCGGCGCTGCGGCCGCGCAGGCCGAACGCCTCCCGGTCACCGCGCACCAGCCGGACCGACTTATCCGGCAGCACCCGGCCGAGCGCGCTGCCCGACCCGCTGACCCCGGAGATCAGCACCAGCCCGGTGTGGCAGGGCAGGTCCCGCGCGGCGGGCAGCTCCAGCCGGCCGTGCTCATACAGCTCGTCGATCTCGGCCGCGGTCACGTCCAGCTCGGCCATCCCGGTCCAGCCGGAATCCGGCGGCAGCTCAGCCCGGTACTCCTGCGCGGTGAGCCCGACCGCGGCCGCCTTCACCCGCAACGGCAGGTCCTTGCTCACCAAGATCACGCTCTCGCCCTCGGCCGCCAGGCTGCACGCCACCGACAAGATCCTGGTGTCGCTGTCACCCAGCCGGAATCCCGCAGGCAGGACGCCGGGGTCTGAGTGATTGAGCTCGACCCGCACGCTGCCGCCGCTGTCCCCTACCGGGAGGTCGGCGTCCAGGCGGCCGTACTCGATGCGAAGGTCATCGAGATAGCGCAGCGCCTGACGGGCGAAGTAGCCAAGCTCCGGATGATGCCGCTTGGCCTCAAGCTCTGTAATGACAACGACCGGCAGCACCACGCGGTGCTCGGCAAATCTGCCGATAGCTGCCGGATCCGCCAGCAGGACGCTGGTGTCGAGGACGTACGTGCGGCGCGGCGGGCTGCTGCTGACGGCGGCAGCCGCCGGTCGCCTGGATCGGACTGACCGGGCGGATTGACCGGGCTGATCTGATTGGCGGGCTGAGGAATTGGCCACTCGCTCTCCCCTGGGCGCCACGTGGGCGCCGCGGTCGGACACAGACGTGTCGGCGGGACCGGGTCCGGCCAGCGAAGGGCCGGACGCCGGCCCTTCGCACATCTCGCCTGCGTACCAGGACGCGAAGCTCGATAATTCGAGGGCCTTCCCGGCGGGCGGCTAGGCACCGCCCGTCAATTCCGACCGTACCTAAGCGATGTCAGTGAAGGAAGTACCGTAACGAGCTGTTCACGCGCCAAATCGGCGATGCCTCGCGCCAAACGAGCGCAGCGCGCGGAGGAAGTCGACCTTCCGGAACGCAGGCCAGTAGGCGTCGCAGAAGTAAAACTCCGAGTGCGCGCTCTGCCACAGCAGGAAGCCGCCCAGCCGCTGCTCACCAGACGTGCGGATGACCAGGTCCGGGTCGGGCTGGCCGGCCGTGTACAGGTGCTCGGCGATGTGCTCGACGTCTAGGATCTCGGCCAGCTCCTCGATCGTGGTGCCGCGGGTGGCGTGGTCCTGCAGCAGCGACCGCACGGCGTCCGCGATCTCGCGGCGGCCGCCATATCCGACAGCGACGTTGACGAGCAGGCCCGGCCGGCCCGCTGTAGCCTCGGTCGCGTCCTTCAGCACCTCGGCGGTGTCGGCCGGCAGCAGGTCGAGCGCCCCCACCGGTTTGACGTGCCAGCCCTCCGCCACCAGTTCCAGAACGGTGCCCTCGATGATGCGCAGCAGCGGCTCCAATTCGGCGGCCGGGCGGGCCAGGTTGTCAGTGGACAGTAGCCACAGGGTGACGACCTCGACCCCGGCGTCCTGGCACCAGCCGAGCAGCTCGAAGATCTTGTCGGCGCCTGCCTGATGACCGCTGCTGACGTCGGTCAGGCCGGCCGATCGCGCCCACCGGCGGTTACCGTCGCACATCACCCCAACGTGCCTGGGGATCGCCTGGGGCGTGAGCGCCGCCTCGAGCCTGCGCTCGTAGAGCCGGTAGGCGAGTCCGCGCAGTCGCATCCGGCACCCTTCCTCGCTGACGCCAGTACGGAATACTGCCGCCTGATCTGCTCGTTTGCTGGCTCACGGCCGGCTCGGGCTCGGCCAGGGCGCGGGCTTCAGGCCCCGTGAGAACCGTATCCAAGAATGCCACTAGTTCAGCAGAAGTCAGGACAGCGCGTACGCCGACGCCCCTCGCGCCCCACGCCTCGATCACAGCCCGCCTGGATAGCCGCCACTGGCCGCGGCCGGTGGCCGGTTCGCGGACCGCGGCCCAGCCCGCCCGCTCCTGACCCGGGTCAGGGGCGGGCGGGGCCGGCTGGCGGGCCGGCTGATGCTGCCCGGGTAGAAGGTGCTGACCCGGCAAGACGTGCTGACCAGGCGGCGGCGGCCACGGATGCTGACCCGGCCGCCCGGCCGGGTCGGTCGCGCCGTGCGCCCCGGTGCCCGCGCAGTCACCGACCCAGACCGCGCTGGAGCGCAGCACGCACCGCAGCTCGCCGGTGCCCGGCAGATCGGCCCGGTCGCGCGAGCGGAGCGCGAAGTATTCTGTCTCGCCGGGAAGATAACTGCCCAGTTGGCCGGGCCCGGCCGCCGGGCTCACCGCCATCGCGGCCCGGGGGAAGCGGTCGTCCGGATCCGGCCACGCCGCGGCCTGATCGGGATCGAGCCTGGCGTCGGTGAGCTGGTCGGCCAGTTCCGCGAGCTGGTGACCGCACCGCTGGCCGACGGACGCGAACGGGACCGAGTCCCTGGCCAGGCTCAGCGTGATCTCGAACGGCTGCCCGGCGCGATCGCGGCACGCCACTGCGGTGACAGACAGCACTGACCCATCCACGCAGCGTAGTTCCCCCATAACGGAACGTTAACATCTTGGCTGCCGAAAGCGGCACCCCCGCGCGCGCGGCAAGATCAAATTAGCGCGGAAACTTTGCGTTCCCACCGCGCGCAAAGTTAGCGCCCTAGTGCGCGGACTACCCCGCGGCGTCATCCAGGGCGGCGGCGACCCGCCGGTGCGCCGCCCAGATCTCCTCCGGCAGCCCCTCGAACTGCGCGAGGTGCTGCTCACGACGCGCCATCTCCTGCCGCCACCGGACGACGTCGATGGTCAGGAGCCGGTCCAGGTCGGCAGCACTGATCTCCATGCCGTCCAGGTCGAGCTCGGCCTCGGTCGGCACGATGCCGACGGCCGTCGGCCTGCCGCGCACCTCGCCGTTCTTGAGCTGAATCAGCCACAGCAGCGGCCGCAGATTCTCCCGGTAACCGGGCCAGAGGAAGTGCTTGTCTGCCGGGTCGACCTGGAACCAGTTGACGTGCGCGAAGATCGGCTGGTCGGCCGCGGCACCGATGATGTTGAGCCAGTGCGCCGCGTACACGCCCTCGGGGTAGGACATGAACGGCCGCATCGACATCGGGTCGTAGCGCAGTTGGCCGTCCACGCCCTCAGCCGCGAACGTGGCCTCGGCGCCAAGGGTGAGCCCGTCGTAGACACCCTCGGCCAGGTCGGTGATCGCCCGGATCAGTGGCTCGCGGTCGCTGGTCCGACCGCCGAAGATGATCGCGTCGATCGGCACGCCCTTGGGGTTCTCGAAGTCCGAGGCGATGTTGGGTACCTCTCGCAGCGACGTGGTGAACCTGCTGTTGGGGTGAGCCCAGGGCTTGCCCACCTCGTCGCCCGATCGCTCGGCGATGAGCTGGCCGGTCCAGTCCCGCCAGCCGGTGACGTCCGCGGGCGGCTTCGGCGTACGACCCTCCCACCACACGTCCTGGGTGTCGTCGTTGTAGGCCACGTTTGTGAACAGCACTCTGGTGCCCGGCGCCACCGAGCCGAGCGCGATCGGGTTGGTCACCTCGTTGGTGTCCTTGGCCACGCCGAAGACGCCAAACTCAGGGTTGATCGCGTAGATCTTGCCGTCCTCAGGGTCGACCCGCAGCCAGGCGATGTCGTCACCGTAGAACTCGACGTGGTAGCGGTCACCGAGGCTGTCCGGCGGGAGCATCATGGCCAGGTTGGTCTTGCCGGAAGCGCTGGGAAACCCACCGCAGATGTGCCAGGTATGGCCCGTGTGCTTGTCGGTGATGCCGATGAGCATGAACTGCTCGGACAGGAACTCGCCGGATATCCAGCCGTCGTAACACGCCTGCCGCAGGCCGTGCGCGATCTTGCCCAGCAGCGCGTTCCCGCCGTAGGACGAGCCGAAGTGCAGGATCGTGCGCTCGTCGGCGATGGTGACGAAGTACCGCTTGTCGTCGGGCGTGCCCTGACCGAGGTTCTCGAGGTCACCCGTGACGTGGACGCCGCGGACGAACATATCCGGGTCGGCGAGGTCGTTCACGTACTCGACGCCGCACCGCGCCATCCGGATCATGTGCAGCGCGACAGTCCGGTGGTCGGTCAGCTCGATGCCGACCCCGTACGGCTCGAGCGGCGAGCCCGGCGGTGCCATCAGATACGGAATGACGTACATAGTCTTGCCCGCGGACGCGCCGCGCATCAGGCCTTCGACCAGCGGCCGCATCTCCGCTGACGACCGCCAGTTGTTGTAGACGCCCTTATCCGCCGGGTTCGCGGTGGCGACGATCGTGCGCTCCTCGGACCGCGCGGTGTCCTTCACGTAGCTGCGGGCGTAGTACCGCTCTTCGCCGGCTGGCCGGATCTCGCCCGCGGCCAGTGACTCGCTGATCAGCCGCGCGTCGTCGGCGGCCCCGATCACCTCAACCCGTGCGGCCCCGGTGTGCTCGGCCCAGCGCCGGATGAAGTCGCGCACGCTGGGATTCTTCAGCTCGGAGAGATCAAGACTTGTCTCAAGGTCATCCAGATTCGAGGCTGCACTGACTTCCGACGCCACGACTGGTCCTCCTCAAGGGCATTGCGGGGCTTTGCGGGGTAGCACCGCTGCGGGGGTACCCGCCAGTAAGAAGGGAAACCAGTCCTGTCAAGCGGGATTCGGGGAGTGTACCCCGGCAGAAGGGGATCAATTCGGCCCGGTACCGCCGAAGTGACCCCCGTCACCTGCAGTCCGCCACGCAGCGCGCAGTCCGGGGCGCCGTCAGTGACCGCGAGCCAGCGCGCGCTGCGCCGCGGCCGGCCGGCACTCGCGGCGCGCGGCTGGGCGCGCCCATCGGGGCGGCCGCCGGACCGAGTGGTCCGCCCGCCCGCGCGCCGGGCCGCCGCCCGCCCGGCTACAGACCGGGCCCCTCGTCCCTGACCTGCTCAACCTTTGCCAGTGCGGCCCGCAGGTCGGCGAGCCAGCTGTCCTGATGCTGCCCGACGAGGCGTACGCACCAGGCCAGCGCGTCACTGCGGCTGCGCGCAACCCCTGCATCCACGAGCGTGTCGAGCACCAGCCGCTCCGGCTGCCGCAGCCTGGTCATGACCGGCACGGAGAACGTGGTGAACATCACCTTGCGGCCGGCGCAGTGCACGCCCCAGGAGACCTTCCGGCCGAACTTGTGCTCGGCTTCGCGGGCGATCTCGATGCGGTGGTCCCTGGTTTCCTCGCGGAACCGCCGGCTGCGTCCTTCGGCGGCCGCCGCGGTCTCGGCCTCGCTCGCGTCGTCCGCCGTATCCGGCGCGGCGAGCGTGCCGACGATCGTTATCTCCTCGCGGTCGACCCGGACCTCGGGCGTCTGCGTGAACCACTCGGCGGGAAGCCGTCCGGCGAACCAGCCGCGCAGTTTCTCTTCCGCGGCCGATGCGGCCGACGCCGCCGTGCTGCCCTGGCCTGATCCTGCCGATGAACTCGTAGTCATGTAATTATGATTACACTGATGCATTCGACTGGCAACCCCGGCCGCGGAATCCGGACTAGGGAACGGTCGCCATTCGAGTTCAGGCAGGCCGGAGCGAGTGTCCGGCGGGTCAGCCGGGATGGTTGGCGGCAGGCGCCGTCAGCCGCAGCGGCAGGAGAAGCAGGCGCCGGTCAGCCGGAGAAGTCGCCTGCCACGGCGGCGGCGACCCGCGGGTAGATCTCCACCGCGCCGGCGAAGTCGCCGCTGAGCACGGCGGGCACGACCTGCACGTCCATGCCCGGCTCCGGCGCCTGCTCCATCATGCCGTTGCCCAGGTAGATCGCGACGTGCGAGATATAAGTAGGTGCGGTCGGGTCGGTGTGGTAAAAAAGCAGGTCCCCCGGCGCCAGATCGCTGAGCGCGATGCGCGGTCCCGTCTGGGCCTGGTCGACGGCGACCCTGGGCATGACGATGCCAGCCTGCCGCAGCGACCACTGCACCAGCCCGGAGCAGTCAAAGACGCTCGGCCCGGAGCCGCCCCAGACATACGGCCGGCCTACGCGGCTCAGCGCGGCGGTCAGGAACGCCCGGATCTGCGTCACGGACAGGCCGGGCCCGTCGGCCGGGGTGATCCCCACGCCGCCGGCCGAGCCGGTGGTGACCGGCAAGCCGCGGGTGGCTGCCTGGGCGACGAGCGCGGTGACGGTCGCGCTGCGCGGCAGCGCGACAGCGATCTGCCGCATGAGCACGCTCAGCCGCGCGTGCGGCGCGCTGATCACGATCGCGTTGCCGGCCGGCATGCCCAGCGAGCGGGCGACCTTGTCCGACACGACGGCGTCCACGCCGCCGATGCCGACGGTGCCGAAGCCGCCGACCGCGAGCGACTCGGTAGTCGCGCCGGTCACCTGCACTGGCTTGCCGAGCGGCAGCTTGTCCTGCTTGCCCATGAGGTACGAGACCGCGATCCCGCCGTCGGCGACGTTCTGCCACAACTGGGTCGACCGGGCCGTCGGCGGCGCCGCGTACACGCGGAACCTGGACGGGTTCACGCCGAGCACTGCGACGTAATGGCCGTTGAGCTTGAGCCGGGCCGCGTCCAGCACCTCCGCGTCGGTGACGCCGCCGAGCTTGCGGATGGCCTTGAGCACGCCGGCCGGCAACGTCCGCGGACCGATCACCAGCAGATCGGCCGACCGGAGCTTGCGCAGCGGCGCCACGGCCGGGTGCACGCTCGCCATCAGCCTGGCCACCGGAACGGATCCGACCGCGTCCAACTGCGGCAGGTACGCGCCGCCCTGCACGCCGCTCTCGGCGATGGGCTGGGAACGGGGTGTCCACGGGGTGGCTGTGCTCCGAGGGCTCGCGGCGGGCACGGCGGTGCCGGTGACCTTGTCCAGCCGGGGGACGCTCACGTGGGTTGCGACGGCGATGACGAAGCCGGCGGCGACCGTGGCGCACACGCCCGCGGTCAGGCGACGGTTCGCGTCGCGCACCCCAGACTCCCTCCGCCGGCGGACCTGCCTTGCCGCACCCGCTCCCTTGCCATCCAGGCACGGGACGCAGTACTCGTCAATACCCCCAGTTCCCCATGATGGTAGAGAAAATGCCGTTGAGTACAGCTCCGTGCCGAACACTTGGCGAACTGCGCGCGGCAGCGTGGTGAAGTGATCCGAGGTCAGCGCGACCCGGGCGGGCCCGGCGTTCCGAGTTCCGCGCGCAACTGCGCCGGCTCGGTGACCGGCGCTCGGCAGGTGAAGTTGCGGCAGACGTACGCCGCGGCCTGACCACCTACCGCCGTCCGGCCGGCCAGCAGCGGAATCTCCGCGGGCACCGGCGGCGGCGGCTGGGTGCCGTCTCCGATCACGACGACGGCACCGGGCGGCGCGGCCAGCATGGCGGTCCGCTGCAGCGCGTCCCGGTTCAGGTCGGCCGGGCCGACAACTGCGATCTCGGCCGGCCCGCTGAGCATCGCCTCAGCGACCGCGAGCCCCCAGCCAGCCGCCCGCGGATACCGCGCGGCGAGCACCGGCACGCTAGCGAGCGCAGCCTCGGCGGCCGACCGGTATTCCTGCGACCCGGTCAGCGCGGAGTAGCTGAGCAGGGCGCCCGCCACCGCGAATGTGCCCGACGGGCTCGGACCGTCGGCCACGTCCGCAGGCCGGTAGATCAGCTGCTCGGCGTCGTCGGCGGTGTCATAGAAGCTGCCGTCGGCGGCCCGGAACCGGTCCAGCGCGGCGGCGAGCAGCTCGCCCGCGAGGGTGGCCCAGCGACCGGACCCGGTGACGCCGGCCAGCGCGATGAAGCCTTCGGCCACGCAGCCGTAGTCGTCCAGCACGCCCGCGGTCGCGGAGGCGACGCCGTCGCGGGAAGTGCGGGTGAGCCGGCCGGCCTGCAGATGTACGCGCGCGAGCAGTTCGCCGGCCGCCGCCGCGGCGGCGATGAAGTCCGGCCGGTCCAGCAGGACGCCGGCTTCGGCCAGCGCCGCGATCGCCAGGCCGTTCCAGGCCGCGACCACCTTGTCGTCCCTGGCCGGCCACTGCGCGCTGGCCGCGGGCGGCCAGCAACGTTCAGCCGTACCGCCTCGAGCCGGGTGGCATCTGCGGGGTCAGCTCGCAACTGCAGGACCGACGAGCCGTGCTCGAACGTGCCCGGCCGCGGTGACGCCGTACGCCTGCGCGGCGAACGCCCCGTCGGCCGCGCCCGACCACCGCGGCCAGCTCGGCTGGCGTCCAGACGTAGAACGCGCCCTCGGCGCCGTCGCTGTCGGCGTCCAGCGCGGCCGCGAATCCGCCCTCGGCCGTGCGCAACCCGGTTATCAGCCAGTCGCAGGTCTGCTCGGCGATCCGGCGCGCGAGCCCGGTCCCGGTCCGGCGCCACAGGTGCGCGTAGCCGCGGGCGAGCAGCGCGTTGTCGTACAGCATCTTCTCGAAGTGCGGCACCACCCAGTCCGCGTCCACGCTGTACCGGGCGAAGCCGCCGGCCAGCTGGTCGTACATGCCGCCGCGGGCCATCGCCTCGGCGGTGCCCACGGCCATGGCCAGAGCCTGCTCGCCGCCGGCCGCGGCCGGGACCCGCTCGGAGTACCGGAGCAGGAACTCAATCACCATCGACGGCGGAAACTTCGGCGCGCCGCCGAAGCCGCCACGGGTCGCGTCGTACTCGCGAGCCAGGCCGCCGACGGCGGTGTCACTCGCGGCGCTCAGCTCTGGCTGACCCGCGTCCGCGGCACCGGGCACGCCCTGGCCCGCCTGCCCGGCCAGCGCGGCGGCGATCTGGCTGGCCTGCCCGGTGACCTGCGTCCCGGTCCTCGCGCCAGGCCCTCGCCACGCCGAGGACGAGCCGCTGGAACTGCGGCCGCGGGAAGTAGGTACCGCAGAAGAACGGCTCGCGGTCCGGCGTCATGAACACCGTCATCGGCCAGCCGCCCTGGCCGGTCATGGCCTGGGTGGCCGTCATGTAGACGCTGTCCACGTCCGGCCGTTCCTCGCGGTCGACCTTGATCGACGACCACGTGCTCGTTCATGATCGCCGCGGTCTGCTCGTCCTCGAACGACTCGTGCGCCATGACGTGGCACCAGTGACAGGCCGAGTAGCCGACCGAGAGCAGCACCGGCACGTCCCGCTCCCGGGCAGCCGCAAATGCCTCATCGCGACCAGGGCCACCAGTCCACCGGGTTATCGGCGTGCTGGAGGAGGTACGGGCTGGTCTGCCCGCGGAGCCGCGCTGCCATGGCCTCATCCTCCCCTACGGCCGCGGCGGCCCGTACCGAGGTGCGGACAAGCAGTGTCGTTTCCCCCGAGGTTGCCTGAGTACTCGCTGCAAATCCGCCCCCGGCTCTGGCAAGCACCCGGCCGGCAGGTCATGCTGGTGGCTAGAGGTCGGCCGGCAGTGCACGACGGACCGGGTCGGCCGCAAGAGTGGCACGAACAAGTCCATCGCGGCGGAAATCGCCCGGTACACTGCCACGGATGCCATCGTTGGGACGCCCGGTAACGCCGGGTCCCATCCGACGCGCCGTGGGCGGTCGCCCCGGGCTATCCCGCAAGCGATAAGGCAAATTGGAGCACCTATGCGCGTACTGGTCCTCGGCGGAGACGGCTTCTGCGGCTGGCCAACCTCGCTGTACCTGTCTGACCGTGGTCACGACATCACCATCGTGGACAACCTGAGCCGCCGGAAGATCGACGTCGAGCTTGAGGTTGAGTCGCTGACCCCGATCAGGCCGATTCACGAGCGGCTCCGCGTCTGGAAGGAAGTGTCCGGCCGCGACGATCGATTTCGTGAACCTGGACCTGGCCACCGAGTACGACCGCCTGGTCGACCTGCATCACCGACCTGCAGCCGGACGCGATCGTGCACTTCGCCGAGCAGCGGGCCGCGCCGTACTCGATGCGCACGGAGAAGACCAAGCGCTACACCGTCGACAACAACGTCCGCGCCACCCACAACCTGCTCACCGCGCTGGTCACGACCGGCAGCAGCGCCTCGCTGGTGCACCTGGGCACGATGGGCGTCTACGGCTACGGCTGGTCGGGCAGCGCCCCGATCCCCGAGGGCTACCTGACCGTCAAGGTCCCCACGCCCGACGGCGAGGTCGAGCGCGAGATCCTGCACCCGGCCAACCCCGGCTCGGTCTACCACCTGACCAAGACGCTCGACCAGCTGCTGTTCTCCTTCTACGCCGTCAACGACCGGCTGCGGATCACCGACCTGCACCAGGGCATCGTGTGGGGCACCCAGACTGACCAGACCGCTACGCGACGACCGGCTGGTGAACCGGTTCGACTACGACGGCGACTACGGCACCGTGCTGAACCGCTTCCTCATGCAGGCCGCCATCGGCCACCCGCTCACCGTGCACGGCACCGGCGGCCAGACCCGCGCCTTCATCCACATCCGCGACTCGGTCCGCTGCATCGAGATCGCGCTCAACAACCCGCCGGACGCCGGCTCCAAGGTGCTGGTCCGCAACCAGGTCACCGAGACGCACCGGCTGCTCGACCTGGCCAAGATGGTCGGCGACATGACCGGCAGCGAGATCGCCTACCTGCCGAACCCGCGGCGCGAGGCCGAGGAGAACGACCTCGCCGTCCGCAACGACCAGTTCCTCGCGCTCGGCCTGCAGCCCACCACCCTGTCCGAGGGCCTGCTCGAGGAGATCACCGAGATCGCGTCCAAGTACAAGCACCGAGTCGACCCGACGAAGATCATCGCCCGGTCGGTCTGGCGGGCTGGGATGGAGACCGCGGCGGACCTGATGACCGAGGTCCCGCAGGGCGAGTCAGCCCGGACTGGGCATGCGTCAGCGTCGGCCGCGGGGCAATCGCCCCGCGGCCGACGCTCATGTCGTTCTAGCCGGTGATGGGCCGCCGCGGCCACCGGCCCGCGCCGGCATTGGCCTGTCGAGCAGGGCGGCGTGATCGCGGCCAGAGCAGCCGGACCAGGCTGCTAACGTGCGTATGTGAGCTCAGCCGGATCGTGATCCGCAGGCCACCACGGCCCGCGGTACCAGGGTCCGCGGCACCCGGCAGGCCGAGGTACTGTCGGCCGCGCTGGATGAGCTACCCGGGTTCTGCAGCGCGCAGCAGATCCACGCCGAACTCCGCCGGCAGGGCGAGAACATCGGCCTGACCACCGTCTACCGGCACCTCCAGGTGCTCAGCACCGATGGACTGGTCGACGCGATCCGGGACGCCAGCGGCGAGACCCTGTACCGGCGCTGCCGGACCGATGCTCACCACCACCACCTGACCTGCCGCAACTGCGGCCGCAGCGTCGAGGTCGAGGGCAAGGCAGTGGAGCGCTGGGCCGAAGAGGTTGCGGCGCAGGCCGGGTTCACCAGCGTCGGGCACACGGTCGAGCTGTTCGGCCTGTGCCCGGACTGCTCCGGCTAGGACCGGGCGCGATCGAGCTGATCCTTGGTCAGGACCGGCCGGACGGCGATTCCCGCTGCTGACAGGCCGCCCGGGCCGGGGCTCGACCGGTCGATCGCGCAGATCACCGTCGTCACGACCGCGCCCAGGTCCCGGAGCGCCCGGGCGGCGGCGATAACGGCACCGCCGGTGGTGATGACGTCCTCGACCAGCACCACGATCCGGCCGGCCGGGTTACCGCCTTCCGCCAGCCGGCTGGTCCCGTAGCTCTTAGCTTGCTTGCGCACGAACAGCGCGGGGATCCCGGTGGCCTGGCTCAGGAGCGTGACCAGCGGGATGCCGCCCAGTTCCAGCCCGCCGAGCAGATCGGTGCCCGCGGGCACGAGCGCCTGCATCGCGCTGACCATGCGTGCGAGCAGCAGCGGATCGCCCTCGAACAGATACTTGTCGAAGTACTCGGCACTGACCTGACCCGAGCGCAGCGTGAACCGGCCCGTGAGCCGGCACCTCGTGTCGACATCCCGAGCCAGCTGAGCACGTTCACCCGGCAGCACGTAATGATCATGCCAGCTGCGCGCGGACTACCGGGTTGGTCCGACGTGCTTGTCCAGCCAGCCGTTGAGCGGCGCGGTCGCAGACAAGAAGTCCGTGATCCGCTTCTTGGCCCCCGCCGTCCCCAGCCACGCCTGCACCGGCCACTCCTGCCAGGCCGTGAGTCCCTTGCAGCGCAGCCACTCGATCCGCGGGTGATCCGCCGGGTACCCGCGCGGCGCGGACTTGAGCAGGTCATGCCCGTGCACGTCGATCTTGTGCGTGCGCACGCCGGCAACGACGTCCTCGAGCTCGGCGCCGCAGTGGTCCGCCGCCACCGCCCGCCGGTAGCGCTCGAGCTGATCGGAGGCCATCTGCCACATCCCGCTGCCCACCGCGAGCCCGCGGGCCGAGAGCTGGATGTAGCCGTCGCCGATGACGGCGCCGATGGCGGTCTTGTACGGCGACTTGTCCTTGCTGAACCGCACGTCCCGGTACGGCCGGAAGATCTTGCCCTCGCCGTGATCGGGGCCTAGCTCGTCGAGCAACTCGGTCATCGGCTGGAGCACGCACGTCTCGTACACGTGCTTGTGCGCGAGCCAGTAGGTCTTGGAGTTGTCCGCCTCGAGTCCGTCGTAGAAGTCCAGCGCCTCCTCGGGCCAGCCCTGTAAACGTCATCGTTGGCCTCCCGCCGCCCGACCGGATGTCGCACGCCTGAGCATGCCACGCGGCGCCGACAGCCGGACGGGCAATCCGGGCCGATCACGGCCCGGGCGGACAGGCCGGCCAGGCCAGCGCGTCCGGGCGGACGACGTGCGTCGGCAGCGGCGGGCCTCTGCCGTTACATATGACCGAGCACCGGATGCGGCACGTACGGCTCCTCGAGCCGCTCCATTTCCGCCGTCGCTCAGCGTCAGTTCCTCCGCCGCCAGCGCGTCCTCAAGGTGGCCGAGTTTCGTGGCGCCGACGATCGGCGCGGTGACGCCAGGTCGGTGCAGCAGCCAGGCGAGCGCCACCTGCGCGGTGCGGACGCCGCGCGCGAGGCCGCGACCTCGGCGCACCGGTCGACGACGTCGAAGTCGGCGTCGATCGTGTACAGTGCGTCGCCGAACGGGTCCGTGCCCGACCGGGTCGTGTGCCGCTGTCCGTCCCTGGTCCGGTTGCCGGCCAGGAAGCCGCGAGCCAGCGGGCTCCACGGGATCACGCCGACACCCTGGTCGATGCACTGCGGGATCATCTCCCGCTCCTCCTCGCGGTAGACGAGGTTGTAGTGGTTCTGCATCGAAACGAACCGGGTCCAGCCGTTGCCTCGCGGCCGCGTGCTGCGCCTTCGCGAACTGCCAGCGAACATGCTGCTCGCGCCGATGTAGCTGGCCTTGCCCGCGCGCACCACGTCGTGCAGCGCCTCCATCGTCTCCTCGATCGGCGTCCGCTTGTCCCAGCGGTGGATCTGGTACAGGTCGACGTAGTCCATGTCCAGCCGGGACAGCGACGCGTCGATGGCCGCCATGATGTGCTTGCGGCCGAGGCCGCGCATGTTCTCGGCTTCGCCCATCGGCGTGAACACCTTGGTCGCCACCACGACCTCGTCGCGGTTGAAGAACTTGCCCAGCAGCCGGCCGGTCGCGACCTCGCTGGCCCCGTCGGAGTACGTGTCCGCGGTGTCGTAGAAATTGATGCCGCCGTCGACCGCGGCCTTGACGATCGGCTCCGCCGCGTCCTCGTCCAGCACCCAGGGCCGCTCGCTGTTGTTGCCGTAGCTCATCATGCCGAGGCACACGCGGGACACGCGCAGGCCGGTGGAACCAAGGTTCACGTACTTCACGAAAGCCTCCAGGTATGCAGCGGATGCTTCCAGGCTTTCACGTTCGCGCGGGCGCCTGCGCGACGGGCCGGACGCGAGCCGGCACGGGAATCCTCGTTCCTTCCACGGCGGCCTCCTCCCGGATGCCGTACTTGCCGTACAGCTTGCGCAACGGGCCAGGTGCGTACCAGTTGGCGCGGCCGAGCAGCCGCATGGTCGCGGGGACGAGCAGTACCCGGACGATGCTGGCGTCCACGATCAGCGCGACGATCATGCCGACGCCCATCAGCTTGATGAACGTGATGCCGGACGCGGAGAACGCGCCGATGACGATCACCAGCAGCAGGGCCGCGCTGGTGATCACGCCGCCGGTGCGCTGCAGCCCGGCCGCGACCGCCTCGGTGTTGCTGCCGGTCACGTCGTACCGCTCGCGGATCCGCGACAGCAGGAACACCTCGTAGTCCATCGAGAGCCCGAAGATGATCGCCAGCATCAGGATCGGCATCGTCGGGTCCAGCGTGCCGGTCGGGACGAACCCGAGCAGGCCGGACAGGTGCCCGTCCTGGAAGATCCACACCACCACGCCGAACGTCGCCGCGAGCGACAGCACGTTCATCACGATCGCCTTGACCGGCAAGCACCACCGAGCCGAACGCGAGGAACAGCAGCACGAACGTGGCGGCGGCCATCACCAGCGCCATCCACGGCACCGTCGCCGACAGGCTGCCGAGCTCGTCGACTAGCTGGGCGGTCTGGCCGCCGGTGTAGCCGTGCGCGCCGGGCGGCAGTGGCACCGCGCGGACCTCCTGCACGATCTGCCGAGCCTGGGCGGACAGCGGGTCGGGGCCGTAGCCCGAGGTCGATCCGGGCCACGTCACCGCGCACACCGCTGATCTGCGCGGTGGTCACGCCGGGCAAGCGCCCGAGGCCGGCTGGCATAGCCGGCCAGCTCCGGTTGCCGCACCGCTCCGTCGAATCGGACCACCGTCTCGATCGGTGCCGTCGGATTGCCGGGGAAGTCCTTGGTCAGCGCCTGCGCTGACGCCCCTCGGCTCGGCGCTGGCCGTGGCAATGCCCTCGCGTCCGTGCCGCCCCAGCTGATGTGCAGGAACGGCGCCGCCAGCACCAGCAGCACCACGACGATCGCGGTCGCGTACACCAGTGGCCTGCGCATCACGCTGGCGGCCAGCCGGTACCAGCCGCCCGCGGCCTCGGTCGTCCGCGGCCGGCCGGCGGACCGGCGGATCCGCAGCGCGTTGACCCGCGGGCCCAGCACCGCGAGCAGCGCGGGCAGTACCGTCAGCGCCGCGAGCATGTCGACCAGCACGGTGGCGACGCCGCCATAGCCCATCGAGCGCAGGAACACCTCGGGGAAGAGCAGCAGGCTGGCCAGCGCCATCGCGACGGTGACGCCGGACACGGCCACCGTGCGGCCGGCCGTCGCGATGGTCCTGGCCAGCGCGTCCTCGACCGACGGCTGCCGGGTCAGTTCCTCGCGGAACCGGCCGACCAGGAACAAGCCGTAGTCGATCGCCAGGCCGAGGCCGAGGATCGTGGTGATGTTGATCGAGTAGATCGACACCGGGGTGGCGAGCGTCAGCAGTCGCAGCGCGGCGAACGAGCCGAGGATGCCGATGCCGCCGATCGCCAGCGGCAGGCTGGCGGCCGCGAGGCTGCCGAAGATGACCAGCAGCAGGAGCAGCAGGACGGGCATCGAGATGCCCTCGGCCCGGCCGATGTCGGTGGTGACCTGCTTGTTGATCGCCGCCTCGGTCGGGATCTGACCGCCCGCCCGCACGGTCAGGCCTGGCGCGGCCTGCCCTGAGCCGGCCAGGCCCGGCGCGGTCAGCTGCCCGTCGATCGCGTCCCAGGACTTGATCTTCGCGGCGTCGCCGCCGCCGCGCAGCTGCAGGAGCGCGAAGGTCTCGTGCCCGCTCGCGCTGGCGAATCGGGACGACCCGGTCGACCAGTAGGTCTGCGCCGACGTACCGCACCGCGCGGCAGCCGGGCCAGCGAGCTGGTGACGGCCGACTTGTAGGCGGGTGCGGCGACCGTCAGGTCCTTGCTCGAGTAGAGCAGCACGACGTCGGCCGCGTCCTGGCCGAAGGTGCGCGCCGCGAGGTCGGCCTCCTGCTGGCTCTGGCTGGCGGGCGGAGCGAAGCCCCCCGCGGACTGCAGCTTTCCGAAGACCCCGGTGCCCCAGACGGCCGCGGCGATGACCGCCAGCCCCGCGATCAGCAGCACCAGCCGGCGGCGGCGAAAGATGAAGCGTCCCCAGGCCTCGAACATATGTCTCTCCGCAGCTAGACTCGTTAGCTAATATCGCTTTGGTTAACGCTGTAAGCTCTAAACGATGTAAACTCTTGCATACAGCGATTAGCTCGTCAAGGCGGGCCCCGGCAGAACCGAGGAGGAGGCTGCGAGTCATGGTTCAGGTACCGACACTGCCAGCCGGCGCGACCGCGTGCGCGCGGCCACCACCCAGGAGATCCTGCAGACGGCCAGGCGGCTGCTGGTCGACGAAGGCCCGGACGCGATCTCGCTGCGCGCGATCGCGCGCGAGATGGGCATGACCGCGCCGGCCCTCTACCGCTACTTCGGCAGCCATGAGGATCTGCTCCGCAGCGTGGTCGGGAGCATCTTCGGTGATCTGGCCGATCACGTGCGGGACGCGATCCACACCGCGGCGGACTCCTACGGCGATGAGCTGTCGCAGGCGGACCTGATGGCGGTGAAGCTGGTCGCCGGCTGTCGCGAGTTCCGCAAGTGGGCGATCGAGCACGTGCCCGAGTTCGGGCTGGTGTTCGGCAGCCAGGTGCCTGGCATCGACATCGAGATGCTGCACGCCGACCACGGCGACGAGTGCGGCTTCCGGTTCGGCCAGGTGTTCCTCGACCTGTTCGGCGAGCTGTACCGGAAGCGGCCGTTCCCGATTCCGGCCGACGATCGAGATCGCGCCCGCGATGCGCAGCCAGCTCGCCCGGTACCGGGAGCTGACCGGCTCCGGCCTGCCACTCGGTGCGCTGCAGACGTTCCTGCGCTGCTGGGTGCTGCTGTACGGGTCGGTCGGGCTGGAGATCTCCGGCCACCTGCGGTTCGCGCTCGACGACGCGGCGCCCATGTTCGAGCTGGTGCTGACCGACCTGGCCAAGATGGTCGGACTGGACTACCAGGTACCTCCACCTGTCCGCGGCTGAGTAGAAAAGCTCGGCTCAAGTCCGGCTGTTGTGCTCATCCGCTGGCGCGCCGCGGCGCGGACCATGAATGACATGAGCACTCCACTGCACCCCCGCACCACTCCCGCCTACTTCGCCCAGGCGTCGATCTCGTTCGGCGTCTCCCTCGCCGCGACCGCGCTCGGCATCATGTACCTGCCGCTCGGCGGCTGGCCGCGCGCCTTCCTGGGCATCGCGATGCTGTACACCGTGACCTCCGCGTTCACCCTCGCCAAGTGCGTGCGGGACCGGCAGGAGGAAACGGTCCTGGTCAGCCGCGTCGACCAGGCCCGCCTCGACAAGCTGCTCGCCGAGCAGGACGTACTGCGCGTCAACGTCCCCTGACCGATCGGTCCCCGGAGTCAGTCTTGCGGGGGCCGACTCCGGCCGAGCCGGGCCGGCCCGCTGAGCTCGCTCAGCCGCGGGCCGGCTCGGCGATCCGCATAACCGGCTCGGTCGATGCCGGCTGCGTGCCCCACTCCCGGAACGCGCGCTGGCTGAGCGCCAGCACCAGGGTGGCTGCCATCGTGACGGCGGACAGCAGGAAGAACGAGCCGGGACCGAACCGGTGCACGACGAAACCGGCTAGGGCCACCGAGACCGGGAACATGCCGTAGCTGGTCACCAGCAGCAGGCCGCTGAGCCGGCCGATCATTCCGGGCGGCGCCCAGCGCTGGAACGCGGTCTGCGTCGTGATGTTCGCCGACATGTTCAACCCGCCCCACAGCGCGATCATGACCCAGGCCAGGGCCAGGTCTGGAGCCAGCGGCAGGAAGATCATCAGCGGCGTCTGGGCCAGGAAGATGAAGCCCGCGCCGAACGCGGGACGGCGGAACCGATTCAGCCGGGTGGCGACGAGCGAGCCGGCCAGCGCGCCGATGCCGAACCCGGCGATCAGGCTGCCGTACCCGCCGGCGCCGGCATGCAGATGATTGCGCGCGAGCAACGGCAGCGCCACCTCGGTCGCCCCCGCGCTGCCGAGGTTGGCGGCGATGTTGATCGCCATCAGCAGCGGCACGACCCGTTCGCGCCGGATGAAGGCGCGCAGGCTGACCGGCACGGGCTGGCTCGCCTCGGCCGCGCTCGTCTCGGCCCGGCTCGCCTCGGCCCGGATCTTCTCGGCCTGGCTCGTCTCGGCCAGGCTCGTCTCGGCCAGGCTCGTCTCGGCCAGCGCCGCGACCGTGGTCATGTCGGCGTCGCGCCGGGTCACGATGCCCGCCCGCCGCGCATCCTGTGACTCGGCCTGCGCCGCATCTGCCGCATCCGCCGCATCCGCCGCGTCCGCCGTCACGCCGGGTCGGCCGGGACGGTGAGGCTCCGTGCCCGCTGTCACCCCCGCGGCCTGGCGGGCGGCGACCGTGGCGCCGAGCCGCCAGAGCGTCAGGGCGGAGACGGCGAAGGTCAGCGCGTCGAGCCCGAAGCCGGCCGCGGAACTGACGGCGGCAACCACCACGCCGCCGACCGCCGGCCCGGCGAACGTCGCCAGCTGCGTACCGGCCGACAGCAGCGCGTTGCCACTCTGGAGTTCGTCCCCGTCGACCAGCCTCGGCATGATCGAGAACGAGGCTGGCAGAAACAGCCCTTCGCCCGCCCCGAGGCCGAACGCGATCGGCGCGAGCGTAAGCAGCGACGGTTGCCTGGTCGCGGCCAGCACGGCCAGCGCCGCCGCGATCACGAGCCGGCCGAGGTCCGCGCCCATCATCACCCGCCAGGGCCCGATCCGGTCAGCGAGGTGACCTCCCACCATGATCAGGCAGGTCCGCGGGATGCCGTAGCAGGCCAGCACAGCACCGAGCAGGATGGGGCCGCCGTGATGCGCGAGCACGTACCACGGCAGCGCGACCGCGTAGAGGCCGTCGCCGACGTTCGAGACGAACTGGCCGCTCGCCAGCAGCCGGAACGACCGTGATCGCAGAGCGGGAGTTGACCTGGCTACGCCGAGAAGCGCCGCTACCGGGCGGCGGCGGCCGCTCACCGGCCCGCGCGGTCGGCCGCGGACTCGTCCGTCGCCGCCGGCCCGCTCGCTGCGGACTCGTCCGTCCCCGGCTCGTCTGCCCCGCCTGCCCGTCGCCGGCTTGCCCGTCGCCGGCTCGTCGGTCCCGAAAACATCTGCCGGACCGAACAGCGGCACGAAGTCGATCGCGCCCTGCACCGGCCGGGCACCCTCGGGGCGCTCCTGGCCGGACAGCCGGATCAGCGGCCGGTATAGCTCGCGGATCTGCTCGCGCAGCGCGGCGATCTCGTCCGCCGTCGCGTACAGCACGGATCGGTCGCCGCCTGCGGCGCTGCGCCACGGCGCCGGGTAGTCCTGCTTGCTGTTCTCGTACCGCTGCCGCGCTGCCTGCCAGCGCTCCTCCAGGCTGTAATCCAGCAGTCGAGCCGCCATCATCGCCACGGGGTCGTCGAGGTCCTCGACCGTGGTCGACGTGATGACCACGCGCCACGGCCGCTCCCGGCCGTTGGCCGCCGCGGCCTGATCCTGCTCGACGAATCCGTACCGGGCGAGCTGGCGCAGGTGGTAACTGCACGCGGACGGGGACAGCTCGGCTACCGGCGCGCATTCGGTCGCCGTCGCCGGGCCTTCGAGCATCAGGTGCTGCCACAACGCGATCCGGGCCGGGTGCGCGAGGGCGCGCATCGTCTCCGGGTCGGTCAGCTTGATCGACTTGCCGGGAATCCCGAAGTCGTTCTCAATCGGTTCCTGTGATCTGAAAGACATGTTTCAAAAGAAACCCTTCAGATCGAGTTTTGTCAAGTCCGCGGTGGCTTACGCGCCGGATCGCAGCGGCTCACGCGGCTTGATCGCGTCCTCAACCGCCCGGCGGCGGGGCACTTTTCATTCATTTCGGGGGCACATAGAGGGCATATCGACCACCTAGACCCCCGAAGTCAATGAAGAGTTGAACGCAGCCCCTCGTCGCGGCCGCCAGCTGGCGCAACTACGGCGACTCTTCACGGGCGACGTACGGTCGGCCGGGCTATTTCTGCCGTTTTGCGGCGTCGATGCCCGTGAAGAGTCCGCTGGCGGCCCCCGCGGAGCCGCGCGGAGCCGCGCGGCGGCGAAGCGGGCGCGCGGTTAGTTCGCGGACCGGCGGGTGAGCACGCAGTTAGGCGACGTAGGGGGCGGCGCCGGAGTCGGTGACCATGGGGCGACCCGCCGCGGCCCAGTCCTGCATGCCCCCGGCGACGTTGACCGCGCGCCAGCCGGCGCCGGCCAGGGCCTCCGCGGCCCGCCCGGACCGGGCGCCCGACCGGCAGATCACGTAGATGAGCTCGTCCTGCGGAACCTCAGCGGTCCGGGCGCCGAGCTGGCCCAGCGGGATGTGCCTCGCGCCGGGGGCGTGCCCGGCGGCCCACTCGTCGTCTTCCCTGACATCCAGCAGCCAGACGTCGTCCGGCACAGTGGCGGCCGGCAGGTCGGGCAGTATCTCGCCCATCGGCGTGCGCTCCTTGGTATCGCGTAGCTCGGGCTAGCCTACGAGCTTTCCGGCAGCAGCAGGCCATAGGCGAGCAGCCGCACCTGCGGGACCGGCGACCAGTCGCGCTCCGGCAGCCGGATAAATCCGGCATCCTCATACACCCGGTGCGCCGCCGCCATCTCCGGCTGCGAGCAGAGGACCAGGTACCGTACGCCACGTTGGACGGCCCGGTCGATCACGCCCGCCATGAGCGCCTTGCCGACTCCGCTGCCGCGCGCCTCGGGCCGGACCGCGAGCGCGCGGACCTCCGCCTCGTCGGGCCCGCGCACGATCTCCTCGGCCTGCGGCCAGAGTTGCAGCATGACCGTGCCGATCAGTGTCCCGTCCGGCGCCGCGGCGACGAGCACCTGACCGCGGCCGTCCGCGCCGAGCGCCCGCAGCGTCTGCGCGTAATCCGACCCGGCGGGGAGGAATCCGCCGTTCCGGTAAGCCGCGACCCGCAGTTCGCCGATCTCCGCAAGCTCGCCCGGCTGCGCGTCCCTGATCTGCATATCGCTATCTAATCAGCCGGGCTTGCCCGGTTCCGTCCGTCGCCCGGCGTGCCCCAAGCGGGCGGGCGTCAGTCCGGCGCGGGCGGACCGTCGGCCGCCATCAGCTCATAGGCGGGCCGCAGGAGCGTGGCGAGATCCTGTTCCCTGATCTGGATCGCGGGCGGCTCAAAGCCGCGCAGCACCAGGTCGGCGGGCGCGGCGGTGGCGGGCGGCAGCGCGCGCAGCCGCGCGGGGCTGAGCGACGACGTCCAGAATCTGTCGGTGCAGTCGGTCAGCGGCCGGTCCGCGCTGTCCGGGGCCCGCACCGCGGTCTGCGGGCCAGGCCCGCCGCCGGTCAGGTTGCGCAGCGCGGCCAGCAGATCCTCCCGGCCCTTGCCTCGCCATGCCAGCATGCCGAACGGGTCAACGTCAAAGGCCTCGGCCAGCACGTAGCAGACGGCCGCGAGATGCTTGCACGGGACTTCCCAGTCCGGGCACGAGCAGGCCATCACCAGGTCCCTGGCCGAGCGCGGGAACAGCGGGGTGCCGCACCCGGCGAAGATCTCCTCGATCTCCGCGGGCATCTCGCCCGCGAGCAGCCGCGCCCGGAACACCGCGCGCGCGGCGAGGGCCTGCTCGACGGCCCGCCATTGCGGCTTGGTCAGCGGATCCACGGTCAGCGTGACCTTGTAGGGCTTGATCCGCGAGCCCTGCACCTGGGCGACCACCCGGCCGGTCCCGATATCCAGGCTCAGCACCTGCCCGGACCGCGCGTAGTTGCGTCCCCTGGTCAGCCGGCTCTGCATGCCGAACGACTCCAGCACGTCGATGAACCGCCGCGACCACCACTGCTCGCCGATAGGCCCGCGCTTGCTGCGCGCCTTGATGCCGCCGACCGCCTTGCGCGGCTTCGGGAAAAACCCGCTGCTCGTGGCCGGCTGCTCCGCCTCGCCGGGCGCCGGGCCACCGCCAGCCGGACCGTCGCCGGCCGGGCCGTTGGCCGCCGGGACAGTGCCAGCCGGACCGTCCTCGGCTGGGCCGCGGCCCCACGGGCCCTGGATGACCGTCATTGCGACACCGCCTCCGGTGCGAGTGCGATCACGTCACGCAAGTCGGCGACCGACAGCTCGGTCAGCCAGCTCTCGCCGGTGCCCACGATCCGGTCGGCGAGCGCCTTCTTTTCCTCGATCATCGAGTCGATCCGCTCCTCGACCGTGCCGACGCAGACGAACTTGCGTACCTGGACGTCGCGCCGCTGACCGATCCGGAACGCGCGGTCGGTGGCCTGATCCTCGACCGCCGGATTCCACCACCGGTCGACGTGCACGACGTGATTGGCCGCGGTCAGGTTCAGCCCGGTGCCGCCAGCCTTGAGGGACAGGATGAACACCGCCGGGCCGGTCCCGTCCTGGAAGCGGGCGACCAGCTCGTCCCGCTTGCGCTTGGCGGTGCCGCCGTGCAGGTACATCACCTCGCAGCCGAGCCGCGCCGCCAGATACGGCTGCAGCATGTGCCCGAACTCCGCGTACTGGGTGAAGCACAGGGCCTTGTCCCCGGCCGCGACGATCTCCTCACCAATCTCCTCCAGCCGGGCCAGCTTGCCGGACCGGCCGTCCAGCCGCGATCCGTCGGCCAGCAGGTGCGCGGGATGGTTGCAGACCTGCTTGAGCTTGGCCATCGTCGCGAGCACGAGGCCGCGGCGCTCCATGCCGGGCTCGGCCGCCTCGATCCGCTCCAGCATGTCGTCCACGGTCGCCTGGTAGAGCGAGGCCTGCTCCGGTGTCAGGTTGCACCAGACCTTCATCTCCAGCTTGTCCGGGAGATCGGCGATGATCGTCTTGTCGGTCTTCAGCCGCCGCAGTATGAACGGCCCGGTGATCCGCCGCAGCCGCGCGGTGGCGTCTTCGTCCCCGGCCCGCTCGATCGGGATCGCGAATCGCTGCCGGAACTTCTCCGCCGACCCGAGCAGGCCAGGGCTGGTGAACTCCAGCAGCGACCACAGGTCCGACAGCCGGTTCTCCACCGGCGTGCCAGTGAGCGCCAGCCGCGAACCGGCCGGGATGCCCCGGACCGCCTGCGCCTGCCGGGTGCCGGCGTTCTTGATGTTCTGCGCCTCATCGCAGATGACCCGTGCCCACCGCACCCGGCTGAGCGCCTCACGATCCCTGGTCGCGACCCCGTAGGTCGTGAGCACGACGTGCGCGCCCGCGACGGCGGCCGCCAGGTCCTCGCCGGCCAGCCGGTCCGAGCCGTGATGCACATGCACCCGCAGGCCCGGGGTGAACCTCGCGGCCTCCCGCTGCCAGTTCCCCACCAGGGACATCGGGCAGACGAGGAGCGTCGGCCCGGACTGGTCGTCGTGCGCGATCAGCGCCAGGGTCTGGATCGACTTCCCGAGTCCCATATCGTCGGCCAGTACGCCGCCGAGGCCCAGCTTGCCGAGGAAGGCCAGCCAGGATAGGCCGCGTTCTTGATAGGGCCGCAGCTCGCCGTGGAACGTGCCGGGCGCAGGGGTAGGCGCGAGTCGCTGGTCGGCCTGCCCCGACAGCAAGTCGGCTAGCCAGCCGTCCGCGTCGACTTCGGTCACCGGCAGGTCGTCGGTCTCGGCGAGACCGGCGAGCACCGCCTCGCCCGAAGTCATCGTGCCCGAGCCGCGGCGCTCCAGGAACTTCAGCGCCGCCTGCAGATGCCGCTCGTCCAGCTCGACCCACTGGCCTCGCAGCCGGACCAGCGGGATCTTCAGCCGGGCGAGCTCGGCTAGCTCGGCCTCGTCCAGCGCGTGGTCGCCGACCGCGAGCTGATACCGGAAGTCGATCAGGTCGTGCAGCCTGAACTTGGGGTCGGCCGCACCGGACGCGCTCGCCGACGCGGACCGCGACCTGGTCGTGAGCTTCAGCCCGAGCCGCGACTTGCGCACCCAGTCCGGCAGCAGCACGCCGAAGCCTGCGCCCGCGAGCATCGGACCGGTCTCCTTGAGGAAATGCAGCGCCTGGCGGGTCTCTAGCTCGACCGACTCGGGTGCCGCCTGCTCCAGTTCCTGGTCCAGTTCGGGGAACAGCCGGGACGCGCGGCCGAGGCCCGCCAGCAGGTCCTCTTCCGGGTACCTGACGCCGGCGGCAGCCCATCCGTCGGTGGTGTCACCGGACCAGATGTCGGCGGCCGACAGCAGCAGGCTCGGGTCGTCGGTCGACTGCAGCGCGAACTCAACCCGCCAGCCGCCCTGATCCTGGGCCGGTTCGCCGGACCCGTCGTCGGGGCCGGCTGACCCGGGCACTGGTGAGTCGAGCGCAGTTGACTCAAGCCAGGGCGACTCAAGCACGGGTGGCTCGTCCGGAGCCGGCGGCTCGATCAGGCGGAAGCAGGTCCGCACCGGACCGGGCGGCTCTTGCGCGGCGTCCTGCCAGCTCCACAGCGCGAACGTGAGCTGAGCCGCCGTGATCGTGTCGGCCCGCCCTACGTCTAGCTCGCCGCTCTCCCCGGTCAGCGCCGCGAGCCACCGCTCGATGAACGGCTCGGACCGGCCGCGGGCCGGCCCTGGCAGCAGCGTGAACCCGGGCACGCTGGCCAGCCGGGCGCGGACGGCGGCGTCGGTGAGCGCGTCGAGCGCCTGCCCGAATACCGCCGCCGACGCCTCCCCGGTCTCGGTCGTGGCCCGGCACAGCGGCGGCATAGCGCAGCTCAGCTCCCGGGCCCGCAGCGCGTCCGGCCCGGCGAGCACCGGCCGCCAGCAGGCGAGGCTGCCGCCGTCGGCCGCCTCGGTGAGGCCGGGCAGCACCTTCCCGCGCGCGGCCAGGTCGGTCGCCAGCGCGGCCACGGCCGCGAGGTAGAGCACCGATCCGCCGGTCACACCGCGGCCGGATCTGCCAGCTTGCTGGCCGGCGACCGGCGGCCCGATGGCGGCGAGCAGGCCGCGGGCGGCGTCCGGCTCGAAGGTCAGGGCGGGTACCCGCCAGCCCGCCACCGACGCGACCGCGGCCGGCTTTCCGCTCGCTGGCGCGTCCCTGATCAGGTCCGGGGAGGCCGCGGGTCCGCCCGCAGCGCCGGGCAGCCAGAGGGTCAGATCTTCCTCGGCCGCCTTGCGAACCAGGTCACCGGCCGGGTCACCGAACTCGGCGAGGACGTCGGCGAGCAGCCCCGGCGCAGCGGCGAAGGGGTGGTCGCGTACTGGTCCGGTCCGGCCAGCCGGCGCTACGGCCGAGAGGTGCGAGTCCTCCGCCCACAGCACTAGCGTGCGCTGTGACCAGACACCATGGATCGCCAGCATGACCCGCACTCCTGCAATTGCCTGATCTGAAGCTAGCAATCTCATCGCGACGACACGCCGCAAACCTCGGCTGCGGCCCGGTTGCCGCCGGCTGTGGTAACCGCGGGCCGGCCGACGTCAGCTAACGGGCGGAGCCGCGTTCCCGGCTGGATGCCCTTGCGCTTTCGCGTCCGCCTCGGCCTGCGCGGCCTCGGCGCGGGCGGTCGCGTTCACCTTCCGCAGGTGCTTGGTCATGGACCGGAACACGAAGTACATGATCACAGCCATGCCGAAGACGACCAGGAAGCCAAGGGTTCCCGGCTGGTCGAAGACGCTCGTCGAGGACGACGAGGCTGCCAGCGCAATCACAGCGTTACCCTCTCCCGGATCCCGGCGAAGAGGTCGTCCTCAGGCTGGCCGGCATCCACAACTGACCTGGCCAGATGATAGTCCTCGGTCGGCCACGCCGCGCGCTGCACCTCGACCGGGCAGGCGAACCAGCCGCCGTCCGGGTCGACCTGGGTCGCGTGCGCGAGCAGCGCCTGATCGCGGATCTCGAAGTAGTCGCCGCACGCGATCCGGCTGGTGATCTCGTGCCGCGGCCGGCCGCCGTCCTCGTCGTCCAGCCACTCGTCCAGCCGCTCCGCGTAGGGCGACTCCAGGCCGCGGTGCAGCATCTCGTCGTGCAGCGCGATGAACTTGGCCCGGTGGAACGTAACGAAGTAATACAGCTTCAGCGGCTGCCACGGCTCGCCGCAGTCCGGGTACCGCTCCGGGTCGGCCGCCGCCTCGAAGGCCTCGATCGCCACCTCGTGCGTCTTGATGTGGTCCGGATGCGGATAGCCGCCGTTCTCGTCGTAGGTGAGGATGACGTGCGGCCGGAACTCGCGGACGGCCGCGACGAGCGGTGCGGCCGCGACCTCGAGCGGCTGCAGGGCGAAACAGCCATCCGGCAGCGGCGGCAGCGGGTCACCCTCGGGCAGGCCGGAGTCGACGAAGCCGAGGAACCGCTGCTGCACGCCGAGGATCTCCCTGGCCCTGTCCATCTCGGCCCGGCGCACGGCCGGCAGGTCCGCGCGGATCTCGGGCCGCTCCATGGCCTTGTTCAGGATGTCGCCGCGCTCGCCACCGGTCAGCGTGCAGACCAGCACCTCGGCGCCCTCGCGCACGTACCTGGCCATCGTGGCCGCGCCCTTGCTCGACTCATCGTCGGGATGGGCATGCACTGCCATCAGCCGGAGCTGCCCGCCGCCGGCGCCGCACGTCAGCTCGCCGCAGGCATCGCCGCGACCAGGAGAAGTGAGCACGAAACAATCCACCTCAGCCGTCTTCGTCAGTTGGTAACGGGGGCTGCCAACTGTAGGTCAGCGCGGCCCCCTCGGTTGCCCGGGGAGCGGCAGCCAGCCTTCTGCTGCAACGCGGCTCGTCGCGTGCCTCATTCCCGGATCAGTCCGGGACCCGGCTCCGGTCCGGCGGCCGGCGGCCGGGCGGGTGGCGGCGCGGCCGGCCTCGCGGGTCTGTCCGCCCGCCGCCAGGCGAGCCAGGACGCCGCGGCGAAGACCGTGAGCGCCAGCCCGACCAGCATTGCGCACCCGGTGCAGGCGCTCACGAGGAAGTTGCCCCTGACCTTGCTGACGCCGTAGTAGTAGCCCGTCAGCACCGCCATCAGGAGCAGGTAGCCGCCGAGCGCGGTCACGGTGACCTGCAAGGCGAAGGCGCGCCAGCCGGGCGGGATCCGCCGCGCCAGCCAGCCGGGCCGCCGGCCGCCGTGCCTGGTCCGGTCAGGGTCCGAGTCGCGGCGGTGCAGCCGCAGGCCTGCCGCGAGCACGGCCATGACGAACAGGTAGAACCCGCCGACCGGGACGAGGTCCGTCGAGATCAGGTGCCCGGACACCGGTCAGGCCCGGAGCAGGAAGTGCCAGCCGCGGACGAACACGTGCCACCCGACCCAGAGCCAGACGGCGAAGAGCACCCAGCGCCCGAGCGGGTAGCGCATGATCGCCCGGAACGTGTCGCTCAGCGTCGGCACGCTGGCGCTGATGTGGCTGAGCGCCAGCCCTTCCCAGGCGAATACCGCGCCGATCAGCACCGCCCAGACCAGGTAACCGAGCACCGGATGATCTCCCATGCCAACCTCCAGCATCAGCCGGCCGTGCTGCCGCCGGCCGCTTGCGACCTTGTATCACAAGGCGGCATCAGCAGAGGTAAGAGCGGCATCAATTGACTTTTCCCGTATTCCCGGAACTAGTCTGGGCGAATTCGGCATATCCGGGCCGAGGGGATGAGTGAAAGCTGACCCGCAGTTCCCTGACCTAGGGTTTGCCCATCTTCGTCCGGGGTTGTTTAACCTGGGCCATTGACAGGTACGACCTAGTCACCGAGCCTTGTTAGCCTCAAAGGATTACCCCCGGGCCACCAGGCCCAGCGGATTGAACCCCCGTTGACTCCGCATCCATCCGAGGAGTACCCGTGACCGAGACCCGCGATGACACTCTTACCTGGCTGACCCAGGAAGCGTACAACCGGCTTAAGGCTGAGCTGGATCATCTGTCGGGACCGGGCCGGGTCGAGATCGCCCAGAAGATCGAGGCCGCTCGGCAAGAGGGAGACCTCAAGGAGAACGGCGGCTATCACGCCGCGAAGGACCAGCAGGGCATGCAGGAGGCCCGGATCCGCCAGCTCACGTACATCCTGGAGAACGCCCGGGTCGGCGAGCCGCCGCGTACCGACGGCGTGGTTGGCCCCGGCATGACCGTGACCGTGCGGTTCCAGGGCGACGACGAGGAGGTCACGTTCCTGCTCGCGTCCCGGGAGGAGTCCGGTTCTCCCATCGACGTCTACTCGCCCAAGTCGCCGCTCGGAGAGGCGATCAACGGCAAGAAGGTCGGCGAGACGGCCACGTACAGCCTGCCCAACGGGCGGTCCTCGTCGGTGGAGATCATCGACGCCGTGCCCTACAGCGGCATCTAGCGACCCGTACCTACGCCAGACGGCGCCCGTCGCCCGGAGAGATCCGGGCGGGCGGGCCCGGCAGATACACCAAAACGGCGCCCGCCATCCGGAGAGATCCGGGCCGGCGGGCCCGGCAGATACACCAAAACGGCGCCCGCCATCCGGAGAGATCCGGGCCGGCGGGCCCGGCAGATACACCAAAACGGCGCCCGCCGCCCGGAGAGATCCGGGCCGGCGGGCGCCGCCCGTTGGCTGTACGCAGCCTGCTGCTAGTGCACGAGCTCGGCGGCCGGCTTGCCGGCGTCGGCCGCGGGCTCGATCCGGCCCCGGAGCGGGATCTCCTTGACCCACAGGGCCAGCAGGAACACCACGGCAGTGATCGGGATCGCGAACCAGAACACGGCGTCCAGACCGTGGCTGATCCCGACGAACGCGACCGCTCGCGCGGCGGCGGGCAGGTGCTGGAAGGACTGCGGGTCCAGGCTGCTGGAGTTGAGCGCGTGGCCGCCGGACAGCGGGGCCATCACCGAGTTCAGCTTGTTGATGAAGATCACGCCGAACAGCGAGACGCCCATCGAGCCGCCGATCTGCTGGAAGAACGCCCTGGAGCTGCTGGCCACGCCCATGTCCTTCTGCGGCACGCTGTTCTGCGCGATCAGCGACGTGATCTGCATCAGGAAGCCCATGCCGACGCCGAACAGCACGAAGATCAGCGCGGAGGTCAGCCGGGTGGTGTGCGGGCCCAGGTGGGTCAGCAGGAACATGGCCACCGTCATGATCGCGGCACCCGTGATCGGCAGGATCTTGTACCGGCCGGTCCTGCTCGTCACCTGACCGGAGATCAGCGAGGTCACCGTCGAGCCGAGCATCATCGGGATAAGCAGCAGACCGCTGACGGTCGGCGAGGCGCCCTGCACGGTCTGCTGGTACAGCGGCAGGAACGTCAGCGCGCCGAGCATGGCGGTGCCGAGCAGGAAGCTCATGCCGGAGGCCAGGCTGAAGTTCCGGTTCTTGAACACGTGCAGCGGCAGCATCGGCTCCGCGGCCCGGCCCTCGACCCAGAAGAACGCGACCAGCGCGAGCGCGCTGATGATCTCCAGCGCGATGATCTGCCAGGAGCCCCACGAATACTGGCTGCCGCCCCAGCTGGTCAGCAGCACGATCGCGCTGGCGCCGATGGCGATGACCGCGGCTCCCCACCAGTCGATCTTGTGCTCGACCCGCTTGCGCGGCAGGTGCAGGGTGGCCCAGAGGTAGACCAGCGCGGCACCGCCGATCGGCATGTTGATGTAGAAGATCCAGCGCCAGGACCAGTTGGTGGTGATGTAGCCGCCGACCAGCGGTCCGGCGACCATGGCCAGCATCATCGCGGCCATCATGTAACCCATGTACTGACCGCGCTCGCGCGGCGAGACCATGTCGCCGATGGTAGCGATCGCGCCGACCATGAGGCCGCCAGCGCCGAGGCCCTGCAGCGCGCGGAACGCGATCAGCTGGTCCATCGTGTGCGACAGGCCGGACAGCGCCGAGCCGATCAGGAACAGCACGATCGCGATCATGAGGAACCGCTTGCGGCCGTACATGTCGCCGAGCTTGCCGTACAGGAGCGTCGTGACGGTGGAGGCCAGGATGTAGGCGGTGACGACCCAGGCCAGGTGATTCAGCCCGCCGAGATCGCCGACGATCCGGGGCAGGGCAGTGGAGACGACCAGCTGGTCCAGCATCGCGATGATCAGCGTCAGCAGCAGGCCCGGCAACACGATGAGGATCTCGCGCTTGGGTCCGGTCGGCACATCGCTCACTTGCGCGGCGGCCGCCTGGCTGTCTGTCATTCATCCGCTCCTTGCTCATGCGAAACGCGCCGCATGTCAGAACTTGTGGTACTTCCAACTTACTTGCCGACCGGCTAGCATCCGACCAGATAACAGAGTAAGCTCGCTACTAACCGGCCGTCAAGTAGATTACGCCGGACTTGGAAGGGCAGAGCTAGCAGGGTCATGGAAGAAAACATCAGCGCCGAGGGCCACGACCACGGGCGCGACACCCGGTCGCGACTTCGTGAGCTGGCCCTCGAGCTGTTCGCCGAGCAGGGCTACGAGAAGACGTCCCTGCGGGAGATAGCCGAGCGGCTGGGCGTCACCAAGGCCGCGCTGTACTACTACTTCAAGTCCAAGGAAGACATCGTCCGCAGCCTGGTCGAGGACTACGTCGCCGAACTAGACAAGCTGATCGACTGGGCAAAGAACCAGCCTCGGTCGCCGGAAACCCGGTCCGAGATCGTGACCAGGTACCTCGACATCGTCGCCAACGGGGCGGCCGTTTTCCGGATGCTGCAGCAGAACCAGGCCGCGGTCGCCAGCCTGGCCTCGGCCAAGGAGCGCGGCGAGCTGTTCCGGGAGCGCATGGACGCTCTCATCGACCTGCTGGCCGGACCCGGCGCGCCGCTGCGCGATCAGGTTCGGGCCGCATCCTGCCTGATGAGCGTCAGCTTCGGGTGCATGCACTACCAGCACCGGGCGGCCGACCCGGCCGAGCTGCGCGCGGCCCTGCTGGATGTGGCGCTGGAGCTGGTGAACGTGCAGCCCCCGGGCCAGCAGATCTAGGCGGCGGGCTCTGGCCCGGCTCCGGTCAGGCCCGCGACGGCGCGCACCAGCGGCAGCACCCGGTGCGGCAGCGGGCTGTCCAGCACGATCACCGTGGACGTCCGCACCACCCCGTCGAGCCCGACGATCGCGTCGATGACCCGCTGCAAATCGGCGTTGCTGCGCGCGACGACCCGGCAGAGCATGTCACCGGCCCCGGTGATGGTGTGCGCTTCCAGCACCTCGGCGATCGCGGCCAGCCGCTCGGCGACCGGGTCGTGGCCGCCGGCCTGCCGGAGTTCGAGGGTGATGAACGCCATCACGCCGTGGTCAAGCGCGGCCGGGTCGATCTCGGGCCCGTACCCGGTGATGACCCCGCGAGCATGCAGCCGGTCCAGCCGGGCCTGAACCGTTCCCCTGGCGACGCCGAGCCGGCGGGACGCCTCCAGCACCCCAACCCGCGGCTCCGCCTTGAGCAGCTCGATCAGCCGCCCGTCCAGCGCGTCGATCATCGCCTGGCCCTTTTCATCGACAACGTGTGCATGTCTAGCACTGGTTCCGGTCAGTAACTATACATACTGCATAGCAATTGAACGACCAGTTGCACATCCTGCTCGCCAGGTCGATGCTGCGAAGAACGGATAGCCAAGCCGCGACAGGAGCCCGCCATGACCGCCGAGGCAGTCCAGGACCAGGCAGCAGTCACCGACGAGTTCCCCGTGACCGGAATGGACGCGGCCGTCTTCGCCGTCGGCAACGCCCGGCAGGCAGCGCACTTCTACTCCACCGCGTTCGGCATGCGCTGCGTCGCCTACCGGGGACCCGAGAACGGCTGCCGGGACGAGGCGGCCTACGTGCTGGAGTCTGGCAACGCCCGGTTCGTGTTCCGCGGCCCGGTCCGGGCCGGCACCGACCTCGGCCGGCACGTCGCCGAGCACGGTGACGGCATCGTCGACCTCGCCATCGGGGTGCCCTCCGCGACCGCGGCCTACGAGTACGCGACGGCCCACGGCGCCGTCGGGCTGGAGGAGCCGCACGTCGTCGAGGACGCGAACGGCAAGGTGGCGCTCGCCGCGATCAAGACCTTCGGCGAGACCCGGCACACCCTGGTCGAGCGGTCCGACTATGCCGGCCCGTACCTGCCCGGCTTCGTCGCCGCCGGCCCGCTCACGGCCAGGCAGGCGGGCCCGTTCTTCACCGAGATCGACCACTGCGTCGGCAACGTCGAGCTGGGCCGGATGGACGAGTGGGTGGCGTTCTACGGGCACGCGCTGGGCTTCACGAACATGAAGGAGTTCGTCGGTGACGACATCGCCACCGAGTACTCCGCCCTGATGAGCAAGGTCGTCGCCGACGGCAGCCGCAAGGTCAAGTTCCCGATCAACGAGCCGGCCGTCGGCAAGAAGAAGTCCCAGATCGACGAGTACCTGGAGTTCTACGGCGGGCCCGGTGTGCAGCACATAGCCCTCGCCACCGACGACATCGTCGGCGCGGTGCGGGGCATGCGCGAGCAGGGCGTCCAGTTCCTGGACGCGCCGGACAGCTACTACGAGACGCTCGGCGAGTGGGTCGGCAGTACCCGGGTGCCGCTGGACGAGCTGCACCAGCTGAAGATCCTGGCCGACCGGGACGAGGACGGCTACCTGCTGCAGATCTTCACCAAGCCGGTGCAGGACCGGCCGACCGTGTTCTTCGAGCTGATCGAGCGGCACGGATCGCAGGGCTTCGGCAAGGGCAACTTCAAGGCGCTGTTCGAGGCGATCGAGCGCGAGCAGGAGCGCCGCGGCAACCTGTGACCTGACCCTGGCGGCCGGCTGTGGCCGGGTGCACGCTGCCGTCCCTGATGCCGCATCATGACGTTCGGCGCGACACGGCCTGCGGATGCCGTGACGGCCGCGCTGCGCATAGTGTTGTGGCCAGTTGACACCGCCGCGGAACCAGGGCAGATGACTCAGCAGGGCGACATGACCAGCCAGCAGCCGGGCGCGAGCCAGCCCGGCGATGGCGCTGGCGTGCTGCCCGCCGGGCCGGCCAGCCAGTCAGCGACGCCGTACTGGCCATCGCCGTACCTGGCCGAGGGTCAGTCGGCCCCCGAGGCCTATCCGGCGCCGGCCCGGCCCGGTCAGCCCAGGTACGGGGATCCGGCCGGCCAGTTCCGGCCCGGCCCGCAGCGCCGCCCCGGCCGGCCTGGCTTCGGCCAGCGGGCCCCGGCCGGCGGTGCCGCCCCGTCAGGTCCGGGCGCGCAGGCCGGCCAGCCCGGCCTCGCCGTGCCCGTCGGCGCGAGCGATGCCGCCGGGCCCGCCGACATGGTGCTCGCCAGCGCCTGGGAGCGACTGCTGGCGATGACCATGGACTGGCTGCTCATCCTGGTGGCCAGTTTCCTGCTGCTGCACGAGCAGATGGCACAGCTGGTGGACCGGCTGCAGGCGGTGATGACGACCGCGCAGGCGCTCGGGCCCACGGCCGAGCAGAACGCGTTCGTGAACTTCGAGCAGAAGCCGGCCACGATCAGCACGCTGGTCAGCTACTTCCTGATGGTGTTCCTGATGGCCCTCGCCTACTTCTGGGCGCTGGAGGCCAGGGGCGGAGCCACGCTGGGTAAACGCGTGCTGGGCCTGCGGGTCGTGAACTTGCCGGAGCAGACCCCGGCCGGCATCTGGTCGACCGGAGTGCGCACGATCTTGTTCCTGACCGGGCCGGCCATCTTCGCCTTCGCGGGCGCCTGGGGCCTGTCCATCATCAGCCTGCTCGGCGGGGCGCTGTGGTTCGCCGACTCGCTGGTGCTCGCCACCGACCCGCAGAAGCGCTCGCTGCATGACCGGCTGGCCGGCACGATCGTCGTCAGGAAGGCGCCCGCCCGGCCCCGTGCGTCCCGCTGACTGCGGCCTCAGAAGAGTGCCCTGAGGTCAGCTGAACAGCAGCGTGTAGCCAGCCTTGCGCAGCTGGCTGATGACCGTGTCGCAGTGTTCCGGCCCGCGCGTCTCCAGGTGCAGGTTCACCTCGGCCTCGTCCACCCGCAGGTCGGCGGTCACCCGCTCGTGCATCACGTCCAGCACGTTCGCGCCGAGGGCGGCCAGCTCGCTGAGCAGGGTCGCCAGCGCGCCCGGCCGGTCCGGCAGCTTGCACCGGAACGCCATGTACCGGCCAGCCGCGGACAGGCCGTGCCTGAGCACCTTGGACAGCAGCAGCGGATCGATGTTGCCGCCGGACAGGACCACCACGACCGGCGGCTCGAACAGTTCGGCCGGATGCTCAAGCAGCGCCGCGACGCCGGCCGCGCCGGCCGGCTCGGCCAGCTGCTTGGACCGCTCCAGGCACAGCAGCAGGGCCCGGGACAGGTTCTCCTCGGTGACCGTCAGCACCCGGCTGCACAGCCGCGACATCAGCTCGGTGGTGAGCACGCCGGGAGCCGCGACGGCGATGCCGTCGGCCATAGTGGCGGACGGCGCCACCGAGACCGGGCGGCCCGCCGCGATCGACGCCGGGACCGGCGCCATAGCCTCCGCCTGCACGCCGATGACCTGTGCGGCGGGCAGTACCGAGCTGGTCGCGACCGCGACGCCCGAGCACAGGCCGCCGCCGCCGACCGGCACCACGATCGTCCGCGCCTGCGGGCACTGCTCGCCGATCTCCAGGCCCACCGTGCCCTGGCCGGCGACCACGTCGGCGTGGTCGAACGGGTGGATGAAGATCGCGCCGGTCTGCTCGGCCAGCTCGCGCGCCCGGGTCAGCGCCTCCTCGACCGATACGCCGTGCAGGACGACGTCCGCGCCGTAGGACCTGGTGGCGGCGACCTTCGGCAGCGGGGCCGCGGCCGGCATGACGACGGTGGCGCGGGCGCCCAGCCAGCCGGCCGCGAGCGCCACGCCCTGGGCGTGATTGCCCGCGCTGGCCGCCACCACCCCGCGGGCCCGCTCGGCGGCCGTCAGCCGGGCTATCCGCACGTACGCGCCGCGGACCTTGAACGAGCCGGCCCGCTGCAGGTTCTCGCATTTCAGGTACACCGGCCCGCCCACCAGCGCGGACAGCGCGCCGGACTCAAGCAGCGGCGTCTGCCGGACCACCGGCCGGAGCAGCTCGCGGGCGGCGAGCACGTCCTTTGGCCCGACGGAGAGCGATGCGGAGGTCACGCCTGGATTGTCGCACCGCTGGGTGCTGGGCGGGCAGCCGGTGCATCAGTCCGCGGCCCAGTACCGGTCGGCTGCGAAGATCAGCGCCGCGGCGCCGACCAGCCCCGCGCTCTGACCCAGCGCGGCCGGCACGACGCTCACGGCCCTCGTGAAATCGAGCCGGGCGTGCGCCCGCAGGTACTCCTCCAGCGGGTCGAATAGCAGCGGCCCGGCCTGGGACAGGCCGCCGCCGACGGAGATGACCTCCAGGTCGCACAGCGCGGTCGCGGACGCAAAAGCGATGCCGAGCGCCCGGCCGGCGCGCCGCATCGCGGCCAGCCCGATCGGATGCCCGAGCGCGCCGTCGTCGGCGAGTTCCTTCGCCGTCGCGTTCTGCTGGTCCGGCCGCCACCCCTCGGCCTGCGCCCACGCGACCAGGGCCGGGCCGCGCGCGATCGCCTCGGTGCAGCCGCGGCCGCCGCACTCGCAGACCGGACCGGTGTCAGGATCGACGACCACGTGACCGATGTGGCCGGCGTTGCCGGACGCGCCCTCGATCAGCCGCCCGTCCAGCACCAGGCCGCCGCCCACCCCGGTCGACACAACCACGCCAAGCACGTTGTCCCGGCCCCGGCCGGCGCCGCGCCAGTGCTCGGCCGCGACCATGCAGATCGCGTCGTTGTGGACGCGCACCGGGATGCCAGGCAGCCGCTCGGAGAGCCTGCCGCGCAGCGGGAATGACCGCCACGCCGGGATGTTCAGCGGCGAGACCAGTCCGGCGGGCCACTCCATCGGGCCGCCGCACCCGCAGCCGCAACCAGCCAGGTCAGCGGGGCCGATTTCGGCGCCATCCAGGATCTTTGTGATCAGCGCGTCGAGCGTGCGCCACATCTGCTCGGCCTCCACGCCGGCCGGCGTCGGTACCTGCGACCAGGTGAGCACCCGGCCGCCCCGTTCCACCAGCCCGGCGGCCAGCTTGGTCCCGCCGATGTCCACCGCTAGTACCGGCCGGGAATCCTCCATTCACGCCCTCCCGAGATGCGAACATGCCCTGCAGCGACATAGTGTCGAATGGTGCAGCCAACAACCAGGCATGAGCCACCGTCAGCCCAGCAGGCCGCGACTTCGCCGCCAGCGCCGCGCACGCTTGGCGAGCTACGGGCCAGCGGACACCAGCTTCGCACGGTCAAAGAGGAACTACGGCATAACCTGCTCGGGCACCTGCGCGCCGGTGAGACCGCGTTCCCCGGCATCGTCGGATTCGACACCACCGTGCTGCCGCACCTGGAGCGCGCGATCATCGCCGGGCACGACGTGATCCTGCTGGGTGAGCGCGGCCAGGGCAAGACGCGGCTGATCAGGACGCTGACCGGCCTGCTGGACGAGTGGACGCCGGTGATCGAGGGCTGCGAGATCAACGACCACCCGTACGCGCCCGGCTGCGCCCGCTGTACCCGGCTCGCCGCTGAGGCCGGCGACGACCTGCCGGTGACATGGCGGCACCGCGCCGACCGGTACGGCGAGAAGCTCGCGACGCCCGACACCAGCGTCGGCGACCTGATCGGCGACATCGACCCGGTGAAGGTGGCCGAGGGCCGCACGCTGGGTGACCCGGAGACGATCCACTATGGGCTCGTGCCCCGCACCAACCGCGGCGTGTTCTGCCTGAACGAGCTGCCGGACCTGGCCGAGCGGATTCAGGTGGCGCTGCTGAACGTGCTGGAGGAGCGCGACATCGGCGTGCGCGGCTATTCGCTGCGGCTGCCGCTGGACATCGTGCTCGTGGCGAGCGCCAACCCGGAGGACTACACCAACCGCGGGCGCATCATCACCCCGCTCAAGGACCGGTTCGGCGCGGAGATCCGCACCCATTACCCGATCTCGCTGCAGGCCGAGCTCGCGCTGATCAACCAGGAGGCGCAGCTCGCGTGGCGCGACTCCGAGCCGGGCGCGCTGCTGCCCGCGCACCTGGTGCAGATCATCGCCCGGTTCACCCGGCTCGTCCGGTCGTCGCCGGCGGTCGACTCGCGGTCCGGCGTGTCCGCCCGGTTCGCGATCGCGGCGGCCGAGGCGGTCGCGGCGTCCGCGGTCCGGCGCGCGGCCATCAGCGGCGAGGACGAACCCGTCGCGCGCGTCTGCGACCTGCCTGCGGTCGTGAGCACGCTGCGCGGCAAGGTCGAGTTCGAGGTCAGCGAGGAGGGCCGCGAGCAGGAGGTGCTTGAGCACCTGCTGCGGCGCGCGACCAGCGACACCTTCCGCGCCGCGCTCGGCAACGCCGACCTCACCGGGCTGCTGGCTCGGTTCAGCGACGGCGGCATCGTGGAGACCGGCGACCTGGTGCCGGCGTCGGATTTGCTCCGGCGTATCGGCGAGGTGCCGGGCCTGGCGAAGATCATGGAGCGGTTGCAGATGACCGGCGGCGAGTCGTTCGGTCAGGCGGCCGCCGCGCTGGAGTTCGCGCTTGAAGGCCTGTACCTGATGCGCCGGCTGTCGAAGGAGACGATGGACGGCGGCGCGGTCTACCGGACCTGACCGGTTCAGCAGGTGTCCGCGAAGCGGAGGTAAGCACAGCATGACGAGCGGCTACCGGTACGGACAGTACGACGGCGGGCCCGACCCGCTTGAGCCGCCGTACGACGTCCGCGGTGCCGTCGACGCCCTCGGCGAGCAGGTGCTGGACGGCTCGGATCCGGCCAGCGCGCTGCGCGACTTGCTGCGGCGCGGCATGTCCGGTCACCGCGGGCTCGATGACCTGCTGCGGCGGGTACGGGAACGGCAGCGCGAGATCCGCGGTCGTGGTCGGCTCGACGGCATCCTGGAGCAGGTGCGCGCGCTGCTGGATACCGCCATCGGGCAGGAGCGGGCCGAACTGTTCCCCGATCCGTCCGACGAGGCCAGGATGCGCGAGTCCGAGCTGGATGCGCTCCCGTCCGACACGGCGCAGGCGATCCGGGAGCTAGCCGACTACAACTGGCAGTCGGCCGCCGCGCGGCAGACGTTCGAGGAACTGAAGTCGCTGCTGCGGAGCGAGGTGCTCGACAGCCAGTTCCGCGGCATGAAGCAGGCGCTGGCCGACCCCGATCCGGCCGCGCTGCAGCGGGTCAAGGACATGATGTCCGACCTGACCGGCATGCTGGAGGCCGACGCCAGGGGCGACCACACGCAGCGTGACTTCGACGACTTCATGAGCCGCTACGGCGACATGTTCCCCGACTCGCCCGGCAATCTGGAAGAGCTCGTGGACAGTCTGGTCCGGCGGATGTCGGCGGCGCAGCGGCTGCTGGACTCGCTCACCGACGCGCAGCGCGACGAGCTGGCGGGCCTGATGTCCCAGGCGCTCGACGACGCAGGCCTGGCGGCGGAGATGAGCCGGCTGGCCGACGCCCTCCGGTCGCGCCGGCCGGACATGGACTCGGGTTACCCGCAGGCGCGGATGACCGGCACCGAGCCACTCGGCCTCAGCGACGCGACCGCCGCGCTGGCGGAGCTCGCCGACCTCGCTGACCTTGAGGACGCGATGCGCCAGGACTACCCGGGCGCGCGCCTGGACGATGTCGACGAGGAGGCCATCCGCCGCGCGCTCGGCCGCCAGGCCGTCGACGACATGGAGGCGCTCCGCCAGATCGAGCGGGAACTGGAACGGCAGGGCTACCTGCAGCGGGCCGACGGCAAGCTCGAGCTCACCCCGAAGGGAGTCAGGCGGCTCGGCCAGACCGCGCTGAAGAAGGTATTCGCTCAGCTGCCCGACGGCGGTACCGGCGACCACGACCAGCACGACGCCGGGCAGGCGGGCGAGTTCACCGGCAGCACCAGGCCCTGGCGGTTCGGTGACGAGCAGGCGATCGACGCGGCCGCCACGGTGCGCAACGCGCTGATGCACCAGGCCAGGCTCGGCACCGACCCAGCGCACGCCAGGGCCGAGGGGCACGCCAGGGTCAGGCTGTCGGTGCGCGACTTCGAGGTGGCCGAGACCGAGCGGCGCGCGTCCGCCGCAGTCTGCCTGCTCGTCGACCTCTCCTACTCGATGGCGCTGCGCGGCACGTGGGGCGCGGCCAAGCAGACGGCGCTGGCGCTGCACGCCCTGGTGCGGACCCAGTACCCGCAGGATGCGATCCAGGTCATCGGCTTCTCGAACTACGCCAGGGAACTGCGCGAGACCGAGCTGGCCGGCCTGAGCTGGGACATGGTGCAGGGCACGAACCTGCATCACGCGCTCGTGCTGGCCGGCCGGTTCCTCGACCGCAGGCCCGAGCACAACCCGGTCGTCATGATCATCACCGACGGGGAGCCGACCGCGCACCTGCGCCGGGACGGCCGGTTCTGGTTCGACTGGCCACCGTCACCCGAGACGCTGCAGCTAACGCTCGCCGAGGTCGACAAGATGACGCGGCGCCGCGCGACGCTGAACGTTTTCATGCTCGCCGACGACGAGCGGCTGTCGTCGTTCGTGGACGAGGTCGCCCGGCGCAATGGCGGCCGGGTGCTGCGGGCGATGCCGGACAGCCTGGGCGAGTACGTGGTGAAGGACTTCCTGCGCACTCGCCGCCAGTTCAGCGGCTAGGACTGCTTCCCGCTCAGCCCTCGGGGCGCTTCTAGCTGCCGCCTTCCCTCGTCGCAAACACCGCTCCTCAGTCCAGACGGCACCGCGCCTCTCCGGCTCGCTCGGCACCAAGCCCTCCGGCTCGCTCGGCAACCAACCCTGTCCTGGTCACGACCGGTCGGAGCCAAGATTTTACTTTTATTCTCTTTGCTACGGATACAGGCAGTCTTCGGTGGCGGTACTGTTCCGCTGGAAAATCATTCGCCGGCCCCTGGCCTCCGCGGTACATCGGAGGCGTCCGGCCCCCCAAGGAGGACGAAGTGAGTTCTGCAAGCGTTTCCGGCGCGTCCGGCAAGCGCCCGCTGGTCATAGTGCTGGCCGTTGTCGGTGTGCTGGCGCTCGTCTACGGCATCCTGAACCTGGCCGTGAAGGGCCTGCCGAAGGCCCTCACGCTGTACAGCACCTCAAGCAAAACGAATATCACCCACCCGATTCACGCAGTGGTGGCGATCGTCGTTGCCGTGATCCTGTTCGCCCTCGCGTGGTGGCAGAACAAGAAGGCCTGAACAGCCAGCGTGCTCGTGCCGGGCACCCGCGGCGATAGCTGCCGCGGGCGTGCCCGGCACTGCCGTTTTACCCGCCGGCCGGATCGAGGGCAGCCCGCAGGTCCTCGATCAGGTCGTCGCAGGTCTCGATGCCGACCGAGAGCCGGACCAGATCGGCCGGCACTTCGAGCAACGATCCCGCCGTGGACGCATGGGTCATCCGGCCGGGGTGCTCGATCAGCGACTCCACCCCGCCGAGCGACTCGCCGAGCGTGAACAGCCGGGTCCGCCCGCACAGGGCCACCGCCTCGTCCGGTCCGCCGCTGGCCCGGAACGACACCATCCCGCCGAACCCGCGCATCTGCTTGGCCGCGACCTCGTGTCCCCGGTGCGATGACAGCCCGGGGTAGAAGACCTCGCTGACACCGGGGTGGTTCGCCAGCATCTCCGCGATCCGCTGCGCGTTCTCGCAATGCCGGTCCATCCGCACACCCAGCGTCTTCGCGCCGCGCAGCGTCAGCCAGGCGTCGAACGGCCCGCCCGCGGCGCCGGTCGCGTTCTGCAGGAACGCGAGCTTCGCGCCCAGGTCGGGATCGGCCACGACCACCGCCCCGCCGACCACGTCGGAGTGGCCGCCGATGTACTTCGTCGTCGAGTGCACGACGGCGTCGGCCCCGAGGGCGAGCGGCTGCTGCAGGTACGGCGAGGCGAAGGTGTTGTCGACCAGGAGCAGCGCGCCGGCCTCGTGGCTGATCTCGGCGAGCGCGGCCAGGTCGGCGATGCCGAGCAGCGGGTTGGTCGGCGTCTCCACCCAGACCAGCCGCGTCGGCCGGGCGGCCAGCGCCGCCCGCACCGCACCGGGGTCGGACATCGCCACCGGCTGGTAGCTGACGTTCCAGCCCTTGAGCACCTTGTCGAACAGCCGGAACGTACCGCCGTACGCGTCGAGCGGGATCAGCACGTGGTCGCCGGGCTGGCAGAGCGCGCGGACCAGGCAGTCAGATGCGGCCATGCCCGAGGCGAAGGCCAGACAGCGGGCACCGCCTTCGAGGGCGGCCAGGCACTCCTCCAGCGCTCCCCGGGTCGGGTTCGCGGTGCGCGAGTACTCGTAGCCCTCGATCCAACGGGCCGCGTCGCCCAGTTCCTTACCGCGCAGGCCGCCCACGCCGTCCTGCTTGTAGGTGGATGACTGGTAGATCGGCGGCACCACCGCGCCGGTGACCGGGTCCGGCTCCTGGCCAGCGTGGATCGCGAGCGTCTCGAAACCGTGCATATCCCAAGCGCCCCTTTGCGCATCGGCTGTAACGCGGCGAGTGCCGCATGAGGCGGCCCAGTCTACGGGTCACTGACGTCCCGCGGCCCGGACGGCGGGCACGAAACCGGTGGGGCTGGCTCAGCCTGGTCACCGTCGCCGCGTTGGCGGCCGGTCCGGCCAGCGCCGGCGCAGCGGCGGCGGCGCCATCGGCCAGGCTCTGAGCCGCGGCCGACCGTTAGCCAGTCTGGCTGGACAGGAACGTCAGCACGTCCTGGCGAGTGATCACGCCGGCTGGCTTGCCGTCCACCAGCACGACGGCCGCGCCGGCGCTCTGCAGCGCGTTCGCCACGACGCTCACCGGCTCGCCGGACCCCACCGAGGGCAGCGGCGGTGACATCAGCGCGGCCACCTGGTCGTCGGGCTGCGCCTTGCCCGCCACTAGCGCCTCCAGCAGATCGTGCTCGACGATGGAGCCGACCACCTCGGCGGCCATGACCGGCGGCTCGGCGCTCAGCACGGGCAGTTGCGAGACGTCGAACTCACGCAGCGCCGAGATGACGGTGCGCACGGTGTCGGTCGGGTGCGCGTGCACGAACGCGGGCAGGCCCACACCCTTGCGTTCCAGCACGTCGCCGACCCGCGGCTCGGCCGTCTCCGCGGTCAAGAAGCCGTAGTCGGCCATCCACTCATCGTTGAAGATCTTCGACAGGTAACCGCGGCCGCCGTCGGGCAGCAGCACGACGACGACGTCGTCCGGTCCGGCCGACCTGGCCACTTCGAGCGCCGCGACCATCGCCATCCCGCAGGACCCACCGGTGAGGAGCGCTTCCTCCCTGGCCAGCCGGCGAGTCATGAGGAAGGACTGGGCGTCGCTGACGGCGATGATCCGGTCGCAGATGCTCTTGTCGTAGGTCTCGGGCCAGATGTCCTCGCCGACGCCCTCGACCAGATACGGCCGCCCGCTCCCGCCCGAGTAGACCGAGCCCTCCGGATCCGCGCCGATGACCTGCACCCGGCCACCGGAGATCTCCTTCAAGTACCGGCCGGTGCCAGAGATGGTGCCGCCGGTGCCGATCCCGGCCACGAAATGGGTGATCCGGCCGTCGGTCTGGGCCCAGATCTCCGGCCCGGTCGAGTGATAGTGCGAAGCCGGGTTTTCCATGTTGGTGTACTGGTTGGGTTTCCAGCCGCCCGGCGTCTCCCGCGCGAGCCGATCGGACACCGAGTAGTAGGAGTCCGGGTGGTCAGGTGAGACGGTGGTCGGGCAGACCACAACCTCCGCGCCGTAGGCGCGCAGCACCGCGATCTTGTCCTGGGCGACCTTGTCCGGACAGACAAATAGGCACCGGTACCCCTTCTCCTGGGCCACGATGGCCAGGCCGATGCCGGTATTGCCGGACGTGGGCTCCACGATGGTGCCGCCCGGCTGCAGCGCGCCCGACCGCTCCGCGGCCTCGACCATGCGCAGCGCAATCCGGTCCTTAACCGAGCCGCCGGGGTTGAAGTACTCGACCTTGGCGAGCACCTGGGGCGCGGCCGGGCCCAGCTGCCGGGTGATCTTGTGCAGCCGCACCATCGGGGTGTCCCCGAAGAGATCGATCAGAGAGTCATAGACCTGCATCTGTCGCCGCCTTGTGAGTAAGCCCCGGCGAGGCCCCATTGCCTCCCGATAGAGGCTATCCAACCCACTCGGCGTGCAGATCAAGGCAGGATTGGCGGGCCCGCGCCGCCCTGAGTTACTGTCGGGTTAACTAACGAGAATGACCCAGGGAGCCGCCATGCCAGAGGCTGTCATCGTAGCGACTGCACGATCCCCGATCGGGCGTGCCTTCAAGGGCTCGCTCACCAGTATCCGGCCGGACGACCTGACGGCCCAGATGGTCACGGCGGCGCTAGCCAAGGTGCCACAGCTGGATCCGACCCAGATCAACGACCTGATTCTCGGCTGCGGGCTGCCCGGCGGCGAGCAGGGATACAACATGGCCAGGGTGGTGGCCGTCATGCTCGGCTACGACACCGTGCCCGGCACGACGATCACCCGGTACTGCTCCTCCTCCCTGCAGAGCACCCGGATGGCGTTTCACGCGATCAAGGCCGGCGAGGGTGACATCTACGTCTCGGCGGGCGTCGAGTGCGTCAGCCGGTTCGCCAACGGCAGCAGCGACGGCCTGCCGAACACCAAGAACCCGGTGTTCGCCGACGCCGAAGCCAGGGCCAAGGAGATGGAGAAGGGCGACTTCAGCTGGCATGACCCGCGCGAGAACGGCCAGGTACCCGACATCTACATCGCCATGGGCCAGACCGCGGAGAACGTCGCCCAGCTGCGCGGCGTGAGCCGGGCCGAGCAGGACGAGTTCGGCGTCCGGTCGCAGAACCTCGCCGAGAAGGCACTGGCCGACGGGTTCTGGCAGCGCGACATCACCTCGGCCACGATGCCCGACGGCACGGTGGTATCCGCCGACGACGGCCCGCGGCCCGGCACCACGCTGGAGAAGGTCAGCCAGCTGCAGCCGGTCTTCCGGCCGGACGGGACCGTGACCGCGGGGAACTGCTGCCCGCTTAACGACGGCGCCGCGGCCGTTGTCGTGATGAGCGACACCAAGGCGGCCGAGCTTGGCATCACCCCGCTGGCGCGGATCGTGTCCAGCGGAGTCACCGGGCTGTCCCCCGAGATCATGGGCCTGGGCCCGGTCGGGGCGTCCCGGCAGGCCCTGGCCAGGGCGGGCATGACGATCGAGGACGTGGACCTAGTCGAGATCAACGAGGCCTTCGCGGCCCAGGTGATCCCGTCCTACTCCGATCTCGGCATCGACATCGACAAGCTGAACGTCAACGGCGGCGCGATCGCGGTCGGCCACCCGTTCGGCATGACCGGGGCCCGGATCACCTCCACGCTGCTGAACAGCCTGCAGTTCCACGACAAGACCGTCGGGCTGGAGACGATGTGCGTGGGTGGCGGCCAGGGCATGGCCATGATCTTCGAGCGCCTCGGCTAGCGGCTCGAGCACGCGCACGGAGGGCCGCCGGCGAACCTGGCCTGCCGGCCCTCCGCTGCGGCAGCGTCTTCGTCCGGATCGACCCAGACGGCCACGTCAGCGGGCCGGTTTGGCCACGACCGTGATGGGCGGCTTAAGGCCGACATCACAGCCGACTCGCGGCACGACCTGATATGCCAGGATTCGCGAGCGGTAGATAAACGGGGCATTACGGAAGGGTGACTTCCAGGTCTTGCCAGCGGCCAGGTCGTGGTGCAGTCTCGACACCAAGGACTCCCTCACCCTGGAGGTGCCACTTGTCCCTGAGCCACTCCCCGGAGATGCATCGCAACCTGATCGCCAGAATCCCGTCCGTTACGGGACTTCAACTCCGAGAGTGGTTCAGCCGACTTGAATCGGGTCCCGCCTTCCTGCGCTGCAACGAGCGCGCGCACTGGCTTTCTGACGAGCACGGGCTGTCGCACGGCTACGCCACCGCGATCGTGCACGAGTACGAGATCCAGCGCCGGACAAGGCTCAACAGCGCCTAGTCTTTACCGGTGGACATAGCCAGCGCCACCAGCTTCCTGTCAGTAAACCCGCGGGCCGTCTTGGCCACTACGCGGTCTGACGGCCGCCCGCAGCTCTCGCCGATCGTGGTAGCCGTCGATGACGAGGGCCGCCTGCTGATCAGTACCAGGGAAACCGCCATCAAGGCGAAGAACCTGGCCAGGGACCCCAGGGCAGCGGTCTGCGGGCTCAACGACAGCTTCTACGGTGAGTGGGTCCAGGCGGAGGGAACCGCCGAGCTCATCCATTTGCCCGCGGCGATGCCGCTCCTTGAGGACTACTACCGCCGCATCTCCGGCGAGCATCCGGACTGGTCGGAGTACCAGGAGGCAATGCGCCGCGACAAGCGCCTCATTATCCGGATCACGGTGGACCGGGCCGGGCCGAACGTTAGCGGCTAGCACCGTCTGGTCACGCACCAATGGCGCACTTTAATTCGTCCGAATAGTGCACCGCTAGCCTGTCGTCACATAACTACGCATGCGACTCAGAGTTTATGCACACAGTCACGTTCTGAACAGTCAGTCAGGGCGAACTTGGCAGCTCAGGGCGTTGTCGCACGTCAAGACCGCTTTAGTACCCCCGGTCGGGGTCGAACCGACACTGGGGACCCTTTTAGGGGGCCGGCCTCTTCCTTTGGGCTACGGGGGCATTGCGATGATACCCCGCGCCGATCTGGTGACTCTAGATATACAAATTAACGTTTGGCGATTCAAGGCCAATGTCTTGGTTTTTAATCCATGCGAAGTTCGGCGACTGATACAATGAGTGACCATTGCGCCATTCATATTACCGTCAGTAGCGACAGTTCACGCTTCGGTGGGCGCCAGGCCGCTGAGCTCGCTGGCGCGGCCGAAGACCGCGTCGAGCATCGCGTCGGTGACCCGGCCGGTGAACGTGTTCTGCTGGCTCGGGTGGTAGCAGCCGATGACGGTGAGCGGGTCAGCCCCCGCAGCGTTGGTGGGCACAGCGCCGGCAGGCCCGGCGCTGGCAACCACGGGCGCCTCGACGCCATGACCGAACACCGGCCGCGGCCGCGGCACCAGGAAGCCGGCCGCCGCCAGCTGCGGCCACAGCGCCTGCCAGGCGAAGTGCCCGAGGCAGACGATCACCCGCAGGCCGGCCGCAACCGCCGCCAGTTCCGCCGCCAGCCACGGCGCGCAGGTGTCCCGTTCCCGCGGTGTCGGCTTGTTCTCCGGTGGCGCGCAGCGCACCGCCGCGGACATCCGCGTCCCGATCAGCCGCTGTCCGTCGCCCGCGGTGACGGACGTCGGCTGCACCGCCAGGCCGCATCGCCACAGCGACGCGAACAGCACATCGCCGCTGCGGTCGCCAGTGAAGATGCGGCCGGTCCGGTTGCCGCCGTGCGCGGCCGGCGCCAGGCCCAGGATGAGCAGCCGCGGGTGGTCGTCGCCCCAGCCGGGCACCGGCCTTCCCCAGTACGGCTCGTCGGCGAAGGACTTGCGCTTGGTCGCGGCCACCTGCTCGCGCCAGGCGACGAGCCGGTCGCAGGCCCGGCACACTGACTCCCGCGCGGCCAGTTCGCCGACCGAGCCGGCTGTCGCCGCCAGTTCCCGGACCGCCGCCGCGTCCGGTGCGACCGGCGTGGTGGCGGTGGCCGGGTCCTGGGGCCAGCCCGCGCCGGGTGACGCCACGAGTCCGGCGCCCTGACGTTCCCTAGCCACAGAGTTCTCTAACCACGGGGTTGCCTAACCGCGGGCTATCGACCAGGCGATGCCATCCAGGATGTCGTGCTCGCTGGTCACCATCTCGCCGAACCCGAACCGATCCATCAGCCGGTCAAGGATCAGGGCGCCGGCCCCGATCACGTCGACCCGGCCCGGGTGCAACGCGCCGATCGCCGCGCGCTCGGCGTGGGTCTGGCTCAGCAGCTGATCGGCCACCCGATGCACTTCCGCGGCGGACAGCCGGGCGTGATGGGTCTTGGCCGGTTCATAGTCCGCCAGGCCCAGGGCGATGGCCGTCACCGTGGTCACCGACCCGGCCAGCCCAACCAGGGTCCGCGCCGCCGAAACGGGCACGGCGGCAGCCACGTCGTCAAGCGCGCGGCCGATGTCGGCCCGCGCCGCGGCGATCTCGGCAGGCAGCGGCGGATCGGCGTGCAGATGCCGCTCGGTGAGGCGGACGCAGCCGACATCGACCGAGATCGCCGTCAGGGCCGCCCCGGGCGCGCCGCTGCCGAGCACGAACTCGGTCGACCCCCCGCCGATGTCGACGACAAGGTACGGCGGCTGCGGGCCTGCGGGCCCGGCGCCACCCAGCTCGCCCGTCGCGCCGGTGAAGGAGAGAGTCGCTTCCTCCTGGCCGCTGATGACCTCCGGCAGGATGCCGAGCGCCTGCTGGACGCCGGCGGTGAAGTCCGCCGCGTTGCTGGCGTCACGGGTGGCGCTGGTCGCGACCATCCGGACGGCGCCTGCCTGGGCCGTCTCGATGTCGGCGGCGTACTGCGCCAGCACGCGCAGCGTGCGCTCGAGCGCTTCGGGCGCGAGCCGCCCGGTCGCGTCCACACCCTGGCCGAGCCGGACGATCTCCATCCGCCGCTCGACGTCGGTGAGCGTGCGCCGCGCCGGATCGACGTCGGCGATCAGCAGCCGGAGCGAGTTGGTCCCGCAATCGATCGCCGCTACCCGCTGGCTCATCGGCCCGCCTCTCCGGCATTCCCGTCCGACTCCGGCATGTCCCCTGTTTCCGGCACACACTGGCCAGCCTCCCACCATGGCCCCGCCGCGCGCACCGCCTCAGCGCCGAGCGGGTTCACGCCGGGCACAGCGAGCTCATGCGCCGCCAGGGCGTGCAGGCACTTGACCCGGTCCGGCATCCCGCCTGCGCTCTGCGTGCCCGCCGGCAGCGGTTCCTGCCCGGCGGCCCTGGCCGCGTCGTCCCGGCGGGCCAGGTAGTCCGCGTGCGCGGCCAGATACGCCGCATGCAGCGCGGGGTCGGCCGCCAGCCGCGCCTGCATCTCCCGCATGACGCCGGCAGCTTCCAGCCTGCTGATCACCGCCGTCGCGCGCGGGCAGGTCAGATAGTACAGCGTGGGGAACGGCGTGCCGTCGGGCAGCCGCGGCTGCGTCTGCACGACATCAGGCAGCCCGCACGGGCAGTAGTGCGCGATCGCCAGCACGCCCCGCGGCCGGCGCCCGAGCTGGCGCGCGACGATGTCAAGCTCGGCTTGAGTCGGGCCCGGCCGGCTCGTCACCGCATGGTCACCGGGGTGACTTCGGCGGCGTCCCGTCCGCGGTCCGCACCGACGCCCATAGTGCCCCGTACCACGGCGCCGACGGCTGGGCCCGGGTGGTGGTCTTGGCGTGATGCTTGGCCGGCGTGATCACCACGTAGCACGTCTGCGACGGGAAGCACATCTTCAGCCGGTCCCTGGCCTCCTGCTCGATGAAGGCGGGCGAAGTCACGGCGTGCTGCTGCCCGCGCAGCTTCTGCACCTTCGTGGCCAGCTGCGCGTTTTCCAGCTGCAGCTGGTCGATCTGCCGCCGCTCGGCGATGTACTCGCGGATCGGGTAGGCCAGGCTGAGCCCGATGGCGCAGATGACGACGACCAGGACCGCGGCCCGGCTGGTGAACTTGGGCCGCGAGGACGACTGATCGGCCGCCAGTCCGGTGTCGCCCGCGGGCATCACGATCCGCCGGCCGCCGAGCGCGGGAACGCGGCGCGCCCTGCGTACACAGCGCCGTCCCCCAGCAGTTCCTCGATCCGCAGCAGCTGGTTGTACTTGGCCACCCGCTCGGACCGGCACGGCGCCCCGGTCTTGATCTGCCCGCAGTTCATCGCGACGGCCAGGTCGGCGATGGTCGTGTCCTCGGTCTCACCGGAGCGGTGGCTCATCATCGTCGAGTAGCTGGCCCGGTGCGCGAGGTCCACCGCGGCGAACGTCTCGGTGAGCGTGCCGATCTGGTTGACCTTGACCAGCAGCGCGTTGGCGACCTTCTCCTTGATCCCGCGCCGGATCCGGTCCGGGTTGGTGACGAAGATGTCATCACCCACGATCTGCACCCGGCCGCCGAGCTCGGCGGTCAGCTCGCCCCAGCCGTCCCAGTCCTCCTCCCCGAGCGGGTCTTCCAGCGACACGATCGGGTAGGTGGTGAGCCAGTCCGCGTAGATCACCGTCATCTCGGCCGCCGTCTTGCTGCCGCCCTCGAACGCGTAGCTGCTGCCGGACAGGAAGTTGCTCGCGGCCGCGTCGATGGCGAGCGCGACGTCCTGGCCGGGCGTCAGGCCGGCCTTGCCGATGGCCTCGATGATCAGGTCCAGGGCCGCCCGGTTGTGCTCCAGGTCGGGCGCGAACCCGCCCTCGTCGCCGACGCCGGTGTTCAGCCCGTGCTGCTTGAGCACTGCCTTCAGCGCGTGATAGGTCTCCGCGCCCCAGCGCACCGCCTCGCTGAACGTCGAGGCGCCGACCGGCGCGATCATGAACTCCTGGATGTCGACGTTCGTGTCCGCGTGCGCACCGCCGTTGAGGATGTTCATGCACGGAACCGGGAGCAGGTGCGCGTTCGGGCCGCCCAGGTAGCGGAACAGCGGCAGGTTGCTCGAATCGGCGGCCGCCCGGGCGACGGCGAGGCTGACGCCGACGATGGCGTTCGCGCCGAGCCTGGATTTGTCCGGGGTGCCGTCGAGCTGGATCATGTCCTGGTCGACGAGCCGCTGGTCCTCGGCGTCGTAGCCGAGCAACTCCGGCTGGATCTCGTCGATGACCGCCTGCACGGCCTTGGTGACGGACTTGCCGCCGTAATCCGCGCCGCCGTCGCGCAGCTCTACCGCCTCGAACACGCCCGTGGACGCGCCGCTCGGGACCGCGGCGTGGCCGATGCTGCCGTCGTCGAGCGCCACCTCGACCTCCACCGTGGGGTTGCCACGGGAGTCGAGGATCTGCCTTGCGTAAATGCCTTCGATCGAGGCCACGGTTACTGCTCCTGCGGTCTGCCTGTAGTCGGGATGATTCGGAGCCTAGTAGAGGCGCTGGGTGGCAGTGCAGCGGGCACGCCGTTGCGGGCCGGCCCGATGAATCGGCGCTGGCCCGGCGCTGGCTCGGCCCTGGCTCGGCTCAGCGGGCTAGCTGAAGAAGCTGCCGCCGCCGTCGACCATCACCGTGCAGCCGGTGATGAAGCCGGAGCCGGGTCGGCCGGGAACACGACGGCCCGGCCGCCCGGGGGGCGCGGTCCCGTCTGGACTGAGGAGCGATGGGCCGAACGCCGCCACCGCCGCGTCGATCAGCCGCTCCCGGTCGGCTGCCTGCGTCACGTCGGTGACGACGGCCAGACCGCGCCGGCCGGTGGCCTCGATCAGGCCGACCACCTAGTCCAGGTCGGCACTCGTCCTAGCGCCGACCACCACGTCGGCGCCCGGCTCGGCGAGACCGACGGCGACGCCGCGGCCGATGCCCAGGCCACCGCCCGTCACGACCGCGACCTTGTCGTCCAGCCGGAACCGATCGAGGATCAAGGTGCCACCTCCGGGGCGGCGCGGCCGGCAATCAGCGGCAGATCCAGGTACGTCTTGATGCCGGGCCCGGCCCGGCACACGTACGGGATCGCGTTGACGCAGTGATTCGCGGTGGCGACGACGCCGGGGTTGCGGATCAGGCCATCGGCCACCGAGCCGGGGTGCAGGCCGGTAAACGTGACCAGCATGCCGGGGTCGCCGGTGATCTCGATCTCGAACCGGTGCCCGGCCGGGCCGAACGCCCAGGCGGGATCCAGGTGATCCTCGCCCATCAGCCAGTTCACCGCCGCCGTCACGACCGGCCTGCCGTCAGCCTCGGCTTCCCACCGGAATCGACGGGCCGCCACCTGGCCCGCCTGGATCTCGCCGATCGGCGAGTCGATCGGCGCGGTCGCGACCGCGACCTCCTGGATCGTGCGGACCCGGCCGGTCCCGGCGAAGCCCATTGCGTCGACGATCATGCGGACCGACGCCTTGAAGCCTGCGCCGAGCAGGCTGGCCATCGGGCTGGCCAGCGCCTCCCGCGGCGTCGCGCCGAAGCCCATGACGTGCCGGATCACGTCCGGCGCGTCATACGTCCTGATGTCGGAGAATTCCTCGGCGCGAACCTTCGTCACCCCGGAACTCAGGGCCGACAGCATCAGCGGGAAGCGCTCGGTGATGCCGCCGGGATGGATGCCGGTGCCGTGCAGGCTGACGCCGCCGGCCTGGCACGCGGCCTCGACGTCGGCGACGCGGCTGAGGTCGGGGTAGATCCAGCCGACCGGCGTGACGACGTTCTTGCCGGACCGCAACAGCGCCACGACGACGTCCTTGTCGGGCACCAGCGGCGCGTACACCACGCAGTCGGCTGGCTGCGCGAGCAGCGCGTCGGCATCCGTTGTCGCCCGGACGCCGAGCGGAGCCAGCCCGGCCAGCTCGCCCGCGTCCCGGCCGTCCTTGGCCGGGCTGTGCACCCAGCAGCCGGCCAGCTCAAGCTCTGGGTGGCGGGCGATTGCCTCGATCGCGCCGCGGCCGACTCCGCCGGTCGCCCACTGAATGACCCGGAATGTCATGACTCGACCCAACAGTCAGTGACAGCGGCTGTCAATATGACAGCGGCTGTCAACAGGTGCCTGCCCCACTGTGTGCGGATTCGGTCGCTATAGCGTCGCTATAGCGACGAATCCGCACACAGTCGACTCATGAGCGAGCGATATGCCGCGAATCACCTAGTTCGCGGGCGGCGGCCCGACTCAGGCCGTCTGCTCGGCTTCCCAGGCGCGGACGCGGTCCGCGTAGGCACGCGCGGCCGCCCGCAGCTCCAGTTCCGGGTCCAGGCCCGCCGCCTGCGCCCGCGCCACCAGCTCAAGCAGTTCCTGCCCCAGCTCGCTGGCGGGCCCAGCAACGGCGGCGGCGTCGGCGTCGGCGTCGGCGTCCGGACCATCGCCCGCTGCCGCTACCGCGTCCGTTAGCTCCGGCGGCGCCCCGGCCCGCTGAGCCCGGCGCAAGAGCTGTGCCGCCAGCGACAGGGCCGGCTGGCTCATCGGCACGCCGTCGAGCGCTGATACCGGGCCGCCGCCGGCCTTGGCCGCGCGCTCGGCCGCCTTGATCGAATCCCAGTTCCGCTTGACCTCGTCCGGCCCGGTCACCGCGACGTCACCGAACACGTGCGGGTGCCGCCGCTTGAGCTTGTCAGTGATCCCGGCGGCGACGTCATCGATCGTGTAGCCGGTGCCGTCGGTGCGTTCCTGGGCGATCCGCGCGTGAAAGACAACCTGGAGCAGCACGTCGCCCAGTTCCTCCCGCAGCGCCGCCGGGTCGCCGCCGGTGAGCGCGTCCAGCGCCTCGTAGGTCTCCTCGAGCAGGTGCGGCGCCAGAGTCGCGTGCGTCTGCCGCCGGTCCCACGGGCAGTTCACCCGCAGCGTGTCCATGACCTGGACCAGCTCGATCAGCCGCGCGCCCAGCGCGCCCGGCCCGTCCGGCCCGGCGGCCGCAGCCCCGTCAGCGGCCGGGTCGCGACCGCGATCCGGCTCGCCGGTCGTCATGGGCTCGCCGGTCAGCAGGTCGGGCTGGTTCGGAGCGCGGTCGGCGCCGCCGACGGGGTCGGATCCGCGGCCAGCGCCGACGGCACCATGGCCACCGAGAACCCGCTGTAGTCATACACGCCGTACTGCGGGTTCACGTGGATGTCGAGGCTCTTGGCCGCCAGGCACTGCTGTTTGCTGAGCTGCTTCTCGACCGCAGCCTGCTCCGCCGAAGTGGTCGGCGTGGTGCCGCCGTTGAACTGGGCGGCCAGCACGGTCTGAATCGCGCCCGCCCGGTCCAGTTCGGGCAGCAGCGACGGCGGCAGCGCGCCGCCGGCCGACCAGTACTGCTGCACCGTGACGTTGCTCTGCTTGGCCTGCGCCGTGTACTGCCGCTGCGCCGCCTGGATGTCGCTCTGAGTGACGGAGATGCCGTGCTGCTTGGCCATCTGGTCGTACACCTGGAACAGGATCAGCCAGGTCAGCACCTGCTGCGTCGCCTGGCCCACCGGCCGCTGGGGCGAGATGCCCTTCTTCTTGTCGGCCGCGTAGGCGGAGTCGAGGTTGGCCACCTTGGCGGTGAGGGCCGAGACCGTGATCCGGCTGCTGCTGGTGACCGCGGCGGCACCCAGCTGGGTGCTCGCGCAGCCGCAGACCGCCAGCGCGCCGGCCAGCGCGACCGCGGCCGTCGCCGCGGCAGAACGGGGCTTCATCGAGGTGCCCGACCTCCTCCGGGTGCATCGCTTTCGGGTGCGCGACACGACGACGTTCCTTGTCATGCGAAGTCTTCCTATCCCTGCTCCGGTCCGGCGGCAGCCGGATCGCCGGCGGCCGGAGTGAGCCCGCTGAGCACCGCCGCGATGAGTTCTTCGCACCAGGACAGCAAGTCCCGGTCGCGCAGGGGCGGTGCGCCGAGGGAGATCGTCTGCCCGGTGCCCGCGCGCGCTGACCCGCCGCGCCCGCCGGGCACCGCTTTCGGCACCGGTACGAGCATCGTACGCACCGCCTGCTTCAGGATCGTGCCGGGGTACAGCCGCTGTACCCGGACCGCGCGCGAGTCTGGCAGCTCCACCGGCGCGAACCGGACGTGATTGCCCTGCAGTATGACGTCGGTCAGCCCGGCCTGGCGGGCCACGTACCGCAGCCGCGCGACCGTAAGCAGGCTCTCCACCTGGTCCGGCACCGGCCCGAACCGGTCGTTCAGCTCGTCCCTGACTGCATCGATGTCGGCCGCCGAGTCGATCGACGCAATCGCGGTGTAGGCCTCAAGCCGGAGCCGCTCGCCGGTCACGTAGTCGTGCGGGATATGCGCGTCTACCGGCAGCTCCACCCGGACCTCCAGCCGTTCGGCTGGCCCGTCGCCGCGCAGTTCCCTGACCGCCTCGCCGATCATTTTCACGTACAGGTCGAAGCCGACGGCGGCGACGTGCCCGGACTGCTCACCGCCGAGCAAGTTCCCGGCGCCGCGGATCTCCAGGTCCTTCATCGCGATGTGCAGCCCCGCCCCGATGCCGGTGTGCTGCTGCAGCGTGGCGAGCCGCTCGTGCGCCGTCTCGGTGAGCGGCTTCTCCGGCGGATACAAGAAGTACGCGTAGCCCCGTTCCCGGCCCCGGCCCACGCGGCCACGGAGCTGGTGCAGGTCGGGCAGGCCGTAGGCGTCCGCCCGGTCCACGATCAGCGTGTTGGCGTTCGGGATGTCCAGCCCGGACTCGACGATCGTGGTGGACACCAGCACGTCGAACTCGCGGTCGATGAACCCGGTCATGACCTTCTCGAGCGTGTGCTCGTTCATCTGCCCGTGCCCGACGCCGATCCTGGCCTCCGGCACTAGCTCGGCCAGCCGGGCCGCCACCTTGTTGATCGAGCTGACCCGGTTGTGCACGAAGAACACCTGGCCGTCACGCAGCAGCTCGCGCCGGACGGCGGCCGCGATCTGCCTCTCGTCATACGGCGCCACCGACGTCAGCACCGGGTGCCGCTCCTCCGGCGGGGTCAGGATCGTGGACATCTCCCTGATCCCGGAGATGCCCATCTCCAGCGTGCGCGGAATCGGGGTGGCCGACATCGCCAGCACGTCGACCTCGGTGCGGAGCTGCTTCAGGAACTCCTTGTGCTCGACCCCGAACCGCTGCTCCTCGTCGATGATCAGCAGTCCGAGGTTGGCGAACCTGACCTCGGGCGAGAGCAGCCGGTGCGTGCCGATCACGACGTCCACCTTGCCGGCCGCCAGGCCTTCGAGGGTGTCGGCCACCTCGCGGTCCGACTGGAACCGCGAGAGCGGCCGGACCGTCACCGGGAACGGAGCGTACCGCTCGCCGAAGGTGGCGAAGTGCTGCGCGGACAGCAGCGTGGTCGGCACCAGCACGGCCACCTGCTTGCCGTCCTGGACCGCCTTGAACGCCGCCCGCACCGCGATCTCGGTCTTGCCGTAGCCGACGTCGCCGCAGATCAGCCGGTCCATCGGCACACCGCGTTCCATGTCGGCCTTGACCTCTTCCACGGCCGCGAGCTGGTCGGGCGTCTCCACGTACGGGAACGCGTCCTCCAGCTCGCGCTGCCACGGCGTGTCCGCCCCGAACTGGTGCCCGGGCGAGGCCATCCGGGCCTGGTACAGCCGGATGAGGCCGGCCGCGATGTCGCGGACCGCCTTGCGGGCCCGCCCCTTCGCCTTGACCCAGTCGGCGCCGCCGAGCCGGTGCAGCGTGGGCGATTCGCCGCCGTTGTAGCGGGTCACCTCGTCCAGCTGGTCGGTCGGCAGGTACAGCCGGTCCGGCGGCTGCCCGCGCTTGCTCGGCGCGTACTCGATCACCAGGTAGTCGCGGGTGGCGCCCTGCACGGTCCGGCTGGTCATCTCCAGGTACCGGCCGACCCCGTGCTGCTCGTGCACGATGAAGTCACCGGGCGTGAGCTGCAGCGGGTCGATGCCGCCGCGGCGCCGGCTCGGCATCCGGTGCGCCTGCCGGGAACCGGTCCTGGTGCCCGACAGGTCGGCCTCGGCCAGCACGGCCAGCCGCACCGACGGCCAGACGAACCCGGTTTCCAGCTGCCCGGTCGCCACGTGCGCCAGGCCGGCCTCGGGCGGCTGCGCCAGGTCGGCGTCCCTGGCCCCGAGGCCCTCGCCGCGGAGCAGCTCGGCGAGCCGCTTGGCCGGGCCGTGGCCGCCGGTGACCAGCACGACCCGCCACTCCTGCGCGAGCCATTGGCGCACGTCCCCGACCGCGCGCGCCGTGTCGCCCCGGTAGCCCGGCGCCGGCTCGGCCTGGATAAGGAACGGGGCAGGTTCCCCCTCCCCGTTTCCGGCCGGGCTCGCCGTCCTGGGCCGCGACGAACGGGGTGATCGTCCACCACGGCAGCTCTCGTTCGGTGGCCAGATCCCTGACCTCGGTGATCGGGCGGATCGCGGCGTCGCCGAGATCGATCGGGACCTCACCCCCGGCGGCCGCGCTCACCCAGGAGGCCTCCAGGAATTCCTGGCTGGTCCACACCAGGTCCGCGGCCCGGGCCCGGATCCGCTCGGGGTCGCAGGCCACGATCTTGCTGCCCGCGGGCAGGTAGGACAGCAGCAGCTCCATGCTGTCGGTCAGGGCCGGCGCGAGCGCCTCCATGCCCTCGACGGTGATGCCCTCGGCCATCTTGCCGAGGATGTCGTGCAGGCCGGGCCACTCCGAGGCCAGCTGCCGGGCCCGGTCCCTGACCCCGGCAGTCAGCAGCAGTTCCCGGCACGGCGGCGCCCACAGACCGTCGGGCGCGACCGCCAGACTGCGCTGATCGGCGGCCTTGAAGTAGCGGATCTCCTCGATCTCGTCGCCCCAGAACTCGATCCGCAGCGGGTGCTCGTCGGTGGGCGGGAACACGTCAAGCAGCCCACCGCGGACGGCGATCTCGCCCCGCCGCTCGACGAGTTCGACCCGCGCGTACCCGATCTCGACCAGGTGCGCGACGGTGTCCTCCAGGCTGGCCTCCTGACCCGCCTGCAGCTTGACCGGCGCGAGCTCGCCCAGGCCCGCCACCATCGGCTGCAGCACGCTGCGCACAGGCGTGGTGACGACGGCCAACGGGCCGGACCGCGGGTCCGAGGAGTCGGGGTGCGCCAGCCGCCGCAGAATCGCCAGCCGCTGGCCGGAGGTGTCCGAGCGGGGTGACAGCCGCTCGTGCGGGAGCGTTTCCCAGGCCGGGAAGTAGCCCACGGCGTCCGCCCCGAGCAGCGAGCCGAGACCGGCCGCGAGTTCCTCAGCCTCGCGCGCGGTCGCGGTGACGGCCAGCACGAAGGGGCCGGGCGGTGCGGTGTCGCCGATCGACGCGGTGTGGCCGGCCGACGCGGTGTCGCCGACGGGCTGGTCCGCCAGCGCGGCGACGAGCAGCGGCCGGAGCGCCGCGGGGGCGATCAGGTCACCGCCCAGGCGAGGCAGCTGACGTGCCTGCTCGACGGCGGCCTGGAGATCTGGATCTGTGCTGATGACCGGGAGTAGGCCGGAGAGACTCATTGTGTCCTTACGTGGGCAGCACGAATGGCCCGCCGCGGCGCGAAGGCGCGCTACGAACGGGATGCTCCTAGCTTACGGGGTCCGCGGCCGCGACGGGCTCTTGACTGCGGGCTTCTGGTGCGGCCTGATTTCCGGCACGCACAGTGCTCGGAGCGCTACTGTATGGATTCGTGGCAACTACTGCGGAGAGCCTTTCCGGGCTCAGCATCCGGACGGTCGTGGCCGACGATAGCCCCGCACCCGGCGTGACCGGGCTGTTCACGAAGTTCGCGCTGGACCTCGCCGGGCAGTGGCCGGGCCGTGCGCTCGCGATCCTGCAGGCGGGCTGCACCACCGCGGGGCCCGAGCTCGACCTCACGGCGCTGCGAGCCCGCGGCCATGAGCTCGATGTGACCATGATCGACGACCAGACGACCGCCAGCCGGGCCGCCCTTGCGGCCAGACCGGAGCTGGCCGCGGCCACGCTCGGCGAGCTGCGGCTGCTGCCGCTCCGGCCGCGCTCGGCCGACATCGTGCAGTGCTCCCTGCTGCTGCACCGGATCAGCGACGCGGAGATGGTCCTCAGCAAGCTGGCGGCGGCGGTCCGGCCCGGTGGCCTGCTGCTGCTGCGCATGTCCGATCCGGGCAGCGCAGTGGGGTTCCTGGACCGGCGGCTGCCACAGCTGGCCCGCGCGGTCGCCTGGCGCAGCACCCGGCCCGGTCAGGCCGGCCCGTACCCGGCGCGGTTTGAGGCTGTCGCGTCCGCGCGCGGCATCGAGACGTTCGCGCACCGGCACGACCTGGCGATCGCGCACCGCGGCACGGCCAGCTCGGCCCGCAGCCTGAGCCGTCCCCCGCTGGCCCGGGCCGCCGCGCGCCTCACGGCCTGGCTCTCGCGCGGCCGGCTGGCCACCGACCACGACGAGCTGTACTACGTCATTCGCCGGCCGGTGGACCGGTTCGCCAGGGTCCTGCCCTAGCGCGGCTGAGCAGCCGGGGCAGGGTCTTCCGGTAATCTCGGGTTGCCCGGCAGGTGTGCTGCCCGGTTGCCCGCGTGCTGGCCCGTCGCCCGCCGCGAGCCGGGGTTGCTGGCCGGGCGAGCTGGCAGGCCGGCGGCCGGCCCGCCGCGGGAGGGGAAGAAAGTGACTGCTGGAGCTGAGGCTGCGCCGTCGGCCTCGGTCGATGACCTGCACGTCTACACGCTCTCTGCCGAGCAGCTCGGCGATACCGAACTCCTGCTCTCTGGCGCGTTCGCCCCGCTGACCGGGTTCATGACCGACGCCGACGTGGCCGCGGTCCGGGCGCACGGCCGCCTGGCGGATGGCACCCCGTTCCCGGTCCCGGTGGCGCTGGACGTGCCCGCGGATTCGATGCCGCAACAGCTCGCGGCCGCCACCTGTGGCCGGCTGATGCTGGCCGATCCGGAAGGCACCCCGGTCGCGGTGCTCGATATCGCCGAGCGCACGCCGCTGCGGGCGCCGGGCACCGACGGCGCGGCCGGTTCCGAGCTGCTCCGGCTGGCAGGCCCGGTGACCGCGAACCGCAAGCTAGAGCACGGGGCGTTCCGCCGGCACATGCTGACCCCGGCCCAGACCAAGCAGCAGCTGGCCGACGGGCCGGTGCTCGCGTTCGCGACCCACGCGCCACTCGGCAGCAGGCAGATCGGGCAGCTCCGGCACCTGGCCGGCCAGCTGCACGCGCGGATCCTGGTACTGCCGCTGGTGGGCGGCGCGGCCGAGGTGGTGCACACCCCGCAGGCGCTGATCCGGACCGTGCTGGCCGCGGCCGGAAGTCTGCCGGCCGGTTCGCTAGTGGTGCCGGTCCCGCTCGGGCCGCGGGCGGGCCTCGCGGCCGACTCGCAGGGCCGCGCCCGCGAGGTCGCGCTCTGGGCGCGCGTCGCCGCCGCCTACGGCGCCACCCACCTGATGACCGACGACGGCCTGCCGCTCGACCCAGCCAGCCAGCCCGGCCGGGTGGCCGGGACGACCGTTGCCGGGACGCCCGTTGCCGGGATGACCGCGACCGACCTGGCCGACGCGGCGGTGATCCCGGTCGTCCGGTCCGGCGACTGGGCCTATGACCCGCGGGCCGAGGTCTGGCGGCCGCTCTCGCTGATCGAGGCGGGCACCGAGATGGAGGACCTCACCCCCGACCAGCTCGGCGACGTGCTGGACGCGGGCACCGAGATACCGGCCTGGTTCGCGCCCGCCGCGGTGGCGCGGGAGCTCCGCCGGGTGCGCCGGCCTCGGTCCGAACGGGGCCTGGTGCTGTTCCTCACCGGCCTGTCGGGGTCTGGCAAGTCCACGATCGCCAGGGACCTCAGCGACGTGCTGTCCGAGCGCGGTGACCGGCACGTCACACTGCTGGACGGCGACCTGGTGCGCCAGCTGCTGTCAGCCGGCCTGTCGTTCTCGCGCGCCGACCGGGATCTCAACATCGCCCGGATCGGATACGTCGCGGCGGAGGTCGCCCGGCACGGCGGCATCGCGATCTGCGCGCCGATCGCCCCGTTCGCCGCGGCCAGAACGCGCGTCCGGCAGATGGTGAGCGAGGTCGGCGACTTCTTCCTGATTCACGTAGCCACGCCCGTCGAGGTGTGCGAGGCCCGCGACCGCAAAGGCCTGTACGCCAAGGCCCGGGCCGGCATCATCACGCAGTTCACCGGCGTGTCCGACCCCTACGAGGAGCCCGGCCGACGCCGAGCTGGTGCTGGATACCTCAGCCATGACCAGAGCCGAGGCGGTCGCCGCCGTGCTCCGACTGCTCACCGCCGGTGGCTGGCTCAAGCCCGAGCTCGCCTAACGCGACGGCGCAGCAGGGGCGGCGCGGGACCAGGGCCGGGCTGACTGGCTGGGCCGGGCTGACTAGTCCGTGTCTTCGGAGCTGGCGCCTTCGTCGAGCCGCTGCCGGAACCGGCCCATCCGGCCGCTCAGCGAGATAGACATCCGGTCGCGCAGCCGCGACAAGATGACGTAGCTGATCAGCGCGCTGATGACGGCGGCGAGTGCGACCAGCATGAAGCCGCCGATGCCGGCCCAGTACAGGATGAGCAGCACCGCGAAGAACAGCAGCAGCCGCAGGACCGTGTAGGACATCGTTGCTCGCATGACGACTCTGAGCATATGACCTGCGCGCACCAGACGCGCGCGAGGTGGGCGGCCGTCACTGTCCGTTGCGAATTCGCGCCATTGCGTTGCGCCCTTCGGCGCGCGGGTCGCGGCACTCGGCGCCGGCCATTCGACCGGGCACCGGCCGGTACCGAGCTGTGGATAACTCCCGGTCTACCGGAACAGCGTGGAGACTTTGGTGCCTCCCAGCCCCGCAAAGTCTCCACGATCATGAGGGCGGCTCAGTAAGCGATCGGCCGTACCGGGGAGTAACGAGATTTGACCAGGCCGACTACGCAGAGCGATGAGTGCGTGTTGCACCCTGCAACTCGTGCGTGTTTCTGCTGCACTAACGCACATATCGTCCCGCGACAGTGGCAGAATTCAGTATTGTTCGCGATCTAAGCAACGATTTATTCAGAATCTTGTGGCGCTAACGGGACTCTTTGGAGAAAACTATTCTTTGTCGCTAGGTTAGCCAAGTTAGCGAACATCTGCGACACTTGCGACAGAGGTTAGGGAGCCCACCAAGGGGGACGAGAACGATGGATGGCACTAGTGAGCGGTTGCTCACCCCGGGGGAAGTAGCCACGCTCTTCCGAGTCGACCCTAAAACCGTCACGCGGTGGGCCGCGTCGGGGCGGATCAGCAGCATCCGTACCCCCGGCGGGCACCGGCGGTTCCGTGAGGCCGAGGTACGCGAGCTACTCGAAGGCAACGACGGCACAGCCGCCCCGTCGGCCTGAGGCGCTCGCCCGGCCGGCCGCGATCGTTCAGCCGGCCGGCTCAGCGCTCGCTGTGCTGGTCGGCGCCGCCCGACGGCTCATCCCAGCCGCCGGCCGCGCCATGCCGCGCCAGGTAGTCCAGAAACTCCCGGCGCAGTTGCTCGTCGCCCTCCCGCCACTGGCGTTTGCGCGCGTCGTACTCCTCCTGCGTCATCGCCTCGGCGGCCAGCGTCGGGTACTCCGCGTCGTCCGGGCCTATCTCGACGTAAGCATCGCCGAGTACCCGGCCGTCCGCGCTCGTCGCGGCGTCAGGCACGAGCAGATTGCCGTTGGTTAGCCGGATCACGAACATCGCTGCATCGACTCCATCAGATGCCGTAACGCACGTTGAAGTAGAGCATCACGTCTAGCGCGGCCCTAGTGTCCCCGGACAGCATCTCGGCCAGGGCCGGTCGCTGTCCCGACGCTATCGCCGCGAATGAATCGGCAAAGAACTCGCGCCGGCCGAGCGGCCCGCCCTGCCGGTGGAAGGCGCTCGCCAGCCGGGACATGCAGCGCTGGTAGAGCCGGCAGAAGTCAGCCGAGTCCGACTGCCACCGGCCGCCGGTGCCGTCGAGATCGTCGAGGGCATGCCCGATCTCGTGGCACATCACGTCCGGCGTGGGCGACGGCCGGGAGCCAACGATGATCTTCTTGTCGCCGTACGCGCCCGCGCAGGCATCCCAGGTGGCCCGGCCGGACGGCAGCAGCACGCCCTTCAGGTCGCGCATGTCGTCGAGGTCCGGCACGCCGCCGGTCCCGACGTGGATCGCGTCCAGGCCCGCGGCCAGCCGTTCCTTGATCAGCTGCGGCAGCGCGGCGAGCCGGTTCACGGCCGCGACCGTGGCCGGTTCCGGTGTGTCGCCGGCCGCCCACTCGCGGACGAGGATCGACTCGAGGCAGCCGCAGTCGCGCATGCCGGGCGCGGCCCGATTCACCGCCCGCTGTTCGTACCAGGGCCGGCTGGCGGCCGCGCGCGCCTGCCGCGCCGCCGCGCGCCGCGGGGCCGGCCCGATCCGCTCCCGTCCCGCCTGCGCCGTGCGGACCGCCGCGCGCGCATTCCCGGCCGCCACGCCCGGCTGTGCCCTGGGCAGCGCGCCGTTGCCCCGGCCGGGGCTGCTGGGTGCCGCTGGACCGCCCAGCCGCGATGGCTGCGCCGGACGGGGTGCGGGGGGTGTGAACCGCGTGACCGGCCGCGGCGCCGGGCCGGGGCGGCCGGATGCCGGACCAGGTGCCGGTCGTGGCCGCCCGGAGGCGGGCGCGGGGCCAGGGGCCTGCACGCCGCCGCGCACCCGCCGGTGGCCGCCACGCCGCCGCGGCAAGAGCCAGGCGAAAAGCCTGACGCGCCTCAATAAGCCGAGCGGCATAGCCTCACTCCTGCGGGATTGACCTGCTGGCCCGGCGTGCGAGCCGGCCCACATAGCGTAAGCCCATGATCGGCCATGGTCGGGCGTTGTGACGGAACGTAGTCACATATGTGAGCAAAGTGACTTCAGACAGATCCGGAAATATGTGAGAAGCATGGGACGCCAGAGGCTAGGCTGCCAGCATGTGGTTGGCTTGTGCACTTATTGTCCTATTTAGCGTCGGATTTGTGCTGCCGTGCATGCTCGACATCACGACCAGGCCCGACTCGGATTTCGGCACGCTCTCCAAGGGCATGTGGCTCCTGATCGCTGGCGCCTTCTGGATCTTCGGAGCGGCTGCCTGGCTGCTCGTGGGGCGTCCGCAGCGGCCCGCCCTGCATCGGCACGGGCGGTACGGGGACGGCTTCGGGCAGGCGGAGGCGCTGCTGCGCCACCCCGCGACCCAAGCAGCCGGTGGTTACCCGGAGTCTGGCAACTGGCCCGTGAACATCGGCGCCCAGGGGCCCCTCGGCCCCGACGACGACCCTGAGTTCCTCGAGGAACTGCACCGCCGGATTCACGGCCCGCTCGACGACGCCTGACCGGGGCTCAGGCAGGCGCCGCGGCTACGGCATCCCGGCGTAGGAGTGCAGGCCGGTGATCCACAGGTTGACGCCGACCAGGTTGAACATCAGGCACAGGAACGCCGCGAGGTGAATCCAGGCGGCGCGCTTGCCGCGCCAGCCCGCCGTAGCCCTGGCGTGCAGGAACATCGCGTAGGAAACCCAGGTGATGAACGACCAGGTCTCCTTCGGGTCCCAGGCCCAGTACCGGCCCCAGGCGTGATCGGCCCAGATCGCGCCCGCCATCACACCGAACGTCCAGACCGGGAAGCCGAACAGGACACTGCGGTAGGACAGCCGGTCGAGCACGATCGAGCGCGGCAGGTGAGACATGATCCCGCCGCTCCACGACGGCTGGCCGGCCGCGATCCGGCGCTCGCTGCGGTCCGCCAGCAGGTACAAGATCGTGACCACCACGCCGAAGATAAACAGCCCCGACGCCACGATCATCGCCGTGACATGGATCGCGATCCAGTACGACTGCAGCGCCGGCACCAGCGAGCCCGCGGGCGTATAGACCGAGGTCACGTCGATGCCCAGGGTGAGCACGACCGGCACCAGCACGAACAGGCCCATGTAGTAGGCGCGGTACCGCACCGAGGCCGCCACCAGCACCAGCACGGCCATGCAGGTGATCGCCGAGAGGAACTCGAACATGTTGCCCCACGGCGTGCGGTGCTCGGCCAGGCCGCGGGCCAGGATCGCCAGCACGTGGCAGCCCACGCCGAGGCAGGTCAGGCCGAACGCAGTCCGCAGCCACGCCCCGGCCGGCCAGCGACCGGCGGCCGGGTCAGGTCCGGCGCTCGCGGCGGCCAGGCGGCCCAGGGTCGCCGGTGACGGCCACCTCGGGTCCGCCGGCCCCGACGGCGACCCGCACCGGAGTCTCGACGCCCGCGAGCACGCGCTGCCGGGCGAAGGCGAAGTCACACGCGTAGGCCAGCATCGCCAGCGCATACAGGACCAGGGTGGCCACCAGTAGCGCGTTGCTGGCGTCCGCCAGATCTATGTTGACGGGCATCTACCGTTCACTCCGCTCTGTCTTTGGGAGCTCTGTGATGGGAACTGGGGTATCCGCGTGCAGTTCCCTGAACTGCGCGGTCAGGTCGGTGAACTCGGCCTCGAAGCCCCCGGCCGCGTCCGACCGGGCCAGCCCGCCGAGCATGACCTCGGTGCTGCCGTCGGCGGCCGGCTCGGCCCGCACGAACACGCGCCGCCGCCGGATCAGGAACGAGAGGATCAGGCCGGCCAGCGCCGCGATGGCCGAGACCAGGGCGGGGAGCTGGCCGGGATCGTAGGTGATCGCCAGGCTGGCCCACTGGGTGTAGCCGGTGAACTTCAGCGTGCCGTAGCCATCCGGGAGCTTGACGGACTGGCCGGGTGCCAGCGGCGTGGGCGAGACCGCGAGCTGGTGCATCTGCCTGGTGTCCAGGTCGTATACCGACTGTGCCTGCGGGCCGTTCAGGCCGAGGTTCCCGGCGTAGGCGACGAGGCTCACCCGCGGGAAGAGCGCGGCCGGGAACGCGGACGCCAGCTGGCCGTGGGCCTCGATGGCGGTGGGCAGGAACACGCCGGCGAAGCCGAGCTGGGTCGGCTTCGCGTCCGGGACCTTGATCACGCCTTCCGACATCAGGCTCGTCTGGTTCACCGGGATGAACGGCACCGCGCCCTGCCAGCGGACGTGCCCGCTGCCGTCGGTGATCGTGAACTCCGGCGCGTACCCGTGCCCGATGAGGTAGACGCTGACGTTGTCGACCACCAGCGGGTGGTTGACCGACAAGACGTCGTGCCGCAGCGGCCCGCCGGGGCTGGCCCGGTACGTCAGCGGCGCCTGATAGGTGATCGGCTGGTCCATCTGCGGACCGGAGCTGACGTACTTTGCCTTGAACCCCTTCAGGTTGACCTCGAACGGCTGCAGGCTGGACGGCCCGACGAGCCGGCCGGGGTGGAAGACGTCCAGGTCGGTCGGCGTGTTCGCGAAGCTCTGCCCGACGATCAGGAGCCGGTTCGCCTTGTAGCCGAAGATGCCGCCCAGCGCCACCGAGAAGAGCAGCGAGAGCAGCGCGATGTGGAACAGCAGGTTGCCGACCTCGCGCAGATAGCCCTTCTCCGCCGACACCCAGCCGTCTCCGGACTGCACCCTGAAGCGCTTGGACCGCAGCAGCTTCTCGGCTTCCAGCAGGGCCTGCTCCGGCGGCCGGGCCGAGGAGATGCTGGCCGAGAACGGCAGCCGGGCGAGGGTCCTGGGCGCGCGGGGCGGCTTCTGCCGCGCGGACCCGATCAGCCGCACGGTCCGCGGCAGCACGCAGCCGGCCAGCGACGCGAACAGCAGCAGGTAGATGGCCGCGAACCAGGGCGCCGCGAAGACGCTGAACAGCGACAGCTTGTTCAGGAACGGGGCCAGTCCCGGATGGGCCGCGTAGTACTGGCTGACCGCGGCCGGGTCGACGCCTTCCTGCGGCAGCACCGAACCGGGCACGCTGGCGAGCGCGAGCAGGAACAGCAGGATCAGGGCGGTCCGCATCGACGTGAGCTGCCGCCAGAGCCAGCGCAGCCAGCCGGTCACGCCCAGCCGCGGGCCGCCCGGTCGGCCGCCGGCCCGCTCGGCCGCCGGGTCAACGGTGTCGGCGAATGCGTCCTCGGTCGCAGGCCCGGCCGGGGCCGCGACGCCGGAGCCGGCGAACTGCGCCCCCGTGCCCTGGTCGGCCGTGGTCATGCGTGCTCCGCGATGATCGGGTTGAGCAGTTCCTGCAGCGTCCGGTACGTCACCGGCCCGATGATGCGAGCCGCGATCCGGCCGGTCCGGTCGATGATGATCGTCGACGGGATGGCAGCCGGCGGGTCGGTGGCCCGGAACTCGAGCGCGATGTCGTCGCTGGGGTCGGAGATGCTCGGGTAGCTGATCCGGAAGTCTTGCATGAAGGCCTGGGCGGCGTCGGGCTGGTCGCGGATGTCGATACCGATGAACCGCACCCCCTTCGGCTGCATCTCGCTGGCCAGCGTGCCGAGCGCCGGGGCTTCATCCCGGCAGGGCGCGCACCACGAGCCCCAGAAGTTCAGCACGACGACGTCGCCGTGGTAGGCGGCGAGGCTGAGCCTGCCACCGGTGACGGTGTTGCCGGAGACCGCCGGCGCCTGCGGCCTGCTGCCGACCTTGAACACGGTGCTCTCGTAGCTGCTGCCGACAAAGCTCTTGCCGCTGTTGAGCGGCGTGTCCGCGCCGATGGGGCCGCCCGCGCAACCGGTCGCAAGCAGCGCGGCCAACGCGGCCGCGCCGATGAGCGCCGGGCGGTGCAGGCGGGACACGGGAAGATCTCCTACAGGCAGTAGTACCGGCCCCATTGTGCCTGACGGCACCGGCTCACCGGACGGCGGGCCGAGTATTGGCGCGGTCAGGCGCCGGCCACCCGGCCGGGGGTGGACCCTGACGGCTCCGCGTAGTGCACGCCAGTGACCTTGTCCCCGGCATAGCTGAGGCTGGTCACGCTGCCGAGCGCGCACTCGCGGCGGCGCGGGTCGTGCCACAGCCGCCGGCCCTCGATCGAGCGGCGGGCGACCCAGATCGGCATCTGGTGAGTCACGCACACCGCTTCGTGCCCGGCCGCCGCGCGGGCCGCGTCGGCCGCTGCGGCGAGCACCCTGGCGGCGACGTCCTGGTACGGCTCGCCCCAGGAGGGGCGGAACGGGTTGCGCAGCGCCAGCCAGTGCCGGGGCTTGCCGAGCGCGCCGTCGCCGACTGCGAACCGCATGCCCTCGAAGTAGTTCCACGGCTCGATGAGCCGGTCGTCGATCTCAGCTTCCAGGCCGAACTCGGCCGCGATGGGCTCGGCGGTCTCGACCGCCCGCTGCAGCGGCGACGACTTCAGCACGGTGACGTCCCGCCCGGCCAGGTAGTCCGCGGCCGCCTTGGCCATCAGCCGGCCCGCCTCCGACAGGTGGAAGCCGGCCAGACGGCCGTACAGGATGCCGTCGGGGTTGTGGACCTCGCCGTGCCGGACCAGGTGCACGATGGCGGTCGTGCCGGCGGCTGGCCGGATCTCACTGCTGCTCATGACGCGGACAGCCTACTTGGGCCCGCGGGCCGACGGGCACCGGCCGTGACGCCCGTCCGCCGGCGGCCGGACCACGAGGGCCCGGCCGCCGGACTCACCCGCGCTATCCGCCCCTACTTGATGGTGATGATCTTCGCCCCGCTCGGCGTCCCGCTGGAGTTGAGCGCGAACAGCATGTAGTTGCCGGGCAGCAGGACGCCCTTACTCCATGGCAGGTACAGCCGGTACTTGTCCCTCGCTCCGCGGACTTTCTTCGGCGTGACCGGAATCAGACGCTGGTCGCTGTCTACCGTGTGGGTCACCGCCCCCATCCGGATCAGCGAGAATTTCGGCGTCGCCGAGTTCGTCGTCACCGTGATATAGGTTCCGGTGGTCGCCTTGGCCGGGGCGGTCTTGATGGCCGGGCGGGTCCTGGCGGTGCCGTTCGCGTTGAAAAGGTACGGCGGGGAGAAGATCTGCCCGTCGGGGTGGTTGGTCGCGCAAATGGTGCCGCCGCACAGCCCGCCTCCGCCCGAGAACACCCGGCCGTCGGGCAGCAGGATCGCCACGCTGTGGTACGTGCGCGGGATCAGCTCGGGCGCCATGACGGTGAACTTCCCGGTTACCGGGTTCCAGAGCTCCGGGCTCAGCACCGCCCCGGTGTCGGTGAACGGCTGCGGGTGCTGCTGGCCGCCGACGACGAGCACCTCACCGTTCGGAAGCACGACGCTGTTGCTGAAGGTGCGGGCGTAGGCCATGGGCCCCGTCGCCGCGACCTTCACCGGCTTCGACGGCCCGCCGCTGATGTTGATCGTGTTGGCGTCCCTCGTGGCCTGCACGTCGGTCACCGAGCCCGAGTCCTGGTACGCGGTCGCGCCGCCGAGGGCGATGATCTTGCCCACGCCGTACATGACAGCGTTGCCATTCATCTCGTCGTCGGCGTTGCCGCGCAGGCCGGCCGACGTCATGCTGCCGTTGCCCGTCGTGGTGATCCAGTTCATCTGCTTGCTCGGCCCGGCCTGGAAAACCGTGCCGTTGGCCTGACCGAACATCCAGACGTGATTGTCAGCGCGGAAGACGCCGGCCGGGTCGTTGGTCAGGATCTTGCTGGCGACGACGCCGGACAGCTCGCGCCAGCTGCCGCCGGAGGCCGAGCGCGTGTAGATCTCGCCGTTCTTGTCGCCGGCCGAGTCGTACCACGAGCCGCCGAGCGTCAACACTTGCCCGGTGGACAGCGTGGCATCGCCCTCGTACGCGCGGGGGATGTTCATCAGCGGCCCGATGCTCCACTTGTTCGTGTACGGGTCGTAGAGCGACGTCGCCTTGTCGTTGCTGCCGCCGTTGACCAGCAGATCGCCGTTCGCCAGCAGGGCGAGCCCCTCGCAGAACATCTGATGGTGCGTATCCTCCTGAACGGCTCGCTGACCTGGCCGGTCTTCAGGTCGAGCACGGCGACGTTCGTGATCGTGTCCGGCGCGTTGTCCATTCCATGTCGTCGACGGCCGACAACGTCAGCAATTTGTCATTCGGCAGCATGACTGCGCTCACCGGCACGAGCGGGAATGCGATCGGCGCGCTCCACCGGCCGCCCGGCCCCAGCGGTCGGCGCGACGCCCATGACGTTGACCTCGGCCGCGGACGTGGCCGGGCTGCCGATGGTCGCGAGCGCCGTGAGCCGGACGTACCGGGCCGACACTCCCGTGAACACCGCGTACTTCTGCGACGTGTCGTTCGCCCAGGTACCCGTCGCCACCGGTCTACCCCACGTCGGTGCCGTTGCGGCTGACGTAGACGGCGTACTGGGTGATATTCCCGCTCGGCTGCCGTCCTGGCGGGGCAGGTAGCGCAACCCCGGTCACGACATTCGAGGCTTGTGCATGTCGATCTCGATGTAGTGCGGCAATGGCCCGACGGTGGTCGCGGTGGCCCAGATAGTCAGGCCGTCACCATCGAGGACGTTGCGGGACCATTGGCCGGATCCGCGCTATCGGTATACGCCGTCCAGCCGGTCCGTGGCAAGGCCGGGCCGATCTTGGGGTCGCCGAGCAGGCCGATCGCGGCCGCGGATGTCCACGGCCCGCGATTCCCGGCCTCGCTCAGCGCGGTCAGCCGGACATACTGCACGAAGGCCCCACTGAACACCGCCGTCTTCGGGCTCTTGTCGTCCTGCCAGGTCCCGGTGGCGACCGGCGTGCCCCAGTTCTTGCCGTCCCGGCTCACGGAGATCGAGTACCGGCCGATGTCGCCGTTGTAGTTGCTGTCCTGGCGCGGCAAGGTAGGTAAGCCCGGCGATCCAGTGCGCGGCGTGCATATTAATAGTGATGGTGTGCGGCAGCGCCACGATCTTGGGCGAGTATTCCGAGCGCCAGAACGTGGCGGTATTCCCGTCAATGGCGGCGCTCGCCGGATAGCCGCTTTGCTGGTCGCTGGCGACCGCCGTCCAGCCGGCTGGATTCATCGGCTCTGCGGCCGGCGTGAACGCGTCCGCGGTGGTGGCCTCCACCATCGGCATGTGACTACTGGACAACTCCAGCCCAGGCTGACCGTAGTGGAACGCCGCGGGCGCGGTCCGAACGATTCCGTACGTCACCAGCACCAGCGCCGCCGCGAGAATGAGGCGGCGGTGAACTGGCCGACGCCCTCGCTTGCGGGGCTGGCGGTGCGTTCCCCTTCCAACCACACGCTGCGCCGGGAGCATTTTTGTCATATAAGGCCCGCTTTAAGTAATCACAACACGCGACGTCACGAAGTGAGTAAATCTAGCGGACCGGCCTTGGCGAAGGCCGCAGCAACCGATCTCAATTGGATATAGCTACGGAGCGTAATGGGTCTGGTGACTGAGCGCAGGGCTCAGCTCAGCGCCCTGGCGGCCGCATCCGCCGCGGCGGGCAGCGCGGCGGCGACTCGGTCCAGCGCCCCGTCGTCGTGCGCCGCCGACAGGAACCACGCCTCGAATCCTGATGGCGGCAGGTAGACACCGCGGTCCAGCATCGCGTGGAAGAAGGCCGCGTAGGCCGCCGTGGACTGTCCCTTCGCCCCGCCGAAGTCCCGGACCGGGTCGCTGACCCCGAGGAAGAAGGAGAACAGGCTGCCCGCGTGCTGCAGCCGGAACGGCACCCCGGCCGCGGTCAGCGCGTCGGCCGCCAGCTTGGCGACGGCGGCTGCGGCCTGATCCACCCGCGCGTAGACCTCCGGCGTGCACGCGCGCAGTGTCGCCGTTCCGGCGGCCGTCGCCAGCGGGTTACCGGACAGCGTGCCGGCCTGGTACACCGGCCCGGACGGCGCCAGCCGGTCCATGATCTCGGCCCGGCCGCCGAACGCCGCCGCGGGCAGTCCGCCGCCCATCACCTTGCCGAAGGTCATCAGGTCACCGGCGATGCCCTCGTGCCCGTACCAGCCGGACCGGGTGACCCGGAAGCCGGTCAGCACCTCGTCCATGACCAGCAGCGCGCCGTACTCCGCGCACAAGGCGGCGAGCAGCTCGTTGAAGCCGCCGGCCGGCGGGACGACGCCCATGTTGGCCGGGCACGCCTCGGTGATGACGCACGCGATGTCCTGGCCGCTGTCGGCGAATGCCTGCCGGATCGCCTCGCCGTCGTTGTAGGGCAGCACGACGGTGTCCGCGGCCGCGGCCCCGGTCACGCCCGGTGAGTCGGGCAGCCCGAAGGTCGCCACGCCCGAGCCGGCCGCCGCCAGCAGCGCGTCGACGTGGCCGTGGTAGCAGCCGGCGAACTTGACCACCAGCCGTCGCCCGGTGTACCCGCGAGCCAGCCGGATCGCCGTCATCGTGGCCTCGGTGCCGGAGTTGACCAGCCGCACGCGCTCGACCGGGGCGCGCGCCACGATCTCGGCCGCCAGTTCCGCCTCGCCCTCGGTGACCGTGCCGAACGACGTGCCCCGGCTAACCGCGGCCTGGACCGCGTCCACGACCGCGGGATACGCGTGGCCGAGGATCATCGGACCCCACGAGCACACCAGGTCCACGTACTCGTTGCCGTCGACATCGGTCAGGTACGGACCACGGCCGGCGGCCATGAAGACCGGATCGCCGCCCACCGATCCGAACGCGCGCACCGGGGAGTTCACCCCGCCCGGCATGAGCTTGCTGGCCCGGCCGAACAACTCAGCGGACCTCGGCCGCCGGCTCTCCCGGACGGCGCTGCTCCCGGCATCAGCCAATCTCCTCGCAGGCATCAGCGAGGATCTCGAGCAGGCGCAGCCCGTCGGGCAGCTCATGACCGACTGGATGGCGTATCCAGCGGGCAGCTGCTCCGCCCGCGTACCGCGAGGGGGGCGCGATCACGTAACTGTCCCGGCAGTGCCAGCGCAGCCCGGAAACCTCGGCTATCTCTTCCGGCTCGCAGTCTAGATGGCAGGACCACCACTCGGTCTCATCGGCCGGCGCACCGCGGGTGCGGACAAAGAAATGGGCCCGGTCCCCGGAGCCGATCGCCACCGGGCCGGGCCGCAGGCCAGACCGCTCCATCCAGTTGAGCGCCGTGACGCCCGCGCTGGCCGGCACGTCCAGGACGTCGAAGACGCGGCCGGTCGGCAGGACGACGTTTGCTTCCGGCATCGCCAGCCACCATCGCGCGACGGTGGCCGGGTCGGTGCTGGCCAGCATCTGCCAGGCCGGCGACATCGGATGCGCGCCCGGCGAAGGACAGCCGATCCGGTCACACGAGCACGCGCGCTGTACGTAGCCGAGATGCTGCGGCCGGCCTGGCGGGAAGGCACCGACGCACACCGGCCAGCCCATCGCGGCATACTGGGCGGCCGCGTCCGCGGTTCGCCCTTCGGCCCGGCGGCGCCTGACCCGCAGTACAGCCTCGACCAATTAGCTACGCTCCCGCCCGGCTCTGCCGAGCCGTACGCTCTCGATGATGCCTGGCCGGGTATGCGGCCCGCCGGTTCAGCGGCGCAGACCAACCCGATGCACAAGGGAGATTTGCAAGGTGACTATTGCCAGGATACTCACGCGCTCCCTGTTTCGCGGCCATCCACGCCGCAACGTTCCTGGCTGTTGACGTACGGCCGCTGCCGCTATAGAACCTGTTCTAATTCTGTTTCGGATGGTACCGCTATGCACCGGAGGTCAGCATGCCGGTCCCTGATCAGCGCGATCCTGAGCTCACCAGAACGACGCTGCAGGCCTGGCTCGAACGTCAGCTGCCGGGCGCGACGAATGTCGCGATCACGGCGATGCAGACGCCAGCCAACACCGGCTTCTCGTCCGAGACACTGATGTTCGAGGCGAGCTGGCACGATCCCGACGGCACCGCCAGGACTGAGCAGCTCGTCGCGAAAGTGGCCCCGACCGGCTTCCAGATCTTCCCCGAGCCGCGGTTCGCTGAGCAGTTCCGGCTGCTGCAAATCCTGGCCGGGACGGCGATACCGGTGCCCAGCGTGCACTGGAACGAGGCCGACCCGTCGGTGCTCGGCGCTCCGTTCTACGTAATGAGCCGGATCGACGGCGCGGTGCCCACCGATATGCCGCCGTACCACACCGGCGGCTGGCTCACCACGGCGAGCCCGGCGGAGCGGGAGAGCATCTGGTGGGCCGGTGTCAGCGTGCTCGCGCAGGTGCACGCGCTCGACGTCGGCCGGCTCGGCCTGGACTTCGTGGACCAGGTGCACTACGGCCCGACCGGCCTCGCGCAGCGCCTCGCCTATTACGAGCACTACGTCAACTGGGCGTACGACGGCAGCGTCCCGGTCGTGCAAGCGGCGCTGCGCTGGCTGCACGAGCACCGCCCGGCCGAGACCCGCGACCCGGTGCTGCTGTGGGGCGACTCTCGGATCGGCAACATCATCTTCACCTCGGGCCGCGCGGCCGCCGTGCTCGACTGGGAGATGGCCACGCTCGGTCAGCCGGAAGAGGACCTCGCCTGGTTCCTGCTGCTCGACCGGCATCACAGCGAGGGCGTCGGCTTCCCGCGGCTGAAGGGATTCCCTGACGCCGCGCAGACGATCGCCAGGTACGAGCAGCTCACCGGCCGGAAGCTGGCCCACATGGAGTATTACGAAGTGCTGTCCGCGATGAAGTTCACCGTCGTGATGGCGCGCATCGGCCAGCTCTTCATCCACTACGAGCTGGTCCCGCCGGACAACGACTTCCCCTACAACAACACGGCGAGCCAGCTGCTGGCCAAGATCCTGGGCCTGCCGGCGCCGGGTGGCGAGCTAACCGTGCCGACGATGTAGGGCCGGACCACGTAACGGCCGACGAAGCTGAGGGCCGACGAAGCAGGAGAGGAAAACGTGACGCTGTCGCCGCTCGATGACTACCCGGTGCACCAGGCCGCGCTCCCGATCCGGCAGGTGACGACCTCCGACCGCAACTTCTACGACCGTTATTACTTCAACTGCCACGCGGGCACCGACGAGCTGATGCTGATCGTGGGCGTTGGTCAGTACCCCAACCTCGGCGTCACCGACGCGTTCGCGCTGGCCCGGCACGGCAGTACGCACCGGGTCGTGCGGGCGTCGCGCGAACTGGGCGCCGACCGGATGGACACCAGCGTCGGCCCGTTCCGGGTCGAGGTCCTCGAAGGACTGCGGCGGCTGCGGGTGCTGCTCGGGCCGAACGAGCACGGGCTGGAGTTCGACCTGACCTGGGAAGGCACTATTCCGGCGCAGGCCGAGCCGCGGCACTTCGTCCGGTCCCAGGAGCGGGTGATCTTCGACTCGTTCCGGCTGGCCCAGACCGGGCGGTGGAGCGGTCAGGTCCGCAGCGGCAGCGACGAGTTCACGATCACGCCGGACCGGTGGCGCGGCTCTCGCGACCGATCCTGGGGCGTGCGGCCAGTCGGCGAGAGCGAGGCACCGGGCATCCAGGCCAAGAACCCCGGCCAGTTTTACTGGATGTACGCGCCGATGCAGTTCGACGACTTCTCGATCCTCACGATCGTGCAGGAGGACGCCGGCGGGAACCGGGTCCTGGAGGAAGCGGTCCGGGTCTGGCCGGAGTCGGCCGGGCGCTCGCCGCAGCAGCTCGGCCGGCCGGAGTACCGCCCGCAGTTCGCGCCGGGGTCACGGGACGTGGCCCGCGCGACACTCTCCTACCGGCCGCCCGAAGCTGGCCCGATCGAGATCACCGTCCGGCCCGTGCTGCCGGTGTCGCTCCTGGTCGGGACCGGCTACGGGCTGGAACCGGACTGGAAGCACGGCATGTACCAGGGACCGGACCTCGTCGTCCAGGGCGTGGCCTACGACCTGGCTAAGCCCGAGGACAAGGCCCGGATGTGGGGCATGGTGGACAGCGTCGCCGTGTTCGAATGCGGCGAGAACGGATCGACCGTGACCGGGTCAGGGCTGTTCGAGTACTGGGCGCTCGGGCCGCACGAGCCGACCGGGCTGACGGCCTAGCGGGGCGCGAGCCGGGTCAGCCGGCCCGCAACGTAGCCGCCGGTCGCCGCGGCCAGGCCGGCTATCAGCGCGACCATCCGGCGGCCGGCGGTCACGTGCCCGGTGAGCAGGCCGCGCAGCTCGCGCAGCAGCGCCGTCGGGATCACCACCGCGGCCTGCCGCCGTTCCCGCTCGAGCCCGGACGACGCCCCGACGAGCCCCACCACCACGGCCTTCGACTGGCCCTCGTGCCAGCAGCGCTGCAGGAAGTAGCGGAACCTGGTCCGGTCCGGCCCGACGTGATGATCGACGGCCGCGGTCGGGACGTACATGACGACGGCACCTGACTGCGCCGCGGTCATCCGGATGGCGAGCTCGGTCTCCTCGCAGCCGCGCGGCCGGCCCGCGACCCGGCCGATCGATCCGTCGAACCCGCCGGCCGCGACCGCGTCCCTGGTGCGCATGCTCATGTTGGCGCCGATCGGGTTGCGCACGGCGCCCTCGGTCTCGGGCAGCCCGCGGTAGCTGCAGCCCACGACCCAGTCGAACTCGGGCGGCAGCCAGGCTGGCCTGCGCTCCGCCCAGCGCGGCTCCACGTGACCGCCGGTGGCGACCACCGCGGGCTCGGCGTACGGCTCGACGAGCGCGCCCAGCCAGCCGGGCCTGGCCTCCGCATCATCGTCCAGGAACACGGTCACCGGCTGGGTAGCGGCCTGCAGCCCGGTGTTGCGCGCGCCCGACAGCCCGGCCGCCCCGGTGCTGTCCAGCACCAGCACTCCGTCCAGCTCGGCTCGGGCCGTGGCGGCAAGGTCGGAATTGTGATCCACCACGAGGATCAGCTGGGCCGGCCGCGGATCCTGGCCGAGGACGGAAGCGATAGCCGCCTTGGTCTGGTCCCACCGCGCCATCGTGTACGCGCACACCAGGACCGTCACCGACAGCTCCGCGTCAGCGTCGGGAGGCGCGGGAACCCCGGGCAGCGAACCGGACACAGGTGCGGTCATGCGGAGCCTTCCTCTGCTAAGCACACGGCGCGGACGTAATTTATCCGGTCTTCAAGATCAAAGCGCGCCAGTCGAGCCGAAACCCATGAGACCAGAGTGAGCAACGCGGGACCGCCCGGTTACATTAAGTATTTTATCCGAAAGATTCCGATCAATTGCTCACTTTCGTTTTGAAAACATCCGCATCCACAGCCACTGCGCTGCTACTGTGCTCATCGTTCCGAAGGGCGCAGGTAGCGCGATCACGCCGGTCGGGAACGAGTCGCAAACAAAACGGGGCGCCGCCTGCGGCAGCGGTCGAAGTCGCTATGTGTGACTGTTTTATGTACGGAAGGTAAGATCAGCCTTTGCCTGCGCAGCCGACAGCTCCCGACGGTTTCTGTAGTAATGCCGGCGCTCAACGAGGCTAAGAATCTGCCGCATGTCTTCGCGATGCTGCCCGCCGACCTGCATGAGCTCATCGTCGTTGACGGGCACTCCGTTGATCAGACCATCGACGTCGCGCGCAGCCTTCGGCCGGACGTCCGGATAGTGCGGCAGACGCGCCTACGGCAAGGGCAACGCCCTGGCCTGCGGCTTCGAAGCAGCTACCGGCGACGTCATCGCGATGGTCGACGCCGACGGCTCAGCCGACCCGGCCGAAATCCCGCGCTTCGTCGACGCACTGCTGGACGGTGCCGACTTCGCCAAGGGCACCCGATTCGCGCGCGGCGGTGGCAGCGCGGACATCACCCGGCTGCGGAGGCTGGGCAATCGCGGCCTGAGCGGCCTGTTCAACTCGATCTACGCCACTGGTTACACCGACTTGTGCTACGGGTTCAACGTGTTCTGGCGCGAGCACCTCCCGGTGCTCGGCCTCGATGCCGTCTCGCCGCCCGTCGACGACGGCGACGGGCGGATGTGGGGCGACGGATTCGAGATCGAGACGCTCATCCATATCCGGGTAGCGAAGTCCGGCCTGGTCGTACGGGAGATCCCGAGCTACGAGCACCCGCGGCTGCACGGCGTCAGCAACCTGAGGGCACCCGCGGACGGGATGCGGGTGCTGCGCACGATCCTGGACGAGCGCCGGCATGCCCGCGGGGCACGCCGGCCAGGGCACGAGGAGCTAGTCATCCAAGCCTCCGGCCCCAGTGAAGTGCGGGACGCCGTCTTACATGGGCCTGTGCACTGAGAGAACCCAGGGACCGACAGCTAGGGTGATACAGGAATGATCAGGCGGCTACTCGGCACGGCGGTCGCCGGCGGGAGCATTGCCTGCATGCTGCTCTCCGTCGGCCCGGCAGCCACGTCCGGCGCAGCCCAGGACCGGCCGGCGACCGCGGCGAAGACTATGCGACTGGTGTTCAACGCCAGATTCACCGGCACCCACCTCAATACCAAGCAGTGGGACACCTGCTTCCCGTGGACGCCCGACCCGTCGAAGGGCTGCACGATCTTCGGCAACTCGGAGTACCAGTGGTACTTGAAGTCGCAGGTCCGCGAGTACGGCGGCGCCCTGCATCTGATCGCTACGCCGCACTCCGCCAACGGGTTGAGCAAGGCAGGCACCGTGCAGAAGTATTCGTGCCGGTCCGGCGTGGTCACGTCTTATCCGGGTTTCCGGTTCAAGTACGGCAAGGTCTCCGTCGTCGCCCGGCTCACCAATAAGGCGGGGCTGTGGTCCGCATTCTGGCTGGCGCCGGCAAATCTCACCTGGCCGCCGGAGATCGATCTGGTCGAGCACTGGGGTACGCCAATGTCACTGACCGGCGCCTATTTTCATGCGGTCGGTCACGCGCTCAGGAACCGGCTGAGGACCGCAAACCTCGCCGTGGGCTGGCACACGTTCACGGTGAACTGGACATCGTCCCGGCTGACCTGGTACCTCGACGGCCGCCAGGTCTGGACCGTGAGCCGCTATATCCCGCACCAGTCGATGTTCATCGTCGCGAACCTGGCCGAGTACCAGCGGGTGACCGCGCACAGCGGCCGGTGCAACGGCTCTGTTCAGATCAAATCGGTGCGGGTCTGGCAGGCACGCTAGACCGGATTGGCGGCGCTATCCGGAGAATCCGGTGATTCCGGCAAATGCCTATGTAGTAGGCTAAGCGTCGGCAATCGGCAGGATGGTCGCACCGGCCAAAGCACCTAGGACGGCTCAGTGGAAGAGTACGACGCAGGGGCCTTCTGGAACGACGTAGGCCGTCAGCTGCTGCAGCGGCCCAGCTCGGACCAGTCGACCATCGCCAGCGACGACACGATTTACTACGCCCTGAAGCAGCGTCGATTCTTCGCCGAATTCCTCGACCCCGCGCTGCGCGATGCCAGTTCCGTCCTGGAGATCGGGCCGGGGCCTGGCGGCAACCTCAGCCGACTGCGCGCGCAGGGCAAGGTCGTGCATGGCGCGGACGTGTCGAGTTCCATGCGCGAGATCGCCCGGCGCAACGGCCTGGATTGCATCGAGCTGATGGACGGCAAGTGCCTGCCGTTCGAGGACCGATCCGTCGATGCCGTCTTCACCTCCACCGTGCTGCAGCATAACGACGACGAGCACGCCGCTAGCCTGCTCGCGGAGATGGCCAGGGTGGCGGCCCGCGAGGTGCACCTATTCGAAGACACCGCGCCAGTACCGGTACGTGACCGGCGGTCGCACTGGCTGCGGCGGCCGGCCTGGTACAGCTCCCGGCTCAGGCCGCTCGGATACGAGCTCACCTTGCAGCGCCGGCTGCCGCTGACGTGTCAGGAAATCGCGGCTACAGCGGCCCGGGTTCTGATGGATCGGCACCTTCCCCAAGGCGCCGACCCGACGCCCAAGCGGCTGCATGCGGAAGAGATGATGCTGCGCGTTGCCCGGCCTATCGACCGGGTCATCCCGCCTGCCGTGGGCCTGACCAGACTGTCGTTCCGGCGGATCGGCTAGCCCGCGCGCGCTAGCGCAGCAGGCCGCCCGGCGCCCGCAGCAACCGGCCGATCACAGCGCGGGCCAACGAATCACTTCTGCGCAGTGCCCGCCGGCCCGCTGGCGGCAACAGCACCCAGCCGATCAGCCGCCGGCCATAGGAGTCGGCCAGCAGGCGCCGGAGGCCAGCCTCGCGAGCCATCTCGGCCCAGCGCGCGGCGTACTCGTCATAGCCCGCGCGGAACGCGAACACCGCGGCCCGGACGTAGGCCATGCCAAGGTGGCTGTGCCGCAGGCCCGGCCCGAAGCTGGTGATGAGCGCATCGAGGTTCTCAAATCGCTGCCGGTGATCCCGGCTGATCGCGCCGGCGCGCACGCGCAGGTCCAGCAGGTAGCTGGCGTTGCCCCAGAAGTAGGGCATATCAGTGTCACGCTGGATGCGCAGCCACATATCCAGGTCGGCGACGCGCTCGGTGAACCCGCCGGCCTGATCAAAGGACCGCTTCCTGATGAGCAGGGAGCTGCCGGTACGGGGCGGGCACGACTTGATCAGCATCTCGTCGAAGTCGTAACGGCCCGAGCGCTGCCAGCGCAAGGCGTAGAGCCGCCCGGACTCGGATATTACCCGGGACCGGGCGAAGACCGCCGCCACCTCGCCGCCAACCGACTCCAGTAGCGCCAGCTGCCGGTCCAGGAAATCCGGATGCCACCGATCATCACCATCGAGGAACGCGATGAATTCACCCCTGGCCGCTGCGACGCCGGCGTTCCGCGCGCTGCCGGAGCCGCCGTGGTTGGCCATGATCAGCCTGAGCCGCAGGTCGCTGGGCATCCGGCTGCGGACTTCTGCCACGGTGCCGTCGCTTGACCCGTCGTCGACGACGAGGTACTCAAAGTCGCGGAACGTCTGACTCAGCACGGAGTCCATCGCCTCGCCGATGTACTTCTCCACGTTGTACGCCGGCGTGATGACGGTGATGCGCGGGTGCAGCGTGCCTGCCTGGCTCGCCATGGCCAGGACCCGGTCATCCGCCGTCATCGCTGCCACACCTTGATCGACTGGATGCTCAACGTGCCAGAACATGACACCGAATGGAGCCGCTTGCTCGTAAAGTGCGCGAGATTAGCGACGAAGTACATGTTCTGGTGCGGCACATTCTGCTTTACCGACATGATCACCCGGCCGTCGAAATACCAGGTGACGTGCGACGGCTCCCAGTCAACGCTGAAGGTATGCCAGCCGACGCTCAGAACCGTCCCCGTCGGCAGCAGAGTCCGTAGTTTGTCCCCGCCAAGCGGGTGGAAATAGACACCGGACTTGCTGGTCGGCGCCCCCCAGTGCTCCAGGAGGTCGATCTCCGGCGGCCAGTGCAGATTCGACGCGGCCAGCCACATCGCCGGCCAGAGTCCGGCTCCAGGCGGAATCCTGGCGATGACCTGCACATAGCCGTACTTGAACTTGAAGCCCGGATACGTCGTCGCCATTCCGGACCGGCAGGCATATTCCTTGTGCGTACCAGTCTTAGTCAGGCCGCTCGTAGGGACATGCTGCGCGATCAGGTTGAGTGCCCCTCGATAGACCTGGACCTGGGACGGCAGGTACCACTCTTGCTCGGGATTGCTGAAGTTCGTGCAGCCCACGTCCGGCTCGGTGATCCACGGGTAGCAGGTGTCCCAGACCGAGGTATCGAGCCTGGAGCCGGTGAAGGCGGCGTTGAAGATCACCCGCATCTTGGCGACCTGCGGCGGCGTCGGTGCTGATACGTACTGCGACGCCGGCGGGCTGCTGCTAGCCGACGGGCTTCCCGAGGCACTGAGGCGCGGGCTCGCGCTGGCGGGCTTTTCGCCAGTGGCCGTTCCGGGCAGCAGGCCCCAGGTTATGATTCCCGCGACTACCACAATGGCGATCACGGCGAATCCCAGCCGGGCTCTCACTCGCGGGCTCCTGTCTACTGCTTGTGCCCCGGCAGGCCGTGGCCGCTACTGCGGCGAAACGGGAGGCAGCTCAAGCGCTAGCGACTGTCCTGATGTCCTAATATGCACATATCATACTAGATACTGCCTGATTTTACCGACTCAGGCGCCGACCTCCACGATGCTAGCATCATCGCGGATCAGTCCCCATCCATCACACAAGCCCCGATTACGGACGAGGTCCGCGGGAGTTGCGGCACACTGTAGGCATGTCGAACCAGGTCCAACGGCGTCCCATGACGCCCAGCCATCAGGGTGATCTTCTTGATCTTCTCGCGGTTCTGATCGCTGGCGGCCTGGTGGCGCTGACCCTGGCAGGGCATTCAAGTACCCCGCGCATCCTGCTGACGCTCGCGTTCACGTTCTATGTCCCTGGCCGGGCGATCGTGGCCAACTGGCCCTGGCTGGCCCGCTGGTCCGAGGCCGGGATGGCGGTCGTGCTGAGCGTGGCCCTGCTGAGCCTGGTCGCGGCGCTGGCGCTGTGGACGCACGCGTGGCACCCGGTCGGGCTGGCCCAGATCGAGGCGGCCATTTGTATAGCCGCACTGGTCGCAGCGACTGTCCGGCGCCGCGTCCGGCCGGACCACCGGACTGCCTGATGGACGCCGGGACCGCGAGTGCCGCCGCGACGGACGTTCCGACCTGGGTCGGATTGCTGGATCTTGACGCTGACGGCCCGATCATCGGCGTGAGCGGCGACCTGCGGGATGATCACTTGCTTGCCCGCCTGCTGGTCCGGTTGCACGGCGCGCCGCTCGGATTCATCTCGGTGCGCCCCGCTCCTGCGCACACGCTCGCGGAGCGAGCGAGAGCCGCCGCGGCGGCGTCGCTGGTCGAGAGCCTGGCGGCCCACTCGGGCTGCAAGCAGCCGGACGAGCACGCGGACGGCCCGGCCGACTGGACGGGGCAGACCAGCTGCCCGCTGGGGTTCCCGGCCGGTGGCGGGCTGGGCGTTACGGTCGCGATACCCACCAGAGACCGGGCCGACCTGCTCCGCGACTGCCTGCGCACGGTTCAGCAGGTCAGCTACGAGCCACTCCAGATCCTCGTGGTGGACAACGCGCCGAGTACCGCCGCGACCAGGGAACTCGTCGCGAAACTGGCTATCGACGATCCGCGGATCACCTACACCTGCGAGCCGCTGGCCGGAATATCGGCGGCGCGCAACCACGCCCTGGTCGAGGCGCAGTTTGATGTCGTCGCGTTTACCGATGACGACGTTCTGATCGATCCGGGCTGGGTGGCGGCGATCGCGGCCGGATTCCTCGCCGACCCGGACGTGGCGTGCGTGACCGGCTTCGTCGCGCCCAGCGCCCTGGACAATCCCTTCCAGCGGTATTTCGAGGACCGCTACCCGAATCAAGGCGCGTTCGCGCCGTCTCGCTATGACCTGGCGGAGCACCGGGAGCCCGCACCGCTCTACCCGCTGACGGCGGGCTTGTTCGGCCGTGGCGCCAACATGGCGGTGCGCCGGGACTATGCCCGCGAGATCGGCGGCTTCGACCCGTTGCTCGGCGTCGGCGCCCCCTGCCGGGGCGGCGAGGACCTGGATTTCTTCGTCCGGGTGCTGCGCGGCGGCCGGCGCATCTGCTACATGCCCGCGGCCTTGATATGGCACCGGCACCGCAACAGCGCTGACGCCCTGAAGCGAGCGGTCTACCTGTACGGGTACGGTCTGGGCGCGTACCTGTCGAAGCACATCCTGAGCCGGGAACTGCGGTCCGGCCTGCTCAGTCACGCGCTGGCGCAGTTCGGCGTGCACGGGCGCCGGATGCGGGCGGCGTCTGACAGCAGTCAGCTCGGAGCCCGCAGCACGCTGCTGGTCGTCTCCGAAGCCGGTGGCGTGCTGGCCGGCCTGCTGCGCTACCGGATTGCCAGGCTGCGTGCCCGAGCCTCGTCTCCGGATCTGTCGTGATCACTGCTGACACCCGGGCGAAGGATTACCCCGCTCCCGGCTACTCAGCCGACACCCGCAGCCGGATCGTGCATCCGGGCGACTTCCTGGTACCGATCAGCCTCGTCCTGTGGGCGTACGGCCTCAGTCAGACCCGGGTGCCGTCGTTTCAGCAGTACGGGCTGATCACATCGCTGCCGCTGGTCTTCTACTCGGGTATCGCCCTACTGGCCGTGTCGGCCGTACTCGAGCTTCGGAATCGCGATTTCTGCAACTGGCGGCTCGCGGTCCATGCTGTGGTCCTCGTCGTGATGCTCTACGCCACCGCGCCGCTGGTGTACCCGGAGGGCCGGTACGCGTGGCTCTACAAGACCATCGGCGTGGTTCAGTACATCAACGTCCACGGCCACCTGGACGACAGTGTGGACATCTACCAGAACTGGCCGGGCTTCTTCTCGCTCGCATCCTGGTTCGGCAAGGTCGCTGGAGCCTCGAACCCGGTCGACTACGCGAAATGGGCACAGCCGCTGTTCGAGCTGGCCGCCCTCCCGTTGCTGTACCTCATCTACGAGGGGCTCGGGCTGCCCGGGCGGCAGCGCTGGATAGCACTGCTGCTCTACTCCGGGAGCAACTGGATCGCGCAGGACTACTACTCCCCGCAGGGGCTTGGCGTGGTGCTCAGCCTCGGCATCATGGCCCTGGCCATGCGGTGGCTCTATCGGGACCGGCGCGGCAAACGCAGGGCCGGCGAGGTCGAGGGCAAGCGGACGTGGACGTTCCCGGCGGACCTGCCGCTGTCCCGTTCGATTGCCGTCTGCGCCGTCATCCTGGTGATTTTCTTCGTCCTGAGCATGACCCATCAGCTTTCGCCGTACATGGTGGCGATTCAGCTGGGCGCGCTTGCCGCCGCCCGCCTGCTCCGGCCACGCTGGCTGCCAGTCGCCATGATGGCGATCGCCGTCGGGTACCTGTTGCCGCGATACGGCTTCGTCAACAGCCATTTCGGCCTGCTCCGGTCGCTGGGCTCGTTCTTCAGCAACGTGAAGTCCCCCTCGCTCGCGGCCGTGAGCACGGCGCCCAGCGAGCGGCTGATAGCCCACTGCGCGGAAGCCCTGTCGCTCGGAATCTGGGCACTGTCGGTGGCCGGCGCATGGCGCCGGCGGCGAGCCCGGCAGCCGGTGCTCGGCCTGACGCTACTGGCCTTCTCGCCGGTTTTGCTGCTCGCGGTCCAGGCCTACGGCAATGAGGGGATCCTGCGCGTCTACCTCTTTTCACTCCCCTGGGCGGCTGCGCTCGCGACATACGCGCTTATCCCGCGATCCCGGCTCAGCCCGGGCCAGGCGGGCGCCCACCGCACCCGCCGGGCCCAGCGCGGGCCGGCCGGGGACGGCCCCTGGTGGTCGGTCCGCGTGCTGGCGGCCCTGTTCATCGTCCTGAGCCTGTTCCTGCCGGCCTTTTCGGCGACGACGCCTACAACGTCATGTCCGTGACCGAGGTCACCAGCGTGACCTCCTTCCTGCAGCAGGCTCCGCCGGGCACGATCTATGCCGGGATCGAAAACGCCCCGTTCCAGGACACCTGGAACTACAACGAGTTCCTGATCACGCCGATCTTCGGGCCGGCTGGCGTGGTCGGGGTTGGCCCGGTCAAGGAGAACATGGCGGCGGCCATCACCAATAACGTGCTGCGCGACACCTCACGCCGGGAGCCGGTATACGTCGTCATCACGCCCAGCATGATCAACTTTGACCGGGACTATGACCAGGTCCCGGTCAGCGCCTTCGCGACGCTGGAGCAGGAGTTTGCCCGCTCTCAGCTGTGGGTCACGGTCATGCACCAGGGGGGCGCGTACATATTCGAGCTGCCGCCCGACGTCGTGCCGGTGACGACCGACCCGAACGTGAAGCAGAGCGTGCATCACTGACCGGCTCTGGCCAGTCGGCCCCGACGCGGGCCAGTCAGGCGCGACGTCGGCCAGTCAGCCCGGACGGCGCCAGATAGATGTCTGCGCTGGCACCGGGTACCCCGGCTTGAGGCCAGTGAAGACGTGCCGCTCCCAGCCAGCCAGCAGCGCCACAGCGGGCTGGTACCGGGCCCGGTCGCTGTCATCGAGCAGGAGCAGGCCGTCGGCTCTCACCTTGCCGATCGCCCGCCGCACGCACTCCACCCGGGCCCGGCCATCGACAATCACGAGGTCCAGGCCGGCGTCGGGCTGCGCGTCGATCGCGGCCACGTAGCTGTCAAAGAAGCCGTCGCTGGCCGCCGAGCCGACGCAGCCGGCCGCATCGACAGGCGTGCTCAGCAGTTGCGTGTCGGGCCGCAGGGCCTGCGACAGCTGCCGGGACCAGGCCTCGTCGTGTTCGACGACGGTCACCGCGGCGCCCAGGTCTTCCAGCCATAGCGTCGAACCGCCGCCGCCATACTCGAATACCCGGGCACTTCGCGGCAGGTGCTCGCGCAGCCACGCCGCCGCGTCGTAAGGCCACCACGGGGCGCGCAGATCCAGCGGGCTCAGTGATCGCTGCCCGAGCCACCTGGGCACATAGCGAATCTGGCCCGGATGGCTCGCCAGATAGCGAGCCGCCCGACCCCGGATCTGGATGGTCTCCCGAGCCGACATTCCATCATGATATTGACCTTCTCCGCCTAACTACCGCGAATGATGGAAATCTCTACAAGGCGGCGTCCAACCGGAGCCGGCCCGGGCCGGATCAGCGCACCGGCGCCCGGTGGCGGCCCGGCCCGCGGCGCCGAAGCCCGCCCTGGGCGATGTGCCGAGCGCCGCTGGCACTCACCCTCGGCTGCAATCGGGCCGGGGCGCCCCGATGGGTCCGGGCCGGGCTGAAGCGCCTGGCCGCGCCGAGCACGGTCGGCAGCCGCACGAGGGCGATGATCAGGTTCCCGCCCGTCCAGGCGATGCCGACGCCGTTGACGCCCATGCGGCCGAGCAGCACCCAGCTGCCGCCGAGCACCATGAGCGCCAGCGCCAGCTGCGTCACCGCCGCCCGGCCGGGCCGACCTGCCACCCGGTCCAGCGACCAGGTGAGCTGCACCAGGCTGCGCGGCAGGGTGGCGACCGCGAGCAGCATGAGCAGCGTCGTGCCATGCGCATATCCGCTTCCGTAGATGCTCAGCACGGGCTTGGACAGCGTCACCAGCCCGAGCGCGCCAACGAACGTGACGATCAGTGAGCGCGCCAGCACACCCCTGGTCAGCTCCGGCAGCCGTTCCGGCGCGGCGGCGGACTCCACCATCAGCGAGGTGCCGAAGTTGGCAGCCACCAGCGAGAGGCCTGAGGTAATCGTCCAGGCGATGTAGAAACTGCCGTTGGCGGCCGCGCCGATCGCGGAGAGGACCAGCAGTGGCAGCAGGTTGCCGTAGGCCTGGCCGAGAAGCATGCCCACGTAGTCGATCGAAGCGAACCGGACGACCTGTTTCGGCGTGACGGTGCTGGCCTTGCCGACGAAGCGAACTGCCTGTGTGTAACGCCGGAATATAAGCCAGTTAATGGCCGGCACCACGAGCAGCAGCGGGAGGACCCAGGAGACGAAGATCCCCGTCACCGGCAGCGCCGCGGCGACGGTCACCAGCATGCCCAGCTTGAGGAACCCGTAGAACGTGTTCTCCAACGGGACCACGACCGCCTGGTGCAGGCCAGTGAGCGCGGCGTCCTCGAGCGCGAAGATGCCCCAGATGACAGCGGACCCGACGAAGAGCCCCGCCAGGGCCGGGGAACTGGCCAGGAACTGCCACTGCGAGCTGAGCCTGGGCAGCACCAGCACGAAGCCGCAGGCGGCCACCACGGCCGCGGCCGCACTGGCACCGTAGCTGTAGCCGATCAGCCGCCCGGCCCGCCGGCCGGACTGCGGCAGAAACCGGGCCAGCGCGTTGGAGAGGTTGAGCTGAGCCAGGCTGGACAAGAAGATCAAAGCCGAAATCAACGCCGAACTGCGGCCCAGGTCTTGCTTGTCATACATGTGGGCGGCGATCGCCCAGTAGGCAACGCCGACTGCGGTGGACGCCGCGGTGTTGATGACGAGTGAGTAGCCGCTGCGGTAGAGGGGATTACGCAGCGCCCCGGCGAGGCGGCCGGCGCGCTTCTCCGGGTCGTCGACGATGACCCTCGGAAGCTCCAGCGTGGTGATAACCGGCAGTTCCCTGGTGGTGCTGAACACGGTTAGGCCGGTCCTGCCGTGACGCGCGCCGGCCGGACATCCCCGGCGCCCCTGCCACGCCAGCCAGGAACCTCACTCCCTGGTCCCCGCTCCCGCCGATGCGGGCAAGCGGGACCACGCTCCGCAGCCCGTGCGCTCGCCGACTCGGCTCGCATATACGGATAAATAACCCCTTCACCCCTCTTTCCCCACCTATGGTAACTGCATTTTGCAAGCCCAACAGCTGACGTCGCGCGGCAGTCTGGATAGAACGTGTTCTAATTCGGATCAGATGCGCCGCGACGTCGCGGGGGTCGGGTGCCAGCTCCAGGTCAGAGCGATCCCGAGGTCAGCAGAACGATCTTGCAGACCTCGAATTCAGGGCCCGCACTAGCCAACCGGCCTGAGCTAACGCACCTGGCCTAGTGCGCTCGGCCGAGGCGCTGCGCCACCTCGGTCGCCCAGTAGGTCAGGATGATGTCGGCGCCCGCCCGGCTGATCGCGGTCAGCGTCTCCATAATCGTCCGGTCCCGGTCGAGCCAGCCGTTCGCGGCCGCCGCCTCGACCATCGAGTATTCGCCGCTGACCTGGTAGGCCGCGACCGGCAGCTGGACCGCCGCGGCGACCGAGCTGATGACGTCCAGGTAGGCGAGGGCCGGCTTCACCATCACAATGTCCGCGCCCTCGGCGACGTCGAGCGCCACCTCGCGCAGCGCGTCGCCGTCGAACGCGGCCGGGTCCTGCTGATAGGACGCGCGGTCGCCGAACTGCGGCGCGCACTCAGCGGCGTCCCGGAACGGCCCGTAGAACGCGGAGGCGTATTTCACCGAGTAGGCGCAGATCGCCACGTCGCCGAACCCGGCGTCGTCCAGCGCCGTCCGGATGGCCGCGACCTGGCCGTCCATCATGCCGCTCGGCGCGACCACGTGCGCGCCCGCCGTGGCCTGCGCGACGGCGATGGCGGCGTACCGGGAGAGCGTCGCGTCGTTGTCGACCTCGCCGGCCGCCGTCAGCACACCGCAATGCCCGTGCGAGGTGTACTCGTCCAGGCACAGGTCGGCCATCAGCACAGTTTCACCGCCAAGGTCGGCGGCCAGATCGGCGAGGGCGAGCTGGACGATCCCGGCCGGGTCGTCGGCGGCCGAGCCGCGCTCGTCCTTGACCGCGGGGACGCCGAACAGGATCACGCCGCCGACGCCCGCCGCGACCGCGTCGGCCGCCGCCTTCCTGGCGCTCTCCCTGGTGTGCTGGAGCACGCCGGGCATGGAGGGAACGGGCTGCGGCTCGCTGATGCCTTCCTTCACGAAGAGCGGCTGGACCAGACCCGACGGACGCACCTGCACGGGCGCCACCAGCCTGCGCAGCGGCCCGGACCGGCGCAGCCGCCGCGGCCGGGCCACCGGAAACGTGGCGAGCGGAAACTCAGCGGTCACGACTATCCCGCCCTACCTGATCCGGCGGCGCGCCCCCCGGCGGCGCTCACTCGGCTTGCGGACTGGCTCCCCCGCCTCGATCGCCGCGTCCCGGATCCCGGCGCCGTGCTGCCCGAGCGCCTCCACCAGGGCGGAGACCGAGGGCTGGTCGGCCACGACGTCCACCCGCAGGCCGAACTCCGCGGCGGTCTTGGCGGTCTGCGGACCGATACACGCGATCACGGTGACGGCGTGCGGCTTGCCGGCGATGCCGATCAGGTTCCGCACCGTGGAGGACGAGGTGAACAGCACCGCGTCGAAGCCGCCGCCCTTGATCGCCTCCCGGATCGGGGCCGGCGGCGGCGCCGCCCGCACGGTCCGGTAGGCGGTGACGTCCTCGGCTTCCCAGCCCAGTTCCGTCAGCCGGGCCAGCAGGCCCTCGGTCGCGATGTCCGCGCGTGGCAGCAGCACCCGGTTGATCGGGTCCAGCACCTCGTCATAGACCGGCCACGCGTCGGCCAGTCCCTCGGCGGACTGCTCGCCCTCGGGCACCAGATCGGGCATGATGCCGAACTCGCGCAGCGCCGCCGCGGTCTGCTCGCCCACGGCGGCAACCTTGACCCCGGCGAACGCCCGGGCGTCCAGGCCGTACTCCTCGAACTTCTCCCGGATCGCCTTGACCGCGTTCACTGACGTGAAGCCGATCCACTGATAACGGCCGGTGACCAGGCCCTTGACCGCGCGCTCCATCTGCTGCGGCGTCCGCGGCGGCTCGACGGCGATCGTCGGCACCTGCTCGGGCACCGCGCCCCTGGCCCGTAGCAGCTCGCAGACCTCGTCTGACTGCTCCTTGGTGCGCGGCACCGGCTTCAGGACTCAGCAGCGGCCCGAGGTGGAACACCAGCCGAGCCTCGGTGGTGCCGACGTTGCGGAAGCGGTGGCGCATGCCGATCGGGACCATCAGTCCCTGGTCGGCGTGCAGCGGTTGCGGCACGCCGTCCAGGTCCACCATCAGCTCGCCGCAGACGACGAAGACGAACTCCTCGGAGTACGGGTGGTAGTGCTCGCCGATGCGCTCCCCCGGCTGGACTATGGCCAGCCCCATGAAGCCGCTGGTAGCGCCGACGGCGGTGGGCGTGAGCATGGCCCGCAGATCGCCGCCGCGGCGGCGGTTCGACGGAGCGTCGGCGACATTGACGACACGAGGCAGCTGCGTGGTCACGACGGTTTCCCCTGACGCTTCGGGTCACCCGGCGGTCCACCGGGTGCGTTCTCGGGACGGTTTCGTGAGCTCGCGAGCCGGTCGGCTCGCGGGCTCACCGCCCGGGGGTTCCCGGGGTTCGCGGTGTGCGGTGTGCGGTGTGCGGTGTACGGTGTGCGGTGTTCTCGAATGTGCCGGCGGCGGTGTCCGGCGGGCAGGCTTCAGGCCTGCGGCGAGCGCCGGTCGGTGACCGACGTCAGCTCCCAGTTCGCCAGCGCCGCCCGGCGGCCGTCCTCGCGCAGGCCGGCGCGGCCCGGACCAGCCGGGCCAGCACGGCTCCGGCCCGCGGGCCGACGATGCCGAGCGCCGCGGCCGGATCGGCGTCCGCCGGCACGGCCATGTCGACCATCCGGACCACGCGGTCGCCGCGCTGGAAGATGGTGCTGCGCACGAGCGGGGACGCGGGGTCGGCCACGGCGGACCGGTCCTGCCGCTCCAGGAACTCCGCGAGCGCCTCGCCCCGCCCGGGCCGAGCCGGGTAGGAGAAGGCGTGGCGGATCGGCTCGCTTCGGCCGACGGCCGCTGCCGGCGTCGCGCGCGTTGAAGCGCACGGCGGGCAGCGCGGCCCGCAGAAGAAGTCCCGGGCGGCCAGCGGGTCGTTCAGGTCCCGGGCCTCCTCCAGGTAGGGGTTGATCGCCTCCTCGACCGCCCGCACCTCGGGCTGCGCGGCGACGTGGCGGAGCGCGGCGACCAGGTCGCCGGACCACCTCCACCGAACGGACCACGTGGTTGCCGCGCATGAACAGCGAGGTGCGCACCAGCCGCGTGGTTCGTCGACCCGGGCCGCCGGCGAGGTGTAGCCGGCCAGGATGCCGGCCACCGTCTGCTCGGTGCCCGGCTTCACGCTGAAGGTGAGCGCGTGCCGGACGATGCCGTCCGGTGCCGGCCCGAGCGGGGCCGGGCGGCCGGATCCGTTCTTCTCCCTCGGCGGCTGCTTGCTGTCGACGCCCGGTCCCGAAGGTCTCCTTGAGCACCGTGAAGCGCAGCGACCTGGTGTCCCGGACGCACTTGCTCATGGGCCTGACCATCTCGATGGCTCCGGGCTGTCCAGCCAGTCCAGGAACGGTTCGGGGCCTCCCACTCGCTGGTGATCAGCCACCGCGAGGGGTCGTCCGTCGACTGGCAGAGCTGGTCGCTGAGGTGCCCGGGCACGGCCGACGACCCGGTAGCGCATCTGCTCGTACGCCTCAAGGAAGTGCTGCTGCTCGCCGTCTTGGACGTCCAGCAGGAGGACGACCCGCAGCGGGAGTCGGCCTGGAGGGCGTGTCAGTCGAGGACATCGAGGACGGGGGCTGACTGGGCCATGGTGCGGTCTCGCTCTCGACGCTCTGGTTGCCTGACCACCAGATCGTTTCCGAGGTATCCGACCGGCCGCGAACGATTCGCAGCCATCCGGGCGAAATTCGCGCACGCCACGCTCGTGATGAATTGGTCACGGGGAATCCCACGCACCGGACCGGAATGAGCCGCACCGTGACCCAGCCAAGCGCGAACGAATGCCCGTCCTGATCGTCGGCGGCTCCCTGGTGGGCCTGTCCACCTCGCTGTTCCTGGGCCGCCTCGGCGTCGAGCACCTGCTGGTCGAGCAGCACGCCGGCGACCTCGCACCATCCCGCGCGGCCGCGGCAACAACGTGCGCACCATGGAGCTGTTTCCGGACCGCCGGGAGTGGAGCCGCACATCCGCAAGGCCGCGTCGGTGCTGGCCGAGAACCACGGCATCCTGCAGGCCGACACCGCTGACCGGCGCCGACCAGGAATGGCTCTTCCAGGCAGATCGACCCGGGCGGCACGCTGGCCCGGCTCAGCCCCTCCGGCTGGTGCCTGTGCAGCCAGAACGACCTGGAACCGGTGCTGCTGCGCACGCCGCGACGCTCGGCGGCGCCGTCCGCTTCGGCACCGAGCTGGTCTCCTTCGAGCAGGACGACGACGGCGTGACGGCCGATCCGCTGGACCGTGAGCACCGGCGGACGCGCACCGTCCGCGCCGACTACCTGGTCGCCGCCGACGGGCCCGCGCAGCCCGGTCCGCGAGCGGCTCGGCATCGGCCATGACCGGCCAGGGCGACCTGTTCCACAACGTCAGCGTCACCTTCCGCGCCAAGCGGCTCGCCGACGTCGGTGGGCGACCGCCGGTTCATCGTCTGCTACCTCACCAACCCGGAGAGCCCGGCGCGCTGCTGCCGGTCGACAACCAGCGAGCACTGGGTCTTCCACGCGCCGTGGCGCCCCGACGACGGCGAGACCCTGGAGGACTTCACCGACGAGCGCTGCGCCGCGCTGATCCGCACCGCGACCGGCGTCCCCGACCTGGAGGTCGAGATCACCGGCAAGGCGCCCTGGCACGCGGCCGAACGGGTGGCCGAACGCTACGGCGCCGGCCGCGTCTTCCTGGCCGGCGACTCCGCGCACGAGATGTCGCCCACCGGCGCGTTCGGCTCCAACACCGGCATCCAGGACGCCCACAACCTCGCCTGGAAGCTCGCGGCCGTGCTGGCCGGCTGGGCCGGACCCGGCACTGCTGGAGACCTACGACGCCGAGCGCCGCCCGGTGGCCGTGGTCAAGCACTCCGACGGCCCGCTGTTCGGCGTGGTATCGCGCCTGGTGCACCAGAAGGGGCTGGACATCGTCGCCGACACCGCCCGCGACATCGTGCGCGAAGGCGGGCAGATCGCCATCCTGGGCCTGGGCGATCCCGACACGGAACATATGTTGAGCCGGCTGGCGCGCAGCCATCGCGACAACATCGGCCTGCTGATCGGCTACAACGAACCCATGGCGCGGCGGATCGTCGCGGCCAGCGACTTCTGTGTCGATGCCGTCGCGCTACGAGCCGTGCGGGCTGACGCAGATGCAGGCTCAGCGCTACGGCACGTTGCCGATCGCGCACCGCACCGGCGGCCTCGCCGACACGATCGAGGACGGCGAGACCGGCTTCCTGTTCTCCGACCTGTCCGGCGAGGGACTGTTCGGCGCCTGCTGCCGGGCATTCGAGACGTTCGACGATCCCGACGCGCTGGACCAGATGCGCCAGACCGCGATGGCCCGCAGCTTCCATTGGTCGGATGCGGCGGCAGAATACGAGCAGCTTTACTCGCGGCTGATCGGGCGGGATCTTGCTCAGGTCGTGGCGGCGCCGGCGCCGCGGCGGAAACGGCCGGCAGTGGCAGAGCTGCAAGCGGCGGCCTGAGAGCTCCGAATGACGGCAGAACGGTCGTTGGCGACCCCGAGCGGACCGCTGGGGGCTCATAGCTGGAGGGTCAAGTCCAGTTCGTCTCGGATCGGTATGCCGTGTTCGCCTACGGCAGAGATTGTGGGTTTATGTGCTCTTGCCGCGTCAACGGCTCCCGGCCGCAGCGCTTGCAGTCGGAAGCCACGCCGCTGGTAGAATTGCAGCGCATCCAGGTTGTCGTTCGTGGTCGTCAGCCGGAGTATTGCAAACCCTTCCAGCCGATCCACAATCGATCGAAGAAGGGCTGATCCGATGCCTTGATGGCGACTGAAGGCATTGATCGCCACCAGTTCGGCAATCGGCCTATCTCGGCCAGACACAGCCGCGAGCCCTTCCAAATCACCAGCGATATAGATATCGCACTCATCGATCGGATAGAATTGCGACCGCACGACGATAGGATCGCCCCACTCTCTGACGAGCCAATCGACGGCGACCGCGCGCTCAGTCTTATCTGCCAGACGGACCTGCACATGACCCTCCTACGTCAGGCCAGCATACCGTCCAATAGCCGCACGGTTGAAGAGCGGCTTGCCACCCTGGACGGCGCGATTGGTCTCATTCTCATTCCGCACAGAGACAGGCTCTGAATCACGATGCACCGATATGGTCGGCAAGGTCCGCGGCGGTGACCACTTCACCGAAGCTGTCGAGATTTTCGCCAGCATGGTCGCGTTCCACGTGCCCGACCCTGCGACCGACCGATCGAATACGTCGTTCTGCCGGCGCTTCAGGTTGGCCCGCCCGCGCGGATCGGACACGACGTCGAACAGATAGGTGTTGTCGCGGATCTTGAGGGTATCTGAGATCACGGTTGCGCACGGCCCGCTGCGCGTTGGTCGCGTTGTCTTCGAAGAATGGGTTGAGCAAGCGAAGCCCATCAACGACACGACGATGTCGGTCCGCCTTGCGGTCCGGCCTAAGGTGGCAGGATGATCACACAACCAACCGGGAGGAAACCGCCATGAGCACGACGACGCAGCCCGCCAGCAGCACGTACCTGCCGGTCCGCGACGACTGGCTCGCGCGGCGGACCGAGGCGATCCTGGAGCCGGACCTCCCGATCGTGGATCCGCACCATCATCTGTGGGAACGGCCGGACTGGCGCTACATGCTGGACGACCTGCTGGCCGATACCAACAGCGGCCACAACATCGTCGCCACCGTGTTCGTGCAGTGCCGCTCGATGCATCGCGCCGGCGGCCCCGAGGAGATGCGCCCGGTCGGCGAGACCGAGTTCGTCAACGGGGTCGCGGCGATGAGCGCCGCGGGTGGCTACGGCAAGACCAAGATCTGCGCCGGCATTGTGGGTCACGCCGATCTGCGGCTCGGTTCGCGCGTGCAGGCGGTGCTGGAGGCACACATCCGCGCCGGCGGAGGACGCTTCCGCGGCATCCGCCACATCACCGCCGTGGGACGCCGATCCGACACTGATGGTGCCCGGCGTATGCGCCGCCGCCGGGACTGATGGCGGATGCGACGTTCCGCCAAGGTTTTGCCTGCCTGGCGCCGCTGAACCTCAGCTTCGACGCGTGGCTGTATCATCCGCAGATCGACGAGGTGACGGCGCTGGCGCAGGCGTTTCCCGACACGCGGATCTGCCTCAACCATGTCGGCGGGCCACTCGCCATCGGCGTCTACGGCGGCAAGCGCGACGAGGTGTTCGCGAATTGGTCGGCGTCGATCCGCGCGCTGGCGAAGTGTCCCAACGTGGTGGTGAAGCTCGGCGGCATGGCGATGCGGATCAACGGCTTCGACTTCCACGAGAAGGCCGATCCGCCATCGTCGGAGGCGCTGGCCGCGGCGTGGAAGCCTTACGTGGAGACCTGTGTCGAGGCGTTCGGTGCGTCGCGCGGCATGTTTGAGAGCAACTTCCCGGTGGACAAGGGGTCGTATGCTACACGCCATACTGGAACGCGTGCAAGATCCTCTCGCGCGGGGCGAGCGCGGCCGAGAAGAACGATCTGTTCAGCGGCACGGCGGCGCGGTTCTACCGGCTGGAGCTGTAGTCGCGGCCGGGGACGAACGGAATGGCGGGGCTGGCCGTAACCGGCCCCGTGCGTGATACGCGGCGGTACGAACGCCGGGAATCAGGGGGCGGGTCGGTGCCGGAAGGTGCCGGGTGTCGCAGGTCCGGCGCGAGCGATGAGCTGAGTGGCCAGGGCGAGGCGGGACTTTCTGAAACGCCAGGTCGCAGATGTCCTTC
>CAVSCN010000005.1:0-35047 GCA_963726425.1 uncultured Actinomycetota bacterium | reverse complement strand
ATTCCGATAGGCGGCTCCACCTGACCAGCGGGAATCCCCGCGAAGCCTTATGGATCATGGTCCTTCGTAGCAGTTTTCGTAGCAATTTCCCCGAAAGAGCCCGCCCGACTCGGGCCGCCGCGTCCTGGGCCAGCAGCGAGGAAACGTGGGTGTAGCCGCGGGTGACGCGGATGTCGGAGTGGCCGAGCATCTCCTGGACCACGGCCAGGGCGACGCCCTCGTCCAGGGCGATGGTGGCCGCCGAGTGCCGCATCGTGTGGGTGCCCGCGTGCGGGAATGCCGGCGTGAGCCAGGATGGCTGACCACTCGCGCAGATCCGCCGAAGGATCGATCAGGCGGCCGTCCTCGCAGGCGAACACCACGCCGTGGTCCTGCCACAGATTGGCTGCCGTCTCACGTTCGAGGTCCTGGACATCGCGGTGAGCCTTGAGGACGGCGACGAGCTCGGGCGGCAGGGCGACGGTCTTCCGGCGCCGCTCCTTGATCTCCCGGAAGACCAGACCGCCGCCCTGGCGGTCGGGGCAGGTAGCCGCGTGCCGGGTGCAGCCGGGCGGGCAGATCCGGGGATCGCTAGCGAGGATGCAGACATGCGGGCGGCCGGACTTACGGAGGGATTTGGGGCAGCGGCGCGGGCACGGTCGCCGGTGCCGATGTTCGGTGCAGGCCGCTATGTCGGAGCAGCCATGCCGCCAGGGCAAGCGCTGGAGCTGGAACCAGACGCGCAGTTCGCCGGAGTCCAGGTTGACGTACGGCCAGCGCAGCCCGAGCGCCTCGCCCTGCCGGAGCCCGCACGCCAGCCCGACGGACCACCGGGCGGAGTTGCGACGGTCGGCTACGACGTTCAGGACCGCGCGAGCCTGCTGCTGGGTCAGGGCGGCCTTCGTGGGCTGACCGAGCCGGGGTGGCTCCACGAGCTTGCAGGGATTGCGGGCGACGTTGCCGCGCCGGACCTCGATTTCGTAGGCGCTGGAAAGGATGGCGTGGACCTTACGGATCGAGGACGCGGCCAGGCCGCCAGCCGCATCTCCGCGTAACCGTCCTCGAGCTGCTCCGGCAGGAGCCGGTCGATCCGCTGTCCGCCCCAGCGCGGGTAGATCTGGTTCTTACACAGCGAGCGGTAGCCGATGATCGTCTTGGGCGCTCGTTCGCGCTGCGGTAGCACGACGTCCAGGTGCCGGTCGAGCATGTCCTTGATGGTCCGCCTCAGGCTGACCAGTACTGAGCAGCGCTGAGATCCTTGACCGTAGATGCACCCTAGCCGCCTCCGGGTTGGCCATGATTTGACCGTGGCCCCCGTCGAATGTTCAGTCACTTGTACGCTGGCGAGCGTGGCGGCGTTTCCCGACGATCTCAATCGCGAGTCAGCCAGAAACGCTATGGCATCCCTCTCTCGACTTGAGCGCGTCGTCTGCGGTCCGCTGATCCGGCGGCAGCTCGATCGCAACCCCCGGATTGAACAAGACCTCGAGAAAGATGGTCCGGCGGCTATTGCGCGGTTGTGCAGTGCGAGGGCGTTGCTTGGCTTCGAACTTGTCCTCGTGGTAGTCGCAGCTGTACTTGCCGTATCAGGCTCTGGCGCCGCCGCGTCAGTTTTCGTTGGCCTGTTCTTGCTCAACGGCGCGCTAGGGATCATCCGGGCGATCTCTGCCACCACAGCGCAGAAGAGGTGGCGATCTGAGCACCAGGCCATCCAGCGGGACGGCATCTGATCTCAGCCGAGGCAGAACGCGTCACTGCCTCGCCGGGTGGTTATCGGGCAGGACGCAAAGTTCAGTTACACCTCCCTGCTCATATCCCAGGGAACGCCGGTCGTGGAGATCACCCGCACCGCCTACGCCGCGGACGGAACGCCCGTCGAAGTCAACGAGATGACGGCCGACGCAGGCTCGTATGTCTTCGGTACGAGTTCGCCGCTGCAGGATGATTTAGCGGACTCGGGAATACCTCGACCGGATTCACCGCGAGTCTGGGCGTTGCTGCATTTCAGCCGATCGGGAGGTCCTTGGCAGCGAGACGCTCGCCGATACGGGCGAGTGCCGCTGCAGCGCATCCTGGCTCCTCGATCCAAGGCAGGTGCCCGGCGGCTGGAATGATCCTTAGCTCGGCTTCAGGAATCAGGGCAGCGGTCCGCTCGCCCTGCCGGACCGGGAGCGGGCTCTGCTCTCCGAGGACGGAAACGACCGGCATCGCTATAGTGCTGAGCGTTTCGGCGAAGCCCGCTTCCATATGCTCGAATGCCGAGTCCATCGCGGCCTCATTAGCCGCGAGGCAGACCCTGCGGTCCCCCAGTGGCGGGGCACTGGCCGGGTTGGTGAAGTGGCTGGGCCATAGCTGCCGGAAAATCTCGGCGTCCTGCTCGTCGGTGGGCTCTGCGCCGCCAAGCTGCTCGGTCAGCTCCCGGAACCGGGCGGCGGCCGCGGGGAGCATTCGCGCCTCTAGCTCCTGCCCCATCTCGTCCAGTTCCGCCTTGAGCTCGCCCACGCAATCGCTGCCGATCACCCCGAGGCCGTCGACGAGCAGCAGTCCCGAGACCCGGTCTGGGTGGGATACCGCCAGGTGCAGCGCCAGATGCCCGCCCCACGAGTGCCCGACCACGACGGCCCGATCCACGCCGCGGGCATCCAGCACGGCGACCGCGTCCGCCACGTTCTGCTCGACTGTGTACGGCCCGTCCGTCGTGGAGGGTGTCACGGCGCGCTGCTGGAAGGTGATGAAACGCCAGCCTTCCGCCTCCGGCGCGAATAGCCCGGAGTACTCGTTCACGCCTGGACCGCCGTGCAGGAATAGCAGCGCGGGGCCGTTCCCGCTCTCCCAGCCCGCGATCGCGGCTGCCATAAAGGACGTTTTAGTCATTAAGAGAATATATCAGGATCGTCAACAACATATCGCTAAGGCGCTTGTGACGCGATGACTTCATTCACAGCGGCTAGGCCGCCGTACTCGGCCGCAACCAGCATCGCATGATCGAGCCCTGCGAGCCGAAGACGTGACCGGACGATCTTGGGGAACTGGTCACCAACTTGCCGTAGACGTCACCGGCGGCAAGCTCCGCGTCAGTTTGCTCGGGCTGGGCCGTTTGGCAGAAGATCACAGCGCGAAGGCCGCGTGACCAGCGGACGGCGGCCAGGCTGCGGGCGGCGCGGGCGTACTCATCCCAGATCTGCCGGTCGCGGGTGTCGCCGCTCTGGTAATAGTCGGCGAGGATCTGGAACGGGGTGCGGCTGCCGGTGCGGCCGGTCTTGAGGTCACCGCGGGAGATTTCGTCGGCGGCTGTCCAGTCGCCGCCCTTGGCGATGTAGCCACGAGCGGCGGTGCCGGAGACGTTGGGGTCGATGCGGACAGCGTGCAGCTGGTCGGGCTGCCGCAGGCCGTGATTGCGGCAGGCGACTGTCAGGCGCGAGTCGATGTGGGCGTGCAGGGCGGCGATGGCGGCGGCGTCCAGGTCCTGGTCGTGGACCAGCAGGACGTGGTAATGCGGGTGCCAGCCGTTCTCGTCCCCCCAGGTGAACTCCAGGGCGATGATGTGCCCGGCGATACCCAGGCGGTGCTTGAGCCGCTGCCAGGCGGGGTAGCCGGGTGTTCGGCTCCGGCACCCCGGTCAGCGCGGCCAGGGTGTTTAGGAGTAATAACCCAGACTCTGTATTATTTTGTCAGCAATGACGCAACTAGGGGGTTCCCAGCCGCATCCGACCGGGGTGGGGTTCGCCGCGCGCGGCACCGGCCGCCCGGCCACCGGCAAGTTGCGACGGGTGGCGGCCTTCGTCAGGCAGCACCGGATCTTCGGCGCCGTCGTGCTGGTGGCGGCCGCAGTCCGGTTCGTCGCCATGCTGGGCTATCCGGGTCCGCTGCTGTATCCCGATACCAGCGGCTACGTGACTACCGCCCTCCACCTGGCGCCGGCCCAGCTTCGGCCCTTCGGCTATTCCGCGATGTTGTGGATGCTCGGGCCGCTGCACAGCCTGGCAGCGGTGATAGTCATCCAGCACCTCATGGGGCTGGCTATTGGCATGCTTGGCTATGCGCTGCTGCGGCGCCGTGGGCTACCCGGCTGGGGCGCCGCGCTGGCGATGGCACCCGTGCTGCTGTCGGCCTACGCCATCCAGCTCGAGCATTTCCTGCTCAGCGACACCCTGTTCGCGCTGCTGGTGATGATGGCCCTGGTTGCGATGATGTGGTGGCAGGATCCGCCGCTGTGGGCGTGCGCGCTGGCCGGGCTGCTGCTCGCCGCGGCGGCCATCGTCAGGACACAGGGCACGCCGCTGCTCATCGGCTTCGCCGTCTGCATGCTGATCCGGTTCGCCGGGTGGCGGACTCTCGCCAGCGTCGCTGTCCTCTGCGTAGCGTGCGCCTGCCCGCTGGCCGGCTACGCCGGGTGGTTCGACTACGACCATGGCTCGTTTAACCTCACGACAGGCGACGGCGCGTTCCTGTACGCGGAGGTCACGACGTTCTCCGACTGCGTCATCATCCGGCCGCCAGCTGACGAGCGGTTCCTCTGCCTGAAGGTGCCGGTGAGCGAGCGCCCGAAGGACGCTACCTACTACCTGTTCAGGCGCAACCCTCTGCGCAACGAGGATGGCGGGATAGACGGCAACAGCGCAAACGCAGTCGGCACTGACTTCGCTATCCGGGCCATCAGGGCGCAGCCGCTGGACTACCTGCGAGCTGTGGGAGAGAACTTCGCGGAGAGCTTCGCGCTCCACGGCGGGAACGACCGCCCCCACTCGATCACCTGGGAGGGCGCCCAAAGCGAGCTGGGCTACATGTTCCCGGTGGCGCGGCAGGTCTGGCCGTTGAGCTACGACGACAGGTTCTTCCGCCAGTACGACGGCGCGGTCCCGGACGAGCGGGTGCTGCACCCTTACTCCGGGTGGATCGGAACCTATCAGCGCTATATCGTCGTATCCGGGCCATTGCTCGGCGTGATAACGCTCATCGGCCTGGCTGGTCTTGTCGCAAGTTGGCGCCGACGCGGTGGTCCGGCGCTGCTGCCGTGGCTCACCGGCATAGCCCTGCTGATAGTTCCTGCCGCCGTGCTGTGGGATCTGCGCTTCATCGTCTGCGCTGTCCCCCCGCTGTGTGTCGCTGCGGCTCTCGGCGTGCAGCAGCTGGCCGGGCATCGAGGCTTGCCTGGCTGACGAGCCCTTTCACGGCAGCCGGGCCGCCGTATTCGGCGGCGACCAGCACAGCGTGATCGAGCCCTGCGAGCCGAAGACGTGACCAGACGGCGAGCGGGAAGGTGGTCACCAGCTCGCCGTTGATGTTCTCGGCGGCTAGCTCCGCGTCGGTCTGCTCGGGCTCGGCGGCCTGGCCGAGGACCACGGCACGGAGGCCGCGTGCCTAGCTCCACTTGATGTGCGACACATCGGCTTCGCTTGACGCTTGGCGTGACAGTCCCTAGATGTTGGAGGTTGTGTGTCGCCTTGGTGCGGTTGCAAGGTTAGGTTTCCGCCCGGGCTTCAGGCGTCCGATCAAACGTTTCCTGGCGCGGCACGGGGATAATCGTGAGGCGCCCACTGGGTCTGGCTTGCCCAGCTTTCAGCTGCGATCAGCAGGATCTCTGTTGGTCCGGCCTTGGCCTGACCGTACTGGTAGATGTCGGCGGCCATCGCGGCCAGGCGCTGCTTGAAGTCGCTCCAGGCGTCCCGGGCCGCGTCGTGGGCCCGCAGGAAGTCCCGGAACAGCAGCTTGTGCCGTGCGGCCTCGCTCGCCGCTTCCACCACGTGGATGTTGCTCGCCCGCTCACCCTCTGGCGGGGCGAAGACCAGCTTCGGGCACGGGCCAACGGGGGTGGGCTCCGTGCGATTCCATGGCTCGGGCCGCAATCGGAAACCAATCCTGGTGAAGCATCCCGTGATCAGGTCTTCAATCAGAGCTTGGACTTCGATCTGGACATCGATGCAGTCTTTGGCGGCCAGCCCCGGTACGGATGTGGATCCCACGTGGCTCACCCGGACCACTGCCTGCCCGAGCGCATTTTGGATTCTTCTTGTGAGGGCCGCGAAATCGCCGGGCCAGCGGTGGTCGTAGGCGACGAGGGCAAGACCACGTGCCAGCTCATCAGGGAAGGGCACCGCGCAAGCCTAAGCCCGCGGGCGGCGCGCAGTCATCCAGAGGGCAAGCGTTGCCTGATGCGGCACTAGCCGGGTTCGGCGTCTGGTGCAGCCGCTCGATCTTTCCGGTCGTGGTCGGGGAGCGGGGCCTCCTGCTAGATGATCTCGTGCGGTCAGGGTACCCGGGTCGGGTTGGACAACCGGGGTTAGCGAGGTCAGGAGCGTCGGCAGCCCGCGGGGAGGGTGTCTGCCCAATCGGCGGGTTCGGCGGTGACCCTGAACCGCTGCACTGTCGAAATGCCGGTGCGGTCGAACTGCGAGGGCGGCTAGGGTGCGGGGATGAGGGTGCCCGACCGTTGCTTGGCGGACCTGCGGGAGCGGGGTTACCTGCTCTTCGAGGGTTTCCTCGAGGCTGACGAGCTGGCCGCGGCCCAGGAAGCTCTGTGGCTGCACTACCCGCGGCCCGAGGTGTATTTCGCCGACCCAGCTGCTCATGCGTGGTTGGCGACGGACCAGTGGGCCGGCGAAGTCAGCGGACCGTGGCGATCCTGGAACCTGAACCGACTGGCCTTCCACCCGGACCTGCTCGACCTGGCGGAGCGCTTCCTGGGCTCAGCCGACCTGCGGCTCTACGAGGCGTCCCTGTGGGCCAAGTACGCCGGAGCCGTCGACTACGACCAGCGCCACCACCGCGACTTCGTCAACCACAGCCTCGTCGTGCCCAAGCGCTCCGAGCCGGCCACGCAGATGTTGAGCTGGATCCTCCTGTCCGACGTAGGCGATGAGGACGGCCCTACCAAGATCGTTCCGCTGTCGGTCGGGCAGAGCGTCCCGTACTGGCCGGTCCCTGGGCATCACGACATCACGAACTACCTCCCCGAGGGGATGTTCGCCGAGGAGGAGGTCTCGATGACCGGTCCGGCAGGAACCCTGTTCGCTTTTCGGTCCGACGTACTTCACCGTGGGTCGCGCATGACCGGCGAACGATCAGCCCGCTTTGCGCTCCTCGCCGACTACGATGTGTGGGCACCGCGCTGGACCGGCCGGGTCGCCTGGGCCGAGCGCGCGACGCGGTCAGACTGGTTCGAGATCGTCGAGCGGGCCTCTCCCCGGGAGCGGTCGGTGTTCGGCTTCCCAGCTCCGGGCGATCCGTATTGGGACGAGCAAACCTTGGCCGACACCCAAACGCGCTACCCCCGGGCCGATCTGACGCCCTACCGCTAGAGGACCGGGCAGCTGAACGCATGCAGCTGTGCGGGCTCTGCGGCGACACCCCCAGCTGGTGCGCGACCTCAATAACCCGGTCCCCGGACTGCACCGCCAGCACGGCCCAGTACCGGAGTTCCACCCTCGATATGACGATCAGTGCCAAATAGCGGATCCTTGTGCCGGGTGACGCTGACGCGGGGGTTCTGGTTCGCGACCTTGAGTCGGGCGATGAGTTTGGTGGTCGTGCGGCCGGTCTCGGCCAGCAGCTGGTCGCCGTCGTTTACCAGCGCACCCAACGGTGCACCGCCTGCCTTGACACCCCGGCGCCGCCGCTAGCTGTCTAGTCCACCAGAGAGCTCGCCGAAGTGCGCTGGGTCACCCTTGCCGAGGCCGACGAGCTCATGCGCCCTTATGGCATGTGCGGGCCAGTGCGAGAACATCTGACAAAGGCACTTCACTAGCTCTGCTGGGCCAGCACGGCTGGCGAAGCGAGCCGTACATCTCACCATGACTCTTGCCGACGTGACGGCATCGGGTGTGCATGCCGCGATAGCCGAGTTTGACCGGGCAGGCAGAGACGCCTTCCTCCTGTCGACAGGGTTCGGCCGGGCAAGGACGTGCATCCTAGTGCCGCGTGATCCAACGTTCGCCCTGTCGCCGACCGGCACATGCGTGGCACGATCGACCCGCGTCGAGGAGGATGGGTTCGCCGGCGGATCCTCCGTCGGGTGCGCTGGCGGGCCATTGCCATGACCGGAATCGAAGCTTCGACCTCTCCCCCTGCCTTGCCGCGCTGGTTCGGACCTAGAGCCAGCCCAGATGATCCGGCCGTCTCGGCCCTGATCGACCGCGTCGCGCGCGGGGCCGGATGGGCAGACATCGGCGGTGGATTCAACCTCAACCTGCGGATAGACGCTGAGCCGCCGGTTGTCCTCCGGGTTCACAGGCCCTGGGTCCGCCGCGGGCGAGTCGCGGGACTGCGGCGCTTGCGGGAACGGCTCCAGCGGACGCAAGTCCGCGTCGCTCGGCCGATTCCGATTTCCGGCTGCGACCTCCTGAGGGTCGCTGATCGTTGGGCTGAGCTTGAGGAGTTCATCGATCACGTGCAGCCACGGACGGACGAGGACTCCTACGTCCGCGTATTCGAGGAGCTCGGACGCGTTCACACTGCGCTCAAAGCAGTCTGGGAGCCCAGTCCGCCCGAACCCCTCGACGACCACAGAACCTTCGGCCAACTGCGTTACTCGGTCGGCTTCACACGCCGCAGGCTCGGACCCCGCAGCGAGCCGGTCGTGCATCGGATGCGCCAACTGACTGGCGAGCTCTCCAAGCTCCGGAAGGAGGTCGAACTGCCATGCGCTCCGATTCATGGGGACTACAAATTTGGCAACGCCGGAGAACTGTCAGACGGCTCATGGGCCACCTTCGACCTGGATTTCGCGAGGGTCAGGGAGCGGCTGTACGACGTCGCGGCCAGCCTGCACCACGTCGCACCGAGCGGCGAATTCCTCGAGCCGCGACGACTGCTCGACGCCTACGAAGGCACGGCTCCGGAACCGTTGACTCGCGACGAGCACCGTTGGCTCCCCGGGGCTGTGGCTCTTATCCCCTTGCACTGGGCTGCCACCGCAGGGCTCGTGGGCGACGGCATCCGCGAGGCCGAAGGCGCGATGACCGCCGCCGAGGCCTGGTGGTCGCGCCGGGCTGAACTCTGGTCGTAGTCCGGCGGCCGCGCTAGGGGGACTGGAGTTCTGAGGCTGTAGCCGCGGGTGACCCGGAGGAGATCGTCACTCAGGGTCGGATGATGCGGCCAGGCCCTTGCGGATCAGCTCCACCAGGGGCTGTCCGCTCTTTCTGACAGCAGCGGCGGTCGCGCCGTCCAGGTAGACGCTCGTCTTCTTTGGCGCGATCTCGGCATCAGGGGCAAGTAGGGAGAGCGCTTCGATGTGCGTGTTCGTCTCGCCGAGCAGTGCTCCGTGAGGGGAGAGCGCTGCCCACTTGTCCTGGCCGGTTCCCAGCCTGACGGTGTATCCCACGAACTTGCGGTTGTGCCAGATCACGTGAACTCTGGCGGGCCGTTCGCTACCGGCTGGGACGCGCTTTATTTCGTGCGGCTGCGGCGTCATAGGTACGTCTGCTCCTAGCTACTGGTCTGCCTCCTGCAGAAGGTATACCGCTAGTAGCGGTATACCGCCACCGCGACGCTACCTGCGCGGGCTCGTATTACACCAGCGGTGGTGAGCCGCCACGGCTGACAGGGTGGCGAGGCGGTCGGCGACCATAAGCATCTGCCGTCCCAGCGGCTGCAGGTCGATCCGGGTGCACCGCAGCCCGCTCGTCACCCGCTCCACGACGCCCCGCTCCCAGATCGCCGTGGCGTCCGGCCGCAGCGCTCCGCCAGCCAGCGCGCCCTGGCCCACGGGTCGCCGTTGAGCAGCTCCACGGGGTCGTTCCGCATCATGACTCCGAGGTCGCACTCGGCCTCGGCGAGCAGTCCGTCGGCGTCGACGAGCTTGAACGTCGCTCCGCCAGGGACCTGAAGGGCGTTCAACTGGTGAACATCCCCGTGCAACAACAGGGCCCGCTCATCGTCGTGGGCGGCTGGCCGGCTACCTCGCTGACCGCCTGAACGGAAAGAGAGAACGTCAAGTGCGAGGTCGCCGTCCGCGATATCCCCGCCCGCAGCCTGCTGCGGCAGGCCGGCAGTCACCAGGAAGTCCGGGACCTGGGCCAGGAGGTCATCGGCATGCTCACGGCCGGCCGGTGCCGGTGCCCCGGATCGAAGGAGCCGCCGGGGCCGCGTTCTGGGTGTACTACGGGGAGGTGAACCAGGACAGCGACGACCCGGTGGAGTTCTGCTGGCCGGTGCCGCAGGATCAGGCCGGGCAGCTCGCCGCGAGCCTCCCCCGTCTCACGCTGCGCACCGAGCCTGCGCACCAGGAGGCCTGCGTTCACCTGGACCAGGACGCGACGCAGGCGCAGTGGCAAGCCGCCTCGGACTCGGCCCTGGCCTGGGTGGCCGGGCAGCAGCGGCAGCCCAGTGACCTGGGCCTGCGCATTACCCTCCTGACTACCGCGGCGCCAGTGACCGACGCCGGCAGGCGCGGCGGCAGCGACCTCGCTTTCCCGCTACGCGACCGGGCCGGCGCCGCGTGATACGCGGGGCAGCTCGCCGAGACGACAATGACGGTCAGCGGCGGTACGTGCGCACTGCCGGCGATCCGGACACGGAGGGGTACTTCGATGCGAGTGGTTGACATCGTGATCGGCGTGGGCTGGGTCATCTTCTGGGTGGGCTGGTTCGCCGCATCCGCCGGGGCCAAGCGGGGACAACGGGGACGGGGCAACTGGGCGCGCTTCGCGGGCGTCCGGGTGGCGCTCATCCTGATCGTCGTGCTCCTGGTCCGGCTGCGGGTGCTGAAGGGGCATGGCGTCGGATACGTCAGAGACCCGGTCCTGTGGGGCGTCGGCCTCGCCATCTGGGTCCTCGGCCTGGGACTGGCCGTCTAGGCGCGGATCTACCTCGGCCGGAACTGGGGAATGCCGACGTCCACGAAGGAAGATCCCGAGCTGGTCACATCCGGCCCGTACCGGACGATCCGGCACCCGATCTACACCGGCATCCTGCTGGCGCTGATCGGCTCGGCGATCGCCGTCAGCGTCTGGTGGCTGATCGCCGTGGCACTGATCGGCGGGTACTTCATCTACAGCGCCTTCGTGGAGGAGCGCAATATGACCAGGTCCTTCCCTAGCGCCTATCCGGAGTACCAGCAGTCCACGAAAATGCTGATCCCCTTTATCTTCTGAGGACGCGCGGCGCGTGCTGGCGGGATGGGCCGCGGCCGCGCTGCTGGCCGCGGGGCTTGCTCCTGCGCCTGCGCGATGCCTGAACCGGATCCTGGTCCGGGTGCGGATGTCCGCAGCCGGGCTGACCTACCATCGCCTCGGGGTAGTGCTGGCGCCTTTGGTACTCCACGACGAGGCACCGGTGACGTGCGCAATCAGGCCAGGAGGAAGAGCTTGACGACGCCCGCGACCAGGGCGATGGATCCCAAAAGCATGAAGCCTGAGCCGACGATCTTCGGAATGACATTGAGCTTTTGATCGGCAAACCTCGCCTCATCGCCGCCGAAGAGGAGCAGCCGAGGAGCGCGCCAGGTGCACCCGGTAGTTGCGGCAAAAGCTGGGACCTGACCAATGAGTGCATCGACAGCAGCCAAAGTCGCTGAAATGGGCCAACGGGGGTTCTCGTGCAGCGATGATCAGCGGAGATGGTCCGTCGGCTGGGTGGGTGGCCTCCCGCGGGCTGTCGTGTTATCCCCAGCGCGGAGAGCAGCCCGGGACGGGACAATCGCAAGCACGAGTCCCGGTGGTGGACAGGAGTGGCCCCGGTGAGACCGGTGTGGTGGTGCGTTCGGGCGGCACTGCGGCAGGACTGGCGCGGCCTCGCCGTCTTGGCTCTGATCACGACCCTGATGGGAGCGGTGGCGCTGACCGCGCTCGCCGGAGCGCGCCGAACCGACACGGCGGTCGCCAGGTTCCTGCAGTACGCAGGCCCGTTCCAGGGTCAGGTGGCGACCAACCCGGCCACAATGGACAAGATCGCCGCCCTGCCCGGTATCGCCTACACCGAGCGCGGCGCGCTGATGCTGGCTATGCCCGTGTCCTGCGACGGACGGCCGATCCCGGCGTCGGAGCAGGGCCAGGCGATCACCGAGGCAATCGTCTCCCGTGCGCCGGAGGCGCGGGCGATCGTCTTGGCCGGACGGTACGCAGTGCCCTCGCGCGCGAACGAGGTCATGCTGAACGAGTCGGCCGCTGTGGCGCTGCACGCGCACGTCGGCTCGGTACTCGAGATGCGCGGGTACCGACCCGCCCAGATACAGCAGGTCATGAACGGCACCGGGCTTCGGCCGGGGGTCGCGGCGGGCACTGTCCTGGTGACCGGGATCATCCGGATGCCCACCGACCTCACCGACAATCTCGACGCGGCCGCAGGCGTGACCTACAAGGGCCAGGGCGACATCATCGCGACGGCTGCCTTCTACCAGAAGTACGCGGCATCCGTCGGCAACCTCCTGGGGATGTCGTTTCAGCTGAGGCGCGGACCGGCAGGCCTGACGGCGTTCGTCGCCGAGGTGCGGCACCTGGCCGGTCACGATGCGCAGGTGGAGCTCGGCGACGACAACGCCACTGCCGGGGCCTTCGCGGAGCGGGGAACGTCGCTGGAGGCGCTGGCGCTGCTGCGTGTTCGGCGCTATCGTGGCGCTCGCGATGCTGGTGGTCGTCGGGCAAAGCCTCGTGCGGCAGGTGTATGCCACGGTCGGCGGACTTCCCCGCGCTGCGGGCGCTGGGTGCTGCTCCCCGCCAGCTGGCTGCGGTCGCAATGGTTCCGGGGGCGCTGGTCGCGGTGGCTGGAATGACCCTGGCGATCCCGGTCGCCTACCTGCTGTCGGCGTTCACACCAATCGGACTCGCGCGCCGGGCGGAGATCTCACCCGGGTTCGCGTTCGACGCAGCGACTCTGCTGGGCGGGGCCGCCGTGCTCGCCCTGCTGCTCGCCGGACGAGCCGCGCTAGCAGCGCCGCGGGCAGCTCGGGCAGCTGCCCGCGGGACGGCGGACGTCCGGTACGGCCCGCAGCTGTCGCGACGGCTGACGGGCAGAGGCCTGTCGCCGGCCGCGGTGTCGGGGATCCGCATGGCATTCGAGCCAGGCCGCGGTCGTGCGGCTGTCCCCGTCCGCCCGGCAATCGTCGGGATGGTGGCGGCTGTCGCTGCGGTCGTGGCGGCGCTGGTGTTCGGTTCCAGCCTGGCCCACGTGGTCGGTGATCCGGCGGTCGCTGGCTGGGACTGGGACGTGACCGTAGGCAACCCGCACTCCGGCGATGTCAGCGCGCAAGCGGTGCCGCGGCTTCATGCGGACCGGTACGTCGCTGGCTTCACCGTGACGGCGATGGGCGACGCGCTCCTGGACCGGCGCGACGACGTCACCGTCGTGGGCATTCAGACGATCACCGGCCATGTCGTGCCGCCTGTCCTGGTCGGCCGTCTCCCTAGCTCGCCGAGCGAGATCGCGCTGGGAGGCAGGGAACTGCGGGCATTGCGTAAGGGCGTCGGGGACACCGTGGTGGCGAGTGGTCCTCGCGGCCCCGTCAGTTTGCGAATCACCGGAGAGGTGGTGCTCTCGCCGGAGATCACCAACGAGCAGACCCAGCTGGGCAGTGGCGGGGTGATGACGCTCGGCGGTGCGGCCGAAGTGAGCCGGTCGCCTATGCCGCGCAACGTGTTCCTGGTTACCTTGGGCAAGCCAGTCAGCCAGGCGGCGATCACCAGCCTGCAACAGCAGTTCCCAGGTACGGTGCTGACGGCAGTCCCCCCGCCGGAAGTGCGGGACCTGTCCGGAGTCAGCGGCCTGCCGCTCGTGCTCGCCTTTGTACTGATGCTGCTTGCCGCCGGAATAATTGCGCACACGCTGCTGACGTCGGTGCGCCGGCGACGCCGGGAACTGGCGATACTCAAGACCGTCGGGTTCGTCGCGCGCCAAGTGCGCGCAACCGTGGCCTGGCAGGCAACAGCCCTCGCGGGCGCAGGCGTCGGCGTCGGCGTGCCGTTGGGCTTGCTTGCGGGCCGGTGGGCCTGGTTGCTATTCGCCAGCCGCGTCGCTATCGTCCCGGCGCCGGTCATCTCCCCGCTGACGCTGCTCGCGATCCCCGCCGTCCTTTTGCTGGCCAACGCGATCGCAGCCATCCCTGCCCGGACCGCCGCCCGCACCCAGCCTGCGGTGGTCCTCCGAACCGGCTAGATCCAGACGACGGCTAGCCCCGCGGCTCACAGGAACGGCCGCACCTCGACCTTCCGGTTGCAGGCCCTCGACCCCTCGGCGGCGAGCTTGAGCGCAACGTCGAGGTCGGGGGCCTCGATAACCCAGAAGCCGCCGAGGTACTCCTTCGACTCCACGAAGGGCCCGTCGGTGACCAGGCCAGCCCCGTCCCGGTTGTCGATCACGGTGGCCGAGCTGGGCGCCCCGAGGCCGCCGGCGAAGACCCAGTGGCCCGCCGCCTCAAGCCGCTCGTTGAACGCGTCGAGCGCCGCCTCCTCGTCCGCAGGGGCGGAACCGCCAGGCGCCGCGCGGGACCCGTCGATCACGGAAATCAGGTACATCATCTCGGTCATCTCCCGTGGTTCGTACCACCCCTGGCGGGCGGTCGTTCACCATCACTACGAACGCCGCTGCCCCGATCCGACATCGCCGCCCGGATTCCTTCATGGCGGCCTGGCCACTCGATTGTGGACGGCCGCGCGCGATCCTCCGGCCTGATGTGACGCCTTCGTCCGGGCCTTGCGGCGGTAGTGTTTTTGCTTGTGAGGCGGTTCGTCTTCGGGGGCCTGGCGGCCGTTGCCCTGCTTGGTGCAGCTGCGTGCTCGGGACCCGCAGCTAGCTCCGCCAGTCACTTGGCCGCGACGGAGTGTTTGTGGAATGGGTGGATCACGGCTACCCAGCAGACGCACACGTGAGCGGCTCCTTCGGAATTCCAGTCACCGTCGGCGGACGACCATCCCGCCAGGCAATATCCCGGCCCGGCGACTGCAGCGCCATCGGCGGCACCGAGACCATCTCACTGCAGATCCCCGACGACAGACACAACATCTACGAAGTCACCGCCTGCCTGCGCGGCCCCGACCTCGACCGCGCAGCGGGCGAGGTGCAGGCCCTCATCGACTCGGTGTCCTTTCCCAGATCGTGATCCCGCCCGGCGGGCGTAATACCTGGCTCGGGGGAGGTGGGGGCCTGTAAATGCTGAGCCGCCAGCCGAAGCCAGCCCCCGGATGCGCACATCGGCCACGCCAGCATGTCAGCGGCTTCGGTGACCCAGCCGCGACGATCGATCCCTATTAGGAGTGGACGACCTCGGTGTCGTGGCAGAAGTGCACCCGGTCGGGCCGCAGCGCGTGCACCCGGCCGACCGACTCGCGCCACGCGGCCGGATCGCTTGCCTGACCCGGCGGCAGGTCACCGTCATCGGGTTCCAGATACAGCCGGCGCTTGTACGCGGCGTCGCCGATCAGCACCTCCGCGCCATTGTCGGTGCTCACCACGACGCTCTGATGCCCGACGGTATGACCCGGCGTCGCGACGACCGACAGGCCCGGCAGGATCTCGGCGTCGCCGTCCAGCAACTCGAACCGCGCATCCATGAAGTCGAACCAGTCGGCCAGCTGGGGCGATTCCCGGCGGGCCCGCGCCAGCTCGGCTGACTGGACATAGAAAGCGGCGTGCTTGAACACGGCGTTCTGCCCGCAGTGGTCGAAATGCAGGTGGGTGTTGATGACCAGGTCGATGTCACCGGGCGTCATGTCGTGCTCGTCGAGCGCATCGGCGACCGAGCGGTTGACGACGCGGTGGTCAGTCAGCACCTGCTGGGGACCGCCGACGCCGGTATCGACCAGGACAGCGCCACCGGGGTAGGTCACGAGAAATCCGTGTACCGGCATTTCCTCGACCATCGTTGCCAGGTGCAGTCGCCTCACCTGCAGGGACATCCGTCCTCCCCGATCACCAAGCGCGAGCGTACCGCATTCGTCAGAACTGGCCCCAAGCCGAGCCGCCGCCTGAACTCACAGATATGCGACGAACCCTAGAAGGCGGCGTCGTCGGCAGCCCCTTTCGCAGGAGACCGGGCTTGGCGCGACGCCGGGCGAGTGTGTAGTTTCGGATCACGGCGCGCGGGGCGCCGCCGGGTCCGCGGACAGGGCCGAGCCCACCCGAGCAAGTCGCCACGAATGGTGCTGGCTGTTCAGCCTCCTTTCGGCCTGACGATGCGGACCGCAGGCGGTGAAAGGGGGTTGGCACATGCCATCCGTATCTCTGCCCGACGACGCCAGCCTGGAGCAGCTCCGCAAGCAGGCCAAGGACGTGCGTGACCTGGCGCGCGCGGGCGTGCCCGGAGCCCTGGATCTCGTCGCCGAGCATCACCCGAAGGGCGCCCACCCGGTCACGCTGACCGGCGCGCAGCTCGTCGTCGCCCGGCACTACGGCTTCGCCTCCTGGGCCCGCCTCCGGCAGTACCTGGCGATGATCGAGCGGTACCGCCGGTCACCTGACGAGGTCGACCAGACCCGCGGCGCGGCGGGCGAGTTCCTCGCGTTCGCGTGCCTGCGCTTCGGCGGCGACGATGAGCCTTCGCGCTGGGAACGGGCGGCCCGGGTGCTGGCCGCCCATCCGGAGCTGACTCGCTCCAGCATTCATGTCGCGGCCGCGGCGGCGGACGAGGGGTCGGTTCGGGCGCAGCTCGCGGCCGACCCGGCGCTGGCCAGCCGCGAGGGCGGCCCGTACGGCTGGGAGCCGCTGCTCTACCTCGCGAGTGCGCGGCACGACCCGCGGATCAGCCAGGACGCCACGCTCGGCACGGCGCGGGCGCTGCTGCAGCACGGCGCCGATCCGAACGCCGGGTACCTGTGGCACGGCCTGTACCCGCCGTACACGGCCGCGACCTGCGTGCTGGGCAGCCACGACGAGGACGAGCACCCGCACGCGTTCGCGCTGGCCGAGCTGCTGCTGAGCGCGGGCGCCGACGCGAACGACGGCCAGCTGCTGTATGACCGCCAGTTCGGCCGCGACGACCGGCACCTGGTGCTGCTGTTCGAGCACGGTCTCGGTCGCGGGGACGGCGGGCCGTGGGCGGCGCGGTTCGCGGACAGGGCCGACTCGCCGCGGGAGATGCTGCGCGGGCAGCTGTGGTGGGCAATCGTGCACGACATGGGCGATCGGGTTCGGCTGCTGGTGCGGCACGGCGTCGACTTCCGCACGCCGTACGCGGCACCGGGCGGGCGGCCGACGGCGCTGCGGAACTCCGACGGGCTCACCCCGGCCGAGCTGGCGAAGCTGAGCGGGTACCCGGAGCTGGCCGAGTGGCTAGTCGCCCACGGCGCCGCCCCGCCGGCGCTCGACGAGGTCAACTCGCTGATCGCTGCCGTCCTGGCCGGAGACCGGGACACCGCGACACGGTTGCGGGCCCACGCCGAAGAGGCGCGCGAGCGGCGACCCGGCCTGATGGCCTGGGCCGCATCCGGCCGCAAGCTCGATGCGATCGCGCTGCTGGCCGAGCTCGGCTTCGACGTAAATGCCCGCGGTCGCCTCGACATCCCGCTTGAGCAGCAGTGGTTCACGCCACTGCACGAGGCGGCCCAGACTGGCGACGTGGAGATGGCCCAGCTGCTGCTGGGGTTGGGCGCCGACCCGAACATCAGGAGCGAATGGGGCGCGACGCCGCTGGACAGTGCCCGTCAGCACGGCCGGGAGGCCGTCGCCGAGCTGCTGGCGCCCCCGACCGGGCCGGCCTGATCGCCGCTCGGTCACCTCTGCGTGTGCGTCTTGAGGTGCGGGTTGTGATGTCATACCGGGCATGAGCCTTTCGCTGCAGAGGATGAACGTCATCACCCTCTTCGCCGAGGATCTGGCGGAGACCAAAGCCTTTTACGAGAATGTCCTCGGCCTGGAGGTGCTGGGCGAAGAGGAGAACGAGTTCGGTCCTTCCGTCGTGTTCAAGCTCGGCAACATCATGATCAACCTCGCGCACGTGACGGCGGGCCCGGACTTTTGCGCGCCGGGTGCGGTCGCGCCGCGGGGCGAGGGCGCGCGGGTCGTCCTCCCCGCTGCCGTGGAAGATGTCGACGAGGCCTGCGCTGAACTCGCCCGCCTGGGTATCCCCTTGCTCGATGAGCCGCGCGACCGCCCGTGGGGGATCCGGTGTGCGAGCTTCGTCGACCCCGCCGGGCACATCTGGGAGATCGCCTCAGACCTCGACTAGCCCAGCCGCGAACCAACGCCGGCCCCGCAGGGCAGGGCCATTACCCTGGACCGTCATCGTCGGCGCCCTCGCCGGACTCGTGCCTGCCATCCGCGCGGCGCGTCTGCCTCTTACCCAGGCACTCCTGACCGTCTGACGCGCGGCCACCCTTGGGGTCAGCCCTCGATGACCGATCTTCCCTCGCAATGAATGTCTCCGCGAACCTGGCGCAAGCCGTACCTGGCCAGCACCTCGTCGGCCAGCTCAGCCGGCGTGAGCCTGTCCGACCGCAGGATGAGCGTCCCGGCCGGCTGGCGCGCAGCGGCAGCCACCATCTCATCCACTCCGGTCATCCCCAGCTGGCGGGCTGCCTGGTCCCAGTCCCTGTCGGGGTGAGTCACGCGGGCATTGAGCCGCTCCCGGAGCACGTCGGCGGCCGTTTCGAGGAAGACGTGCAGCACCTCCTCGCCGGCCTTGGCCAGGCCACCGAGGATCTCGGCCCGGTAGGCGTCCCGGATCAGCGACATCGGGACGATCAGCGTGTCCGCGTGATGCCTGCGCAGCGACAGCGCCGTCGCGACGACCAGCTCGCGCCAGCTCGGGAGGTGCTGGAAATCGCCGTTGCGCGGCACCCACTTCCAGAGCATGAGGCCGACGTCCTCCGGGTCATATACGACCGCGTCCGGGAGCCGCCGTTGCAGTTCCTCCGCGAGCGTCGTCTTGCCCGCGCCGAACCCGCCGTTGATCCATATGATCACCGGCACAAGCTATCCGGCGAATCCCGGGCTGTCTCCCAGCGCGCTACCAGTAGACCTCCGAGGGGCGGATCTCGACGGCGCCGCCGTACCGGGCTGCGGGGACGCGGGCGGCCACCTCGACGGCCGCGTCGAGGTCGTCGGCCTCAAGGATGAACCACCCGCCGACGGCCGCCTTCGTCCCGGCGTACGGACCGTCCGCCGTCACCGTCTCGCCGTCTTCGACCCGCACGGTCGTCGCGTTCTCGGGCAGGCCCATCGGCAGCCCAGGAGTGACGCCCGGCGTCTCATTGATGCCCTGGTAGTCGGCGTACAGCTGCCGCTGCTGTTCCTCGGGCAGCGCGGCCTGCTGCTCAAGCGCGGTGCCTTGATAGATCAGCATGATGAACTTCATCGCTTCCTCCTCGTCACACCAGATATTCGCGCGCCGAGACGAACGACGAGCCAGGAAACCGAAAGCTCGACTGTGGCGGACCGGCTAGCGGGACGACCGGCGTCATACTGGGGTGAGCAGGCGTTCTACGGGGAGGCGTCATGGACGACCTGAACAACCCTAGAAACGCGGCCTACCGTTCGCAGCCCAGCGCCAACCGGTGGCGCTGGACGGGAGCTCGCGGCGCGAGGTGGCGCATGCCAGTGCCGCCAGGTCCGCCGCCGGAGCCGACCAAAGCAGAGCGCGAGGAGGAAGCGCGTGCCGCCGCCCGCGCGGAAAGTCGGGTGGCCCGGCTGCACCTGGCCGGCCTGCTCGGCGGCGGGACACTAGTGATGTTCCTGGTCCTGGTCGCGGTCATCTTCATGCTCGTGCTGGTCTTGGTCCTGCACGGTTAGCCCGGCCGACCGCGCCACTCCGCCTCCTCCTCCGCCCGGCCGAGGCGATCTATATGATTCGGGGCGTGGCTGGCTCCCTGGTCTTCGGCGTCTTCCCGCTGGGCATGGCCGGCGGGCCGGGCGGGGTGGCCGTCGGGCCGCCGGACGATTTCGAGGCGATCGGGCGCGCGATCGCTGAACTGCAGGGAGACGGCAGTCCCCTGCTGCCGCGGATGTACGTGGTGTGGACCGGGCCCGAGTCGACCGCCACGGTGAACGCGCAAGTGGCCCAGCTCGCCGCGATCGGCGTGCCGCTGGATCTGGCGCTGTGCTACCGGGACCCCGGTGGGGACGTGTCGGCCTGGGCGGCATTCGTCGCAGGAGTGGTGACCAGGCACGGGCGCGAACTCGCCGCGGTTCAGGTCACCGGCGAGCCGAACTTGACCTTTGCCGGAGCCGCTGCGGACGGGTCGTTCCCCGGCGCGCGGGACGCGTTGGTGCATGGCGTACTGGCTGGCGCGGAAGCCAAGCGGGAAGCCGGCGCGACGGCGGCGATCGGGTTCGCGGTCGTCTCGGACATCGACCCGGCCGCCAGCGGCTTCTGGGCGGGGGTCCGGGAATCGGGCGGCGCGCAGTTCGCCGCGGCGGTCGACTATGCGGGCATCGACATCTACCCGGACGTCTTCGGGCCCAGGATCAGCCCGGACCAGCTGCCTGCCGTCGTCGGACGGCTGCTGCGCGACTTCCGGGAACGGGACCTGGCGACGGCGGGCATAGCTTCGTCCGTGCCGATCCATATCTGCGAGAACGGCTGGCCCACGGGCCCGGACCGGCCGGAGGAGCAGCAGGCGATCGTCTTGGAGCAGATCATCCGAACTGTGCATGCTCTGCGCGATGACCTGAACATCACGCACTGGGAGCTGTTCACCCTTCGCGACGCCGACAGTTCCAAAGACGACTTGTTCCATCAGTTCGGAGTGCTGCGCGACGACTACTCGCGCAAGCCCGCGTTCTACACCCTGCGCTCTCTGATCGCCGAGTTCGGCTGAGCTCTATTCGGCCGGAACCGGCCTCCCGCCGACGACCTCGTAGTGCGCCCAGATGCTGCCGTGCGCGCCGACCTGGACGTCAATTGTCCGCAGCCGTACCGGCACCGAGCCAACCTCCAGCGGCGGGCCGTCCACGATCGAGGGCGTCCCCAGGCCGCCGGTCAGCGCCGGAACGGTGATGACGTGGAGTTCATCGACGAGGCCGGCCCGCAGCAGGGCACCGTTGAGCCCGCCGCCGGCTTCTGACACGACGCACTGGGCGCCGAGCTCAGTCCCGATCCTGGCCAGCGCGCCGGCCAAGTCGACCCGGTGCGCTCCGGCTACTAGGTACGGAATCCGCTCCCGCCGCAGGAAAGCCAGGTAGGGCAGCGGCGTGCCGCGGCTGACGACGACCAGCAGGCTCGTCTCCGCGTCACCCTTGTGCGTCCATCGCACCCGGCCCCGACTGTCCACGACGGCAAACCATCGCGGGCTGCGAAACGGCAGATAATCCGTCCGCAGCACGGCCGCCGACTGGCCTGCCGCGCGCAAATCAAGCGGCCCAGCGTCGTCGGGAACGAACGAGCCGCTGCCCTCAATGACGACGGCGGGGCGGTGGTGCTGCTCGATCGCGGCGGTCCGCCGGGCCAGCAACTCGGAGACGTCCGGCGGCCACGCCGCCTGCCACCGCACGCGCGGGCCGTCGGTCAGCAGCCGCTCCGCGCGGTTCAGCGCGACCCGCCCGTCGGCGGTCGCCGTGACCGAGACGATCACCCTGGGCCGGGCCGCGCCGGGAGGACGGGCCGCGCCAGCCGGATGAGCAAGGCCGGGAGGGACAGCGGACATACCCGCGACGCTAACGCGAGCCTCCGACACCGCATCATTACCGACACGGCCCGCTACTGCGAGACGGCTACGCCTGGATCCAGGACGCCGTGCCCGGCGAATCGGCAGACGCATTCCAGCCTGGCCGCCGCGTCAGCCGACGTGGCTCAGGACCGCCAGTAGGGCTTCGCGCGGCCGCCCGCGGCCACGATCGCGGCGCCATCCAGCGGGCAACTGCCTAGCTCCGGGCCGAGGTCGGGGGACACGGCCGACAGCGATCCTGGCTCGGGCGGCGGCAGCGGGGACAGCCAGAGCCTGCGTGTCCCGTCCGCTCGCCCGCGCCCGCTGGTCCGTTCGCTGCCGGACTCCGTCAGCATCAGGGCCGGCTCGCCGTCCGGCGTGGACTGCGGCGCCGTCTTGTCGTACAGCGTGGCGGTGACCGCGCCGAACCGTGCCGTGAACACCATGCGATCGAAGACGTCGAGGCTGTCGCCGTCGAGCCTGCTCTCCCGGACCTCCAGCGTGCATCCAGTCGGGTAGGCGGTCACGTGCGACAGCCCGACCACGAGCCGCTCGGACTGGATCAGGAACATCCCGACCGGCACTACCCCGCCGAGCACATCCTCGCCGGGACCGCGCCGCGACCAGTCCGGGAACTCCGGCCGCATCAGGCTCGGCCGCCCGACATCGCCGCCGCTCTAGCGCCAGCCGTGCCTGTCAGGAACGGGGCTGCCGCCGCGCCGGTCAAAACGACAGCGCGCAGTTTCATGGCAACCATCAAGCCCGGCCGCGGCCCGGCAGGTCAATAGCGTATCCGCGTCGGTCAGCTCACTGGCGAATCTGGCACCTGGTCCGTATCCGCCTCGGTCACGGCGCTGGCGGACGTACCCGCGTTCACGGTCGGGGTGACCCGGCGTCGGATGACCGGCCGGATGCGCTTGGTCATGACCTCCGGGCGGCGGCGCAGGATGATCCGGCGGCCGTCTGAGGTGAAGGTCTTGCCGCAGTCGCTGCAGCCCAGCAGCTCGCCATAGCGCCGCGACGTCTGGCCGGTGGGACCGAGGATCCCGCCGCACTCGCACTCGCCCGCCGCCGAGGCGACGACCAGGCGGTTGGACCGGCGCAGTGTCCGCGTCGCAGCCGCCAGTGACGGCCGGGCCACCAGCTTGGACTCGTGCCGCACGAACGAGATCATCCCGAGAGTGATTAACGCGATCACGACGAAGACGATCGGGATGGCGTACTGCATTGCTGCCTCCGCGGCAGGGCGCCGAGACGGATATCCGTTGTGCTGCGCGCTACCAGGCGCGAGATACCCACTGCATCCCCGCCCATGCGCGATCGGGCCGGTCGGCTCGACCCCGGTCAGCCCGCGAGGAACGACGTGACCGTGGCCCGGAACGCCGCCGGGTCATCGAGCCAGGGGTAATGACCCGCGCCCGGCTGGATCACGAACCGCGCGGCCGGGAAAATCGCGGCGAACTTCGCCATCACGTGCGGCGGATCGGCGATGTCCACCTCGCCGGCCAGCAGCAGGACCGGCGAGCCGAATCGGGCCAGGGCCGCGCGGGTGGCGGCCGGATCGAACGCGCCCTCGGCGACGTTGGCGGCGACCGCCTCGGGATGGCGTGACCGGTTCTCCGCGGCGTGGTGTGCCTGCGCGGCCGCGTCCCAGCGGCCGTAGACAAACGGCGTGATGGCCTCCCAGTCGGCCTCTGTCCCGCCGTCCACCTGAATGCGCTCGAAGGCAGCCGCCGCGTCGGCGAACCACGGCTCGCCCTCGCCGGAGCGCGACGACCTGGCGGCGGTCCTCGCTGCCCGCCTCGATCCCGACCGCCCTGGTGCTCGGGTTGATCAGGAGCAGCTTGCTGACCTTGTCCGGGTGCGCGGCCGCGTACTGCACGGCGATGTTGGCGCCGGCCGAGTGGCCGAGGAGCCGCATTGTGTCCAGGCCGAGGTGGTCGGCCAGCGCGCCGACGTCGGCGCTCAGCCGGTCGCACCGGTAGCTGGCCGGGTCGGCCTGGGCCGACCTGCCGGTGCCCCGCAGGTCGAGCAGCACCAGCGGCACGTCCTGCGCCAGTCCGCCCAGGTCGCCCAGGTAGTCCGCGTCACTCATCGGGCCGCCGGGCAGACAGATCAGCGGTTCGCCCGTGCCCGTTACCTGGTAGGCCAGTTCGGTCTCGTCGGCGGCAAGGAAGGTAGGCACGGCCAGGAGCCTGACACCCGCGGTGCGCGCAGGCAAACGGTTATCAGGGCAGCGTGAGGCGGCCGGCCGGCAGTCGCGTCGCGTCGCGTTCCGGCGGCACGGCTTGCCGACCAGGCTTCCGCACGCCGGCGCTGTAGTGGTTGTACTCCAGCGCCACCGGGAACCGCCCGGACGCGGCCGGCATGGTCAGGTCGTAGGCGACCTGGACGCCGTCCGGCAGCTTGACGTAGCCGGTGCGGCTCACGCCCGGGTCAGCGTGCGCCGAGCACGAAGCCAGCGCAGGCGCGAGCACGGCCATGGCCGCCAGGACGCACGCCAGCCGTATCGCCGCGCCCCGTGGCCTGCATGTCCATAACGGAACGTGGCGTGTGCCACCCGCGCCCAGATCATCGCTCGCCGTCCGCTCGTCACAGCCGAACCCGGGCTTTTGACGCTACGGACAGCGGTGTGCGGGGGGCAGCCAGCTCGCTCCCATCTTCGACCGGGGGATTACCCCCCGGCCGTCACCAACGGCTAGGCCGGGACACGGGCGTGGCCGGGCGGCACGTGGTCGGGGAGAATGTGGTTGCCCGTGAGTCAGGTTCACGCTCCCAGGAAGGCGTCGTGTTGCCGGTTTCCCTGCAGTCCGCCGAGCTAGCGGCGGTCGTGGCCGAGCTGCGCGCGGCCGGCTGCGTCTTCGCCGAGGAGGAGGCGGATCTGCTGGCCGGCGCGGCGGATTCGGCGGCCGGCCTCGCGGACCTGGTCCGGCGCCGGGCTGGCGGGCTGCCGCTGGAGCAGGTGCTGGGCTGGGCCGAGTTCTGCGGCCTGCGGATCGTCGTGCAGCCGGGTGTCTTCGTGCCCCGTCGCCGCAGCGAGTTCGTGGTCGGCCAGGCCACGGCGGCCTGCCGCCTGGCGGCGCCGGGCGGCGAGCCGCTGGTCGTCCTCGACCTGTGCTGCGGCTCCGGCGCGATCGGGCTGGCTGTGGCGGTCGCGCTCGGCGGCGCCGAGCTGCACGCCGCCGATGTCGATCCGGTCGCCGTGCGCTGCGCCCGGGTCAACCTCGGCGGCATCGGGCTGGTCTACGAGGGCGACCTGTACGAACCGCTGCCCGCGGGGCTGCGCGGCCGGCTGGACATCCTGATCGCCAACGCGCCCTACGTGCCGACCGCGGAGATAGCGCTGATGCCGCCCGAGGCGCGGCTGCATGAGCCGCGCGTCGCGCTGGACGGCGGCCCAGACGGGGTGGAGCTGCACCGCCGCATCGCCGCCGGCGCGCCCGCGTGGCTCGCGCCCGGCGGCAGCCTGCTGATCGAGACCAGCGAACGGCAGGCCCCGCTGACCGCCGCCGCGATCGAGGCCGCGGGCCTGCGCCCGCAGATCGTCGTCGACGAGGACTGGCCCGCCGCCGTCGTGATCGGCCGCCAGGCGCTCTGACGCGGGATCAGCGCCGTCTTTAGACAATGACGCGCGAGGCGAGGACTCTCCCAGCCCCGCCAGGGCGGTCCCCCGGCACCAGGTCGACCTGGTAGGCGAGCTCAAGGGCTGGGAACACCAATCAACATCGAGGCCAAGACCTGGTACGCAAACCAGGCAGGTCCGCTCGCGCCCGCCAAGCAGGCCAAATCGATCCGAAACAAGGAATTTAAGGAGTGCCATGACTACACCCACCGCCGCCAAGGACACGGGAAAGCCAGCCCGTCCCGCCACTGACCCCACTGGTCCGACTGGCCGACTTGCCACGTGGGTTGCGAAAACAACGCTCGACGACGTTCCCGCCTCCGTCCGCGACCGGGCCAAGCACCTGGTGCTAGACGGAATCGGCTGTGCTCTGGTCGGTGCGCAGCTGCCCTGGTCCCGCATCGGCGTCGAAGGCGTAACAGCGCTCGACAGCGCCGGGGATTCCGCACTGATCGGCTGGGACGGCCGGGCGACCAGCGCCACGTCGGCGGCCATGGTGAACTCCAGTTTCATCCAGGGGTTCGAGCTCGACGACTACCACCCGCTGGCCCCGCTGCACAGCAACTCGCTGGTCCTCCCGGCGATGCTCGCGGCCGCCCCGCGCGTAGGCCGCGTCTCAGGCGAGAGCTTCCTTCTCGGTGCCATCCTGGGGTATGAGACCGGCCCCCGGGTCGGCGAGGCGCTCGGCGGCCTGGACATGCTCTCCCGTGGATGGCACTCGGGTGTGGTATTCGGCCCTCTCGCCGCGGCCGCTGCCGCGGGAACGCTGTACGGGCTGGACGCCGCCGGGTTTGAGGACGCCTTCGGGATGGCGGCCACCCAGTCATGCGGGCTGATGTCAGCGATGTACGAATCGATGGTCAAGCGGATGCAGCACGGCTTCGCTTCGCGCAACGGCCTGACCGCCGCCGCGCTCGCGGCATCGGGCTACGTCGGCATCAAGCGGGTGTTCGAGCGCCCCTACGGCGGCTGGCTGGCTGCCTTCGGCGAAGGTCACCGCACCTACCCCGAAGACATCTACAAGGGCCTGGGCGTCCTGTGGGAGACCGAGCGGATCGCCGTCAAGGCGTACTCGTGCATGGGATTGCTGCACGCTGCGATCGACGCCGCCCTCGAGCTGCGGTCCAAGGTCGACCTCAGCCAGATCGAGCGGATCGACATCGACATGGGCGAAGCTGCCTACTCCCATGGCGGGTGGAAGGCCGAGCGCCCGCTCCAGGTGATCGGCGCTCAGATGAACGTCGCCTACGCCGTCGCGGTCGCCCTCCTCGATGGCGACGTGCTCATTGACCAGTTCCGGCAGGACCGGATTAACCGCGACGACGTCTGGGCTCTGATCGACAAGACACTGACGCACCACGAAAAGGCCTACGACAACCTCCCGACCGACGAGCAGCTCACCACCCAGGTGCGCCTGACTCTCAACGACGGCAGCATCCGCACCGCCAAGGTCGTACACCCGCGCGGAACGGGCGACCGGAACCTGACCAACGCGGACATCCGTGACAAGTACGCCAAGCTGACCCACCGCATCATCTCGGCCGAGCGCCAGGCCGCCATCGAAAAAGCCGTCCTCGGCATCGATGCTCTCGATGACGTCGCTCAGCTGACGGCCCTGCTCATACCCGCCGTGCACTCGCCCCTCGACTGAGACTCCCCACTGCCCTGGCGGGGACAAACTGCGCCAGCACCGACCCACGCTGCGCATTGGTACCTGTAGACCACAGACCATCACTACGGGAGGCTGACAACCATGAACGATCCGTTCGCGCGCTTGCCGGTGGTGCCGAGCTTCACCGTGACCAGCACGGACGTCACCGACGGCCAGCCGCTGCCACCGGCGCAGATGTCCGGCATCTTCAAGGTTCCTGGCGGCAAGGACCTCTCGCCCCAGCTGTCGTGGTCCGGCGCTCCCGCTGAAACCAAGAGCTACACCGTGACCATGTACGACCCCGACGCGCCTAGCGGGTCAGGCTTCTGGCACTGGGCCGTCGCCGACATCCCGGCCCCAGTGACGGGTCTCCGGACCGGAGCGGGAGACGGCACCGGCGAGCACGTGCCGGCCGGGGCGTTCCATCTCCCCAACGACGTGCGCCTGGCCCGCTTCATCGGCGCTGGACCGCCGCCAGGGGACGGGCGTCACCGCTACGTCATCGTGGTGCAGGCCCTCGGCATCGAGAAGGTCGGACAGCTTCAGCTTCAGGTGCAGGCCGACTCGACTCCAGCGTGGCTCGGCTTCAGCATCAACATCAGCGGACATCTCCTCGGCCGGGCAGTTATCACCCCCTGGGCAGAGATCCCGGCCGCATGACCCTTCGCGTAGGGACAACCTCTGACCGGATCGTCCACGAGCGCAGGTTGGACACGATGTAGTTATCAAGTTTCGAGCAGATCAAGCTGACTCCGGCGGCGCTTAGCCCCCGACGTGCAGCCTCAAATCCCGGAACGCCTCTGTGAGCTTAGGTGTAGTCCATAGCGCGTTCAGGCCACTCGGGTTGGGCAAGACCCAGATCCGGGCGCCAGCGAGTTCGCCGGGCTGCGGCCCGACCGCGGCTCGCGGCTGGCCGAACGCCGTCCGGTACGCGGTCACGCCCAGGACCGCGAGCCACCGCGGCTGCAGCCGGCTGGTCAACTCGGCCAGCCGCGCACCACCGGCCCGCAGCTCGTCCGCGGTCAGTTCGTCGGCCCGCGCCGACGCCCGCGCGACCACGTTGGTGATGCCGAGCCCGAGGTCGGGCAGCAGCCACTGTTCGGCCGGGCGCAGCTGGCGGTCGGTGAAACCGGACTGGTGCAGGGCCGGCCAGAACCGGTTGCCGGGCCGGGCGAAGTGCTGGCCGGTCGCGGCCGAGTACAGGCCGGGGTTGATGCCGCTGAACAGCACCCGCAGGCCCGGCCCCACGACATCGGGGATGGTCAGCTCGGCGGCGGCGGCCAATTCGGCCTTGGTGGGCGGCACCGGACCAGGGTAGGGCCGCGCAAGCAGCAGAATGAACCCATGATCGTCGTGGATCCCGATGCGTTCGAGCAGATGGTCGCCGCCGCCATGGACGGACTCCCGGCCGAGTTCGCCGACCTGGTGAAGAACGTGGCGGTCCTGGTCGAGCACGGACCGGGCCCGCGCGGCCTGCTCGGCCTGTACGAGGGCATCCCGCTCACGAGCCGCTCCACCAACTACGCCGGCGTACTGCCGGACCGGATCACCATCTACCAGCGCGCCATCTGCGCGATCTGCGACACCGAGGCGGAGGTGGTCGACCAGGTCCGGCGCACCGTGATCCACGAGGTCGGGCACTACTTCGGCATCTCGGACGAGCGCCTGCGCGAACTCGGCTGGTGACCAGCTACACCAGCAGCAGCGCGCCGACGCCGGCCGCGCCGACGGTGATGAGCAGCCAGAGCAGCGACCAGAAGCCGCGCGGTATCTGGGTCAGATCGCGCAACTCGTCGGCGTCGGTGCGGGCTTTGACGCGCCGGACCTCCCCGGCGGCGCGGATGCCTGACAGCAGCAGGAACCAGGCGACCAGGTAGGCCACGGTCACCTGGGCGCCGACCGATCCGTACGCGAGCAGCAGATAGAGCCCGACTCCGCTGGCGATGACCGTGACGACGCCGAAGCTGCGTCTGATCATGACCAGCATGCTCACGATCAGCAACATGGCCAGCCACAGCACGACGATGGCGTGCCCGACCTGGATCAGCTTGGCCGCGAGCAGGCCGAAGGCGCTCGGCCCGATGTACCCGACGAACAGGAACAGGAAGGCATCCGACTTGGCGGTGTTGCGGCTAGCGCGAGTCAGGCCGTTGCCGTTGCGCTCCATCGTGATGCCGGTGACCTTCCACCCGAGGGCCGAGGCCATCGTGGCGTGCATGCCCTCGTGCGCGATCGTGTTGACGTGCGTGGTTAGCTGCCACACCGCGGGCACCGCCGCGGCCGCGAGCGCCACGAGGCCGAGCAGCACCGCGACGGCGGCGGGCAGGTGCGCCTGCACCTGGTCGATCCGGGCGAAGCTCGTCCCGAGCGCGACTGCACGATTCACAGCATGCCGGCCGGAACGGGACTAGTCCACCCCAAGACCACTTTTTGCCGCTGCCTCGAAGACGCGGAACGGCAGCAGCCGTTTCGCGAACACGCCAGCCCGCTCGGCGGCCTTGCCCACCGGCACCCGGCGCGGCGGGCGGCGCGACTGGAGCACGCGCCACGGATCGCGCGGCGACCTGCGCGGGCGGCGCGCCGTTCCGCTCGTCCCGCTCCATCACCTCGACCGCCTTGGTGGTGGCGGCCGCGTAGTCGCCCTGGCCGGACGCCGCCGCCATCTTCCGGCTCGTCGGTGAAGTCGGTGGCGAAGTTGCCCGGCTGGATCAGCGTGACCGACACGCCGAACGGCGCGACCTCGTACGCGAGCGACTCGGCCCACCCTTCGAGCGCGAACTTGCTGGCGCTGTAGTACGCCTGAAACGGTATGCCGATCACGCCGCCGAGCGAGCTGAGCAGCACGATGCGGCCGCTGCGGCGGGCGCGCATCTGCGGCAGAACCGCGCGCACGACCCGCACGCAGCCCCAGAAGTTCGTCTCGAACTGGGCCCTGGCCTCGGCGATCGTGGTGTCCTCGACGGCGCCCGCGACGCCCCAGCCAGCGGCGGCGACCAGCGCGTCGATGTGACCGTGCCGGCGAGCAGGCCGGCGACGCCGTCCTGCACGGACGCGTCGTCGTCGACGTCCATGACCAGGCCGTCCCAGCCCGTGCTGCCGGTGCCGCGCCTGCTCGCGCCCGCCACCAGCCAGCCCGCGCCGGCCAGCCGGTCGGCGCAGGCGCGGCCGAGTCCCGCCGACGCTCCTGTGACCAGTGCGACGCGTGCGGTATTTGTCATGCCGGCAAGCTTCTCGCGTTGTCAGTGGCTCTGGCTAGATTCTGGGGCCATGACGGTACTGGCCGGCGTCCTGGACGGACTCAATGCCGATCAGCTGGCGGCGGCCACGCACCAGGGCAGCCCGCTGCTCATCCTCGCCGGGGCCGGCACCGGCAAGACCGGGACGCTGGTCGCGCGCGCCGCCTGGCTCCGCGAGCAGGGCATCCAGCCGAGCCGCATCCTGCTGCTGACGTTCACCCGGCGGGCCGCCGACGACATGCTCGCCCGGGCGCAGCCGCCGGGCATCCAGGCAGCGGAGCGGATATTCGGGGGCACGTTCCACGCCGTCGCGCACCGCATCATCCGCGCGCACGCCGAGGCGTTCGCGCTGCCGCCCGAGTTCAGCGTCATCGACACCACCGACGTCGCCGACATCATGGACACGCTGCGGGACGAGCACGGTCTGACCGGCACCGGCCGCCGCGCGCCGCGGGCCGCCACCTGCGCGGACATCTACACCCGGTGCGTGAGCACCGGCATCCGGCTGGCCGACGTGGTGACCGCCGGCTATCCGTGGTGCGTGCCGTTCACCGAGCAGCTGGCCGGCCTGTTCACGGCCTTCGTCGGCTTCAAGCGGCAGCACGGCCTGGTCGACTTCGACGACCTGCTGCTCATGTGGCGGGCCGCGCTCGCCGACCCGTCGGCCGGGGAAGCGCTGCGCGCGCTCTTCGACGCGGTCCTGGTGGACGAGTACCAGGACGTCAACGCCGTCCAGGCCGACATCGTCGGGCTGCTGCGGCCCGGCGGCGACGGCCTGACCTGCGTGGGCGACGACGCGCAGGCCATCTACGCCTTCCGCGGCGCTGACCCCGAGCATCTGCGCGCGCTGTCGGCGGCCTACGCCGACCTGGCTGTCGTGCGGCTGCACCGCAACTACCGGTCCCGGCACGAGGTCCTCCTGCTCGCCAATGAGATCCGGCCGCAAGCCAGCGGGCTGGAGCTGATCCTGTCGGCCGAGCGCGGCGCGGGCCAGCGGCCGCTCCTGATCCGCTGTCACGACGAGCCGACCCAGGCCAGGGAGATCTGCGAGCGGGTGCTGACCGAGTACGAGGCCGGCGTGTCGTTCCAGCAGCAGGCGGTGCTGGTCCGGACCTCGCACCACAGCGACCTGCTGGAGGTCGAGCTGACCGCGCGCGGAATCCCGTACGTCAAGTACGGCGGCCTCCGCTTCACCGAGGCCGCGCACGTGAAGGACTTCCTGGCCGCCGCCAGGGTGGTGGCCAACCCGGCGGATCAGCTGGCCTGGTTCCGGCTGGTCCGGCTGCACGAAGGCATCGGCCCGGTGCTGGCGCAGCGGGTGATCGGCGCACTTCGGGTGACCGAGCCGGATCCGTTCAGCCGCTGGCCGGACGCCGAGCAGGCGCTGCCGGAGCGGGCCCGCAGGCAACTCGCGGCGACCGTCGGCGGGCTAGTAGCCGCGGCCGGGCTGGACGGTACCGCGGACCGGGCCACCGCGATCCTGGCCGCGCTGCGCGACCCGCTGCAGGCCCGCTACCCGGACGCCGCGATCCGGATGGCCGACCTGGAGCGGCTCGCCGACGCCGCAGCGGCCAGCCCGTCGCTGCACGACGCGCTCGTCGAGCTCGCGCTGGACCCGCCAGTGTCCGGGTCCGACCTGGCCGGGCGGCCGCGGCTGGACGACGACTTCCTGGTCATCTCGACGGTCCATTCGGCCAAAGGCCTGGAGTGGCCGGTCGTGCACCTCCCGCAGCTCGCCGACGGCGCGGTGCCGAGCGACATGGCGCTGTCCACCCCGGAGGGGCTGGCGGAGGAGCAGCGCCTGTTCTACGTGGCGGTCACGAGGGCCAGGGATCGCGTCTACCTGTACGCGCCGCTGCGGATGCACCATCACCGGATGGCAGCCGACGATAGGCACGGGTATGCCCAGCTGACCCGGTTCCTCACCAAGGCGGCCCTGGCCCGGTGCGAGGTCAGCCATGCCCGCCCGGCCCGGCCGCCGCTGGCCCCGCTGGCGCCGCTGGCGGCGACGGTGGACCAGCAGCTGCACTCGCTCTGGGGTCCGGGCTGATCCGTCCCGAGACGCGAGTACTGTCATGACTCGTGACTCAGCCGACGTTGCAGATCATCATCGCCAGCACCCGTCCGGGGCGGGTCGGCCCATCGGTCGCCACGTGGTTTCATAACCGCGCCGTAACGCACGGCGGCTTCAACGTCGAGCTGATTGACCTCGCCGAGGTCAACCTGCCGATGTTCGATGAGCCGAAGCACCCGCGATTCGGCGAGTACGTGCACGAGCACACCAAGGCGTGGAGCGCGACAATCCAGCGCGGCGACGCGTTCGTGTTCGTCATTCCCGAGTACAACTACGGCTTCAACGCGGCTATCAAGAACGCGATTGACTACCTCAACCGGGAGTGGCTATATAAGCCGCTCGGATTCGTGACGTACGGCGGAGTCGCGGCCGGCACCCGCGCGATGCAAATGCTCAAGCAGGTGACCTCTGCACTCAAACTGGTGCCGATGACCGAGGCGGTCAACATTCCGTTCGTGCAGCAGTTCCTGGACGAGAACCGGGCCCTGCAGGCCAACGAGGTCATGGAGACCGCGGCTAAGGCGATGCTCGACGAGCTCGCCCGCTGGACCAGCGCGACCGCGCACCTGCGCCCCGCACCGAATAGCCCTGCACCTGAATAAGCCCCGCAGTCGAGTAAGCCGGAGCCGAATAAGCCGCTCGCTGCTCGCTGGTTATTCCCGTGATATGCCTATCTACACGCTCTTAGCCGCACGCTAAGGGTATAGGGGATTTTAAGGTCAATACGGGAGCACGGGAGGCGCCGGGTGGACCGGTACGCACTTAACCTCGGCGCCGCGCTGGTCGCGTCGTCGCGCTTGCCGCGCTCGCGCGGCTCCGCCGAGCGGCCGGCGCTACCACCCGACGATCCTATCGCGCTGAGTCCGACACGCTCGACTCGTCATCAGACCGTCGTCGTCTCCGCACGTCAGCGCCGTCCCGCCGACCGCGTCCGATCGGTGCGGAACAGCAGCGACGCGCCGACCAGTCGTCGCGACCCCGGCGCCGCGGCGCTACCGCCACGATCTCCATCCCGGAGGCTGCCGCCCAGACCGTGACCGCGACCGTCGCCGCGACGACTCGACCGATGCCGCGTCGGCGTCCGCCCGCTCCTTCGCAAAGACGACGTGACGATCACGCCGGTTTCGCCGCCCGGTTGTCGATGCCGCCGGTCGACCTCATGACCGCACCGTCACGTATCCTCCGCCGGCGGCCGGTGCCGCTCGCAGTATGACGCTTACGCTGACCCCGACGCGTATTTCGGCCGAAGTCGCGACGGTCACGACCGCGCCGACGGCAGTTTCAGCTCCTGCCCCGACATTGCTCAGACTGCCCATCAGCTCCGCCGCGCGCCCTTCTGACGCGCCGAGCGCACGCCGTTTTGCATCCCTTGCCGCCGATTCTCAGTTCCCGGCACGCTCTCGCTGGCACGTGCTGCGATTCGATGCCCGCCGCGGCCTGCCGAACTCTGCCGACGCCTCTTTTCTCCGCTGTCTCCGTCGCTCCGCGAGCGGTCCGTGCGACACTCGCGTCGCCGGCGAGAATCCCGTGCTTCGATGCCGCCTCGGCGCTCCGGTGTTCCGCCCGCCGACGCCGCTTGCCGCCTTCGCCCAGGTGGGCCGACCCGGCGGTCAGCAACGTGATCCCCTATGCCGGTACCCGGCGGATCCCGTTCGCGGTGCGCCGCGTGTCGCTCGCCGGCGTCCGTGTCCGGCGCTGTGCGGCGGGCCCTCTGCCGATGCCGCGAGTCCGATCGGTCCGCTCCCGGCGCTTCACTGGCGCTGCCCGCATCGTCCGCCGGTTCGCGCCGTCGTCCGCGCCGCCGTCTCGCCGTTCGCCGCGCTGCCGTCTCGTCGCGCCGCCGCGGGTGCGTCCGCTGATTGCCGCCGCGGCCCGCGGCGCCCGCGGGATAGCACCGCGACGTTCCCGCCTCCCTCTTATGCTTTCCGGCCGGATACCGGCGGGCCGCGTCGGTGAGCTTGGCGTTCGCGGCGGCAGCCAGGTCGATGCCGAGCACGTCGGCCAGCAGGACCAGGTACAGCAGCACGTCGGAGATCTCTTCGGCGGCGCGGGTCCGCAACGGCTCCCGCCGCGCCAGGTCGCGCGCTGTATCGGCGGGCAGCCACTGAAACAATTCGGCCAGTTCACCCACCTCGCCGACCAGCGCGAGGAGTACCGACTTCGGATCGTGGTAGTTATCCCAGTGACGTTCTTCGGTAAAGGCGCGCATGCGGTCCCGGAGCGCATGCAGATCTGACACACCCGTCATGTCTGGCACGGCTGCATCATCGCACGTCACGCGGGCGGTCTTGGGTTGAGGAGTGCCCCGCGGGGGAGAAACCAGGCGAATCCGGTAAGAAGAGCTGCCCGTGGTGGAATGACGATCGCTGACGGTGAGTTGGAGAATAGCCGTATGAAGACTCATAGGCACGCCCTGAAAATTCTCGGGGCAGCCGCGGTTGCGGTGGCTGCGGCCGCCTGTAGCAGCGGCGGAACGCCCTCGAGCTCAAACACGTCCCCGACGCCCCCGGCCTCGCCCAGCGCGACGAGCCCGGCATCATCCCCGGCGTCGGGACCCGCGGCGATAGCGGCTAACTGGACCGCGTTCTTTAACTTCAAGACGCCGACCGACAAGCGTATCGCGTTGCTGGAGAACGGCAATCAGTTCGCGTCCATCATCAAGGGCCAGGCGGCGTCAGGGGCTGGCCTCGACCGCGAATGCGAAGGTGCTGTCGGTGACGAACGTGACGGCCAGCCAGGCGACGGTGAAATACGACATCCTGCTCGGTACCACGCCAGCTCTGACTAACCAGACCGGGACCGCCGTCTTCCAGGGCGGCACCTGGAAGGTCGGCGACGGGAGCTTCTGCGGGCTGCTGAAGCTCGAGGGCCTGAAGAGCCTTCCGCCCGCGTGCGCGTCGGCTGGCTAGCGTGGTCAGCCCGGTCCGGAACATCTCCGAAGGCGAGGCCGCGCCTGTCCGCCATGGCAGCCGCTCCATC
>CAVSCN010000004.1:0-85956 GCA_963726425.1 uncultured Actinomycetota bacterium | reverse complement strand
CTACGAATCGCCGCCTGTCGATCGATCACGGGAGCGAACTAGCGCCACGGCCCGAGCACGACGGGCGGCTCCGCGGTCCTACTGCTCCTTCCGGTAAAGCCGCAGCGGCCAGGCTGATCAGGCCGAGCCATCCGGAACTACGGCCCAGCGCCCGCGCTTATGCCCTGGGCGGCAGGATGTCCTCAGCCCTTGACGCTGCCGGCGAGCAGCCCGCGGGTGAAGTAGCGCTGGAAGGCCAGGAACACGATCAGCGGGATGATGATCGCGAGGAACCCGGCGGGCGCCAGCAGCTCCTGGTGCGCACCAAAGTTGCCGCCCAGGTTGACGATCCGGGCCGTCACGGGCTGGCCGGAGGCATCCGAGCCGCCGAAGATCGTGGCGACGAGCAGGTCGTTCCACACCCAGAGGAACTGGAAGATCGCGAAGGACGCGATCGCCGGCTTGGCGAGCGGGAGCACGATCGACCGGTAGATCCGCAGGTAACTCGCCCCGTCCACCCGCGCCGCCTCGATCAGGGAACTCGGCAGCTGGGCGATGAAGTTGTGCAGCAGGAACACGGCCAGCGGCAGCGAGAACATCGTGTGCGAGATCCAGATCTCGGCCAGCGAGCCCTCCAGGTGCAGCCCGGGGAAGACCGTGAACGAGCCGAGGTGCGCCCCCGTGCTGTAGAAGCGCTGGAGCGGCACCAGGGCCATCTGCAACGGGACGACCTGCAGCGCGAACAGCCCGAAGAAGATGAAGTCGCTGCCGCGGAAGCGCACCCAGGCAAGCGCGTAGGCCGCCATCGAGGCGATGAAGATCGGGATGATGGTTGCCGGGATCGTGATCGCCAGCGAGTTGACCAGCGGGAGCACCTCGCCGCCGTTGGAAAACAGCACGGCGTGGTAGTTGCTCAGGTCGAAGCTGGGGTGCGCGAACCAGGTCCACCAGCCCGAGCCGTAGACCGCCGTCTTGCTGCGCAAGGAGTTGAGGAAGAACCCCAGCGTCGGGATCGTCCACAAGACCGTCAGGATGATGACGACGAACGAGGCGACCGGGCTGCTGAAGGCCGACCGGATGGCCTTGCGGGCCTCGCTGCCGCGCAGCACCGTGTTCACGGGCAGCTCTCGCCCGCCGGGTAGTTCGGCGTCGAGGATGGGTGGGGTCGACGAGGTCATCCGATCGCCCTTTGCCTGCGAAGCTGCCTGATGTTGTACGCCACCAACGGCACGACGCAGAGGAAGAGGATGACGGCCAGCGCCGCCCCCCGGCCGGACTGGAACGTCACGAACAGGTCGTCGTACATCTGCCGGGCGAGAACGTCGGTGTTGAAGTCGCCGTTGGTCACGGTGCGGACGATGTCGAAGATCTTCAGCGACATGATCGTGACCGTCGTCAGGACGACGACGAGCGTGCTGCGGATCATGGGGATCTGGACCTTGGTGAACAGCCTGTAGCCCGTCGCACCGTCCACCTGCGCCGCCTCGATGACCTCGTCCGGGATGGCCTTGAGTGCCGCCGCGAGGACCACCATGGCGAACCCGGCTTCAATCCAGATCAAGATCACCATGAGCAGGAACGTGTTGCCCGGCGGGGTCTGAATCCAGTCCGGCGGATGCTTCCAGCCCAGCGACATCACGAGCTGGGAGAGCAGTCCGGTCTGGCTGCCGGGCTTGCCGTTCGGCAGGTAGACCGGCGAGTTGTAGATCAGCTCCCAGATCAGCGAGGCACCGACGAACGAGATGGCGGTGGGCATGAAGATCATCGTCTTGAAGAACGAGGTGTACTTCATCCGGTCCATCAGCAGCGCGAGCAGCAGCCCGACGCCCACGGTCACGCAGCGGCACGATCACGATCCACAGCACCGTCCGGATGAGCGTCGCCGCGGGTGTAGGGGTCGGTGAAGGCGAACGCGTAATTGGAGCCGCCGACGAACTTCGCCGTGAGCGGGACCAGCTTGCCGTTGACGAGCTGGAACTTCTGCCCGGTCGCGGCGGTGTTGGTCAGGCTCAGCCAGAACGTGTTGATGGCCGGGATGACGAGCCCGGCCATCGCGAGCACGACGGCCGGACCTACGCAGACGACGATCGCTATCGGCCGCTGGAGGCGGCCCCTGGCCCGCTCGGCAACGAGGAAGATGATCAGCAGGATGGCGATGAATCCGCCGACGACATCGACGACGTCGACCAGCTTCGTCGCAGCCTGGCCCGCGGTGCTCGCGAGAACGATACCGGATGCTTCGCCTGATGCTGTCATAGTGAGAGCCCCGATTCTCGGTCGGCCGGTCCGGAAAGGCCCGGCGACCTGGCCGTCGAGGGCGGTCCGCGAGCACATCTGCCGCGGACCGCCCCCGTTACTGGCGTTGGTCACTCGCCGGTTCAGATCAGCTGCTTGGCCAGGCCGCGTCGATCTGCTGGGCGATGGTGGCGACCGGCGTGCTCGGGCTGCTGAACCAGTTGACCATCGACTTCCACTCCTGGCCCGCGCCGACCGCGGCCGGCATCGCGTCGGAGGCGTCGAACGCGAAGGTCGCGTTCGGGTCGGCGAGGTACTTCGCCGACAGCTGGTCGATCGGGTCGGTGTAGAGGCTCTGGTCCACCTTCTGGTTCGCCGAGACCCAGCCCGGGGCGACCTTGATCCGGCTGTCCGCCCACTGCGGGCTCGACAGGTAGTTCTGCACCGCCTGCGTCGCCGGGTCGGAGGAGAACGCGGTCACGAACTCGCCGCCGCCTTCGACCGGGGTCGGGATCGCCGGGTTGACCGCGGGCAGCTTGAACGCGAAGATGTCGCCGGTCGGCGCTGACCGTCGTGCCCTTGGCCCACTGCGCCTCGTAGAACGATGCCTGCTGCAGCATCGCGCACTGGTTCTTCAGGATCGGGAAGCCAGCGTTCTGGAACGTCGTGCCGGCGATCGTCTGGACGCTGCCGAAGCCGCCGTTGACCCACGCCGGGTTCTGCATCCAGTTGTGCACGATCGTCATCGCGGCCAGGATCTGCGGGCTGTCGAACTTGACCTTGTGGGAGATCCAGTCCGCGTAGACCTGGGCGCCGTACTTGCCGAGCACGACCTCCTCGAGCCAGTCGGTGGCCGGCCAGCCGCTCGCCGTGCCCGAGCCGATCCCGCCGCACCACGGCTTGGTGGTGCCGCTCTTGGCGATCTTCGCGGACAGCGACATCAGGGCCGCCCACGTGGTCGGCACCTGGTAGCCGTGCGCCTTGAAGAACTTCGGCGAGTACCACACCAGCGACTTCATGTTGGCGCTCATGGGAGCGGCGTAGAACGTGCCGCCGACCGAACCGTAGTTCTTCCAGTACTGGCTCCAGTTCGCCTCGTTGGCGACCGTCTGCGCCGGCGGCTTCTTGACGGCGCCGGTCAGCACCATCTGCGTGAGCAGGCCGGGCTGCGGGATGAGCGCCAGATCCGGCGGATTGCCGCCGTTGACCTTCACGGGAAGGTCCGACTCGAACGTGTTCGAGCCGGTGTAGTTGATCGTGATGCCGGTGCACTGCTCGAACTGCGCCCAGGACTTCGCCAGCGAGTTCGACTCCGGGCTGATGATGGATCCGAAGATCGTGACGGTGCCCTTGGCGCCTGCGTACTGGTTGAACTGTGCGCAGGCGCCGGTCAGCTTGGCCCCGCCGGTCGGCGGGCTTGAGGCACCTCCGCCCCCACCTCCGCTGCTGCCTCCGCAGGCCGCGAGAGCGAGCACCGAGGCGCCCATGACGGCAGTGGCGGCCACCGCTCGTTTGTGCATTTCCCGTTCCCTTCTTCGACTCGCGCGCCGTTCCCGCACGTCGCTACCATTTCGTTATCAACGAACGATAGGCCGGTTAAATCGCATTCCCCGCCACTATCCCGAAGGCAGCGGGTAAACACAAGAGGCGCGCAGGTCTGTGATGTCAGCATTTTTACTAGAGCTGAGAACTGCCCCCGTCAACCCCTGAACGCCCGTGCCCTGATCGCGAACCTGGCCACGCTTGCTGCTCAGAGACTCCTGCGCATTGATTCCTGCGCGTCGGACGGCGCGACCGTGGTGGCGACCCGGCCGGACGAGCTGGCCGCCGCCGCCAGCGAGCACCACGGTACCGCCGCGATCGTCCCGCTCGGCCTGGATGGGCGCGCCACCGGTCCGCTGCGCCTGTTCGCGGCGTCGTCCTGACTCCTCGGCTCAGACCTGCGGCGGCCGGTTCTCGTACGGGGTGCTGAGAACGATCGTCGTGTGCGTCGCGACGCTGGCCGCCGCGCGGATCTCCTGCAGCAGTTCCTCCAGCGCCACGGGCGATGCCACCCGGACCTTCAGGATGTAGCTCTCGTCGCCCGCCACACTATGGCAGGCCTCGATCGCGGACAGATGAGCTAGCCGGTCGGGGCCGTCGTCCGGCGCGGCCGGGTCGAACGGCTTGATCGAGACGAATGCCGTGAGCGGGAGCCCGATCTCCTCCGGGCTGATCACCGCGCTGTAGCCGCGGATCACGCCGCGCTGTTCCAGCCGCCGGACCCGCTGCTGCGCGGCTGAGACGGACAGGCCTGTGCGGCGGGCCAGCTCGGTGAAGCTCATCCGGCCGTCGGCCGCGAGCAGCGCGATGATCTGGCGGTTGATCTCCTCCACCGGGCCACCGTAGCCTGTCGGTCAGCCTCGCCGCGAAATGGCGCTAAGGTAACGGTCGGGTTACGGCCCTTACGCTCCCGTAACGTGCAGATCTGCCGGATACCGGACGGCAGCCTCAGCCGATACCCTCCGAGGAGGGTCGTGACGGCAGCGGAGGGCACTATGGCGCAGATCATCTTGGACCAGGTGGACAAGGTCTATCCCGGCGGGGTCAAGGGCGTCGACGGGCTCAGCTTGGACATCAGCGACGGCGAGTTCATGGTGCTCGTCGGACCGTCGGGCTGCGGCAAGTCCACCGCCCTTCGATCGGTCGCCGGCCTGGAGGACATCACCTCGGGCACGATCACCATCGGCAGCCGGGTAGTCAACGACTTGCCGCCCAAAGACCGTGACATCGCCATGGTCTTCCAGAACTACGCGCTCTACCCGCACATGACCGTCGAGCAGAACCTGGCCTTCGGCCTGCAGCAGCGCAAGACCCCCAAGGACGAGATCCGGCGCCGGGTCAGCGAGGTAGCGTCCATGCTCGGCCTGGAGGATTACCTCGGCCGCAAGCCCGCGGCCCTGTCCGGCGGCCAGCGCCAGCGGGTGGCGATGGGCCGCGCTATCGTCCGCGAGCCGCAGGCGTTCCTGATGGACGAGCCGCTGTCCAACCTGGACGCCAAGCTTCGGGTGTCCATGCGCGCGTCCCTGTCCCAGCTGCACGCCCGGCTCGGCGTCACCACCGTGTACGTCACTCACGACCAGGTCGAGGCCATGACGCTGGGCCAGCGCGTCTGCGTGCTGCGCGACGGCCAGCTGCAGCAGGTCGACACCCCCCAGATCCTCTACAACGCCCCGGTGAACTTGTTCGTGGCCGGCTTCATCGGCTCGCCCGCCATGAACTTCGTCACCGCGCAGCTGGTACGCGATGACGGGCCGGCCGTCGCGTTCGCAGGCCACCGGCTAGCGGTGCCGGCCTCGCTCCTGACCGCCCGGCCACGACTGCAGGATTATTTCGGCAAGGAGCTGATCCTGGGTATCCGGCCGTCCGACTTCGAGGACGCCGCCCTGGCCGAGCCGTCCTGGCCGCGGCTGCCGGTCGAAGTCAGCGTCACCGAGTTGCTGGGCAGCGAGATCCACGTGATCTTCTTCATCGACGCGCCGCAAGTGCAGCACGCCAGCATCGCACAGGCCCGGTCAGACGAGGGCGATGACGAGGCGATCCCGCTCGCGGACAACAAGACCCAATGGACCGCCCGGGTCGCAGCCCGCAGCGCGATCAAGCCCAACTCGCCCGCGCAGCTCGCCGTCGACACCTCGAACCTGCAGTTCTTCGATCCGGACAGCGGCCTGTCGATCGATCACGGAGCGAATTGAGAGGTCGTCTCGCCTGCTGCGAGCCTGATGACGAACACAGCGAGCCCCTGGTGGCACGGGGCAGTCCTGTACCAGCTCTACGTGCGCTCCTGGCGCGACAGCAATGCTGACGGGTACGGCGATCTGCCCGGCATTCTGCAGCGGCTCGACCACCTGTCCTGGCTGGGCGTCGACGGGATCTGGCTGTCCCCGACGATGCCCTCGCCGGACGCGGACTGGGGCTACGACGTCAGCGACTACACCGGCGTCCACCCGGACCTGGGCACGATCGACGATCTCGACACGCTCATCGCCGCGGCGGCGGAGCGCGGCATCCGGGTGCTGCTTGACCTCGTGCCCAACCACACCAGCTCGGCCCACCCCTGGTTCGTCGAGTCCCGGCCGGGCCGGGACAGCCGGTACCGGGACTACTACGTCTGGGCCGACGCCAGCCCCGGCGGCGGGCCGCCGAACAACTGGCTGGACGCCACGGGCGAGCCGGCCTGGCAGCGGGACCCCGGCACCGGCCAGTACTACCTGCACAACTTCCTCGCCGCTCAGCCCGACCTCAACTGGTGGCAGCCCGCCGTGCACGACGAGTTCCGCGACGTGCTGCGGTTCTGGTTCGACCGCGGCGTGGCCGGATTCCGCATCGACGTCGCGCACGGCCTGTACAAGGACGCGCAGCTGCGCGACAACCCGCCGCTGCCGCCGGGCAGCGGCGAACTCGAAGGCCGCTACGGGCAGCGGCCGGTGTACAACGCCAACCGGCCGGAGACGCACGCGGTGTACCGGGACTGGCGCAAGCTCGCCGACGGCTACCCGGTGCCGCGGCTGCTGCTCGGCGAGACCTGGGTGCCCGACGCCGGGCGGCTGGCCTCGTACTACGGCAGCGACGACGAACTGCACTTGGCGTTCAATTTCCCGTTCGCGTTCGCGGACTTCACCGCCGCCGCGCTGGCCGACGTGCTGCGCGCGACCGCAGCCGCGCTGCCGGCCGGTGCGTGCCCGGTGTGGATGGCTTCCAATCACGACATCGGCCGGTTCCCCACCCGGTGGTGCGCGGGTGACGAGGACCGGGTGCGGCTGGCGCTGCTGATCCTCACGACCCTGCCAGGCGTCGCCGTGCTCTACTACGGCGACGAGATCGGCATGGCCGACGTCGACGTGCCGCCGCAACTGCAGCGCGACGCCATGACCAGGCGGGCGGCGGCGGGCCAGCGCGGCAACCGCGACCGGGCCCGGACGCCGATGCGCTGGGACGACTCGGGCGGCGCCGGCTTCACCGCCGGCCGCGTCCGGCCGTGGCTGCCGTTGCCGGCGGCGGGCACGCCGGACGTTGCGGACCAGCGCGCCGACCCGGACTCGGTGCTCTGGCTGTGCAAGCGGCTCATCGCGCTGCGGCGCCAGGAACTCAGCGGCCGCCTCCAGGACCTGGAACTGGTGCCAGGCCGGCCCAGGCGTGCTCGCCTACCGCACCGGGCCGCTGCTGGTCGCGGCGAACCTGACCGCGGGGCCGGCCAGCATGCCCGCGGGCGCGGGCGAGATAGTGCTGGCGACCGCGACCGCGACCGCGGCCGCGGCGAAGGCCGATGGGTCCGCGCTCGGCCCCTGGCAGGGCATCATCGCGAGGGCAACAGGCTGAGCCCGGCGCCGAGCGCCCCGGCCGCCGTCAGGGCTGCCGGGCTAGTTCCCGGCCGATCACCATCCGCTGGATCTGGTTGGTGCCCTCGACGATCTGCAGCACCTTGGCCTCGCGCATGAGCCGCTCGGCCGGGAAGTCCTCGACGTAGCCGTAGCCGCCGAGGACCTGGACCGCGTCCGTCGTCACCCGCATCGCCGTGTCGGTCGCCAGCAGCTTGGCCATCGCCGCCTGCTGGCCGAACGGCTTGCCCGCGTCCTTGCGGCGGGCGGCGGCCAGGTACAGCGCGCGGGCTGCCGCCACCGCCGTCGCCATGTCCGCGAGCATGAACTGCAGGCCCTGGAAGCCGGCGATCGGCTGGCCGAACTGGCGGCGCTGCCGGGCATAGCCGACGGCGAGGTCGAGCGCGGCCTGGGCCACGCCGACGCCGCACGCGGCGATGCCCAGGCGGCCCGAGTCCAGCGCCGCGAGCGCGATGCGGAAACCCCGGTCCCGCTCCCCGACCAGGTTGGCGGCCGGCACCCGGGCGCCCTCGAAGATCATCTGTGCGGTCACCGAGCTGCGCATGCCCATCTTGTGCTCGGGCGGGCCCGCGTGCATGCCGGCCGTGCCGGCGGGCACGTGCAGGCAGGAGATCCCGGCGGCCCGGTCCGGGCCGTCGTGCTCGCCGGAGGTGCGGGCGAACAGCGTGTAGAAGTCGGCCTGACCGCCATGCGAGATCCAGGCCTTGACCCCGTCGATGACGAACTCGTCCCCGTCCGTCACGGCCCGGGTGCGCAGGGCGGCCGCGTCCGAGCCGCTGCCGGGCTCGGACAGGCAGTACGCCCCGAGCAGGTCCCCGCCGAGCAGGTCAGGGAGCCAGCGCTGCTGTTGTTCCTCGCTGCCCGCCGTGGCCAGCGGGAAGCAGGTGAGCGTGTGCACGCTGACGCCGAGCCCGACGGCCAGCCACGCGGTCGCCAGTTCCTCGACCACCTGCAGGTACGTCTCGTACGGCTGGCCGCCGCCGCCGAACTCCTCCGGGTACGGCAGCCCGAGCAGGCCGGCGCCGCCGAGCGTGCGGAAAATGTCCCGCGGGAACCTGGAGTCCCGCTCGCCGGCCGTCGCCTTCGGCGCCACCTCCGCGGTGGCCAGGTCCCTGGTCAGCGCGAATAGCGCGGCCGTCGTCTCGTCCCTGGCCTCCCGGTCGACTCCTGGCCCGCTCATGCCGGCACCACGACCAGGTCCCTGGTCCTGTTGTTGAGCCGCTGACAGCCCTCCTCGGTGCACACGACGATGTCCTCGATCCGGGCGCCGTGCGGCCCCGGGTAGATGCCCGGCTCGATGGAGAACGCGTGCCCTGGCTCCAGCGGTTCAGAGTTGCCGGCCACGATGTAGGGATCCTCGTGCGACTCAAGACCGATGCCGTGCCCGGTCCGGTGCACGAAGAACTCCCCGTAGCCGGCCGCGGTGATCGGCTCGCGGGCGGCCGCGTCGATCGCCTCCGCGGGCACGCCCGGCCGGACGGCCGCGCAGGCCGCGTCCTGAGCCGCCTGCAGCACCGCGTAGTACTCGGCGAAGCCGGCCGGCGGGTCGCCGATCACGTAGGTGCGGGTGCTGTCCGAGCAGTAGCCGCTCGGCATCGTGCCGCCGATGTCGACCACCACCACGTCGCCGGGCTGCAGCACCCGGTCCGCGGCCGTGTGGTGCGGGCTCGCGCCGTTCGGCCCGGAACCGACGATCGCGAAGTCGACCCGCGCGTGCCCGGCCGCGAGGATCGCGTCGCCGATGTCGGCGGCGACCTGTTCCTCGGTCCGGCCCGGCCGCAGCCAGCCCGGCACCTGCGCGTGCACCCGGTCGATCGCCTCGCCCGCCGCCAGCAGCGCCGCCACCTCCGCCGGGCTCTTGCGCGCCCGCAGGTCGCGCAGCGCCGAGCTGGCCAGCACCTGCTCGGCCGCCGGGCATCGCGGCCCGCAGCCGCAGCACCATGAGCGCCCACATCCGGTCCGACAGGCCCACCCTGGCGGGCTGCCCGAGCCTGGCCGCGACCAGCGCGTACGGGTCGTCGGTCTCGTCCCAGGGCGTGATCTCGACGCCAAGGCGGCCGGCCGGGGAAGCGTGCGCGGCCGGCTGCTCCAGCCGCGGGACCAGCAGCACCGGGTCGCCGGTCGCCGGGATCACCAGGCAGGTGAGCCGCTCCAGCTGGTGCGCGTCGTAACCAGTCACGTAGCGGAGATCGGGCCCGGGCGTCAGCAGCAGCGCGTCGAGCCCCGCGTCGGCCGTCGCCGCGCTGACCTCTGCCAGCCTGGCCGGCGGGTAGAGCTCAGCCAGGTCGGGTTCGCGGCTTGCCATGATGTCCTCCGTATCTTCCGGCGCCGGGCGGCATTGCCCTGCCCGCGCATCATCTCACTCGTGCCGGTCCTGCTGGCGCCCACACGGTACGCATCTAGACAGAGCGTGGTACATGCCCCAGGCTAGGTGCACGGCAACGATGTTCACCTGAACCATGCTGACCACGGACACTGTGCAGTTATCTGCGAGCCGCCCGGGCACGGCGGCTCAGTCCGTGCGTTCCGCTGCAGCCGTCCCCCGTCCCGCCAGTAAGGCACCCGGGCGCACGCGCGCCGGGCCGGAGGCTGTCATGTCCCAGCCAGTATCACCGAACTCCGCGCCGGGCGCCGCAGCGCTGGGCGCGCCCGCGGCTGCGCCCGGGCGGGGCAGCAGGGCCCGGCTCACCGCCGAGTTAGCCATGCAGCGGCACGTGACGCTGGAGTTGCAGCGGGCCATCTTGCCGCTGCACGACGAGCCGTTCGACCTGCCCGGCCTGCGGGCCGTCGTCAGGTATTTACCTGCCTCCAGCGCGAGCGTCGGCGGCGACTGGTACATCACCGCCGAGCTGCCCGATCAGCGCGTGCTGCTGGCCATCGGCGACGTCGCGGGCCATGGTCTCGCGGCCGCCGCGGCCATGGCGAGGTTACGAGGCGCCCTGGCCGGCCTGTCCGTCACCGGCGCGCCGCCGCAGCAGCTTGTCGGCTGGCTCAATGACCTCACGCTGCACGTCGGGCCCGAGCACACCGCGTCGGTGCTGGCCGGCTACTTCGACCCGGTCAGCCACATGCTCACCTGGGCGCAGGCAGGCCACCCGCCGCCGGTCCTGATCCGGGGTCCCTGGTCCCGGCCGTTGCCCCAGCCAGAGGGCGTCCTGCTCGGCGCCGGCCGGTGCCGCTACGCGGCCGCCACCGTGCAGCTGCAGCCGGGCGACCTGCTGCTGATGTACAGCGACGGCCTGCTGGAGCGCCGCGACCGGCCGCTGGACGAGGGCCTGGATGTGCTGCTGCGCGCGGTCCGGCAGATCCGCGACCCGGAGGTGGCCATCTCCGCCGCGCTCAGCGCGCTCGGCTCCACCGACTCCGAAGACGACACCTGCGTGGTGGCGCTCCAGGTCCTGGCCCGGCCTGGCGCCTAGGCGGATCGACCAGGACCGGCCGCCCGCGCGGACCTGCCTGGGCCGATCGGCCCGGGCAGCCTACGCCGGGTCGGACGCAAGCGCCGACAGCATCCGGCCCAGCGACGAGCCCAGGTCCCAGCGCTGGTCAAGGTCCGCGACCCGGCCAGGGTCGGCCGGCACCGACGGCAGCCAGCCGCCCTCGGCCTGCACCGGCGCGTCCGCGGCGACCGTGACCACCGGCATGCACGCCTCCAGGTAGGGCCGCGCCACGGCGAGCTTCGCCCGGCTCCCGGCCGGGAAGCCCCCGTGCCCCGCGTCCAGCGCCGCGATGATCGCTTCGACCGACCCGAACGAGCGGATCAGCGCCGCCGCGGTCTTCTCCCCCACGCCCGGCACCCCTGGCAGGCCGTCGCTCGGGTCACCGCGCAGCGCCGCGAACGCGGCGTACGACCTGCCGGGTATGTCGTATTTCTTCGCGACGGCCGCCTCGTCGATAGATCTCCAGGTTGGCCACGCCCTTGCCGATGTAGTCCACGGTCACCCGCCGGTCGTCGTCCACGACCTGGAACAGGTCCCGGTCCCCGGTGACGACCTCGACCGGCCGCTGCGCCGCCGCGGCGAGGGTCCCGATGATGTCGTCTGCCTCAAAGCCGTCCGCGCCCGCGAGCCCGATCCCGGCCGCGATGAGCACGTCCAGCAGGATCGGGACCTGCACGGTGAGATCGTCGGGGATCTGCTCGGATCCGTCGGGATTAGCCCGGTGTGACTTATAAGACGGGATTGCCGCGACCCGGAAGGCCGGCCGCCAGGACAGGTCCAGGCACGCGATGACCTGGTCCGGGCGCCGGGCCCGGACCAGCCGGGCGACCATGTCCAGGAAGCCCCTGACGGCGTTGACGGGCGTCCCGTCCGGCGCGGTCATCGTCTCCTTCACGCCGTAGAAGGCCCGGAAATACATGGAGGCGCTGTCCAGCAGCATCAGGGAGCCCATGCCCGAATCCTGCCAGTCCCGGCCCACCCCGGCGGCCGGATTGCGATCCATACCTGGCCTCTATGGATCCATGGCTTATTGGCATTGGAGCCCGGCCGGGAGAACTCCCTAGGCTGGGTACACCCGAGATTGATCACGAACAGCGAGGGCAGGAGGACAGCATGACGGTCATAGCGCCGGTCCGTACCCGCTGTCCCGCGAGCCTGGTCGAGGGCATCCGGGCGGCGACGCGGGAGCACGCCGACTGGCAGCACACGGCCGAGCTGGTGGCCAGGGAACTGGAGCGCTGCCTGCCCGGCCCCGAGATCCTGACCCCGGAAGAGCGGGCCGGCGACCCGGACGACTACCGCTGCCACCTGCTGCACGTAGAGCCGGACGGCTCATTCTCGGTGACCGCGATGGTCTGGCGGCCCGGCCAGGTCACGCCTATCCACGACCACGTGACGTGGTGCGTGTTCGGCGTCATCCAGGGCGCCGAGTACGAGGAGCTGTACGCGCTCACCCCGGACGCCCAGCGGCTCGCGCTGGTCGGCCGCAGCCAGAACGACGTCGGCGTGGTGAGCGGTTTCGCGCCGCCCGGCGACATCCACCGGGTCCGCAACCACGGCGACGGTGTCGCCATCTCCGTGCACGTCTACGGCGCCGACATCACCCGGCTCGGCAGCAGCATCCGGCGCGTCTACGACCTGCCGGTGATCGGCGCCGCGCCGGGCGATGTCCGGCCCGGTCCGGGCTGCCAGCGGCAGGCCCGGACCGCTCGCGCACGTCCCGCACGCGTCCCATCCGCACGCGCCCGGCTCGCGTCCGGGCGCAGTCTTGCGCCAGGGAGCCAGCCGTGAGCGAACGCACTGCCGTGATCCCCGCCCGCCCCGCCGCCACGCAGACAATCCGAGCGAGCCTGAGGGGCGCGCGGATACACACGGTCCTGCTGGCCGCGGCGCTCGCCATCGCCGCCGCCCTGCCCGTCAGCGTCGCGCTGGCCACGACCGCGCGCGCGGCCACCGGATCCGGCCAGCACCGCAGGCCGGCCGGGATCCCGCGGCGGCTGCGGCTCGACGCCTGGAACTTCGCCCGGCGGCAGCGCGGAAAGCCTTACCGGTGGGGGGCGTGGGCCCGCGCAGTTACGACTGCTCCGGCCTGGTCTGGGCCGCCTACCGGCAGGCAGGCATCGTGCTGCCGCGCACGACCTTCGAGATGCTCGACAGCCACGCCCTCATCCGGATCAGCTGGCGCCAGGCCCGCCGCGGCGACCTGGCCTTCTTCGGCCGCGAGCACGTCGAGCTATTCCGGTACGGGAACTGGACGTTCGGCGCTGAGCACACCGGCACCGGATCGGCTTTCACAAGATGAACCGGTTCTGGCATCCGACGATGTACTTCCGGGTGCGCTAGCCGGGAACGAGCTATCGCAGGTCGCGGGCCAGCTGGAGTTCCCAGTGGTCGGGTTCCTCCGGCCGGACCAGCTGCCGCTCCCCGGTCGGCGCGAACCCCATCCGGGCGTAGAACGCGACCGGCCCGTCCGTTGACCTCGGTCACCCAGAGGCTGACGCGGTCCGCGCCCGCCGCGCGTGCGGCGCGCAGACCGCGTCGGCCAGCGCGCTCGCGGTGCTAGTGCCGCGCAGGTCCGGGTGCACCCACATGCCGTACAGGCCCCAGCCGTTCCTCCGGGTCATCCCGCGCGGTCGCCAGGCCGACGATCTCGGCACCGGACCAGGCGCCGAAGACCGCGCCGGTCCGCGTCCGGTCCCGCCAGGTCTCCTCGGTGAACTGCTGCTCCCTGGCCACGGTCGAGCCGAACGCGTACGGGGCATCCGCGAGCGCAGCCAGCCGCGCGGCGCGCAGCGCGGCCCAGTCGCTCTCCCGCACGCGCCGCACCGGCACCGTCGTGGCTTCCCGCGAAGTCGTCATGATCACAATCCTGGCGTGCCCGGCCGCGGCCGTGCAAACCAAATTAGCGCGGCTCAGCCGACGCCCGAGTAAGCGACGACACCGCGGCGCAGCAAGTCCACCGCCGCCCGTGCGGTCTTGGCGAGCTCGCCGCCGGAGTCCGCGACCGCCAGCTGGCCGAGCAGGTCGATCAGCTGCTTCATCGCGCGGACGAAGTCGCCGGCGGTCAGCTCGGGCCCGACCAGCTGGTCCAGGGCCGTGCCGCGGGCCCAGGCGTGCACCGTCCAGGCGAAGCCGAGGTCGGGCTCGCGCAGGAACGACAGGTGCTGTCCGGCCTCGGCCGCCCGCAGCTCGCCCCAGATGCTCGACCATCGGCGGCGAGCACCTCGCGCGGCCGGCCGTGCGGCAGCCGCGGCGGCGCGGCGTCCTCCGGGCGGCGGGACTCGAACGTCAGCGCCGACACGCACGCCGCGAGCTCGGCCGCGGCTCAGCCCGGCCCAGATGCCGCGGCGCAGGCACTCGGCGGCCAGCAGGTCCAGCTCGGTGTAGAGCGCAGCCAGCCGCCTGCCTTCGCCGGTCACCTCGTCGCCGGCCATGTAGCCGAGGTCCTCGAGCACCGAGCACACCCGCGCCGAAGGTCCGCGCGAGCACGTGCGACCGGCCGGAGACGCGCGCTCCAGGGCTTGTGGCCTCCCGGTCGAGCCGGGCCCGCCGCTCCAGGTCACGCAGGTGCAGCTGCAGATCGGGGCAGCCGTGGCAGGGATGGCTGCGCAGCCGCCGCCGTAGCGCTGCTGATCGCGGCGTCGCCGTCCGCCGACCGGCCCGGCCCGCGCTGCGCGCCGGGACAGGTCCGACGCCCGCGATCTTGTTCCGCACCGTCGACGCCAGGTCGCGCCGCGCCTCCGGCGAGCGCGGGCTGAACGAGGGCGGGATCCTGATCCGCTCGATCGGGCTGACCGGGACCGGGAAGTCGGCCACCGACAGCCGTTTCACCTGGCGGTCCGTCGTCAGCACCAGCGGCGCGGGACGTTCGCCGTCCGCGCCGCCCCGCTGCAGCACGACGCGACGCCGGCCTGCGCGGCCGGCCGGCACGTCGATGATGTCGCCCGGCCGCAGCTTCTCGATCGACGCCATCGCCTCGGCCCGCCGGACCACCGACCGCTGCCGCGCCTCGTCCCGCTCCAGCTGGCCGAGCTCGCGCCGGATCGCGTCGTAGGACTCCAGGTCGCCGCGGTCGCAGCTGACCTCGATCCCGGCCGCCTGCCGTGCGCAGCCGGCCAGCCTGCCTGGCCAGGCCGACGACGCCCCGATCGGCCTGGAACTGCGCGAACGACGACTCGAGCAGCTTGGCGGCGCGCGCCCGGCCGACCTGGCCGACCAGGTTGACCGCCATGTTGTAGGTCGGCTGGAAGCTAGAGTTCAGCGGGTAGGTGCGGGTGCCGGCCAGGCCCGCCACGGCGATCGGGTTCATGTCCGGCTGCCAGAGCACGACGGCGTGGCCCTCGACGTCGATGCCCCGGCGCCCGGCCCGGCCGGTCAGCTGGGTGTACTCGCCGGCGGTCAGGTCGGCGTGATGCTCGCCGTTCCACTTGTCCAGCTTCTCGATCACGACGGTCCTGGCCGGCATATTGATGCCGAGCGCGAGCGTCTCGGTCGCGAACACGGCCCGGATCAGGCCTGCCTCGAACAGTTCCTCCACGACCTCCTTGAACGTCGGCAGCAGGCCCGCGTGATGCGCGGCGATCCCGCGCCGCAACCCGGTCACCCAGTCCGCGTACCCGAGCACCAGCCGGTCGGCCTCGTCTAGCCCTGCGGTCCTGGCCCGGACGATCTCGCTGATCTCGGCGGCCTCGTCCGGCGTGGTCAGCCGCAGTCCCGCCTGCAGGCACTGCTGCACCGCGGCGTCGCAGCCGGCCCGGCTGAATATGAACGTGATCGCCGGCAGCAGGCCCTCGGCGTCGAGCCGCTCGATCGACATCCGGCCGGCGCGGCACCCGGTACCCGCCCGGCCGGCCGCCGTTCCGGCCACGGCCGCCAGGCCGGCCGTTGCCGCGCCCGCGCTGGCCACGGCCACCGCTGAGCTCGCGCTGGGCCAGCCGGCGCAGGTCCGGATTCACGGCGCCACGTTCCGGTTGAAGATGTCGTACAGGTGCCGGCCGGCCAGCATGTGCTGCCACAGCGGCACCGGCCTGGTCTCGTCCACGATCACCGTGGTGCCGCCGCGGACCTGGCGGATCCAGTCGCCGAACTCCTCGGCGTTGCTGACGGTCGCGGACAGGGCGACCACCTGCACCGACTCGGGCAGCTGGATGATCACCTCTTCCCAGACCGCGCCGCGCAGCCGGTCGGCGAGGTAGTGCACCTCATCCAGCACCACGTACGCCAGGCCGTCCAGCGTCAGCGAACCGGCGTACAGCATGTTCCGCAGCACCTCGGTGGTCATCACGACCACCGGCGCCTCGCCGTTGATGCTGTTGTCGCCGGTGAGCAGCCCGACCGTGTCCGCGGAGTACCGGCTCACGAGGTCGTTGTACTTCTGGTTCGACAGCGCCTTGATCGGCGTCGTGTAGAAGCACTTACGGCCCTGCTGCCAGCGCGAGATGCACGGCGAACTCGCCCACGACCGTCTTGCCGGACCCGGTCGGCGCCGCCACCAGCACGCCGTGGCCGGAGTCGAGCGCCCGGCACGCCGCAGCTGGAAGTCGTCGAACTCGAAGCCGTACAGCTGCTGGAAGGCGCGCTAGCCGCGGCCCGTCGGCCTCCTGGCGCTGCCGGGAGGCCGAATACCGATCGGCCGGGCTGACCGCCTCGCTCATACCGCCAAGATTATGCGGGCGCCGCCCGCGGCTCGCACCGCCCGGTCAGCTCGCGCTGGCCAGCCAGTAGTAGTCAAGCTCGGTGTACCGCAGGTCCGCCGCCCACGGGCGCAGGTCGGCGGCGAGCTGCGCACGGCCGGGGAAGTTCTTCAGCACCTCGTACTCGCGCCCGTCCCGGAGCTTGCGCAGCTGGAACGTGTCGCCGTCCAGGCCCGGTCCTGGTGACCGGGATGGTTGCTGCCCGGCACGTACCGGTTGTCGGCCAGCACCAGCCGCGCGCCTGGCTCGGCCCGCGCGGCCACCCCGGCCAGGAACCTGCCGATGTCCGCCCGCGCGACGTGTGACCACCAGAATCCGCAGAACACCAGGTCGAACTCGCCCTGGCACGGCATCGAGCCGGTACGCGTCCGCGGTCAGCAGCAGCGGCCGGGCGGGCCCGTAGTCCCTGGCCGCCGGCCACCGCGAGCGTCTCGGGATTCAGGTCGGTCGCCGTCACCGCGGCCGCGGCGGGCGCGATCACCTGCGTCCAGTATCCGGTGCCCGCCGCGATCTCCAGCACCCGGCGGCCCGCCACCAGCGGCGGCAGTCAGCCGCTTGAGTTCAGCCAGGTCGGCCTGTCGCTCCGGCTTCGCGTACACCTCGTCGTACTCGGGTGCCCGCTGCCGGTAGTACTCGCCGATTGTCATCGGGTGATGCCTCCTCTTAGGTCGCGGGGAGGCCATCTGAAACCCTGACATCCGAGCGTACTGCGCCGTATTTCAGGTTGCGCCTCTGGTTTTTCATCGGGTCAGCTAAGACCTGCTCACGGGCCTAAGGCGGGCGCCCGGCAGAAATAGGTACTCCACCCGATTCGCTGCCGCCACGCCTTACCGCGAGTGTGTTCAGTGCGGGCCAACAGGGACCCGCACGGTAAGGAGGAACACGATGTACGAGATGTACCCGAGTCTCATGCGGGCCGCGGCGACTGGTCACTCGGCCCCGTCGCGCCGCAGGCCGGTCACCGTCACCAGGTCGCGCAGCGGCCGGGGCCGGGGCCGGGGGCTAGGCATCAGGTCGCACGCAGCGGGCACGGGCAGGCAGCGCCGCGGCGCTCCGGCCGGCTTGCGCAGGCGTCGATGCCACCGCCAGGTAGCGCTCGCCGGGCGCGGCGAACACCAGTCGCGCAGCGAAGCGGACCAGCGACACGCAAAAGGCCCGCGGGTGAACAGGAAACTGATCACCCGCGGGTTTTTGGTTGCTGCATTTCCCGCTCGCCGACGTTACGCGTCTACATCCTCAGACTCGTCGATCGACTCGTCGAGGCCGTACTGCGACACCTCGTCGGCGCTCAGACCCGGATAGGCCAGGCTGCCCGAGCGCGCCTTGCGCTTGTCGTGCGCCCAGGCGAACACCTCTGACGCCTCCACCAGCACGAGGCACGGCAGCGCCAGCAACAGCATGCTGAGCGGGTCCGGGCTCGGCGTGAAGACGGCGGCGAAGGCGAAGATCAAGAAGATGATCATCCGCCGCCACTTCCTGAACCGCGCGTGGGTCAGGACGCCGGAGAGGTTCAGCAGCACGAACACCAGCGGCAGCTCGAAGGTGATGCCGAACAGCGCCAGCATCGCCCCCGCGTAGCTGAGGTAGGTGTTGATCGTGATCAGCGCTACCGCGTTGGCCGGGACCTCGCCCAGCAGGAAGTGAATGCCCTTCGTCATCGCGAAGTAGGCGATCGTCGCGCCGATCGCGAACAGCGGCACCGCGGCACCGACGAAGTAGTACGCCCAGCGCCGCTCCCGCCGGTACAGGCCGGGCGCGATGAATGCCCACAGCTGGTACAGCCAGACCGGCGCGGCCACGATGATGCCCGCCACGATGCAGATCTGCAGCTTGAGGAAGAACGCGTCGAACAGCCCGGTCACGTACAGGTGACAGCTGCCCTTGGGCCCGAACGCGGTCTGCGGCTGCGGCAGCCGGCAGTACGGCCGCTCGATGAAGGTCCAGATGTGCTGGTAGAAGAACCAGGCGATGATCGCGCCGACGGCCACCGCGAGGATGACCTTGACAACCCTGTTTCGCAGCTCGCGGATGTGCTCCATGAGCGGCATCCGCGCCTGCGGGTTGGTCCGGTGGCTCAGGCCGAGCGCTTGCTGCAGCCGCCACCGAACCGAGGCCGTCGTCCGGCATGACCATATCGGTCGGCGTTCCCTACAGCGGCTGGCTCGGTCTGCCCGGCGTTGCCGGTGGCTGCCTGCCGCTGCAGGTCCTGCACCTGCCGCTGCAGGTCCTGGATCTGCTGCGTCTGCTGGTCCGGCCGCCGGGGCGGGCTGGGTCGACGGCAGCGCCTGCGGCGTGGCCGTGAGCCGGCGCCGAGGTGAAGTCCTGGTTCGCGGTAGAGCCCGCTTCGCCGCGCTGCCGGCTCCTCGTCCTGGCTCAGGCCGGCCACGCTCTTCTTGAAGATGTGCATGGACTGGCCGAGCGACGTTCGCCGCACCAGGCAGCCGCCTCGACCCGAACAGGAGCAAGACCACGATCAAGAGAATGATGATGTGTGGCGCGCTCGGATCAAACATATGTCTGTCCCCATTCAGCAGGGTGCCGGGCCTGTTCGGTCCTGGCCAGAGTCTACACACGGCCTCTATCGAAGCCGCCCAACGTTGCGGCCGGTCAGACGACAGCTGACCGGTCCGTTAACGCGACATTCGCCGTGCCGGGACAGCTCGGATGATCACGCATAGTGGGCGAGTGCCGCCTTAGCGTCGTCGCGACCTCGCGCGGCGAGTTCCGGCGGCGCCACCACCCGGCCATCCTCGCCGAGTCGCAGCGCCAGTCTGCGCACCCACTGGGTGTCCGGCGTGCGCAGCGTGATCCGCAGCCGTCCGTCCGGCAGGTCCTCGGCTCGCTCGCACGGGTAGTACTCGGCCACCCAGCGGCCGGCCGCGGTCAGCTCCAGCTCGACCAGGACGTCCTGCGGCGACGGTCGGAACAGACCGCCGTCCACGTCCACCGGCTCCGCACCCGCGGGTACCTCGGCGGCGACCTCGAGGATCTCGAGCGACAGGATCCGGTCCAGCCGGAACAGCCGCACGGCGCTGGCCCGGCGGCACCAGCCCTCCAGGTAGCTGCGGCCCTCGACTACCAGCAGCCGCATCGGGTCGACGTCGCGCTCGGTCGCCTCGTCCCGGCCCGGCACGTAGTACGAGATGTGCACCCGGCGGCCGTGGCTGAGCGCGTCGGTGACCTCAGCGGTCATCGACGCTCCGGTGAGGTGATCCACCTGCACCGCGACCTGCGCGCTGGGGTTGGCGGCGCTGCCTGCCGCGGCCTCCAGCTTGGCGATCGTGCGGCTGAGCGCCGATCCGTCCCCGATGCTGGGCAGCTCGGCCAGCATCCGCAGCCCGATGAGCAGCGCGCACGCCTCGTCGACGCCGAGCCGGAGCGGCCGGTCCATGGCCTCGGCCTCGCTCACCACGATCTCGCCGCCTTCGTAGGACAGGTCGATCGGGCAGTACGGGTCCGGGGACCGCAGCTCCACGCACCAGAGCATGTTGAGGTCGTCGACCAGCTCCGGCTCGGTGATCCCGAAGGCGGCGGCCGTCTCGGCCATCCCGACGGCGTTGCGGCTGACGACGTACGGGACCAGCGCCAGCAGCCGCTGCAGCCGGTCGGTGGCGGTGGGCCGGTCGCGGCGGCCCGGCCTGGGTGCGATGGCCGGATCCGCGGTCATGCCAGCGCCCCCTTCAGCCGGCCGATCACGGCCTCGCGCAGGTCGACCGGCTCGATCACCACGACGTCGGCGCCGAACGACGCGATGTGCTCGCTCCACCAGCCGATGTCGGTGTAGCTCACCTCGACCAGATCCCAGCCCGGCTCGTCCGGGTCGGGCCGGGTGGCCAGCGCATGGCGTCGCAGGCCGTGACCGGCCCCGGCCCGGATCCGCAGCAGGCAGGTCCGCTGCTGCGGGGCGCCGGTGTCCCAGGCCCGGACCGCGCCGCGCACGTCGGTGCCCGGCGGCACCGTGACCGACCCGGCCGGCCCGGTGAAGCTCGACCTTGCCGGAGATCCGGCTCAGCCGGAACACCCGCTGCTCGCCCCGGTCCCCGTCCAGGCCCACCACGTACCAGCGGCCGCGCCGGTTGACCACGCCCCACGGGTCCAGCTTGCGCTGCTGCGCCGTGCTGCGGCCGGCCGCGAGGTAGCCGAACGTCACCGGACGGCGGTCCCGCACCGCCTCCCACAACGGGCCGAACGCCGCCTCGCCCGTCTGCAGCCGGGGCTCGATGCCCGGCTGGCTCATGTCCTCGGCCTCGATCCCGGCGGCCCGCAGCTTCAGCAGGGCCCCTTCGGCCGCGCCCGCCAGCTCGGCCCGGCGCCAGACCCGGGCCGCGAGCCCGAGCACCGCCGCCTCATCCGGCTCCAGCCGGATCTCCGGCAGCTCGTAGGCCTGCCGGGAGATCCGGTAGCCGGACTCTTCCTCGCTGCCGGGATTGATGCCGGTCTCCAGCGGGATGCCCAGCTCACGCAGCTCGTCTTTGTCTCGCTCGAACATCCGCTTGAACGCCTCAAACGAGTCCGGGTAGCCGGGCACGGCGTCCCGGATCTGCGCAGCCGTGAGGTACCTGCGGGCCGAGAGCAGGCAGACGACGAGGCTCAGCAGTCGCTCGGTCTTCCGCCTGGACATGGCCTTCCTTTCCCCGCCACCGACGCTACCCTGCCGGAGTGATCAGGTGGCGAAGTGGCGAGGTTTCTGCCGTAGGCCGAACGTGGGCCGGCGCGCTGGAGCTCGAGGTGACGGTGGCGGGCGAGCCGGTCCGCGCACTGGCCTACCCGGCGCTGACCGGGACCCCGCGGCCGGGCGACCGGGTGCTGCTCAACACCGCCGCCCTGGACTTGCGCCTCGGCACCGGCGGATATGCGCTGGTCGTGGCCATGCCCGATCGCCTCCCGCCCGACTCTCCCGCGGCCGGCCACCTGGTCAAGGCCAGGTACACGCCGCTGCAAGCCGTCGTCGCCGGGGCAGACGAGCCGGGCTCGCCCTACCACGACGTCCTGCGCGATGCCGACGACCTGGGCGGGATGCCGGTCGTGGTGGCCGACCTGCACTCGGCGCTGCCCGCGATCCTGGCCGCTTACCTGGCTGAACGCGGCGGCCGCCGCCCGGTCGCGTACGTGATGCTGGACGGCGGCGCGCTCCCGGCCTGGTTCTCCCGGACGGCCGCGGAGCTGCGCGAACTCGGCTGGCTGGCGGGCACGATCACGGTCGGTCAGGCATTCGGCGGTGACCTGGAGGCGGTGACCCTGCACACCGGGCTGCTGGCCGCCAGACACGTCTTCGGCGCGGAGCTGGCCGTGGTGACCCAGGGCCCTGGCAATCTGGGCACCGGCACCCGCTGGGGGTTCTCCGGCGTGGCCTGCGGTGAGGCAATCAACGCCGCGGCCGTGCTCGGCGGCACGGCCGGTCGGGTCGCTGCGGGTCAGCGAGGCAGATCCGCGGGACCGGCATCGCGGCATCTCGCACCACAGCCTGACCGCGTACGGCCGGGTGGCACTGGCCGCCGCCGACATCGTGGTCCCCGAGCTGCCCGGCGAGTTCGGCGCCGCGGTGCAGGCGGCCGCGGCGACGTTGGGCCACCGGCACCGGCTGGTCCGGATCCGCGTCGACGGGCTCTTCGATCAGCTGCGGGCCTGTCCGGTCCGGTTGTCCTCGATGGGCCGCGGACTGGACGACGACCCGGCTTACTTCCTCACGGCCGCGGCGGCCGGGCGGTACGCGGCCAGCCTGGCCGGATAGCGCGCCGGACCGTCCGGGCCCGGGCAGCACTCCGGGCCCTCCCGCGACGGCGGGAGAGCCCGGAAAATGCCGCCGGCTAGTGCGCCGACAGGATGTCGATCACGAAGACGAGGGTGTCGTTCTTCTTGATCCCCGCGCTCGCCTGGCCGCCGGTCGGCCCGTAGCCCAGCGCCGGCGGGATGACGAGCATGACCCGGCTGCCGACCCGCACGCCGGGCAGCCCGTTGCTCCAGCCCTGGATCACGCCGCTGCCGAGCTGGAATGCGAACGGCTCGCCGGTCGGCTGCTTCGTCGACGGCCAGGACGCGCTGAACACATTCCCGGTCCGCCAGTTCACGCCGACGTACTGGGCCACGACCGTCTGACCGCTGGTCAGCTTCGCCCCGGTGCCGGCGATCAGCGTCGTCGTCGAGAGCTTGGCCGGCGGCGAGCCCTTCGGAACCTTGACCGTCGGCTGCTGCGCCGGCCGCGGCCGTCACAGTCGGCAGCTTGCCGCCGCCGGTGCTGGTCTGCGACGCCGGCCGCGGACGCGTTCGGGCTGAACTGCTGGAGCAGGTCGATCACCCACACCAGGGTGTCCTTGCCGGTCACGCCCAGGTTGGAGTTGCCGCCGGTGCCGTAGCCGTACTTAGGCGGCAGGACCGCGAGCACCCGGCTGCCGATGTGCTCGCCCTTCAGCGCCTTGGCCAGGCCGGGCAGGCCGACGGTAGTCGGGATCAGCTGGGGCCCGGAGGTGAAGGTGCTGTCCAGCAGTTTGTGACTCTTCCCGGTCCACTTGTAAAGCACGACGTTGGCAAGCGTCACGTCGCCAGAGACGAGCGCGCTGCCCGTTCCCTTGATCGCCGTGCTGTAGGAAAGCTTGCTGCTCGGCACGCTGGCCGGGATGGTGACCTTCGGTGATTTGTTGAAGTCGCCAGACACGCTGACGGAGGTATTGGCGTTTCCCGACGACCCCGGTGACGAGCTGCCGCAACCCGCGAGCACGGCGCAGGCGACCACCGGGACGAACAGGAACGCAGCGATGCGGCGCATGATTGTCCTCAGAGTCTGGATGAGTCAAGAAAGTAAAAGACGCGTCGAGCCTACCGGCATCGAGTGACCGGATCGGGTCATGGCGGCAACTGGCCCAGGGCGGCCGGGCGGCGGTCCGGCTACTGATGCTGCAGAGCCGCGAGCAGGTTCGTCGGCCACACCAGCACCGTGTAATCGGCCAGGAAATAGGCCTGAGCGGGCTGTCCGAAGGTCGCGATCGCACTGGTCAGGGTCGGCGGATTAGCGCCCGGACCAGCGCCGTCCGCGGGCAGCACGACAAAATTCGCCACGTGCCTGGCCGGGTTGAACCAGCCAGGGTCGTCTTCCCAGGCAAACGGCCAGACGGTGCCCGCGCCCTTGATCGGCGCCATCCGCACGGCGCCGCCGCTGTCCAGCGTGATCGAGTTCGCCATCCAGTAGCCGGTCAGCCCGTAACTGAGCTTGTGCGCGGCCAGCCAGTCCGCGATCGCCTGATTCTGGCCGGGAACCGGCGGCATGGAGGCGACCTTGACCACGGCGGCCGCGTAGATGGCCAGCACCGCGACCAGGGCGGGGACGAGCCGGGCCTGGCGCAGCCGCGCCGCTAGCAGCCGGCCCGCGAGCGCCGCCCCGAACGGGAGCACGGCGGCGAACTCGCGGCTGCTGAGCGCCTGGTAGGCGTTCGGGCCGAAGGCGTATGCCGCCAGGCTGATCAGCGTTCCGGCCGCCAGCAGCCGGACCGCGAGGTCGGCGGTGGCCAGCCGCCGGATCGCGGCGCACAGCCCCCAGGCCGCCAGCGCCAGGCCCCCGAGGTGGGCGAACGCGAGCGCGAGAGCCAGGCCGGGCCGCTGGCCCATGAAGTCCGCGCCGAACAGCAGCAGGAGCCCCTGGTAGGTCTGCAGCAGGTTGCCCGGCAGGTGCGCGAAGCCCACGACCCGGTCCGACACCGGGAAGACATAGAAGCCGCCGTGCGCCCTGATCAGGGCCAGCGCCCGCCAGCCGGCCTCCGCCGCGACCGCCCCGGCGGTCGCCAGCGCCAGTCCGTACCAGCCCCGGCGCAGCGGCGCGCGCGCGCCGATCACCCGCTGGTAGGCCACCGCGACGCCGACGACGACCAGCGGCGCGATCCCGGTCAGCAGCACGATCTGATCTGCCACCAGGGCGCCGCCCAGCAGCGCGCAGGCCACCGGTGGCACGTACCAGCGCCGCTTCGCCCGGTCGATGAGCAACCAGGTCAGCAGCACCGGGACCGTGCTGCCGACGTGGTCGGGCGACAGCATCAGCACGGCGACCTCGGAGTGCTGGGGCGCCACCATGAGGCCGGCTGCGATGCCCGCCCGCAGCAGGCCCTGGGTCCCGGTCGCCCCGCCCTTGGCCAGCCGCGCGGCCAGCAGCACCACGAACGTGTAGGTCATCGCAGCCGCGATGTGCACGACGTCGGGGTGCAGGCCGCGGATCAGCTCGATGAGCATGTACTGCGGCAGCTCGGTCGTGTAGAACGACACATCGGAAAGCCGCCAGGTGTGCAGCAGCAGGTTGCCGTGCAGCATCGCCCACGCTTGCAGCGCGTTCGCGGCCCCGTCGGAGTTCACCGGGACCGTCCTGGACATGTGCAGGAACAGCGCGAACAGCGCCAGGCCGCAGACCGCCCAGCCGACCGCGGCGGCGGCCAGCACCGGCCGGGCCGGGCGCGGCCGGGGGGCCGGCCCGGCTGTCCCGCGGGCCGGGCGCAGCAGCTCCGGCGCCCGCCGCAGCAGTTCGGGGGCGCGCCGCAGGACCTGGTCCGGCGCCTTCTGGAGCAGTGCCGTCTGGAGCCGGGCCGGCGCGGACAGCCGGGCCCCAGGGACCAGCGCCGCCGGGATCAATCGCGCCAGTAGCTCGGCCGCCCGCGGCCTGGCCGCGGAGACCCAGCCGCTCACCGGCCGCCGGCCTTGGCCCGCAGGGCGGGCAGCGCCAGCCGCGGCCCGAAGCAGAACCGGTACCAGCGCAGGTAACCGGGCAGCCAGCTGGCCAGCCGGAAGCCGGACTGGCCGTGCTGGCGGTCCAGCCAGATGGTCGGCAGCTCCGCAACCGGCAGCCGGAGCCGTCTGGCCTTGGCCGTGAGCTCTAACCCGACCTCGAAGCCGCGCCGGGAGTCGACGCCGGCCGCCGCCACGAAGGCCGCCGAGTACGCCTTGAACGAGTTAGTCGCGTCCCTGGTGCCGGTCCGGGCGAGCAGCCGGAGCGACGTTCCCGCCGCCCTGGACAACGCACGCTTCAGCACAGGCCCGCCGATTTGCTGGCCGCCGGGCATGTACCGGGACGCGGCTGCCACCACGACGCCGCGCTCCACCAGCCGGGCGAGCGGGTCGACCTGGGCCGGGTCGTCGCTGCCGTCGGCCATCATCACGACGAGCACGCCGCCCCTGGCGGAATCCAGCCCGAACCGGATGGCGTTCGCCGGGCCCGGACCGTAGCTGCTGACCAGGCACGCCAGCTGGGCCTGCTTCTCGGCATAGGCGTCCACGACCGGCACGGTCTCGTCGTCGGCGCTGTCGACGACGACCAGCACCTCGCACGACATCCGGACTGACTCGAAGAGCCGGTCCAGCACGCCGCCGATCAGTGTCGCTTCCGCCCGGGCCGGGATGATCACCGACAGCCGCGGCTCAGCCGCGGCTACTGGCAACAGGCATTGCTCCGCCAACGAAACGAGCCCCCCGTTTGAACCCTCGCCCCCTCCGACCCGCAGACTCTAGCAACGCTCAGTAGCGGCGCGAGCGCAGCTTGACTATCCCGCTGGGACTCTGCCCGGATCGGGGTGAATACTGCCGCTGGCCAGTCAGCAGCCGGGCACGCCGCTCGCGGATCGATGTCGAGCTGATCCTCATCAAGACGGAGACTATTAAGCCGGTCAGGCTTAATGTCCTCGGCCTATGCGGCTCACTGGTCTACATGCCGGCGATGAGCTTCTCCACCCGCTCGTCGACCGAGCGGAACGGGTCCTTGCACAGCACGGTCCGCTGGGCCTGGTCGTTGAGCTTGAGGTGCACCCAGTCGACGGTGAAGTCACGGCGCCGTTCCTGGGCCCGGCGGATGAACTCGCCGCGCAGCCGCGCTCTGGTCGTCTGCGGCGGCACCGACTTGGCCGCGAAGATGTCGATGTCCCGGCAGGCCCGCTCGACCGCGCCGCGCTTCTGCAGCAGGTAGTACAGGCCACGGCCGCGGTGCACGTCGTGGTAGGCGAGGTCGAGCTGCGCCACCCGCGGCGAGGCCAGCGGCAGGTCGTGCTTGGCCCGGTACCGCTCGATCAGGTGGTATTTGGTGACCCAGTCGATCTCACGGGAGACCGACTCCAGGTCCCCGGTCTCCACTGCGCGCAGCGTCCGCTGCCATAGGTCAAGTACCCGTGCGGTTATCGGGTCGGCGCCCTTGCGCGCGGTGAAGTCCAGCGCCTTGGTCAGGTATTCCTGCTGGATATCCAGCGCGCTGACCTCGCGCCCGTTGGCCAGCCGGACCTTGCGCCGCCCGGTCATGTCGTGGCTGACGTCCCGGATAGCCCGGATCGGGTTCTCCAGCGTCAGGTCCCGCATGACGATTCCGGCCTCGACCATGCGCAGCACCAGGTCGGTGGCGCCGACCTTCAGCAGCATCGTGGTCTCGCTCATGTTCGAATCGCCGACGATCACGTGCAGCCGGCGGAACCGCTCCGCGTCCGCGTGCGGCTCGTCCCTGGTGTTGATGATCGGCCGCGACCGGGTGGTCGCCGAGGACACGCCTTCCCAGATGTGCTCAGCGCGCTGGCTTACGCAGTACACCGCGCCGCGCGGGGTCTGCAGTACCTTGCCCGCGCCGCAGATGATCTGGCGGGTGACCAGGAAGGGGATCAGCACGTCCGCCAGCCGGCCGAACTCGCCGTGCCTGGCCGACCAGGTAGTTCTCGTGGCAGCCGTAGGAGTTGCCGGCCGAGTCAGTGTTGTTCTTGAACAGGTAGATGTCGCCGGCGATGCCTTCCTCCCGCAGCCGGGTGTCGGCGTCGACGAGCAGGCCCTCCAGGATCCGCTCCCCCGCCTTGTCGTGCGTGACCAGGTCGATCAGGCTGTCGCACTCAGGCGTGGCGTACTCGGGATGGCTGCCGACATCCAGGTACAGCCGCGCGCCGTTGCGCAGGAAGACGTTGCTGCTGCGCCCCCAGGACACGACCCGGCGGAACAGGTACCTCGCGACCTCGTCCGGCGACAGGCGGCGCTGACCGCGGAACGTACAGGTAACGCCGTACTCGTTCTCAAGCCCGAAGATCCGCCGGTCCACTGCCCCGCCTACCAGTCGACCGCTATGTATTTGGTCTCCGTGTACTCCAGCAGCCCCTCGTGCGCGCCCTCGCGGCCGAGGCCGGACTGCTTCACTCCGCCGAACGGGGCGGCCGGATCGGAGACCACGCCCCGGTTGATACCCACCATCCCGGCTTCCAGCGCCTCGGCCGTGCGCAGCGCCCGGGCCAGATCGCCGGAGTAGAGATAGGACACCAGGCCGTACTCGGTGTTGTTGGCCATCGCGATGGCTTCGTCCGGGTCGGAGAACCGCACGATCGGGGCAACCGGCCCGAAGATCTCCTCGCTCAGGATCCCGGCGGTGGCGGGCACGCCGTCGAGCACGGTCGGCTGGTAGTAGTAGCCCGGCCGGTCCGGAGCCCGGCCGCCGGTCAGCACCTGCGCGCCGGCCCCGGTGGCCGAGTCGACCAGGTCGGCGACCTTCGACCGGGTGTCGGCGTTCACCAGCGGGCCGAGGTCCACGCCGTCCTCCAGGCCGGGGCCGACGTGCAGCGCGGCCAGCTTCGAAGCCAGCTTGGCGGAGAACTCATCGGCCACCCGCTCGTGCACATAGAACCGGTTGGCCGCCGTGCACGCCTCGCCGCCGTTGCGCATCTTGGCGAGGAACGCACCCTCTACCGCGGCGTCCACGTCGGCGTCGTCGAAGACGAGGAACGGGGCGTTGCCGCCGAGCTCCATGGAGCAGTTGGTGACGTAGTCGGACGCCTGCTTCAGCAGCATCCGGCCGACCTCGGTTGACCCGGTAAAAGACAGCTTGCGCACTCGCGGATCGGCGAGCACCGCTTCGGTCAGCGGACCCGGCTTGTTGGTGGGGACGACGTTGACGACGCCGTCGGGCACGCCAGCCTCGGACAGTATCGCCGCCACCGCCAGCGCGCTCAGCGGGGTCTCCTTGGCCGGCTTGAGCACGACCGTGCAGCCCGCGGCGAGGGCAGGCCCGATCTTACGGGTGGCCATGGCCGCCGGGAAGTTCCACGGCGTGATCATGTAGCTGACCCCGACCGGCTGACGCTGCACCATGATCCGGTTCGCACCGGACGGCGCGACCGACAGATGGCCGTCGATCCGCACCGCTTCCTCCGCGTACCAGCGGAAGAACTCGGCCGCGTAGAGGATCTCGCCGCGCGCGTCCCGCAGCGCCTTGCCGTTCTCCAGCACCATCAGCCGGGCGAGCTGCTCCGACCGGGCGGTCATCAGCTCGAACGCCTTGCGCAGGCACTCAGCCCGCTGCCTGGGCGGCGTCGCGGCCCAGGCCGGGAAAGCGCGCGCAGCTGCGTCGACGGCTGCCAGCCCGTCCTCCGGGCTCGCGTCGGCCACCTCGGCCAGCAAATCCTCGGTGGCGGGGTTGAGCACCGGCAGGATCCCGGACCGGCCCGACGACCACTGGCCGTCGATCAGCAGGCGCGTCGGGGCGTCCATGCCAGCTAGCGTTGCCAGATCGGCCGTCACTGTGTCCTCCAGCCACGAGATAGGGACCGCGGTAGTCCGGCCCCCTTACCGACAGTATCAACGCCGTACCCGCGATTCACGCCACCCTGACCTGGTCCCCAGCGGCCGCCTCGCGCGCTCAGCTGGCGCTGTCCGCGCCGGGCCCCGAGCCGTTCCCGCCCTCGCCGGAGGCGGGCGCGGAACTGTCCGCCGGAGCGGTCGCAGGGGTGCCGTCCTGGGCCCTGGCCTCGGCCAGCAGCGTGTCGAGGCCGGCCCCGGACAGCCGACGAAATGCACGGTGTGTCCGGCTTCGGTCGAGTAGCGCCGCCTCCAGCTGGTCACCGGTGATCGGCTCGGGCGTGCTGTTCCCGTCGTTCTGCGCCGCGAGCGCGGATATCGCCAGCCCCATCGCCTCGGTCAGCGACAGGCCGGGCTGGTACCTGGGCTTGAGGACGTCCGCGACCCGCTCAGCCTGGCCGCCCATCACGACGTAGCCCAGCCGCTCCTCGACGACCGTGCCGTCGAAGATGATCCGGTAGATCTGGTCGTCGTCGGCCGACTTGCCGACCTCGGCGACCACGATCTCGACCTCGTACGGCTTGTTGCTGTCGGTGAACAGCGTGCCGAGCACCTGCGCGTACCAGTCGGCGAGACCACGCGCGGTCACGTCCCGGCGGTCGTACTGGAAGCCCGTCATGTCCGCGTACCGGACACCCGCCTTGCGCAGGCTCTCGAACTCGTTGTACCGGCCGACCGCGGCGAAGGCGATCCGGTCGTACAGCTCGCTGAACTTGCGCAGGGCCCGAGACGGGTTGGGCGCCACGAACAGGATGCCGGCCTCGCACGTGATCACGACGCCGCTGCGGATGCGCGTTATCGTCTTGCGCGCGAAGTCCGCCTTGTCCTTCATCACCTGTTCGGGTGACACGTAGAACGGCATCGACACCGCTAGCGTTCCTTACTCGAGAGGGGTCAGCTGAGTAATCCGGGTCAGGACTTGAGTTGCGCCATGGGCGCCGCCGGACCATCCGGCGCGGTCATCCGCTCGTTCACCACGGCCTGCGCGTACCGGCCCGAGTCTTCCTCGGACAGCCGGTCGAAGCCGTCCGCGGTCACGGTCGCGATCACCGGGTAGATGCGCCGGGTCAGGTCAGGCCCGCCGGTGGCCGAGTCGTCGTCGGCCGCGTCATACAGCGCCTGCATGCACGCGAGCACGACTTCCTCAGCCGACATCCCGTCCCGGTACAGCTTCTTCAGCGCGCCGCGGGCGAACACCGAGCCCGAGCCGATGGATGCGAACCGCTGCTCTTCGTACCGGCCGCCAGCGACGTCATAGCTGAAGATGCGGCCGTGGTTGACCTCCTCGTCAAAGCCAGCCAGCAGCGGGACCGCGACCAGTCCCTGCATCGCAGCGCCGAGGTTGCCGCGGACGAAGCCGGCCAGCCGGTTCGCCTTGCCCTCCAGCGACAGCGACCGGCCTTCGAGCTTCTCGTAGTGCTCCAGCTCCACCTGGAACAGCCGGACGACCTCGATGCCGATGCCCGCCACGCCGGCGATACCAACGCAGGAGTACTCGTCGCTGCGGAACACCTTCTCGATGTCGCGCTGGGAGATCATGTTGCCGGCCGTCGCGCGGCGGTCGCCGGCCATGACGACGCCGCCGTCACAGACGGCGGCCACGATTGTGGTGCCATGCGGCAGGTCCTGGCCGCCTGCACTCGCGCCTCCGCCGGCCGCCACGGTCACCGCGCCCGGAACCGACCCGGCCTGACTGCCGCCCCGGCCGGGCAGCAGCTCGGGCGCCGTCGTGGCGAGGAAGTCGCTGAATGACGATGACCCGGCCGCGAGGAACGCCGACGCCTGCCACCGTGCCTGAGGTTCAATGCCGCCCACCGCACATGTCCTTCCCGGCCCACTCCGAGGCGAGCGGACGCCGCCTCATCCCGCAATCAGTTAGACCCTATGCCTGGCGGGGCCTGCGGCGCGCCCGGGGATGCTGGCGTTCGCTAAGGGCTGTGCTAGCCCGGGCCGGTTACTCTCCGCCCTTCTGGACGTAGGACCGGACGAACTCTTCTGCGTTCTCCTCGAGCACTTCGTCGATCTCGTCGAGGATCGCGTCTACGTCGTCGGTCAGCTTGTCCTGCCGCTCCCGGACTTCATCGGTCTCCTGCGGCGCGGTCTCCTGCTCTTCCTCGGTGCGCCGGGAAGTCTGCCGCTGCCCGCCGGTGTCCTTCGTCGCCATCCTCGAAACCTCCGTGCTCCGCGGTGCCGTCCGCGGTGTTGTAACGCTTATCCTCGCCTGCCCATGCCCCATCCAACCCTGGACCAGAGCATCGGTATCACGTCGAGACAACTCGTGGCCAGGATAGACACAGCCACACGAGTTACGTCGAGGGCAATTAAGTACCATTTACGGCCTTAGCGGCGCTATGCCCGGCGGGCTAGTCCTTACCGGTGAGCGCGGCGACCAGCTCGCTCGCGGTCTCGCACTTGTCCAGCAGGTCGCCAACGTGCGCCTTGGTGCCGCGCATCGGCTCCAGAGTGGGCACCCGCTGCAGCGACTCCCTGCCCGGTATGTCAAAAATAACCGAATCCCACGACGCCGCCGCCACCGCGTCCGGGTACTGCCGCAGGCACCGGCCGCGGAAGTAGGCCCTGGTGTCCTCCGGCGGCTCGTCCATGGCCCGCAGCACGGCCCGCTCGGTCGTCAGCCGCTGTATCCGGCCGCGCTCCGCCAGCCGGTTGTACAGGCCGCGGTCGGGCCGCACGTCCGCGTACTGGAGATCGACCAGCTGCAGCCGCGGGTGGCCCCAGGACAAGCCGTCCCTGGACCGGTAGCCCTCCAGGATCTCAAGCTTCGCCACCCAGTCCAGCTCGCGCGCCAGCAGCATCGGATCCTCGGCCAGCCGGCCCAGCACGCTCTCCCAGCGGTTCAGCACGTCGCTGGTGACGTCGTCGACGTCGGCCCCGTACTTGTCCTCGCTGAACTTCCTGGCCAGTTCCAGGTACTCCAGCTGCAGCTGCACCGCGGTCATCTTGCGGCCGTCCCGCAGCGTCACCAAATGCCGCAGGCTCGGGTCGTGCGAGATCGCGCGCAGCTCCGCGACCGGCGACTCGATGGCCAGCTCCGCCGCCAGGAAGCGGTCCTCGATCATGGCCAGCACCAGCGACGTGGTGCCGAGCTTCAGGAAGGTCGAGATCTCGCTCATGTTGGCGTCGCCGATGATGACGTGCAGCCGGCGGTACTTGTCCGGGTCCGCGTGCGGCTCGTCCCTGGTGTTGATGATCGGCCGTTTGAGTGTCGTCTCCAGGCCGACCTCGACCTCGAAGAAGTCCGCGCGCTGGCTGAGCTGGAAACCCTCGTCGCGCCCGTCCGCGCCCTGGCCGACGCGGCCCGCCCCGCACACGACCTGCCGGGACACGAAGAACGGCGTCAGGTGCCTGACTATGTCGGCGAACGGAGTCGACCGGCTCATCAGGTAGTTCTCGTGGCAGCCGTACGAAGCGCCCTTATTGTCGGTGTTGTTCTTGTAGAGCTGGATGGCCGGCCCGCCCGGCAGCGCCGCTGCCCTGGTGGCCGCCTCGGCCATCACCCGCTCACCCGCCTTGTCCCAGATGACCGCGTCCATCGGGTTGGTGCACTCGGGCGCCGAGTACTCCGGGTGCGCGTGGTCCACGTAGAGCCGGGCGCCGTTGGTCAGGATCACGTTGGCCAGGCCGAGGTCCTCGTCGGTCAGCTGGGAGGCGTCGGCCGCCTCGGCCGCCAGATCGAAGCCCCGCGCGTCGCGCAGCGGGTTCTCCTCTTCGAAGTCCCATCGCGCCCGGCGCGCCCGGGCCGTGGTCGCAGCCTGGTAAGCGTTCACCACCTGGGAGGAGCTGACCATGGCGTTCGCTCCCGGCTGGCCGGGTACGGAAATGCCGTACTCGGTCTCGATGCCCATGACCCGGCGCGCGCTCATGTCTAAGAGCCTAATGCCGGGGGCCCCGCGCCTCGCACGCCGCGCCTGGCGGAGGGCAACTTCGCCGGCCACCCGATGCCCGCCGGGTAGCCCCCCGGGCTAGCAGGCCTGTGGGCTCAGGTCGGGCGAAGCCTGACCTGACGCTCACTGCCCGCGGGGGTACGGGGGTCGCCCCCCGGGCTAGCAGGCCTGTGGGCTCAGGTCGGGCGAAGCCTGACCTGACGCTCACAGCCGCGGGGGTACGGGGGTCGCCCCCGGGCTAGCAGGCCTGTGGGCTCAGGTCGGGCGAAGCCTGACCTGAAGCTCACAGGTACTGGCCAGTGTTCGCAACCGTGTCGATCGACCGGCCCGCCTCGGTCCCGCTCTTGCCGGAGATGAGCGTGCGGATGTAGACGATCCGCTCGCCCTTCTTGCCGGAGATGCGCGCCCAGTCGTCTGGGTTCGTCGTGTTGGGCAGGTCCTCGTTCTCCTTGAACTCATCCACGCACGCGGCCAGCAGGTGCGAGACACGCAGACCCTTCTGCCCGGTCTCCAGGAACTCCTTGATCGCCATCTTCTTCGCCCGGTCCACGATGTTCTGGATCATCGCGCCGGAGTTGAAGTCGCGGAAGTACAGGACTTCCTTGTCGCCGTTGGCGTAGGTGACCTCGAGGAAGCGGTTCTCCTCGGTCTCGGAGTACATGCGCTCCACCACGCGCTGGATCATCGCGGCGACGGTGGCGTCGCAGTTGCCGCCATGCTCGGACTTGTCGTCCGGGTGCAGCGGCAGATCGGCCTGCACGTACTTGGAGAAGATGTCGCGTGCCGCCTCGGCGTCCGGACGCTCGATCTTGATCTTCACGTCCAGCCGGCCCGGCCGCAGGATGGCCGGGTCGATCATGTCCTCCCGGTTGGAGGCGCCGATGACGATGACGTTCTCCAGGCCCTCCACGCCGTCGATCTCGCTCAGCAGCTGCGGCACGATCGTGTTCTCGACGTCGCTGGAGACGCCCGACCCGCGGGTGCGGAAGATCGAGTCCATCTCGTCGAAGAACACGATGACCGGCATGCCCTCGCTGGCCTTCTCCCGTGCCCGCTGGAACACCAGCCGGATGTGCCGCTCGGTCTCGCCCACGTACTTGTTCAGCAGCTCCGGGCCCTTGATGTTCAGGAAGAAACTGCGCCGCTCCTTGACGTCGCCGTCGGCGTCGCCGTCCTGCGCGTCCCGCGCCGTCCGGGCCGCGACTTGCTTGGCCAGCGAGTTCGCGACCGCCTTGGCGATCAGCGTCTTGCCGCAGCCGGGCGGCCCGTATAGCAGCACGCCCTTCGGCGGCCGCAGCTTGTGCTCGCGGAACAAGTCCGCGTGCAGGTACGGCAGCTCGATCGCGTCCCGGATCTGCTCGATCTGCGGGCCGAGCCCGCCGATCTCGGAGTAGGACATGTCCGGGACTTCCTCGAGGATGAGCTCCTCGACCTCAGCCTTCGGGATCCGCTCGTAAACGTAGCCCGAGCGCGGCTCCAGCAGCAGCGAGTCGCCAGACCGCAGCGTCGCCGACATCAGCGGCTCGGCCAGCCGCGCGATCCGCTCCTCGTCGGCGTGCGAGATCACCAGCGCGCGGTCGCCGCCGTCAAGGATCTCCTTGAGCATGACGACTTCGCCGATGGTCTCGTAGCCCTGCGCGATCACGATGTTCAGCGCCTCGTTGAGCACGACCTCCTGGCCGGGCCTGAGCGTCTCCAGATCGATGCCAGGGCTGACGCTCACTCGCATCTTGCGGCCGCCAGTGAAGACGTCCGCGGTGCCCTCCTCAGTCGCCGCCAGGAACACACCGAAGCCGCTCGGCGGCTGCGCGAGCCGGTCGACCTCTTCCTTCAGAGCGATGATCTGATCGCGCGCTTCGCGCAGCGTGCTCGCGAGCCGCTCGTTCTGGCCGGTGATGGCCGCGAGGTTCGCCTCGGCCTCACGCAGCCGCTGCTCGATCAGATGAGTCTGGCGCGGCGAGTCGGCAAGCCGGCCACGCAGTGCCGCGACCTCCTCTTCGAGGAAGGAGATCTGCGTGGTCAGGACCTTGACCTCGTCGTCGTGCCGGCCGGAGTGAACGCTGTCGTCACGAGAGGCCATGCCCCTCACCCCCTCCCGGAGAGCTGAGTTACCTAGACCCTACCTATCCAGACCCGCTTCGTAACCTGGCGGCAGGCCCGTTAGGCCGCATTCTGCGTCACGATCCGGGAAACTGGCTACCCCTGTGACGGCGTGGCGGCGTAAATCAGGCCCCGGCCGGCCCGGCATCGGCCGTTTCCGGGCTGACATCCACCCCCGCCAGCGCGGCCTCGGCCAGTTCGGCCTCCGCGCCCTTGGACGGACGCCGCCGGCGCGGCGGGGCGGTGACTCCGTCGGCCAGCCGCCGCGCGGTCACCAGGAAGCCCGTGTGCCCCACCATCCGGTGCTCGGGCCGCACCGCCAGCCCGTCGACATGCCAGCCGCGCTGCAGCGTCTCCCAGGCGGCCGGCTCGGCGAAGTTGCCCTGCTCTCGCAGCGCGCTCACCGTCCGGGCGAGCTGTGTCGTCGTCGCGACGTAGCAGCACACCAGTCCGCCGGGGATCAGCATCGTCGCCGCGGCGTGCGCGTGCTCCCACGGCGCGAGCATGTCGAGCACGACCCGGTCCGCGTCGGTGATGCCCGCGCCGTCCAGGTCGCCGACGATCAGCCGCCACGCCGGGTGCGGTCCGCCGAAATACTGCGCCACGTTGGACGCGGCGATCTCCGCGAACTCGGGCCGCCGCTCGAACGAAAGGAGCCGGCCGGACTCGCCCACCGCGCGCAGCAGCCAGCACGACAGCGCGCCCGAGCCGGCCCCGGCCTCGATCACATGCGCGCCGGGAAAGATGTCGGCCAGCGCGACGATCTGTGCGGCATCCTTCGGGTAGATCACGGCGGCGCCGCGCGGCATGGACAGCGCATAATCGGCCAGCAGCGGCCGCAGCGCGATATAGGCGGTGCCGCCCGCGGACATGACGACGGAGCCCTCGGGCTGCCCGATGAGGTCATCGTGGGCCAGCGCGCCGCGATGGGTGTGGAACGACTTGCCCGCGGTCAGCACCAGCCGGTGCTGACGGCCCTTCGGATCGGTCAGCTGGACCTGGTCGCCGGGCGCAAACGGCCCGCGCCGCATCGTGATCACAGCTAGCTAGGCTAACGGCGGATTCGCGCGCCGCTGGCTAGACGGCTCCGAAGGCCAGGTCGAGATCGGACCTCGCGAGCACGCCGTAGACCTGCCCTGACGGCTCTACCAGCAGGTACTCGGACGCGGGCACCTTGGATACCGCCTCGATGAGGTCCATGCCCGACAGGTCCGCCGGCAAGATCATCCCGTCGTCTATCGTCCGGGCCAGGGATCCGGCGTCCACCCACGGCCGGCGCTGCTCGGGCGTGGCCATCACCGCGCCCTCGTTCACGATCGCGATGGGCTTAGAGTCGTGGTCCACCACCACCAGCGCCCTGGCCTGTGCCAGGTCAGCCCGCCGCATGGCCTCCGCCAGCGGCAGCGACGACTGCACCGGGATCGCCCGCCGGGCCAGCGTCCGCGCCTGCAGCGACGGCAGCCGCTCCCTGATCTTGGCCGACCGCAGCGCCTGCCCGGCACTCATCCACATGAAGATCGCGACGACGATCAGCCACAGACCGTACGGGCCGCTGATGCTGAAGTCGCCCAGCGCCGACACTGTCATCGGCGCTAGCACCAGGACGATGGCCAGGATCCGGCCGGCCCAGGCGGCCATCACCGTGGCCGACCCGGCGTTGCCGGTCAGCTTCCACAGCCCTGCCCGCAGCACCCGGCCGCCGTCCAGCGGCAGGCCCGGCAGCATGTTGAAGATCGCCACCAGCAGGTTCGCGAACACGACCAGGTCGAGGATGGCGTGCAGCACCCCGGTGGAGTGCACCGGCCGGTCGAGCAAGTAGACGACGCCCGCGATGACCAGCGACATGGCCGGCCCGGCGATCGACACCAGGAATTCCTGCCCCGGCGTGGGCGGTTCCGGCTCGATGACGGAGAACCCGCCGAGCGGGTACAGCACGATTCGCTTCACGGGCAACTTGAACGCCTTGGCCACAAGACTGTGGCTGAGCTCGTGCAGCAGCACGGACACGTAGAGCAGGATCACGAACGCGGCCGCGACGCCGTACCGGGCGACCGGGCCGTGCAGGCTGCCAGGCAGCGACCCCTGCGCGCCGCCGTAGAGCGCCACCAGCACGGCGGCGACCAGCACGAGGTAGGGCGACACGTACACCGGGATGCCGAACGGCCTGCCGATGATCAGGCCCTGCCTGGGGTCATACCGGCGCCCGGACGCGGGGTCCTGCGCGGGTCCGCCGGTGCCCTGCGGCCCGCCATTCATGCTGGGTCCTGCCACGTATAGATGCTACGCGGTGCGGGCTGGTAGGAGCGCATCTGAGCTGGCCGGACCACGGCGATTCTGGTGGCGGGCCCGGCGTTCGGCCGGCGACTGTCGGAGCGCTCCCCTAGTCTGCGAACATGAGCGACACCATCAGCGAGGCCGCGGGCGGGACCGCCCCGGCCGGCATCGCTCCGGCTGGCATCGCTCCGGCCGGCCCGGTCCGACGGCCGAAGAGGCACCAGGACCGAGCCTGTCGCCGTCGCGGGCGTCCGACTTCATGACCTGCCCGCTGCTCTACCGGTTCCGGGTGATCGACAAGCTGCCTGAGCCGCCAAGCCAGGCCGCGGCCAGGGGCACCCTGGTGCACGCGGTGCTGGAGCGGCTGTTCGACGAGCCGGCCGCCGGGCGGACCCCGCAGGCGGCCCGCGATTTGCTGCCCGGCCAGTGGGACCGGCTGCTGGCCGAGGTGCCCGAGCTCGGGACCATGTTCGCCGACGGCGCGGAGCAGGCGGCCTGGTTCGAGGGCGCCTGCGAGATGCTCGACCGGTACTTCACCCTGGAGGATCCGACCCGGCTGGAGCCCTACCAGCGCGAGATGTCGGTGCACGCCATGCTGGCGTCCGGCCTGGCCCTGCGCGGCTATATCGACCGGCTCGACGTGGCTCCGACCGGCGAGGTCCGGGTCGTCGACTACAAGACCGGGATCGCGCCGCGAGAGGAGTACGAAGCGCGCGCGCTGTTCCAGATGAAGTTCTACGCCGTCGCGCTCTGGCGCGCTGGCGGAGCGGTCCCCCGCATGCTCCAGCTCATCTACCTCGGCAATGGCGAGATCGTCAGGTACATGCCGGACGAGGCCGACCTGGTGGCGACGGAGCGCAAGATCAACGCGCTGTGGCAGGCGATCGATCGCGCGCGGACCAGCGGCGACTGGCGGCCGCGGCCGGGCCGGCTGTGCTCGTGGTGCTCGCACCAGGACCTCTGCCCGGCCTATGGCGGCACCCCGCCGCCGCTGCCGGCCACGGAGCCGTCGGCCGCCAGGCCGGGCTACACGGCCGTGCCCGCGCAAGCGCCCCCGCACACGGCCGAGTCCGTCGCAGCCGAGGCCCCGGCCGACGCCAGCTAGGCCAGCGGCCGGGGCACGGCGTACCGTCGGCTCCGTGTCACCGGAAAAATCACAGTTTGTGGCCCGGCCGGCGCCGGAGTTCCCGCCGCTTCCGGGGGTCCGGCACTGGTTTGCTGACGTCAACGGGATCCGGATGCACGTCGCCGAGGCCGGGACGGGCACCCCGGTAATCCTCTGCCACGGCTTCCCGCACCTGTGGTACTCCTGGCGCCATCAGCTGCCTGCGCTGGCCTCGGCCGGGTACCGGGTAATAGCGCCTGACCTGCGCGGCTATGGCCGCACCTCGGCCCCGGCCGACGTCGCGGCGTACGACTCCGGGCACGTGTGCGGAGACATCACCGGGCTGATCGAGGCTTGCGGAGTCGATCGCCCGGTGCTGGTCGGACTCGACTTCGGTGCCCAGCTGGTCTGGGAGCTGGCGCTGCGCCAGCCCGAACGCCTCCGCGCCGTCATCGTGCTGAACAACCCCTACACCGGGCGGTCCCGGCGTCGCCCCAGCGAGGTCTTCGCCGCGACCGCGCGCGACCACTTCCTGCACATGCACTACTTCCAGCAGCCGGGCCCGGCCGACGCCGAGCTGGCCGCCCGGCCGGTGGAGTTCCTGACCCGGATCTTCTGGGCGCTGAGCGGGCAGGGCTCGTACTTCAGCGTGTTCTCGCACCCCTCGGCCGGCCGCGGCTACCTCGACGTACTGCCGGCGGCCCCGCCGCTGCCCTGGCCGTGGCTGACCGCGGCGGAACTGGCGTACTACGCGGCCGAGTTCGGCCGGACGGGTTTCACCGGCGGACTGAACTGGTACCGCGCGCTGGACCTGCGCTGGCAGGACACGGCCGGGCTGGACCCGGTCATCCGCGGTATCCCGGCGTTCTTCCTGGCCGGCCAGCGGGATGTGGACCTGGCCGGGTTCAGCGGCCGCGACCCGGTCGGGCGGATGCACGCGCTGGTCTCCGAGCTGCGCGAGGTAGTGCTTATTCCCGGCGCCGGCCACCTCGTGCAGCTAGAGCAGCCCGCGGCCGTGACTGGCCACCTGCTGCGGTTCCTGGCCGGCTGCTGACCCGGTTCTCCGATCTGCGTGCGGCCGACGGCGGGCGTGCTACTTCTGCCGGCCGAGTACCGCGTAGTTGTACGTGCCGTAGACGGCGTCTACGTACACGTTCGTCAGGTCCGGCGGCCGGTACAACAGGACCTTCTGGTAGACGATCGGCAAGATCGCGGCGTCCTTCATGATCTGCAGGTCGATCTTCGGCCAGATGGCCGAGGTGGCCGACACGCTGAGCGTGGTCGTGGCCCGGTTGAACAGCCGGCTGATGACCGGATCGCTGAGCTCGGAGATGTTGACGTTCCCGACCGGGCTGATCGCGCTGGCGTCGGATAGCTCGTACAGGAAGGCGTACCCGTCCGGCCAGTCAGCGCCCCAGCTGCCGAGGGCCATGCCGATGTCGTGCGCGTGCACGTAGCCGGGCACGCCGGCGAAGTTCGTGTAGTACTTCTCGGCCGGGAAGCCCCGCAGCGTGGTGCTGATGCCGACCTTCAGCAGCGCCACCCGCAGCGCGGCCGCGGCTTGCCGGTCACCGGGCGAGTCCGTCCGGTAGGCGATGGTGAAGCTGAAGCCGCCGGGCTTGCCGCACTTGCGCAGTTGGGCCTTCGCGTCCCTGGCATCGCCGCCCGGCATCGACGTCGCCTGGTATATGTCGAAGTTCCGGTAGCCGAGGACGGTCGGCGGCAGCACGGTGCTGGCGATCTGGCCGCCCGCCACCGGCCCGCCGTATGCGCCCTGCAACGCCGTCTTGTCGGCCGCGTACTCGATCGCCTCGCGGCAGTGCAGGTTCGGGATCACCGTGGTGTTGATGTAGGCGAACCGGAGGAAGCCGTTGACCGGATCGTCGGAGTCGGCCTTCAGTGCCGGGCTCGCCAGGATCTGATCCTGCGCCGCCGCCGGAAGGCCGGCGCCGCGTAGGTCCAGCTGCGCCTGATTCGCTAGCAGGTCCTGGTCCAGGGCCGACTTGGTCGCGCTCAGATTGACCACGATCTTGCTGGCCAGTTGCTTGGCCTGCGGGTCAGTCGACGCGTTCCAGTACCGGTTCGGCACGAGCGTGAGCTGCTTGCCCGGCGCGTAACTCTGGAACTGGTACGGCCCGGTCGACTCGGGGTCGAGCTGGAATTGCGCGCCGCCGTGCGCGCCGGTGTCCCAGGACGGCTCCACCGGGGTGCTCTGCGGCAGGGCGACCACGTAGTTGAAGTCGGCGAACGGCTGATTCAGGTGGAACACCACCGTGGTCGGGTCGGGGGTGGTCACCGACGACAGCCCCATGACGTTCCTCGCCCGGTCCACGTACGGTCCCGGATACGTGTAGTCCTGCAGCAGCGCCTGGTAGTAGATCGGCCCGGCCGGCAGGACTCTCCGGGCGAACGTCCGCTCGACGCCGTACTTCACGTCGGCCGCGGTGACCGCGTCGCCGTTCTGGAACTTCACGTTCGGCTTGAGGTGGTAGGTCCAGATCCGGCCGCCGTCGCTCGGCGTGCCGAGGCTGGTGGCCAGGCTCGGGACCAGCTGCAGCCCGCACTGGCCCGGGCAGGACTTGTAGGTCAGCAGCTGCATGCTGTACAGCCGGGCGAAATCCCACATGTACGACGAGTACATGTCCTGATAGTCGGTCGAGTTCAGGCTGCCGGTCAGGTCCCACGTCATCGTCCCGCCGGTGGCCGCGGACGGGTTGACCACACCGGAAATGGCAGCGCCGTAGCTGCTGTCCGGGCCGGGCGATCTGGTCGGGCCGTGGGAGGGTGCCGGCTGACCCGCTGAGCCGCCGCTGCCGCCGCAGCCGGCCAGGATCAGCGCCACCGCCGTGGCTAACGCGCCCAGCCCCGCTACCTGCCTCCGGATCATCGGGAATGCGCCTCCTCGCTCCGGCACCGTCCGGCGCATTGGTCCTTCCTGCGAGCTTCGCAAGTTTCCGCAGGCTGGCCAACCCCCGGTGGCGGTTCTGGCGCGATTGTGGCCGGACGAATGCGGACATAAGCCCGATCCGGCAGCATCGCGGCGCGTCGAGCCCCGGGTCCGAGTTCCGTCCCAGCTCTCTGCTGACCGCATGGAGAACGCGGACCGATGAGCTGCAGGCCCGGCTACTTAATCCCGCGCCGCCGCAGGATCTCCTCGACATCGCCCATGTCGTCGTCGGCCGGCGGCGGCGGGGCTTGCCGCTGGGCCGGCTGCACCGCGGCCGGCTCGGACTGGGCCGCCCGGACCCGCTCGCGCCGCTTCTTGTTGCGCTTGCGGGTACCGCTGACCAGCGGGATGCCACCCGAGATCAGGAACAGCAGGACGGCCAGGCAGGCCAGGATCACGCCCAGCCAGGCCTTCGGCGAGAAGACGAACGCGCTCGCGAACTGCACGATCGCCGACCCGATGCGACCGACCAGCCCAACCGCGCCCGTCAGCCACATCGCCAGCGGCAGCAGCGACCAGGCGGCACCGCGCAGACCGCTGCGCAGGCCCTTCTTGCGCCAGGCGATGAAACTGAGGACAAGACCGACAACCGTGACAGTTAGACATACGGGAAACGTTGCGATGTTCAGCCAGGTCCCCACTGTCGCCTCCCCCGGTGAGGCCGCCCTCCGGCCGGGCAGCCAAGGAGCTTTCCTCCATGGTGGCACAGTTCTGGCAGTCTGCCGTACAGCACGGGCGCGGCCCGGCCACGGAGCTGCTAGCGCAGCCGGTCGAACTCCGCCCGCAGCCGGGCCACGGTGAGCCCGGCCAGGGTGCTGAGAACCAGTCGCCGCGGCGCCGCCGGGATAGACACGACGCCGGGCACGGCGACCACCACGCAGCCCGCGGCCTCGGCGGCGGCGACGCCATTGCGTGAGTCCTCGATCACCAGGCACCGGCGCGGATCGACCGCCAGCTTCTGCGCGGCCAGCAGGTACCCCTCGGGGTCGGGCTTGGTGGCCGAGACGTCCTCGGCGCAGATGGTCACCGGGAAGGCCGTCCCGAACCGGGCCAGGACGGCGTCCATGATCACCCGCTCGGAGGACGTCACGAGCCCGTACGGCAGGCCGGCCGCGGCGACCTCGGCGACGAGCTCGCCCGCGCCCGGCATGACCGGCAGCGGAGCGGCCGCGAGCAACTCGATCATCGACTCCGTCAGCCAGCTCTCGACGACCGCCGGATCGACGCGCCTCGTTCCCTTCTCGAGCAGGTAGGCGACAGTCACCGCCATAGACCCGCCGACCAGCACGTGCTGATCGCCGTCGCTCCAGCTCCCGCCCAGGCGCGCCATCACCCCGGACTCCGCCTGGAACCAGAGCGGCTCGGAGTTCACCAGGACTCCGTCCATGTCGAACAGGACGGCCTGCAGCTCGTCGGCGGGCGGGGGCGATGCGGATTGCAAAGATGGCACGGGCAGAATTATGCCGTTGCCGGCCGATGGGTGATCATCGCGGTGGTCGGCAGTGAACCTGATCGGCCCCGTCTGACCCTGGTGCACGTAGGCTGACCGTATCCGCCCGGGCGCCGGTCCCGGCGGCGCGGCGAGGGAGGTGGCTGACGATAGAGGTGCAGTCCGTAGGCAAACTGGAGTCGCCGGCGCTGATCGCGGCCTTCGAGGGCTGGAACGACGCAGGCGAGGCCGCGAGCGGAACCATCAGCCATCTCATCGAGGCGTGGAGCGCCACCCCGGCCGGAGAGATCGACCCGGAGGACTACTACGACTTCCAGGTCACCAGGCCGGTCATGGACGTCAGCGAGGGCATGACGGAGCGGCTGGTCTGGCCGACCAGCAGGCTGGCGCTGGCCAAGCCGCCTGGCGTCGGCCGGGACGTAGTCCTGGTCCAGGGCATCGAGCCGAACATGCGCTGGCGCGGGTTCACGGCCGAGCTGGTCACCGCGTTCACGGAGCTGGGCGTCGAGATCGTGATCCTGCTCGGGGCGCTGCTGGCGGACTCGCCGCACACCCGGCCGGTGCCGGTGTCCGCGGCCGCCTCCGACGCCGCCCTGGCGGCCCAGCTCCATCTGGAGCCGGTCGACTACAAGGGGCCCACCGGGATCGTCGGCGTGCTGCAGCAGGCTTGCTCCGCCGCCGGGTTGTCGGCGGTATCCCTGTGGGCAGCCGTGCCGCACTACGTCGCCCAGCCGCCGAGCCCGAAGGCCACCCTGGCCCTGCTCCGCGGCATCGAGGACATCCTCGACATCTCCCTGCCGCTGGCCGACCTGCCCGCCGAGGCGCGGGCCTGGGAGCGCGGCGTGGACGAGCTGGCCGAGCAGGACGCCGAGGTGGCTGAGTACGTCCGGACCCTCGAAGAGGCCAAGGACGCCACCGACCTGCCCGAGGCGACCGGGGACGCCATCGCCAGGGAGTTCGAGCGGTACCTGCGCCGCCGCGGCGACCGCGGCGAGCACGGCGGCAGGTAGCTAGCACGCGCGAAGGGCCCGGCGCTGCGCCTGCAGCACCGGGCCCACGCCTGCTCTCCTAGTGCAGCCGGACCCGCGGGTCGAGGATCGCATAGAAGATGTCGACGATGATGTTGCAGACGACGATCGCCGTCGACGCGACGATGACGATGCCGAGGATCACCGGCAGGTCCTGCCGGTTGACCGACTGGAGGGCGGTCCAGCCGAGCCCGGGCAGGCTGAACACCTGCTCGGTCACGATCGCGCCGCCGATCAGGGTGCCTACGTCGAGGCCGAACTGGGTCACCACCGGGGTGAGCGACGCCCGCAGGTTGTGCCGCATCACCACCCGCCGCTCGGACATGCCCTTCGATCGCGCGGTCCGGATGTAGTCCTCGCCGAACACGTCGAGCATCGAGCCGCGCGTCAGTCGGGTGTAGGTCGCCGCCGACACTAGCGCGATCGTGAACCACGGCAGGATATAGTCGTGCGCCCAGGTCAGCGGGTTCTGAGTGAAGGCCGCAGGCGGACCTGGCGCCGGGAACAGCGGGATGTTGTGCGTGGTCAGCGTGTAGTAGAGGATCCAGATGAACAGCAGGCCCAGCACGAACGTCGGCATCGAGTAGAACACCAGCGCCTGGGTGGTGAACAAGCGGTCCATAACCGACCGGGTCCGCACTGCCGACAGGATGCCGGTCGCCAGGCCGACGATCAGCCAGATGACCGAGGCGCCGATCACCAGCGACAGCGTAATCGGGAGTGCCTCCCTGATCGTGGTGGTCACCGGCACGTGGTTGTAGTAGTCAGTCCCCAGGTTGCCGTGCAGCAGGTTGTCCATGTAGTGCCCGTAGGACACGTACCACGGCCGGTCCAGGAACAGCTGGTGCGCGACGGCGCGGACCTGCGCGGGCGGGGCTGCCTTGCCTGCCAGGGCCCTGGCCACGTACTGCGGGCCGGGGCCGAGGAAGAAGATCGCGTACACCGTGAACGTCATCAGCAGGAGGACGAATATCCCCTGCAGGACGCGGCGGATCAGGAATCGGGCCACTGCTAGCTCCTAGACGTAGAGGTCGCCGCGCGGATCAAAGGCATCCCTGACCCCGTCGCCGAAGATGTTGAAGGCCAGCGTCGTGAACAGCAGCGCCAGGCTGGGGAACAGCAGGTACCACCACGGGCCGTAGAGGAAGATGCCGGAGGCGGTCGAGATCATCTGGCCCCAGTCGGCCGTGGGCGGCTGCACGCCGACACCAAGGAACGACAGCGTCGCCTCGCCCACGATCGTGGCCGGGATCAGCAGCGTGCTGTACACGATCAGCGGGGCCAGCAGGTTCGGCAGGATATCGATGAACATGATCCGCCACGGCCCCGCGCCCAGCGCCCGGGCCGCCTCGATGTACTCCTTCTCCTTGATCGACAGCACCTGCCCGCGGACCAGCCGCCCGATCGACGCCCAGCCGAAGAAACCCAGCACGATGATCACGATCGGCAGACCCGGGCCGATGATCCCGAAGATCGGGTGCACGACCGCGACCGAGAACAGCGTGATCGCGAACAGCAGGAACGGCACCGCCAGCAGCCAGTCCATGAACCGCGCCAGCACCGAGTCGACCAGCCCGCCGAAATACCCCGCGGCCAGCCCGATGATCGTCCCGCCCACCACCGTCACGGCCGTCGCGACCACGCCGACGAACAGCGAGATCCGCGCCCCGTAGGCGATCCGCACCAGCAGGTCACGGCCGAGGTCGTCGGTGCCGAGCACGAACGTGCCGTTCGGGCCGACGGGCGTACCCGCCGGGGTCAGCCCGGTGTCGGTGAACTGCTGCATGTTGCCGTGCCCGGTCAGCTCCGCGAAGATCGGCGCGCCGATCGCGCAGGCCACGATCAGAACGATCACGCCCAGGCAGATCATCGCCGCCCGGTCCCGGCGCAGCCGCCGCAGCGCCAGCACCCACGGGCTCTTGCCTTCGATCTGCTTCTGCGCAATCGCAGCGACGACGTCGGTGGGTTCCGGGACTTCCTGCGACTCCCCGACAGCCTGGATGTCATACGTCATATCTGGCTTCCTCCTGCCCGAACCTTCAGGCGCCGGCGATTAGGCCGGACTCGACCACGCGCTGGTCCTCGGCGATCGCCGGCTTCGAGAGCGAGATGTCCTCGCCATCTTCGACCGGGAAATGACATGCGGCAAGGTGCTCGGCGTCGTCGCCGAGCCGGGTGATGAGCTCCGGCTCGTCGGTGACGCAGGTCTGCCTTGCCTTCGGGCAGCGCGGATGGAACCGGCAGCCAGACGGCGGGTGAATCGGCGACGGCACGTCGCCGGCCAGGATGATCCGGTCACGCTGGTTGGCGTGCTCGGGATCGGGCAGGGGCACCGCGGACAGCAGCGCGTCGGTGTACGGATGGCGCGGGTGGCTCCACATCTCATCGGCCGGCGCCTGCTCAGCGATCTTCCCCAGATACATGACCGCCACGCGGTTGCTCACGTGGCGCACGACCGACAGGTCGTGGGCGATGAAGATATAGGTCAGCCCGAGCTCGCGTTGCAGGTCCGACAGGAGGTTGAGGATCTGGGCCTGAATCGACACGTCCAGCGCGGAGACCGGCTCGTCGCAGATGATCAGCTTCGGCCGGAACGCCAGCGCCCTGGCGACGCCGATGCGCTGGCGCTGGCCGCCGGAGAACTCGGCCGGGAACCGGTTGAAGTGCTCCGGGTTGAGCCCGACCATCTCCATCAGCTCCTGCACCCGGCGCTTGCGCTCCTCGCCCCTGGCGGTGTGGTGGATCGAGAACGGGTCGCCGATGATCGAGCCGACCCGGCGGCGCGGGTTCAGCGACCCGTACGGGTCCTGGAAGATCATCTGGATGTCCCGGCGGAGCGGGACCATCTTGCGCGGCGGCAGGCTGGTGATGTCCTGGCCGTCGAACCAGATCTTGCCGCCGGTCACCGGGTACAGCCTCGCGACGCAGCGGGCCAGGGTGGACTTGCCGCAGCCGGTCTCGCCCACCAGGCCGAGCGTCTCGCCCCGGCGGACCTCCAGGCTGACGCCCTCGACCGCGTGCACGAACTCGTGCTCGGCGAACAGCTTGGCTCGACTTCACCGGGAAGTGCTTGACCAGGTCGTCGACCCGCAGCAGCACGTCGCCAGACGCCGGCGAACCGGCGGTCGCGCCTGCCATTTCGTGAGTCATCTCGTCCCCTTACGCTTCGGCGCTGACCGGCAGCGTCTGACCCAGCTTGGTGCGCAGCGCCTGCCGGGCCGCCGAGTTGCGGGGCAGCCAGCACGCTGACAGGTGATCGGCCTCTTCGCCGGCCGGCTCGAGGGCCGGTACCTCGGCGCGGCAGCGGTCCATCACGTAGGGGCAGCGCGCCGCGAACGGGCAGCCGGGCGGCACCGTGATGGGGCTCGGCGGCGTGCCGGGAATCGCGCGCAGCCGCTCCCGGTCGCCGCCGTAGGCCGGCAACGACAGCAGCAGCCCCTCGGTGTAGGGGTGATGGAAGTTCTTCGAAGGTGGTCACGCGGTCGGCCTTCTCCATCATCATGCCGCCGTACATCACCACCACGTCGTCGGCAACGTCAGCGATCACGCCGAGGTCGTGCGTGATCAGGATCACCGCAGTCCCGAACTCTTGCTGCAGCCGGTTGATCATCTGCAGCACCTGCGCCTGGACGGTCACGTCCAGCGCCGTCGTCGGCTCGTCCGCGATGAGCAGCGCCGGGCTCAGCGCCATCGCCATGGCGATCATCGCCCGCTGGCGCATGCCGCCGGAGAACTGGTGCGGGTAGTCATCGACCCGCCGGTCGGGCTGCGGAATGCCGACCAGAGTCAGCAGCTCGACCGCCCGCTTCTCGCGGCCTGCTTCGAGATCTCCTTGTCGTGCAGCCGGATCATCTCGACGATCTGCCAGCCGACCTTGTAGAACGGATGCAGGCTCGACAGCGGGTCCTGGAAGATCATGCCGACCTTGGCGCCCCGGACGCTGGCCATCTCGGCCTTACCCATCGTGAGCAGGTCGCGGCCCTCGAACAGCGCCTGGCCCTAGACCTGTGCGCCGCGGGTCAGGCCCATGATCGTCTGGGTGGCCACGCTCTTACCGGAGCCAGACTCGCCGACGATGCCGAGCGTCTGGCCCGGGTCGACCTGGAATGACACGCCCCGGACGGCACGGACGATGCCGTCATCGGTCCGGAACGAGACATGCAGGTCTTTGACTTCGAGTAGCGCCACGCTGCTGCCCTGTACCTCTCGTAAAGATCCCGGCGATGCACATCAGACGCCCGAACTACGCGCAGCGCCGATAACAGATCTGTATCCGCCCAGTTCCCCTGCGCCAGACGCGGTCGCAGGGGAACCGGGCGAATTACTTCGCTAGAACTTTGCTACCGACTAGGAGCCTGGAGAGCTCAGCCAGACGTTGGTCGGGTCGAAGTCCTGGATCGACGGCACGTACACCGCGTTGTGCACGAAGCTGGAGTGGTAGTGCGGCTGCAGGCCCTGGGTGATCGGGAAGATCGGTGCGTCCTTCGTCACCTTCTGTCGATCTGCGCCCACAGCTCGCCCGCGGTCACCGGGTCGGCCTGGCTGGCCGCCTTGGTGATCAGGGCATTAACCGCCGAGTTGTTGTACTGGGAGAAGTTGCTGCCGTCCGGCGGGAACGACGGTGGCGCCGGAGAACATCGGCCCGAAGAACGACGTCGCGGCGTCGCCGTACCAGTCCGGGCCCCAGCCCGACATCCCGATGTCCCAGGTGCCGTTCTTGGCGATGCTCGGAACGGTCAGGTACTTGACGTAGAGGTCAGCAGACGGAACGCGCGACGGCCTTCAGGTGAATGCCCGCCGGCGGCCATGTCGGCCTGCATGGTCTGGTACATCTTCGGCTCGAAGGTGGACTCGGCGTTGTAGAGGACCGTGAGGTTCAGCCCGTTCGGGTAGCCCGCGGCCTTCAGCATCGACTTGGCCTTCGCCGGGTTGTAGGGGAACGGGTCGTAGTTGGCCGGCACGTACTGGGCGCCGTTGATGCCGTTCGGCAGGATGTGGGTCAGCGGCGGGCTGACCTTGGGGCCGCCCAGGTCCTGGATCAGGTGCGCGCGGTTGATCGCGTAGGACAGCGCCTGCCGAACCGCGACCTTGCCCAGCGCCCCGCCGTTGTTCGGCGACACGGTGTTGAAGTCCAGGTACGGGTTGGAGCCGAACGTCGGGCCCAGGTTGAAGTTCTTGCTCCCGGCCTGCATCTGGCTGATCAGCCCCGGCAGCGACGCGGTCGGCGGGAAGCTGTTGAACTCCATGCCGCCCGCGGCCGTGTTGGTCTGCAGGATCTGCTGGACCGTGATCGGGTTCCCGGTCTCGGTCACGTTGATCGCGTCGACGTACGCCTTGCGGATCGGATCGGTCGAGGCGTTCCACGCCGGGTTGCGGACGAACTGGATCGACTTGGCCGGGACATACGACTTGATCTCATACGGGCCGTCAGCGAGCTGATGCGTCTCTGACGCCACGCTGCCCGGCAGGTAGTTCAGGCTCTCCACCGGGGCCGGGTTGAACGCGTCCATCGTCAGCTGATCGGCGAAGTAGGACGCCGGCTGGGTCAGGTTGTAGGTAATCGTTTGCCCGCTCGCGGTCACGCCCGAGATGTTGTTGTTGTTGATGTAGGCCTTGATCGCCGACACCGAGGTCGGGGAGACCTTGGCGAAGCCGGCGCAGAACGTGCTGTAGCCGACGATGAGGTTCGCGAAGTCCGGCCGGCCGCCGAAGCTGGTCGGCGTCGGGTTGCAGGTCCGCTTGAGGCCGAGCACCGCGTCCGCGGCAGTGACCTGGCGGGCCGGGCTGGTGTTCCAGTCCACGCCGGACCGGATGGTGATCGCGTAGGTCTTGCCGCCGTTGGAGACGGTCGGCAGCGCCGTGGCCAGGTCTGGCGCCACCGTGGTGACCTTGCCCGGGATAGCCGGGTAGGCATACAGGCCGCGCAAGTACATCCGCTGCGCCTGAGCGCCGATCGTGTAGTAGCTGGCGTTGTAGTCCATCCAGTCGACGTCGCCGTCGCCCAGCATGTTGAGCGTGCCGCCCTTGACGGGCGTGCCGGTGCCAGGGTTGACGGCCTGAACGCCGCTGTTGAACTGGTTGGTGGCGCTTCCGCCGGTAGTGCCGCCGGTGCCACCTCCCGACTTACTTGAGCCGCCGCAAGCGGCGGCGGTCATCGCGAGCACAGCCAGGCTGGCGACGGCCAGAGAACCACGTGTGCGTGTCCGCATCGTTGCTCTCTCCTCCTTATGTTTAGTGATCCGCAACCGACCTTGCGGCCCTGACTGCGGGGGGCTAGGCGCCCCGGCACGACGGCACGTCGCTAGACGGCCTGGCCGTGATCTTACGTCCGGTACGTCCGTTGTCGAGACCTCTGTCAGCCACCTGCATCAATCGTGATGCGACGGTGACCTGCTGCTTATCGGACCGCAACGAGTAACGCCGGAAGGCGCTATATCGCACCATCCGGGTGGGTTGCGGACCTGCTCAAGCCCGCCCTGACGCCATTTCGCAGGGTCTCGCCCTATACGGGCGGCCACGGAATCGCGGGCCAGTCGGCCGGCGGCAGCGGGTGGACTTGATGCTCCAGCAGCAGGTCCACGCGCTGGCGCGTGGCCGTCAGCTCCGCTGGTGTCAGCCAGCAGGACAGTTCGGCGGCGAGCTTACCGCCGGACAAGGAGCCTCGCAGGTGGGAAAGTGCGGCGATCGACCGTTTTGGTATGGGTTTACCTCGCCACTGCCACAACACAGTGCGCAGCTTGTACTCGACGCCGAAGCAAACCCCGTGGTCACAGCCGTAAAGGTGGCCGTCGGGCACGGGCAGCAGGTGGCCGATCTTCCGGTCTGCGTTATTAATCACAGCGTCGAAGACCGCCATCTCGCGCAGGCCCTGGTGGTCAGTACGGCGGGCCAGCGCCACCAGATCGACAGCGGTATCCGCGTCGATCCAGAGCTGGCACATGCCGGGCCCGTACGGGCCGTCCCGGTACACCGTGGGCGGCACGACGTTCCAGCCTGCCTGCCGGGACAAGGCGTAGGCGGCCAGTTCCCGGCCTGCCAGCGTGCCGTCAGGGAAGTCCCACAGCGGACGCTCGCCCGCGACGGGCTTGTAGACGCAGGCGGCGGTCGTGTCCCCGGAGCTGATCTGGCAATACAAGGTCGCGTTGGACGCGTCGGCCAGCCGTCCCAGCACAGTCAGCTCACCGTCGGCCAGCAGCTCTAGCACGGCTGCCTCGGTGAGGCCGTGCTGTATTGCCCGCGGCAGCCCGCGACCGTCAGCGCGCTCGCCGGGCACCGGCACGTCGGCTGCGGCGGGCTCAGCCATGCCCGACCCGGTGGCCGTTCTGCCGCGGGCAGATGTGCCCGGCCGGATCGAGCGGCAGCCCGCAGAGCGGGCACGGCGGCCTGCCCTGGCTGACCACCTTCAGCGCCCGGCGCGAGAACGCACGGGCGTCGGCGACAGTGATCCGAACCCGCAGGATGGCCGGGCCGTCGTCGGGCACGTCGTCGCTCAGCGGCTCCAGCGGCTCATCGGTGAGCTCCTGAGCCTCGATGATCACCCGCTCGCCGTCGTGATCCCAGGCGAGCGCGATCGCGCCGACCGTGAAGTCCTCGCTGAGCGGGAGCTCGAGCGGCCCGTCGTCACCGGTCGGCGACGACCCGCCGGACTGATCCCCGGCGACGTCCGCGCCGGTCCTCCGCCCGACCTCGTCCAGCAGCTCGTCCAGCCGCTCCGCCAGCTGCTCGACCTGGCCCTTCTCCAGGGCCACGCTGGTGGTCATCGCGCCCGAGCGCGCCTGCAGGTAGAACGTGCGCTCGCCTGGCTGACCGACGGTGCCCGCGACGAATCGATCGGGCGGGTCGTACGAGTAGACCGGCATTACCATCCCTCCGCGCCGCACAGCCAGCTAACCACGCTGCCATACCTGGCAGGTACCCGCAGACAGGGCTGACCGCGGGCCGTGAGGCCCAGGCTACCGGCGCGGGCCTGCCTGCACGCAGTCGCCCGACGCGCGGGCCGCGGCTATGTCGCGCCCCCGCCGTCAACGCCTGCGCCCCCGCCGATCTGGGCGTCCGTTTCCGCCGCTGCGGCCGGTCGCGCAGGCTTCGCCGCGAGTGCGGCCAGCCCCGCGGAATCGGAACTCGTGTCGTTCATCCGGAGCACGAACGGGCGCAGCGCGGTGTACCGGACGATGCTCAGCGAGCACGGGTCGGCCTGAATCCGCTGCGACATGTCCAGGTGCATACCGAGCGCGTCCGCGAGAATCGCCTTGATCACGTCGCCGTGCGAGCAGATGAGATAAACGGCGTCGCGGCCGAGCCTGCAGTTCCAGTCGCGCACGGCCGACACCGCGCGCTGCTGCATCGCGATCATCGACTCGCCCTCCGGGCCGGGGAACCGGACGGCGCTCGGGTGCGCCTGGACGACGCGCCAGAGCGGCTCGCGCGCCAGCTGCCGCAGCGACTTCCCGGTCCAGTCTCCGTACCGGCACTCGCCGAGCCGCTCGTCGGTCTGAACCACCACGCGGCCGCCGTCGGTGGGCTGGCCATTGCTGGCCTGGCCGGCGCTGATGATCTCCGCCGTCTGCTGGCACCGCTCCAGCGGGCTGCTCACGATCGCGGCCAGGCGCAGCCCGGCCAGCCGGCCAGCAACCGTCGTGGCCTGCTGCCGGCCGCGGTCATCCAGGCCGATGCCGGGCAGCCAGCCGGTCAGCGCCTTGCCGGTCGAGGCCGTCAGGCCGTGCCGGACGATGAGGACCGTCGTCATAGCCAGCCGGAGTCGCTGCCAGGCCGCCGGTGCGGGAAATAGGTCATGCCATGACTGTACGGCTCGGCTGCCCGCTCAGCCCTCGGGGCGCTTCTGGGCGCCACCTTCCCTCGTCGCAAACACCGCTCCTCAGTCCAGGCGGCACCGCGCCCCTCCGGCTCGCTCGCTGGCGCTCATGCGCCGGCGCTCATGCACCCATCGCGTGCACGCCGCCGTCCACGTGCACGATCTCGCCGGTCGTCGCCGGGAACCAGTCCGACAGCAGTGCCACGCAGCCCTTCGCGGCCGGCTCGGCGTCGGCCATGTCCCAGCTGAGCGGGGCGCGCTCGTTCCACAGTCCCTCGAAGTGCTCCGCGCCGGGGATGCTCCGCATCGCCATCGTCCGGATCGGCCCGGCCGCGATCAGGTTGACCCGGATGCTGTGCTTGCCGAGATCGCGGGCGAGGTAGCGCGTGGTGCTCTCCAGCGCTGCCTTCGCCACGCCCATCCAGTCGTAGGCGGGCCACGCCACGGTCGCGTCAAAGTCGAGCCCGACGATCGAGCCGCCAGCCTGCATCAGCGGCAGCGTCGCGATCGCCAGCGCCTTGAGCGAGTACGCGGACACGTGCACGGCCGAGGCGACGTCCTGCCACTCGGTCGTGAGGAAGTTGCCGCCGAGCGCCGCCTGCGGCGCGTTGGCGATCGCGTGCACGACGCCGTCAAGCCGGTCGGCGTGCGCGGAGACCCGCTCCGCGAGCGACTCCAGCTGCGTCGGGTCGGTCACGTCGAGTTCCAGCACGGGCGGCGGATCGGGCAGCCGCTTGGCAATCCGCTCGACCAGGCTCAGCCGGCCAAAGCCCGTGAGCACGACCTTCGCGCCCTCCTGCTGCGCGATCCGCGCGACGTGGAACGCGATCGAGGAGTCCGTCAGTACCCCGGTGACCAAAATCTGCTTGCCGTCCAGAATGCCCATGGAGTGTCCCTTCGCTGACTGGCCTCAGTGGCCCATGCCAAGGCCGCCGTCCACCGGCAGCACCGCGCCGGTGATATAGGCAGCATCCGGGCCGGCCAGGAAGGCCACGGCACCGGCAATCTCTGCCGCCGACGCGAGCCTCGCCAGCGGCACGTTGGCCAGGATCGCCTGCTGCCGGTCCTCAGCCAGCGCCGCCGTCATATCGGTTTCAACGAAGCCGGGCGCGACCACGTTGACGGTGATGCTGCGGCTGGCCAGTTCCCGCGCCAGGGACCGGCCGAAGCCGACGAGGCCGGCCTTCGAGGCCGCGTAGTTCGTCTGGCCACCCGAGCCGAGCAGCCCGACCACCGACGAGATGAGGATGATCCGGCCGCGGCGCAGCTTGATCATCCCGCGCACGGCGCGCTTCGCGACCCGGTAAGCGCCGGTGAGATTGGTGTCGATCACGTCGGCGAAGTCCTCTTCGGACATCAGCGCGAGCAACTGATCCTTGGTGACGCCGGCGTTCGCGACCACGACCTCGACCGGGCCATGCGCCTTCTCCGCGACCTTGAACGCCGCGTCGACCTGAGCGGTGTCGCGCACGTCGCACCTGGCCACGGTCAGCCCGTCGATCGGCTCGCCGGACCTGGAGGTGACAGTGACGGCGTCCCCGTCGGCCGCGAGCCGCTGCGCGATCGCGAGTCCGATGCCTCGGTTGCCACCGGTCACCAGGACAGATCGGGGCGCTGGGGGCGGTTGAGTCATATCCCTTATACCTTCCGTCGCAGCACATGCCCGGATACAGCTGCTGACAATAACGCGGGCGAGCGTATCGCCGCTCGGACCGCCGGGCAGGCCGGGGTGCCCGCCCGGCTGCCCGCCGCCGGGATGGGTCGCCCCGCCGCGAGCCGCAGGTCAGGCGTCCTCGAGCCGGAAGCCGACCTTGAGGCCGACCTGGAAATGAGCCACGTCGCCGTCGACGATCTGACCGCGGATCTGGGTGACCTCGAACCAGTCCAGATGCCGCAGTGTCTGCCCGGCCCTGGTCAGCGCGCCCCGGATCGCGGGCTCCACGCCATCGGGGGACGTGCCGACAATCTCAGTTACCCGGTAGGTACGATCGGTCATTTCTCTCCTGCCCTTCAGCCTGGTAAGACCCAGCTCTACCACTTGCCCCGCGTCGCCGCCCGGACGGCCCGCCGGCCCAGCTGAGCAGTTCCGGCCGGAACTACCCCCGGGCGCTGGCAGCAGTAGCGCGGGCGGCATAACGTGGAGACGTGCGCAGTATCTCGCGGTCCCGACGCGATCGGGCCCACGTCGTCACCGAGGCCAGGACCGGGCACTCGGCTGACATCGCCTACCGGGAGCGCCGCTACCTCATCATGATGGCCATCCGGACGGTGTGCTTCATCACCGCCCTGGTGCTGTTCGTCAATCATCTCGGCTGGCTCACCGCGATCCCGCTTGTCGGCGCGCTTGTCATCCCCTACTTCGCGGTGATCTTCGCTAACGGCGGCCGGGAGCCCGGTGCCGCGCGCGGGTTCCGGCAGTACGAGCCGAATCTGCCCGAGCGGTACACGCCCCCGCCGGATACCGGGCCCCGCAGCCCCGGCGGCAGTCACCAGGTTCCGCCGGCGTCGCCGTCCGGACATTAGCCACAGGCAAACTTTTCGCCTGCTCAGGCAGGCCGTTGGCGAGCCTTGACCGTCGCATCCGGCGAATCCCGTGTGCCCGGTCAAATCGGCCTTACGGGCGCACCCCTAGCACCTAAACCTGGGTAAACCAGTGATATCCGTGGGACTGGACTGGATGCTGAGACATCCTGGTAATCCGGTCTTGACGCACTAGGGGGAGGTTCGGTGTAACATGCTTACCGGTGCTCTGGTCCCCCGCCGGGGCACCAACTGCCGGCGTTCCGGGCCCCCGTCGGAGCGCCGATGAATGCGACGCCGGGTGGTTTGCCCCCGTAGCCACCCGGCGTCGCTCTATGTCTGGGGGCCTTTGGCCCCGCAGACCGGGGGCTCGCGGTACGGCCCCAGGGGGAGACCCCCTGGAACCCCCACCCAAACCCGGCGCACCTTCCGTGGGATTTCACGGGTGGCCCGCTGCCGCGTCCCGCGGGCCCGCGCAGCTTAGGCGTAGAACGGCTACTCGGTCTTGCTGAATTCGGCGATCGCGACGGCCATCATGACGACGCCCATGATCGCGACGATGCCGAGCGACAGCCACAGCGGCACGACCCAGCCGCCCCAGGTGATGCTCGGCGCGAACCGCGAGCTGATGGCGGCCCGCAACGCGGGCGCCACGTTCAGGTGGCTGAACACCACGTGCCGCATCGGGCCGACGACGTACGTCAGCGGGTCCAGCCTGGTCAGCACGCTCAGCCAGGCGGGCAGCCCGTTCAGCGGGTACAGGGCGCCGGACAGGAAGAACAGCGGCATGACCAGCATCTGGGTCAGCGCCATGAAGGCCTGGAACTGCTTGATCCGCGCCGCCATCATCACCCCGAACGCGGTGAGCGTGAACGACAGCAGGAGCAGCATGCCGACCAGGCTGAGGATCAGCACCGGGTTGTACGGCACGTGCGCGAACCAGGCTAGGCACAGGAAGATCACGCCCTGGAACGTGGCGATCGTCGCGCCGCCGAGGCACTTGCCGACCACGACCGCCGCCCGGCTCACGGGCGCCACGAGGATCTCTCGCAGGAACCCGAACTCGCGGTCCCACACGATCGACCCGGCCGAGAAGATGGACGTGAACAGGACTGACATGGCCAGCACGCCGGGATAGATGAACGTCTTGAAGTCGAAGCCGGACGACTGCGGGATGCTGCTGCCCGCCAGCGTCGACAGCCCGGTGCCGAGGATGAACAGGAACAGGAACGGCTGCACCAGCGACGTGACGGCGCGCAGCCGGTCGGTGCGGAACCTGATCAGCTCCCGCCGCCACACGATGCTGATCGCGCGCAGGTCGTGCCGGAAGCCGCGTTCGGGTACCGATACCCGGATCCGGTCGATGACGTCAGGGGTGCGGGACGGAGCTGTCGTCTGCGTCGCCATCGCTATCGCCTCCCGCCCGAGCGCATCCGGTGCATGTTGCGCATGAACTCATTGCCGGTGCCGCCCTCGGCGTCCCGGATGGTGGTGCCGGTATAGGACATGAACACGTCGTCCAGCGACGGCCTCGACACGCTCACCGACTTGATCGCGACGCCGAGCTCGCTGAACAGGCGCGGCACGAACTGCTCGCCGGACGCGACCGAGAACGTGACCGACCCCTCGTGCATCGCCGCCTCCAGGCCGAAGACCGACGCGAGCGCCTGGATGGCCGCGGCGTCGTCCGCGGTCTGGATCTGCACCCGGTCCTTGCCGACGCTGGCCTTGAGCGCCTCGGGCGTGTCGATCGCCACGATCTTGCCGTGGTCGATGATCGCGATCCGGTCGCAGTGCTCGGCCTCGTCCATGTAGTGCGTGGTGAGGAAGATCGTGATGTCCTCGCGCTTCTTCAGGTCGTTGATGTAGGCCCAGATAGATGACCGCGTCTGCGGGTCAAGGCCGACCGTCGGCTCGTCCAGGAACAGCACCCGCGGTGCGTGCAGCAGTCCCCTGGCGATCTCCAGCCGCCGCTGCATGCCGCCGGAGTACGTGCTGACCAGGCTGTCCTTGCGGTCCCAGAGCCCGACCATGTCCATGACCTGCCGCATCCTCGGCAGCACCGCGGCCTTGGGCACCCCGTACAGCTCAGCGTGAAAGCGCAGGTTCTGCTCCGCGGTCAGGTAGCTGTCGAGCGTCGTGTCCTGGAAGACCAGGCCGATGTTGCGGCGCACCGCGTCCCGGCTGGTGGCCGAGTCGTGCCCGGCCACCACCGCCCGGCCCGCGGTCGCGCTGGCCAGCGTGCAGAGGATCTTGATGGTCGTGGTCTTGCCCGCGCCGTTCGGCCCGAGGAAGCCGAAGGTCTCGCCCCTGGTCACCTCGAAGTCGATGCCGCGCACCGCCTCCACGTCCGCGTACCGCTTGACCAGGCCGGAGACCGAGATCACCGCGTTGCCAGACGGCTCCGCGTGATCCTGGTCCCGGCCGCTCTCCAGCCCGGCGTGCGCCGCCAACGCTGTCTCCTTCTCCTGGTCGCTCGCTATGAGCCTGATCACGTGGGCGGCGAGCAGCGGGCCGGCGTTACTCTCCGGCATCGCTCGGCTCGTCGTCCGCGGCGAGGATCCGGTAGAGCGCCTTGCGGGTGTCGGTCAGCAGCTGCTTGGCCTGCCCGACCTGCGCGTCCGATCCGACCTGGACGACCTGCACCGCGGCCATGGCGACCTGCCCGATGAGGCTCCGCATCTCTGCGGCCACCCCGCCGGCGCCGCCGGTTACGTCGTCCCACGGTGCCCGCAGCTCGTCGGCGTGCGAGTCCGCGTACGCGCGGCCCTCGTCGGTGAGCTGGTACGCGCGTCGGCCGCCGTCGGCCGACTCGGTACGGATCAGCCCCTCGTCCTCGAGCTGCTGCAGGGCCGGGTAGATCGACCCGGGGCTCGGCCGCCATACGCCGCCGCTGCGCTCCCCGATCTCCTGGATGATCTGGTAGCCGTTCATGGGCTGCTCGGCGAGCAGGGCCAGCGCCGCCGCGCGGACATCACCGCGCCGGGCGCGACCGCCGCGACCGCCGCGGCCCTCACGCATCCACGGCCCGACCCCGTGCATGCCGTGCATGCCAGGGCCACCAGGAAAACCGGGGCCGAAGCCGAGTCGCGGGTCAGGCCCGAACGGGCCGCCCCGGCCGCGACCGCGGCCGCGCGGCGTGCGCTCGTCCTCGTCGTCGTCGTGCCGGTGATGCCGGTCGTGCCAGCGCCGGCCCTCGCTGTCGTTCGCTGGCTCGAAGTGCCCGGCACCGCGGTTGCGCGGGTGCCGGGGATGTGATTCGTCGTGGTATTGCATGACTATCTGTCCTTTGCTAGTGACTGCTCCGGACTATCTTCGGAGCATCTTGATAGTCCACGATATATCGTTAACTTCTCGATGGCAAACTACCAGCTCAGGGTGCTTTCCAGGTCGGCCCGAGTAGCCGGGCCGTCGCTGCGGCCGGGATTCGACGCCGTCAGGCGACGGTGTTACCCCGCCGCGGGCGGCCAGCCGGCCACTAGCTGCCGCAGCCGGGCCACGGCCTCGGCGGCCGGCATGCCGCCGCCGATGGCGAGCCCGAGCAGGTACGACGTGACCGGCGCGGCCGGCCGCTCTACCTGGTGCGCGACGTCACGGGCCAGGTCGAGAATCGCCCGGACCGCGACGTCGTCCGCCTGCACGCCAAGCTCGGTGCACGCGGCCTCGGTCCAGCTCTGCAGGGTGCTCATCGCTCTCCGTCCGGGTAGGCCGCGCGCGCCGCCGCGAGCGACCGCGGGTCATCGCAGTCCAGCCACGGCGGCCGGGTGTCCTGGGCCGGCACCAGCAGCGGGTCCAGCGGGCCCAGCAGGCCGCCCAGCGACTGTCCCGGGTACCTGGCCAGCGCCGGGCCGAGCGCGCTCGCCCGCCAGCAGCCCGCGAGCCACTGCGGTAGGCCGTCCGCATCGGCCAGCACCGCGCCGTCCCGGCCCGCTGCGGAGGCCGCTGACCGCAGGCCGGCCACCCAGCCTCCGGTGAGGAACGGCAGGTCAGCCGCCAGCAGCGCGACCCAGGGCGCGCGGTTCTCCGCGAGCCCGCAGCGGACCGCGGGGACCGGGCCGGCGCCGGGTGGTGCCTCCCGTACGGTCACGATGCCGCCTGCGACCAGAGCCGCCACCTCGGCCAGCCCCCGCGCGACGGCGCCGCCGCGCTCCGGGCCCACGACGATCAGCTGGCCCGCGCCGGCGGACGCCGCGGCGCGGGCGACCGAGACCAGCATGGGCTCGCCGCCGACTTCGAGCGCGGGCTTGTCCGCGCCGTCCAGCCGGGTCGCGGCGCCCCCGGCCAGGATGATCGCCGTCAGCGCTGGCTGCGCCGCCTTCTCGTCGCGCGCGCTGCTGCGGGCCATCGCGGCCTCCTGCGGGCGGATCAGCCGCCGATGGCCGACATCGGCCGGGCAGGCTGCAGGAAGCCGGGCTCATTGATGCCGTGACCTGGCAGCTTGGCCCGGATACAGTCCTGCCATCTAGCGCTGAGCTCGTCGTCGGAAGCCCCGGCCCGCATCGGCGTGCGGAGGTCGTTCTCGGTCCTGGCGAACAGGCAGTTCCGCAGCTGGCCATCGGCGGTCAGCCGGATCCGGTCGCAGGCACCGCAGAACGGCCTGGTCACTGACCCGATCACGCCGACCCGGGCCGGCCCGCCGTCGACCAGGTACGCCTCCGCGGGCGCGGACCCGCGATCGGCCGGATCGTCCGGCTTCAGGGTGAACTCGGCGCCGAGGGTGGCCAGGATCTCGTCCGCGGTCACCATCTCGGCCCGCCGCCAGCCGTGCTGGGCGTCCAGCGGCATCTGCTCGATGAACCTGAGCTCATAGCCGTGGTCCAGGCAGTACCGCAGCAGGGGCACCGCCTCGTGATCGTTGATGCCGCGCATCAGCACGGCATTGACCTTGACCGGCACGAGTCCCGCCTCGGCCGCGCTGGCCAGCCCAGCGAGCACGTCGGCGAGCCGGTCCCGGCGCGCGAGCTGCACGAAAATGCGCGGGGTCAGGGTGTCCAGGGACACGTTGATGCGGTCCAGTCCGGCGGCGCGCAGCGGCGCGGCGAGCCGGGCGAGGCCGATGCCGTTGGTGGTGAGGGACATTTCCGGCCGGGGCCGGAGCGCGGCCACGCTGGCCACCAGATCGGGCAGGCCCCGCCGCAGCAAGGGCTCACCGCCAGTGAACCGCACCTCGGTGATGCCCAGCCGGGTCACGGCCAGCCGGATCAGCCGGACGAGCTCGTCGTCAGTCAGCAGGTCGGGATGCGGTAGCCAGTCCAGGCCCTCGGCCGGCATGCAGTAGGTGCACCGCAGGTTGCACCGGTCAGTCACCGAGACCCGCAGGTCAGTAGCCGTGCGCCCGAAGCTGTCGGTAAGCAAGGCCACATCACCTCCAGGTTTGCGCTGCCGCGCATTCGCGCCGCATTACCACTCAGCCTACGGCTCGCCAGCGCACTCAGTCACTGCAGCAACATTCACCGCCCGTTCGTTCCCGCGTCATCGCCGCAGCGACCGGGGATATCCCCTCGCTACCCACGCCGCGGGCGGGCACTCAGCCAGTCAGTGGCGCCAGGTCCGGCAGCTTCCGCCCGGTATGATGGGAAAAGTCGGCCAGCCAGCCTGGCCGCCGCGGATTACCGGGCCGAGAGCACGCCGTTACCCGCGGGTTTCGGCCGCGACACTGTTGCGGCTACGGTTGTGCAGTGCTCACCGCAGGCGGGCCGGGGGTCCCCTACGATGGCGTCGCCGCTGCCCGGGCGGGCAGCCAGAGCATCCAGGGTGGGTCCATGACCGTGAACGGCGCCGTCTGGCGCGACCAGCTGACCGCGCCCGAGCGCGCGCTGCTCGGCCGTGCCGACCAGGACGTCATCGGCTCACGGCCGGATGTGCTGGTCGTCGGCGGCGGCATCCTCGGCGTGAGCACCGCGGCTGCGTGCGTCGCGGCCGGGCTCGGCTCCGTCCTGCTCATCGAGACCGGCCGCCTGGGCGCGGGGGCTACCGGCGGGGCGACCGGCCTGCTCATCCCGGAACCGCACCAGTGGAGCGACCCTGAGCCATTCGTCGACCTGGAGCGCGCGAGCCTGGAGCGGTGGCGGGATCTGGAAGGCTCGCTGCCCGGCGGCCTGGGCCTGGTGGAGCTGGACTGGCTGGGACTGGCACCACACGAGGGCGGGTTCGCGGCGCACCAGCCCCCCGCGGTCGAGTGGCTGAACCCAGGGCAGGTGGCCGAACTGATCCCCGGCCTGGCCCGGCCGATGGAAGGCGCGCTGATCCGGCGCCAGGCTCGGGTGAATCCGCTGCGGGCCGTCGCCCGGCTCGCCCAGGGGCTGCCCGCCGTCGCCACCGGGGTCGCCGCGACGTCGGTCACCATCAGCGGCGACCGGATTACCACGGTCGGGACGTCGGCCGGCGAAATCAGCGCGGGTGCCGTCGTCTTCGCGACCGGGCGGCCGCCGGTCCTCGACGGCCTGCCGATCGACATCCCTTCCGACCGGGTCAAGGGCCATCTGCTGGTCACCGAGCCGACCGACGTCCGGCTGCCGGGCATCGTCGCGCCGCTGGGCACCCAGATCGAGAACGGGCAGCTACTGGCGGGCGGCACCTTCGACCTCGGCGACGAGACCCCGGCGATTCAGCCCGACGTTATCGAGGCCATCGTCGACGGACTGGCGGCAACCCTTCCGGCGCTCAGCGGGGTGGGCGTGTCCTACCAGTGGTGCTGCTTCCGGCCGCGGCACCCGGACCGTCGCCCGGTGATCGACCGGGTGCCGGGACTGGCCAACGCGTGGCTGACGTCGGGGCACTTCCGGACCGGCATCCTGAACGCGCCAGTGACGGCCGAGGTGCTGACCCGCTGGATCCAGGCCGGTGAGCCCCCGGTGGAAGCCCACACCTGGTCAGCTACCAGGTTCGGCCGGGCCTGATTCGTCGAGGCTAAATTCGACCGGGTCTGGTTCAACTGTGCTTAATTCGACCGGGCTTGAGTCCACCGCCGCCAGCTCGGCGGGTGAACCCGGCGCCAGCTCGGCCGGGGTGACCGGAGACCGGGCGGGCGGGATCGGGATGGCGGGGGCCGGAACGCTCGGCCGGATGACCCGGCGGTCATCGGGCTGCCGCTCGGTGACGCCCGCCGCGTCCAGGAACTCCAGCAGCGGAATCGCCGTTCGCCTGGTCGTGCACAACGCCTCCCGCGCCTGAGCCGCGGTGAACGGTTGCGGCAGGCGGGCCAGGACCGCGGCCGCAGCCCGGTCGGCGCCCGGCGCCAGCACTACCTGCTCGCTGATCCGCATGAGCTCGCCGGCCCGCACGGCGGCTGCGATTGAGCGCGCCTCCAGTCCCAGCTTGCGCAGCCGGTCCGCGTCCGGGGACGCGAACGGAGCGGCGGCCAGATCGGCCCGCAATACGCGCAGCGCGGCCTGCAGCTGCTCGGGCAGCCCGGACGACGGCGTCTCCCCGGCGGCGGGGGGCAGTTGCACCAGACCGGCCGCTACCCGGAACGGAGGCCGGGCCAGCGCCAGCACCAGCCGCCGGTCGGGCAGGTCGAGCGCGGAGCGCACTGCCTCGACCGGCATGCCGGCGGCCAGCGGCTCGGCCGCCGCGTGCCCGGCGACGACCTCGCCGAGCTGGTGACCAAGCGCCTGCCAGTGCTCCGGATCAGCGAGCCACTCGCCGGTAACCGGCTCGGGCAGCTCGCGCACGCCCATCGCCAGCAAGGTACTCGACCGCAGCAAGCCGTGGCGGGCCAGCAGGTGCTCGGCCCGCGGCCGGTCAGGCCAGCTGCCCAGCATCCGGGTAGCGGCCGCGGCGGCGCCGCGGCGCTGCAGCCGCGGCGGCATGACGTCGAGGACGATCCCGCCCGTTACCGCGGGCCAGGAACCCGGCCGGCGGCTACCCGGGTCGCGGAGCAGGAGCCGGTCGCCGACGTGCAGCGGCAGCGGATCAGCGAAGCTCAGCCGGACGAGCTCGGGACCGAGCACCCGCACCCGGGCCACGCCGCGGGCGGCGCCGGCGTGCACCGTCACTGTGCGCGGCAGTTCCGCGGCCGCAGAACCGGGCTCGGCGTTAGTGCCGGGCACTGGCTGGCCCGCAGCAGGCCGCGACCACGCCGCACCCTGCTGCAAGCAGCCGGGGCGCAGCCGCACGTCGACGCTGTCGGCGAGGGTCCACCGGCCCGCCTGCACCAGCGCCATGCCCCGGCGCACCGCGTCCTTGCTGACGCCGCGCAGGTTGAGCGCGACCCTGGCCGTCCCGGCCGCCTCGGTGGCGGCCGCACCCAGCGACTGTAGTTCCCGCACCATGACCGGGCGCATCGACGGCGCGAGCATGAGCTCGTCGCCGCGGTGCACGGTGCCCGCGGGCAGCGTGCCCGTCACGACCGTGCCGCTGCCGCTCATGGTGAACGAGCGGTCGATCCAGATCCGCACCGGTGCGCTCGGATCCGGCTCCGGCATCGCCTTGCAGAGCAGGTCCAGGGCAGCGACTAGCTCGGTCAGGCCCGCGCCAGTCTGCGCGCTGACCGCCACTGCGGGCACGATGCCGAGCGAGCTAGCGGCGATCTTGGCGCCGGCCTGATCGATCGCGGCGGTCGGGTCGGCGAGGTCGGACTTGGTCACGACGAGCAGGCCGCTGCTGATACCCAGCGCATCGACCACGGCCAGGTGCTCGGCCGACTGCGGCATCCAGCCCTCGTCGGCCGCGACGACGAACATCACCGCGGGGACCGGACCCGCACCCGCCAGCATGTTCGGCACGAAGCGCTCGTGTCCCGGCACGTCCACGAAAGCCAGCTGCTCCCCCGACGGCATCGTCAGCCAGGCGAAGCCCAGGTCGATCGTCATGCCGCGGCGGCGCTCTTCGGCCCAGCGGTCGGGTTCCTGGCCGGTCAGGGCGCGGATCAGCGCGGACTTGCCGTGATCGACGTGACCCGCGGTCGCTACTACGCGCATGGCGCTCAGCTCGCAGCCGCTAGCACGGCGGCCTGCAGCAGGTCGTCGTCGGCTGGGTCGACGGCGCGCAGGTCCAGCAGCAGGCGCCCGTCCTCGATCCGGCCGACTACGGCCGGCATGCAGCCGCGGCGGACCGCGGCTCCGGCCCGCAGCGGCGCGGCCAGTTCGCCGGGCACGCTGACCGCCGCACTGTCCAGGTCCTGTCCCGGCGCGCCGCCGCCGCCCACGGCCGCGTGCGCCGCCTGGACGCGTGCGTCGACGCTCGCGGCGGTCAGCGTGCCCGTGATCCGGCGGGCCCGCTCGGTGAGCTGGTCCATCGTGGCGGCGAGCGCTACCGCGACCGGCGCCGGCGGACCGGCAAGTGTCGCCTCCAGCGCCGCCACGGTGAGCTTGTCGATTCGCAGCGCACGGGCGAGCGGGTGCCGGGCCAGGGCGGCTATCAGGTCGGACCGGCCAAGCAGCAGACCGGCCTGGGGACCGCCGAGCAGCTTGTCCCCGCTGGCGGTGACGAGCGCGGCGCCCGCCTCGAGCCAGCTGGCGGCGTCCGGCTCATCGGGCAGCAGCGGGTGCGGACTCAGCAGTCCGGATCCGATGTCGCCGACGACGGGAACCCGCAGCCCGGCCAGATCCCGGATTGACGCGCTCGCGGTGAATCCCTCGATCCGGTAGTTCGACGGGTGCACCTTGAGCACGAAGGCGGTCTGCGGGCCGATCGCGGCGGCGTAGTCCGCCGCGGTCGTTCGGTTGGTGGTGCCGACCTCGCGGATCCGCGCCCCGGTGGATTCGATCAGGTCTGGCAGCCGGAAGCCGTCGCCGATCTCGATCAGCTCGCCGCGGCTGACGATGATCTCCCGGCCGGCCGCCAGCGCGGTCGCCGCCAGCACGAGTGCGGCCGCGTTGTTGTTGACCACGTGCACCGCCTCGGCCGCGGGCACCGCCGCGGCCAGCGCATCGAGCAGTCCCCGGCCGCGCTTGCCGCGCAGCCCGGAGCCGAGGTCGAACTCGATGTCCGTGCTGCCCGCCGCCGCTTGTACCGCGGCCCGCGCGGCCGCCGACAGCGGCGCCCGGCCCAGATTCGTGTGCAGCAGCACGCCAGTGGCGTTGAGGACCGGCGTGAGCGTCGCGGCCAGCGGGGGCAGCCCCGCGACGGCGTCATCAGCGACCGCGGCCGGCGCGATTTCCCCCGCTCTGGCGCGCTCTTGAGCCCGCCGCACAGAGGCAATCACAATGCCTCGGCCGAGTTTTTCCTCGGCGGCGGCAAGGCGCGAATCGGCCAGCACGGCATCGGTGCGGGGGGTGAGCCTACGGACGTCCACGTGCGCGACCATACCTGCCTGATCAGCCACCCAGACAGTGGCATGAAGGTCTCTTCTTGCCCGATTTACCTGCACTTTGCCGAAGCAAACCCGCCGCTAGAGACGGTCTATGTGTAAGTCTTGGGGTTTAGTCAATTCGACCGAGAGTGAGCGTCATGAACAGTCAGGTCAGGATTCGCCGCAGTCGTGGCGCAGTGTGCGGGGCCGCGCTGATCCTGCTCGGCTTGTGGGCTGGCCTCGCGCCCTTCGTCGGGCCCTACTTCCATTTCGGATTCACCCCGGACAAGGCCTGGGAATACAACACCGGCCGCTTGTACCTATCCGCGGTGCCCGGCGCTGCCGCCCTCCTCGGCGGCATCGCCATCATCCTCACGCGCAGCCGCTTCGTCGCCGTCGCAGGCGGCCTGCTGGCCGCGCTGGGCGGCGCCTGGCTCATCGCGGGCGCCGGCGTCACCACCTACGTGCTGAAGATCACCAGCATCAGCCAGGGCGTGCCGCTGGGCTACAACCCGGCCACGGGCGCCTTCAATGAGCATGCCTACACCGAGCTGGTCGCCCTGTTCACGGGCGTCGGCGCGCTGATCGTGTTCGCGGCCGCGGTGGCCTGCGGGCGCGGGTCGATCCTGTCCGTACGGGACGGGGCGGACGCGGCGGAGACCACGTTCTACCCCGACTATCAGGCCGCGACAGCCGCGACGGCCGACGAGGCCGCCTATCCGGCGGCTCAGTTCCCGGCCGGCACCGGCCAGTTCCCCTCGACCCGGTACCCGGACTCGGCGGCCGATCCGTTCTCCGAGCCCTCGACCGGGCAGTTCCCGGCCGCGACCGGCAACTTCCCGAGCACCGCCGGCAACTTCCCGCCGCCGAGCCAGCAGTTCACCCAGCCGTCGGCATTACCGCCGAAGAACCCCCCGTTCCCCGACGCCCCCAACCCCTTCTCGCCCGAAGCCCCCGCTTCGTAACGCGTGTGAGCAGGTGAGGTCCCGGGGTGCGCCCCGGACCGCGTGTTCCGCCCGAGCGCTGGCGTGGCCGGGACTCGGTGGCACGTTTCGTGTGTGCCACCGAGTCCCGGCCACGTCGGCTCGCATAAGAGCACAGCAGTGTCCCGTGTACCTCGGCCGAGCCGGCTGAGCGGAGGCGGACGGGAATCGAACCCGCCGACGGCGCTGCGCGCCGTCCACCGGTTTTGAAGACCGGGGGGACCACCAGGAACCCTGACGCCTCCGGCATCGACCTTATCGGCGGGTCAGGCGACCCGGCGGGCGCCGGGGCCGGGCACGGGGGTCACCTCTCGGGCGGAGCCGAGCACGTGTCCCTCGGTACACGCGATCTGGAGGCCGACCGGGGCGCCGCAGTCACGGTGCGTCAGCAGCACCTGCGGGCCGGCGGGCGACGCCGCGTGCTTGTCACCCCACGCCAGCAGCGACGCGATCACCGGGAACAGGTCAATCCCCTTTTCGGTCAGCCGGTACTCGCTGCGCGGCCGCTGGCCCGGCTCCTGGTAGGGCACCTTGCGCAGGACGCCGTCGGTGACCAGCTGCGCCAGCCGGTTGCTGAGGATCTGCCGCGGCGCGCCGGTCCGGCGCTGCATGTCATCGAACCGGCGGACGCCGTTGAAGGCCTCCCGCAGCACCAGGAAGGTCCACTTCTCCCCCACGATGGCCAGCGCCGCCGCGATGTTGCAGTTCGCCGTGCCGTAGTCGAGCGCCCACGACCTCTTCACCTCAGTGACCTCTGCCATCCGTACAGGCTAGGTCTACTTGACAGACTTAGCAAGGCCGGCCAGGCTGGGTCTATGAACGGAACCCTGACCGAGGCGCCAGTCGTCGCGGCCGGCCGGCTCGCCGCCGGGGCCACGCCGCGCGGGCCGTACAGCGTCCGACCGGCCGGGCCGGCCGACGACGAGGCGATCCGCGATTTCCTCTGCGGGCTGTCGGTCCGGACGCAGTACTTCCGGTTCTTCACCGCGATGTGCCCGCCGAGCCGCGGCCTGCTCAGGGCGCTCACCGCTGCGAATCAGAGGGCCGACATCTTGCTCGTGACTGGCGCGGACGGGCGGGTCATCGGGCACGGCATGACCGTGGATGCGGCGGGCGAGCGCACCGGCTCGGCCGACGTCGGCCTGGTTGTGACCGACGACTGGCAGGGGCATGGCCTGGGCAGCGTGCTGCTGCGACTGCTGACGGCTCGGGCCGCCGAGCGTGGCATCACCAGCCTGGTGCTCGACGTGCTGCCGGAGAACCACCGGATGCTCGGCATCGTCGGCCGGTACTGGCCGGACGCGGACCGCCGGCGGACGCTGGACTCGATCAACATCACAGCGCCGGTGACCGGCCCGCTCCCCGTTCCCGCAACCACCTGGAGGAGGGCAAGCCATGCAGCCTGAGCGCGCGGACGCGAGCCTGCGGCAGCGAACTTATAGCTGGACCGACCCGGAGCTGGCGGCCGACGCCGCGCGTGAACTGGACGGTGGCACGTTCTTCGCCAGCCTGACCGCGGGCGAGCTGCCGGTACCGCCGATCGCGGAGACGCTTGGCTTCACCGCGACGCACGTCAGCGCCGGCGTCGCGCGGTTCGAGCTCGATCCGGCGGAGTTCCACTACAACCCGATCGGCTCGGTGCACGGCGGGGTGATCGCGACGTTGTGCGACTCCGCCTGCGGTTGCGCGGTGCACAGCCTGCTGCCCGCGGGCGCGTACTACAGCAGCCTGGATCTCAGCGTGAAGTTCCTCCGGCGGGTGACGGCGGCGACCGGCCGACTCGTCTGCGAGGGCACCGTGGTGCACCTGGGCGCCAGGTCCGCGCTGGCCGAAGCGACTCTGACCGGTCCGGACGGCAAGCTGTATGCGCGCGCGACCAGCAGCTGCATGATCTTCCGGCCGCGCGCCTAGCCAGCCGGATATCCGGGTGCGGGCAAGGCATTCCGCCAGGTACGGTGCCCCGGTGAGCGACGAGATGGACGCGGTAGTAGCGCACAACCGGGCCGCCTGGGACCTCGAGGTGGCCGGCGGCGGCAACGAGTGGACCGTGCCGGCCGGGCCCGATGTCATCGCGGCGGCCAGGACCGGGGAGTGGTCGGTCGTGCTGATCGGGCACGAGCCGGTCCCGCGCGACTGGTTCCCGGCCGACCTCGCCGGGCTGGACGTGCTGTGCCTGGCCAGCGGTGGCGGCCAGCAGGGCCCGGTGCTCGCCGCGGCGGGCGCGCGGGTGACCGTGTTCGACAACTCGCCGCGTCAGCTGGCCCAGGACGAACTGGTCGCAAGCCGGGACGGGCTGCCCATCGCGACCGTGCTGGGCGACATGCGGGACCTGAGCGCCTTCGGCGACGGCAGCTTCGACCTGGTGTTCCACCCGGTGTCGAACCTGTTCTGCCCGGATATCGAGCCGGTCTGGCGGGAGTCGTTCCGGGTGCTGCGGCCCGGCGGCAGGCTCCTGGCCGGGTTCATGAACCCCGACGTGTACATCTTCGACGCCGACGCCAGCGTGCACCGGCAGGAGCTGATCGTGCGGCACGCGCTGCCCTACAGCGACGCGATCGATCTGACTCCCGGCGAGCGCGACCGGCTCTGGGGCCCGGACGCGCCGCTGGAGTACAGCCACACGCTGACCGCCCAGCTCGGCGGCCAGCTGGCGGCCGGCTTCGTCATCGCCGGCTTCCGCGAGCTGCCGCACCATGACGACCTCACCGCCGCCTACATGCCCGGCTACTACGCCACGCTGGCGGTCAAGCCCGGCTAGCGGCGAGCCGGGCAGGCGGCCCGGTTCAGCTGCCGTACAGCGCGTCGATGACGTCGGCGTACTTGGCGTGCACGACCCGGCGCTTGAGCTTGAGCGTCGGCGTCAGCTCCTCGCTCTCGGCCGTCCACTCCACCGGCAGCAGCCGCCAGTACTTGACCTGCTGCACCCGGGCCAGCCGCTTGTTCGCCGCGTCCACCGCCCGGCCGACCTCAGCGAGCACCTCAGGGCTCGCGGCCAGCTCCGCCAGCGACTGGGCCTGCACGCCGTGCGCCTTCGCCCAGCCGGGCGCGACGGCGCTGTCCAGCGTCAGCACGGCCACCAGGTACGGCCGCCGGTCCCCGTAGGCCAGCGCCTGGCCGATCAGCGGGTTGGCGACGAGCAGGTTCTCCACCGCGGCCGGCGACACGTTCTCGCCACCGGAGGTGATGATCAGCTCTTTCTTCCGGTCGACCACGGACACGAAGCCGTCGGCGTCGATGGAGCCGATGTCGCCGGTGTGCAGCCAGCCATCCGGGTCGATCAGGTCCGCGGTCTGCTCCGGCAGGTTGAGATAGCCGGGCGTGTTCAGCGGGCCGCGGCAAAGGATCTCGCCGTCGCCGGCGATCCGCACCTCGATGCCGGGGTTCGGCTGGCCGACGCTGCCCAGCTTGAAGGCGGCCGGGGTGTTGCTGGTAAAGGCGCCGGTCGTCTCCGTCATGCCGTAGACGTCCAGCAACCGCAGCCCGAGCCCGGCGAAGAAGTCGCCGACATCCGGCGGCAGCGGCGCGGCCGCGGTGATCGCGACCTCGACCTCGCCCATTCCCAGCAGCTGCCGGATCGGCGCGAGTACCGACTGCTCGGCGGCGGCGAACTCGGCCGCCAGCAATTCCGGGGTCTGCCGGCCGAACTGGCAGCTGCGCACGTACTGCAGGCCGATGTCCATGGCCGCCGTCACCGCGGCCCGCTTGCCCTCGTCCGGATCAGCGCCGAGCAGCGCGGTGATCCCGGCCTGGAATTTCTCCCACACCCGCGGCACCCCGAAGAACGCCGTGGGCCGGACCCGGCCCACGGTGCCCACCAGCTGGCTGGCCGCGTCGTGGCAGAAGTGGATGTGCCCGACGTTGAAGATCGCCAGGTACACCGTGAACATCCGCTCCGCGATGTGCGCGAGCGGCAGGTAGGACACCCAGCGGACGTTCTTGATGGACGTGCCGGCCACCTCGGCGGCCAGCACCTCATACAGCGCGCTGGCGTGCGTGATGATCACGCCCTTGGGGTTCCCGGTCGTCCCCGACGTGTAGAGCAGCGTGACCGGGTCAGACGGGCTGATCGCGGTGACCCGGTCGGCTACCTCGGCGGGCCGCTCGGCCTGCCGGGCCTGGCCGAGCTTCAGCAGGGCGTCCCAGGTCAGGTACCGGTCGTCGGCCACGGGGCAGGCCCCGGCATCGCGTACCACGATGGCGCGCAGGCTGGGCAGCTGGTCGAGCACCGGCTGCCACCGGGCCAGCTCGCTCGCGCCGTTCAGCACCGCGATCACGGCGTCGCAGTTGCCCGCGACGTACGCGATCTGCTCCGAGGCCAGGGTGGCGTAGAACGTCACCGGGACGCCGCCCGCGTGCATCGCGCCCAGGTCGGACAGGACGTGCTCGGTGCAGTTCGGCAGCATCATCCCGACGCGCTCACCCGGCTGCAGTCCGAGCGCGATGAACCCCGACGCCACCGTCAGGGCCAGCTCCCACGTCTTGCCCCAGGTGATCGTCTGCCACTCGCCGCCGTCGGTCCAGGTGTCCGAGTAGGCCGGCTCGTCGGGGTGCTTGCTCGCGGTCGCCGCGAGCAGATCGCAGAACGTGCGCCCGCTCGCCAGCTGCTCGATCTCAGCCCGCTGCGCGCGGATCGTTGCCTCGTCCGTCATCTGCCACCTCCGGCCGCCCGCCAGGCCGCCTGCATGATCTGTACCTGCCAGTAGGCATGGCACCATGCCGGCCCGCGATTGGCAAGGGGAAGCTCATTACAGTGAGTATGGCCATGACCTCTCCCCCGGCTGTCCGCCTCACCCAGTACGCGCGCGGCGGCGGCTGCGCGTGCAAGATCCCGCCCGGTGAGCTGGAGGCGGCCGTCGCGCGGCTGATCCCCGACCACCGCGATCCCGACCTGCTCGTCGGCATGGAGCACGGCGACGACGCCGCGGTCGTGCGGATCAGCGGCGGGCGCGCGATCGTGGCCACCACGGACTTCTTCACCCCGGTCGTCGACGACGCCCGGACCTTCGGCCAGATCGCGGCGACCAACGCGCTGTCGGACGTGTACGCCGTCGGGGGCGATCCCCTGATCGCGCTCAACCTGCTGGGCTGGCCGCGCGACCGGCTGAGCGCCGAGCTGGCCGGCGAGGTGCTGCGCGGGGGTTTTGAGGTTGCCACCGCCGCGGGCTGTCACGTCGCCGGCGGGCACAGCATCGACGACCCCGAGCCCAAGTACGGGATGGCGGTCACCGGCCTCGCCGATCCCGACGCGCTGCTGCGCATCGACGCCGGCCGCCCGGCCTGCCGCTCTCGCTGACCAAGCCGATCGGCAGCGGGGTGCTGAACGCGCGGCACAAGGCGACGGGCGAGGTCTTCCCGGCCGCGGTCGAGGTGATGACGACGCTCAACCGTGCGGCTAGCAAGGCGGCGCTCGCCGCCGGGCTGACCTGCGCCACGGACGTGACCGGATTCGGTCTGCTCGGGCACCTGTACAAGCTGGCCAGGGCCAGCGGTGTCACCGCGGTGCTGGACAGCGCGGCCGTGCCGCTGATCGACGGCGCGCTGGCCGCGCTGCAGGCTGGCTACGTCCCCGGTGGCAGCCGCCGGAACCTGGACTGGGTGGCGCCGCACTCCGACTTCGGGCGGCTGACGTCCGAGCAGCTGCTGCTGCTGGCCGACGCGCAGACCTCCGGCGGGCTGCTGGTGGCGGGCGAGATCCCCGGTGCGCCCGTAATCGGCGAGCTAATCCCGGCCGCTGGCCCGGTGCTGATCCTGCGTTAACAGCCCGGCCTTGATCCTGCGCTAATAGCCCGGTGCTGATCTGGCGCTAGCCCGGCCGGCCGCGGTCTGGCCGGCCACGACGTACTTGGGGTCGGCGGCCGATGCCTTCCCCGCGCGCAGCACGCCCGCCTTCGCGCAGTAGCCGCCGCCGGCCAGCAGCGCGGCGGACGCGAGCGCCGCGACCCGGCTGCGCCGCGCGGCCAGCGCCGCGACGCCGCCGCCGAGCGTCAGGTACCGCGCGACGGTCAGCATCCGGGCGCCTTCGCCCGTGCGGTACGGCTCGCTGGCCAGGTCCTGCCTGCGTTCCAGCAGGTACCCGGCCGCGCTCTCGGCCGCCGCGCCCATCAGCGCGAGCCGCCGGGCTGGCTCGAAGCCGGCCCGGTCAGCGTGCACCGCACCGGCCGCCAGCGCGGCCGCCGCCGCGGCGGTCATCGCGCCCGCCGCGAACAGCAGCGTCAGCTCCCGGTAGGACTCGTGCCAGGCGGGCACCGCCGTGTTGCCGAGCAGCACGCCGGGATACGTCGCCAGCGCGGAGCCGGTGACCGCGGCCGCCGCGCCTGCGAGCGTCCCCGCCCCCGGCAGCAGCCCGGTGACGTCGCTGGCCGCGGCGGCCGAGATGAGACCGGAGTGACTCGTGAGGATCCACGATCCCATGCTCATGGGCGACGTCGGCTTGGCCACCCGCAGCATGTTCAGGAAGCGCTCGGGCCGTCCGAGTTCGGCGGCCAGGAACGCGCCGCCACCGGCCGCGGCGGCAGCCGACCCGAGCCGCGCCGTTCGCGCCAGTGACCGGCGGCCGGTCGCGTGCGCGAGGGCTCCCACCATCGCCAGCGCGCCGGACATCTCGCCCAGCAGCAGGTAGGCAGGCAGGTTGGGTTCTTTCCAGTGCGTGACCTTGAGGATGGGGCGACCGTAGTAGGACTGAAACTCGGCGGGCGGGACCTGCAGTTCCTCGCTCACCGTGGTCTCCCAACCGCGGGCGCCCGCCCGGCGAACGCAATAGCCACGCCAGCCGCGAGCACCCCGGCCGCGGCGCCGGCCCACCGCCACATCTCCGGCAGATCCCTTGTCGTCACGACCGGATCGGGCGGCAGCCCGTACACCTCAGGCTCGTCCAGCAGCAGGAAGAACGCGCCCGCGCCGCCGATCCCGTCCTCCGGGTCCTCCCCGTAGAGCCGCGCGCTGACCTTCCCGCCGGCGTGCAGTTCCTCCAGCCGGGACTGCGCGATGGCGCGCAGCTCGTCCAGCGGGCCGAACTGGATCGAGTCGGTCGGGCACGCCTTGGCGCAGGCCGGTTCCAGGCCGCCGCGCAGCCGGTCGTAGCACATCGTGCACTTCCACGCCCGCCCGTCGTCCTCGCGCCGGTCGATGACGCCGAACGGGCAGGCCGAGACGCAGTACGCGCAGCCATTGCAGATGTCGCTCTGCACGATCACGGTCCCGAACTCGGTCCGCACCAGCGCGCCGGTCGGGCACACGTCCAGGCAGGCGGCGTGCGTGCAGTGCTTGCAGACGTCGGAGGCCATCAGCCAGCGGGTGGCCCCATCGTCGCCGGTACCGTCAGCGCCGGTGTCACCCGCCGGCACGGCCTGCTCGATGAAGGCCACGTGCCGCCAGCTGTCGGCGCCGAGCGCGGCGGTGTTGTCATAGGACATCCCGGTCAGCGACAGCAGGTCCGGGTCCGGCTCGGGCAGCCCGTTCCACTCCTTGCAGGCCACCTCGCAGGCCTTGCACCCGATGCACACGCTGGTGTCGGTGAAGAAGCCGACCCGCGCTGGGTGACCGGCGTACCCGGCGTTGGCGGAGACATCCGCTAGCGGGCCGTACAGGGAGTTGCTCACGGTGCCTCCTCCAGCCCGGCGGCGCGCCGGTACCTGGCTACGAGCTGGGTCAGCGCCGGACCCCGCGGCCGGCGCCCCGCCCGCACGTCGCACGTCGCGACCTTGCTCTCCTGGATGAGCACGTTCGGATCCAGCGCGAACGGCAGCAGGTCGTTGACCACGTCGCCGGTGACCAGGCCCTGACTGCCCCAGTGATAGGGCAGGCCGACCTGGTGCACAATCATGCCGTCCGCGACCCGCAGCGGCCGCATCCTGCGGGTCACCAGCACCCGCGCCTCGATCGCCGCGCGCGCGGTGATGATCGTGGCCCAGCCGCCGTTCGTCAGCCCGCGCTCAGCGGCCAGCTGCGGCGACACCTCGCAGAACAGCTCGGGCTGCAGCTCGGCGAGGCGGGACAGGGTGCGGCTCATGCCGCCGGCGGTGTGGTGCTCGGTGAGCCGGTAGGTGGTGAAGATGTACGGGAACGCCGCATCGTGCCCGGCCAGTTGGTCGTGCGTGGCGGCGTCGCCGGTGTACAGCACGCTGACCGGGCTCGTGTCCTGCTTGTACATGTCGTTGCGCAGCGGCGACTCGGCGGACTCGTAGTGCGCCGGCAGCGGCCCGTCCTTCAGCGCGCCGGGCACGAACAGCGCGCCCCGGCCGTCTCGCTGCATGATGAACGGGTCGGTGCCGGCCAGCGCGGCCGGCCGACGGCGCCATCGGGCGGGATGTAGTCCGGTGACTTGTTCTTCTCGAAGTCCGGCACATCGTGGCCGGTCCACTCGCCGGCTTCCTCGTTCCACCAGACGTAGCGCTTCCGCTCGCTCCACGGCCTGCCCTGCGGGTCGGCGGAGGCCCGGTTGTACAGGATCCGCCGGTTCGCCTGCCAGGCCCAGCCCCACTCCGGCGCGACCCAGGACTGCTCGCCCTGCGGCTTGCGCCTGGCGGTCTGGTTCACCCCCGCGGCGAAGCTGCCGGAGTAGATCCAGGTCCCGCACTTGGTGGAGCCGTCGGGCTTGAGCTGCGCGAAGCCCGACAGCAGCGTCCCGTCGGCCGCGCGGCCGTTGATCTCCTGCAGCACGGCCTCGGCATCCGGCTCGGCGTCCTCGCCGTGCTCGGGGTAGTCCCAGGTCAGCGCCTGCACCAGCGCATCGGCTTCATCCTGCGAGCCGGCCAGCTTCGCCCGGATCCGCTTGCCGAGGTGGTAGGCGAACCACAGGTCGCTGCGGGCGTCACCGGGTGGTTCGACCGCCTTGTGGTGCCACTGCAGCATCCGCTGGGTGTTGGTGAAGCTCCCGGCCTTTTCCACGTGCGCGGCCGCCGGCAGGAAGAACACCTCGGTGCCGATCTGGTCGGTCGCCAGCTCGCCAGTGGCGATCTCCGGGCTGTCCTGCCAGAACGTGGCGCTCTCGATCATGGCGAGGTCGCGCACGACGAGCCAGTCGAGCTTGGCCAGCGCGAGCCGCTGCAGCCGGGCGCCGGCCGAGCCCACCGCGGGATTCTGGCCCCAGAGGATGTAGCCCTTAACCTTGCCCTCGATCATGTCCAGGACGGTCCGGTAGGTGCCGTGGTCGCCGGTCAGCCGGGGCAGCATGGGCAGGCAGAAGTCGTTCTCCTCGGTCGCCGCCGCACCGAACCACGCCTTCATGAGGCTGACCAGGTAGGCCCGCTTGTTGCCCCAGAAGCCGGTGTCCGGCAGCCGGGTCAGGTACGCATCCATGCTCTCGTCCTCGGCCCGCGGCATCGGCAGGTAGCCGGGGAGCAGGTCGAACAGCGTCGGGATGTCGGTGCAGCCCTGGATGCTGGCGTGCCCGCGCAACGCGAGGATGCCCCCGCCGGGACGGCCCATGTTCCCCAGCAAAAGCTGCAGGATCGCGGCCGACCGGATGTGCTGGACGCCGGTGGTGTGCTGGGTCCAGCCGACGGCGTACACCCAGGCCATCGTCATCTCGCGGCCGCTGCAGCGCACGATCGTCTGCGCGAGCCGGCCGAAGTCAGCCGGGCTGATGCCGCAGACGCGCTGCACCATCTCCTCGTCGTAGCGGGCGAAATGGCGCCTGAGCACCTGGAACACGCACCGTGGGTCAGTCAGGGTCAGGTCCCGCTCGCCCGTCGGCTGCCAGCTGGAGTTGTCGTAGGTACGGGTCACCGGGTCGTAGCCGGAGAACAGCCCGTCGCCGTCCTCCGTGTCCTGGAACTCGGGCGGCAAGATGTCAGCGGCGTTGGTGTAGGCGGTCACGTACTCGCGGAAGTCGTGCCCGCCGGACAGCACGTAGTTCACCAGCGCGCCGATCAGCACGATGTCGCCGCCGGCCCGGCTCGGCACGTGGATGTCCGCGAGCGCGCTGGTGCGGGTGAAGCGCGGGTCGATATGGATGACGGTGGCGCCGCGCTTCTTCGCGTCGATGACCCACTGGAACGCCACCGGGTGACACTCGGCCATGTTCGAGCCGCAGATGACGATCGCATCGGAGTTGGTCAGATCGCGCGGGAATGTGGTGGCGCCGCCGCGCCCGAAGCTAGTCCCCAGACCGGGAACGGTGGCGGAGTGTCATATCCGCGCCTGGTTCTCGATCTGAATCGCCCCGAGGGCGGTCCAGAGCTTCTTGATGAGGTAGTTCTCCTCGTTGTCGAGGGTCGCGCCGCCGAGACTGGCGATCCCCAGGGTGCGCCGCACCTGCCGCCCGCCCGCCTGCTCCTGCCAGCCCGCGCGCCGGGCGGCCAGCAGCCGGTCGACGATCATGTCCATCGCCTGGTCGAGCCCGAGCGGTTCCCAGACCCGGCCGTACGGGCGCCGGTACAAGACCCTGGTCGGCCGGCTCGTCGCGGTCACGAGCTGCTTGCTCGCCGAGCCCTTGGGGCACAGACGGCCGCGGGACACCGGCGAGTCCGGGTCGCCCTCGATCTGGGTCACCCGCTCCTTGCCGCCGGTGACGGAGACGTAGACCTTCTGCCCGCAGCCCACGGCGCAGTACGGGCAGACCGAGCCGACGACCCGGTCGGCGGCGGCCGTGCGCGGCGCTGCCGCCTCGGTGTGCGGCGAGCGCACCGCCACGCCGCGGCCGAGCCGGTCGCTCCCGGTCAGCTGCCGGAACGCTGGCCAGCGGGACATCATGCTCGGCAGCTCCACGTCCTCATCCAAGCAACACCCGGGTGACCCCGGCAACCCGCACCCCAATTGCGCTGATCCGGCCGCGGATAACCGGTCGGGCTGCCGGTTATCCACCGCAGCCAGCCGCGCGGCCGTCTGGAGGTACAGTTTGTCAGGCTGAGGCTGACAAACTCTTCGGGATCAGGCAGTCGGGGAGGCGGCGAGTGACCGGGCGGACAGCACGGCGGCGGATTACCCGGATCGCGCTGGACGCCGGGCAGGTCAGCGACCGCGCCGATCTGCTCGCGGGTGAGGAGCCGCTCGGGATCAGGATCGGCGGCCAGGCCGTCACGCTGACCATGCGGACGCCGGGCGACGACGTCGACCTGGCCGCGGGATTCCTGCTCACCGAGGGCATCGTCGGGAGCGCGGCGGACATCGCGGCGATCCGCATCTGCTCGGGCGAGCAGTGCGGCCACGACGACCACCTGGACGATGCGCAGGACAGCATCGGCAACATCGCCGACGTGACGCTGCGGTCCGGCACGGACTGGCAGGCGCCGCGCCGCAACTTCCTGGCCACCAGCGCGTGCGGCGTTTGCGGCAAGGCCAGCATCGCCGACCTGCGCGCCGTCAGCCGCTACGACCTGACCGCCGACGCGGCCCGGGTCAGCGCTGAGGTGCTGGCCGCGCTGCCCGGCAAGCTGCGGGACGCGCAGCGCGTCTTCGACCGGACCGGCGGGCTGCACGCGGCCGCCCTGTTCGGCGCCGACGGCAGCCTGCAGGTAAGCCGCGAGGACGTCGGCCGGCACAACGCGGTCGACAAGGTGCTCGGCTGGGCGCTGCAGGCCGGCCGGGTCCCGCTCTCTGGCTGCGTGCTCCTGGTCAGCGGGCGCGCGTCGTTCGAGCTGGTGCAGAAGGCCGTGGTGGCCGGTGTCCCGGTGCTGGCCGCCGTCTCCGCGCCGTCCTCGCTGGCCGCGGACCTGGCCGACGAGGCCGGCCTGACGCTGATCGGTTTCCTGCGCGGCGGCTCCATGAACGTGTACACGCACCCAGACCGCGTCGTCGCCGCCTGACCTGAGCCCCGCCTGACCTGACCAGCGCCCGCCTGACCGGAGCCGGCCGATCCGAGCCCGCACTGGGCGCCGCCCGCGTCCCGGTCGGCAATCTCATTCGTCCCGACCCGGGGCCCCCGACGGCCAGATGCCCCCGCGGCCGGCGGTGCCGGACACTGTCTGTGCCAGACTGGCGACGGACAGCAGCGCGGGAGGTCAGCAATGGCACATGCGGTGGTGCATTTCGAGATCGGCGGCCCGGACGAGCAGCAACTGGCCGACTTTTATGCCGGGCTGCTCGGCTGGGACATGCGGCCGGTCCCGGGCATCGGCTACACCCTGATCGACACCCGCGGCGGCGCGGGCATCAACGGCGGCGTGGCCAGACGCGCCGACGGATCGGCGGCGGTCACCTTCTATGTGCAAGCTGACGACCTGCAGGCCGTGCTGGACAAGGTGAACCTGCTCGGCGGCAAGACCGAGACGCCGATCACCGAGCTGCCGGGTATGGCCACCTACGCCAAGTTCGAGGACCTCGATGGCCTCGTGCTGGGCCTGGTGCTCGGCCCCGCTGACCCCGGCCGCGGCGCCCCGGCCGGGTCGGCCGCCGGGACGGCCGCGCCAGGCTCATCGGCACCTGCTCCGGCGACGCCGGGGCAGGCGGTGCCGGGGCCGTCGGCCGGGACCGGCGCCCCGGTGGACTGGTTCGAGGTGCTGGCCTCGGACTGCGCCGAGACCAGCAGGTTCCTGGCCGAGATCTTCGGCTGGCAGGCGGCGGCGGACGGGTCCCCGTACCGGATGGTCGACACCGGCTCGGACCGCGGCATCCGCGGCGGCGTCGGCACGGGGCAGCCCGAACACATCGGGCAGCGGGAACACTGGGCCACCGTGTACGCGCGCGTTCCCGATGTCGGCGCGGCGCTGGCCCGGGCGACCGAGCTGGGCGGCAGCCGGGAGTACGGCCCGATGGACGTGGCCGGGCACATGCAGACCGGCGCGGTCCGCGATCCGGCCGGCAACGTCTTCGGCGTGTACAGCCGCGCCCCGCAGTAACCCCGGACGCCGCCAGGACGCGGGCGGGCCGGCTTCGCCAGGAAGCCGGCCCCCAGCGGTAACGCTACGCGACCGCCGGATCGAGCAGCCCGCGGCGGTTCCTGATCGCCAGGTCCGCCTTAGTGAAGATCCCGTCTACGACCACGCCGATCAGCAGGATGGCGATCATCACCGAGATCGCGCTGGTCAGGTCCAGCTGCTGCTGGTCCCCGTTGAGCAGCACGCCCAGGGACAGCGAGCCGGCGATCTGGACTACCAGCTCGCCCGCCATGAGGCTGCGCCAGGCGAACGCCCAGCCCTGCTTCATTCCGGCCACGAAGGACGGGAGCGAGGCGGGCAGGATCAGGTACCGCCACAGTGCGAACCGGCGCAGTCCCATCATCTTGCCGGCCCGCAGCAGCAGCGGCGGGGTGTAGTCGACGCCCGCGATCAGGCCATTGGCGATCGACGGCGCCGCGCCGAGGACGACCACGAACAGGATCGTCGAATTGCTGAGCCCGAACAGGATGATCGCGAACGGGAACCAGGCGATGGACGGCATCGTCTGCAGCCCGGTGATGATCGAGCCGACTGCGGCCCGCAGCGGCGGGATCCGGGACACGACCGCGCCCACGATGACCCCGACGAGGATCGCGAGCGCGTACCCGACCACCGCGCTCTGCAGCGTGGTGCCGACCGCGCTCAGCAGCTGGCCGTGCGCGAGCTGATCCCAGAGGTTCTTAAGGCCGTCCACCGGGCCGGTGGCGTAGTGATCAGACCGGATGCCGTGATAGTTGCTCAGGTAGAACACTTGCCACACGATCAGCACCAGCACCACAGCCAGCGCCTTGGGCCAGGTTGCGGCCCAGGCCTTGCGCGCGAACCTGCGGCCGGCGCTCTCCTGGCTGCCGAGCGGGCTGAGCTCGAGGTTGTCGAGCCCGTGCAGTGCCTGGTCAGTTGCCATGGCGGCCCATCTCCTCCCGCAGCCGGTCGGTCAGGGTGGCGGCGATGCGCGCCACCTGGGCCGAGTCGATCCGGCGTGGCCCTTCCCGCGGCACCTCGTACTCGCCGATCACGGTGCCCGGCCTGCTGCTGAGCACGATCACCCGGTCGCCCAGGCGGGCTGCCTCCCGCACGTTGTGAGTGACGAACAGGACGGTGAGGGTCCGCTCCGCGCAGATCCGCTCCAGCTCGTCGTGCAGCAGGTCACGGGTCATCGCGTCCAGGGCCCCGAACGGCTCGTCCATGAGCAGCACGTCGGCGTCCTGCGCCAGCGCCCTGGCCAGCGCGACCCGCTGCCGCATCCCGCCCGAGAGCTCGTGCGGCCGCTTGTCCGCGAACCCGGTCAGCCGCACCACCTCGAGCAGGTCCCGGGTCCGCGCTTGCCGTTCCGCCTTGGGCACCTTCCTGGCCTGCAGCGCCAGCTCGACATTCCGCCCGGCGCTCAGCCACGGGAACAGCGCCGGTTCCTGGAACATCAGCCCGACCCGGCCGCCGCCGGTGTCGACCGTGCCCGCCGTGGGCCGGTCCAGCCCGGCCACCAGATTCAGCAGCGTGCTCTTGCCGCAGCCGGAGGCGCCGATGATGCAAATGAACTCGCCTGGCCGCGCCGCCAGCGACACCTTGTCGAGTGCGAGCAACTCGCCGCGGCCGGTCCGGTAGGCCTTGCTGACGTCCGTCAGCACGACCGCGTAGCCGTCGCCGGCACTGGGCACAGACAGGGCTGACGCCCCCGGCTGTGTAGCCGGGGGCGTCGCCTGGGTGTCGCTTCTTATACTCACGAGCCGACCTGCGGCTGCCCGGCGGCGGCCAGTACCTTGTTCAGCGGCGCCAGGTCGTACACCGAGCTGAGGTTCGACACCGGCTTGAGCAGGCCGATCGCGACCGCATGCTGCGCGTCCGTCGTCAGCGACGATTCGACGGGGTCGTTGGTGAACGTTACTTCCTGGAACGCCTGCGTCAGGATGGCCGGCTTAAGGCTCTTGCCGGTCAGCTCGGCCAGCTCCGAGTTGGCGTCCGCCTCGGCCTTCGACTTGGTGCTGGAGTTGTTGATGAACGAGTTGGCCTGGACCGAGCCCTTCAGCAAGTTGCTCACCGCGGTCGGGTTGGCCGCAAGGAACTTCTGCGTCACCACCAGGTTGGTGGTCACGAACTGCCCGTTCGGCCACAGGCTCGCCTCGTTGACCAGCGTGTGGCCGCCGTCGGCCACCAGCTCGGCGTCATACGGCGCGGGCTCCCAGCCGCCGGCGATCTGGCCGGATTTGAACTCCAGCACCGCCGCCGAGTTCGGGCTGGTGGGCGTGACGCTCACGTCGCCGCCGCCCGTCGTGGTGGTGGTCAGCCCCTGCTGCTTCAGCCAGAACCGCAGCGCCACGTCCTGGGTATTGCCGAGGGACGGGGTGGCGAGCTTCTGGCCCTTCAGCTGGGACGCCTTGGTGATGCCGGACTTGACCACGAGCGACGCGCCACCCGACGCGGCCCCGGAGATCACCTTGATCAGCGAGCCCTGGGACTTCTGCCACGCGCTGATCGTCGGGTTCGGGCCGACGTAGGCCGCATCAAGCTGGCCTGCCAGCAGTGCAGTCCCCTCCTCCGTACCAGTCGAGAACGGGTACAGCTTCAGCGTGACGTTGTGCCCGAGGTTCTTGGTGAAGAAACCCTCCTTGATCCCCACCAGGGCCGTCGCGTGAGTGACGTTCTCCAGATAGCCGAGGCGCAGCGTGACCTGCGGGTCGGCCGAGCCGCCCGAGCCAGATCCCCCGGATGACCCGCAGCCGACAGCGAGCAGTGCGATGCCTGCCGCCGCTAGCCCGGTAATGACGCGCTTCATGGTCGACCTTTCCGACTTACTTACTAGGTTTAGTTCGCTCGGAGAAGCCTACAATAACTGGAGGAAATAAGTGAAACCCTTGGCCCAAGTTTCTCAGGCCGGGGCTAACGCCCTGCTCAGCGGCTAGGTTGCGGTACTGCGGGCGAGTCTTAGCTGCCCTCGTCGCCGGTGTCCTGGGCGTTGACGCCCAGAACAGACTTGAACTTGGCCAGGCAGGTCTGCAGCTCGGCGAGGTTCGCGGGCGAGGAGTTCGTCGTGTCGAACTCGATCCCGTACATGATGTTCAGCGTGTTGTGCTTGGCCGGCAGCGGCAGCGGCGGGGTGTTGGCCACGTGCGAGCAGGCAGTCCGTACCTGCAAGGCCGTGGTGATGCTGGTGTTAGGTCCGAAGTCGACCTGCATCCACTGCTTATCCAGCGCCTGGTCCATCTTGGCGCAGCCCGCGAGGCTCGCTACCGTCGCGCCCGCGACCAGCGCGATCACCGCCGCGCGGGCGCCGCGCGACCGGCTCCGCGGCCGCGCCGGGCCGTCGGCCGGACCCGGGCCGGGTACTACTCGCTGTCGTGCTGGCACGTCGCCACTCTACGGCCGCAGTGCTACCGCCGGGCGCGCGGACTGCCAGCGGAGCACGGGCACGGGTTGCGGCGCCGTGGCCCAGGACGTGTGCCACTCTTGGCACAGTGGCGCCGCGGGCCGGGCTCGGGGCGGCAGCCCGGACACGGAGGTCTGATGGCTGGCCGGATTGAGGACTACGCGCTCATCGGGGACATGCAATCGGCGGCGCTCGTGGGGCGCAGCGGCTCGATCGACTGGCTGTGCCTGCCCAGGTTCGATTCCGACGCCTGCTTCGCCGCGCTGCTCGGGGACGAGCACAACGGCCACTGGCGCATCTGCCCGACCGTGGTCGAAGGGCCGGTCTCCCGGCGCGGCGAGGTCCGCTGGCAGTACCTGGGCGACTCGCTGATCCTGCAGACCGAGTGGCAGACCATGAGCGGGACGGTCCGGGTGCTGGACTTCATGCCGCCGCGGGCGGACGCCGCGCCCGTCCTCGTCCGCATCGTCGAGGGCGTGCACGGCGCTGTCGAGATGGAGTCGGTGCTGCGGATCCGGTTCGGCTACGGCAAGATCATCCCCTGGCTCCAGCGGCACGGCGCCGCCATCCGCGCCACCGCGGGCCCGGACTCGGTCTCCGTGACCAGCCCGGTCCGGATGACCGGCAAGAACATGGCGCACGAGGCCGCGTTCACCGTGCACGCGGGCGACCGGGTGCCGTTCGTGCTGGAGTGGCATGCCTCGCACCTGCCGCCGGGCGAAGCGACGGACGCCGCCGAGGCGCTGGCCGCGACCAGGGAGTTCTGGTCCGGATGGTCGGCAGGCTGCAGCTACCACGGCCAGTACCGGGAAGCCGTCATGCGGTCGCTGATCACGCTCAAGGCGCTGACGTACGAGCCGACCGGCGGGATCGTGGCCGCCCCGACCACATCCCTGCCCGAGGACATCGGCGGGGTGCGGAACTGGGATTACCGCTACTGCTGGCTGCGTGACGCCACCATCACCCTGGAGGCCCTGCTGCGGACCGGGTTCAGCGGCGAGGCGGATCAGTGGCGGAAGTGGCTCGGGCGCGCGATCGCCGGGGATCCGCGCGACGTGCAGATCATGTACGGCGTGGCGGGCGAGCGGCGGCTGGCCGAGTGGGAGGCGAGCTGGCTGCCTGGCTATGAGCGCTCGGCCCCGGTCCGGATCGGTAACGCCGCGGTCGACCAGCGCCAGCTCGACGTCTACGGCGAGGTGATGGACGCGCTGACGCTGGCCCGGCAGGCCGGGCTGCCCTTCGACCTGCACATCTGGAGCCTGCAGCGGCAGCTACTGGATTTCCTGGAGAAGCACTGGCACGAGCCGGACGAGGGTATCTGGGAGGTCCGCGGGCCGCGCCGGCATTTCGTCCACTCGAAGGTCATGGCGTGGGTCGCCTTCGACCGCGGCATCCGCCTGCTGGAGCAGGGCATGGCGGGGCCGCTGCAGCGCTGGCGGGCCATCCGGGACGAGATCCGGGCTCAGGTACTTGACCAGGGGTATGACAAGTCGCGCGGCACGTTCACCCAGTACTACGGCAGCACCGAGCTGGACGCCTCGGTGCTGATGATCCTGGAGGTCGGCTTCCTGCCGCCCGATGACGAGCGGATCGTCTCCACCGTCCGGACCATCAAGCGCGAGCTGATGCGCGATGGCCTGGTCTTGCGCTACACCCAGCCGGCGAAGGCGCTCAGCGGCGACCTCGCCGACGTGGACGGGCTGCCCGGCGCCGAAGGCGCGTTCCTGGCCTGCAGCTTCTGGCTGGTAAACGCGCTGCATCTGATCGGCGACCAGGACGAGGCCGTGGCCATCTTCGACCGGCTGCTCACGCTGCGCAGCGACCTCGGCCTGCTGAGCGAGGAGTACGACCCCCGCTACGGCCGCCAGGTCGGGAACACGCCGCAGGCCTTCAGCCACGTGCCGCTGATCCAGGCCGCCCTCAACCTGGGCGGCCACGCGACCGAGTACAGCAGGCGGCCGACGCGCGACCACGACGGCCCGGACTCCGACCGCAGTAGCTGATGTCCGGCCAGGTCACCCGCCTGTGGCCGGGTCAGGACCGGGCCGGGCGCGGGCAATGTCACACTGATGGGTAGCCATGCCACCCCGTCTCCACATTCTGGTCGTAAACGGCCGTAAGGTCCGTCAGCCGGTCTTCGTGATCGGGGCCCCGCACTCGGGCGCGGACCTGCTCGGCCGCGCGCTGAAGCAGTCCCCCGGCTTTCACCTGACCATCGGGCAGGACGTCGTCCAGAGCGTGGTCTACGCCTTCGCCCGCAGCCCCTCCATCCAGCGCGGCCGCAGCGAGGCCGCGGCCACGGTGCTGCGGGACGCGTTCGCCCAGGCCTGGCAGCTGACCGCGGCCTGCTGCCTCACGTGCTCGCCGCTGTGCCGGGAGGCGGGCCAGGTCAACGGCGCCTCGTGCTGCGTGACCGAGCGCGAGGTGACTCGCTACGGCGACGCCAGCCCGGACCTCATGTACTGCGCGGACGCCCTCGTCGACGCGTTCACCGACGCCAAGCTGATCCAGATCATCCGGGACGGCCGTGATGTTGTCGCAGCCATGCTGGGCGATCCGCAGGCCATGTCGTGGTTCCGGCCCGGTATGGCCAACGTCGAGTCGGAATTCCCGAACCCGTTCTACGGCGTCGAGTCCGAGCAGGACAAGGCGGCCTGGCCCGATCTGACCGCGGCCGGGAAGGCCGCGCTGCGCTGGCGCGGTTCGGTGCACCTGATGGCGCGGCTGCGCGCGAGCATGTCCGCGGATCAGCTGACGACAGTGCGGTACGAGGACATGCTCAGGCACCCGGGGCCGACTGGTGCCGGGATCGCTGACTTCATCGGCGGCCGCCTCGCGCCGATCCCGGTCCGCCAGGTCCGGCGCGAGCCGCCGGGCGCGCTGGACGCCGGCGCGTGGCGCAAGGTGCTCGCGGGCGCCCAGCTCGCCGAGATCGAGCGCGTCGCCGGCCCGGAGCTGGCCAGGACCGGCTACGGGACGTTAGCGAGCGCCTGACCCCGGGGGTCACGCCGTCACTGGTTCCTGCCGGGCGAACTGCGTGTGGTACAAGTCCGCGTACAGGCCGCCGGTCGCGAGCAGCTCGGCGTGCCGGCCCCGCTCGGCGATCTTGCCGCCGTCCAGCACCAGGATCTGGTCGGCCTCC
>CAVSCN010000003.1:0-63075 GCA_963726425.1 uncultured Actinomycetota bacterium | reverse complement strand
ATGAGGTCGGTGATGCCCTGGACACCGGACAGCAGCACCTGGTCCGCCGCCTTGAACGCGTCCAGCACGCTGACGTGCCGGTCGGAGATCGACAGCAGCCGGTCGTTGGGGATCACGATGAGCGTGTCCACCTCGGCCCGCAGCCGCTCGATGCCGGTGTCAGCCTGGGCGGCCCGGCGCTTGCCCTCGAACCCGAACGGCCTGGTCACCACGCCGATGGTGAGCGCGCCGAGCGAACGGGCGATCGACGCCACCACGGGCGCCCCGCCGGTCCCGGTGCCGCCGCCCTCGCCCGCGGTGACGAAGACCATGTCGGCGCCCTTGATGACTTCCTCGATCTCCTCGCGGTGATCCTCGGCGGCCTTCGTCCCGATGTCAGGGTTGGCGCCCGCGCCCAGGCCCCTGGTCAGTTCCCGGCCGACGTCCAGCTTGACGTCGGCGTCGCTCATGAGCAGCGCCTGCGCATCGGTATTGATGGCGATGAACTCGACGCCGCGGAGCCCCTCTTCGATCATCCGGTTCACGGCGTTGACGCCGCCCCCGCCGATACCGACGACCTTGATGACCGCCAGGTAGTTCTGCGGTGCTGCCACGAGGAGGAACCCTTTCCGCTCGTCTATCCTGCCGCGGACCCAATGCAACCGTGGCCAGGTACCGCGCCGGAAGCGGAGTACTCCCGGCCGGACGCCCCGCCCGCGAACGCCCCCAGTCTCATCCGCAGTGCAGGTCCGGCGGATACACGGCTCATCAAACTCTCACCCTCAACTTGAGATTTAGAGTTATGTTAAGCTGTCGACTGATAGGGACAGTAGGGTTGCCCGCCGCCCCCGGTCAACAACTGTCGCGTGTCGCCGTGCGGCGTGTCGCGGCCAGCCGCTGTTACAGCGCGCGATGATGTGATAACTCCTGGTTGCGTCTTCACCTGTGCGTGACCACTGTGGCCGGGTCGCTGACATCCAGGTAGCGGGCGTGCGTACGGAGCAGGACCGTCACCTCTGCCGCCTTCACCGAATCCTTGGCCGGACTCCCCCACAGCACGGTGACGCCGCTGCGCAGCGTCAGCGTCACCGCGGCGGCCGTCGGCGCCGAAACCGCGACCACCAGCGCGCGCAAGTGATGCGGCAGCCGGGACAGCACCGCCGCGGCGGCCCGGATGCCGGGATCTCCGCGCAGCTGCGCGGGCGGCTGCCGCAGTACCGGCAGCCCAGCCGGCTTGCGGGCCGACCAGCGGATGGTCACGCCCGAGGCGTCGGTCAGCGCGTACCCGCCCGCGGCCCGCACCGCGAGCGACGGCGTACGCTCCCGCACCGAGATCACCACCGTGTTGGGGAACGACCGCGTCACGCGCGCGCTGCGCACCTGGGCGATCTGCTCGACCCGGCGCGCGGCGGCGCTGGTGTTCACCGATGCCAGCGGGGTGCCCCGGCGGATCCCGGCGGCCGCGAGCACCTTCGCCGCGGGCACGAGCCGGTTGCCAGTCACCTGCTCGTGCCGGACCACGAGCAGGCTCGAGCCGAGCAGAGCCCAGGCCGCGCCGCCCGCGATGGCCAGCGCAAGCACGCCGAAGAACGCGGTGCGCCACGGGTCGCGGCCAGACCGCTTGGGCCTGCGCGCGGACCGGCCCTTGCCTGGACCGCTCCTTTCGCCGGCCGCACTCGCCGCTCCGGGCGCGGCCGGCACGGCTTCCGCCTGGTCGCCCGTTGCTGGCCTGGCCCCGGCCGCAGCGGCCGCGGTCGCGGGCCCGGCCGCCAGGTCCGCCGCACCGGATCCGGCACCCGGCCCGGCCGCGGCAGTGTCCGCGCTAGCCTGCGGCCAGCGCGTCCCGGCCCGATCCGCCAGGCTGACCACGCTGGACCCGGCCCGGGCGGCCGGCCGCGGCGGCCCGGCGCCCGCCTGGATCGACTCCTCGGCCGGCCCGGCCCCGACCCCGGCGGTGACGGGCGCCTCGACCTCGGTCCAGACCACCGGACCGGGCGAGGAAGTCGATCCGGCCCCGGCCGATCCGGCCCCGGCCGATCCGACCCCGGCCGCTCCGGCGCCGGGCCGTCCCGCGCGGCCCGGCCGGGCCCGCCACAGCCTCACGTGCCGCCCCCCGCGCGCTCGCGCAACGCCGAGACGATCAGCGGGCCCAGGGCAGTCACGTCGCCGGCGCCCATCGTCAGGATCATGTCGCCCGGCTTGGCCAGGCCGGCCGCGACGGCGGGCACGCTGTCGCGACCGGGTACGAACTGGGCTCGGCCGCCCGGCACCGCGCGCACGATAAGGTCCCCGGTGACGCCGGGCTCGGGATCCTCGCGGGCCGCGTACACGTCCATCACGATCACCTCATCGGCGGCGCCGAGCGCCGCGCCGAACTCGGCGGCGAACAGCCTGGTCCGGCTGAACAGGTGCGGCTGAAAGACGGCAATGAGCCGGCCGTCCGCGACGATGTCCCTGGCCGCGGCCAGGTCGGCGGCTAGCTCGGTCGGGTGGTGCGCGTAGCTGTCTACTACCTGTACCCCGTCCGCCTCGCCCTTCAGCTCCATCCGGCGGCGCGCGCCGCGATAGGCGGCCAGGCCGGCCACCGCGGCCGCCGGGGTCACGCCGAGCTCGGCGGTCACGCTCAGCGCGGCGGCCGCGTTCAGGGCAAAGTGGCGGCCGGGCACGGCGATCTGCACCCGGAGCGGGCCGGCGTCGCGGCCGCGGTGCCGGGCCCGCCGGTGATGGTGAAGTGCGACGTCATCCCCCGCTGCTCGAAGTCGCTGATCCGGTAGTCGGCGCCATCGGCAGTGCCGTACGTCAGCGCCCGGACCTCCGGCCCGACCTGGCGGGTCAGTGCCAGCGCGCCGGCCTGGTCAGCGCAGGCGACAAGCAGCCCGCGCTGGCAGTCGGGCCGCGAACTGGGCGAACGTCGCCTCGATGGCCGCCAGCGTGCCGTAGTTATCGAGGTGGTCCGCCTCGACGCTGGTGACCACGGCGGCTGACGGCGCGAGGTTGAGGAACGACCCGTCGCTCTCATCGGCCTCCACCACAAACGCGATGCCGCTGCCGTCGGCCGCGCCGAGCCCGGTCTCAGCCAGGATGCCGCCGATGACATACGACGGGCCAGCGCCGCTGTGCCGCAGGATGGTGGTGATCATCGACGTCGTCGTCGTCTTGCCGTGCGTACCGGTGACCGCGATTCCCTGCCGGTCCAGCATCAGGCTGGCCAGCGCGGCGGACCGGTGCAGCACCCGCAGCCCGCGTTGCCGCGCCGCCACCAGCTCGGGGTTCTCCGGCCGGATCGCGCTCGAGATGACGACCGTGTCGGCGGCGCCGACGTACGCGGCGTCGTGGCCGACGTGCACGGTGGCGCCGGCCGCGGCCAGCTCGGCCAGCAGAGGCGAATCGGCCGAGTCGCTGCCCGAGACCGGCACGCCGCGCGCCAGCATGATCCGGGCGATGCCCGACATGCCGGCCCCGCCGATGGCGATGAAGTGCACTCGCCCGAGGCCAGCGACGGGCACCGGGTCGACCGGGGTGACAAGTCCCATCTCTCCTCCTCCCGCTGCGGTGCCGGCCGTTTCACCGGGACCGGCGCATCAGCCCGAGCCAGTGCAGCATCCGCTTGGGCGTGCTCGGCCCGGCGGCCGTCAGCGCCTCCCGGGCGCCCGGCTCGGACCGGGCGAACGCCATCAGCATGCCGAGGGCGGTCATGGTCACCAGCAGCGACGACACCCCCGCCGACATTAGCGGCAACGGCACGCCGGTGATGGGCAGCACCCCGAGCACGGCGCCGATGTTCACCAGCGCCTGGGCGATGATCCACAGCGTGATCGCCCCGGCCGCGAGCCGGGAGAACGTGTCCGGCACCCGCCGGGCGATGCGCAGCCCGGCGAAGGCCAGCCCGGTGTACAAGAACACGACGCACAGCGTGCCGAGCAGCCCGAGTTCCTCGCCGAGGATCGAGAACACGAAGTCGGTCGGCGCCGCGGGCACCCAGCCCCACTTGGATTTGCTGGCCCCGAGGCCGACCCCCGAACCAGCCGCCGGAACCGAGCGCGTACTTGCCCTCGCGCAGCTGATAACAGGAATTGACGCAGGTGGTCGACGACTGGCCGGTGAACCCGGTGATGCGAGCCAGTCGGTACGGCTCGACCACGATCAGGATCAGGATCACGAAGAGCATCAAGCCGATCATCCCGACCAGCAGCCGGGCCGGGGTGCCGACGATCCAGAGCAGCGCGAGGAAGATGACAGCGAGCAGGAACGTCGTGCTCAGGTCGTGCCCGGCCATTACCAGCAGGCCCAGGATCGCGAGGCCGGGCAGCAGCGGGATCAGCAGCTGGCGGGCGTCGGTGAGCTGGCGCAGCTTTTCCTTGCGGGCGAGCAGGTCGGCGCCCCACAGCACGAACGCGAGCTTCGCGATCTCCGACGGCTGGACCTGAAAGCCGGCGACGCTCACCCAGCGCTCGACCCCGGCTTTCGTCGACCCCACCAGCAGCACCAGCAGGAGCCCGAATACGGCCGCGCCGAGCAGCGGGTAGGCGCAGCATCCGGAACAGCCGGATCGGGGCGCGCGCCATCAGCCACATGACTCCGAGGCCGAGGACGGCGCCGAGCGCTTGCTTCTCGAACGTCGAGTACACCGAGCCGCCGTATACCAGCTGCCAGGCGGTCGACGCGGACAGCACGATGACCAGTCCGAGCGCGAGCAGCAGCAATGTGCAGCCCAGGACGAGGTAGTAGGACGTCAGCGGGCGATCCAGCAGAGCCCGCCAGTGCGCGGCCCGCTCCCGCAGGCCGGGCACGTACGCGCGGATCGGGTGGCCGGCCGCCGGGGCCTCCTCGGTCATGCCGTGCTTTCCGCCGACCGGCCAGGCAAGATCCATACACCTAGTGTCAGCGCTCGAAAGCCGCAGACCCGGGATATCCGCCGCGTGTCGCGGCGGTGCCTGCAGAATCGGGGCGTGCCGGAATCGCGCGGGTTACGTCTGCAGCCACTCCGCGTAGAACAAGCCGAGGCCGAGCGCGATGCACAGGCCGCAGATCAACCAGAAGCGGATGACGATTGTCGTCTCGGCCCAGCCGATCATCTCGAAGTGATGATGCAACGGGCTCATCTTGAACACCCGTCTGCCGGTGGCTTTGAAGAAGCCCACCTGGATGATCACCGACAGCGTGATGATCACGAACAAGCCACCCAGGATGAACAACAGGAACTGGGTCTTGGTGCAGATGGCCAGGCCGGCCAGCACCCCGCCGAGCGCCAGCGACCCGGTGTCGCCCATGAAGATCTCGGCCTTGGGCGCGTTCCACCACAGGAAGCCGAAGCACGCGCCGAGCACGGCCGCGGCCACGACCGCCATGTCGAGCGGGTCACGGACGGAATAGCACTGCGGCGCGAGGACGTTCGTGCAGTCGTTGCGCTCCTGCCAGATCCCGATCAGCACGTAGGCCGCCAGGACCTGGACGGTCGCGCCGGTCGCGAGGCCATCCAGGCCGTCGGTCAGGTTCACCCCGTTCGAGGCGCCCGCGATGATGATCACGACCAGGATCACGAACGGCAGCACGCCGATCGTCGGCCCGAAGTCGCGCAGGAACGACAGGTGCGCGTCCGCGGGGGTAATCGCCAGGCCGTCCGGATGCTGGAGCACTTCGACCGCGAAGATCGCGCCGACCACCGCCTGCCCGGCGAGCTTCGCCCCGCTGCGCAGGCCGAGGCTGGTCTGTTTGTAGATCTTGATGAAGTCGTCGATGAAGCCGACGAGCCCGAGACCGGTCATCAGCGCCAGCACCAGCTCGCCTGACACCGAGAACGAGTCCTGGGTGGCCAGGTGACCGACCACGTACCCGAGCAAAGACGCGATGACGATGACGGCGCCACCCATCGTCGGGGTGCCGCGCTTGGTCTCGTGCGCTTTCGGGCCCTCGACGCGGATGAGCTGGCCGTACCCCTGCCGCCGCAGGACCCGGATCGCGACGGGAGTGCCGAAGAGCGCGACCAGCAGCGACACCATGCCGGTGATGATGATCGTCTTCACCGGCCCGCAGCCTCCTGCTCCCCGTGCTGTGCGCCCTCACCGGCGAGCGGCCGCTCGCCGGTGAGATCGAGCGCCACCCGCTCCAGCCCGATCGAATGTGATGCCTTGACCAGTACGACGTCGCCGGGCCGCGTTCGGCTGCGCACTGCCTCAACCGCGGCCGGGATGTCGGGAACGTGCACCAGCTCGCCCGGCCATGAGCCGACGGACTTGGCGCCGGTCAGCATCGGCGCCGCGGCGTCGCCGACCACGATCAGCACCGCCACTCCGGCCTGGGCCGCCTGCGCGCCCGCCACCTCGTGCAGCTGGTCCTCCTGGTCGCCCAGCTCGGTCATGAACCCGAGCACCGCGATGCCGCGGCCGCTGGCCGACATCGTCGCGAGGGCCGCGAGGGCGGCCCGCATCGCGTCCGGGTTCGCGTTGTAGGCGTCGTTGAGGATGGTGACCCCGTCCGGCCGCGCGGTGACCTCCATCCGCCACCTGCTCCTGGCCACCGCGGCGGACAGGCCATCCGCGATCGCGGCCGGCGCCATGCCGAGCTCGTGCGCCAGTGCCGCCGCGGCCAGCGCGTTGCTGACGTGGTGCTCGCCGTGCAGGGTCAGCTGGACCGCGGCCGAGCCGGACGGGGTGTCCAGCGTGAAGCCGGCCCGGCCGAGGTGGTCCGCGCGCACCTGCCCGGCCCGGATGCTGGCACCGGCCGACCGGCCGAACGTGACTACCCTGGCGCGGGTGCGGGCGGCCATCGCGGCGACCCGCTCGTCGTCGGCGTTCAGCACCGCCACGCCGTCCGGCGGCAGCGCCTCCACGAGCTCGCCCTTGGCCCGGGCGACCTGATCCAGGCTGCCGAACTCACCCAGGTGCGCGTGCCCGACACCCAGCACGGCCCCGAGCCGCGGCGGGGTGATCCGGCACAGCGCCGCGATGTGGCCGATTCCCCTGGCGGACATCTCCGACACCAGGTACCGGGTCTGCGGCGTGATCCGCAGCGCGGTCAGCGGATGGCCTATCTCATTATTGAAGGAGCCAGGCGGCGACACCGTCGGGCCGAGCCGCTCGATCACCTGGGCGACCAGGTCCTTCGTGGTGGTCTTGCCAGCGGAGCCGGTGATGCCGATGATCGTCAGCTCCGGCACCCGGTCTACGACCGCCCGCGCGAGGCTGGCCAGGGCGGCCTGCACGTCCGCGACGACCACCGCCGGAACTCCCACCGGCCGGGTCGCGAGCACCACCACCGCACCTGCCTGCACCGCGGCCGCGGTGAAGTCGTGCCCGTCCATCCGCTCGCCCGGCAGCGCGGCGAACAGGCTGCCCGGCTCTGCCTGCCTGGAGTCGATGACGACCGGGCCCGTGACGAGCGCGGCCGGATCCGGAACGTCGGCTAGGTACCCCCCGGTGAACTCGGCAACCCGCGCTACCGGCAGCGAGATCACACATCCTCCGGGAAGTCGATCGGGGCACCGTCTGGTGCGCTGGCAGGCCAGGCTCCGGGCGGGCCGCCCGACATCGTCGCATCCTCGCCCGCCCGGCGGCGCGTGAGGGCCTCAGCGGCGACCTCGCGGTCATCGAACGGGATGACCGCGCCGCCGACATACTGCCCGCGCTCGTGGCCCTTACCGGCCACCAGCACCACGTCGCCCTTGCCCGCGGACCCGATCGCCAGCGCGATCGCGCCCGCCCGGTCCGGCTCCACGATGACGTGCGCCCGGTCCGGCAGCGGGATCTGCAGTGCTCCGGCCAGCATTTCCGCGAGAATGACCAGCGGGTCTTCTGACCTCGGATTATCGCTGGTGAAAATGGCCTGGTCGGCGAGGCGCGCCGCGGCGGCGCCCATCAGCTGGCGCTTGCCCCGGTCCCGGTCGCCGCCGCAGCCGAGCACGATTGTCAGGCTCCCCTGGGTCACCTGGCGCAGCCCGGTGAGCACCGCTTCGACCGCGCCGGGCTTGTGCGAGTAGTCCACCAGCACGGTGAAGTCCTGGCCGGCTTCCACCCGCTCCAGCCGGCCAGGCGGGCCCGCGCAGGCGGCGACGCCCGCCACCGCGGCCGCCAGGCTCACCCCCGCCTCCACCAGCGCGACGATCGCGCCCAGCGCGTTGGCCACGTTGAACTGGCCGGGCAGCGAGATCGAGGCGTCGGCCTCGACCCCGCCGGGACCGATCACGCGGAAGGTCGAGCCGTCGGCGCCCGAGCGGATGTCCGCGGCGCGCCAGTCGGCGGACTGCCGCCCCGCGACCGAGAACGTGGTGATCGGGATCGACGCCGTCGCGGCGAGGTCCCGGCCGTAGTCGTCGTCGATGTTCACTACGCCCGCGCGCGAATAGCGCGGGGTGAACAGTTCCGCCTTCGCCGCGAAGTAGTCCTCCATGGTCGCGTGGAAGTCCAGGTGATCCTGCGACAAGTTGGTGAAGATCGCCACGTCGTAACGGGTACCGGCGACCCGGCCGGCCACCAGCGAGTGGCTGGACACCTCCATCGCGGCGGCGCCGACGCCGCGCTCGAGCATCGCGGCCAGCAGCGCCTGCAAGTCGGTGGCCTCAGGCGTGGTCAGCGTGCTGTCGAGGACCAGGCCGCCGACCCGGACCTGGACGCCGCCGATCAGGCCGGTCTGGTACCCGGCCGCGCGCAACCCGGACTCCAGCAGGTACGTCGAGGTGCTCTTGCCCGCGGTGCCCGTGACGCCGATCAGCAGCAGCCGTCCCGAGGGGTCGCCGTAGATCCAGGACGCGACGTCGCCGAGGCGCGCGCGCGGATCGGCCACCACGAACACCGGCAGCCCGGCCCGCACGGCCGCGTCCCGGCCCGAGGGGTCGGTGAGCACCGCGACGGCGCCCGCGACCGCCGCGTCCGGGCAGAACCGGGCGCCGTGCACGGTGCTGCCCGGCAGCGCCGCGTACAGGTCACCGGGCCGCACCGCGCGGGAGTCGTGCGTGATCCCGGTCAGCCCTGGCCCGGCGGCCTGGTCGCCGCCCGGCGGACCGGACGGACGCAGTCCTAGCAGCGCCGCGAGCCCGGCAAGCGGGCGCGCAGGCACGCGTTCGGGGCGAAGAGCCGCTGGCACGGGCTGAGGTTACCTCCGATCACGGGGCCGTGAGCCTGATGTAGGGCGTTCTGGCGTTGTCGGGCGGGATCTTCATAGTCTGGAGCGCAAACCGCATCACATCGTAGAAAGCCGGCCCGGCGACTTCGTCTCCGAAGAATTGGTTGCCCTTGGGGTCCTGAATATTGACTGCGACGACGAGCTTCGGGTTGTCGGCCGGGGCGATACCGATGTAGCTCGACCCATACTGGCAGAGCGCGCACTTGTTCTCGGGATCGGACACCTGGGCCGTTCCGGTCTTCGACGCGACCGTATAGCCGTGGATGATCCCGTACGGCTCGCCCGCGTCCGCGTCCACAGCCGGCACCTGCTGCAGGATCTTCATCAGCTCGCGGGCCGTCTTCGGCTGGATGACCCGGCGGCCCGGCTGGACCTTGGCCGGGTGGTAGACCCCGGCACTGGTGGTCGATCCGGCGACCAGCGTCGGCTGTACCCGGACGCCGCCGTTCGCGATCGTCGCGTACACGCTCGCCATCTGGATCGCGGTGACGGCGACGCCCTGACCGAAGGAGTTCTCGTACGGGCTGTCGCCGTAGTAGGCCCGGCTGCCCGGCCGCGGCAGCAGGCCGGCGCTCTCGCCCGGCATGTTCAGTCCGCTCGGCGACCCGAGCCCGAATGCGCGCAGGTAGTCGTACTGCTGCATGGGCGTGATGTGCTGGACCACCTGCACCATGCCCACGTTGCTCGAGTGCGCGAGGATCCCGGCAACGGTGTAGCGGACCGTCGGGTGCGATTCGGCGTCATGGAACCTGTACAGGTTGTGGTCGACCAGGATCGAGTACGGGATCGTGTAGGCGTTCATCGGCGTCTGGTGGCCCTTCTCCAGCGCCGCCGCGACCGTGATGGACTTGAGCGTGCTGCCCGGCGCGAACACATCATTGGTGCTGATGTCGCTGGTGGCGCCCGTCTGCTGGAAGTCGGCGAGGGTCTCGGTGGGCCACTGGGCCATCGCGAGGATCGCGCCCGTCTGCGGGTCCATCACGATGATGGAGCAGTTGCGGGCGTGGAACATGGCGACCCGCCGCTGGCACTCCTGCTCGGCGGCGAACTGGATGTTGGCGTTGATCGTCAGCCGCAGGCTCCGGCCGCCGACCACGGGCGTGGTCTTGACCTGCGTCATCGGGATCGGCTCGCCGTCGGTGCCGACCTCGACGTCCTGCCGCCCGTCCCGGCCCTTGAGTACGGAGTCGAACTCGGCCTCCAGGCCGCCGACGCCCTGCAGGTCGCCGGTCTTGGGGCTGACGGTCGTGTAGCCGACGATGTCCGAGGCCAGGTTGCCGTTCGGGTAGCTGCTGGAGTACGTCGGGGTCATGGACAGCCCGGGCAGCTTCATCGCCGTGATCCGGGCCGCCGTCGGCATCGGGACGTTGGTGCCCAGCAGCGCGTACTGGGACTTCGGCGAGTTCCTATCGAGATCGGCCAGCAGCTGGGCGGCCGGTACCTTGAGCGGACCGGCCAGCTTGGCCGCCATGACGGCCCGCTCGGGTACCGGGATCTGCTGCGGATCGGCGACCACCAGGTCGGTCTGCAGCGTCATCGCGAGCACGGTGCCGTCGCTGGTCACGATCGAGCCGCGGACCGCGGGCACCGAGATCGGCTTCATCCGCTGCAGCGCGGCGTCGGTCGCGTACCGGCCCGAGTCCATGCCCTGGATCTGGACGAGCCGCCCGGCGAATACCGACATCACGAACGCGACGACGAGCAGCGTGAGGTTGAGCCGCCTGGCCGGGCCGACGCAGCGGAACGCACGCTTGACCGGGCCGCCCGGTCCACCCGGTCCGCCGCGGCCCGGAGCCGACCCGGCTCCGCCGGCGGCCCGCCGTCGCGGGTCGCCGATCCTGACCGGCCGGCCCGGCCGCGCCTGCTGACGGCTTGGCCGCGGCCGGGCCGGGCCGCGCGGGCCGCCGGGTGCCGAGCTGCCCCGCGCTGGCCCGGACGGGGCCGCGTTACCAGGCCCCGGCGGTACCGGGCGGGCGCGGTAGGCCCGCCGCCCGGACCAGTCCTCGCCGCCCCCGGCGGAGTCCCCCGTGCCCCGGCTCACCGCGTGGCCTGCGGTGACGCCGACCGCGCTGAAACTGTCCGCGGTGAAGCTGCCCCCGGCGACTTGGGACACCAGGCCGGGCTCGCGGCTACCGTGCTGCTCGACCGCAGCCGGTGCGTGCGCAGAACCAGGAACTCCATCTGCTGCTGCGGCCGCATGCCGAGCTGGCACGCTTCCTGTTCGATCTTGGCGTCCGACTCATAGCTCTGCAGCTGATTCTGCAGTTGCTGAACCTGCAGCGCCTTGGCCTTCGCGGACTGCTGCAGGTGGTCGATCTCGAAGCTGGTAGCGCCGAGCGTGGTGTTGATCACTAGCAGGCAGATGAGACCCCCGCCGAGCAGCGCCAGCACGAGCAGCACGAATGGCGCCCGCGGCACCCGCGCCGACCGCGCCAGCGGCCGGGGCGAGACCGGCGCCGGGCCGGTAGCCGGGCGCCGGACCCGCGACGGCGCGGCTGGCCTGGCGGCCGGTCGCGGGCCGCGCGGCGCGGCTGCGTCCGGACGGCCCGCCGGACGGGTGCGCGGCCGCGGCGGTGCCGCCGCGCGGCCGTCGCGCGACGGGACTGGGGCCCGCTCGCGCAGCCTGGTCCCGGCCGGCCTGGTCCCGGCTGGCCCGGGCCGCTGCCGGTCCCGTCCGATCGTGGTGCTCTCCATCGCTGTTACTTCGCCCCTCCCGGTCGAACCCGACTCGCAGTCCGGTTCTGCTGGTGCCAGCCCCCGTGGCTCTGCTTCCGGCTCGCCGTCCGCGGCGCCGGAAGGCGGTGCCTTCCCTCGTCGCTCGTGCTCTGCTTCCCGCTCGCAGTCCGCGGCGCCGGAAGGCGATGCCTTCCCTCGTCGCTCGTACCTCGCTCCTCAGTCCAGGCATCGCCGCGCCGCGGCCGCTCGCTCGGAATCCGAGGGCCCGGCCTCCTCACCTCGTTCATGCGGCGGGCCGGATTCGCTCGGCTGCGCGGAGGCGGGCCTGCGCGGCGCGCGGGTTCGCGGCGGTTTCCGACTCCGCCGGGCGCTCGGCGCCCCGGGTCAGCAGCCGGAACTGCGGCCGCGATGACTCCAGCGGCACCGGCAGTCCGGGCGGGGTCGTGTCGACGGACCGCGCGGCCAGGGCGCGCTTCACGGCCCGGTCTTCCAGCGAGTGGTAGGCCAGCGCCACGATCCGGCCACCGACCGCGATGGAGTCCAGCGCCGCGGGCAGCGCCCGGCGCAGGGCGTCCAATTCGCCGTTTACCTCGATGCGCAGGGCCTGGAAGGTCCGCTTGGCCGGGTTGCCGCCGGTGCGGCGGGCGGGCGCGGGAATGGAGTCCCGGATGATGTCGGTCAGCCGCCGGGTCGAGGTGAACGGGGACCGCGCCCGCTCTCGCACGACCGCCTCGGCGATCCGGCGGGCGAACCGCTCCTCGCCGTAGTCGCGCAGTACCTGCGCGAGCCGCTCGGCCGGATACGTATTGAGCACATCCGCGGCGGTCAGCGGTCCGTCCTGATTCATCCGCATGTCCAGCGGCGCGTCCTGCGCGTAAGAAAAACCCCGGTCCGCGTTGTCCAGCTGTGGTGAGGAGACGCCGAGGTCGAACAGCACGCCCTGAACGGCGGGCACCCCCAGCCTGGCCAGGATCTGTGGCAGCTCGTCATACACGGCCTGCACGAGGGTGACGCGCTCGGTGAACGCGATCAGGACCTCGCGGGACTCGGCGATCGCGGTCGCGTCGGTGTCGATGCCGATGAGGCTCAGGCCCGGATGCGCGGACAGGATCGCGCTCGCGTGGCCTGCCCGGCCCAGCGTCGCGTCCACCAGGACGGCGCCGGGCGCGGCCAGCGCAGGCTGGAGCAGCTCGATGACCCGGTCCCGCAGGACCGGTACGTGCCCGGCCGCAGCCGCTCCCATCGCGCCCCCTCGGTTGCTTCGCTGACCACCCGCGGTGCTGGCCCGCGGCGGTGCCGGCCAGTGCAGGGGCAGTTCGTTGCTGCGATGCCCGGCCAGGTCCCCATCCGCGCAGATGCACTGACGGGTCCGGGTGGGACCGCCTGACGCCGGGGAAGTGACGTCAGCCGGACCTGGACCCTCCAGCACGGGTGGAGACCTCGCCGGGCATCCGGCTCACAGGACTCCGGGCAGCACCTCCTCCGACGCATCGGAGAACGCGTCCTCCTGCCGTTCCAGGTAGGTGTCCCAGGCAGTCGCGTCCCAGATCTCGAGCCTGGTGTTGGCGCCGATGACCACGCAGTCCCGGTCCAGGCCGGCGTACTCGCGGAGGCTGGGCGGGATGGTGACGCGGCCCTGCCGGTCCAGTTCCTCGTCCGACGCGCTGGCGAAGAACACCCGGCTGTAGTCGCGGACGGCCTTCGCCGTGACCGGCGCCGTCCTGAGCGCCTCGGTGATCCGGCCGAACTCCGTCACCGGGAAGACATACAGGCAGCGCTCCTGGCCCTTGGTAAGGACCAGGCCAGTTGCCAGCTCCTCGCGGTACTTCGCGGGCAAGATCAGCCGGCCTTTCTCGTCGAGGCGAGGCGTGTGGGTGCCAAGAAACAACCCGCCTCACCTCCCCAGCCCCCCACCAGCCGCCATTTGCGGGCCCAGATCACCCCACGGAGCACCACTGTACCCCACTCTCCTCCACGGTCAATCGCGACGAGCCCGAAAACCGGAACTTGGCCGCGCAAAGACGCTGGTCAGGGGCGTGGGGAAGAGTGGAGAAGAGAAATGGGGAATGCCATGACGCGAGACCTGTGTCGGGCTGAGCGGCTTTCCGAACCAAGTCGGGCCGCCGCACGTCTGAGAGATGGTCACCGCAGTGTTACCGCGACGATATGGGAGCGGGATCGCTCCGTGGCCATACAAGGACGTACTGTCTGATCGCACGGTTTAGTTACCGCGGCCCTGCCATTGGGCTGGGCAAAAGACGAATAACGCACGCGAACTGGGCGCCTGGAGGATTACGTGGTCACCCACACGGGGCAGTCGACAGACCGAACGCTCGACGATCTGGTCGACGTGGCACGGCAGGTGAGCACCGCCGTACAGAGCGTGATCTCCGGCAAGCCCGACGCGATCCGGCTCGCGCTGACCGCGCTGCTGGCCGAGGGCCACATCCTCATCGAGGACGTGCCCGGCGTCGGCAAGACAATGCTCGCCAAGGCGCTGGCCCGTTCCATTGATTGTTCGGTGCGCCGCGTCCAGTTCACCCCCGACCTGTTGCCGAGCGACATCACCGGGGTCAGTGCGTTCAATCAGGAACTGCGCGAGTTCGAATTCAAGCCCGGCCCTGTTTTCGCGAACATCGTGCTCGGCGACGAGATCAACCGCGCGTCGCCGAAGACTCAGTCCGCGTTGCTCGAGTCGATGGAAGAGCAGCAGGTGACGGTCGACGGCACGACCTATCCGCTCGAGCCGCCGTTCATCGTGATGGCCACCCAGAACCCGGTCGAGATGGAGGGCACGTACCCGCTGCCGGAGGCCCAGCGCGACCGGTTCATGACCCGCTTGTCTATCGGCTACCCGGACAAGGACGCGGAGTTGGCGATGCTGAACTCGCACGGGTCCAGTTCGCCGCTGGAGGATCTCAAGCCGGTCGCGCACGCGTCCGACATCCGGGCGCTGGTCGCGGCCGTGCGCGAAGTGCACGTGGCCGAGCCGATCCGGCACTACATCATCGACCTGGTCACCGCCACGAGAACGTCAGCGGAGCTGCGCCTGGGCGCTTCGCCCAGGGCAGCCCTGCACCTGCTGCGCGCTAGCCGCGCGCACGCGGCGCTCGACGGCCGCGACTTCGTGATCCCCGACGACGTGCAGGCGCTGGCCATCCCGGTGCTCGCGCACCGGCTGCTGCCGAGCACGGCGGCCGTGGTGGGCCGGGAGATGCCGGACCGGATCCTGGCCGCAATCGTGCAGCGGCTGCCGCTGCCGGGCCGGTAGCGCCGGGCAGGTAATACCGCGCAGGCAGGCTGACGGGGAAGGAGGCCCAGGGTGCTGGGCTCATGGCTATCGGGGCTGACCACCAGAGGCACCTCATTCCTGGCCGCCGGCGTGGCCGCCACCCTGGCCGGGATCCTGCTGACCGAGAAGAGCCTGCTCTGTGTCGGCGTGGCGCTGATCGGGCTGCCCGTCTTCAGCCTGGTCGCCGCGCGCCGGGCCCGGTACCGGCTCAGCTGCAGCCGGATCATCAGCCCGCCGCGGGTCCCGGCGGGCAACACGGCGCAGGTGACGCTCCGGCTGCACAACATTTCGAAGATGCCCACCGGGCTGCTGCTGGCTGAGGACGCGATCCCGTACGCACTCGGTCCCAGGCCGAGATACGTGCTGGACAACATCGAGCGCCGCGGGGTGCGGAACCTCAGCTACACGCTGCGGTCCGACCTGCGCGGCAAGTTCGAGGTCGGCCCGCTGCAACTGCGGGTAGCCGATTCGTTCGGCCTGGTGGAGATCAACCGCTCTTTCTCCGCGCGCACGCCGTTCGTCGTGACCCCGCGGGTGTACCCGCTGGCCCGCACGATGATCAGCAGGGCCTGGGCCGGCGAAGGCGACGGCCGGTCCCGGCTAACGGCGACGGCCGGAGAGGACGACGTGATCCCGCGTCCGTACCGCGACGGCGACGACGTGCGCCGCGTGCACTGGCGGTCGACCGCCCGCTACGGCGAGCTGATGGTGCGGCGGGAGGAGCAGCGCTGGCGGAACCGGGCCACCGTGCTGCTGGACACGCGCGGCGGGGCGCACATGGGCACCGGGCCCAGTTCCTCGTTCGAGACCGCCGTCAGCGTGGCCGCCTCGGTCGGTGTACACCTGGCCCAGGAAGGTCTCATCGGCAAGGTGGTCAACGAGCAGGGCACGAATCTCGGCATGGGCATGACATTCGAGGACGAGTTGCTCGAGTCGCTGGCCGTGATCAAGCCGTCCCGCAGCCAGGATCTGATCGGCGGACTGAAGGTACTGCGAGCCGCCGGGCCCGGCGTCATCATCGCGGTCATGGGCCGGCTGTCCGTGACCATGGCGGAGCAACTGGCCGCCTGCCGGGGCGAGGGCAGCCAGGCCATCGCGATCCTGCTGGCGGTGGGCACCTGGTCCGACGCCGGCCGCGTCGCGGGCAACGGAACCCGGCCCGCCGCCAACGGCCACAACGGCAACGGCAACGGCGACGCGGTCGCCATAGAGACGGCGGCGCAACTGGCCGAGGAGACCGCCCCCGCCGCGGCCGCGCTGCGCGCGGCCGGCTGGCACGTGGTCGCGCTGCCTGCCAGCCTGCCCCTGGACATTGCCTGGGAGCAGCTGCCGCGGGCAGCCGAGATGCTGGTCCCCGGCGCGAATCTCGCTGGCTTCGATCCGGCCGGGCAGATGGCATGACGAACCACCGGCTCACGTTCGCCGCAGGCATCGCCGTGCTCGCGGCGTCACTCTCACTGTCCTCGCTGCTGATCGGCACCAGCTGGCTGGTGGCGAGCCTCGGCGCCGTCGCCGCGGTGGCGCTGGCCGCCACCCTCACCCGGCTGACCACGATCCAGGCCGCAATCGCCGGCTCCATCGTCGTCCTCATAGGCGTCGTCCCGGTCCTGGCCGGATATGGCTGGGCCGGTGCCGTCGGGGCCGTAGTGGTGCTGGGGCTGACCGCGGCGAGCGCGACCGGGGCGCGGCTGCTGCGCGCGTTCGCCGCCTGCGCCACCTACGTGTCGGTCCCATTCCTGTATCTCAACGCGGTCTTTGCCGGGCGGCAGTCCTGGGCGGCCGTGATCCCCACGTCCCGGTCGCTGGCCGCGCTCGCGCGGCTGCCTGGTCAGGCCGGGTCTATGTTCAAGTTCTCCCCGCCGATCCCGACCACCAGGCCGGTGGAGTTCATCACCGTGGGCGGCGTCACCCTGGTCGCCATCTGCGTCGACGTGCTCGCCGTCCGGTTCCGGCGCCCCGCGCTGGCCGGGCTGCCGCTGCTGCTGCTGTTCAGCGTCCCGGTGGCGAGCAGCCTCAAGAGCTTCGGGTTCGTGCAGACGCTGCTGTTCGGCATCGCCGTGGCGGCCTACCTGGCGCTGCTGTCGTCGGACGGACGGCAGCGGCTGCGGATGTGGGGGCGGCTGGTGACCATCCGTCGGCCGCACGCCATGGAGGACACGGGCCAGGGCCCCGACACCCGGCAGGTGGCGGCCTCCGGCCGCAGGGTGGGTCTCACCGCCGTCGCGCTGGCCATGGTGGTCCCGATATTCCTGGCCGGGACGCCACCCAAGGACCTGTTCGCCAAGACCTCGACCGGCGGAGTGGGCGGTGGGCTGGCGATCCCCGGCGGGCTGGCACCGCTGGACAATATCGCTCAGCTGCTGACGCAAAAGCCCAGGCTCGTGCTCACCTACACCACGACCTATCCGAAGCCGCAGGACCAGTACCTGCAGATTTTCGCGCTGAACTACGACTTCGGCGCCGATGGCAAGTGGCTGCCGAGCGCATCGAGCGGCAAGGCTGTCATCGGCACCCGGCTGCCGTTCCAGCAGGTGCCCGGCCTGACGGCCGCGGTGCCAACGGTGATGGCGCGCACCGCGGTGAGCACGACCGAGACGATCCAGACACCGCTGCCGCTGCCGTACGCTCCGCTGCAGGTCAGCGGCACGGGTTCCAGCCTGATCGAGACGTCAGGCACCATGATGGTGTTCGGCAATCCGATTCGCAATACGCACTACTCGGTCGTCAGCAAGGAGGCCGTTCCGACGACCGCAGATCTGGAGATACCTGGCGCCTACCCGCAGTCCGTGCAGAAGGTCTACACCTCCTATCGCGGCCCGGACCGCGCTGCGCTGCTGCGGATCGCGCGGGCCCACACCCAAGGCGACGCGACGCCGCTCGACAAGGCCGTGGCCCTGCAGAACTGGCTCACCTCCAGCGCGTTCTCGTACTCGCTGAAGGAGAGGTGGCCGGTATCCGGCACGTGGCTGAAGACCTTCCTGACCACGGACCGGCGCGGCGACTGCGAGCAGTTCGCGCCCGCGTTCGCCGTGCTGGCCAGGCTGCTCGGCATCCCGGCGCGGGTCGCGGTCGGCTTCACCGCCGGCACGCCCGGGCCGCACAACACCTGGCAGGTCACCACCGCCGACGCGCACGCCTGGCCGGAGCTGTATTTCCCAGGCGCGGGCTGGGTCAGGTTCGAGCCGACGCCGGTCGGCAGCGAGGGCGTGGCCGGTCAGGGCACCGCCACTCAGCCCGCGTACACGACGAGCCCGCTGCCGCCCGGTCACAACCCAACCGGCCAGCAGGCCAGCACCAGCCCGTCCGCCGGAGCCGGGAGCGGGGCCAAGCCCACGCACCCGATCCCCGGCAAGCAACTCCAGGCCGGCTCGGGCGCGGCAGGCACGGCGGGCGGCGCCGGGTCCGGCATTCCGGTGTGGCCTTTTGTCCTGGCGGCGATCCTGCTGCTGCTGGTCGGCCCGGCGCTGGCGCGCTGGCTCGGACCGCGGCGCCGCTGGCTGTCTGCCTCGACCGATGCCGGCCGGGCGAGTGTCGCCTGGCGCGAGTTCCGTGACTACCTGACCGACTACGGGATCGCCTCGGCGCCGAGTGAATCGCCGCGCGCGGCCGCCCGCAGGGTCGCGGCGCAAGCACACCTAGACGACGCCGCGGGCGCCGCGATCACCAGGATCGGCGCCGCGGAAGAGCGGGCCAGGTACTCGCAGGGCGCGGTGCCCGCGGGCGGGCTGCAGGCAGACGTCGCCACGGTCCGCCGGGCGCTCGCGGCGAACGCGACCAGGCGCCAGCGGCTGCGCGCCCGCTTCCTGCCGCCGTCGACGATGGCCACGATGTTCAGCGGTCTCCAGTCCACCGGCCACGCGCTCAGCTGGCTTGACTCGCCGCTGCCGAGCTGGCGGCGCGACCGGTCGCGACCGCAGCAGGCGAAATAGGCGGAAGGAGCTGGGTGACGACCCGGACCGCGCGCCGGTGCGCGAGCCCGTTTCCGTGCGGGCGGCCTGAAAGCTAGCGGTCGCGCTCCTGGCGCCGGCGCCAGCGCTCCTCCAGCCGGTCCATCATCCCGGCGTTGGCCGCGGGCCCGGCCGGCTTGCGGCTGCGCGCGGGGCGCCGGTCGATCGTGACACCGGCCATCCGCCGGTAGTTCGTGATGGCCCATGCGCTGCTGGCCACCATGATCACGAAGCCGACGATGTCGAGCCAGCTGTACTTGAGCACTACGCCCGCTACCAGGGCCCCGACTCCGATGATGAAGCCGGCACAAGACTGGACAAGACGTCGGCGATAGTGCACCTTGGGGTCTTTCGACCGCATGGCCCGCGCGAGTCGCGGATGATCGGAGTACAGCGCCTGCTCAATCTGCTCGAGCTGACGCTGCTCGTGCTCAGAGAGCGGCACCGTGCCTCCCATGGACTCGGACTCTGACAACTGCCATTCGCCCTATCGCTATACGCCCAGAATACGAGCGCCAGGGCACCTTGCGGAAGGGTACACGGTTGGTAGCGGTACAGAACCTGTGTGCCACGGTCATGCCTCACAACCCAGTTTGCCGATCCGGCTGACCGGACACAAGGCCCGGCCGAACCTGTCCGTGGCGCCCGATATGCCCTTTCACGGAAAGGTCATTCGCCAGTACGGGGCAGACTGGCTCCGGGCCCGACGGGAGGGTCACGCAGCGTCGGCAGGTGACCACGCAACAGCATACCCGGCATTGGGCCCATAGGGGTCAGCTGCCGGCAGGTCCTGCGGGCCGGCGGCGCACGAGCGCCGCCGGGCGGACCGCGTCCGTGCCGAACCGGCCGGAGATCTGGTCCAGCGCCGCCTCGGCCGCCTGCCAGGACACGGGTCGGTCGCCGAACGCGAGCTGGGTCGACGCGGCCCCGGCCGGGACCAGCCCGGTCGCGCGGACGCCCACCAGCCGCAGTTTCGCCTGCCCGCTCAGCCCGGACGCGGCGAACAGCTCGCAGGCCGTCTCGTAGATCCGCTGGGTGAGGTCGGTCGGCTCGGGCAGCGTGCGCGACCGGGTGATCGTCTTGAAGTCGGCCCGGCGCAGCTTGACGGTGACCGTGCGAGTGGCGAAGCCGGACGACCGCAGCGCCCTGGCCGTGCGCCGGGACAGCCGGAGCAACTCGCGCCTGATCACCTCCGGGTCCGCGATGTCGACGTCGAATGTCTCCTCCGCGCCGACGCTCTTCTCCCGCACCGCGGTCTCCACGTTGCGGTCGTCGCGCCCGCTGGCCAGGGCGCTCAGGTGGGCGGCCGCGGCCGGGCCGAACTCCGCTTCGAGCGCGGACAGCGGGGTCGCGGCGATGTCGCCGACCGTGCGCAGGCCCAGCCGGGCCAGCATCTGGCCAGTCCGCTCCCCCACGCCCCAGAGCGCCGCGACGGGCAGCGGATGCAGGAACTCGAGCACGCCGTCGGCCGGGATGACGAGCAGCCCGTCCGGCTTGCAGTGCACGGAGGCGAGCTTGGCCAGGAACTTGTTCGGCGCGATGCCGACCGAGCAGGTGATCTGCTGCTGCGTCACCACCTCCCGCCGGATCCGGCGGCCGATCTCCACGGGCGGGCCGAGCAGCCGGATGGCACCGGAGACATCCAGGAACGCCTCGTCCAGCGACAGCGGCTGTACGAGCGGCGTCACGCTCCGGAAGATGGCCATGACCTCTTTGGACACGGCCCCGTACAGGCCGTGCCGGGGCGGGATGACGGTCGCGCGCGGGCACAGCCGCCGGGCCCTGGACATCGGCATCGCGGACCGGACGCCGTACGCGCGGGCCTGGTAGGTGGCCGAGAGTACGACGGCACGGCCGGAGAGCCCGCCGACGATGACCGGCTTGCCCGCTAGTTCGGGCCGGTCGCGGATTTCGACACTGGCGTAGAACGCATCCATGTCCACGTGCAGAATGTGGCAGCCGGTGTCGTCGCCCGCCGGGCGCTGCCCGCCCGCTCCGCTCACCCTCATCACCGCCACGCTCAGCCCGCTGAGGCGACTGTAGTGCCAGGCACCGACATCGAGGGGGCTCGTCTCGCGGCCCCGGCGATGACACTATTACGCCATGAATGACCAGCAATACCCGCAAGGCGGTCCGTCACAGTCGCCGGCCGCCTCGCCCCGCCCGCACTCGTCAGCGCAGTCGAGCCGCCGGGCCATGGCCGTCTGGGGTGGCATCCTCGCCGGGCTCGGGATTGGCATCGGCCTGGCGACGCTCATGCACGTCATCGTCCAGGCGTCGCCGGAGAACTTCTCCGCCGGCGCCGGCGGCAGCATGTTCGTGGCGGTGGTGATCGCCGGGCCGCTGATCGGGCTCGGACTCGGGCTGGCCTTCGCGGGCTTGGTGCCCGGCGACAACGCCGCCCGGCCGGGCGGGCCGCAGGCACCCGGATCCTGACCCGGCGCCGCCGGTCAGGCCACCAGCACCGCACTGTTCACAGCGAGAGCGTGGGCTTAACCTCAAGCAGCCGGCCGAGCAGGCCGTTGACGAACGATGACGAGTCATCGGTCGACAACTCGCCGGCCAGCGCGACCGCCTCGCTGATCGCGACCGCCGGCGGCACGTCCGGGCTCCACAGCAGCTCGTAGGTGCCGATCCGCAGGATGTTGCGGTCCACGGCCGGCATCCGCTCCAGCGTCCAGCCGTGCGCGTGCGTGCCCAGCAGCCCGTCGATCTGGCCGACGTGCGCCTGCACCCCGCGCACCAGCTCGGCGGCGTACTCCGAGACCGGCGGATCGGCTAGGGCGGATCGCTCCGCGAGCAGGTCCAGGACGGGCTCGTCCCTGAGTTCCGCCTCGAACAGGATGTCCAGTGCCCGCTTGCGGGCCTTAGTGCGTGCTGCCATTACCGCCGCCGGGAACTATGCGAGGAAGACAGCGCTCAGGCCCGGCCGAGGTAGCTGCCGTCGCGGGTGTCGACCCGGATCTTCTCCCCGGTGACGATGAACAGCGGCACCTGGATCTGGGCCCCGGTCTCCAGCGTGGCGGGCTTGGTGCCGCCGGTCGAGCGGTCGCCCTGCAGCCCCGGGTCGGTGTGCTGGACGGTGAGCTCGACCGCGGCGGGCAGCTCGATGTACAACGGCGTGCCGTCGTTGAACGCGATGACCGCCATCTGCTCTTCCAGCAGGTAGTTGGCGGCGTCGCCGACGACCCCGCCAGGGATGTGCGGCTGGTCGTAGTCCTGGGTGTCCATGAAGACGAAGTCATCGCCCTCGCGGTACAGGTACTGCATCTCGCGCTTGTCGACGTTGGCGACCTCGACCCGGGTGCCGGCGTTGAACGTCCGGTCCACGACCTTGCCGGACAGCACGTTCTTCAGCTTGGTGCGCACGAACGCGCCGCCCTTGCCTGGCTTGACGTGCTGGAACTCGACGACCGTCCAGAGCTGGCGGTCGATGTTCAGCGTCATGCCGTTCTTCAGGTCGTTTGTGGTGGCCACGGTGGTTATCTCCTGCTGGCAAGTTCGGGCTGACCGCGTCCTGATTCACAGGACGAGCAGGTCCCTGGTGGTCGTGGTGAGCAGCTGCGCCGGTCCCGCCACCGCTGCCGCGCCTGTCTGTGCAGTGCCAGTGCCAGCCCGGACGACGAGGGTGTCCTCGATTCTGACCCCGCCCTTGCCGGGCAGGTACACGCCGGGCTCGACGGTGACGGGAACCCGGTCCATCAGTCTACCTGTCCTGGCGTATCCCATGATCGGAGCTTCGTGCACCTCCAAGCCGACGCCATGGCCCAGACCGTGCTGGAAGTGCGCGCCGTGCCCGGCGGCCTCGATCATGTCCCTGGCCGCGCTGTCCACGTCGCCGACATCGGCGCCCGGCACGGCGGCCATGATCCCGGCGAGCTGCGCGGCGGCGACGAGCTCGTAGATCTCGCGTTGCCAGCCGCGGCTCGCCCACCGCGACGGTCCTGGTCATGTCCGCGTGGTAGCCCTCGAATCTGGCCCCGCAGTCGACCGTGACCAGATCACCCCGCTCGAAGCGGCGGTCCGACGGGTGATGGTGCGGGATGGCCCCGTTGGGACCGCTGGCCACGATCGTGTCGAACGCCAGCCCCTCCGCGCCCAGGTCCACCATGGCCCGCTCCAGGGCCACCGCGAAGCCGCGCTCGGTCTGGCCCGGCCTGATGGAGTCCAGCAGACCCTCGAAGGCGGCGCTGGTGATAGCGCACGCCCTGGCCAGCAGGTCGAGCTCAGACTCGTCCTTGATCATCCGCAGGCTCTCGATCAAATGACCGAGCGGGACCAGTTGCGGCTGCTGCGCCCCGTCGTAGACCTCCGGCGCTTCCAGCGCAGTGAACCGCTCGACGGTCAGGTCCTGGGCCTCGAAGGCCAGCACGCGGCAGCCAGCCCGGGCAGCGGCGCCCGCGAGCGTCGTCTCCACCAGCCGCTCGACCTTCAGCTCCAGGTCAGCGCAGTCCCGCTCGGCGGTTTCGGCGTACCGGGAATCGGTGGCCAGCACCGCGGACCCGGCGGCGGGCAGCAGGATGGCCGCGTTGGAGCTGACCAGCCCGGAGAGGTAGCGCACGTTCGCCGGGCTGGTGATCAGCGCGGCGTCGGCTTCGACCTCGGCGATGGCCTGCTGGGCACGGGCTCGGCGAGCAGCGTGGATTTCGGTCACGATCACGACTGTAGCCAGCCAGCGGTAGCCCCGGGCGAGCGGTGCTCGCCCATCCTGCGCAATGTGGGCAGGGCGGCGAGGGATGTGGGCAGGGGCAGCAACAGGGCCATGATCCGGTAGGCGAATACGCCGACCACGGCGACTGCGAATAGCGAGCCGGAAAGGCAGATGGTGACCGGCAGGACCAGGGCGAGCAAGCCCGCGCCGGCCAGCGGCCCGGTGCGCCGGGTGAACAGCATCCCGGTCGCGAAGCCGATGTACAGGGCCGCCACGTCCATCTGAAACCCGAACGCGGCGAGCCCGGCCCAGGCGGCGAAGGCGTCCGCCACCCAGAACACCGCCATTCCGGCCAGCGCCGGCCACCAGCGCTGCGGCCGCACGAATAGTTGCCGGATGAGATGGATCGAGTCAAGGAACGTGCTGACGTAGCCGCGCCAGCCCGGCTGGTAGCCGAACCGGTCCCGATATCGCTCCGCCAGCCAGAACGCGAGGAGCAGACCGGGGATCGGGATGACCGCCCAGGGCAAGGTGAAGCTGAGCGGCGGCAGCCGCCGTCCCAGCATCAGCACCGCGATGGCGGCGGCGGTCCCGCCGATGGCCAGCACGCCGTGCTCCAGGCCAGCCAGGGCGACCGCCCGGGACTTTGCTTCGTCCTCGTCGGCCCCGGCCGCTTCGAGCGCGTACTGGTCGAGCGCGCCGCCGCCGAGCGCGATGAAGCCGCCGAAGCCCGCCGCGACCACCGCCAGCATCTGTCTCCACGGTAGCCGCGGGCCGTTCAGGACGCGAAATATCCCTCGGTAGGCGAAGTAGTAGCCGACGAACGAGATGATCAGGCCGCCAACCAGCGCTGTGAGCCATGGCCAGTCGAAGCGGTCGCAGGACCGCGCGCACGTTGCTGAACCCGGCCAGATACGCGAGCCCTGTTCCAGCCGCGAGCTCAAGCGCGACCGCCAGCACGGCCAGCAATGACAGCTCGCTGGCGCGCCGTTGCATCTGCTGGCCCGACATCAACCGTCTCGGCACCAGGCGCATGACTATTCCCCCGCATGCTGGGCCGCTCTTCCGCCGCCAGTACGCCGACCTTGGCCCCTACCCAGAGTGCGCCACTTCCACGCCGTCGGCTGGCCGGTCGCCGCCGCCCCCGCCAGCCCGGAGTCCGGCGGCTAGCCGCCGCGCGCGCTGCTACGGTCGGGTCATGGCGACGCTCCCGGAAAGCGCGCGGGCAGTGCTGGAGTCCGCGGCGCTGGCGCACCTGGTGACCCTGAACGAGGATGGCAGCCCCCAGGTCAGCATCGTCTGGGTTGGCCTAGAAGGCGACGAGATCGTGGCCGGGCACCTGCCCGAGCACAAGAAGGTGCGCAACATCCGCAACGACAGCCGGGTCGCGCTCTCGATCGAGACCGGCAACCGCAACCCGATCGGCCTGACCGAGTACCTGGTCGTCTACGGGACCGCACGCATCACCGAAGGCGGGGCGCCTGAACTCCTGCAACGGCTCGCCCGCACCTACCTCGGTCCCGACGTCCGCTTCCCGCCCATGGACAACCCGCCGGCCGGTTACATCACGCACATCGCGGTGGACCGGATCTCCGGCGTCGGCCCCTGGGCGCAAGGCTGAGGGAGCCGACCTAGTCCGCTCGTAGTGGCCTTGCTCAGGCCGCAGGGGCGACCCTTACGTCGAGCGTCACCGTCTCTGCCGCCGGGTCGTAGTCCTCGGGATTACCTTCCAGCGCGAAGGCGATTGCCAGCAGGCACTCTTGCTCGGCGTCGGTCCTGGTTTGTGTTCCGCCACCGTTGATATGCAGCGCAGGCACCCGGTAATGCCAGTTACCGGCTTCCTCATCGAAAAACAATTCGACCCGCAGCATGGTCATACCAAGATCATCCTATAGCTTCCGCAGCTCATCAACTGTGTACCCATAATCGCGGGCAACCCTGGCCAGGGCAGGGCCGCCTAAGTCCACACCGTCATGGTAGGCCCAGACCCGCTGCTCATCGCCCTTCACCAGGACCCGGTGTGATCCGGACCGCCGGGTCTGGACCCAGCCATCTCGCATAAGCCCGGCCAGGATGCGGGCTGCCTTCGCCACGATCGACCGTACGGCGAGGCAGTGACAGTCTCCGTTGGCTTCTCTGCGCCGTGGCTCGCGCTCGTGAATCCGGACTGCTACTCGCCGTCGTCGGCTGGCGTGTCGTCGCCGACGATCAGCCCGCCGCCGCGTTTCCAGCTGAGGTAGCGCCAGGACAGATTGATGAGCGTCACCAGCCGGTTGCGCCCGCCCAGCAGGTAGAACAAGTGCAGGCCGAGCCAGGCCAACCAGGCGATGGTGCCGCGCAGCCGGATCCCGATCGACAGCTCCACCACCGCGGAGCGGCGGCCGATCGTCGCCATGATGCCCTTGTCGTGATAGCGGAATGGCTCGGTCGGCTGTCCCGCCATCAGCCGCATGATCTGCTTGCCCGCATGCCGGCCATGCTGGATGGCCGGTGCGGAGAGCTGCGGCAATGGCGGATCCCCCGCGCTCACGTCGCCGATCGCGAATACGTTCTCGTATCCGGTGACCCGCAGGTCCTGGCCGACGTCGATGCGGCCGGCCTTGGCCCGCGGGAGCTGGGCGTTCCACGGCGCATCGGGCGCCTGAATCCCGGCCGCCCAGACCGTCATATCCGAGCGGTGCGAGCTGCCGTCGGCCAGCGTGACTTTGCCCGGCGCGATCTCCTTGATCGTGGTGTCCAGGAACACATTGACGCCGCGATTGACCAGCTGCTGCCGGGCGTAGTCGCGCTCGCGCTGGTGATACGGCGTGAGCAACGCCGGGGCCGTCTCGATCAGCCGGACCCTGACCTTGCTGCGGTCGATCTCCGGGAAGGCCGCAGGAAGCGCGATATTGCGCAGTTCGGCTAGCGTGCCGGCCAGTTCCACGCCGGTCGCGCCGCCGCCCACCACGGTGATGTCGAACTCGGAGTCGGCATCTCCGGCCGCCCGCCGCTCGAACTCGGCCAGCAGCCGGTTGCGCAGCCTGATCGCGTCGCGGCGGGTGTACAGGGACAGGCTGTTCTGCTGCGCGCCGGTGACGCCGTAGTAGTTAGCACTGACTCCCGTCGCCAGCACCAGGTAGTCGTAGTCCAGCTGGGTGCCGTCGACCAGCTGGGCTGTATTTTTCGGCAGGTCCAGGTGCGCGAGCTCGCCCTGGCGGAAATGGGCCCGGGTCTTGCGGGTGACGCCCCACAGCGGGTAGGCGACATCGGCCGCGTTCAGGCCCGCCGTCGCCACCTGGTAGAGCAACGGCTGGAAGGTGCTGTACACGTTTCGGTCGACGAGCGTGACGTGCGCTTCCGACTTGGCGAGCTCATGCAGCGCCGACAACCCGGCGAACCCGCCGCCGACTACCAGCACGCGCGGCCCGGTGCCGTGCCGCTTACCGGAAGGCATGCCCCTCCTCTCACCCGCGCCCAGGATGGGAACGGGGTGTGCCCGCACCCGGGCGCCCGCGCCGCCGGTGCCGACGCCAGCCGGACACAGCGGGCAAAGACCCTCAGAGCCCTGCCCGCCGGATCCGGCCTGAAACCGGGCGGCGGGCTCAGCCCCGTTCCGGTCAGGCGGCCAGTTCCCTGATCTGCTCGATCAGCGCTATCCGCTCGGCGTGCGTGGTGCCCATCGGCGCGACGTTCAGCGTGGTGACCCCGGATTCCTTCATCGCGGCGACCCGCTCGGCGACGTAGGACCTCGGGCCGATCAGCGAGACGTGCTCGAGCAGTTCCTGCGGGATCAGCCCCGCGGCTTCGTCCTTGCGGCCCGCGAGGTAAGCGTCCTGGATGGCCGCGGCCTCCTTGCCATAGCCGTAGCGCACCGCCATGTTGTTGTAGAAGTTCTTGCCGCGGGCGCCCATGCCGCCGATGTACAGGGCCTGCACCGGGCGGATCAGGTCGATGAGCCCCTTGACGTCGTCGCCGATCGCCAGCGCGGTCTGCGCGACGATGTCCAGCTGGCCGAGCGCGGGATCCCGCTTGGCGTAGCCGGCCGCGAGCGCGTCGCCCCAGACCTGCTTCGCCTTCTCCGGGTAGTAGAAGATCGGCTCCCAGCCGTCGGCCAGCTCGGCGGTCAGCTCGACGTTCTTCGGGCCGAGCGAGGCCAGGATGATCGGGATGTTCGAGCGGACCGGGTGGTTGATCAGCTTCAGCGCCTTGCCGAGTCCGGTGCCCTGCCCGGCCGGCAGCGGGATCTGATAATGCGCGCCCTGGTGCTCCAGCCGCTCCCGGCGCCACACCTTGCGGCAGATCTCGATCAGTTCGCGGGTGCGGGCCAGCGGCGCGTCGTAGGGAACGCCGTGCCAGCCCTCGATGACCTGCGGCCCGGACGCGCCGATGCCCAGCGAGAACCGTCCGCCGGACACATAGTCGAGGCCGGCCGCCGTCATCGCCGTCATCGTCGGCGTGCGCGGGTAGATCTGCATGATGCCGGACGCCAGCTCGACCCGATCGGTCACCGCGGCCAGATAGCCAAGCTGGCTGACCGCGTCGTAACTGTAGGCCTCCGGCACGAAGACGATGTCCAGCCCGGCCTTCTCGAAGTCGGCCAGCTCAGCCGCCGTCTCCTTGAAGCCGCCCGCGTAGTTCAGTGCCATTCCGATGCGCATGCAGCAGACCCCTTCGAGCCGTCGTGATCTAGGGATGAATGGTAACTGCCAGGCTCAGAACGGGACAGGTCACGGGCGCGCGAGCAGATGCGCGACCGCCCGCAACGCCAGCAGGTAGGACTGGATCCCGAAGCCGGCCACCGTGCCGTCGGCCACGCCCGCCACGACGGAGGTGTGCCGGAACGCCTCCCGGCTCGCCGGGTTGGACAGGTGCACCTCGACCAGCGGCGCGGTGCGCATCGCGAGCGCGTCCCGCAGCGCGTAGGAGTAGTGCGTGAACGCGGCCGGGTTCAGCACGATCGGCAGGCCGCGCTCGCTGGCCTCGTGCACCCACCCGATCAGCTCGGCCTCGTCGTCGGTCTGGCGCAGGTCCACCGTCAGGTCCAGTTCGGTCGCGAGCCCGGCGCACGCGGCCGCGACATCCGCCAGCGTGGCCGAGCCGTAGATCTCCGGCTGGCGGGTGCCGAGCTGGCCCAGGTTCGGCCCGTTGAGCACGAGCACCGTCGTGGTCGCGCCTGCGTCTGGCACGGCTCAGCTCACCTCCGCGAACGCCTGCTCCAGCAGTTCCTCGGCCGGGTCGGCGAGTATCCCCGGTTGCGCGAGCCCGTCCAGCACCACGAACCGCAGCCGCGCCGCCCGCGACTTCTTGTCGACCGCCATCGCCGAGCGCAGCACCGGCCAGCCGGCACCGTGGTACCGCGTCGGCAGGCCCACCGCGGCCAGGATCTCGCGGTGCCGCGCAGCGGTGGCGGCGTCCAGCCGCCCGGAGAAGCCGGCCCAGCGCCGCCGCGAAGCACATGCCGATCGAGACCGCCTCGCCGTGCCGGATGCCGTAGTCCTCGGCCCGCTCGATCGCGTGCGCGAGGGTGTGCCCGTAGTTGAGGATCTCCCGGCGTCCGGCCTCACGCAGATCCGCGGACACGACCTCGGCCTTCATCGCGATTGCGCGCTCGATCAGTTCCTGTTCGTGCGGGCCGCCCGGCTTGGCCGCCGCGGCCGGGTCCGCCGCCACCAGATCCAGGATGGCCGGGTCGGCGATGAACCCGGCCTTGATTACCTCGGCGAGGCCGCTGACGTAGTCCGCAGGCGGCAGGGTCGCCAGCGCGGTCACGTCCGCGAGGACCCCGGCCGGCGGGGTGAACGTGCCCACCAGGTTCTTGCCGTCGGTGGTGTTGACGGCGGTCTTGCCGCCGATGGCCGCGTCGGTCATGCCCAGCAGCGTCGTCGGCATCAGCACGATCCGCACGCCGCGCAGCCAGGTAGCCGCGACGAACCCGGCCAGATCGGTGACGGCGCCACCGCCGAGCGCCACGATCGCGTCGGTCCGGCCGACGCCCGCGGCCGCGAGTTCGGACCACAGCCGCGTAGCGACGCCGATCTCCTTGGCCGCCTCGCCATCAGGCACTGCCGTCAGGTGCACCAGGTAGCCGGCCTCGGTGAGCGTCGCGGCCACGGGCGCAGCCAGGCCGGCCAGGCCGGCGGCGTGGATCAGCAGCACCGTTCGCGCGGAGCCGATCAGGCCGGGCAGTTCCGCGTGCGCGCCGGCGCCGATCACGACCTCGTACGGGCGCTCGCCGCCGACCGGGATCCGGGCAGACGTCACGGCGCCGGCCTGGTGGTCACGATCGCGTCCGCGATCTGCCCCGCGATCTCGTCCGGCGCGCGCCCGTCGGTCTGCACCGTCAGCCAGGCCAGTCCCTCGTAGATCGGCAGCCGCTGGTCCAGCAACGTCTTGAGCTGGGCCCGCGGATTGGTGCCGATGAGCAGCGGACGCGGCCGGTCCAGGCCCACCCGCTTGGCTAGCTCGGTAAACGTCGCTTCCAGGTACACGACGGGCCGGCCAGCCAGCCGGTCCCTGGTGCCGGGGTCGAGGATCGCGCCGCCGCCCAGGCCGACGACCCCGTCCTGGTCGCCGAGGGCAGCCGTGACGGCCTTCCGTTCCAGCTCCCTGAAGACCGGCTCGCCGTCATCGATGAAGATGTCACCGACCGCCTTGCCCGCGACCGCCTCGATGGACGCGTCGGTGTCCAGGAAGCTGACGCCGAGCTGGATCGCCAGCTCGGTACCGACCGTCGTCTTGCCTGCTCCCGGCGGCCCGATCAGGATCACCAGCGGCCCGCTGCCAGTCACCGGATCACCAGCGCCTTCAGGTACGCGTCGGCGTTGCGGGCCAGCTCCGCCACCGAGTCACCGCCGAACTTCTCCAGCGCCGCGTCGGCCAGCACGAGCGCGGCCATCGCCTCAGCGACGACCCCGGCCGCTGGCACCGCCGTCACGTCGCTGCGCTGGTTGATCGCCTTGGCTGGCTCGCCGGTCGCGACGTCGACGGTCGCGAGCGCGCGCGGCACAGTGGAGATCGGTTTCATCGCGGCCCGGACCCGCACTGGCTCCCCCGTGCTCATGCCGCCCTCGATGCCCCCGGCCCGGTTCGTGCGGCGCTTGATCCCGTCGGCGCCGCCGTCGATCTCGTCGTGGGCGGCGGAGCCGCGCCGGGCCGCGGTGGCGAAGCCGTCGCCGATCTCGACGCCCTTGATCGCCTGGATGCTCATGAGCGCGCCGGCCAGCCGGCCGTCCAGCCGCCGATCCCAGTGCACGTGACTGCCGAGACCGGGCGGCAGGCCGTGAATGACGACCTCGACGACGCCGCCGAGTGTGTCGCCGTCCGCGCGCGCGGCGTCGACCTCGGCCTGCATGGCCGCGCTCGCGGCGGGGTCGAAGCAGCGCACCGGGTCCGCGTCGATGGCGGCGAGGTCGTCCGGGCCGGGCACGAGGCCGGTGGGCGCGGTGACCGAGCCAAGGGCCACCACGTGACTGACGATCTCGGCACCGAGCACCTGGCGCAGCAGCCGCCTGGCCACCTCGCCGAGCGCGACCCTGGCCGCCGTCTCCCGTGCGCTGGCCCGTTCGAGTACCGGGCGGGCGTCGTCGTGCCCGTACTTCTGCATCCCGGCCAGGTCGGCGTGGCCAGGGCGCGGCCGCGTGAGCGGCGCGTTGCGGGCCTGCGCGGCCAGCACGTCGGGATCGACGCGGTCGGCCGCCATCACCGTCTCCCACTTGGGCCACTCGGTGTTCCCGATCCTGATCGCGATCGGGCCGCCGATGGTCAGCCCGTGCCGGACGCCGCCGGTCAGCTCGACCTCGTCCTGCTCGAATTTCATCCGCGCGCCGCGGCCATAGCCGGCCCGCCGCCGGGCCAGCGCGCCGGCGAGATCGGGCGTGCCGACCTCGATCCCCGCGGGCATGCCCTCGCACACCGCGACCAGGGCACGACCATGCGATTCCCCCGCGGTGAGCCAGCGCAGCATGGTGCCGATCCTTCCATAAGGCCCGCGGCGGCCGGTCGTTTGCCCGCCAGGGCACCGGGTATCCCGCCTTCCGGTAGGGGGATTCGTCATTCTTGCGCCCGGCCGTCACCCGCGGCGAGCGCGTTCGCCGTGGTGCTATGCGGTCTTCGGGGGAGGCACGTCCATGCGCCTGTTCGGGCGATTTGCCGCTTCATTCTGGCTGAGCCTGGCTGGGCCGGTTCTAGCCGGAACTGCACTTCTCGGCGCGGGAGCGCTGGCCTCCGCCGGGCCCGCCGTCGCGGCCGCGCGGGCCGTCAGCAACTCTCCCGGCGCGTCCGCGACGGCCGACCCAGGCACCGCGACGCCGGGCACGTCGGTCACGTTCCAGGTGTTCTGCACCAGCCTGACCGCGTCTTCGGCGACATTCGTCGGCACGACGCTGGGCCTGCCAGCGCAGATCCCGATGGACAAGGAGTCCGGCGGCGGCGTGTTCAGCATCACCGTGACCCTGCCGGGCAACATCCTGCCCGGCGTCCACCACCCGGACATCGACTGCTCCGACGGCAGCTCAGCGACGGCCCGGATCAAGGTCACGCCGTTCCCGTCCCAGGGCGGCGCCGCCACCGGCGACGGGACCACAGCGACCGAGACCAACAACGGGCTGGCCTACGGCGGCTTCGCCCTCATCGGCATCGGCGCGGTCGCCGGCGGGATCGCCGTGCGCCGCCGATCCACCCGCCGGTCCTAGCCTGGCCCGCCGCCCCCGGATCCGCCGCCCCTGGGTCTGCCGCCGCGGGATCGCGCGGCGAACCCGGCAAATACGGCAACTTCGCCAGCCAGGGTCGCGCTCGTCGCCCACTGTGTTGGCTTACTGTCGCCAGAACCACAGAAATCCAGCACTAATCCAACACAGTGGGTTCGGCCAGTCCAACACAGTGGGTTCGGCCAGCCGGTCTGGTCAGGGCTTCTTCGTCCGCTGTTTGGCCTGAGTGAGCAGGCGTCCGGCCCGTTCCACCGCCCTGGCTGCCGTGTCCCGGCCGCGCTGCGCGTCCCTGGCCGCCTTCGCCAGTACCCGGCCCTCCGCCTCGGCCGCGTCCAGGTCCTCGCGAAGCTGCTCCATCCGCCGGCTGAGGAACTGCCGCTGCTCCGACACGGCCGCGACCTGGCCCTCCGCGTCCGCCAGCTGCTGCGCCGCGGCGGCCACCTCGGCCTCGGCCTCGGCCAGGTCCTGCCGGGCTCGCTCGGCCGCGGACTCGGTCGCTGCCGGGCCGCCGTCAGCCCCCTTGGCCCGGCCGCTCCCCCGGCTCGCGCCGCCGCCTCCCCCGGTCCCACGTTCTCTGGCGCCGGTGCCGGGCGCTGACCGGTTACCGGTCGCAGCGAGTCGCGGGCCCGATCCCGGCGCGGCGGTGCGGCCGGCCGGGATGACGGCCAGCGCGGCGGCCAGGTCCACCTCGCCGAGGCCCGCGTAGCTGAGGGCGCGGGTGAGCTGGCCGGTCTGCACCGCCTCCCTGGCGCCAGCGTCGGCCAGCGCGGCCTCCAGGGTGGCGCGGACCTCGTCCAGCGCGGCCGCGCTGGCAGTCACGTCCGAGTCGGCGGCGATCCGGCCGACCTCCGGCATCAGCTCGGCGATCAGCTGGCGACGCTGCGCCGAGAGCTCGCGCAGCCGGTCCCCCGCCAGCTCCTGCTGCGCGGCGTGCAGCTCCCTGGCCAGCTCGTACAGCCGGTCCATGGACTGGGGCGAGGTCCGCACGAACTGGTTGACCAGCCAGGCGCTGACGGTCGGCCGGCTCAGCTTCTTGATGAGCGCGGCGTCGTCGCGCTGACCGGCCGCCCTGGCCTGCTTGGCCAGCTCGTCTCTCGCGGCGGTGAATTCCGCAGGCGGCAAGGCATAGAGGTCAGCTGCGGCCTGCGCCAGGCTGTCTGCCACGGTTGCGATGCTAGCGGCCCAGGGCTGTTCCGGCGGCGGGCAGGACGAGCGCGATGCCACGGCGGCTCCGGCCGCCGAGACTGGCCGCGACCTCGCCGGCAATCGCCTCGGTCACGGCCGCCGGGACCGGCCCGGCCGCCGCCGGATCGGCGGGCCCGATCTCCAGGGCCAGGTCGGCCCCGGCGGGCGGCGGCCCGAGCCGGATCCGGATCCCCGGCGGCTGCCTGGCGGCGATGGCGGCCACGGTCGCGCGCACGTCCGGGTCCGCGTGCAGCGCAGGCACCGGCTGGCCGGCGGCCAGGGCCGCCAGCCGGGCACCCTCCACTGCGACCTGCACCGGGCCGCCGATGTCGATGATCACCGCCTCGGACTGCTCGACGGCCGCCTGCCACACGCTCACCGCAGGCACCGGCACCGGTCGGGCCGAGGGCTGCCACAGCTGCAATGTCTCCAGGCTGGTGAAGGCGGGCAGCGCCCGGCGGCCGTCGCGGCCGACGATCGACGGCATCGCCATTTCGCTGTCCTTCTCGCCCTGCCCCGGCGCGATCTCGCCATCGCCGCCGAGCACCGAGACCACCGGCACGAGCAGCCGGGCTGCGGCGAGCGCCGTGAGCAGTTCGTGCTCGGCCACCATTCCGGCGGCGTAGCCATCCAGCGCCGCGCGCACGACCGGATCCGCTCCGCCGCGGTCGCCACGGAACCTCGGATCACCCGCGGTCAGCTGCGTCACGGGCCACACTGTAGCCGCCGCGCAGGCGTCGGCCGCCCGGCCGAGGCCCGCGCGCACCGGACCCGGCCGGACGGCGCGCGGCGGTACCCTTGCGCAGACACGACAACCTGCGCAGAAGCAGTTGAGGACGCATTTCGCGATATGAGAGTCTCATGAGACTGCAGGGAGTCTCGAGCACAGGGGACAGCGTGCGAGCTGTTGACCAGGTCCCGGCTGCAATTGAGCCAGGGACCTTGATGCACAAGGCCATTCCGCCGCGGATGGTCGAGCCTTACCTGACCGGACGACGCTCCATTATCTCCGGATTTGTGCATCGGGTGGCTGAAAGTGCGTTCTCCAGCCCGCGTGAGTTTCACAGTGCGCTCAACCTCGACTACGAAGGCTCGGAGTTCACCGCCGACATGCCAGAGATCTACGTGCTTCGCTGGCGCGCAGTGAGTACCGATGCCTACCGGGTGGCCACCTCCGCGGATCGTGGCGGCGACTGGTCGATGAAGCCGCCCTTTACCGGCGATGGTTTCACCGCCTCGCTGGCCTACCGGGTGGCCGAGTACTACCTCGACCCGGTGCCGGTGCCGGTGGGCGCCGAGATGCACCGGGTTGCGATCGACGGCACTGATTTCATCGCGCGCTACGACGGCCAGGTGTGGCTGCGCCCGGCAGAAGGGTCCGAACTGTGCGCTACCGGCTGATGGCGACGTACCGGGGGTCGCCGTTTGAGGCGGGCATCGGGCCGACCGATGGTGACATCGTGCTTTTCGCGGCGTGTCCGCCGCCGGAGGACCTGGGCTTCGAACCGGCCACCGGCCACTGGCGCAAGCAGCTGCCCATCTCCGAAGTCCAGGCCGTCTGGGAGTCGCGCCCGGTGGGCACGTTCCGCGGCGAGCGCTGCATGGTGCTCGACGACCTCGGCGACCGGCTGCACATCGGGTACCTGGGCCACAACGGCTACCGGGCCGAGCAGCTTGGCTACTGGCAGGTCGACCGCGGCGTCTACGAACTCGTCGCGGCCAGGTCCGAGGTCAGCGACATCATCGAGGAGCGCACCGAGTACCCGCGCCACGGCGCCACCCCGGCCGGGCCCGAGGCGTACGCCCAGCCGGGCAGCTACCCGCCGCCAGGGTCGCCGCAGGATCAGGCGCAGTACCTGCCGCCCGAGCCGCGCGATCAGGCCAGCTACCTGCTCGGCCGGCCCGAGTTCTTCCGGGCGCCGGACGCGCCCGGCTATCAACGGGAGACCGCGCCGGGCTACCAGCCAGCCGGGCCGGTCAGCGGCCAGTTCACCTGGTCTGATCCCGGTCTGCCGGCGCAGCATCCGTCCGGTCCGGTGCTGGATCGGTCCGGGCCCACGCCGCAGCACCCGTCCGGCCCCATCCTGGACCGATCCACGCCGCTGACGCAGCACCCGTCCGGCCCCATCCTGGACCGATCCACGCCGCTGACGCAGCACCCGTCCGGCCCCATCCTGGACCGATCCACGCCGCTGACGCAGCACCCGTCCGGCCCCATCCTGGACCGATCCACGCCATTGACGCAGCACCCGTCCGGCCCCTTGCTGGACCAGTCAGGGCCCACGGCGCAGCACCCGTCCGGCCCCGTCCTCGATCGATCCACGCCACTGACAGAGCCGGGCCCGGCTTACCCGTTGAGCCCCGAGCGCGGTAGCGGCGTCGCCGTGCCCGCGCTGACGGAGCCTCCGCTGCCGCTGGAAGCCGCCGCGCTGCGCGCTGCCACCGCCTCCCGGCCGCGGCCGGACAGCCGACGGCCAGCCGGTCCGCGGCAGTCTGGGCAGCAAGCCGTTGTCCCGCCCGACGCCGGCCCCGCTGACCTGGCCGACCTGGCATCCCCACCCAGGCCCGGATCGGGCGCCGTAGGCGTCGCGATGCCAGCGCCGGACCCAGCCCGGTTGGATCCGGCCGCGCCACCCAACCCGGCAACGCCACCCAGCCCGAGTACACCCGCTGGCGGACCCGGCCCGGCTCAGGGCTACGGCGACGTCGGCGCGTTGTTTGCCGTTCCCGGACCGTTCGCCGCTCCGGGACCGTTGGCGGCCCCCGGTCCGGAGCCGGGGCCCGGTCCTGCGCCCGCTCCGGCTAGGTCCGGCCCGCACGCCCCGGCTGGATCAGGCCCGCACGCCGCCCCGATCGGCGCCAACCGAACCGGTTCCGCGGCCGCGGCCGTCCCGCTGCCCGGCCAGGCGGCTCCGGCAGCGGGCGTTAACGTGACCAACGCCGCCGCGTTCGCAAGCCCGGCCGCCTTCGCCGAGCCGCTCACCCCAGCCGGACCGACTGACCGGGCGCCAGCCGCCACGGCCGCGCCACCGGCCCCGGCACCAGGTCCCGGACACGCTGGCCACCCCGGCCAGACCAGCCGTAGCAAGCCGGCCGTCGGCGCCCGCGCCGGCCGTGGCAACCGCACCTTCGACACCCGCCCCGCCGACCTCGACCATCCAGCCCACACCGGCCGCACCAGTCACCGTCCCGCCGGAGCAGGCCGCCCCCGGGCCAGCACCGCAGGCCGGGTCGCCCGTCCAGCCCGAGGCCGCCCAGCCCGAAGCAACCGTTCGGCCCGAGGCAACCGTTCGGCCCGAGGCAACCGTTCGGCCCGAGCCAACCGTTCAGCCCGAGCCAACCGTTCAGCCCGAGCCACCGCCCGAGCCAACCGTTCAGCCGGTGACCGCCGCCCAGCCCAAGGCAGCCGCCCAGCCGATCGCCGCTGCCCTGCCGGTCGCTGCTGCCCTGCCGGTCGCCGCCCAGCTCAAGGCAGCCGCACCGGCACGGCCGCAGGCAGTCGTCCCGGCCCGCCCGGAGGCCGTCGCACCCGCGCGGCCCGAGCAAGCCCCGAGGCAAGCGCCGCCGGCCCAGGCCCCGAGGCGAGAGGCCACTGCGCCAGAACCACGAGCCGCCGGGCCGGTCACACCAGAACCGGCCGGGCCCGCTGCTTCGGACCCGAACACCACGGACCCGAACACCGCGGACCCGAACACCGCGGAATCGGCCGCGGTCGGCAAGCGGCGACGGCCAGCCCGGCGCCGGCTGGCCACCGAGCGGTTGTTTGCCGAGCTGGCCAGCCTGGCGGGCATCCCGGTCGACTCGTACGCGATCGGCGAGGAGGTCGAGGGCGCGCTCTGCCTGGTCCAGACCGAACAGGGATTCGAGGTCTTCCACTCCTCCGAGGGCAACCGGCACGAGCTTCAGTCCTTCCAGAGCGAAGAGGCCGCGTGCTTCTACCTGTTCGGCGTGCTGTCGGCCGACGCGGTCAGGAAGGGCGCGCTGCTGTCGGCCGCCGGGCACATCACCGGCCAGATCCCGGCGGTCCGGATCGCGCCCTAGCGAGTCCGCTTAACGACCGGGGCGGCGGGAATGAGTGCGGGATCACTTTCACGCCGCTAGCGGGGGAACTACGGCCATGGCGCGCTGCCCGGGCTCGGCATGACCGCGAGGGTGCGCCGGATCTCCTGGCTGAACATCGCCTCCGGCACGCTCATCGCGGCGGGAATCGTCATCGCGTTCATCGGTCACAACACGCTGCGCTGGTCCGCGCCGCCGCTGCCGCCGGCCTGGGCCGGCGCGGCGCACGAGACGACGCTGCGCGACGTGCAGCGGGCGCACCGCGAGCGGCGCCCGGCGCTGCCCAGGTCAAGCCCGGTCAGCATCGACATCCCGTCGATCAACGTGCACGCCAAGGTGGTCCCGCTCGGGCTGAACCACGACGGCAGCATCGCGGTGCCGCCACTGACGCGACCGAAGGAAACGAGCTGGTATGACGATGGCCCGGCGCCCGGCCAGCCCGGCGCTGCGACCATCCTCGGTCACGTGGACGCCGCGAGCGTGGGCCCGGCTGCGTTCTACGACCTGGGCGAGATCCGGCCGGGCGCGAAGATCTACGTGCGGCTACGGACCGGCAGAACCGCCATTTTCGAGGCCTACTCGGTCGCGCTGTACTCGAAAGCGAATTTTCCCACTAGGAGGGTCTTTGGCTACACCAGCTGGCCCACACTGCGGCTCATTACGTGCGGCGGGATCTTTGATCATAAATCCGGCCACTACCTGGGAAATATCGTCACCTTCGCCAGCTACATCGGCAGCCGCAAGTTACCCGGAGCAGAGCGGGTGGGTTGCCAGGGGCCAGGGTGGCTGGCGGGAGCGGATCCTGTGGGGTTGCTTAACTTCGCACCCGCGTACAGCCGCGACAGCTAGGGTGCAAAGTGCCGGCGGGGCTGAAGGTCCCCCGCTCCCCAAGCAGCCCCGCCGGCTTACCGCATCGCCGGCCTCTAGTCAGGGAGCATGGCCAAGATGAGCGTCCCGCTCACCGGAGCGCAGCACGACATCGCCGCCGGGGACTACCGGGCCACCATCACCGAACTCGGGGCGGGTCTGCGTGCCCTCCGCTACCAAGAAGACCCGGTCATCACGGAATACGGTCCGGACGAGCTGCCGCCGGCCGGGTCCGGCCAGCTGCTGGCGCCGTGGCCGAACCGGGTCGACCACGGCCGGTACTCCTTCGACGGCGCGTCCTACCAGCTCGACCTGTCCGAGCCGGCCCACGGCAACGCGATCCACGGCCTCACCCGCTGGACCGGCTGGGAGCTGGTCGATCTCGGGCCCGACCGCACGGAGTTGGGGCTGCGGCTGCTCGGGCGGCCGGGTTACCCGTTCTGCCTGGAACTGCGGGCCCGGTACCGGCTCAGCCCCGACGGCGGCCTGGAGGTCACCGTCACCGCGCACAACGGGGGCGACCGGCCGGCCCCGTACGGCACCGGCTCGCATCCGTACCTGCGGGCCGGCGACGGCCTCGTGGACACCTGCTCGCTGGAGCTGCCGGCCACGCACTGGCTGCCCGCGGACGACCGCGGCATCCCGTCCGGACCGCCGCGCGCGGTGGCCGGCACCGGCTACGACTTCCAGGGCGGCCGTGCGATCGAAACGACAACCCTGGACCACGCCTTCACCGGCCTGAGCCGGGACGACGACGGCCGGGTGTGGGCGCGCCTGCGCCGGGCGGGCACCACGGTCGCACTCTGGGCTGGCCCCGGTTACACCTGGCTGCAGGCTTTCACCGGCGACCCGCTCGGCCCGGACCGTCGCCGCCGCGCGGTGGCGATCGAGCCGATGACCTGCCCGCCGAACGCGTTCGTGACCGGCACCGACCTGCTCACGATCGCGCCAGGTGACAGCGTCACGCACCAGTGGGGGCTGCAGATCACGCGGGTTTAGCCGGGAACGTCGGGTAGCCCGCCCAGCAGCCGTCCGACTCGCTCGAGGTCGGCCGGTGTGTCGATATCGTCCGGGCTGCCCGTGTCGCCGCACTCCACAAGCGTGACCAGCTCGGGATGAGCGCGCAGGAACGGCCGGGCCCCAACGTCCCCGGCGGCCAGCTCGATCGCCCGCGGCCAGTGCTCGCGGGCGAGCAGCACTGGGTTGCGGGGCCGGCCGTAATAGGCGGCGACCGCGACGGCGGCGCCCGCCTGGAAGGCGCCGATCAGCCGGCGGACCGACTCCGGCCCGACGAGCGGCTGATCGGCGAGCGCGACCACGGCCGCGTCGCAGCGCTCGGGCAGCGCGGCCAGCCCGGCCGCGAACGAAGAGCCCATGCCCTCCCGCCAGCGAGGGTTGGGAACCGACTGAATGCCCGGCAGGTCGACCAGCGCCGCGCCGGTGACCACGATGACCGGGTCAGTGCCGCCGGCCCGGAGCAGCGCCACTCCCCTGCTGGCTAGCGACTGGCCGCCGAGCTCGACGAGCGCCTTCGGCTGCCCGAGCCGACTGCCGTCGCCGGCCGCCAGCAAGACCCCGGCGATGCTGGCGGGCATCCCGTCAGCTGGCCCGCGGGCTGGGCTGGAACTCGTCCAGCGTCTGCCCGTTCGCGGCGAACTCGTCCGGCTCGTCCTCGCCGGACATCCGGTTGTGGTGGATCCGGCCGGAGGTCTCGGTCAGTGGCTGGCCCGAGCCGCCCCAGCGCAGCTGGATCAGCTCGGCCGCGATGGCGATCGCGGTTTCCTCCGGCGTCCGGGCGCCGAGGTCGAGGCCGATCGGCGAGCGCAGCCGGGCCAGCTCGGCCTCGGACATGCCGATCTCGCGCAGCCGATCGAGCCGGTCTTCGTGCGTGCGCCTGCTGCCCATGGCGCCGATGTAGGCGGCGGGCAGCCGCAGCGCGACCTCCAGCAGGGGCACGTCGAACTTCGGGTCGTGGGTCAGCACGCAGATGACAGTGCGCGCGTCGAGTGCTGATCCCGGACAGGTACCGGTGCGGCCAGTCGGTGATGACCTCGTCCGCGTCCGGGAACCGCTGACTTGGTGGCGAACACCGGCCGGGCGTCACAGACGGTCACCCGGTAGCCGAGGAACTTGCCCGCGCGCGCCACGGCGGCCGCGAAGTCGATCGCGCCGAAGACGAGCATTCGCGGCGGCGGGGCGAACGACTGCACGAAGACCGCCAGCTCGTCGCGCCGGCGCTCGCCGTCAGGTCCGTACCGGCGCACCGCGGTGAGCCCCTGGGCCAGCATGCCCCTGGCGTCGTCGTCGACGGCCGCGTCCAGCCGGTCGCCCGCGCCCAGTGTGCCCGTGGTCCGGCCGTCCTCCCAGATCACCCGCCGGCCGCCGATCTCGCCCGGCCCCTCGATGATCGTGGCGACCGCCACCGGGATGCCCTCCTGGACCGCGCCGGCCACGTCGCCCAAGTCCGCGAAGCGCTCCTTGCTGGCCGGCTCGACGTAGATGTCGATGATGCCGCCGCAGGTCAGTCCCACCGCGAACGCGTCGTCGTCACTGATCCCGTAGCGCTGGAGGACCGGCTTGCCGGTCGAATTCACCTCGCGGGCGAGTTCGTAGACCGCGCCTTCGACGCAGCCGCCCGAGACACTGCCGACCGCCTCACCGCCGGCCGAGACGGCCATCGCCGCGCCCGGCTCCCTGGGCGCGCTGCTGAATGTCCGCACCACCGTGGCGAGACCGAAGGTCTCGCCTGACGTCCCACCAGCGGGTGATGGGGTCCAGGATGTCGCGCACAGGCCGCTCACCTCAGTGCTTTCGCCGTCGCTGCCAAGACTACGTGGGCGCCAATTGCGGCGCGTGCTGTGTGTAACCGCGGGATAGCCGCATATCTTTCCGGCGCCGGGGCCGGGTCCGCGGCGGCCAGGGGTACTTGCGACCTGCCCCCACTGGGCTGTTAGGCTGCCGTGGCTGCCCGATAAGTTAGGTTAGCCTAAGCTAAAATTGCCGCCCTCGGCATGTTCCTGCTATGTCGGGCAAGTACTGAAAGGATGGTATGAGTTCCGCTACTCCGGGCCTGACTCCAGTCGGGTCGCAGACGCGCCGGACCTTCCACCCAGACCGGCCCACCCCGGACCGGCCAACCCCAGGCCAGCCCATTCCCGGCCAGCCCAGTCCCGGCCAGCCCAGTCCCGGCCAGCACCGCCGCCGGATGACAGCGGTGATCGCCTGCTCGGCGGCTCTCATCCCGCTGGCGGCGTGCAGTTCCGCCCACCCGGCGACCGCGGACGCCAGCACGCGCAAGACATGCGCCCAGATCGCGGCCGTGCTCTCGGATGGCCCCGACCCGGGTCAGGACCAGGTCGGATACGCCGAGGCCCAGATCCTGCCGCTGCGCGGTGTGCACGGCGCCTCCCCGGCGCTGCGATCGGCCATCGCCGGCCTCGCGGACGCCTACGCCCGGTTCTTCGCGAGCAACGGCAAGAGTGCCGCCGCGACTCGCGCCGTGGCCGCCGCCGCGGCGCACATGAACAAGCTGTGCCCGGGCGCGGGAGCGGCCGCGTGAGGCGGCTCGCCGGCGCCATCGCCGCCTCCGCTGCCGTCCTCGTCGCCGGTGCCTCGATGGCCGCCTGCGGCAGCCAGGCGACCGGGCCGAACACCATCACGCTGTACAACGGCCAGCACGTGCAGACCGCCGACCAGCTGATCAGCGCGTTCGAGAAGAAGACCGGCATCAGCGTGGTGGTCCGCAGCGACGACGAGGACGTGCTGGCCGACCAGATCGCCGACCGAGGGCAGCAAGTCACCGGCCGACGTGTTCCTTCACCGAGAACTCGCCGCCGCTGGAGAGCCTGCAGGCCAAGGGACTGCTCGTCGAACGGTAGACAGCGCCACGCTGGCCAGCGACGCCGAGCCAGCTACAACTCGCCGCAGGGTGACTGGGTCGGCGTCTCGGCCCGGGTCAGCGTGCTCGTCTACAACCCCAGCGCTGATCTCGGCCAGCCAGCTGCCGACGCACGTCAGCGCAGCTCGCCGGCCCGCAGTACAGCGGCAAGCTGGCGCTCGCGCCCGGCGAGACTGACTTCCAGCCGATCGTGACGGCTACCTGCGCGCAAACGGCCAGGCCGCGACCGTCAGCTGGCTCAAGGCGATCAATTCGAATGCTCCGGGCACATCTACCGCGACAACGAGACCGTCGTGGATAAAGTGAACCGCGGTGCAGGCGGCGTTCGGGATCATCAACCAGTACTACTGGTTCCGGCTGCGCGCCGAGATCGGAGCCGACAACATGCACTCCAAGCTGGCCTTCTTCGCGCCACGCGACCCCGGCTACGTGGTCGACGTCTCCGGTGCCGGGATGCATGCGGTCGAGCAGGCACCAGGCGGCGGCGCAGAAGTTCCTGGCGTTCCTGGTCAGCAAGCAGGGTCAGGAGATCATCGGCACGCCCGGCCAGGGCGCCGGCGAGTCGCTGAGCTTCGAGTTCCCGATCGCGTCGGGCGTGACGCGGAAGGACGGCGAGCCGAACTTCAGCCAGCTGCGGCCGTACCCGATGAGCATCGCCCAGCTCGGCGACGGCAGCCAGGCGGTGGCGCTGCTGCGGCAAGCCGGACTCCTGTGAGCGCGGGCCTGTCATGACCCAGACCGCGCAGGCCCGGCCCGCCACGCTCGCCCTCGCTGCCTGTCCCGGCGCGACGGGCGCGGCGGCCGCTCGGCCTGCTCGCGGTCAGCGCCGTCATCGCCGCGCTGCTGGCGGTGCCGCTGGTATTCCTGCTGGTCGAGGCGCAGGGCGCGGGCATCAGCACGGTCGCCGGGCAGCTATTCCGGCCGCTGACCGGAATGCTGCTCTGGAACACCGTCCGGCTGACCGTGGTCGTCACCGTCCTGTGCGCGATCATCGGCACCGGAGCCGCGTGGCTGGTGGAGCGCACTGACCTGCCCGGCCGCAAGGTCTGGGCCATCCTGCTGGTGATCCCGCTCGCCATTCCCGACTTCGTCGTCAGCTTCGGCTGGAGCAGCATGTGGTCCTGGGTCCAGGGCTTCCGCGGCTCGGTCCTGGTGATGACGCTGGCGGTGTACCCGCTCGTCTACCTGCCCGTGGCGGCCAGCCTGCGCAGCGCGGATCCGGGCCAGGAGGAGGTCGCGCGCAGCCTCGGCGTCAGTCGGGTGCGGACGTTCGTCCGCATCACCCTCGGCCAGGCCCGGAGCGCCATCCTGGGTGGCTGCCTGCTGGTCGCGCTCGTCCTGCTGGCCGAGTACGGGGCGTTCGAGATGCTCGGCTTCCGCACCTTCACGACCGAGATCTTCAGCAACCTCGGGTTGCCCACCGGCGTGCCCACCGCGTGCGCGCTGTCACTGGTGCTGGTCGTGATCAGCCTGCTGGTGCTGGGCGGCGAGGCCAGAGCGGGCGGCCGCGGCCGGATAGCGCGGTCGGGGCCGATGACACCGCGGCTGATGCCGCCGCTGCGGCTGGGCGTGGCCACGGCGCCCGCGCTGCTGGCCGTGACCGCGCTGATAGTGCTCGCGCTCGGCGTGCCGGTCGGCGAGACCATCTACCTGATCGTCGGCCGGCGGCACCCCGTCGGTGACGGACTCGGTCAGCGTCTCCATGCTGGCCGCCGCCTGGCACACGGCCGCCTACGGTGCCGTCGCGGGCGTGCTGGACACGCTGCTGGCGCTGCCGGTGGCTGTGCTCGCCATCCGGCACTCGTCCCGTGGCCGGCATCTCCTGGAGCGCAGCACCTACCTGGTGCTCGCCATGCCCGGTGTCGTGATCGCGCTGGCGCTGACGTACTTCACCGTGCAGTACGCCAACAGCGTCGGCTACCAGACGGCTCCGCTGCTGATCATCTGCTACGCGATCATGTTCTTTCCGCTGGCGCTGGTGGCGGTCAAGGCGGCGATCGCCCGCGCCCCGGCCGGGCTGGACGAGGTCGCCCGCTCGCTCGGACAGAGCAAGCTCGCCGCCTTCAGCCGGGTCACCCTGCGCATCGCCGGCGCCGGGCCTGATGGCCGCGTTCTGCCTGGTGTTCCTGGAGGTCGTCACCGAGCTCACCGCGACGCTGGTGCTAGTGCCGACCGGGGTCCAGACGCTCGCCACCCAGTTCTGGCAGTACGAGTCGGCTGGCTCTTACTATCAGGCGGCGCCGTTCGCGCTGGTCATGATCGCCGTCGCCGCGCTGCCGAGCATCGTGCTGGGCCGGTTCTTCAACCGGGCCGCGCGGGCGCAAGGATGACGGCATGAGGAAGCTGGCGGTTACCGGCCTGCACAAGGCATTCGGATCGCATCCGGTGCTGACAGGCCTGGACCTGGAGGTTCCGGCCGGATCCTTCACCGCGATCCTCGGGCCGTCGGGCAGCGGCAAGACCACGCTGCTGCGGCTGCTCGCCGGCTTCGAGCGGGCCGACGCGGGCACCATCGAAATCGGCGACCGGGTGGTCGATGGCCCGGGCGCGGGCTACGTGCCGCCCGAGCGCCGGCAGATCGGCTACGTGCCGCAGGAAGGCGCCCTGTTCCCGCACCTCACTGTCGCGGCCAACGTTGGATTCGGCTTGCGCGCGCGGCAGCGGCGGGGGGCGCGGACCGAAGAGCTGCTCACCGCGGTGGGCCTGGCCGGGATGGGTGGCCGGTACCCGCATCAGCTGTCCGGCGGCCAGCAGCAGCGCGTCGCGCTGGCCCGCGCGCTCGCGATCCGGCCGGAGGTCGTGCTGCTGGACGAGCCGTTCGCGTCCCTCGATGCGCACATGCGCGCCAGCGTCCGCACCGACGTGCTGCGGATCTGCCGAGACGCGGGCACGACGGCCATCCTGGTCACGCACGATCAGGACGAGGCGTTGTCGATGGCGGACCGGGTCGCGGTGCTGCGGGACGGCCGGATCGTGCAGTACGCCGCGCCCCAGGACCTCTACGCCAGGCCCGCCGATCCCGCGCTGGCCCGCTTCATCGGCGGCGCCAACCTGCTGGACGGCACACTGGCCAGCGCCGCGCCGGACGTGGTCGACACGATCCTCGGCCGGCTCGAGCTGGCTCCGGCGAGTGAGCTGCCTGCGACCGGCTCCGGGCCGGTGACCGTCCTGATCCGGCCCGAGCAGCTGGAACTGCAGCCGCTGGAGTGGCCGGAGGCGGTCACCGGACCGGCTGCGGCGTCCGTCATCGGCGGGCTGGCCGGGCACGTCATCGCCTGCGAGTACTACGGCCACGACGCCGTCGTCCGGGTGCGGCCCGAGGCCGACAAGGACGGGACCTCCAGCCCCGAGGTCATCGTGCGCACCGCCGGCGATCCGCAGGTAGCCGCCGGCGCTCTCGTCGTGGTCCGTGCCCGCGGTCCGGTCATTGCCTGGGCGCGCTGACAACACCCCGTTCCCAGCCTGGCCGACGGACATTTCTCTGACTAGAGTCAGAGAATGGACCCTGTCTTGACGGACACCGGCACGATCGACCAGGTCCGCCGGTTCAACCGGACCGTGACCCAGCGCGTGGGCGCGCTGGACGACGCCTTCCTGGCCAGGGGCAGGCCACTCGGCCAGGCCCGGCTGCTGTGGGAGATCGGCGCGCAGGGCGCCGACATCCGGGAGCTCAGGTCCAGGCTGGACCTGGACTCCGGGTACGTGAGCCGGACGCTGCAGGCACTCGCCGCGGACGGCCTCGTCACGATCCAGCGCAGCGCCGGGGACGGCCGGGTGCGGACCGCGCGCCTCACCAGGGCCGGCGCGGCCGAGCGGCAGACGCTCGACCGGCTCGCGGACCAGGCGGCCGGCTCGGTCCTCGCGCCGCTGACCGGACCGCAGCGAGCCCGCCTGGTCGCGGCGATGACCGAGGTGGAGCGGCTGATGCGCGCTTCCATGGTGACGATCGCGCCCGGCGATCCGCGGCTGCCACCGGCCCGGCACTGCATCCAGGGGTACTACGACGAGCTGGCCGAGCGGTTCGACGACGGCTTCGATCCGGCCGTCACGATCTCCGCGACGGCAGACGAGCTGACCCCGCCGGCCGGACTGCTGCTCCTGGCCACCCTGCACGACGAACCGGTTGGCTGCGGCGCGCTGAAGTTCCACCAGGATTCGCCGGCGGAGATCAAGCGGATGTGGGTGGCACCCGCGACCCGCGGTCTCGGGCTCGGCCGCCGCCTGCTCACCGAACTCGAAGCCCGCGCGCTGACGGCGGGCGCGACCGCCGTCCGGCTGGAGACAAACGGCACGCTGACCGAGGCGATCGCGATGTACCGGAGCGCCGGTTACCGCGAAGTGCCCGCGTTCAACGCCGAGCCGTACGCGCATCACTGGTTCGAGAAGGATCTGAGCGTGCGGGGCCGCCCCGTCGCATCGCCGGCCGCCCCGAGCGGTCCCTAGCCGCGCAGCGAGCGCAGCACGAGCGCGGTCTCCAGCGCCGCGACCACCGCGTCCCAGCCCTTGTCCTCGGCGCTCTGCTCCGCTCCGCTGCGGTCGATGGCCTGCTCCAGCGTGTCGCAGGTGAGCACGCCGTTGCCGACCGGGGTGCCGGCGTCGAGCGCCACCCGGGTCAGCCCGTACGTGACCGCGTCGCAGACATAGTCGAAATGCGGCGTGCCGCCGCGGATCACCGCGCCGAGGCACGCCACCGCGTCATGCTGTCTGGCCAGCTCGGCCGCCACGACCGGCAGCTCGACGGCGCCGGGCACGCGCACGACCCGCGGCCCGGGCACGCCGCAGGCCTGCGCCGCGGCCACGGCGCGCTCGACTAGCTGATCGGTGATGCCGGCGTGCCATCGGGTGGCGGCGATCGCCAGCGTCAGCCCGGCGGCGTCGAGGACCGCCCCTGGCGGCCGTCCGGCCCCGCTCACCGGGCGCCCGCCGCCGGCGACGCTGTCCCGTCCACCACCGCGCTGTCCGCGACTGTGCTGTCTGCCACTGGGCCGTCAACCACCGTGTGGTCTGCCACCGTGTTGGCGGCCGCTGGGCTGGCGGCCGCTGGGCTGGCGGCCGCTGGGCTGGCGGCCGCTGGGCTGTCCGGCACCGGCAGATAGTCGATCTGGTGCCCGAGCCGGTCCCGCTTGGCGGTCAGGTAGCGCAGGTTGTGCGGGGTCGGAGCGGACGGCAGCCCGACCCGGCCGGTCACCTCAATGCCGAATCCGGACAGGCCCTCGACCTTCGCCGGATTGTTCGTGAGCAGCCGGAACGCGAGCACGCCGAGATCGGCCAGCATCTGCGCGCCGGTAGAGTACTCGCGCGCGTCGACCGGCAGGCCAAGCTCGGTGTTGGCGTCGACCGTGTCCACGCCCCGGTCCTGCAGCTGGTAGGCGCGCAGCTTGGACAGCAGGCCGATGCCGCGGCCCTCGTGCCCGCGCAGGTACAGCACGACGCCGCGGCCCTCGGCCGCGATCGCCGCCATCGCGGCGTCCAGCTGCGCCCCGCAGTCGCAGCGGTGCGACCCGAACACGTCGCCGGTGAGGCACTCGGAATGCATCCGCACCAGCGGGTCAGGTCCGGCCGCGGCCAGGTCGCCGAGCACGAGCGCCAGGTGCTCGGTCCCGTCCACCTGGTTCAGGTAGCCGATCGCGCGCCACTCGCCGTACTCGTTCGGCACCCTGGTCTCCACCACCCTCGTCACCACCCGCTCGTGGTGCCGCCGGTACTCGATGAGCTGCTCCACCGAGATCAGCGCGAGCCCGTGGTCGTCCGCGAAGGCCCGCAGCTCGGGCAGCCGGGCCATCGTCCCGTCGTCGTTGACGATCTCGGCGAGCACCCCGGCGGGGGTCAGCCCGGCCAGCCGGGCCAGGTCGACGGCCGCCTCGGTGTGGCCCCGGCGGCGCAGCACGCCGCCGGGCGTGTACCGGAGCGGGAACACGTGGCCGGGCCGGACGATCTCGTACGGCTCGGTGGCGGAGTCGACCAGAGTCCGGATCGTCCGGGCCCGGTCCGCGGCGGAGATCCCGGTCGTCACGCCGTCGCGGGCGTCCACGCTGATCGTGTACGCGGTCCGCATCCGCTCGGCGTTCTGGGTCGTCATCAGCGGCAACTGCAGCCGGTCCAGCATCTCCCCCGGCATCGGCACGCAGATGACGCCGCTGGTGTACCGGATCGCGAAGGTCAGCAGCTCACGCGTCGCCTTGCTGGCCGCGAAGATGATGTCGCCCTCGTTCTCCCGGTCGGCGTCGTCCACGACCACGACGGCCCGGCCGGCCGCGATGTCGGCCACCGCCCTGGCGACGTCGTCCAGCCGCACCGTCACGTCGCCCGCGGCCTGATAGTCAGTCACTGCAGCCTCCCGGCCAGGAGCCGCTCGACGTACTTGGCGATGAGATCGACTTCGAGATTCACCTCGGCGCCCGGCTGGCGGAACCCCAGTGTGGTGCGCTGCAGCGTCTCCGGGATCAGGCTGACCTCGAACCACTGCGCGCCCGAGTCGCTCAGGCCGGACACGGTCAGGCTGACGCCGTCTACCGCGACCGAGCCCTTGTAGACCACGTACCTGGCCAGCTCGGGCGGCACGGAGATGCGCACGACCTCCCAGTCAGTGCCCGGCTGCCTAGACAGGACCGTGGCGGTGCCGTCCACGTGCCCCTGCACGATGTGGCCGCCGAGGCGGCCGTCCGGCCGCACCGCGCGCTCCAGGTTCACCGCCTGGCCGGGCGCCAGCGAGCCCAGCGTCGAGTGCTTGAGGGTCTCCCCGATGACGTCTGCGCTGAACTGCCCGGCGCCGGTGTCGGTGACCGTCAGGCACACGCCGTTGATGGCGATCGAGTCGCCGCGGGCAGCGTCGGCCGTCACCTTCGGCCCGCGCACCGTCAGCAAGGCCATGTCGCCGCCGTACTCCAGCGCGGTGACCTCGCCTAGCTCTTCCACTATCCCGGTGAACACCGTGTCCTCCTCGGAGCCTTCGCCGCGTTGGACCGCGGCCGCCGCAACAGGACTCCGGGGGTGCGCGAGAACCGCGCATCCGTGCCGTCAGCCGCCCGCCAGGGGCTGGCTGCCGCCACGCACGTGCTGCCTCCCATCCGGACTTTTACCGTCGGTCCCGGAATTTCACCAGGTCAGCCGGCCGATGGATTCGGCCGGGTCGCGGACTATCACCGCCGGTTCGGAGTTTCACCGACCCCGGAGCACGTCTAGCTGCGAGAACCAGTCTGCCACGCCAGGTATTCCGATCTGACCCGGGATGTCAGCGCGTGCCTGTGATCCAGCCCACGCCAGCGACGGAACGGGCTTCGGCCTGACCGGCAGCTACATCGCGGCGTCGCCGCCGCTGACGTCGGCCATCGCCGCGGTCAGGAACGCGCGCTCTGCCTCGTTCTGGGTGAGTTCGAGCGCAGCCCGGTAGCTGGCGACTGCCTCCGCGCTCCGGCCGGCCCGGCGCAGCAGGTCAGCCTTGGCCGCGGGCAGGTAGCGGTATCCGGCTAGCCGCCCGTCGGCCTCGATCCGCGCGATCTCCGCCAGCCCGGCGTCCGGACCGTCCGCCATCGCCACCGCGACCGCCCGGTTGAGCTCGACCACCGGCGACGGCCACGCCCGTAGCAGGTCGTCGTAGCGGGCGACGAGAAGCGGCCAGTCGGTCTCCGCGTAGTCCGGTGCCGTCGCGTGCACCGCGGCGATCGCGGCCTGCGCCGCGAACCGGCCCGGCCGGGGCCCGCGCGTCGCCTGCGCGGCCAGCCTGGCCCCCTCGGCGATCACGCCGTGATCCCAGCGCGACCGGTCCTGCTCGGCCATCAACAGCAGCCGGCCGGATGCGTCTGTCCTGGTGGCCCGGCGGGCGTCGGTGAGGACGAGCAGCGCCAGCAGCCCGGTGACCTCGCGCTCGTCCGGCATCAGGCCCGCTACCATCCGGGCCATGGCGATGGCCTGGTCGACCAGCTCGCCGCGGACCAGGCTGTCGCCGCCGGGCGCGGCATGCCCGGTGGTGAAGACCAGGTGGATCACCGTCAGCACGGCATCCAGCCGCTCGGGCAGTTCCGCGGTCTCCGGCACCCGGTAGGCGATCCTGGCCGTGGTGATCTTCTTCTTGGCTCTGGTCACGCGGGCCGCCATGGTCGGCTCCGGGACTATGAACGCGGCCGCGATCTCCGCGGTCGTCAGCCCGCAGACCAGCCGGAGCGCGAGCGCCACCTGCGCCTCCCGGCCGAGCGCCGGATGGCAGCAGGTGAAGACCAGCCGCAGCCGGTCGTCCGGGATGCTGTCCTCGCCGCCGCCTGGCTCGAGGGCGTCCGGCTCGGCCGGGCCCGGCTCGATCAGCAGCGGCAGCTTGGCCCGCAGCGTCTTATCCCGGCGCAGCGCGTCGAGCGCCTTGCGTCGCGCGGTCGTGGTCAGCCACGCGGCCGGGTTGGCCGGAACACCCGCCCGCGCCCAGGCCGCCAGCGCCGAGACGTACGCGTCCTGCACGCACTCCTCAGCCAGATCGATGTCCCTGGTCACCCGGACGGTGGCGGACAGGACCAGGGCCCAGTCGCTGCGGTGAGCCTGCGCCACGGCGGCACGGACGGCTTCCTCCGACCGTGCCGCCGCCGCCCACGGCCGCGCTGGGACCGGCCCGGCCGCAGCGCAGCGATCACCGTTCTCCCCGGCCAGGGTGGCTCACATCCCGCCGGTGTCCATGACCGGCCGCACCTCGACGCAGCCATAGGGCGCCGGGCACAGCTTGGCGACCTGCAAAGCGTGATCAAGGTCCCGCGCGTCGACCAGGTAGTAGCCGCCGAGCACCTCCTTGGTCTCCGCGAACGGGCCGTCCGTGACGATGTCATCGCGCACCGTCGTGGCCGTGGAGCTCGGCCCGAGCGCGTCCCCGGCGAGCATGGTCGCCCCCAGCTCGCCGATCTGCCCCGCGAACCGGCTGTGAGCCGCGAACAGGCCCTGGACCTGGTCCTCCGTCATCTCGTTGAACCGGGACTCGTCTCCGTAGATCAAGATCATGTACTGCGTCATGGCAGCTCCCTGATGAGTGGCGTGCTTGCACCCGTATCAGTCCGACGATCGAGGCTTGCTGGAATCAACACTGCGCAGTCAAGATTGTCCCGGTGCGGGGCGGCCGCCACTGCGAAAGCGCGCGGATCATGGCCGGAAATGCAGGGTCCGCATCATTACGCCGCGGTCGGCTAGTGACCTCCGGGTGGCTGGCCGACCCATTGGTCTAGCGGCGAGCGGCAGATTCTGGTGACCTCACGCCCGGGCCGGCGCACCTCGGCGCGACAGGACATCGATGATTGCCGCGGCGAGGAGCACGGCCGCGACTACGACATCGATCCACTGGCTCTGCACCTGGAGCAGGTAGAGGCCGTTGTAAATGCCGCCGATGACGAGGCCGCCCAGCACGCCGTGGATGGTCTTGCCGCGACCACCGAAGAGGCTGGTGCCGCCGATGACCGCCGCCGCGACCGCCAGCAGGACGTAGCCATTGGCGGCCTTGATGATGTTGGTGGTGATCGACACCTGCCACGACGCGAACAGCACGCCGGCGATCCCTGACGTCAATGCGGCCAGCACGAAGCCCCAGGTCCGGACCGAAGCCACGCTGACGCCGGCCCGCCGCGCCGCCTCGGCGTTGCCGCCGATGGCGTAGGTGTAGCGGCCGAAGCGGGTGCGCTGCAGCAGGACCGTCGACAGGCCGAGCACGACCAGCACGATCGGGATGATGTAGGGAACTCCTTCGATCACCCCGGAGTGGGCCCGGTTGACGTTGCAGATGGCGACAAGGCCGACGCCGGCCACCGTGATGAGAATGATCTTCAGGACAGTCAGGCTGAACGGCGCGGTCTCCAGGCCCTGCCGGCGCTTGCGGGCATCCCGCAGCAAGAGCCCGGCGGCTGCGCCGGCCAGCAGCACCGCCACCAGGATCCAGCTGACCAGCGGGCTGAACTCCGACCAGTAGATGTTGTAGAGGACGAGCTCGCTGGTGAAACGGGTGTTGCCGATGCCGACGAGCGACCCGCCGAGGACGATGATCGCCACGCCTTCGAGGATCAGCAGTCCGCCGAGAGTGACGATGAACGACGGCATCCGCAGCCGGGCCACGAGCGTGCCCTGGATGGCGCCGAAGCCGGCGCACGCGAGCAGCGCCACCAGGACCGCCAGCCACCACGGCCAGTTCAGGCCGGTCGGCTGCACGAGTTCCGCCACCACGACGCTGCTCAGCCCCATGACCAGGCCGACGGACAAGTCAATCTCCCCCAGCAGCAGGGCGAAGATCTCGGCCATCGCCAGCAACATGTAGATGGTGCTCTGCTCGAAGAGGTTGACCAGGTTCTGCGGGGACAGGAACTTCGAGTTCGCGAGCTGGAAGGCGACAGCGACGACCACGATGGCCAGGACGACCGGCAGGACGCCGCTGTCACCACCGCGGATACGCCGCCACGACGCCCGGAAGTACTGCCCGAGCGACTGAGCGAGGAGCTCAGCCGGGATCTCGGCCGCGGCGACCTCGGGCGCGGCCGTCAGGTCCACCGCGCTAGCCGGCGTCCCGCCGGTACTGGCTGTCACCGCTTCCTCCCCATCCGGGCCATATCCTCAGCCGTCCTGTCAGCTTGCGAATCCGGTACCGCGCGGTCAGGCACGGCCCACGTTCCCGGCCCCGCGCCGGGACAGCACGTCCACGAGTACTGCGGCGATGAGCACCGCGCCCGGCAGGATGTATTGCAGCGGCGTGGACAAGGTGCCGAGGTTGAGCAGGGACACGCCGTACGCGATGGCGCCGATCAGGAGGCCGCCCAGGATTCCGTGGATCGCCTTGCCGCGGCCGCCGAACAGGCTGACGCCGCCGATGACGGCGGCGGCGACCGCGTACAGCACGAGCTGACCGGGGTCAGCCGTGTTGGTGCTGTACTCGCCGTAGAAGAAGGACCCGAGCAGGACGCCGCCGAGGCCCGCGATCGCCGAGCACAACGCGAACGACCAGATGCGGATCGAGGCGAGGCTCACGCCGGCCCGGCGGGCCGCTTCGGGGTTGCCGCCGATGGCATACACGTAGCGGCCGAAGCGGGTCCGCTGGAGCAGCAGCGTCAAGGCGGCCAGGACGACGAGGACGATCGGGATCACCCACGGAATCCCCTCCACCTTCACCAGCGCGGTGCCGCGGTTGCCGGTGCAGATCAGCACGACGACAACCCCGACGATCGCCACCAGGGCGACCCGGATCGCGGTCAGGCTGGCCGGCGGGGCCACCAGCCCCTGGCGCCGCCGCGAGGCCGCGCGCAGCCAGAGGGTCGCGCCGACGGCGACGACCACGACCGCGAGACCGGCCCAGCAGGCAGCGGGGGTTATCAGGCCCTGCACCATGTCATAGATGACCCGCTGATTGGGGTCGGTCGTGCTGACGCTCACGTTCCCGTCGGCCCCGCCGAGCATCACGATGAGAATCCCGGAGAAGAGCAGGAACCCGCCGAGGGTCACGACGAAGGACGGGATCTTGAGCAAGGCCACCAGCGCCCCTTGCAGGGCGCCGACCACACCGCAGCCGACGAGGGCGGCGAGCATCGCGGCCCACCACGGCCAGCCCGAGCCCGGGTGCTGGACCAGCTTGAAGGCGATCACGCCGCCGAAAAGTGCGACCGCACCGACTGACAGATCGATCTCCGCGAGCAGCAGGACCACCGTCTCTGCCATGGCCAGCAGCATGTAGACGGTGCTCAGCCCGAAGATATAGACGAGGTTGCTCGGCCGCAGGAAGGCGTGCTGGGGGGTGATGATCTCGAAGACGACGGCGACAATCACCATCGCCAGGATCACCGGCAGGACGCCGCTGTTGCCGCCGCGGATGCGCTGCCCCAGGCCGCGCACGTACTGGCCGAGCGACTGGGCGACGAGCTCGGGCGGGACCTCGGCCGCGGCCGCTTCGGCCGCATCGGTGACGCCGACCGCCGTGCTCGCGTCCGGAGTGCTTGCGTCCGCCGGGCCGACCGGGGTCTCCGCGGGGTCCGCGGTCACCGGGAGTTCCTCATCCTGGCCATCGGCTCAGTCCTCAGCACTGGCTGATGCGGCAGGCTGAACTGGACGTGCGCTGGAGGTACCGGTCGTCATGTACTCCACGACGCTCTGCCGGTCGAACTCCGAGGCCGGTCCTTCGGCCACCATCCGGCCCAGCTGCAGCACCGCGATCCGGTCCGCTACCTCGAAGACGTCGTTCAGGTTGTGCGAGATCACCATGACCGCGAGGCCCCGGTCCCGGAGCCGTTTCACCAGGTCCAGCACCATCCGGGTCTGCACCACCCCGAGGGCGGCGGTGGGCTCGTCCAGCAGCACCAGCTTGGAGTTCCACATCACCGCCTTGGCCACCGCCACCGCCTGCCGCTGACCACCCGAGAGCGAGGCCACCGGCTGCCGGATTGATCGCACCGTGGTCACCCGCAGGGTGCTCAGCGTCTCGGCCGCCTGCTTTTCCATCGAGTCCTCGTCGAGCAGGCGGTGCCGCAGCCGCTCCCGGCCGAGGAACATGTTCTGAACGATGTCCAGGTTGTCGGCCAGCGCCAGGTCCTGGTAGACGGTCTCGATCCCCAGCCCGGCAGCATCCCTGGCGCTGCGGATATGTACCGGGCGACCCTCGAAGTAGATCTGGCCGTGGTCTGGCTGGTGCACGCCGGCGATGGTGCGGGTGAGCACCGACTTCCCGGCACCGTTGTCCCCGCACAAGCCCGTCACCTGACCCGCAGGCAGGTCCAGGTTCACTCCGTAGAGGGCCTGAACCGGCCCGAAGTGCTTGTCGATGCCCCGCAGCTTCAGCAGGGGCTCCGACCCGTCGCCGCCGTGGCTCGCGTCTTCGTGGGCTTCGTTCGTCTCAGTCATCGTGAAGATCAATAGCCTTGCCTAGAGTGGGCTCTCGCCGCGTCGGCACCCGCAGAACACTCCTCAGGCCCCGGGCTGGCGGACCCGCCATGACAGCGGGTCCGCCAGCCCGGTTAGGACGAGCGTCCGATGAGAACCGCCCCATCGAGGTTCTCAGTTCAGATGATTACTGGATCCCTGCCGCGGAGCAGACGCTCGCACCCGCGATGGTGCAGATATCCGTCGCCGTGTCGAAGCCGTCCTTGACCACCGTCGACTCCATGTTGGCCTTGGTCACCCAGACCGGGGTGAGCAGGAACGCCGGCTCGGTGATGCTCGAGTCGGCCGGGTCGGTGGTCGTCCCGTTCAGCAGAGCCGCGGGCGGCTTGTCGCCGGCCAGCAGGATCGTGGCCATGGCCACGGCGTCCTGGGCCTCCTTGTAGACGGCCTTGTAGACCGAACCACACTGGTAGCCCTCGAGGATCCAGGCCATGCCCTGAGCGGTGGCGTCCTGCCCGGTGGTCGGGATCTTGTTGGGCTTGACACCGTCGCCCTTCAGGTCCGTGATCACCGCATTGGCAAGCCCGTCATTCGCCTCGATCGTGGCGTTGATCTTCGGGTTAGCCGTGAACGCCTGCTGGAAGATCGTGCCGCCCTTGGTGTTGTCCCAGCCAGGAGCGAAGTTCTCACCCACCAGCTTCATGCCGGCGCTGTTGGTCGCGCCCGCATTCACCGACTTGGCCTCCTGACCCCAGACCACCTTGTTATAGCCAGAGGCGAAGGAGATCGCGTTGGGGTCGGTGTCCTCGCCGCCATTCAGGACGTAAACCTGCGGGCTCTTGACGCCCCAGGCCTGCACGCAGGCCTGGAAGCCCTGGCCGATCAGCTGACCGACCAGCTCGTTGTCGAAGCTGACGTAGTAGGTCTTCGACCCCTCGAACGTCGCCCGGTCGTAGCTGATCAGGGTGACGCCCTTCTGCTCGGCCAGCTTCGCGATCGCTACGCCAGTCGGGCCATCAAGCGGGCACATGATCAGGATCTTGGCGCCCAGGTTGATGTCAGCGGTCGCGTCGTTCAGTTCCGTCGCGTCGCTGCCCTGCGCGTTGTCGATCCGGTACTGCGCCTGCGTGTAGCCGGCGTCAGCAAATGCGTCGTTCAGGTACGGCTGGTCAAAGTCCACCCACCGCACGGACGACGTGGTGTCCGGCAGGATCACACCCACCTGCAGGGAGTTAGCGCCCTTCGTCGCGAACTGCGCGAGCGGCTTCAGCTTCGACATCGTCGACTCGAGGTTGACAGTGAAGGAACTGATGCCCAGCCCCTTGGGAACCGTGTTCGAGCCACTCGACGTCGAACCCGACCCTGACCCCGACCCCGACGATCCACAGCCGGCCGCCACCAGGGCAACCACAGCCGCAACACTCACTCCGGCCACAGGGCGGAGCAAACGGGAGTGCGAACCTCCCCTACTTCTATTACGCAGTCGCATCCACGACCCCTTTCACCTTCCTGAAGAATCCCGAAAGAGCGGATGGGGGGACCATACAGTACACATGTCGGCCCGAAAGTATCATCCTGATAACGGAAAGCGGGCTCACAACCCGCCTCGACCGCCCAAACTCAGCGAAGCTACCCGAGTCACCGCGCGCTAGTAGAAGTGCGACGCCGCACTAATCCACCGGAGAAGCGAGCAGCGTGGCCGGGTCGGACAACACAGCGTCCATCGCATGCAGAGCCGCACCGCGCGCAGCGGCGGTGAATCCCAGACCAGACACACCCAGGTCCGGCGTCGCGGCCCGGCCTCCCAGCAGCCCCTTCATGAGCTCATCCCTGGCTCGCGGCAGGATCCATTCTTCAAGCGCGACGAAGTAGCCACCGAGGATGATCACGCTGGGATCGAAGATATTCCCGAGCATCGCCGCGCCCACGCCGACATCTCGGCCCAGGCAATCAATCGCATCGAGCGCACGCTGATTGCCTTCCCGACCTCGGCTAACGAGGACTTCGAGCATCGTGCGGGGATGCGTTCCCGTGGGTGTGCTGATGCCGGCGGATCGCAGCACCGCCGATAGCCCGATGAGCGCCTCCCAGCAGCCGCGCCGACCGCAGACGCAGCGCGGACCGGCCGGGTCGACCCGCATGTGGCCGATCTCGCCGCCGAAGCCTCGACTGCCGAGCAGCGGTCGGCCTCCAGCGATGATTCCGCCGCCGATGCCGACCTCGCCGGTGACATATATGAGGTCCGCGGTGCCGGCCCAGGCCCCAATTCGGAACTCGGCCAGCGCAGCGAAGTTCGCATCGTTGCCAACTCGCACCGGAGCACCGTTCAAGCAGAGACCGTCACGCAGCGCCGCCCCGAATGAGTAGTCCCGCCACTCAAGGTTCGGCGCTTCGATAACAAGACCGTCGCGAAGGTCGACCAGGCCGGCGATTGCGGCCGCGACTCCGACAATGACTGGCTGGCGATCGTGCCGGTGATTACGGACGGTCTGAATTGCGCTGTGACACAGGTCGATCGCGGCCCGAACGCTCCCGTCCGGTCCGGCGCTCACCGAGTCGAAGGTGCATTCATCGCGGTGGACCTCGCGCCCGCCAAGATCTCTGACCAAGATCGCGATATAGTCCACGTTCACTTCGAGACCGATAGCAAGTACGTGCCAGGCCGTCGATATCGAGCGGCGTGCCCGGCCGCCCAACCCGCCGCGACGAGCTGACCGCGCCCTCCCGGACCAGGCCGAGCTCAATCAGCTCCGCGACCAGGCGCGTCACCGTCGCCCTGGTCAGCCCGGTGCCGCCAGCCAGATCCGCGCGGGACAGACCGGGGGAATGGGCCAGCAGCCGCAGGGTGAGCTCGAGGTTGTTGCGCCGGATAGCCGTGTGGTCTGCGCGAGCGGGCAGGGTGTGCGTGCGGGTCTCTTTCACCCGCTCCTCCTTCTTCTCGCAGTCGCGCGGCAAGCATCCGGGCAGGCCGGAAGGCCGGTCTACCGCAGTACACACTACTCAGCCACGGTCACTTCGAGACATATGCAGGCACACGTGCCTGCGCGGCCCGGGCCGTTCGGGCGGAAATAGCGCCTCGGACCCATCGCCGCACGTCAGCCCCTAGCGGATCTCCGCATAAGTACGACAAAACGGCATGAATCGCCGCCATTGACGACGTTAGCGAAACATATGTACTCTCAGTTTCGCCTCAGTTTGTTGAGGACCTAAACAAACCCCGCCGCGGCAGCACCTGGGAAGGAGATTGCGCGATGGACTCCGCCAGCCTCGTGCCGAGCGCATGCGGCGAGACGTCCCTGGCGACGGCGTGCGGGCCCGGCAGGACCGGTACCCAATGATCACTGTCATCGGCGAGGCCATGGTGAAGCTCGTGGCTGCACCAGGCTCCAGCCTCATGCAGACATCACCAGGCGGCAGCGCATTCACCACCGCGATGTGGGCGGCCCGATTTGGCTACCCGACCGCGCTGATGGCCCGGCTGTCCCAGGACTCGCTAGGCCAGTACCTCCGGATGCAGGCGGCGAGTAACGGCGTTGACGTCAGCGCCTCGCCCGAGGCCGACGAGCCGACCATGATTGCCGTCGTCGCTACCGACGCAGACGACAGCACGGACGGCCTTTATTTCCGCGATACAGCGAGCTGGCAGTGGAGCGCAGCAGAACTGGGCTGGATCCCGGCCGACACGACTGTGCTGAATCTCGACGTGCTCGACTGCTGTGTATTGCCCGGATCCACCTGGATACTCCGGGCCGCAGCGCGCCAGCGCCATCGCGGCGCGATCGTCTGCCTCAACGTCACCGTGAAGCCCGCGGTGATGGGCTCGCCGGCCCGTGGCCGGTCGCTGATGGACCGGCCCGTCAAGGCGGCTGATCTGGTCATCGCTAGCCTCAAGGACATCTCGTGGCTGTACCCGGGCCGCGGAGCGGAAGCCGTAGCGCGGCTCTGGCTAGCCCAGGGACCCGAGCTAGTCGTGATTACCTGCGGCTCGGATGGCCTGGTCGTCGTCCGGAAGTCCGGGAGCGTCCTCTACCGGGCAACCGGACCGCAGCCCGCCTCGCCGACCGAATTCGACGCCGTGTTCACTGGTGCCCTGCTTGGCGGCCTGCATGAATTGAGCGAGGCCGGTGTCCGGATCGAGGCGCTCAGTACGAGCGAGCTTGCCTCGGTCCTGGACACGGCGACCGCGACAGCAAGCCGGAGCGATCTCAGTTGTCTCAATCTCGCGACGGCGGCCGAACTCCGGTAAGGGCTGCCGCACCCTAACGCCAAGGAACGATGACCATGAGCACAGACGCCTACGCGCCGACGCCGGCTGATCGTTTTTCGTTCGGGATCTGGACGGTGGGGTGGCAGGGGGTGGATGTGTTCGGGGGGGCGGTGCGGCCGCCGATGGCGGCGGACCGGGCGGTGCGCAAGCTGGCGGAGCTGGGCGCGTACGGGGTGAACTTCCACGACAACGACGTGTTCGGGTTCGGCGCGGGCGACGGTGAGCGGGACCGGCAGGTCGCGGCGTTCAAGGCCGCGCTGGCTGGCACCGGGCTGGTGGTGACCACGGCGACGACGAACCTGTTCGGTCATCCGGTGTTCAAGGACGGGGCGTTCACCGCGAACGACCGGGACGTGCGCCGGTTCGCGCTGGCCAAGGTCCTGCGCAACCTGGACCTGGCCGCCGAGCTGGGGGCGTCGGTGTATGTGTGCTGGGGCGGGCGGGAAGGCGCCGAGTCGGGCGCGGCCAAGGACGTGGCCGCGGCGCTGGACCGGTACAAGGAAGCGTTCGACGTGCTGTGCCAGTACGTGCTCGATCACCGGTACGCGCTGCGGTTCGCGATCGAGCCCAAGCCGAACGAGCCCCGCGGCGACATCCTGCTGCCCACCGCCGGGCACGCGCTGGCGTTCATCGGCGAGCTGGAGCACCCCGAGCTGGTCGGCATCAACCCCGAGGTCGGGCACGAGGAGATGGCCGGGCTGAACTACGCCCACGCGATCACCCAGGCGCTGTGGCACGGCAAGCTGTTCCACATCGACCTGAACGGCCAGCACGGCCCCCGCTATGACCAGGACCTGCGGTTCGGCGCCGGGAACACCCGCGGCGCGTTCTGGGTCGTCGACGCCCTCGAAGCCGGCGGCTACGACGGGGTCGTGCACTTCGACTTCAAGCCGCCCCGGACCGAGGACGACGACGGCGTGTGGGCCTCGGCCGCCGCCTGCATGCGCAACTACCTCATCCTGCAGGCCAAGGCCCGCGCGTTCCGCGCCGACCCCGACGTCCAGGCCGCGCTGGCCGCCGCCCGCGTCGCCCAGCTCGGGCAGCCGACCCTGGCCCCCGGCGAAACCTGGCGCGACCTGGCCGGGTTCTCGGCCGACGCCGACGCCCTCGGCGCCCGCGGCATGGCCTTCGAGCACCTCGACCAACTCGCCCTCGAACACCTCTACGGGGTCAGGTAGGTACCCCGGAGACATCCGCGGCCACCACCGCAACGGAGGGTCTCAACGTGGCGACAGAACGACTAGGGCTCGCGTTTGCCGTCGCGTCCATCCTGCTATTAGGCGTAGCCACCGGATGCAGCGAGTCGTCGGCACCACCAAAGCCAGGAGCCCACTCCCCCGCGACCGGCCAGACTGCCACGCAACCGTCCGGCGCCGGGCCGGCCTGGGGAGCAGCGACGCACCTCGATCACAGCCACGGCACCGAGAACCCGACCTCGGTGTCATGCCCGGCCGCGACCTTCTGTATGGCCGTGCTCAGCTCGGGCTACGCGATCAGCTATGACGGAACGACGTGGAGCCGGCCCGCCCGGTTGTCCTCCGCCGCCGGCGAGCCCGATTCCGTGTCCTGCCCGACCATCCGCTTCTGCGTGGCCGTAGACGCGCAAGACTCAGCCACCTTTCTGTTCACCGGCAGCAGGTGGAGTTCTGCTCCTCGCATTCACGATCCTGCCCCGGGCAGCCAACGGGGCATGGCCTCGGTATCGTGCTCGGCACCGAGCTTCTGTGCCGCCGTGGACAACGGCTCCGACGCGTTCACGTTCGACGGGACCTCCTGGAGCCCGGCCGCGGTCATAGATCCTGGCAACGAGCTGAGCACGGTGTCGTGCCCGAGCGCCAGCTTCTGCGCCGCCGTCGATTACGGCCCGAACGTGCTCACCTTCGACGGCACCTCCTGGAGCAAGCCATCCGCCATCGACCCGGGCAGCTACCTGCAGGCAGTGTCGTGCGCATCGGCCAGTTTCTGCGTTGCCATTGATCGCAAAGGGAACGCGTTCACGTTCAACGGCAGCACCTGGAGCGCGCCCGCCAACGCCGACCCGAACGGTCTCACTATGGGCGAGGGCGGCATCTCCTGGCCAGTCGTGTCGTGCCCGACCAGCATCTTCTGTGCCGCCGTCGACGGCGGCAGCGGGAACGTGGTCACCTTCGACGGCAGCGGCTGGACCGAGCCCGTCAACATCGACTCGAAGGCCGCAAGATCTGTCCGCGAACCAGTCCTCATATTCCTGATGTCAGTGTCCTGCCCTTCCGCCAGGTTCTGCGTGGCTGGTGACACCGTCGGAGATGCCTTCGTCCGACGCTAGCGGATGGCAGGAATAGTGGGATACGCGTCATTGCGGTCACGCGGCCAGGCCGCCAGGATGGCGGTATGACGGTCCGCGGCGTGCTCATCGTCCTCTTCGACGGCGTGCAGAGCCTGGACGTGACCGGGCCGCTTGAGGTCTTCACCGGCGCAGCCAGCTTCCAGGCTGGCCGTGGCGCGGACGGCTACGCGATCACCACGGCGAGCCTCGGAGGCATGCCGGTGACCTCGACGAGCGGCCTCGGCCTGATCCCGGCCACCGACCTGCGCGAGTGCGCCGCGGACCCGATCGACACGCTGGTGGTGCCAGGCGGGCGCGGCACCGCCAGGCCCGACGCGGAGCTGATCGAGTGGCTGCGCACGCACGGGCCTGCCGCCCGCCGGATCACGTCCGTCTGCACGGGCGCGTTCTTGCTGGCGGCCGCGGGCCTGCTGGATGGCCTGAACGCGACCACCCACTGGGCCTATACCAGCGCGCTGGCCAGCCAGTACCCGGCCGTCACCGTGCACACCGACCCGATCTTTGTGCGGGACGGCCAGGTCGCGACGTCGGCCGGGGTGACCGCGGGCATCGATCTGGCGCTGGCGCTGGTCGAGGAGGACATCGGCCACGAGGCCGCCCTCACCGTGGCCAGGAGCCTGGTCGTGTACCTGCGCAGGCCTGGCGGTCAGGCACAGTTCAGCGCCCACCTGCGGGCTCAGTCGGCGCAGCGGGCACCGCTGCGCGAGGTGCAGCAGTGGATCAGCGAGCATCCGGCCGCGGATCTGTCCGTCCCCAACCTGGCCGCGCGGGCGGGGCTGTCGCCGCGGCAGTTCGCTCGCGCGTTCGCCGCCGAGACGGGTATATCACCCGGCCGGTTCGTCAGCACGGTGCGGCTCGAGACGGCCCGCCGGATGCTGGAGGACTCCGGCCGGGGCGTGTCGCAGGTGGCCCGAGCCTGCGGCTACGGCACGCCCGAGGCTATGCGCCGGGCGTTCGTGCAGTCCCTCGGAGTACCCCCAGCCGGCTATCGCCATCGCTTCTGACCACCACCCGTTACCCAGAAGGAGCCCCCTGGCCATGCAGATCGCGATCTTGTTGTACGACCGGTTCACCGCCCTGGATGCCATCGGGCCGTACGAAGTGCTGCAGCCGGCTGCCGGATACCACCGTCGTGTTCGTGGCTGAGCAGGCCGGGCCGGTCAGTACCGACAGCCAGATGCTCAGCCTGGTCGCGGAGGCCAGCATCGCGGCCGTGCCGCACCCCGACATCGTGCTCGTCCCCGGCGGGCCGGGTCAGGCCACGGCCCCGCAGATGGAGCGGGCCCGGTGCATAACTGGCTGCGCGCCGCC
>CAVSCN010000002.1:0-34723 GCA_963726425.1 uncultured Actinomycetota bacterium | reverse complement strand
GCCTGTCAGGCTGAAAAGTCTTCGCCTTGTGGGTGCGGCGACCCGGTTATCCACAGCGCAGCTCAGTCCTGGTACAGCGGCGACGACCGCTTCATCTGCCGCAGCATCATCCGCATCTCGGCGACGACGGTGCCCGAGCCGTCCCGGGCCCGGCTGTCGAACCACAGCACCTCGGTCTTCGGCGTCTGACTCAGCGCCGTCACCTCGCCGGTGACCCGGTACCCGCGGTCAACGAACACCGGGCCGCTTCGGAACCGGATCTCGATCGCGCCGAACAGGCCCACGTGCTGGCCCATCGAGTCCCGGATGCCGGCCAGCAGGTCGCTGTACAGCAGGTGCACGACGGTGGACGGCGCCGCGACCGACCCGCCCCACGGGGACGAGTTGGTGTACCAGCCCAGCGGCTCGGTCATGGCGTCCGCGGCGATGGCCGCCCGCTGCCGGGCGCCGTCCAGCAGCACCTGGCAGTCGCCGAGCGGGTCGCCCGGCCGCAGCGCCTTCAGGATCCGCAGCTGAGCCGGATCCGCCGGCCGCAGATCGCGGCTGCGCAGTTCGGACTCGGCCTGCGGGCTCCCGGCCGCCGCCGTGCCCTCGGCGACCATGACCCCTTCCGGGGTGGTGGCCCAGGCCCGGACCTGAGCGTCGCTGCCGTCCGGCGGCGGCCGCTCGACCAGCGCCTGGACGGGCTCGCCGTCGGTGGTCGCGTTCCGGAAGTACAAGGAGAGACAGCCGGTCTCGAACCAGCGCGGCCCGAACGCGTCGAGCAGCAGCGGCGGGAACTGGTCCATGTGGATGCTGCCCGCGACGGTTCCGCCCCGGAACCCGAGTTCAGTCGCGGTCGCGTCGTCGTGGATGCTGCCAGTCACGTTCGCCGCCAGATTGCGGGGCGCGCGCACCGGACCGGTGATGACGTCATCGCTCATATCTCAACTATCGGGACAGTCGGGACTTCTGATCAAGACCCGGCGCGCGATCTAGCCGGCGGAGCGGTAGCGCCTGGCCACCGGCGACGTGCCCGCGCACTCGCCCGCTTAGCCCCGGCGCGACGGCCGCTAACCTGCGGACATGAGTTTCTTCGACTCGTTCCCGAAGCCGCCGCCGCCCGAGCCGCGGCGGCATGAACGTCCCGCCTGGGCGCAACCGGAGGCGGCGATCGCCGGATCCGTGCCGCTGGAGTTCATCTTGGTCCGCACCGACCAGGCGGCAGTCGCGATCGGCAGCGTGCGCGCCTACCCCAACGGATTCGAGTTCACAGTGCACGCTCGCCTTCGCGCGGCCGCGGACGACTTCGGCCGCGATCCGTTCAGCCGGCCCGGCCGGGGACAATCGGGCCCGGACGACGTGCTGCGCCTCGGCGTGCAGTACGCCGACGGCCGTCGCGCCGCGACGACAAGCCCGCACGCGCAGCTCCGCGACCAGGACGACGATCAGCTCCGCCTGATGCACCGCGGCGGCGGCGGCTCAGCTCGCGGGTTCGATCAGCAGTTCTGGCTCTATCCGCTCCCGCCGGCCGGGCCGGTCACGTTCGTCGCCTCCTGGCTGCAGTACGGCTTATCTGAAGCCACCGCCGAGATCGAGGGCGCGACGATCCGCGCGGCCGCCGCCCGCGCGATTGCCCTGTGGCCGGAGCAGTCTGAGGACGAGCCGCGCGGGCACTGGAACAGCCAGGTCATCTCGGCGTCCGCGCCGGACAAAGCGAGGGAGAAGTGACCGGCCGGCCCGCGCTGGCCCGGCAACTGGACTTGCGGCCGCATCCGGAGGGCGGCTGGTTCCGCGAGACGTGGCGCTCGCCGGTCAGCTTCCGGCCGGACGGGTACGACGGCCCGCGCTGCGCCGCGACCTCGATCTACTACCTGCTGCAGCCGGGCGAGGAATCCAGGTGGCACCTGGTCCGCTCGGACGAGCTGTGGTTCTGGCACTGCGGCGGTCCGCTTGCGCTGCACCTGGGCGGGAACGGGGCGAAGCCCGCCGGCTCCGGCACCGTGCTGCTGGGCGGCGACGTGGCCGGTGGCCAGCAACCGCAGGTGCTGATCCCCGGCGATACCTGGCAGAGCGCCGCGCCCGCCGCCGATGAGCCGGTCCTGGTCAGCTGCGTGGTCGCGCCCGGGTTTGACTTCGCGGACTTCCGGCTGGCTTAGTCGTTCCAGCCGGCTGCCAGCCCGCCCACCCAGTCCGCGCAGTCGGCTGGTGCCTCCGGCGGGGCACCGAGCAGCACGAGCTGCGTCACCCCGGCCCGCTCCAGCACCGGCACGTCGGCGGGGCTGGCGTCGGTAACCGCGACGGCGACGCTGAGCTGGGTCGCGCCGCGGCCCCGTTCCCGGCCATAGGCGGCGAGCGTGCCGGTCCGTTCGACCGCCTCGGCCACCGTCAGGTTGAAGCCGTACCAGCCGTCGGCCAGCGCCGCGGCCCGGCGGAGCGCCGCGTCCGAATTGCCGCCGGCCACGATCGGGATGCGCCGGTCGCGTACCGGCTTGGGGTAGACGCGGATGCCGCCGAACCGGGTGAACTCGCCGTCGAAGTTCGCGACGTCCTGCGACCACAGGGCGCGCAGCGCCGCGACGTACTCGGCCGTGCGCGCCCCGCGGCGCTCGAACGGCACTCCCAGCGCGGCGAACTCCTCCGCCGACCAGCCGACTCCGATGCCGAGCGTGAGCCGTCCGCCGCTCAGCACGTCCAGCGTCGCGATCTGCTTGGCCGCGAGCACCGGGTTGTGCTCGGGCAGCAGCAGGATGCCCGTCGCCAGTCCGATCCGGCTGGTGGCCGCCGCGGCGAATGTGAGCGCGAGCAGCGGATCCAGCCAGTCGGCGTCGGCCGGGACCGAGATCCTTCCGTCCCCGGCGTACGGGTAGCGCGAGCGCGGCTCGTCCACCATGACCACGTGCTCGCCGGCCCACAGCGTGGCGAACCCGGCCGCCTCCGCGGCGCTGCTCACGGCCCGGATGATCTCGGGTCTGGCCCCGGTCCCGATGCCCAGTGCGTGCAGGCCAAAGCGCATGTCCGCCCCCCGTCTCGCGTCCCCGCTGCCCCTCTGCTAACAGCAGATTCTCTTGGCTTGGCGGCGCCGGCCGGCCGATTGTGGTGAGGAGATAACGCGCCGAGAGAGGGACACCATGCAGACCGCCGTTGCCGAACCCGCCCCACCAGGGACCCTGGACGATCAGCTGATCACCAGGCTCCTGTACCAGCGAATTATCGTCCTCGGCACCGAGGTAGACGACCGGATCGCGAACCGCCTGTGCGCGCAGCTGCTGCTGCTGTCGGCTGAAGACCCCAAGACCGACATCAGCCTGTACATCAACTCGCCCGGCGGCTCAGTGAGCGCGGGGCTGGCCATCTACGACACGATGCGCCTGATCCCGAACGACGTCCGGACCCTGGCGCTCGGTTTGGCCGGCAGCATGGCCCAGTTCCTGCTGTGCGCCGGGACCGCGGGCAAGCGCTACAGCCTGCCGCACGCCCAGGTGCTCATGCACCAGGGCTCGGCCGGCTTCGGCGGCACCGCGGCCGACGTCGAGATCTACGCCGCCCAGCTGGAGCGGACCGGTGCGCTGATGATCAGGCTGATCGCCGAGCACACCGGCCAGCCGCGGGACCGGGTCGAGCAGGACAGCTTGCGGGACCGATGGTTCAGCGCGGAGGAAGCGCTCGAGTACGGGATGATCGACCACATCGTCGAGAACCTCGATGATGTCCGGCCGCCCGTCGCGAGCCGGATGGCGAGGTTCTGACCGTGCATCCCTACACCATGAGCCAGTACACGATCCCCACCGTGGTCGAGCGGACCCCGCTCGGCGAGCGCGCCTACGACGTCTACTCCCGGCTGCTGTCGGAGCGGATCGTCTTCCTCGGCACCGAGATCGACGACGGCGTCGCCAACGTGATCATGGCGCAGTTGCTGCATCTCGAAGCGGCCAGCCCTGACCTGGAGATATACCTCTACATCAACTCGCCCGGCGGCGCCTACAGCGCTTTGACGGCCATCTACGACACCATGCAGTTCATCCGGCCGGACGTGGCGACGGTATGCATGGGCCAGGCCTCGTCCGCGGCCGCGGTGCTGCTGGCGGCGGGCGCGCCGGGCAAGCGCGCCGTCCTCCCGCACGCGAAGGTGACGCTGCACCAGCCCGCCAGCCAGGCGCAGGGGACGCTGCCCGATCTCGCGATCCAGGCCAAGGAGGTGGCGCAGATCCGGGCCGAGGTCGACGAGATCCTGAGCCGCCACACCGGCCACCCGGTGAGCAAGATCAGGTCAGACACCGACAGGAACCGCACGTTCAACGCGGCGGAGGCGATCGAGTACGGCCTGGCCGACGATGTGATCGCGAGCCGGAAGGCAGCACCGGCGCAGGCCGGGACAGCCGGCCTGAACTGATCCGCGGGTTATGCGGCCGCTACGAGGCAGACGACGTCGCCGGCGTCGCGGGCGGACTGAGCCGGCCCGGGAACGGGGGGAACCGGGCCGGCCGCAGCCGGGTCGGCGGCGGCCGCGGAGCCCAGCCGGATGACGACTGCCTCCTGGCCGCGCTCGATCATCAGCTCGCGGCGGACGGCTGCGAGCAGGTCGGACAGGTCCAGGCCGAGTGCGCCACACAGCGCGGCCAGGATTTCGGAGGAGGCTTCCTTGCGGCCGCGCTCAAGCTCGGACAGGTACGGCATGGAAACCCTGGCGGCGTCCGCGACGTCGGCCAGCGTGCGCCGCTGGTCGAGTCGGATGCGGCGCAGCACCTCGCCGAGGGTGGTCCGCAGCAATGGCCTGGAACGCGGCTTCGGCTCGAAGATCACGGCGCCTCCCTGACGGCCAGGACCAATCCGCCTGGCGGACCGGGTGCCGTCAAACTACCCGTGACGTTCCTGGCACACGCCCGATTTCGCATTCGGCGAAAGGCACCGCCAGGAGATGGAGGTCAGACGGTCAGGACCGAGGCCGGCTCGATCGCGACGGCAGGCAGCTCGGCGACCGCGGCGGCCACGCTGCTGAACCGCGGGATGAGAGCGGCGTGACTGACCGGGGACAGCTGCCGGAACGCTGACCGGTGCACGATCCGGATCTCGCCGCCCTCGGCCTGGGCCCGCCGGTGCGCTCGCAAGATCACCATGAACGCGGCCGGATCGCACACCCGGGTCGCGGTCATGTCGAGCACGAGCGTGGCGTAGCCGTACCGGGCCCAGCGGGACACGGCCGCCGCCAGCAGATGCGCGTTGGCGGCGTTGAGCTGGCCGGGGGCCGAGATGACGGGGACACCCCTGATTAATCCTGCCGCGAAACTGAGCTGAGGCATCTCAGCACCTCCACGTGCCAAGCAGTCGACGCTGACTGCAGCTACCCCAAGCTTATGCCGGCTGAACCGGGAGGCGCGCCCGGACGCTAAATACGATGGCCCGATGACTCCGGACGAGCTGCTCGGCGCGCGGCTGGCGAATCAGCTGCTGACGGTCGCCGGCTCCGGTGACGCCACCGCGGTGGTGTCGCGCTTCGGGGCGGTGCAGGCGCAGGAGTACAACCAGTCGGTCTGGGCACTCGGGCTGCGGACCGCGGGGGCGGACCTGGCCGCGATCGAGGCCGCCGTCAGCGCCGGGACGATCCTGCGTACCTGGCCGATGCGCGGCACCATTCACTTCGTCCCGGCGGCCGACGCGCGGTGGCTGGTGAATCTGCTGGCGCCGCGCCGGATCCGGCAGATGACCGGTGTGTACGAGAAGATCGGGCTGACCGCGTCCGTCTTCAGCCGGGCCGGCGACATCGTGGCGGCCGTGCTGGCCGGCGGCCACCGGCGGCAGCGCAAGGACCTCTACTCGATCCTCACCCAGCACGGGATCGACTGCTCGGCGTCGCCGAACGGGAGCCGCGGCGGCCACATCCTGGGCTACCTGTCGATGCTGGGCCTGCTCTGCCTCGGCCCGCTGGACGGCCGTCAGGCCACGTTCGTCTTGCTCGACGAGTGGGCGCCGGCGTCGCGCGCGCCGGGCGAGCCGCTCGCGGAACTGGCCCGGCGGTACTTCGCCAGTCATGGCCCGGCGACCGCGAAGGACTTCGCCTGGTGGTCGGGCCTGACGCTGCGCGAGGTCCGGCAGGCCACCGAACTGGCGGGCCCGGCGATCGCTTCGGTGCAGGTGGCCGGGCAGGACTACTGGTGCGCCGCTGAATCCGGCCCGACGGCCGAGCGAGCCGGGGCCTGGCTGCTGCCCGCGTTCGATGAGTACACCGTCGCTTACCGGGATCGCGCCGTGCTGCTCGGCGGTCGGGAGATGCCGCACAGCGAGCTGCTGAACCCGGTCATGGTGCTGGATGGCCGAGTCGTCGGCGTGTGGCGGGCCGTGATCGGCAAGACCTCGGTGCGGATCACGCTCGCTCCGTTCGACGGCGTCACGGCGGCCGAGGTTGACCGGTTCGAGCAGCCGTGCGCGCACTACGGAGCCTTCGCCGGCCTTGACGTCGACGTCGAGGCCGGGGACTACCGCCAGGTGCGCAGGATCCGCGCGCAGTAGTGCGGAACATCCGGCGCTCACTCGCCGGACACGTTGTGGCGCTACCATCCAGAACTTGTGACAGCACAAGTATCCGGCGAGCAGCCGGCCTCCTTCCGCCAGCAGCGCTTCGCGCCACCGCCCGGTTCCACCGAACTCGTGCTGGTGCGGCACGGCGAGTCCGAGGCCTACGTCGAGGGCCAGCCGTTCGCGCTGGTCGGCGGCCAGGGTGATCCGCCGCTGTCGGTGCACGGCGCCGAGCAAGCCCGCCGGGTCTGCGCGCGGCTCAGCGCCGAGCCGATCAAGGCGATCTACGTCACGACCATGCAGCGGACCGCGCAGACGGCCGCCGCGCTCGGAGACCAGCTCGGCCTCGAACTGCTGACGGAGCCGGATCTGCGGGAGGTGCACCTCGGCGACTGGGAGGGCGGCCTGTACCGGCAGATGGTGGCGCAGGGTCACCCGGTCATCCTGCAAGCCGCCGCCGAGGAGCGGTGGGACGTCATACCGGGCGCGGAGTCCAACGCCGCGCTGGCGGACCGGCTGCGCGCGGCGGTCGAGCGGATCGCCGGAAGCCATCCCGGCGAGCGGGTGGCCGCGTTCACGCACGGCGGCGTCATCGGCATGATGATGGCGCTGGCCAGCGGCTCCCGGCCATTCGCCTTCATCGGCGCGGGCAACGCCTCGATCTCCCGGCTCGTCATCGCCGGCGACCGCTGGATCGTGCGCGGCTTCAACGACACCGCGCACCTCGACGATCTGACGCCGGGTAGCTGAGTCCCCGTACCTAGCCGATATTGAGTAGGCCAGCGCATCCGGTCCGCGGGCCCGTGGCCGCAGCATGACGGCATGAACAAACTTCTGGGCCGGGCATTCGGCTGGTGCGTCCTCGTCCTGCTCGGTGCGGCCCTGGCCCTCGGCGTCGCCTGGCTCACGCACCTGGTGCACGCGCGGCTGACTACGCTGCTGCTGATCGGCGCCGTGGTCGTCGGCCTGGCCTGGCTGGCCGGGCTCGTCACGCTGCCGTGGAACCTGTACTTCGCCGCGCACCGGGCGCTGGCCGGGCTGGCGCTGTCACGGGAGCGGGGGATCTCGGTCCGGGACGCCGACGAGGCGGAGGCAGCCCGGCTCGCGCGCCGGATGCTGACCTTCGCGATCGGCGCGCACGTCGGCACCGCGATCGCCGCCGCGCTGATCGCCTACCGGTCGAGCTCGCCGGCGGGCTACTACGTGGCGGGCTTCTTCCTGATCACGACGGCGTTCCGGCCGGCGGCCGCCTACCTCGCCCACGTCCGCGCCCGGATCGGCGCGCTGGCCAGGGAGAGCACCCATCCGCGCGATGACGTAACCGCGCTGCTGCACCGGGTCGAGAACGTGCAGGAGCTGGTCACCGAGCAGGGGACGCGGGTGCAGCAGGTGTCGGAGAGCCTGCGCCTCGCCGACACCCGGCTCACTGACAGCATCGCGCACACCCGCCAGCTGCTCTCGGCCAACATCGTGCAGCTCCAGGGGTCGGAGGCCGCGGACCGGGAAGCATGCCGGTCTGGCCGGGACGACCTGGGCCGCCGGATCGACGACATGGTGCGCCGGATGGAGGTGACCCTGGACGGTCTGAGCGATCAGCAGGAACTGCTGGCCGGCCTGCGGGCGCTGGTCCGGATGGTGCGGTCGGAGCCCGCCTAACTACCGATGGGCTCCAGGAACTCGAGCCGGTTGCCGTTCGGGTCCTCGCTGTAGAAGCGGCGCATGCCAGGGAAGTCCTCGTCGAAGGTGACCGGGTAACCCGCGGCTGCGAGCCGCGCGCCCCAGCCGTCGATGTCCTGCACGAGCAGGCCGGGGTGGGCCTTGCGCGCGGGCTGGAAGTCGGCGTCGACGCCCAGGTGCAGCTCGATGCCGTGGCCGCGGAACCAGCAGCCGCCGCGCGTCGCCAGCACTGGCGGCTTCTCGATCTCAGTCAGTCCGAGCACGCCGGCGAAGAACGAGCGCTGGCTGTCTTCGGTGCCGGCCGGGCAGGCCAGCTGCACATGGTGGATCACCGCGGCTCCTCGTCAGGCTATGTATCTCGACGTCAAGATACCACGCCGCTAGCCGTCGATACCCGGCCGGTCCAGGCTGGCCAGGGCGGCGTTCAGCACCGCGCGGGACCGGGTGTGATCGCCTTCGCCGTCGGCACCGATCACATGCACCCACGTCCGCTCGTCCGGTTCGGTGCTAAAGCCGAACGTGGTGCCGGCGGGCAGCGCGCGGACGATTGCCCGCCGCAGCGGCGCATCCATCTGGTTGCCGTCTGGCAGGAAGACGGCATCCGGCGGCGGATCAGGCGCGGGAGCGTGCATGGCCTGCGTGACCCTTGCCGCCAGCGCCTCGAGGTCAGCCAGGCCGGCCAGCGCACGGGCGGGCACGCAGTCCCGCCGCCGCAGCAATGCCAGGAGTACGTGCTCGACACCGTGATGAGAATCGCCCAGCTCGAAGGCGAGGTCCGCGCCCCAGGGCTGCACGAAGAAGGACCGGACGAGTACCGCGGGCGGTGCCGGGGGTGAATAGTCCGGGCCAGCCAGGATGGCGAGGACGGCCGTCTCGGCGGCGTCGAGGTCGACCAGGTCGCAGATCACGCTCACCGGAAAGCCGCCGTCGTGCAGCATCGCCAGGAAGAGGTGCTCCGCGCCGGCGACGGGGCTGCCCAGGCTCCTGGCGATCTCGGCGGCCCGGCCCCGGATCTCGTAACAGTGCGGTGCCGGCGATATCGCCCCGTCGAATGGCGGCCCCATGAGCAACAGAATAGGGACTTGGTGCGATACATTCCTGGCCCCGACCCGAAGCAGGAGACCCAGTGGCAGACAGATTCGAGGTGACGGTCGGCGCGGGCAGCCTCAGCTCGGCCGCTGCCGATGCCGTCCGCTTCCCGCACCGGTGGACCGAGGCCGGCGTCACCGTCGATGCCAGTTTCACCGGCGGTCATCTATTCCATCTCGCCGCGGCCGGCTGCGTCCTGAATGACCTGTACCGGGAAGCCGCGGCCCTGGGATTGGAACTGCGCGGCATCCGCGTGATCGCGGCCGGCGGTTTCGACACCGCGACGTGGCAGTCGACCGGCATCGACTACTCGGTAGAGGTCGATGCCGACGCCCCGGCCGATCAGGTCGCCCGGTTGCTCACGACGGTGGACCAGGTGGCCGAGATCCCGCGGGCGATCCGGGCGGGCACTACGGTCACCCGCGTCAGCGGGCCTGCACAGTGAACCCGAGCTGGCCCAGCACCTTGACGGCGCCGCTCTTGCCACCCTCGAAGTCACCCGAGGCGAGGCGGTTGCCGGTCGCGAATTCGTACGCCGTGCCCAAGATCGCCTTGGGCGGGTACCGGCGCTGCTGCCAGTGCAGATCGTAGGTTGTAGTCGGAGCGAAGCCGTGCGCGGCGAAGAAGGCCTCGGGTCCGAGCTGGTCGTATTCCCCGATCGCGCGGACCACGTCGGCATGGCTCACGTGTTCCCAGGCCACCATCGCTGATCCCCTCCCGTGCGTTCGCTGGCGCTCCCGGATGCAAGACTAGGCCGTGCTCGCGTCCAGCTACATCACCCCCAAGGCCCGCAAGGGCACCCCGAGCGCGATCGAAGGCCGCGGCCTGATCGCCGTGCAGCCGATCGCGGCCGGGGAACTCGTCGCGATCAAGGGCGGCCACATCGTCACGACCGCCGCCCTGCACGCACTGCCAGAGCGACTGCAGAACTCCGAGATCCAGATAGCCGACGGCTTTCACCTGGTCGCGCTCGACGAGGCCGAGTACGAGCCGGTCATGCTGTTCCTCAATCACTCCTGCGAGCCGAATGTGGGCTTCGCCGGCAATATCAACCTGGTCGCGATGCGCGACATCGGCGCGGGGGAGGAACTCAGCACCGACTACGCGCTGTTTGACGACCACGACGGCCAGATGGCGTGCAACTGCGGGACTCCGTCCTGCCGGGGCACGATCGGCGGGCGCGACTGGCAGCGCCAGGACCTGCAGCGCAGGTACGCCGACTACTTCTCCTCGTACCTGCTCAGCCGGCCCGGACGCTAGGCATCCGGGGCCGCGCCCTCGTCGCCGGGCACCTCTCGGAACTCGATCACGACGGTGTCCCACCGGGTCAGCCGGGTGCCGGCGGCCGGCCGCTGCGCGGTGACGACCCACGTGCCCGGCCAGGTCAGCGCCCCGAGCGGCGGTCCGTCCAGGTCGGCCGACGTCACCACGACACCGGCCCGGTGCCCGACGGTGCGAGCCTCACGCACGACCATCCCGACCAGATCGGGCACGTCCGTCAGGCTCGCAGCGCGTGCGTCGCCGGGCTCCACCACTCCATGATCCGCGCACCGGCACGTCGAGGGCAATGACGTCAGCCCGCAGCCCGGGACTCGGGCTCGTATCCGAGCAGCAGCACGCCGGTCGTGGTCTGCGTGCACGCGACCAGGCGGAGCCGGAGCGGCCGGGAGTACTCGCGGAACAGCTTCTTGCCCGTGCCCAGCACGAGCGGGTGCACGAAGATCCGGTATTCGTCGATCAGGTCGTGCTCGATGAGCGTCTGGACCAGCGCGACGCTGCCGAGCACCGCGACGGTGCCCGTGCCCTCTTCCTTGAGCCGGCCGATGGCGGCCGCGGCGTCGCCGGACATGATCTGCGTACCGGCCCAGCCGGCCGCGGTCAGCGTGTTGCTCACGACGTATTTCGGCGTGGCGTTCATGCTCGCCGCGACCGGGTTGGAGTCGGGCTCGTTCGGCCAGTGGGCGGCCATCTTCTCGTACGTCTTGCGCCCGAACAGGTAAGCGGTCGTATCGCTCATACCCTGCCCGACCGACCGGCCGAAGACCTCGTCGCCGTACGGCGCGGACCAGCCGCCGTACTCGAAGCCGCCCTCGGTATCCTCCTGCGGCCCGCCGAGGCTCTGCGTCACCCCGTCCAGCGTCACGAACTCGATGATCGACAGCTTGCGCATGGTCATGATCCTTTCACCGTGGCCGGCCAGAAACCGGCTCCCGCATCTATACGAATCGCCGGGGCGGGATCGACACCCCCCCGGACCGGAAAGGGAACGGGGGAACCCTGCGAGACTGGCGATCGTGAGCGCGCGGGCGACGCCATGGTCGGCGGACGGCGAGGAGGGTGTGTGCGGACATTTGTTCTCATTCCCGGTGCGGGCGGGGTCGCGTGGTACTGGCACCGCGTCGTGCCGCTGCTCACCGCCGCCGGGCACGAGGCAATCCCGGTCGATCTGCCCGGTGCCGACGACAGCGCCGGGCTGACCGAGTACGCGGGCATCGTGACCGCCGCGATCGGGGCCCGGACTGACGTGGTGCTGGTGGCTCAGTCGCTGGGCGGATTCACCGCACCGCTGGTGGCGGCCCGCGTCCCGGTGCGCGCGCTGGTGCTCGTCAACGCGATGATCCCGGTGCCGGGGGAGACGCCGGGCGCCTGGTGGGATAACACGGGCTCCGGCCAGGCGAGGGCCGATGCGGCAAGGGCTGGCGGCTACGGCCCGGACTTCGACGAGGTCACCTACTTTCTGCACGACGTCCCGGCGGAGGTGCTCGCTGACGAAGAAGGCCGGCCGCGCCCCGAGGCCGACGCCGTGTTCAGCAGCGTCTGCGAGTTCGACGCCTGGCCAGTTCCGGTCAAGGTCGTGGTGGGGCGCGACGACCGGTTCTTCCCGGCCGCATTCCAGCAGGCGATAGCGCTCGACCGGGTCGGAGTGGCGGCTGACCTGCTGCCCGGCGGCCACCTCATCGCGCTTTCCCAGCCCGATGCCCTGGCCAGGTATCTGCTCGCGGTCTGACCAGCGCGATACTGGCCGGGTGGACCGAGAAACTGCCGCCGCCTACGCCCACCGCATCGGAGCGGATCTGCCGCCCGCCGCCGACGCAGGTACCCTGCGGGACCTGCACCGCGCTCACCTGCTGGCGGTGCCGTTTGAGAACCTCAGCATCCACTTGTCCGAGCGGATATCGCTCACCGAGGCCGACCTGGTAGACAAGGTCATCCGCAGGCGGCGGGGCGGCTTCTGCTACGAGCTCAACGGACTGTTCGCCCTGCTGCTGGAGACGCTCGGCGCGAGCGTGACCAGGGTGGCGGCCAGGGTGCACGGCGACAACGGGTTCGGGCCGCCATTCGACCACCTGGCCCTCGTCATCCGGCCCGCCGACGGGAGCGGGCCGTGGCTGGCCGACGTGGGCTTCGGCAGCCACACGGAGTTCCCGCTGCGCCTGGTTACCGGCGAGGACCAGGACGACCCGGCGGGCACCTTCCGCGTGGCCGAGGCGCCGGATGGCGACCTCGACGTGCTGAAGGACGGCAAGCCGCAGTACCGGATCGAGACCCGCGAGCGTGACCTCGCGGACTTCGCCCCGACCTGCTGGTACCAGCAGAGCTCGCCGGCCTCGCACTTCACCCAGGGCACGATCTGCTCGCGGCTGACCGAGCAGGGGCGCATTTCCGTCGCGGGCTCGCTGCTGATCGAGACCCGCGACGGCAACCGGACCGAGCGCACGCTCGCCGGCCCGGAGGCGCTGCTCGCGGCGTACCGCGACCATTTCGGCGTCGTGCTCGATCGCGCCCCGGCGGACCCGGCGGCCAGCTGACCAGCCGCGGCCGCCGGCTGCCGCTCGCGCGAGCAGCACCCGGAGCTGGCGGACCGCGCTACGGGTTCGTCGTCACCGGCGTCGCGCTGTAAGAGCTGCCGGAGTCCCGGCCGAACGGCCCGGTGCAGGTGCCGCTCTGCTGCTCTTGCGCGGACTCGCACTTGTCGCCCGCGCTGACGGTGCCGGTCCAGTTCGCCCAGCTGATTGAGTCGAGGTTGCCCTGGTTCCAGGCGACGAACGTGGACGGCCCGTTGTAGGTGTTATCCGCCCAGCTGTTGCCCTGGAAGAACGTCAGCTCAGTGGCGACCGCCCAGGCCGGCTGCTTGTTCGGCGAGCCGTACTCGCTGAATGTTCCGCCATCTCCGCAGGCAGGCCAGTCGGCCTGGTTGCAGTGCGAGATGTTAGCCGGGTTGAAGTCGATCACGTTGCCGGTGACGCTGACGTTGGCGGTCTCCCACTGGCAGCCGTCCCACCAGTCCTCGGCGGGCGAGCCGGTCTTGTTGCCGGCGAAGGCGCTGGTGCTGATAGTGGCCGACGGCAGGTTCGCGGCGCAGGACTGCATCGTGAACGGGCCCGATGGCCCGCCGTCGACCAGCGTGCACATGCCGTCCTGGGAGTCCGAGCAGAACCGGTTGGAGTCCTGCCAGAGGAAAATGTTGCCGCCGTTGTCCACCAGGGTGTTGTTGGCGATGACCGACTTATCGGGGTAGGCGCCCTGACTCGCGCACGACGCTTCCGGGCAGGCTGGCACGGCGCCGAGCGCGGTGTCACTGCCGGCGTTGGAGATGTAGACGGCCGGCTGCGGGAATCCGGCGTTGGCCAGCCCGTCGGTGATGTCGTTGCCCGCCATGTAGTTGCCGGTGATCGAGAAGTTGTACGAGATCTCCTCCACGATGGCCTGGCCTTCGTTGTCGGTGATCGCGTTGCCGGCGATGGTGGTGTTGGCGTTCCCGGTGTCGTTCCAGGCGCCGGGTCCCCAGTTGTTGTGGATGTAGTTGTCCTTGACGGTGACGCCGTCAGTCCGCCAGAGCTTGAAGCCGCCCTGGTCGCCGTCCGGGGTGACCTGACCGCACTGCGGGTTCTGGTACTGGGCCGGGACCGGGTTGTAGTTCTTCCAGCCGATGGCCGAATTGTCGAGCAGGCCTGAGTAGTCGCAGGTGTCGTTGTAGCTGATCTCATTATCGGCGGCGGTGATGTCGTACGGGCCGCCGGTCAGTGAGTCCCGGCCCCAGGTGTTCACCAGGAACGCCTGGAACCCGTACTGGCCGTTGAGCGTCAGGCAGTTGTCCTCGATCGTGTTGTCGGAGCCGGCCAGGATCCCGGCACCGGGCACGTTCAGCGTGACGGTGTTGTACTTCAGCGTCCAGCCGGTGTTGGTGTCCTGGTTGATGGCGGCCGCGTTCTGGCCGGGGGTGTACTTCTCGATCGTGAGGTACTCGATCGTGACCCCCGGCTGATTGCCGTTGGTCCAGTTCGAGTCGATCGCCCAGCCTTCGCTCTGTGAGTAGTTGCCGGACAGGATCGTGGCCTGGCCGCCCGCCAGCCCGCCGACAAAGGAGTCGCCCGCGTCGGCCTGGATGCTCCCCACGTGCGTGCCCGGCAGCAGGTAGTAGACCGTGTCGGGCTGGAGTTCGTAGGACGCGTAATCCTTGGTGCCAGCCGGCAGGACAGCGCCGGCCGTGTCATTCGGGAAGTCCGAGCCGGCCGTGCCGTAGGTCGGCAGCCCCGCGGTGCCGCTGGAGTAGGGGCCGGCGCTGCCGGTGTAGTCGTACGGCGAGTTCAGGATCGACTGGCCGCACACGGCCTGCGCGGCCGAGTTGCCCGGCGGCGGGGTCAGCGGCGGCGTCTGGGTGGCGGTCGGGGTCGGGGTGGGCGCGGCCGGGGACGTGCTGGTCGGCACCGGCGACGGGGTGACCGTCGGGGACGTAGTCGGGGGCGTGGTCGGCGGCGGGGTCGGGCTGACCGGCCCGACCGGGAACCGGTTCTCGGTGCCGGACCTGGCCACCACGGCGCGCCAGGCCGCGATCGAGGCTGCGTCGCCGATGTTGGTCGCCGGGACGGCACGCAGGCTCGTGAGTATGCCGAACCGGGCGCCGCTGCTCATCAGGTAGTCGGCGACCGAGTAGAGCCAGCCCGGCCGGCCGGCCGTCGTGGCGAGGGCGAATCCGGCGAAGCCGAACGCCAGTCCGGCCGCCTTGGCCGCGGCCACCGCCGGGCCCATGAACCTCTCGGGCTCGGTCAGCTTCGGGCTGGTGCCGGTCGACGTGCCGGCCGGGTACGCGTCCCAGGCCACGGCGGCGACCACGTGCCCGCCGGGCAGGAAGCTCCGCCAGCTCGTCCTCGATGCGGGCCCCAGGTCGGAGGCGCGCAGGATCAGCGTCGCCTTGAGCCCGGAGTTGTGCGCGGCGTGCGCGAGGGCGGCGATGTGCGTCCACGCCTGCCGGTACGCCGCCGGGGTGAACAGGCGGTGGTTGACGGCGGCCTCGGGCTCGCTGTAGTAGGCGTAATAGATCGGGCGGCCGCGCGGGGCGGTGCGGAAAAAGCTACGCAATACGGCGTCGTCTCGGCCGGCCAGAATGGCGGTCGGCGGCGCGGCAAAGCTCACGAGAACCGCCGACTTAGTCGTACCGAGCGGAGCCGTACTCCATGCCTTCGCGGCCGGCATGCCGGTATAGGTAGTGCGAATTATGCCGAGCGTGCCAAATTTGCCAGAATTCTGGGTGAGCTGACCGGCGCTCGATGCCGGGGCTCCGAACAACGGTCCGGATGGGCTGGCCGACGCCTCCAGCGTGGCACCCCCGATGACGGGCCGGATCGCGACCGCGAGTCCGACCCCGACGACGAGCGCGATCGCGCCCGCCGCCGTTATCTTGACGGCTCGCCGCTGCCTAAGGCGGCGAGCCGAATAGTGGTGACCCGAATGTCTACCAGGCCCCTTATCGCGCATGTCCCAGCTCCTCCAGACCCCGGCCGTGCGTGTCAGTTCGAGACCGGTCCGATATCAGTCCGTGACATTAACGGAAAACGGCGGCCGGATCGGTGAAAATCAGGGAAGTCGCGAAACTTTCGGCTCACGTTTCACAAGGGGCACGGCTCCGATAGCGCTCGCCGCGGGCCCGGATGTGCGGACCTGCACCGGAGGCGCCGGCGATGTGGACCGGAAGCTACCTAGTCGGCGTCGTGGCAGGACAGCCGGCAGTAGCAGGATGAAGCAACCGGGATGTCCGCGCGCGCCGACGCGATCGCGAGCTGCCTGGCGATCACATCCGCCAATTCGTGCTTGCCTAGGCGGACGAGGCATTCGTGGTAGCCGTGCAGGCTCCACAGGTTGCCGGGGTGCTGGCAGGCGCGGGCCAGCGTGGCGTCCAGGCCGAGATCAGCCCGGTACACCGCCTCGGCGGCGCGGACGTGACCTTGTTCGAGCAGCAGCGCGCCGTAGGCGTGCCGGGCCGGCTGCATCCAGCCCCACGGCTCGTCATACAGCAGGCCATCGTCGAGCTCGACGGCGCGGCGCAGGTGCGTGAACGCGGCGTCGTAATCGCCCTTGCGGTAGCAGATCTCACCGTCGAGCATCGCGGCGGCGATCTTCAGGACGTCTGCGCAGGTGTTGTTGAAGAGCGTCCGGGAGTCCGGGACGCGCCCGGCGGCGGCCCGGAATTCGGCGCGAGCTCGCTCGGCCAGCGCGACCTCCCCGGTAGCGGCGTGCGCCACCGCTTGTGAATAGAGGATGATCGCCGTCGTGCTGCAGTACAGCTCGCGATCGGCCGGCAGCGCGGTATCGAGGATCTCCTGCCAACGGCCGAACCGGATCAGCACGTGCTGGCGCACGGGCACGAACGCCTCGAGCAGGTCAGCCATCTCCGGCTTGTCGACCCGCAGCAGCGCCTCCGGGATCTGCGCGGCCAGTTCGTCGGCGGCCTCTATCGCGATCCGGGACTGGCCCGCGAACATCGCGCCGTAGACCTTGAAGTGGTAATTGTGCACTCGGTAGAGGGTGTAGACGTTCATATCGCCCGCTACCGCCAGATATCTGGTGTCAGCGGCAATCGCGTCGCTGTTGGACACCACGACCTGGCGGTAGTCGCCGCACAGCACATCCAGGTGCGTGGGCATGTGCTCCAGGTGGCCGGCGTCCGGTACCAGGTGGCGCAGCAAGTCTGCAGCGGGCAGCGCGAGTTCCGGGTAAGGCGACATTTCCATCAGGTGTATGTAGAAATGCAGGATCCCCGGATGCTCGCGGCCAGACTTAGTCGCGAGCGCGCGCTCCAGGACGCTCCTGGCCTCACTGGTACGGGCTTCCTCGGACGGCAGGCCCGTGTCCTGATGCCACAAGGCCCACGGCGCGAGGTTCAGCAGCGCGTCTGCGAACAGCGCCGCCACATCCAGGTCGTCGGGATGCTCGGCGGTATGCCGCCCGCATCGCGCTGGCGTAGGCGATGCTCCAGGGATAGCAGTCCTCGGGCGGCTCCGCGGCCGGGAAGCGCGCGGACAGTGCCAGGATCAGGGCTCGCTCCGCAGCGGTTCCGGCATCCCGGCGTACGGCCCGGGCCAGCGCGTCGTGAGCCCTGGCCACCGCGTGGCCGAGGGTCTGCGGGTCGAAGGCATCCCACTGCGCGTTGTAGTTCGGGCCGAGCGCATAGGCCAGGCCCCAGTACGCGAGCACGCAGTCTGGGTCATCGTCGATGGCCCGCTCAAAGCAGCGGACTGATTCCTCGTGGTTAAAGCCATACGCCCAGACCAAGCCACGGTTGAACCACTTCCCGGCGGTGGCCGAGGTCGTGGTGACGGGCCGCTGGTAGGCCCCGAGATCGAAGTAGTCCGACACCGTAAGCCGCCCCCCTCTTTTGCCGGCTGGCTGCGCTCCGCCCTAAGGCCAGGACCAGCCAGAATACGCCGGCAAATCGGACCACGCCCAGGTTGGCGACCCCGCGAGACCGGGCAGTTGCACGGAGCCAGCCTGGGTTGTCAGCGCCGCCTGTGGTCGGATAGAGGCATGAAGGTCAGGATTGGCGTCAGCATCGGCGCGCTCGCGACTCCAGATCGGCTGGGTGACGCAGCCCGGCTGCTAGAGAAGACCGGCATCGACTCGCTCTGGCTGAGCGAGGTCGTCTACGGTCCGCTCGTCGAGCCCTTCGTCGGCATGACGCACGCGCTTGCTGTCACCGAGAGTCTCAAGGTGGGAACGGGCGTTGCCGTCCTCCCCGGCCGGCATCCGGTCTTGGTCGCGAAGCAACTGACGTCGCTAGCCGCGCTGGCGCCGCGCCGGGTGCTGCCGGTGTTCGGGCTGCGGCCCGCCCGGCGGCCTGAGATCGCGGCGTTTCCGGTGCCAGGACCACGCGCCTCGGTCTTTGACGAGGCCATGGAGCTGCTGCGGCTGCTACTCGCGCAGGACGAGGTTACCTATTCCGGTCAGTTCTTCAGCGTCGAATGCGCGACTATCGGGCCGCGCCCGGCCAAGCCGCTCGACATCTGGCTCGGCGGCAGCGCGCCGGAAGGGCTGCGCCGGGCCGGCCGGTTCGCCGACGGCTGGCTCGGGAGTTTCCTGACCCCTCTCGAAGCGGGTGCGGCGCGCGAGCAGATCGAGGCCGCCGCGGCGGCGGCCGGCCGTGAGATCGAGGACGACCACTTCGGCATCAGCCTGGCAGTCGCGGACGGGGAGGTCCCGGCCGACCTGGCGCTGGCGGTGAGCAGGCGCCGGCCCGGCGTGGAGCCGCGCAGCCTGGTGTCGCTGAGCTGGGCAGAGCTGGCGGAGTCGATCGGGGCTTACGTCGAGGCGGGGCTCAGCAAGTTCGTGGTCCGGCCGGCCGCGACCCGGCACGCCGACGGCGACGCCGCGCTGCGCCAGTTCGTCGACGAGTTCGCCGAGCACATGCTGCCGCTGCAGAACTGAGCGGCGGTCAGTCCTTCCCGCCGGCCAGAGCCAGGCTGGCGCCGATCCCGATCATCGCCAGCCCGCTGGCTCCGCCGACCGCCTCCAGCCGGCGTGGCGACCTGGTGAACCAGGTCCGCGCCGTGCCCGCGGCCACCGCCCACATGCTGTCGGACACCAGCGCGATGGCCACGAAGATGAGCCCGAGCAGCAGCAGTTGCAGCGGCACGTGCCCGGCCGACCGGTCCGCGAACTGGGGGAGCACCGCGGCGAAGAACACGATCGCCTTCGGGTTGGTGAGCCCGACGACGAAGCCGTCGCGGAGCATCCGGCTCGCGCTCGCGGGCGCCACCCGGCCGGCCAGCATCGCCGCGAGCGACTTGCGATGCCGGATGGCCTGCACGCCCAGGAAGACGATATACGCGGCGCCGGCCAGCCGGATGACGGTGAACACGGCGACCGACCGCTGCATGAGCGCGCCGACGCCGAAGGCGACGGCAATCACCTGCACGTAGACCCCGGTCTGACCGCCAACCACGGCGGCGATGCCGGACGCCCGGCCGAGCTGCAGCGACCGGCTGACGACGAACAGTACGTTCGGCCCCGGCGCCAGGATCAGCAGGTACGACAGGACCGCGAAGGCGAGCAGGTGCTGGGTAGGGAGCATAACCGGCAGGGTAATGCCGCGGAACTCGGCTGGTCGAAGGGGTTTTGGCCCTCGCGCGCGATGACGGCTTGCGCCCATTTCCGGAACGTCAATGTCTCGATATATGGGGTGCCGATTGTCGCTTGCCCCGGCAAGTCCCTTGCTGCGGCAGACGGCGGTCGTACGGTGGAGCTATGGCCGATCCGGTGCGCGTGCTTGTCGAGCAGGGTAAGAAGCGGAGAGTCGTGGCCTGCGCTTTCGACTGGCCAGGCTGGGACCGCAGCGCCAGGATCGGCGAAGATGCGCTGGCGGTCCTCGACAGCTACCGGCCGCGCTACGCCAGGGTCGCCGGGTTGGCTGGTTACGGCGCCGAGTTCGCGGCCGCAGGTGACCTGGACGTAGTTGAGCGGCTCGACGGGATCGGGATGACCGATTACTACGGGCTGTCTGGCCGGGCGGCGGCAGCAGAGCACGAGGCGATGACGGATGCTGACTGCGAGCGGAAGATCGCGCTGCTCCAGGCATCCTGGGCCACGTTCGACGACTTCGCCGCGCGCGTTTCGGCGGAACTCCGGAAGGGTCCGCGCGGCGGCGGGCGGGAGCGCGACGAGATCATCCAGCACGTGAACGGTGCGGAGATCCATGAGTTCGCGCCCAAGGTGGGCGTGAAGGTACCGGCGGGAACAACGGACGACCCCGGTGCCCTGCGCGCATACCGGGACGCCGTCGTCGCGGGCATCCGCGACCGCCACGCCCTGAGTGAACCGGCGCGGTCCTGGCCGCTGCAATTCCTGATCCGGCGGTGTGCGTGGCACATGCTCGACCACGCCTGGGAGCTAGAGGACCGGGACCTGACGACTGCTCCGGCTCGCTATTAGGGAACGCACGCGTCTTGATACTCGGCTACCGCGGGAGCCGGTCGGCGCGCCAGCAGTAGGACCGAATCGGCAGCTCAATGACGTCGGCACCGGGGAACTGGGCGGCCAGCGCGGCAGTGCCGCGCTCGCGTCCGCGCGCGATGAACTCGGGTTCGGCGGTGATCACGGCGCTGTAGGTCGTCAGCATCTCGACGATGTCGGCAGGCGTCATCGGTCGCGAATACCGGAACGTATCCGTCTCGATATTGGCGAAGGGGCTGCCGTCGGGCAAGCTGACGAGCCGGCGTCCGGCCGCGTCTCTGGGTTCGGCGACGTCGCTCGGCCGGGCCTGCTGATATGCCTCGCGGAACCATTCGCGTGCTCTGAGCCACGGGATGTCGGTCTCCCTGGTGGTCCAGACGAGCCCGAACCGGCCGCCGTCTCGCAGCACGCGCGCGATCTCGGGCACCGCGAGCTCGGGGTCTATCCACTGCCACGCCGACGAGGCATACACCCCGTCGGCGGCGGCGTCCGGCAGCGGAATGTGTTCCGCCGTGCCGCGGACGGCCTCGACGCCCGGAACGCCCCCGGTCAGTACCGCCCGCATCCGGTCGTCGGGTTCGACCGCGATGACGTGACCGGCGCGGCGCGAAAGGGCCCGGCTCAGCAGGCCGGTGCCGGCCCCCAGGTCGACGAGCGTCCGGGCCTGCGCGGGCACTAGCCAGTCCACGGCGGCGGGGGCCGGGGGCGGCCGCAGCCGGTCGTAGTCGGCCGCGATGGCTCCGAACGAAGTAGACCGCTGCGCCCTCGTCGCCATATGAGCAGGCTAACCCGGCCGTCGTGAGTCGGCTCGCGTGGCCGGTGCGTCCGCCCGCTCGGCCGCGAAGCTCGCTAGCAGGCGGTCGAGCATCTGGACCTGGCGGCTGGCGGTCACCCGGTCGGGATACAGCACGCGCTCCGCGCTGAGCCCGTCGATCAGCACGACGAGCTGGTGCGTCGCGACCCCGAGATCGCAGTCGGCACGCAGCTCGCCGAGCTCGGCGGCTTCGGCCAGGTGGCCGCGAAGCCGGGCGCACAGCCGGTCGAACTCCGAGTGCTGCAGCTCCCGGAGTTCGGAGTTCCCGAGCGCGCGGCCCCAGAAGCTGATCTCGATCTGCGCCTCCAGATCCCGCCGCTCGTCCAGCGGCAGCGCCTCCAGCATGACGATCCGCAGCGCCGCGAGCCCGGAAAGGCCGGCGGTCGCGGCGGCCATCCGAGCGCCTACCCGCCGATGCGAAAGCACGAGCGCCGAGCCGAGGATGTCCTCCTTGTCGGCGAAGTAGTGGCCGAGGATGCCGCGCGAGCAGTTGGCCTCCTTGGCGATGGCGCGGATGGTCGCGCCCGCGATCCCGTCCCTGGCGATGACGCGCCAGGTAGCGGACAGGATCTCGTCTCGTTTCGAATCCCAGTCGACGATCTTTGGCAGGGCGGTGAACACCTCCGAAACTGCGTCTATTTTTTTGTCGGACGTCCGTCTAACATCCGTTGTAATGCACGGTGCGGCAGAGCTGCAAGCGGCCCGCGAGCAGCTGGTCTCCTACAGCGCGCGCCTGGCGGACGACGGGCTGGCCGTCGGCGCCGCCGGGAATATGAGCGTGCGGCTCGGCGACCAGGTCGCGATCACGCCCTCGGGCGTGCGCTATGACGAGATGAAGCCCGCCGACGTCTGCCTGGTCGGGCTCGACGGTGCCGAACTGGAAGCGCCGGAGACGCCATCCAGCGAACTGCCGATGCACCTGGCCATCTACGCGGCGACCAGGGCGGGCGCGGTCGTCCACACGCACTCGCCCGAGGTGATCGCGCTGTCCGCGAGCCGGGCCGACCTGCCCGCCATCCACTACGCCATCGCGACCCTGGGCGGGCCGGTGCGAGTGGCCGGGTACACGCGGTTCGGATCGGCCGGACTGGCGGCGGCAGCGGTCGCGGCGATCGATGGCCGGCGGGCGGCGATCCTGCAGAACCACGGGGCCATCTGCTACGGCGCGACGCTGACCCATGCCTATGAGAACGCGCTGCTGCTGGAGTGGCTCGCGCGGGTCTACCGGCTGGCCAGGTCGTACGGGGAGCCGCGGATTCTGTCCGCGGCGGAGCTGGACGAGGTGTCCGCCGAAGCCCGGCGGCGCCGTTACGGCGAGCGGCGCCACCAGTGAACATCGCGGCCGTCGGAGTGCACATCCTGGATGTGCTCGGACGGCCGGTCGAGACCATACCGCCTGGCCAGGGCAGCGCCCGGCTGGCCGAGATCCGCGCGACCGCCGCGGGCACGGCCGCGGGCACAGCGGTGGACCTGGCGAAACTCGGCGCCCGGGTGGCGACGTTCGGCGCCGTCGGCTGCGACCTGCTCGCCGACATCCTGGTGCTCGCGATGGCCCGCTGCGACACGAGCGGCCTGGTCCGCAAGGCCGGGGCACAGACGTCGGCGACAATCCTGCCGATCCGGCCGAACGGCGAGCGGCCGGCCCTGCACGTGCCCGGCGCGAGCCGCCGGCTGGAACTGGCGGACATCGACCTGCACGCGGTGGCGGCCGCGGACGCGCTGCTGCTTGGCGGACCGGACGCGCTGTCGGGACTGTCGGCCGCGGACCTGACTGCCATCGTCTCGGCGGCCAAGCGCGGCGGCGCGCTGGTGCTGATCGACGTCCTGCACCCCGGCAGCCCGCGCGACTTCGAGCGGCTGAGCGCCGCCGTGGCCATCGCCGACTGGTTCTGCCCGAACGGCGATCAGTTGCTGGCGCTCACCGGCCGGGACACGCTGGCCGCCGCGATTGGCGACGTGCTAGCCCTCGGCACCGGCGGAGTGGCCGTGACGCTCGGCGCGGCGGGCTGCGTCCTGGCGAGCACCGCGGGCGGGACGCACCCCGTTCCCGGCCTGACCGTCGAGGTGGTGGACACGACGGGCTGCGGTGACGGCTTCGACGCAGGTTTTCTCACCGGCCTGCTGCTGGGCTGCGCGCCGCTCGACGCGGCCTGGCTCGGCATCGCGTGCGGGTCCCTGGTGGCGACCGGGCTCGGGTCGGATGCCGGGATCGAGAGCCTGCCGCAGGTGCTGGAGTTCCTGCGCGGCCCGCAGCCGGAGATCGCGGACCGGATCGAGATGGCGACGAAGGAGCTCACGGGTTAGGAGGCCCAGCGAATGACTGAGCAGCTGGTCAGGCCGGTCGGATCCCGGCCGCGGAGTGTCGACGCGGACCTGCGCCGGCGGGCTCGCGCGGTGATCCCCGGCGGGATGTACGGGCACCAGTCGGCCGGCCCGCTGCCGGCCGAGTACCCGCAGTTCATGCGCGCCGGGCGCGGCGCGCGGATCTGGGATGTGGACGGCAACGAGTACGTGGACCTGATGTGCAGCTACGGTCCGGTCGTGCTCGGCCATCAGCACCCGGCGGTGGAGGAGGCCGTCGCGGCGCAGGCGGAGCTCGCTGACTGCCAGAACGGGCCGGGCGCCGCGATGGTGGAGCTGGCCGAGTTGCTCGTGCGCACGGTCGGGCACGCGGACTGGGCCGTGCTCGCCAAGAACGGCACGGACGCGACGACCACCTGCGTGACGATCGCCCGGGCGCAGACCGGACGCGACCGGATCCTGGCCGCCACCGGCGCGTATCACGGCGCCGCGCCGTGGTGCACGCCCCGGCCGGGCGGGGTGACCGCGGCGGACCGGGTCAACATCGGCTACTACACCTTCAACGACCTGGCTTCGGTTGTGGCCGCGGTTGAGGCGGGACCGGCGCCGGCCGCGATCGTCGTCAGCCCGTTCAAGCACGACGCCGGCTTCGATCAGGAACTGGTCGACCCCGAGTTCGCCCGCGGCCTGCGGGACCTGTGCACCCGGATCGGAGCGGCGCTGATCCTCGACGATGTGCGCTGCGGGTTCCGCCTGCACCTGGGGTCGAGCTGGGAGCCGATTGGCGTGCAGCCCGATCTGTCGGCGTGGAGCAAGGCCATCGCGAACGGGCATCCGCTGGCCGCTGTGCTCGGCAGCAACGCGTTCCGGGAGGGCGCGAGCCGGATCTTCGTCACCGGCTCGTTCTGGTTTTCGGCCGTCCCGATGGCCGCCGCCGTCGCCACGATCCGCGCGCTACGGGCGGAGCGGGCGGTCGAGACCATGGACCGGCTGGGCCGGGAACTGCGGGCCGGCATCATGGCGCAGGCGGCGGCGCGGGGCATCGAAGTGAACTACACCGGGCCGCCGGCCATGCCGTACCTGACCTTCGCCGGCGACCGCAATCACGAACAGGCCAGCGCGTTCGCCGCCGCGGCGATGCGCAACGGCGTCTACCTGCACCCGCGGCACAACTGGTTCATCTCGGCGGCGATGACCCAGGCCGACCTCGGCCGGGCGCTGACCGCAACTGAAGCGGCATTCGCCGCAGTTGGGGAGGCTCACGCATGACCGCAGACAACAGGGTGGGCATCGCCCAGCCCGAAGAGGAAGCAATCCTGGCCAAGGCCGGCGACCGGCCGGAACTGCGCCGGTCGCTGCGATTCTTCTCGATGTTCGCGATCGCGTTCTCGATCATCTCGATCACGACCGGCATCTTCCTGAATTACGCCTTCGGCCTGTCGTACTGGGGACCGGCGTCGATCTGGACCTGGCCGATCGTCGGCGTCGGCAACCTGATGATCGCGCTGGTGGTCGCCGAGCTGGGCACCAGGATCCCGCTGGCCGGATACGCGTATCAGTGGAGCTCGCGGCTGGTGAACTCGACCTACGGCTGGTTCGTCGGGTTCGCGGGCCTGCTTTACATGAGCGTCGGCGGCGGCGCCATCATGCTCGGTGTCGCCTCGCCGTTGCTGCTCAGCGAGTTCAACGTCAACAGCCCGAGCCCGCGGCTGGTGCTGTTCGTCGCGCTCGTGCTGATGATTCTCCCCGTGTTCATCAACATCATCAGCATCCAGGTCGCGGCCAGGGTCAACAACGTCGCGGTATTCACCGAGATCCTCGGCACGGTCGTGTTCGGCGTGCTGCTGTTCGTGCTGTGGGCGGTGAAATCGAAGCCGTCGCCCTACGGCGCGAGCATCCTGACCAACACGACCTCGACCCTGCACAACCCCACGATCTACGCGTTCGCGCTGGCCGGGTTGCTGGGCGCGTTCACGCTCGTCGGGTTCGAGCTCGCCGCGGACATGTCCGAGGACGCGGTCAACCCGCGCCGGAGCGTGCCGCGCGGAGTGATCTGGGCCGTGGCCGGGTCCGCGGTCCTCGGCATGATCGCCCTGATCGGGTTCACGATCGCGATCCCGGACCTGAAGACGGTCGAGTCCGCGCCGCTCCCGTTGCTGGTCATCGCGGGGTACTGGCTGCCGTCCTGGCTGGTGAAGGTCTTCATCGCCTTCGTGATCTTCTCGATGTTCGCGATCCTTGTGGTGGGCGCGGGCGCGCAGGCGCGGCTGGCCTACTCGATGGCGCGCGACAACATGATGCCGATCTCCGGCCTGCTGAAGAAGGTCAACCCGCGGACGCAGACGCCGATCGTGGCCCTGCTCGTGTTCGCGGTCGTCGACATCGCCGTGACCTGGTACGGCTACCTGCAGGCCAGCGCGTTCGCGACCCTCGTCGGCGCCACCGCGATCATCCCGTACATCATCTACTTCCTGATCACCGCGGCGTACGCGTTCAAGCGACGGCAGCTGGACTCGCTGCCGGGCCTGTTCTCGCTCGGCCGGTGGGCCTGGCCGGTGATCATCTTCGTGCTGGTCTACAGCGCGCTGATCATCTTCGTGCTCTCGGTGCCCGCGCCGTTCCACTCGGCGGACAAGGTGGTCGCGTACGGGGCCGGCCTGGCCCTGCTGTGGTACGTCACCGTGCTGGTGTGGCGGCTGCGCCGCGGCACCGCCGGGGTCAAGCCGATCGAGGAGCTGGCGGAGTAGGGGAGGCCGGCCGGGCGGGGCTGACCAGAGCCCCGCCCGGCCCGGCCGCGCCGGGTCGGTGCCCTACGGCACCGTCGCCAGGGTCAGGCCGAAGTCACCCGCCGGGTCGGTCCAGAACCGGACCGTCTCCATCCCGGCCGCCTCAAGCTCAGACCTGACCTGCTCAGGGGTGAACTTCGCGGAGATCTCGGTGCGCATCTCCTCGCCCGCCGCGAAGTAGACCGTGAGGTCCAGGTCGCCGACCGTGACCCGCTGCGCGGTAGCGGCGCGCAGCCGCATCTCGATCCACTGCTCGTCGGCATCCCACGCGGCCACGTGCTGAAACTCGTCGACGGCGAAGTCTGCCGACAACTCCCGGTTGATGACCCGCAGTACGTTGCGGTTGAACTCCGCGGTCACGCCCGCCGCGTCGTCGTACGCGCGCAGGAGGCGGGCGGTGTCCTTGACCAGGTCGGTGCCGAGCAGGAACGTGTCGCCGGGTTGCAGCGCGGCGCTGACCTGCGCGAGCAGCTTGGCCCTGGCCGGGGGATCGAGGTTGCCGATGGTCGAGCCGATGAACGCGATCAGGCGGTGACGGCCCGCCGGGATGGCTCCCAGGTCGTGCTCGAAGTCGCCGACGAACGGGGCGATCCGCAGCCCCGGGTACCGCTGTTCCAGCGCCGCGGTCGCGTCTTCGAGGACGGTCGGATCGACGTCGAACGGGATGAACTCGCGCAGCGTTCCGGCGTCGAGCATGGCCCGCAGCAGCAGCCCGGTCTTGGCCGACGTGCCGCTGCCCAGCTCGACCAGCGACTCGCAGCCGGACAGGCGCGCGATCTCGCCGGCCTGTGCCGCCAGGATCTCGGTCTCCGCCCTGGTCAGGTAGTACTCGGGCAGTCGGGTGATCTCGTCGAACAGCGCGCTGCCGCGCTCGTCGTAGAAGTACTTGGGCGGAAGGGTCTTCGGGGTCGAGGTCAGGCCGGACATTACATCTGCGCGCAGCGCCGCCAGGTACCGGCCGGGCCGAGCCTGGACGCGGTGTGCAGCTGGCATCGTGGTCATACCTCCAGTTGGGTGACGGACACCTCGCCTGCCCTGACCTCGACGAGGTGGTACTCGGGGACGTCGGCCCAGCGCGGGTCGTCGTCGAATGGCTCACTGGCGACCGCGACTCCGTCCGCCGTGCGCAGCACGCACAGGGAGTCCGTCCACCGGGTCGCGATGATCTGCTCACCGTCGGTGACCAGGACGTTCAGCCGGGCATCCGGATCGCGCTTGCCGACGTCCGCGACGAACTCGCCTGCGCTGCGGTCCGAAGTCGAACAGGTGCGCGGCGAGCTGGGCGGAGTCGCAGACGGACTCGGCCGCCGGGTGCGGACCGAGCACGGCGCGGTCGACGACGCCGTTGTGCGACATCAGCCAGCGGCCGTGCTGGAACGGCGCCGCGGCCGTCTCGTCGGCTGGCATGCCGGCCGTGGCGGACCGCACGGCGGCGAGCACGCAGCCGGACCGGAGCACTGGCGCCACCGACGCGAACGAGGCATCGCTCCACAGCGGCCGGCTCTGACCGCCAGCGGGCCGGCGGACCGGGACAGCTCGGACTGCGGCTCGGCCCGCGACGCCGGATAGAAACCGGCGCCCCAGCCATCCGCGTTCATCCGGCCGTGCGCCTGGCGGCGCGGCGCGTACGACTGCACGAGCAGCCCATGCGGGGGAGCCAGGAGCAGCTCACCGAGCGAGCGTTCGGCGCCCAGCCACGCGAGGTGACGGCACACTCAGGCGTCCCAGGCCAGCCGCACGCCGGTGAAGATCTGCCGCCGGATCGGGTGGTCCCAGTTCCGGAACGAGGGCCGGATCGTCGACTGGGCCACCGCCCACGACCCGCCGCGCAGCACTTTGTAGTCGCCGCCGAAGAACGGCTCGCTGTACGCGCGGTAGATCATCGGGGTGAAGCCGGGCCACGGCTGGAAGTCGGAGGAGGTCCACTCCCACACGTCGCCGATCAGCTGCTCGGCTCCGTACGCGGAGGCGCTTGCCGGGAACGCGCCGACCGGCGCCGGGCGCAGCGCGGTCCCGCCCAGGTTGACGCGGTCGTCGCCGGGCGGCTCGCTGCCCCACGGCCAGCGCCGCCTCGACTGCGTGGCCGGATCCCACGCGCAGGCCTTCTCCCACTCGATCTCGGTCGGCAGCCGCGCGCCACTCCACCGCGCGAACGCGTCGGCCTCGAAGTAGCAGATGTGCTGCGCGGGCTCGTCCGGCGGCACATCTTCCTCGAAGCCGAATCGACGCCTGGTGCCGTCCTTGGTCCAGAACAGCGGCCGGTCGAGGCCGGTCTCGGTCCGGTGCGCCCAGCCCCGGTCCGACCACAGCTCGCGCCGGTCGTACCCGCTATCGCCGATGAACGCCTGCCACTGCCGGTTGCTGACGGGCACCGTGCCGATCCAGAACGGGCCGACGTCGACGGTGTGCGCGGGCCGCTCGTTGTCGAGCGAGAACGGCTCGGCCACCGCGTCGACCCCGAGCGTGAACGGGCCGCCGGGAACGAACACGCGCGCCGGGCTGACAGTGCGGCCGGCGGGCAGCGCCCGCCGGCCCAGCAGGACCGGCGGGCCCTGCCGCAGCTGCAGCGTGGCGAACATCGTCTCGTCGTGCTGTTCTTCGTGCTGCACGACCATGCCGGCCGTGAACAGATCGTCCGCGGGCGTGCGCTCGATCAGGTCCAGCACCCGGCCGCGCACCTCGTGGTTGTAGGCGCGGGCCGCCACCGGCGGCAGCAACGGCAGCGACGGCCGGTCCGCGCGCCGGTGCTTGAACGCGTCATAGAGCGAGTCGACGTCGGGCGGCAGCAGGCCGGGCCGGCGGATCCCCGGCCCGCAGCAGCCACAGTTCCTCCTGCTGGCCGACGTGCGCCAGGTCCCAGACCAGCGGGCTCATCAGCGGATCGTGCTGCGCCACCAGGACCGGCTCGTCCAGGTCGGTGAGCCCGAGCGTGCGCGAGCGAGCGTGCTCCAGGTCGCGGACGACGGCGTCATGCATATGCCAGCTCCTCGAATGCGGCGGTGGGTCCGACCTGCTCTACCCGCTCAGCGAGCAAGTCACCTGGGCAGCGTCCGGACTCGACCAGGTCGGCGAGATCCGCCACGGCCGAGGACAGCTCAGCGGGCGCGTGACTCGCCGCGATGGCCACGCAGCGGGCGGCCGACTTGGCGAGCTTGCTGTCGGCGAGTCCGTCGCGAGCGGCCTCGGTCCACAGCGGCGCGGTCTGCTCGGTCGCCTCGGCGGCCGCGTCGGCCGCGGCCGGGTCGTCCATGAGCGTCGTCACGACCGTCGCGATGGCTGGCCACCACCATGGCGCGGTCATGTCCAGGTAGCGCAGCTCCAGGTATCCGCGCAGCCGCACCGGCGGGAACAGCGTGGTCAGGTGCGTGTCCAGGTCGGCGGCCGTTGGCGCGCGGTTACCAAGCCGGACGTCACCGCGGGCCCACTGCTCGAACGAGACTGGCTTCCCGACCGCCAGCACCTCGTCCCCGCCCGGGCACTGCACGAACGCGACCGGCGCCTGCATCGCGTACCTGGCCCACGCCTCGGCCGGGTTCGGCTCCACGGCCGGCGGCACGGCCCGGTCGGCGCACCCCGGCACCGGCCCGCAAGCCCGCTCGTCCAGGCCGCTCCAGGCTCGCTGCCGGGCCGACTTCCAGCCGGTGTACTCGCCGTGCAGGAACGGGGAGTTGGCCGAGATCGCCAGCATCGTCGGGCCGATCCGGTGCGCCAGCGCGACCCGGTCCGGCCACTGGTGCTCGGGCCCGGCCTGGAGGTTGACCTGCAGGGCGGCGGTGGAGTTCATCATCACCGCGCCGGCGTCGCCGCGGCCAGTGGCGCGGTAGTGCTGCTCCATGGCGCGATAGCGGGGCCGCGGATTCACCCGCCGGGACGGCCGCAGCGGGTCGGCGCCGACATAGGCGACGCCCAGGCCGTGATCGGCCAGAGCCTCCCGGACGCCGCGCGCGTCCAGGCCCAGGTCCTTGACCGCCGTCGCGATGCTGGCGGCGGGCGGGCCGGAGAGCTCGACCTGGCCGCCGGGCTCGACCGTCACGGCGCTGCGGATGTCCGCGTCCCGCAGGACGCTGGTGACGGTCTCGACCTGGGGCCAGGTCACGGGGTCCGCGACCGCGGGCAGGTTCACCAGGTGCGTCTCGAGTTCCAGGCCGACGGTGCCGATAGCGGAGTCCGCGAGCGCGGCGCGGCACGACCTGGCGTAGGCGTCGTCTACGGTGATGGGCTCGTCGAAGTCGGTAACATCGCGGACAGAAGCGTTGATCACGGCCATATAAGACCCCTCCTGGTCCGGGCCGGCGGACTCCCTGTAGTCCGCCGCGGGTCGGTGCGGGGCGACCGAACAACAGCCGTCCATGCCCTGCCGCTCCTCGCGGAGCGACCGCTCTACCGATACTACGTCGGGGGTCTGACAGTCGGTTCCGGCCGCGTTGAGGGTCACGACACGTACAACAAATACGTGTAAGTCGGGCAAATATCGCTACGCGGCTGGGCGGGCGCCCGGTGCCCGGCCGAGGAACGCGGCCAGCCGGTCGCCCGCGCTGGCGGCGGCCGGTACCCGGACCGGCGCCGCGAATAGCCCGGGCCGCTCGTCGTCGCAGACCAGCGCCACCGCGGCCGGCAGGAGCAGGCCGGCGAGTGGCTCCGGGATGGGCCAGCGGCCGCCGCACGACTGCCCGACGTCCCAGGCGTGCACGGCGATCTCGATCGCACCGGTGCAACTCAGCAAGTGCACCGCCATCGGGCAGCCGCCGATGCTGACGGTGCCGGCAATGTCGCCGCTGTCGGCGGGGCCGGGCGCGGTCTCACAGCGCACGAGCAGCCGGCTGGCCGTCGCGGTGAAGTCGCCGACTGGGTCGGCCTGGCCGCGGCGGCAGCCGCGGGTCGAGGCGGACCCGGCCCGCGCACAGGCCTTCGGTCAGCGCCGCGACCGAGTCGCACGCGTGCAGCAGCAACTGGCGCAGATCCCAGTCCCGGCACGGTGTCGGCGCCGTCAGCTGCTCCGCGGTCACCTGCGGGACGGTCCGCAGCGCATACCGAAGCGCACCGGCGAGCAGCTCGTCGCCGGTCACGGCTGCCGCGCGGCGGGGCCGCCGCCGGGCGATTCGGCACGGCCCGGCGGGGCCCCGAGCCGCTGGCCGGGCCGGGGTCGCCCGAGCCGACAGCCAGCTCGGCCGGAAAGCCGAACGGGCGCAGTAGCCGGCCGTCGTTGAACGAGACGATGCGCGACACCAGGCCGCCGCTGACGGTCAGGACCTGAATCGCGTGCGCCCGGAATACTCCGTCCGGCTCGCGCAGGTACGCGGCGAACGCGGGCTGCCCGTTGGCCAGGGTCGGCAGCAGCCGGAACCGGCCCGGCTCGGTGAGCACGCGCGAGCGCAGGAACCGGCGCACCTGATCGCGGCCGCTGAACCAGTACGGCTGCGGCGGCATCTCCAGCGCCGCGTCGGCGCGCAGCAATTCGGCGAGCGCGGCTACGTCGGCGGCCTCGAACGCTGCGGCGTACCGGTCAAGCAGCGCGCGGTCCGCGGGCGCGTCCGGCTCGCGCAGTGCCTCCTCCATGATCCCGGCCTGGGCCAGGTGCGCCCGCGCGCGCTGCAGGGCGCTGTTGGCGGCGGCCGGAGTGACGCCGAGCAGGTCAGCGACCTCGGCGGCGTGCCAGCCGAGCACGTCGCGCAGGATCAGCACGGCGCGCTGCCTGGCCGGCAGGTACTGCAGCGCGGCGGTGAGCGCGAGCCGGAGGCTGGCGCGGAGGCCGACGATGGCGGCCGGGTCGGCGGTGCCGCCGGTGACGAGCGCGTCCGGCAGCGGCTGCAGCCAGCTGACCTCCGGCTGCTCGGACCCGAGCGGGCCAGCCGGGTCGGCGGCCGGGCTGCTGAGATCGGACGGCATCGGCCGCCGCCCGCGATTCTCCATCGCCCGCAGGCAGGAGTTGGTCGCGATCCGGTAGAGCCAGGTCCGCAGCGACGACCGGCCCTCGAACCCGGCGAACGAGCGCCAGGCCCGCAGCATGGTCTCCTGCACCTGGTCCTCGGCCTCGTCCACGGAGCCGAGCATCCGGTAGCAGTAGGCCAGCAGCTCCGGCCGGTAAGGGTCGGCCAGGGTGGCAAAGTCCGCCACGACTGCCTCCTCCTGGCTGGTCACTGACATCGGGTCCTCCCGGTGATTGTGCCGGTGCCGCGGCCAGCGTCCGGCCACTTCTGGAGTAGATCCGCCGCGGCGGCGAAACTCATCGGCTGGCCGCCGCTGAATCTCGCTCTACCGCCGGATCAGTAACGGGCGAGCGGTGTTCCGTGCCGCAGCAGAGACATCCGGAGGAGATCGGAAATGACAACAGCACAGCTAGCGGGCAGCACGGCGGTCGTGACGGGCGCCAGCAGGGGATTCGGCAAGGCGGTCGCGGCGGCGCTGGTGCAGGCCGGCGCGCAGGTAGCCGGCGTCGCGCGCGACGGCGCCCGGCTCGACGGCGTGCGGGCCGAACTGGGCACCGGGTTCACCCCAGTGACGGCGGACGCCGCCGACCCGGTTGTGGCCGGGCACGTCATCGACCAGTACCAGCCGCGCCTGCTGGTGCTGGCCGCCGGGGCGGCGCCGCTGTCCCGGCCGCTGCACCAGCAGACCTGGCAGTCCTTCAGCCGGGTGTGGGAGGTGGACGTGCAGCAGGTATTCAACTGGACCAGGGAAGCCTTGCTGCGGCCGCTGGCGCCGGGCAGCACCGTGATCGCGTTCTCCAGCGGCGCCGCGCTGTTCGGCTCGCCGCTCAGCGGCGGCTACGCGGGCGCCAAGGCGACGATCCGGTTCATCACCCAGTACGCGGCCGACGAGTCGCAGCGCGGCGGGCTCGGCATCCGGTTCGTCTCGGTGCTGCCGCAGCTGACGCCCGAGACCGAACTGGGCGCCGCCGCCGTGGCCGCCTACGCAGCCAGGGAAGGCATGGACATCCCGAGCTTCCTCGCCACCCGCGGTCCGTCGCTGACACCCGAGCAGGCCGGCAAGGCGGTGCTGGACCTCGCCGCCGGCACCGGGCACGGCGCGTACCTGCTGGCCGCCGCGGGTCTGAAGGAGCTCCAGTGACGGGTTCAATGACTTTGCCGGGCCCAGCGACAACGGCATCGGCGCCCCGCCGCGGCTGGACGCTGGCGCTGGCCTCGGTCGGCGCGTTCATGGGCGCGCTCGACGTAGTCGTCGTCTCGACCGCGCTGCCGACACTGCGCAGCCAGTTCGGCGCGAGCCTGGCCGACCTCGAGTGGACCATTAACGCCTACAGTCTCGCGTTCGGCTGCCTGATGCTGACCGGCGCCGCGCTCGGCGACCGATTCGGTCGTCGCCGCATGTACGCGGCCGGGCTGCTGGTCTTCGTGCTCGGCTCCGCGCTGGCGGCGCTGGCGCCGAGCGCCGGTTTGCTGATCGCGGCGCGGGTCGTGCAGGGTGCTGGCGGCGCGGTGCTCGTGCCGCTGACGCTGACCCTGATCAGCGACGCGTTCCCGGTCGAGCAGCGGGGCACCGCGATCGGCATCTGGGGCGGCGTGACCGGCCTCGGCGTCGCGGCCGGTCCCATCGTCGGCGGCGCGATCGTGCAGGGGATCTCCTGGCAGTGGATCTTCTGGCTGAACGTGCCGGTCGGCATCGTGGTGGCCGTGCTCGCGCTGCTGCGGCTGCGCGAGAGCCGCGGCCCGCGGCCGCAGCTGGACATCGCCGGGCTCGTCCTCGCCGCCGCGGGGCTGTTCGCCCTGACCTGGGCGCCGATCCGGGCGCCGCAGTACGGCTGGGGGAGCGGCCAGGTGACCGGCGCGCTGGCGGCCGGCGTGGTGCTGCTGGCCGCGTTCCTGGCCTGGGAACGGCGGGCGCCGTACCCGATGCTGCCGCTGGGCTACTTCCGGGTCCGGGCGTTCTGGACCGCGAACGTCGTGGTGTTCTTCCAGTTCGTCTCCCTGATCGGATCGCTGTTCTTCATTACCCAGCTGTTCCAGATCGGACTTGGCTACTCGCCGCTCGAGGCCGGCCTGCGGCATCCTGGTGTGGATGGCGATGCCGATGCTGGTGTCGCCGCCTCGCGGCGCGCTCGCCGACCGGTTCGGGAACCGGCCGTTCATGCTCGGCGGCCTCGTGCTGCAGGCGGCCGGCCTCGGCTGGCTGGCGGCGGTCACGACGCCGGGGGTCGGCTACCCACCTGGTCGCGCCGCTGGTGGTGTCCGGCGTGGGCATCGCGATGTGCTTCCCCACGGTGGCTAACGCCGTGACGGCGGCGGTGCCGGCCCAGGACGTCGGCGTGGCCGCGGGCACGAACAACGCGCTGAATGCCCTCGGCGGCGTGTTCGGCGTCGCGATCATGGCCGCGGTTTTCGCC
>CAVSCN010000001.1:0-31858 GCA_963726425.1 uncultured Actinomycetota bacterium | reverse complement strand
CTACCGAGAAAAGGTGTGCTGGCCAGGCACGGGGCCATGCAGGACACGGCTTGGCCGCAGTTGGGACGACGAACAGGTAACGGCGGCGCCACAACAGCCGCCACAACGGTACGATTCGCGAAGTTTCGCAGATCACTGCCTGGCGCCCCCCGCCAGGGAGGTGGGTTCGGACCGGAAGATGCTTCGCCAGACGTGCGCGGGCAAGGGAGGAATGTACGGGTGGCCAGCAAGAAGCAGCGGCAGCGGCAACTTGCCAGGATGCGTATGAGCGTCGGCTACAGCGCCAGGCGGAGCGGGACCAACGGGCCAAGAAGTGGACCGCCGCCACGATCGTCGCGGTGGTGGTAGTCGGAATCGGGGTCCTCTCGGCCTTCCTGGCGGGCGCCTTCCATTCCTCGCCCGCCAAGCCGGTCGCGAACGCGTCGCACAGCCCGGCCGCGGCGGCGAGCGCGACCGTGACCCCATCCCCCACCGCGAGCGCCTCACCCACCCCCACGAGCGCGCTGGTAAACGGGAAGTGCGTCTACACCGCCAGCGGAACCGCCGCCAGGAAGGTCAAGCTGCCGCCCGCAAAGCCGGACACTAAGGCCAGCTACCAGGCAACCCTCGCCACCAACCGTGGCAATATCGTCATCGACCTGCTCAACTTCCAGGCACCGTGCACGGTGAACTCGTTCGCCTCGCTGGCCGACCAGGGCTTCTACAACAAGACGCCGTGCCCGCGGCTCAGCGACGGCGGCGGACTGTTCATCCTGCAGTGCGGGGATCCGACCGGCACTGGGAGCGGCGGGCCCGGCTACGAATTTGCCAGCGAGAACCTGACCGGCGCGACATATCCGCCGGCACCCTCGCAATGGCGAACTCGGGCACGGCTGACAGCAACGGCAGTCAGTTCTTCCTGGTGTTCCAGAACACCTCGCTAGCTCCCAGCTATACACCGTTCGGCCATGTCGTCAGCGGTTTGAATATCCTCCAGAATGTGGGTAAGCGAGGCTTCGGTCCGCCGTTGAACCAGGCGGGCGGCGGTGCGCCAAAGGAAAAAGTCGAGATCGAGAGCGTGACGATCAAGAAGACCTGATCGGTAACCAGCTGATCAGGTCCCGAGCGGGAGGTACGCAGTGAGTACCGCAAGCGATCCGTGGGGCCGAGTGGCCGAGGACGGCACGGTGTACTGCCGTACCGCAGACGGCGAGCGGGAGATCGGCTCCTGGCAGGCGGGCAGCCCGGACGAGGCGCTGGCATTCTTCAAGCGCAAGTTCGAGGCACTCGAGACTGAGGTCAGCCTGCTAGAGCAGCGGATCACCGGCACCGATCTGTCCCCCGCGCACGCCAGGTCGACCATCACCCGGCTGATCGCATCGGTCACCGACGCGCACGCCATCGGTGACCTGGACGGGCTGCGGCAGCGGCTCGAGGCGCTCACGGGCGCCGTCGAGCATCGCCGCGAGGAGCACAAGGCGGCTCGCGAGGCGGCCAGGAGCGAGGCGCTCGAGGTTCGCGAGCGCATCGTCGCCGAGGCCGAGCGGCTGGCCGTCGAGGCCACGCACTGGAAGGCCAGTGGCGAGCGGATGCGCCAGCTGCTGGAGGAGTGGAAGGTCGCGCCGCGCGGCGACCGGGCCACCGAGGCCGTCCTGTGGAAGCGGCTGTCGGCCGCGCGCAACGCGTTCGCCAAGCGGCGCAAGGCCTACTTCGCCAACCTGGAAGAAGAGCGCGAGTCGATCAGGGCCCGCAAGGAGCAGCTGGCCACCGAGGCCGAAGCGCTCGCCACCTCGACCGACTGGTCGACGACGGCCAGCGCGTACCGCGAGCTGATGCGATCCTGGAAGCAGGCAGGCCGAGCCGACCGGACCGCCGAGGACGAGCTGTGGCAGCGGTTCAAGACGGCCCAGGACACGTTCTTCCAGGCGCGAGCCGGGGTGCTGGACGCCAAGGAGCGGGAGCTGCGCGAGCACGCCGTCGTCAAGGAGCAACTGCTGACCGAGGCGGAGAAGCTGCTGCCGGTGACCGACGCCCGCGCGGCCAGGGCCACACTGCGCAGCATCCAGGAGCGCTGGGAGAAGGCGGGCCCAGTGCCGCGCGACTCGCAGGAGCGGCTGGAGGGCGGCCTGCGCCGGGTCGAGGACTCGCTGCGCAAGGCGGAGGACTCGCACTGGCGGCGGACCAACCCGGAGGCGCTCAGCCGGGCCAAGAGCACGGTGAACCAGATCAAGACGGCCATCACGCAACTCGAATCCCAACTCGCCAAGGCGCAGGCCAGCGGTGACGCGAAGGCGCAGGAGCAGGCAGAAGAGGCTATTGCCGCCCGCCGGTCGTGGTTGTCGGAGGCTGAGCGGACGCTGGCTGAGCTCTCGGGGTGAGTCTTTGCTAGTACGGTGCCGGCCGCCAGGCCCAGGTGACCGAGGAGACCGCCGGTGCGTAGTGAGGTCTCCGGGGGCCCGCGGGCGGTTCGGCGGCCGCCGGGCGTCCTGCTCTTGACGCTCGCGGCGGTGGTTGTGGCGGGTGGCGTGGTTGCGTGGATCGCGCATGGGCGGTCAAGGCATCCGGCTCCGCCGGATGTGGTGGGTTATGCGCGGTCGGCGGCGGTGCGCGGGGCGGATCGGGCGTACTCGGAGTGGTTTGCGGGACAGTTTGCGGGTTTGGGGCGGGCGGCACCGTGGCTGGTGGCGGCCGGGCAGTCGGTGCTTGATGAGTGCCAGGCGCTGCCGAGTGGCGGCGAGGGCGTCGCGGGAGCGACCAGCTGGACCATGAGCTGCCAGCGCGGTCAGGCCGGGTACTACGCTTACGCGGCCGGTGGCCGGTCTCGGGTCACGCAGTTGGAGCGGGCGTTGGCTGGGCTCGGCTGGGCGGGCTTTGTGTTCACGCCAGGGACGGCGGCGGGGGGTGGGCAGCGGGCGGTCCCGGCCGTGCTGCAGGCGGGCTACGTCGCGTCGCAGACGCAAGCTGGTCCGGCAGGGAAGGCCGGGCTCATCATCAGCTGGCTCAGCCCGGCCCAGACACAGGCTGTGCGTGACTACGTCCGCTTCCCGGCCGTCGGCAAGACCCGGTACGTCGACCCGGTCCAGGTCGCGCCGCCCGACCTGAGCCAGATCGCGCGCGCGACGGCTCGGCGGGCCGACAACCTGGTCGTGGTCGAGTTGGTGGCCGAGTACACCCGGCCGGGCGGCTAGCTCAGCTGGTGACGCGGTACACGTCGTAGACGCCGTCGATCGCGCGGACGGCACGCAGCACGGCGCCGAGGTGCTTGGGGTCGCCCATCTCGAACGTGAACCGGCTGAACGCCACCCGGTCCCTGGTCGTGGTCACGGTCGCCGACAGGATGTTCACGTGCTGGTCGGAGATCGACCGGGTGACGTCGGACAGCAGGCCGGTCCGGTCCAGCGCCTCTACCTGGATCGCGACCAGGAACTGCGAGCCTTCCTTGGGCGACCAGCGCACGTTCACTAGCCGCTCCGGCTGTGACTCCAGCAGGTGGGCCAGGTTCTGGCAGTCGACCCGGTGCACGGTCACGCCGTTGCCCCTGGTCACGAAGCCGGTGATCTGGTCACCGGGGACCGGCGTGCAGCACTTGGAGAGGCGGGCCCACACGTCGGCGGCGCCCTCGACCACGACACCCGAGTCGCCCGCGGCCGGGGCGGGCCGCGGCGTCCGGGTGAGCAGCGTCGCCTCGGCCAGGTCCTCTTGCGCGCCGGCGATGCCGCCGGCGGACTTGACCAGCTTGGCGACCACCGACTGGGCGCTGACGTGCCCCTCGCCCACCGCCGCGTACAGCGCGGACAAGTCGTTGTAGTGCAGCTCGGTCGCGATCGCATTGAGAGCGTCGGCGGTGGCCAGACGCTGCAGCGGCAGGCCCTGCTTGCGCATCGTCCTGGCGATCGCGGTCTTGCCGGTCTCGGCGGCCGCTTCGCGGCGTTCCTTGGAGAACCAGTGCCGGATCTTGTTCCTGGCCCTGGCGCTCTGCACGAAGCCGAGCCAGTCCCGGCTCGGGCCGGCGTCCGGCGCCTTGGAAGTGAAGATCTCGACCGAGTCGCCGTTGCTGAGCGTGCTCTCCAGCGGCACCAGCCGGCCGTTCACCCTGGCCCCGATGGTCCGGTGCCCGACCTCGGTGTGGATCGCGTAGGCGAAGTCGATCGGCGTGGCGCCCTGCGGCAGCGCGATGACCTCGCCGCGCGGGGTGAAGACGTAGACCTCGGCGGTGCCGAGGTCGAACCGCAGCGTGTCGAGGAACTCGGCCGGATCGGCGGTCTCGCGCTGCCAGTCGACCAATTGCCGGAGCCAGGCCATGTCCGAGGCGGTACCGCCGGCCATCTCCTCCTTGTACTTCCAGTGCGCGGCGACGCCGTATTCGGCCCGGCGGTGCATGCCCCACGTCCTGATCTGCAACTCCACCGGCTTGCCCTCGGGGCCGATCACGGTGGTGTGCAGCGACTGGTACATGTTGAACTTCGGCATCGCGATGTAGTCCTTGAACCGGCCGGGGACCGGGTTCCAGCGCGCGTGCACGGTGCCGAGGACCGCGTAGCAGTCACGCAGCGACTCCACCAGCACCCGGATGCCGACCAGGTCATAGATGTCGTCGAAGCTGACGTTCCTGGCGATCATCTTCTGGTAGACGGAGTAGTAGTGCTTCGGGCGCCCGGTCACGGCCGCCTTGATCTTGGCGTCGCGCAGGTCATCCTGCACGTCCTCGATCACTTCCTGCAGGAACATCTCCCGCCGGGGCGCGCGCTCGGAGACGAGCCGGGCGATCTCGTCGTAGCGCTTGGGGAACAGCGTGGCGAACGCCAGGTCTTCCAGTTCCCACTTCACCGTGTTCATGCCGAGGCGGTGCGCGAGCGGCGCGAAGATCTCCAGTACCTCGCGGGACTTCTGCTCCTGCTTGGCCCGCGGCAGATAGCGCAGCGTGCGCATGTTGTGCAGCCGGTCCGCCAGCTTGATGACGAGCACCCGGATGTCGCGGGACATGGCCACGACCATCTTGCGTACGGTCTCGGCCTGCGCGGCGTCGCCGTACTTCACCTTGTCCAGCTTGGTGACGCCGTCCACCAGCGCGGTGATGTCGTCGCCGAAGTCGCGGTGCAGCTGGTCCAGGGTGTAGTCGGTGTCCTCGATCGTGTCGTGCAGCAGCGCGGCGCAGATCGTCTCGTGGTTCATGCCGAGTTCGGCCAGGATCGTCGCGACCGCCAGCGGGTGCGTGATGTACGGGTCACCGCTGCGGCGGGCCTGCCCGGCGTGCATCCGGGCGGCGGTGTCGTACGCGCGCTCGATCAGCCGGACGTCGGCCTTGGGGTGCGTGGTACGGACGGTCTTGATGAGGGGCTCGAGGACGGGGTTGATGCCGCCGCCGCGGGCGGAGCCCAGCCGCGCCAGCCGGCGGCGGACCGCGGCTGCGCCCGCCGAGCACGTCGGCAGCGGCAGCGGCGGTCGACCCGGATGTCGAGCGGCGGGAGGGCCGGGGCCCTGTCCGGGCCGCTCCCTTCTTGTCCCCCTTGCTGCGGTTCTGCGAACCTTCCTCGACCGGCTCGGCCAGGTCACCGGGACCGGAATCAGGCTCGCCAGGAACGGGCTCCGCCGCGTCGATGGCGTCCGGCCCGTCGGTGGCTGCATCGGACTCGGCGGCCGCGGCGGTCTTGCCCTTGCCGCCCTTGCCCCGTCGCGGCCTGGCCGGAGGCGCCTGGTCCTGGCCGGGGCTTGACTTCGCGGTGGCGGGCATGTCAGCGCCAGATGCCACCCTTTCGTCCGCTTCCGGCACCTGGGTGACATCGGTTTCGGCTGTCCCAGCCGTCACCACGTCACCGGCCACATGCTCTCCTCACGTTTGCCGTAAACGCCCAGTCTATCGGTGGACGTTTCCGCACGTGTCCGCGTCCGCTCAGGCCGGGGACGACCCGCCGCTTGACGATGCGTTACACGCCGAGCAGGGAACGCACCGGCAGGCCCTCGAGCTTGGCCCGGCCGTTCAGGAACCCGAGTTCCAGCAGGACGACGATCCCGGCCACCGTCGCGCCGCACCGGCGCACCAGCTCCGCGGTGGCCGCGGCGGTGCCGCCGGTGGCGAGCACGTCGTCGACGATCAGCACCCGCTCGCCGGGGGTAAATGCGTCGGTATGCACCTCAAGCGTCGCGCTGCCGTACTCGAGGTCGTACGACTGGGCGTACGTCGCGGCCGGCAGCTTGCCCTGCTTGCGGACCGGCACGAAGCCGGCCTTCAGCTCCAGCGCGACGGGCGCGGCCAGGATGAAGCCGCGGGCCTCGATCCCGGCCACCTTGTGCACGTCCTGGTAACCCACGCCGAGCTCGGCCACGACGGCCGCGAAGGCCGGGCCGTCGGCCAGCAGCGGCGTGATGTCCTTGAAGACGATCCCTGGCTGCGGATAGTCCGCGACGTCGCGGATCCGGGCGCGCAGCAGGCCGGTGATGCCGGCGGCGGCGTCCGCAGCGCTCACCGCGTCCCTCGTGCCATGGCCCGCTACCGCCGCTTCTTCTTGCCGCTCGGCCGCCGGTTCGCCGCGCTCTGCCGCCGGACCGGCTGCTGGCGCTGACCCGGCTGGCGCGGCGCCCCGCTCCTGGCCGACTGGCCGGGAACGGCCGGCCTGGCCCGGCGCGACAGCGTCCTCTTCCGGCGCGACTCGTGCTCCGCCACCGGATCCGCGTCCGGCTCCGGCTCGGCGTCGGCCAGGCTCACCGCCGTGGCGCCGGACCCGTTGCCGTTCGGCATCCGCCCGCGACGGCAGCCTGCCTGGCCGCCCTGCGGGCCGCGGCCCGCCCGCCGGTCGCGCGCTGCGCCACCTGCTTGGCCAGCTGCTTGTACTGCGGCTCACGTTCCTTGAGGTCGGCGAGCACCGGGGTGGCGATGCAGATCGAGGAGTACGTGCCCGAGAGCATGCCGACGAACAGCACCAGCGACAGGTCCTTCAGCTCGCCGTTGCCCAGCAGCAGCGTGCCGACGATCAGGATCGCGGTGACCGGCAGCAGCGCGATGAGCGAGGTGTTGATGGACCGGACCAGCGTCTGGTTCAGCGCCAGGTTGGCCGCCTCGCTGTAGTTGTACTTCCGGGTGCCGAGAATCGGCGCGGTGTTCTCCCGGACCTTGTCGAACACGACGACGGTGTCGTAGAGCGAGTAGCCGAGGATCGTCAGCAGGCCGATGACCGTCGCGGGGCTGACCTGGAAATGGGCGAGCGCGTACACGCCGATCGTGATCACGATGTCGTGGATCAGCGCGACGAACGCCGCCGCCGCCATCCGCCACTCGAACGCCACGGTCAGGTAGATGACGATCACGATGAAGAACGCGACCAGCGCCTCGGCGGCCTTCTGCGAGATCTGCGAACCCCAGCTCGCGCTCACCGTGCTGATCGAGACGCCGTCCTGGCCCTTCGGCACGTGATAGGTGCTCGCGATGACGGCCTGCAGCTTGTTCTGCTGCGCCGACGTCAGCTGCCCGGTCTGCACCTGCCAGAAGGACGCGCTGCCGATCGGCCTGACCTGCTGGGCGTTGGCGTCGGCCCCGCCGCCGTTGGCCTGGAAGGTCTGCTCGATCTGGGTGACGGTGGCGTGCGGCGCAACGAACTGAAACTCCGAGCCGCCCTTGAAGTCGATGCTGAAGTTCAGGCCGAAGATCAGCAGCGCGAGCACGCTGACGCCGAGGATGGCGCCGGAGATGATGTACCAGAGCTTCTGCCGGCCGACGAAGTCGAAGGAGACCTCGCCGCGGTACAGCCGCCCGGCGAAGTTGTTGCGCCGCGCCATCTAGGCCTCCTTCGGGGTGGCAGGGGCACTGCCAGCCGGGCGCGGCTGGCGGCCGCCTGGAACCTCGCCACGGCGCCCTGGCGCCCAGCCGCTCGGGGTCGAGCCCGGACAACTTGTGGCCCTGACCGAAGAAATTAGTCCGCGCGAGCAGGGTGACCATCGGCTTGGTGAACAGGAAGACCACCAGGATGTCGATCAGCGTGGTCAGGCCAAGGGTGAAGGCGAAGCCGCGGACGTCGCCGATCGCGAAGATGTACAGCAGCAGGGCGGCCAGGAACGAGACGGTGTCCGAGACCAGGATCGTCCGCCTGGCCCTGGCCCAGCCGCGCTCGACCGCCGCGCGCAGCGATCTGCCCTCCTCTGACCTCGTCCCGCAGTCGCTCGAAGTACACGATGAACGAGTCCGCGGTGATGCCGATCGCGACGATGAGGCCGGCGATGCCCGCCAGCGTCAGGTTGAAGCCCTCGTGCGCACTCAGCAGCACGACCGCGAGGTAGGTGAGAATCGCCGCGATCGCGAGGCTGGACACCGACACGATCGCCAGCGCCGCGGTAGTAGATGAACGAGTAGACGATCACCAGGATCAGGCCGACGATGCCGGCGATGATGCCCGCCGACAGCTGCGCGGAGCCCAGCTGCGGCGACACCGCCGAGGTGTCCTGCGCGTGGAACGTCAGCGGCAGCGAACCGTACTTGAGGATGGTGGCGAGCTGGCCGGCCTGGCCCTGGGTGAAGCCGCCGGTGCCGCCGCCGGTGATCTGACCGTTCGTGGTGATCTGGCCCTGGACCTGCGGCGCGGACTGGACCACGCCGTCCAGCACGACCGCGAGCTGCGACAGGACGGAGTCCGCCCCGGTCGTGTCGGTGCTCTGATTCTGGTGCCTCCTGCGCCATCGTCGCGGTCAGTGTGCCGAGCTTGGACGCGGGCCCGGTCTTGACGCTGAAGGCCACGATGTCGCCGGCCCCGTTGGTGTTGACCTGGGAGCTCACCGCGCTGAGATCGGTGCCGAGAATGACCGGCGCGGCCATCGCGACCTTGTCCCACTGGCCGGTCCACTTGTTGTTCGCGTCCAGGATCTTCTGGCAGCCCACTGCCTGCTCGTGCTCACGACCCCAGCCGTTCGGGTTCGAGCCGTAGATCTGGACCTGCCAGTGCTTATTGGTGCAGTTCAGCCGGTTGAAGTCGGCGACGGTCTGCGCGGTCAGCTTGGACGCGTCCCCGGTGCCGTCGGCGGTGGTGGCCAGCCTCGGCGGTCCGGTGGACGCGCTGACGGCCGCGGACGGCGAGGTGCTCGGCGACGGCGAGCTGCTCGCGGACGGGGACGCCTTGGCCTTCGGGCTGGCGGCGGCCAGCGGCTTCGCTCCCTCGGCCTGCCCGGTGCCGCCCGACGTCGTCGGGGTCGGCGAAGCCTTCGGGCTCGGTGACGTGCTCGCGGACGACGACGGACTGGACGACGCCTTGCTGGACGGCGTCGGGGTCGGCGTGGTGGTGGGCGTCGAGGTCACGGTGTTCGTCGACTCCAGCAGCACCTGGCGGAAGGCCAGCTGCGCCGTGGCGCCGACCAGCTGGCCGACCTGCTTGGCGTTCTTGTGCGGCACCGAGACGACAATGTCGTCGCTGCCCTGCTGCACGACCGAGGCGCCGCTGAAGCCGGAGCCGTTGATCCGGTCCAGCATGATGGACTTGGCCTTGTTCATCGCGCCCTGGTCAACGCTCGTATGACCCTTGGGCGGGACCGCTTTCAGCGTGATCTGCGTACCCCAGGACAAGTCCAGGCCGAGGCCCACCTTGAAGCTCTTGTGCCAGTGGCCGGGGTTGCCGAGGTTGCTGCCGAGTACTCCGGCGAGCATCACGATGAGTAGCACGGCCAGGGCGATGAGCAGCCGCCCTGGCCGGGAGTTGGTCGTGCTGGGAGGAGGCACCGGATCAGGTTCTTTCGGGTTAGGTCGGCAGCGTCGCTACTTAGATGCTGAGGTCCTCGCGCTTGTCGGAATTCTCCGACGAATCCGCCTTATCTGGCGTCTCGGTGACCACCGTCGAGTGCAGGCCGTCCGGCTCGTCGTCGGGCACGACACTCATGATGGCGCGGCGCATCATCTTGATCTGCACGCCCGGAGCGAACTCCACCAAGACGTTATCGTCGTCGCTGTCGACGACCGTGCCGTACATGCCGGCCGTGGTGCGGATCCGCGAGCCGTTGCTGACCTGCCGCGACTGCTGCTGTGCCTGCCGCTGCCGGTTCCGCTGCGGCCGGATCATGACGAAGTACAGGAGGCCGAAGACGACCACGATGATCAGCAGGAACGAGAGGGAGCTGCTAGAACCCGACTTCGCCGCCGCCACGACGTGGGCGGCTGCGAGAGCATCTGTCCCCATAGCGGGACGTCCTTCCAATTAGCGTTTGCCACTCATCCGGATAACGGATGGCACCCCGCCGGCGTGCCCGGCTAGCGCCAATGTGGCCTGACATGAACCAACTGCCGAAGTGTAGCGGCGCACAAAGCGACGCTCCAACAGGCTACGGCGTCTGGCGAGTGATTGTGACCAGCTCGCCACAAGGTGTAACACTCCGTGATCGGGACTCCATCCCGCCGTGAGCGATCAATCAAAGAGCGTGACGTCGCCGTCCCGGCCAGGGCCAAGCCGCCCGGTTCCACCGGGATCGCCAGGAGGGAGCCGGGAAAAGGCGGTGGCGTCCGGCACCGGCAGGCCCAGGTGCGCCCAGGCAGCGGGTGTCGCGACCCGGCCGCGCGGAGTCCTGGCCATCAGCGCCGGCCCGGACCAGGAACGGCTCGGCCACCACCTCGACGGTCTCCGCCTCTTCCCCGACGGCCACCGCGAGCGTCGACAGGCCAACCGGGCCGCCGCCGAACTTCCGCACCAGCGCGGCCAGGACGGCGTGATCCAGCCGGTCCAGGCCGCTCTCGTCCACCTCGTACAGTTCGAGCGCGGCTCTCGCGATCTCCCTGGTCACCACCCCGTCCCCGCGAACCTCGGCGAAATCGCGGACCCGCCGCAGCAGCCGGTTGGCGACCCGGGGGGTGCCGCGCGAGCGGCCGGCGATCTCGTCGGCACCGTCGTCCCGCAGCGCGACCCCGAGCAGCCCGGCCGACCGGCGGATGATGACGCCCAGCTCCTCCGGCTCGTAGAAGTCCAGGTGGGCGATGAGCCCGAACCGGTCGCGCAGCGGCGCGGGCAGCAGGCCGGCCCTGGTCGTGGCCCCGACGAGCGTGAACGGCGCGATGTCGAGCGGGATCGCCGTCGCGCCCGGTCCCTTGCCGATGACGACGTCGACGCGGAAGTCCTCCATGGCCAGGTAGAGCATCTCCTCGGCCGGCCGGGCGACCCGGTGGATCTCGTCGATGAACACGACCTCGCCCTCGGTCAGCGTGGACAGGATCGCGGCCAGATCGCCGGCGCGCTCGATGGCAGGCCCGCTGGTGATGCGCATGGGCGCGCCCAGCTCCGCGGAGATGATCATGGCGAGCGTGGTCTTGCCCAGGCCCGGTGGCCCGGACAGCAGCACGTGGTCGGGCGTCCGGCCGCGCTGCAGCGCTCCTTCCAGCACCAGGGACAGCTGCTCGCGGACCCGGCCCTGCCCGATCAGGTCATTGAGACGGCGTGGGCCGCAGCGTGCCCTCGACCACCCGGTCATCGGCGTCGGCTAGTCCGGACACCACCCGCTCCGGCAGGTCGCGCGGTCGGCCCGCCCGGACACCACCTGCTCCTGCGCGTCACTGCGGCCCGGCTGGCCGCCGAGCTCCGGTGGCGACCCGCTCCCGCGGGCCGCCACGCGACTCGTTGCTGCCCGCTCGCCCGGGTCGTCACGGCCGCCCCAGCACGCGCAGCGCCGCCCGCAGCGCGACCGAGACGTCCACGCCGCTCGGTGACCGTGCCTGTCCCGTCACCGCGCGAGCCAGCTCCGGCTCAATGACGGAGATGGCCTGGTCAGCCTCGCGGGCCTGCCAGCCGAGGCTGACCAGCCCGGCCCGGACCTGGTCGCGCCAGGCGACTGGCCCGGCAGCGGCCTCGGCCGCGGTGCGCCGCCGCGAGCTCGCCGGGCGCTCCCGAGCCGCCCGGCCAGCTCGAGCACGATCCGCTGCGCGCCCTTGCGCCCGATGCCCGGCACCGAGATGAGCGCGGCCAGGTCCTCGGCCGCGACCGCGCGGCGCAGGGCGTCCGGGCTCAGCACGCCGAGCATGGCCAGCGCCAGCCGCGGCCCGACGCCGCTGGCGGTCTGCAGCAGCTCGAACGTGTTCCGCTCGTCGTCGGTGGCGAACCCGTAGAGCGTGAGCGAGTCCTCGCGGACCACCAGCGAGGTGGCGACCCTGGCCTGCTCGCCGGTGCGCAGCCCGGCGATGGTGCCGGGCGCGCACTGCACCTGCAGGCCCACGCCGCCCACCTCGATCACCGCCGCGTCCGGCGCGAGCGCGGCCACGGTCCCGGTCACGTGTGCAATCATCGCCTGCCTCCGGCGGCTCGCTGGGCGGCGGCCAGGCGCTGCTGCGCCGTGCCGCGCCACAGATGGCAGATGGCCAGCGCGAGCGCGTCCGCGCAGTCGGCTGGCCGGGGCGGGTCGCTGAGCTGGAGCAGCCGGCTGACCATCTCGGTGACCTGCGGCTTGCCGGCCCGGCCGTTCCCGGTCACGGCCGCCTTGACCTCGCTCGGCGTGTGCAGCGCGACCGGCACTCCGCGGCGCGCGGCGCACACGATCGCGACGGCGCCGGCCTGCGCGGTGCCCATCACGGTGCGCACGTTGTGCTGGCTGAACACCCGCTCCACCGCGACCGCGTCCGGCTCGTGCCGGGTCAGCCAGCGATCCAGTTCCTGCTCCAGCGCCAGCAGCCGGGCGCCGATGCCGTCGCTAGCCGGCGTCCTGATCACGTCCGGTCGCCACCAGCCGCAGCGGCCGGCCGGGCGCGCCCTCGATCACGCCGACGCCGCAGCGGGTGAGGCCTGGATCCACGCCGAGCACGCGCATCCACCACCATCCCGACCGCTGCGAACACCTGTTCGGCTGCACGTTACCGGTCGGGCGGCGGCGCGAGTACGCGCGCGGCGCGCCGGGTCGGGCCGCGCTCAGAAGTAGTCGTGCATGAAGGCCGGCCCGCCGAACGCGCTGTCCAGCGCTTCGTCGGCGGCCACGTCACCGCCCGCGGCCAGCCCGCTGCGCCGCAGCGTCGCCACCGGGACGCCGCCGAACAGGGCGGCGAAGCCGCGCGCGCCGAGCCGGAGCGCGGACCCGTCGGCGGTGCCGGCGGCGGGCGCGAGCTTGCCCGCGCCGCCGCCCACTTCGAGCGCCCACCGGCCGGAGTTGCCGGGCAGGTCCGGGTCGGTGAGCTCCAGCTGGGCCGTCACCGCGGCGTTGGCGGGGAACCCGCGGGCCGCGATCGCCTGCTCGGGGTCGACCAGCCGGAGCATCCAGTTCTCCTCGCGGTGGTCGACCGCTTCCGGCTCGCGCAGCAGCCAGGTGATCGGGTCGTCGGGGCTGAGCCGGGCCCGGACCGACTCGGCCATCGTCGCGTGCGAGGCCAGGATGCGCCACAGCGCCCGGCTGGTGACGGCCGAAGCCGCCGTCAGCACGTCAACGTGCAGCCCTTCGTGACCGTCTGACCAGCGATAGCTCAGGAACCCGTCGTCGGCCAGGTAGGCGAACTGGTCTTCGTTCTGCAGCCAGCGCGCCGTCTCTTCGGGCTGCCGGGTGAGCGGGCCGTTGTGCCGCAGCGCCTGATGCACCCGGCCGAGGGTGGCGGTGATGTCGTCCGCGTCAGCCGGGCCCGCGGGCCGCAGGCCCGGTGCCTCGCCGTCCGCTCCGCCGCCTGCGCCGGGTCGGGCACCGCGGGGTCCGGCCCGGCCAGCAGGGCCAGGGCCCGCGCCGGCATCGTGGTCTCGTGCAGGCCGCCCGCCAGCTCCCAGCCGAGCGACCGGTAGATCGCCCAGGGTGGACGGATACAAAGTAGAGACCGGGAATCCGCGCCTCGCGATGTCGGCCAGCAGTTCCGCCATCAGGGCCCGGCCGACCCCGCGGCCGCGCTCCTCGGGCGCGACCTTGACCCCGGCGACGCCTGCCATCGGCATGGACCGGCCGTGCCACCACTGCCGCATGGTGAAGTAGCGGGCGCTGGCCACCAGCCGGCCGCCATCGAAGGCGCCGAAGATCTGGCCCGGCCGCCACGCTCGCCTCGATGCTGGCCTGCCACTTGGGCTTTTCGCCCGCCGTTATGGCGCCGAACGCCCGGCGGCGCAGCGCGAACTCCGGCTCGAGGTCGTCGGCCGGCGTGAACGGGCGGAGCTGCAGACCGCCGCCCGTCACCGGCGGCCCCGCACGGTCCGGGTTCACTCACCCGACCTTCTCCATGATCTCGTCCGAGACCGAGTAGTTGGCGTACACGTCCTGAACGTCGTCGGAGTCTTCGAGGGCGTCGATCAGCCGGAACACCTTCTTGGCGTTCTCCTCGTCGAGCGGGACCTCGACCGAGGGCAGGAAGGCCGCCTCCGCCGACTCATAGTCAATGCCCGCCTGCTGCAGTGCGGTGCGCACGGCGACCAGGTCAGTTGCCTCACTGACCACCTCGAAGGACTCGCCAAGATCGTTAACCTCCTCCGCGCCCGCGTCTAGCACGGCGCCCAGCACGTCGTCCTCCGTGATACCCCCGGCCGTGGGCACGATCACAACGCCCTTGCGGTTGAACAGGTAAGAAACCGACCCGGGATCGGCCATGGAACCGCCATTACGGGTCAGCGCGGCCCGTACCTCGGCGGCGGCCCGGTTCCTGTTGTCGGTCAGGCACTCCACCAGGACCGCGACCCCGCCGGGTGCGTAACCCTCGTAGGTGATGTTCTCGTAGGCGGCGCCGCCGGCCTCCAGGCCGGCTCCACGGCGCAGCGCGCGGTCGATGTTGTCGTTGGGGACCGAGCTGCGCTTGGCCTTCTGGATCGCGTCGTACAGGGTGGGGTTGCCGGCCGGGTCAGGCCCGCCGCTGCGCGCGGCGACCTCGACGTTCTTGATCAGCTTTGCGAACAGCTTGCCGCGCCTGGCGTCGACCGCCGCCTTCTTGTGCTTGGTGGTGGCCCACTTAGAGTGGCCGCTCATGCCCGATCCCTCATCATGTCGACGAACATTTCGTGAATGCGCCAGTCTGGGGTCAGCTCGGGATGGAACGAGGTGGCGAGGGCCCGACCCTGGCGGACGGCGACGATCCTACTCGTGCCCGGCTCGGTGGCGAGAACCTCGACGCCGGTGCCGACGTCCTCCACCCACGGCGCGCGGATGAACACGGCCCGGTAGGGCCCGCCGGCGCAGGCCGGCGATGTCCAGGTCCCGCTCGAACGAGTCGACCTGGCGGCCGAAGGCATTGCGGCGAACCGTCATGTCGATGCCGCCCAGGGTCTGCTGGCCGGACGCGGGATCGGGCAGCCGGTCGGCGAGCATGATCATCCCGGCGCAGGAGCCGAACACCGGCATGCCGTCGGCGATGCGCTTGCGCAGCGGCTCGGCCAGCCCGAAGATCTCGATCAGCTTCCAGATCGTGGTGGACTCCCCGCCGGGGATGATCAGCCCCCGGACCCGGTCCAGCTCCTCGGGCCGCCGCACCGCGGCGGGCTCGGCACCCGCCGCGCGCAGCGCCCGTACGTGCTCGGCCACATCGCCTTGCAGCGCGAGCACGCCTGCCAGGGGGCGCGGTTGTGCGGTCATCACCACCCGCGGCCGGCGTACCGCTGCTCCGGCGCGAGCTCGTCCAGGTTGATCCCGACCATCGGCTCGCCGAGGCCGCGGGACACCTTCGCGATGACGTCCGGGTCGTCGTGGAACGTGGTGGCCTTCACGATCGCCGCCGCCCTCGCCGCCGGGTCACCGGACTTGAAGATGCCCGAGCCCACGAACACGCCGTCGGCACCGAGCTGCATCATCATCGCGGCGTCGGCCGGCGTGGCGAGGCCACCCGCGGTGAACAGCACGACCGGAAGCTTGCCGAGGGCGGCCACCTCGGCCACCAGCTCGTAGGGGGCCTGCAGCTCCTTGGCCGCCGTGAACAGCTCCTCCGCGGACAGGCCCGCCAGCCTGCGGATCTCACCCCGGATCGAGCGCATGTGCCGGGTCGCCTCGACGACGTTCCCGGTACCCGCCTCGCCCTTGGACCGGATCATCGCGGCACCCTCGGTGATCCGCCGCAGGGCCTCGCCGAGGTTGGTAGCGCCGCACACGAACGGGACGGTGAACTCCCACTTGTCCACGTGGTGGGCCTCGTCCGCCGGCGTCAGCACCTCGGACTCGTCGATGTAGTCGACGCCGATGGCCTGCAGCACCTGAGCCTCGGCAAAGTGCCCGATCCGGCACTTGGCCATGACCGGGATCGAGACGGCCGCGATGATCCCGTCGATCATGTCCGGGTCACTCATCCGGGCCACGCCACCCTGCTTGCGGATGTCGGCCGGGACCCGCTCCAGCGCCATGACCGCGACCGCGCCGGCGTCCTCGGCGATCTTCGCCTGGTCGGGCGTGACCACGTCCATGATCACGCCGCCCTTGAGCATGTCGGCCATGCCGCGCTTGACCCGGCTGGTGCCCCTCGCGGCTGGCTCCTGCGAATTCTGGACAGACACCACAAACCTCACTTGCTAGCTAAGTCTTCTTGTCGTTTCCATCGTAGGCGGTGACATCTGCGGTGCCCCCGGCCAGCAGCCCTACAAGTGCTACGGACTTATGCAGGGAAGCGCTATCGCTAGGACGTCAGGTGCGGCAGGTCGGCCCCGGGCCCGGCTTCGCCGGCCGGCGCGAGCGAGTCGTCGATCTCGAAGAACTCGGGCGTGGCCGCGCGGCCGGCGAGCCGGAATATTACCGCGAGCCAGCGCCGCCGGGCGGCCAGCGTAGCCGCCACCGCGTCGTTGTAGAACTTCCGGGCCAGGAAGACCTGATGAGAAGCGCTTTCCAGTTCCCCCAGCAACTCCTCGGCGCCCTCGCGGCCCGCCAGCAGGGTCCTGAAGTCCGGCTGGCTGAAGACCGCCCGCAGCGCCCGGGTCAGGTCGCTCTCGGGCATCTCGCGGGCGAGCTGCGCGGACCTGGCGTCGTGGGCGGCGCCCGCCAGCAGGACGCTGGTGGCCGGGTCAAGCAGCCCCGACGATGCCAGCTCGAGGGCAACCGAACTGCGCCGCACCAGCGCGGCGTCCAGCGCGAACCTGGCCGCCTCGAGCCGCGCGTGCAGCCGGTCCAGGCGGCCTGCCCGCCAGGAGATGTACACGCCGACGCAGGCCACCACGGCGATGACGATGATGCTGGTCATCGGCGTCATGGGGAGACTGCCTCCGGTACCGCGGCGACGGGTGCGCCGGACCTCACAGCGAGACTGCCACGCGGCCCGTGGCCGGGGCAACGGCCTGATAGACCCGGACCACGTCGCGGGCCACCACAGACCAGTCGAACTCGCGCACCGCGACCGAGGCCGCCGCGGAGAGCGACGCCCGGTGCGCGGGGTTGTCCAGCAGCTTCGCGGTCGCGGCCGCCAGCGCGGCCGGGTCCCCGGTCGGGAACAGCTCGCCGGCCTGCCCGCCGCGCAGCACCTGGCGGAATGCCTCCAGGTCGCTGGCCACGATCGGCGCGCCGGACGCCATGGCCTCGACCAGGACGTAGCCGAAGCTCTCGCCGCCGGTGTTGGGCGCGCAGAAGACGTCGACCGAGTGCAGCATCCGGATCCGGTCGGCGTCGCTGACCTGGCCGAGTAGCACGACCCGCGACCCGCAGCGGCGCCGGCACCTGCTCCATCACCTCGTCCTGGTCGCCGCGCCCGCGATCAGCACCGCAGCTCCGGCCGCTCCGGCGCCAGCTGGCTGAACGCGGCCAGCAGGATGTCCAGGCCCTTGCGCGGCTCGTCCATCCGGCCGAGGAAGCCGAGCGTGCCGCCGGTGCCGGGGAAGCCGGGCAGCGGCTCTGCCTTCTCGTACCGGCTCACGTGCAGCGCCGTTGGGAATCAGCACCGCGTCCCCGCCCAGGTGCTCCACCAGCGTGGACCTGGCGGCCTCGGCCACCGCGATCCGGCCGCTGATCTTCTCCAGGGCCGAGGCCAGGATGGGCTGCGCGGCGTGCAGCGCGCGGGACCTGGGCATGGCGGCGTGCATCGTGGCCACGATCGGCCCGTCCGCGACCCAGCAGGCCAGCAGCGACAGGCTCGGAGCGGCCGGCTCGTGCACGTGCAGGACGTCGAAGTCGCCGTCCTTGAGCCAGCGCCGGACCCGTCCGGCCGACAGGAAGCCAAACGCCAGCCGCGCCACTGAGCCGTTATACGGCACCGGCACGGCCCGCCCGGCGGGCACGACGTAGTAGGGCAGCTCCGCGTCGTCGTCGGCCGGCGCGATCACCGATACGTCGTGGCCCAGCTCGATCAGTGCCTCGGCCAGCCCGCTGATGTGCTCGCGGACCCCGCCGGGCACCTCCCAGTCATAGGGGCACACCAGGCCGACCCTCATGGCCGCCGCGCCATTCTGCGCAGCCCGGGCAGCCCGCGCGGCGGCCCTGGCCTGGCGCTCCGGGTCGAGGTCGGCGACGAACACCTTCTGCAGCATGAGCCAATCGTGCGGGTGCGCCCTGATCCCTTCCTCAAAGAACGCGGCAAGGTCCTGCATCATCGCGGCGATCTTCTGCGAGCGGGTGCCGTCCGCGGGCGGCTTGATCTCGGCGCCCACGTGCACGCCCCAGCCGTCGTCCTCGAACCAGAGCGCGGCCGGCACCAGGGCCGCGCCGGTAAGCACGGCAAGCGCAGCAGGACCAGCCATCATCTTGGCCTTCTCGCCGAAGAAATCAACTTCTATGCCGCTGCCAGTGACATCCCGGTCAGCCGGCAGAATGACGATCTTCCCGGACCGCAGTCTCTCTGCCAGTATCCCGAATGGCCGGACTCCCCCGCTAGCAGGTAGCACCTCCATGCCCAGGCCCTCACGGAACGTGACGAAACGCTCGTACAGCGACTCCGGCTTGAGCCGTTCCATCACCGTGGTGAATGACCCTGCCCCCTTGGCGATGATCCATGCCCCCGCCTGGTCCCAGTTGCCCATATGCGGGATCGCGATGACCAGACCGCGGCCTTCCGCGGCGGCCTCGAGGAGCCGGCTGGCGGCCCCCTCGCGGTCGTGCATGCCGTCGACCAGCTGCTCTACCGGCATGACCGGCAGCCGGAAGATCTCCAGCCAGTACCGGCCGTAGTTGCGCAGCACGCCGCGGGACGCGGCGCGCAGCGCCTTCCCGTCGACGTCGGGGCCGAGGATGCGGACCAGGTTGGCCTCGAGCACCTGGACCCGCGGGCCTTCGCGGCGCCAGGCCAGGTCCGCGAAGAACCGGAACGCGCGCGCCGTCCAGGTTTCCGGCAGCCTGCAGACGATGCTCCAGCCCAGGCCGTAGCCCACGCTGATCATCCTGTCCTTGAGTCCCGGCATCCTTACCCTCCCGGCGGGGCTTCCCGGCCTCCGGTCACGTCCGTGGCCCGGGCCCGGCCGCGCGCGCTGGCCTCCGTCCCGGCTCCCTTCGACGGCGTCCGCCGCCGACCGGTACGCGGCGAGGACGCGCTGCCCGAACGTGAACGCGCTGACCGCGGCCAGCGCCCAGAGTCCGATAGGGAGGACATACGGTACGCCAAGGCCGGACAGGCCCGCGGCCACAAGCCCGATAAGTAGCCGTTCGGTGCGTTCGGCGAAGCCGACGTCGCAGCTCAGCCCCAGGCTCTCGGCCCGTGCCTTGGCATAGGACACCAGCGCCCCCGCCACCAGGCAGAACAGCGACACGGCGGCCAGCACGTGGTCGTGCCCGCCGCGGACGAAGTAGATGGCCAGGCCGGAGAACACCGCCGCGTCCGCGACCCGGTCCAGCGTCGAGTCCAGGAACGCGCCGAACTTGCCGGGCGTGCCCTTGATCCGGGCCAGGGTGCCGTCCAGCATGTCGCAGAACACGAAGATCGTGCAGACGACCACGCCCACGAACAGGTGCCCGGTCGGGAAGAAGATCAGCGCGCTCGCGGACATGCCGATGGTGCCGACGATCGTGACTGCGTTCGGCGTGATCGGCGTGCGGGCGAGGGCCTCACCGACGGGCGTGAGCAGCCGGCCCAGCGCAGGGTCGCAGGACTTTGAGCATGGCGGCTTGATCCTACTGGCGCGCCGCCGTTCCGGCGGCTATCGAACCCCTGGCGGACAGACCGGATCAGCCGGGGTGATTCCGGCCAGGGGCTTGTGGACCGCGACCGTCAGGTAAAGGCTGGGCGTGCAGCAGGAGAACACCTAAGGCAGGAGACCACCGGTCCCTTAGAACAAGTTCGCAAGCCCAGGAGGCGATGCACATGGCGGAGAAGTCTCAGGCAGCGGGAGCCGCCGGCCGGACATCAGCGGCCGGCCAGCCCGAGAGCGTGCGCAACGTGGTGCTGGTCGGCCACTCCGGAGCAGGTAAGACAACTCTCGCCGAGGCCCTCCTGGTCGCGACCGGGACCATTCAGCGCGAGGGCCGGGTCGAGGACGGCTCGACCGTCAGCGACTTCGACGAGGTCGAGATCAGGCAGGGGCGCTCGGTCAACCTGACCCTGGTCCCGTTCGTGCACGGGAACGTCAAGGTCAACCTCCTGGACACCCCTGGCTACGCCGACTTCACCGGCGACCTGCGCGCAGGGCTGCGCGCGGCGGACGCAGCCCTGTTCACGGTGTCCGCGGCCGACGGCGTGGACGGGCTGACCCGGATGCTCTGGGACGAATGCGCGGCGGTAGGCACGCCCCGCGCCGTCGTCATCACCAAGATCGACCACCAGCGGGGCGACTTCGACGAGGCGCTGGCCGCCTGCCGGGATGCGTTCGGCGACTCGGTCGCGCCCCTGTACCTGCCGGTCACCGACGGGCAGGGCGGCGTACAGGGCCTGATCGGACTGCTTTCGCAGCGCTTCTACGACTACTCCGGCGGCAGCCAGGGCCGAGGCCGACGTTCCGGCGGCCGACGCCGACCGGGTCGAGGAGGCGCGCGGCGCGCTGATCGAGGCGATCATCCAGGAGAGCGAAGACGAGTCCCTCATGGACGCCTATCTGTCCGGTGAGGAGATCGACGTCAAGGGCCTCATCGAGGACCTGGAGACGGCCGTCGCCCGGGGCAGCTTCTACCCGGTGCTCGCCTCCTCCGCGCCGCATCACATCGGCATGGAGGAACTGCTCGAGGTGATCACCCAGGCGTTCCCCGCCCCGGAAGAGCACCCGATGCCCGCGGTGACCACGATCGACGGCAAGTCCGTCACCAACGTGACCGCCGACCCCGACGGCCCGCTGCTCGCCGAGGTCGTCAAGACGACCTCCGACCCGTACGTCGGCCGGGTCAGCCTGGTCCGGGTGTTCTCCGGCACGCTCCGCCCGGACGCGACCGTGCACGTCTCCGGGCACGGCCGTGAGGACCGCGGGCACGCCGACCACGACGAGGACGAGCGGGTGGGCGCGCTCACCTCGCCGCTCGGCAAGCAGCAGCGCACCGGTCGACCTGTGCGCGGCCGGCGACATCTGCGCGGTCGCGAAGCTGAGCACCGCCGAGACCGGCGACACGCTGTCGGACAAGGACCGGCCGCTGCTGATGGAGTCGTGGGCGATGCCCGAGCCGCTGCTGCCGGTCGCGATCCAGGCCAAGTCCAAGGCCGACGAGGACAAGATGTCGCAGGCGCTCGCCCGGCTCGTGGCCGAGGACCCGACGCTGCGGCTGGAGAACAACGCCGAGACCCGCCAGCTGGTGCTGTGGTGCATGGGCGAGGCGCACGCCGACCTGCTGCTCGACCGGCTGTCTACCCGGTACGGCGTCGCGGTGGAGACCGTGGAGCTGCGGGTGCCGCTGCGCGAGACCGTCGCGAGCAAGGCCCAGGGCCTCGGCCGGAACGTCAAGCAGTCCGGCGGCCACGGCGAGTTCGGCATCGTGCACATCGAGGTCGAGCCGCTCGCCTCAGGCGGCGGCTTCGAGTTCGTCGACAAGATCGTCGGCGGCGTGGTGCCGCGTCAGTTCATCCCGTCGGTCGAGAAGGGCGTCCGCGCCCAGATGGAGCAGGGCGTGGTGGCCGGCTACCCGATGGTCGACATCCAGGTCACCCTGTTCGACGGCAAGGCGCACTCGGTCGACTCCTCCGACATGGCGTTCCAGAAGGCCGGCCGGGCGGGCCTGCGAGGACGCGGCCGCGAAGGCCCAGGTGCTGCTGCTGGAGCCGGTGGATGAGGTGTCCGTGCTCGTGGCCGACGACTACGTCGGCGCGGTCATGTCCGACCTGTCCTCCCGGCGCGGCCGGGTGCTCGGCACCGAGCCGGTACGCCGGCGGCCGGACGCTGGTCAAGGCGGAGATCCCCGAGCTGGAGGTCACCCGGTACGCGATCGACCTGCGCTCGATGTCACACGGCACCGGCTCGTTCACCCGCTCGTACCTGCGGTACGAGCCGCTGCCGTCGCACCTCGCGGACAAGGTGGCGGGGGCCGCCAAGGACTAGCCTCCGAGGCTCGCGGCCATGCTGGCCGGCGAGGATGCGCGCGGGTATCGGCGAGGAGCTGCGGGAGGACCTTGGTGCGGCCGACCACCGGCATGAAGTTGGCGTCGCCGCCCCACCGCGGCACGATGTGCTGGTGCAGGTGCGCGGCGATGCCGGCGCCGGCGACGCCGCCCATGTTCATGCCGATGTTGAAGCCCTGGGCCTGGGAGGCGTCGCGCAGCGCGGTCATCGACCGCTTGGTGAAGTCGGCCAGCTCGGCTGTCTCGTCCGCGGTCAGGTCGGTGTAGTCGGCGACGTGCCGGTACGGCACCATCATGAGGTGGCCGCTGTTGTAGGGGTACAGGTTCAGCACCGCGTACACGGTCGGGCCGCGGGCCACGATGAGCCCGTCCTCGTCGCTCAGCGTCGGGACCTTGCAGAACGGGCACTCGGGCGCGCCGCCGTCGGCGGGCTTGCCCTCGCCCTTGATGTAGGCCATCCGGTGCGGCATCCACAGCCGCTGCAGGCCGTCGGGTCCGACGTCCGAGGCTTCGTCCGGCACTGGGCTCAGACCTGGATCCGGCTGGCGACGGCGCCGGTGATCTCCGCGATGGCGTCGACGACGGGCACGCCGTTCTTCTGCTCGCCGCTGCGGTACCGGAACGACACCGCGCCCGCCGCGACGTCGTCGTCGCCCGCGAGCAGCATGTACGGCACCTTCTGCCGCTGCGCGGTGCGGATCTTCTTCTGCATGCGGTCGTCGCTGGCGTCGACCTCGACCCGGATGCCGTGCTCGCGCAGCCGGGTGGCGACCTCCTCCAGGTAGGTCGACATGCGCGTCGGAGATCGGGATGCCGACGACCTGGACCGGCGCCAGCCAGGGCGGGAACGCGCCGGCGAAGTGCTCGACCAGGATGCCGAAGAACCGCTCGATCGAGCCGAACAGCGCCCGGTGGATCATGTACGGCCGCTGCCGGCTGCCGTCGGCGGCCTGGTACTCGATGCCGAACCGGCCGGGCTCCTGGAAGTCGACCTGCAGCGTGGACAGCTGCCACCGGCGGCCGATCGCGTCCTTGACGTGCACGTCGATCTTCGGCGCGTAGAACGCGCCCTCGCCCTCGGCGATGACGTACGGCAGGCCGGACTTGTCCAGCGCGTACTTGAGCGCGGCCTCGGCCTTGTCCCACTCGGCGATCTCGCCGACGAACTTCTCCGGCCGGGTCGACAGCTCGGCCTCGAACTCGGTCAGCCCGTAGTCGCGCAGCAGCCCGACCACGAAGTCGAGCAGGCTGGCCAGCTCGTCCTGCAGCTGGTCGGGCGTGCAGAAGATGTGCGAGTCGTCCTGGGTGAAGCCGCGCGCCCGGGTGAGGCCGTGCACGACGCCGGACTTCTCGAACCGGTACACGGTGCCGAACTCGAACAGCCGCAGCGGCAGCTCCCGGTAGGACCGGCCGCGCGACGCGTAGATCAGGATGTGCATCGGGCAGTTCATCGGCTTGGGGTAGTACTTCGCGCCCTCCATCTCCATGGGCGGGTACATCCCCTCCTCGTACCACTGCAGGTGGCCGGAGGTCTCGAACAGGTTCGACTTGGTGATGTGCGGGGTGTAGACGAACTCGTAGCCCGCCTGCTCGTGCCGCGTGCGGGAGTAGTCCTCCAGCGCCTTGCGGATGATGCCGCCCTTCGGGATGGAACACGGGCAGCCCGCTGCCGATCTCGTTCGGGAACGAGAACAGGTCCAGCTCGGCGCCGAGCTTGCGGTGGTCGCGCTTCTCCGCTTCCTCCAGCAGCTTCAGGTACTCGTCCTGCGCGTCCCGGGACGGCCACGCGGTGCCGTAGATCCGCTGCAGCTGCGGGTTCTGCTCGCTGCCGCGCCAGTACGCGCCGCCGGTGCGCATCAGCTTGAACGCCGGGATGTTCCTGGTCGTCGGCAGGTGCGGGCCGCGGCACAGGTCCTTCCAGACCAGCTCGCCGGTGTCCGGCGTCCAGGTTGTCGTAGATCGTCAGCTCGGAGCCGCCGACCTCCACCGACTCGCCGGCGTCGCCCGCCACCTCGCCGCTCGCCGGCTCCGCCCTTGAGGTCGATCAGCTCGAGCTTGTACGGCTCGTCGGCCAGCTCGTCCCTGGCCTCGTCGTCGGTCACGGCGCGGCGGCTGAAGCGCTGGCCCTGCTTGACGATCTGGCGCATCTTCTGCTCGATGGCCTTGAGGTCGTCCGGGCCGAAGGGCTGCGGGACGTCGAAGTCGTAGTAGAAGCCGTTCTCGATCGGCGGCCCGATGCCGAGCTTGGCCTCCGGGAACAGGTCCTGCACCGCCTGGGCCAGGACGTGCGCGGTGGAGTGGCGCAGGATGTTCAGCCCGTCGGGCGAGTCGATGCTGACCGGCTCCACCTCGTCGCCGTCGCCGAGCACCGCGGCCAGGTCGCGGAGCTCGCCGTTGACCCGGGCGGCGATCGGTCTCCGGCTGGCCGGCCAGCGCCTGGCCGGCCGTCGTGCCTTCCTCCACCACGTGCTCGCTTCCGGCGAGTGTGATGTGCAGCTTGTCGGCAGGCACGGCTGACTCCTTGCGATGGGGTCGGATCGTCGGCTGCCTGGATGCTATCGGCGCGCAGACTTGTCCGGCGCCGCGATGCTATCGACGCCGCCCGCGGCGTGGCAGGTGCCGGGGCTGGCCCTAGACCGGCCGGCCGTCGCGCCTTAGGTGGTCGGGTCCGTCGGGCTCGTGCCCGGCGTGTCCGCGCCGCGCAGCACCGTGACCAGGCTGCCGTAGGTCAGGTACGGCCAGGCCAGCTTCGCCTCGTTCATCGGCAGCTCGACGCAGCCCAGGCTCTGCGGTGCGCCGTAGTACGGCCGCAGGAAGTAGTGCACGGCCTCGCCGGCCCGGAAGTAGGCGACGTAGTAGACGCGGTCGGCGTACTTGGTCCCGTCCGGGTTCTTGCCGCGCATGATCTGGGTGTAGTACCGGATGTAGACCGGGGCGGTGCCGATGGTGGTGGGCGACGCCGGGATGCCGGTGTTGGTCAGCGTGTGCAGCACCTCGCGCCCGTTGTGCCAGATGGTCAGCGTCTCCGGGTTGGCCTCGTCGGCGATCGCGTAGGTGTAGCCGTCCTTGTTCGCGTCGCTAGTCGGCCTCGGCCTTGAGCAGGCTGGCCCACACCTGCGGTCCGGCGATGCCGTCCATGGTCAGGCCGTGGTCGGACTCGAACTTGCGGATCGCGCCCTGCAGGATCAGGCCCGCGGTGCTGCCGGACCGCCAGAACCGCCGGAGCTCGCTCGGGTAGCCCGACTTCCAGCTGAACTGGCCCTGCGGCGGCGAGTACGCGGCGGCGAGCTGGCCTTGCGCGTCGGTGGCGGCCGGGTCGGTCGCGCCGGACGACGGACGCCCAGGTCAGCGGCAGGTACCCGAGCTGGGCGAGCAGTTCGTCCAGCCGCTGCGTCTGGTAGGTGCCGACCCGGAAGCGCACGTGCATGGTGGCGGCCAGCAGGCCGCCGCCGGCCGAGCGGACGCCGAGCGCGCCGCCGGGGATCTTGACCGTGACGTGGGTCGACTGCCTGAAGCCGACGGCGGGCACGAACTCGAGCGAGCTGGTGCCCGGCGCCCTGCCAGCGTGCCTGCGACGGCGGGGTGCACCGACGGCAGCGGCGAGCCGGCCGCCACCGGCTCGGAGAACTGGATCTTGATCGGCGCGACGCCGCTGACGCCGGTCGAGTGGGACGCCGGGGTCACCGAAGTCACCTGCAGCGGGCGCGGCCGAGGCGTGGGCGGCCGTCGTTTTCTTCTTCGCGCTCGCGGCCGGCTTGCTGAGTCGGCGCCGGACTGGGCCGAGGACTGGGTGAAGGCGATCCAGACCCCAGCGACGAGCAGGAAGACGATGACGCTTCCCACGGCCATGACTCGGGTTCGGAGCTGCGTCGCAGACGACAAGACATTCCCCTAGGTGCGCGCCGTTGGTCCCGGCCCGGCCGCGCACGGCGGGCGGGATAAATGAGCGCAGGATGGTCCGAGGTATATCGAGACATCCGCCTCTGCGACTCTAGTGGCAACTGACCAGTAGCGGCGGCGCGACTGATAAAGAATCGGGCACAGGTCCCTGGTAACTAGCTGAACGGGGCGGATCATGAGCTGGCTCATCTACGGCGCGAACGGCTATACCGGCGAGCTGGCCGCCCGGCTTGCCGTCGCCCGCGGCGAGCGGCCGGTCCTGGCCGGGCGGTCGGCGCAGCGGATCGGCCCGCTGGCCGCCGAGCTCGGGCTGGAGCAGCGCGTCTTCGGCCTCGATGACCCGGTGGCGGTGCGGGCCGGGCTGGCCGAGGTTGCGGTCGTGGCGCACTGCGCGGGCCCGTTCATCGCCACGGCACTGCAGATGGCGCAGGCGTGCTGCGACACCGGTGTGCACTACCTGGACATCACCGGCGAGATCGACGTCTTCGAGCAGCTCCGGGGCCTGCACAACCGCGCGGCCGGGGCCGGCGTGGTGGTGCTGCCCGGCATCGGATTCGACGTGGTCCCGACCGACTGCCTGGCCGCGATGGTAGCCGCGGCCCTGCCCGGCGCGAGCGCGCTCGACCTTGCGTTCCTGCCCGGAAGCGGTCCGAGCGCCGGCACCGCCCGGACCGCCCTCGCCATGCTGCGGCGCGGCGGCCGGGCCAGGATCCACGGGGTCATCACGCCGGTGCCGGTCGGCTGGAAGTCGGTCCTGGCCGAGTTCCCGTCCGGCCGCCGGAAGGTGAGCGCGGTGCCATGGGGCGACGTCAGCACGGCGTACTACTCGACCGGCATCCCCACGATCACGACGTACACCCCGACCCCGCCGGGCGGCGCCGCGACGGCCGCGGTGCTGCGGTTCGGCCCGGCCGCGGCGGTCGCGGATGCGCTGGCGCGGCGCGGTCCGCGGACCGGGTGCGGCCGCCCGCTCCGGCGGGCGCGCCGAGGTGTGGGCCAGGGCGACCGACGGGTCCAGGGCCGCCACCGCGACCCTGACGACGCCGAATCCGTACGACCTCACCGCCGACTCGCTGGTACGGGCGGCCACCAGGCTGGCCGCGCAGCCGGCCGGGGTCGCGGCCGGCGTGCACACGCCGGCCACCGCGTTCGGATCCGGCTACGTGGCCGAGCTGGACGGGGTGACGGTCGGGCCGGTGCAGATCAGCGGCTAGCCGCGGACTCGGAAACCGCCTGGCACCGCGTCGTTGCGATGCCAGACGGTAGCTTGCGGGCTGGCTTGCGTCAGCCGCGGACGGTGACCACGCTGCCGTAGGTCAGGTACGGATAGGCCTTCCTGGCCTGGGTCATCGGCAGCTCGACGCAGCCCAGGCTCTGCTGGAAGCCGTAGGAGCCGCGCGGGAAGTAGTGCACGGCGTCGCCGCCGTTGAAGTAGGACACGAACGAGACCGGGTCGGCGTAGTGGCTGCCGTCCGGGTTCGTGCCGCTCATGATCTGGAACCGGTAGGCGCAGGTAGACCGGGAACGAGCCGTCGACGGTCGGGCGCGACCGGGATGCCGGTGTTCGCCAGGCTGCGCAGCACGATGTGGCCGTTGTGCCAGATCGTCAGCGTCTCCGGCGAGCGCCTTGCTCGCGATCGCGTAGGTGTAGCCGTTCGGATTCTGCTGCGCCCGCTCGTCGGCCTTGAACAGCGCCGTCCACAGGCGCTGCGTGACGTTCCCGTCGATGGTCATGCCGTGCTGGGACTGGAAGGCCATGATCGCGCCGCGCACGACCACGTTGGCGGCGCTGTCCGGCGACCACAGGCTGTGCAGCTCGGCCGGGTAGCCAGGCTTCCAGGCGAAGTTCCCGGCCGGCGGGTCGTAGGCCATGGACTGCTGCGTCACGTTCGGCAGGTCGGAGTCGACGCGAGGAGAACTGCTCCCTGAACGCCCCGTTCCGTGGCGACCGACCAGTTCAGCGGCAGGTACCCGAGCTGACCGAGTATCTCCGTCAGTCGCAGCGACGAATACGTGCCGGTGCGGAAGTGGTCGGTGACCGTCTTTCCGAGCAGGCCGCCACCCGCGCCGTGCACGCCATTGAGGCCGGAAGGCACCGTCAGGGTGACCCGGCTCGACGGCCTGAATCGCGGTCTCCGGGTGTGAAGACCAGCTGGTCACCCTCCGCCGACCAGTGGCCGGGGATGGACGGGCTGCAGCGTGGGCTGCGGGCGTATCGGTCGCGACCGGCTCGGAGAACGTCACCGTGATCGGGTTGGCGCCGTCGACCTGGCGCGGCACCGTCGGCCGGGGTGATCGACACCAGCCGGATGGGGCCGGATGCCTGCTGGACCGCCTGGACCCCCGGCCGTGCGATGTGGCTGCCGGGTGCTGGTGAAAGCGAAGGCGCCGCCGGTCAGGGCCACGGCGACCGCGACCACGGCGACGGCCACTACCTTCGGACTGGTCCCGAACATCCGGTCGGCCCGGCCCGCTGGTTCCCGGCCGGGCTCCTGACCGGGTTCCCCGGGGTGCGCGGACCGGGCTCCCTTCGCCGGCGCCCTGCTGGCCGTCGTCCTGCTGGCCGTCGTCCGGCGCCTGGTTGCCGGGCTGGTTGTCGGGCCGCCCTGCTCCGAACACGCCGCTCCCCCGTCCCCGTGGCACGACCGGACTGGCAAAACTCGGCGCGCCCTTCTAGCTACTCAGCGTCACGGGGGTACCCGACTCATCGTGCGCAGAACCCACGGAGCGCGTAAACGATGGGTAAGCAGAACGCCTGGTAGAAGGGCATTTCCGGGCCGCGGCCGGGTGGTCTCACCCGGTGGGGTGACTAGCTGGAGGTAGCGGGGCCCGGCGACGGCGCAAATGCGAAACGGCCGGTTCTCGCTGAACCGGCCGCCGGGGTGGTGGTGGGCGATACTGGGATCGAACCAGTGACCTCCTCGGTGTGAACGAGGCGCTCTCCCGCTGAGCCAATCGCCCGCGCTAAGGCGCTCTCAGAGTAGCGCATTCCAACGGCGCGGGAGTTCCCGCGAGCACGCGGCCAGCTTCCGGCTTGACCCTGACGTAACGTCATAGTTCAGGATCGGGCCACGAGGGGGCGCGGCCATGAGCTACTCGGTGGGCCAGATCGCCAGCCTGGCCGGCGTCTCGGTACGGACGCTGCACCACTATGACCGGATCGGGCTGCTCACGCCGGCCGACCGGTCCGGCGCGGGATATCGCCGGTACGGCGACCGTGACCTGCGGCGGCTGCAGCAGATCATGTTCTACCGCGAGCTCGGCTTCGCCCTCTCGGACATAACCGATCTGGTCAGCGACCCGGAGCCGAGCCGTCTGAGCACCTGCGCCGCCAGCACGAACTGCTGGCGGCCCGGCTCGAGCGAACGCGGCGGCTGATCGAGGCAGTGGAGAGAGCGATGGAGGCAGACCAGCTGGGCATCTCGCTGACGGCCGAGGAACGGCTGGAGGTGTTCGGCGCATACGACCCGGCGCAGTACGCCGACGAGGTCACGGCGCGCTGGGGCGAGACGGAGGCCTACCGGCAGGTCCGGCAGCGGACGAAGTGCCTACAGTAAGCAGGACTGGCTCGCGATCAAGGCCGAGGCCGCGCAGATCACCGCCGCGTTCGCAGCGGCGCTGGCGGTCGGCCAGGCGGCGGACTCGGCCGCGGCGACGGGCGTCGCGGAGCAGACACCGGCAGCACATCAGCCGCTGGTTCTATGACTGCCCGGTCCAGATGCACCGCGGCCTGGGCGAGATGTACGTCGCCGACGAGCGATTCGCCGCGAACTACGAGGCGGTGGCGCCGGACCTGGCGGTTACGTCCGCGACGCGATCGTGGCCAACGGGCGCGCTGAGTGGTAAGTGGTAATCCGAGCGCGCGCCTCGCACCTCACCCTCGTGCTCCGGCCCGGCGTCACGCTCGTTCACCCTCTGCCCGCTCTCGGACCATCCTCGCGCGCTCCGTCCACCCCACGCGCTCCGTCCCCACCCCACGCGCGCTTCGTCGCCGCCCTCATCATGAGAATTCCGATTTAGCGGTTATGCAATAGCTGGCGATATTCTGCGCCGTCAGCTTGACCGGATAGGTATTGCTCGGGCGTGTTAGGGGCCCGCAGGTCGCGAGCGACCTGGTATCCCCGGAAACGCTTCCTACCTGCGAAAACTTCGTCACGTCGCCCCGTGAGACACAGGTCACAAGCATTCGCGCTGGTCACAGGAACAGTATTCGCAGAAAGCGGCGTTCTATTTCTCGAAGCGTTTGACCAGGTCGTGGACGGTTTGATGAGCGGTGACCGAGGTTACGAGCGTCTTCTTTCGCGGAATCAACCTCCCGCGATGACAATTCTCGCGGGACCTGAGCCTCATAAGCGATGGGCAACCGCGCGCAATAAATCGAAGCCCGGCAATCCGGGACACGACAAGGCAAAGGTCTGACCCGATGATGAACAGCAGTGTGACCGTGTCTGCAGAGCTCGGCCTCTCCCTCGTGGTGCCTGATCACGGCGCGGTCCCCCTGGTCGCCAGCCTGAACTACAGCGCAGACGACCCGTATGCGATCCGCATGGCGTTCCACGTCGGAACGGACGAGCCTGTCGAGTGGATCTTCGCCAGGGACCTGCTGGCCGTGGGCCTTGAGGGTCCTGCGGGCGAGGGCGACGTCCAGGTGTGGCCGACCGATGACCACGGCCGGGAGCTGCTGAACATCGCGCTGTCGTCCCCGTTCGGCGAGGCTCACTTCGAGGCTCCGCGCGCCTCGACCGCCGCGTTCCTGGCCAAGACATACGAGGTCATCGCTGCTGGCAACGAGAGCGACTTCATCGACGTCGACGCCGAACTCGACGAGCTGCTCTGGCGCGCATAACGGCAGTCGCCCGGCGAATATGGCGATGCCGTCTGCGGCGGCCGCCATTTCCCGGATCGGGTGACTCCCGCCGAGGTCATCGCAATTAGCTCGACAGCCTTTCCTCCCCGCAACGACGGACAGTGGTGACAGCAGCCATTTACCCGCCGAACTGTCCCATCCCGGTGCAGTCCGAGCGTTCGGTTTACCACATTAGTGGGTGGTTTGCTGTGGTTAGAGCCACAGCAAACCGCCGCCACGAGTTCGTCCTGGCGCTCGAGGCGCCATTGCTCGCCGCCCATCAGCGTTACCGCGCTTTCAAGGTGTCGAAGCGTTTTGACGAGGACATTTCCGCTGTCATGCTGGCGGCGCGGTTCGACCTCGATGGACGAAAAATTGTTGGCGCGCGCGTCGCCTGCGGCGGTGTGGCGGCGACTCCAAAGCGCGCTGGGAAAGCTGAGCGCGCACTTGTAGGCGCGAGCCTCGACGACCTGCGACCTGGCGCTTTGCGCGCGAGGCAATCGACGAGGACTTCACCCCGCTTACCGACATGCGCGCCACCGCGGCCTATCGGAAGACGATCGCCGCCAATCTGCTTGAGAAGACGCTCATGGAGATCGCGGGCGGAAGCGCGGCGACCCGGATTGGAATGCTCCATGCCGCCGAGTGATGACTTAGCGGTACTCGACGCGCACACGACCACAGTGGTTCATAAGCCGCTGCCGCACGATTCCGCTCGCCTGCACGTCCAGGGCGCGGCGACTTACATCGATGACATCGGCGAGCCGGCGGGCACGCTGCATATCGCGATCGGCATGGCGAACAAGGCCTCCGGCACATTGAAGAGCTTGGGTCTAGAGGCGGTCCGCGGCGCCCTGGTGTCGTCATTG